>JBHYDI010000002.1:4158-611846 GCA_051861045.1 Allorhizobium sp.
GTCTTCTCGGTCAAGGACTTCGACGGTGACATCGTCACCAAGTCGGTTTCCATCGGCAACAAGATCGTCTTCGAAGATGACGGCCCGGTTGCCTCCGGTGCTGCGGTGAGCAAGACCGCAGACGAAGACGATCTCTACAATGCACAGTCCCAGGGCACGAGCCCGGATGGTGACAGCGAACTGGCTCTGCTGGGTCTCGGCTTTGCGGCCACGGTTCGCGGCTCGGTTGGCGCAGTTGTCGCATTTGGTGCCGATGGCGCAGCTGCCGGCGGCGGCTTCCTGCTGGCGGCCAATGCGGCCGCGACCATGACGACGCTTGGCCTGGAATCCAAGGGCGGAGATCTGTCCTATCAGGTCTTCGGCAATTCGATCCTAGCCTATGTCAACGGCGGCAACAGTGCTGCCTTCGACAGCATCTTCGACCGTCCGGTCTTCTCGCTTGAGCTCGATCCGCAGACCGGCAACTTCGTCTACCGCCAGTACGACCAGCTCGACCATGTTGCTGGCAATGCCGAGAGCACGGCCCTGCAGGGCGCGTCTGGTCCGCTGGCCGGCATCGACTTCGGTGCCATCATCGACGCCAAGGATGGTGACGGCGATGTCGTCAACCTGACGGGCAAGCTGACGGTCAATGTCGTCGATGACATTCCGGAAGTGGCGATCTGGACGGATCACACGGTCACGATCGACGAAACGGACTACAAGCAGAACGATGACACGACGAGCCAGAGCATCGCGGCTCAGTTCGCCGGTGTTACGAATGTCGGCTCTGATACCGACATGCTGCAATCGCCGATCTTTGCGAAGGACGACGTCGTCGATACCGCCTTCGTCACGGGTACGGACGAGAATGTCACGAAGTCGCTGACACTGCAGATCGACAATACTGCTTCTGGCGTGCAGACGACATCTGGCCAGGACATCGTGCTGTTCCTCGAGGGCGGCCTGGTTGTCGGTCGCGTCGGAGGCGCACAGGGCCCGGCAGCATTCGCGATCACCATCGACTCTGACGGTGACGTCTCGGTTGCCCAGTACATGTCGCTGAAGCACCCGAACAACGGCAATGCCGACGAAGGCATTGACCTCTCCGGCAAGATCTCGGCGGTCTTCTCGGTCAAGGACTTCGACGGTGACATCGTCACCAAGTCGGTTTCCATCGGCAACAAGATCGTCTTCGAAGACGATGCGCCCACCGGTGGTGCCGGCACCACGGCTTGGCTCAATGACGACGTTCTTTCCGGCGGCAACCCCGGCGGTCAGGGTGACCATGGTCTGGCTAACACGACCAATGTGCTGAAGCACAGCTTCGGCGCGGACGGCGCGGGCGGCATCGCTTGGACGGGGATTTCGGTCACCAGCGGCGGCAACCAGGATGACTTCACGTCCACCGTATCGGAAGATGGCAAGACCCTTCTGGTCTCTCAAGGTAACACGCTGGTCATCACCGCCGTGCTCGATCCTCTGACGGGCCAGTACACACTGACCCAGAATGCGCCGATCGACCACCTCCTGGGTGGCGACGAGAACGAAGTGCAGTTCCAGTTCAAGTACAATGTGACGGATGGTGACGGCGATGTTGCCCCTGGCTACATCTGGGTCAATGTCGACGACGACACGCCCATGAGCAACGGCCTCTCTGTCATTGGATCACTTTCCGAAAACGGTCTGCCGACCGTGGCCTTCGATTTCGGAAGCCTCAATGTGAGCGTTGGTGCAGACAAGAGCGGTACCCATGTCGAGATCGGCACCCTGAATGGTCAGCCGATTATCAACTCGAACCTGACGTCGGATGGCGTTGCGCTCGAATATATCGTTCGCTCGACCAATGGCGTTGATCAGGAACTCGTGGCATTCAAAGCTGGCAGCTCGGCGGATCATCCAGTCTTCATCGTTGCCGTTCTTCATCCCGGCAGCTTCGCAACCACGCTGTTCCAGAATCTGGATCATCTTGGTGGAGATGATGATGTTCTGGCGCTCAACCTGGTGGCCCGCGTGTTCGACGGCGACGGCGACTATGTCGACCAGCCGTTCACGATCAACGTCAACGACAGCGAACCGACGGCGTTCGACCTGACATCCGTTATGGGCGAAAATCAGAGCATCGAGATCGCGCTCACTGAGGGAACAGACTTCTCCTTCGGAGCGGACTCGACGGGTACGGCCGTTTCAATCGGTACTGTGACCCTGAGCGATGGGCCGTTGGGTGTCACACTTGGCATGCCGTCTGTGACTTTCGATACGAGCACGAACAAAATCTCGATCGTACCAGGCACCGCATTCGATGCACTGACCGCTGGTCAAACGGTGGTCCTGCACATCCCGTATACGGTGAAGGACGGCGACAATGACGCGATTACCAAGGACATCGCCGTTACTGTAACTGGCACCAACGATGCTCCGGTGATCACGTCCGGCGGCGCTGGTGATACGGCAACCGTGAACGTCTCCGAAAATGAGACGCAGGTGACAACGGTGACTGCGACGGATGTGGACAGCACATCACTGACCTACTCGATTTCGGGTGGTGCAGATGCTGCGAAGTTCACGATCGACGCTAACGGCAACCTGTCATTCCTCGTGGCTCCGGACTTTGAGCATCCCACAGACGCTGGTGGCGATAATCACTATGACGTTCAGGTGCAGGTGTCGGACGGCAATTTGACCGACACCCAAACGATTACTGTAAATGTCACCAACGTGGTGGAAATCCCGCCGAACACAGGGCCTGATGCCGCCAACGACCGCGTCGTGACCAATCAATACTGGAATGCCGCTGTCATACCGGAATGGGCCCTTTTGCAGAACGACCAGGATGCAGATGGAGATAACCTGGCCGTTACCGGAGTATCGGGTGACAGTGGTGGTGATGCGTCGCGTTCTGGAGGCAACGTTTACTTCGATGACGACTACGTTGGTAATGGCGGCTCATTCAACTACACAGTGACCGATGGAACTGCATCGGATACTGCAAGTGTATCAGTTGTCACGGACTACTACGGTGATCTCGACGGCTCGTCGAACGCGGAAATCATTGTTGACGGGAACGCCAACACGAGAATCTTCGGAAATGGCGGCGGCGACATTCTCCTGGGTTACGGTGGCGATGATGACCTTCATGGAGGGGCAGGCCAGGATCGTCTCTACGGCGGTAGTGGCGAAGATTGGCTCTATGCAGACAACGATGACGTGGTGATCGACGGCGGCAGTGACACGGATACACTCTGGGTCGCTGGTGGCTTCAGCGATGCTACCGACTCCCAGATCGTCAATGTTGAAGTGGTTGAGCTCACCAGTTCTGGCAGCTTGAATCTCGCCAATCAGACCGAAGGGTTTAAAATTGTAGGCTCCGCAGGAAGCGACACAATTACCGGCGGTTCGGGTGGTGATGTCATTATCGGCGGTGAAGGTAACGACACCATGACCGGGAATGCCGGAGCCGATCAGTTCAGATTGTCCACCAACAGTGGGACGGATGTCATCAAGGATTATCAGGATGGATCGGACAAGATCGCGTTCTTTGATGGCGGCTATAACGGTTTTGGCAGCGTCAACTTCGGGGCCACCAGTGGGTCTGCCGCCGGTACCACGTTGAACAGTGGCGATTTCAGGACACGCTCGAATATCACTTCGATGTCTGAAAATGACGACAATAAGGTTGTTCGTCTAACTACGGCGCTTACCCAATCGCAAATCGACAACCAAGAGCACAACGGCAGTGGAGAACCGCTGAATACTTACATTATTGTCTTCAACTCGACGACCCAACGCGGTGAAATTTGGTTCGACACCAACTGGGCGGGGCCAAACAACCGGGTAAAAATTGCGACGCTCGACAACATCACGACCCTCGCGGCTCTGGAGAACATCACGGCCTCCGACATCGTGGTCTACAACAACGCATCCGATCCCATCATCCTCGACCTCGACAAGAACGGCTTCGCCTTCTCGTCGATCGACAACGGTGTCACCTTCGACATCGATGCCGATGGCAAGGGTGATCAGATTGCCTGGACCAGCGACGATGGCATCCTTGCCTATGACGTGGACGGCAATGGCCTGATCGATAACGGCTCGGAAATCTTCACGCCGGACTTCAACGGTGGGAAGTTTGCCAGCGGCGTGGCGGCTCTCGCTTCGCTGGACAGCAACCAGGACGGCAAGATCGATGCAAACGACGATGCCTTCTCCAAGCTGCAGGTCTGGGTCGATGCCGACAATGACGGCATCAGCGACGACGGCGAGCTTTCGAGCCTCTCCGATAACGGTGTCGCCAGCATCTCGCTGGCCACCGACCAGACGGGCGGCGAGGAAGACGGCCAGACGGTCTTTGCCGAGGGTGAGTTCACCTTCGCCGACGGCTCGACCGGCGATTTCCTGGAAGTCGGCTTCGACACGATCTTCGGATCGGAAAACGATGGCCTGACGCTGCATGGCGGCATGGGCGAGGTTGTGATGACCGGCAGTGCCGGCGCTGACACCTTCGTCTTTGACGGCTCCGCACTCGACGACCTCGACGTTGCCGATGTCATCACCGACTTCAGCACTGAGGAAGGCGATGTGCTCGACGTGACGGCCCTGCTCGACAGCCTGCTCGGCGAGCAGCCTGACGCAACCGTGGAAACGCATCTGCGAGCCACGGTCGATGAGGGCAACACCACGGTCAGCGTCCAGACCGCTCAGGACACCTGGAAGGATGTCGTTGTTCTTCAGAACCACGACACCGCCATCAAGGTCCTCTTCGACGACAAGCATGCGGTGGTTACCCCGCACGACTGATAGGTCGAAGATTATCGTGAGTGAAAAGGGCGCCTCTTCGGCGCCCTTTTTGTTTTTGTCGCCAACAAATGGGATTTTTACTGCCTGCCGAGTCGGAAAGACTCGCGCCGAACGAGAACGATGCTGGTGTCTCGCCCCTGAAAGCGTGCGGCCTCTGTTGCGTCTGGGAGACAGTTCCCTCGGAACTTTAACGTTACGGCAAGGAAGTGTGGGAAGCTTCGCAGAGGGTTAATCCCAAAAGTGAGCAAAACAATTCGTAGCAAGAGTTGTTTCAAGGATATTGCAAGCGCTTGGGTAGTGGGCTGCGGGTAAAAAAATCCGAATTTTCCTGCGTGGCGCAATTTTGTTTCAACAGATCAAAATTGGGTGCATCTTTTGGACAGGTCGATTGGACTTCCCAGCAGTCATCGCCCCGGTATATATGTTCGCCAACGGAAGATTTGGGTAGGGGCACTCAGTTGTTGACCAAAAAGACATTATTCGCGGCCTTGTATACCTCGGCAGCCTTCGCCATTGCGTCTGTGACGCCCGCGAGTGCGATGTCGCTGCAGGAAGCGATCCAGAAGGCTCTCACCACCAACCCGCAGATTTCGCAGGCGGTTCAAAACCGCGAGGCGGTCGAGTTCGAACTGCGCCAGGCGCGCGGGCTCTACCTCCCCTCCGTCGATCTCGAGGCAAGCGTGGGAAAGCGCCGTCTGTCGAACGACAGCACGGGGACCGCAACGCAGGACTACGAGAATTTTAACAATTCCGAGGTCGGCTTGACGATCACGCAGCGCCTGCTTGATGGCGGCGGCCGCCGTGCACAGCTCGACCAGCAGGCCTCCCGCGTCGACGGCGCCTCCTTCCGCGTTCTCGAGCGTTCGGAAACGGTCGCTCTCCAGGTCGTCCAGGACTATCTCGAATACATCCTTCAGACCAAGATCGTCGGTGTCGCCAAGCAGAACGTCGACTTCCACAACGGCATTCTCGGCGATATCAACCAGGGCATCTCCGGTGGCGCGCTGACCGAAGTCGACGCGCTCCAGGGCCGTGAGCGCCTCGAGGCTGCCCGCGCCCGGCTGCGCGAAGCACAGGAAGAACTGGAACTGACGAAGATCCGCTTCCTCAAGACCGTTGGTGAGCCGATCACCAATGCCAAGGTTCCGGGCTCCGTTGGCAAGTTCATTCCGCGTTCGCTGCAGGATGCGATTGCGACCGCCAAGGCCAACAATCCGCGCATCTATTCGGCGCGCGCCGATATCGATGCGGCTGATGCAGCTGTCCGCGCTGCGCGCTCCAATTATGCGCCAACCGTCGACCTCGAAGGCCGCGCCAGCGTCGGCAATGATGTCGGCAGCAGCCAGGGCAACACCAACGACGTTCAGGTTCGCCTGGTCGCCCGCTGGAACCTCTATCGTGGTGGCATCGATCAGGCCCGCGAGCAGGAGCAGATCCGCCGCGCCAGCGAGCAGCGTTATGCATCTGACCAGGTTCATCGCGAACTCGAGGAATCGGTTCGTTCGGCCTGGAACGAGCGCAGCAGCCGTGGCGAACTGTCTCAGATCCTGAATTCGCAGTCGTCGCAGAACGCCCAGCTCGTCTCGTCCTACAGCGAGCAGTTCAAGATCGGCCAGCGTTCGCTGCTCGACGTGCTCGACGCACAGAACACGCGCTTCAACACCAGCATCGTCGCCGAGACCGCCCGTGTGGCAGCGCTCTTCGCCGAGTACAAGATCCTGGCAGCCTCTGGCTCGCTGTTGAAGACGATGAACGTTAAGGCGGTTGGCCAGGCTGAAGGCTACGCCCGCAACGAGTTTTCCGTAAAGACGACCCCGAATGGGGCTTATGTCGAGCGGGATCCGCGGCAAAAGGCAGGAATTCCGATGGACCTCCTGGCGCCGCTCCAGTAAACGCCCATCCGATAGGATGACATGTTAAATTCGTTAATCGAACCGGCGGGCCCTCGTGCCCGCCTGAGCTTTCGTGCATCCTTCAAGGCTGTCGCCACATTTTACGGTCGGCCCAGCTCGGATACCGTCTTGTTCTCCGGATTGCCGGATGAAATCGTCGAGTCGTTGCAGCTCGACGACGTAGAGCATGTTGCCGAGCGTATCGGCCTGCAGGTCATGACTGTCGCTGAACGCGCCATTCGCGAGAACGACTTTGACTGTCCCGCGATCGTCGTCCTCAAGGATGGCGGCACGCTGCCGCTGCTCGAAGTCAGCGATGATGGGATCTACACGCTCGACATTCGCGAAGGAACGGCCGCTGCCCGCCTGACCCATCAGGAACTTCTGGCCCTTGCGCCCGTGTCGGCCTTCGCCTTCACGCTTTTCTATCGCAATGATGGCGAAGAGGCGGTGATTGGTGCCGCCGACCAGATCGAGAAGCGCCACTGGCTGGTGCGGGCGCTGATGCCCTATTGGCGGACCTATTTGCGCGTCATCGTCGCGGCCCTGTTCATCAACCTGATTGCGCTCGGCTCGCCGCTCTTCACGATGAACGTCTATGACCGCGTGCTGCCCAACAAGGCGATCCCGACGCTCTGGGTGCTCGCCGTCGGCATCTTGCTCGCTTACCTGTTCGACTATCTGCTGAAAGAGGCGCGCGCTGCCCTGATCGATCATGCGGGGCGCAATGCCGATCTTCGCCTGTCACAGATGATCTTCGACAAGGTGCTCAATACAACGCTCGCATCGCGACCGATGTCGACCGGTGAATACGCCAACCGGGTGATGCAATACGAGTTCGTGCGTGAGTTCTTCACTTCGAACACGATCGGCCTGATGATCGATACGGCCTTCGTCTTCATCTTCCTGATTGTCATCTATCTCATTTCTGGCTGGCTCGCGATCATCCCCGCTGTAGCGCTGATCCTGTCCGTCGCCATTGGCTTTCGCGCCCAGGCCCAGATTGGCCACCGCATGGCGGCAGCCTCCAATGAGGCCTCCAAGCGCCAGTCGCTCCTGGTGGAAACGATTTCCACCATCGAGACGCTGAAGAGCCTGCGCGCGGAAGCGACGATGCTGCGCCGCTGGCAGGAACTGATGAAGCATTCCAGCCGCACCAGCGAAGAGATCAAGCACATCTCCACCAACGCGATCAACCTGACGGCGCTGATCCAGCAGATTGTCGGTGTCCTGATCGTGATCGCCGGGACCTATGAGTTCTCCGAAGGCCGCCTCGCCATGGGCGCGATCGTCGCAACCGTGATGCTGGCCAGCCGCGCCGGCGCACCGCTTGGGCAGATCGCCATGACGCTGGCCCGCTTCCGCCAGGCAACGTTGTCGCTGCGCATCCTCGATCAGGTGATGGAACAGCCGGAGGACCGGCCCTCGACCGTCGGTTTTGTCAACCGCGAGATCAAGCATGGTGGCTTCAGCTTCCAGGATGTGACTTTCCAGTATCCGGGATCCGACAATCCGGTGATCAACAAGCTGTCGATTTCGGTGGCACCCGGCGAAAAGGTCGGCATCATCGGCCGTATCGGGTCGGGCAAGACGACGCTTGGGCGCCTGCTCGATGGACTCTTCGTGCCCACAGAGGGCCGAGTGCTGATCGATGGCGTCGATATTCGCCAGTATCATATGTCGGAGGTTCGCTCGGCCGTGGCTGTCGCTGGCCAGTCCTCGGATCTGTTCTCCGGCACGGTCAAGGAGAACCTCCTGATCGGCCGCGCCGATGCAACCGATGAAGAGCTGCTCGAAGTGTCGCGCATGACCGGCGTCGAGGAGTTTGTCTCCCGTCATCCGCGCGGCTTCGACATGCCGGTCGGCGAACGCGGGTCGAACCTCTCCAGTGGCCAGAAGCAGGCCATGACGATTGCCCGTCTGCTGCTCACCAAGCCGAAGATCGTATTCCTCGATGAGCCCTCGGGCGCCATGGACCTGGGAAGCGAGCGCCATCTCATCAATCGCCTGAGCACTGCCTTCGACAAGGATACGACCCTGCTGATCGCAACCCATCGCTTCACCATGCTTGACCTCGTCGACCGCCTGATCGTGCTCGACAAGGGTCGCATCGTGGCCGATGGACCGAAGAAACAGGTGATTGAAGCGATGCAGAAGAAGGGCATTAAGCCATGAGCCGCCCTGTTGCAGATACCCCGCCCTTCATGGCCCGTATGATCGTCGCCCTGGTCGCGGCTTTGATCGTCATCTTCCTCGCCTGGGCTGCCATCGCCGAGATTGATGAGATTGCTCGCGGCGAGGGGAAGGTCATCCCCGTTTCGAAGACCCAGATCATCCAGTCTTCGGAAGCCGGTGTCGTGGAAACCATTTCCGTGCAGGTTGGTCAGGTCGTTCGCAAGGGCGAACTCATCGTCCAGCTCAACAACACCACGACGGAATCCTCGCTCGGCGAATCCGTTGCCAAGGCCCGGGCTTTAGGCGCGAAGATCGCCCGCCTGGCCCTGGAAGAAGTGGGTGCCTATGACACGGCCTTCATCTGCCCCGACGAAGTTCAGTCGGTTGCCGGCAAGGTTTGCGAAAACGAAGAACGGCTGTTTGCGGCCAATAAGGCAGCCTATCTCAACAAGGCCGGCGTGCTGGGCGAACGCGTGCGTCAGCGCGAGAATGAATTGAGCGAGGCGCAGGCCAATATCGTTCGCCTTGAGCAGAACATCGCGCAGGCAACCCGCCAGTACGATCTCATGAGCCCTCTCGCCAAGAGAGGCCTCGTGGCCCAGACGGAGTTGATTACCCTGGAGCGCGAGCTGACCGACCAGCGCGGCCAGATTACGGTCTATCAGGAAAGCCTTGAGCGGTTGCGTGGCGCCGTCGAAGAGGCGCGCCTCCAGGTGGAGGAACTGGCCTTGCAGCTGCGCCAGCAGGCCTTGACCGAGAAGGCCCAGACGTTGGCCGAGCTTTCGGTGATCGACGAGACCATTCGCGGCGCGACCGATCGCGTCAGCCGGACGGATATTCGCTCGCCCGTGGACGGCATCGTCAATACGCTGGAAGTGAATACGATCGGCGCTTATGTCGATCCGGGCACTGTGGTGGCCGGTATCGTCCCGACAGCAGACACGCTCTTGATCGAAGCCAAGATTTCGCCGCGTGATGTCGCCTTCATCACCCGGGGACAAAAGGCGATCGTCAAGGTCACGGCTTATGACTTCTCGATCTTCGGCGGTTTGGAAGGCGAGGTCACCAATGTGTCCGCCGACAGCATCGTCGACAAGGAGAAGGGGGAAACCTTCTACCTGGTGCACGTCAAGACCGACCAGTCGGAGCTGATGCGCGACGGCAAGTCTTATCCGATCATTCCCGGCATGGTCGCCTCCGCTGAGATCATGACCGGCCGCAAGACCATCCTCAGCTACCTGATGAAGCCGATCAACAAGGCGCAGTCCGTCGCCCTCACTGAACGGTGAAACATGTCGCTTCCGGACCGGCATCTGTTTCAGACAGAGCAGCCCGATCTCAATCCGGCGGCGCTGCAGATAGTCGAGGAAAGTGACGCGGAGCCCAAGTTCCGCGCCATCATCGGCAAGGGTGGCGCCCGGCGCGGCATCCGGCTCGAAACCATCTATTGGGACGGCCTCTCCTGGCTGCTAAACGGCTCACGGCAGTCGATCGGCGATGTCGTGGATCAGGCGGCAGCCCAGGTCGGGGAGAACAGCAATCTCGCCTCCATGTTGCGGGTGGTTGCCTTCCGCTGGATGTGGCGTCGATTGGCGCTCATGGAGAATGTCTACTCGCTGGATCACCTGAACACCCTGATCCAGGCCTGCCCGACGCCGGCCATCGTGCTCACGCGCGACAAGAAGATCCAGTTCTTCAATGAGCCATTCATGACCATGCTCAAGCAGCGGCTGGTGCTTGGAAACATCGCGCAGCTTTCTGCCGGTTTCCGCTTCGTCCTCGATACGCAGGTCGATGACGCGATCCAGAGCCTGTCAGCCAAGGGCAAGATGGTCACGACCGGCTTCACCGCAACCTGTGCCGGAAAACAGCTGACCGGACAGATGAACCTCGCAATGGCCCCAACGCATCAAAAGCAGATGGTGATCGGCTACGTCGTGCGCGGCTGAGCGATCACCGGCGAGGCGCCGATTGCGCCTTGCTCAGAGCTCGCCGCCCTCGCCGGGCGCGATGCTGTCGAAGCTCTTCATCGCCAAGGCCTTGCCCTTTGTGCGGGTCCCATGCAGGAAGCCGCGACCATTCGAGATCGAGAACAACGGCTGATAGTCAGGCAGGCGGCTGTCGACCAGCACCTGATCACGCATGTTGTCGAGGATGTAGCGGGCGCCCTGAACCTCGACCGAGAGCACGGCGTGGTAGAAGTGGCGCTTCTTGTCGTAGAGAATGACAACCGTCATATCCTGCAGGGAAATGCCCTGGGCTTCGAGCACGGCCATCTTCAGAAGCGCATAGTCCTCGCAGTCGCCGAAGCCGGATGCCAGCGTCTGGGAAGGCGACGACCATTTGTCGAGCTGACCATGGCTGTCTGTGTCCTTCCGATAGGTGATGCGGCTGTTGACTTCGTGATTGACGAAATTGAGCTTGTCGCGGATGGACGACATGCCGCTGCCGGCTGCAGTCCGATGCACGATGGCCTCTGCGTCAAAGCAGTCTTTGCCACCGCAGCGCAGGGCCGTGCCCTTGGCGATTTCGGCAAAGGTCGGTGCTGCCTTCTTCAGTGCGCCCAGCTTCTTGAAGGGAATGGCGACCGACCCGAAGACATCGTCGGACTGCGGCTTGTTGCGGCTCGATGGAGCGGTCTTCGACGTTGAGGCAACGGCGCCGGTCGAGAGAGCCTTGTCTGTTGGTAGCAGAGCGATGTTCTGGATCGGTGCGCGTGGCGAAAGCGTCTTCGCCGCTTGCTGCCACTGCTCCGCGATCGTCGCTTGAAGGTTCTGGCCGAAGGATGCGGCAAATGGGCTCATGCCCAGCACCAGCGTCTGCGCCACCGTGGAGTAGGATGAGAGCGTGCCCGGCAGGATGGGCGCAGCGATCGAACTGGTCGAAAGCAGCGAAGCAACTGCGAAGACCGAGGCTGCGACAGTGTTTTTATTCTTCTTGAACATCGCTATTCTCCGATTGTTGATCGTAGAATAGCTGTATTGATTGAATTATTGGTTCCGATGCTTGGAGTATATACTGTAAATATGCAAAACTATATTATAGTAAAATGCGCTAGGTTGCGGTAAGTCAGTTTTAACCAAGCCGAGCACAGGTCCCGCAACAAAAGGGAAATCCGCGGTTTTCTGACGTCTCCCGTCTCACCAGTGAGGAGGCCTGCTAAAGTTACCATGATCTCAATCTGCCCAGATATGGAACGCCTTCACTCTTGCGCCGCTGCGCGTCAGTGCTTACGGTCCGGACTGGGATCGGAAGCGAAACATAGCTGAAATCATGGTCGGATCAGAAATTACCACGCGGAGCTTCCTGCGCGCCGGAGCTTTGGCCTTGGCGCTCGCCGGTCTCGCTTCCTGTCAGACGGACGACTTCAAGCCAGCAAGCGGCGAAGGCGCCGGGGCTGCCGCCTCGACAGCAGCCAGCACGACGGGGCTTTACAATCAGACACTGGGTTCCGGTCCGGTAAAGATTGCCTATCTCGGCATCCGCCGTCAGGACCAGCATAGCCGTCAGGCCGACAGCGAGTATCGCGATGGCGCGGCACTGGCCGTCAACACGCTCGGCCCCGACGTCGTCAAGCTGACAATGCTGGAGACCCTCGACAAGCCTGAGGCGATCGAGGCTGCCACCAAGTCGCTCGCACGCCAGCAGGTCGCTCTCATCATAACCACCGCGCGTGGCGCGGAATTCGAGGCCATCCAGCGCGGTCTGGGCGGGCTTCAGGTTCCCATGGTCGCGTTCCAGACCAATGACGCTGTCCTGCCGCCTGATGTCTATGCCTTCGTGTCCAGCCCAGCCGACAGCCTGATCGAGAGCGCGTCCTTTGCCATGGCCGAAGGTGCGACCCATGCGGTGATCCTGGCGTCATCGCCGGCCGAAAAACTGGAAGCCGAGCGGATTGCCCGCCAGGTAAAGGCGTTCGGCGGCAAAGTCGAGCCGATCGTCGAGCTTGCCGGCGGCGCTCTTCCGGCAAAGGCGCTGGCCTCCTGGAGCAAGGCTGACATGGTCGTGCTGATGCCCGGCGTCAAATCGCCCGGAGAAGTCTTGAAGAAGGCCGATGCCGCCAAGCCTCCGCGCCCTGGCCGTCGCGTGGTCGCCAGTTCCGTGCTGACGCCCCAGGACCTGAACGAGCCGAAGCTGACCGGCGCCATCGTCTGTCGCTACGACCAGAATGTGCAGGCCCGGATCGGCAGCCGTTATATGGCAAGCTATGGCATGCCAGCCTCTGCCCAGGCCGGATATGGTTTCGATGCCATGGCAATGGCGATCGGTCTTGCCGGGCGTTTCGGCGAGGTCGCCTTCGCACCCGAGCGCATCATGTCTCCGGACGGGTTCTCTGGATCGCTGGGTGTCTTCCGTCTGGAGGGCGAGCGCAAGGTTCGGCGCAACTGCGATATCTTCAAAGTTGCCAAGGGCTCCTATGTGTTCTTCCAGAAAGCACCGCCAACACTGTGATCACCACAGTGTGACCTGATCTAACGACCGTCATCTTCCGTTTACATTGTCGTGGAACCGACACATTCTCTCTGTCGGAGTAATCGATGCTGAGCTGGCGAGGAGGCTGGCGGCGCAAACGGTTTAAGGTGGAGCATGGCCCGATGAGCGAAGTACAGCTGACAGCTGAGGGTGAGGGCTATGCAGGGCGCCTGCGGATCCTCCATTGGCTGATTGCCGGTCTGGTTCTGGCAACATGGCCGCTCGGTCTCATGATCGGCTTCGTCAAGGAAGATGTGAAGCTCGACTTCTATCTGGTGCATGAAAGCCTCGGCTTCCTCGTGCTCTGGCTCATGCTGCTGCGGATAGGAATGCGGCTGACGAGCGGGGCCCCCTTAGTCGAGGCGCCGCCGCTGGAGAAGGCCGCCGCCCACCTCGTCCACGGCCTTCTCTATGTCTTCCTCATCGTCATGCCGGTGTCGGGTTTCCTGGCGACGAACGCCCACGGCTTTCCGCTGAAATGGTTTGGCCTTTTCACCGTGTGGAGCCCGATCGGCAAGTCGCCGGATATTGCTGGCACTCTGTCGTTCATCCACGAATGGAGCGCATGGATCCTTTTGGCGCTCTTCGCGTTGCATTTTGCGGCGGTGATTTTCCACCACGTGATCCGCCGTGACCGAACGCTCTATCGTATTTTGTAATTCAGGACGGGATCTCGATGCGTAAGATCGACATGACGGATCAGCTCTGGGCGCGCCTGCTTTCGATGCGCGGCAGCGCTGGCAATGCGATATCGGATGATGCCGACCCTGTCATGGCCCTCTATGCGCCCATTGCCGCAGCCGAAGATGGCTTTGTCCTCGCCCAGGTCGGCCAATCGCTGGATGGTCGCGTGGCGACCCCGTCCGGCGATGCACGCGATATCTCAGGGCCTGAGGGCATTGCGCATCTCCATCGCTGTCGCGCGCTGGTCGAGGCCGTTATCGTTGGCGTCGGAACCGTCAAATGCGATGATCCGCGCCTGTCCGTCCGGGCCGTGAAGGGCCCCAATCCCGTTCGCGTCGTCATCGATTGTGGTGCGGAACTTACCGGAGACGAACAATTGTTCGCCGATGGTGGTGCACCCGTGATCCTCATCCAGTCCAATGATGCGCCGACCAAATCCTACGACGCCGACGTGATCAGGGTAAAGCGGGGCGAGGGCGGGCTTGATCCGCAGGATATTCTCGACGCGCTGGCTTCCCGTGGTCTCAGGCGGATCCTCGTCGAAGGCGGCGCCCGGACGATCGCCCGCTTCATTGAAGCCGGGCTTGTTGACCGCCTGCATGTGGCGATCGCGCCCTTGATCATCGGTTCCGGCCCTGCCGGCATCGCGTTGTCGCCGATTGAGCGGCTCTCCAGTGCCCATCGACCTGCCGCCAAGGTTTATGGCCTCGGCAGCGACATCCTCTTCGACTGTGATCTCAAGGGGCCTTCACGTTCAGTGTCGCGGCAGGGCGAGGATATCCGTGTGGCCGACCACGCATGAACTGCCGGCTTCTCCCACCTTCGCCCGCCTGAACTGCAACCAGGCCTTGATCTCGTCCGTCGTCAGGCTGCCGATCTCCAGCAGTGGCTTCTCCAGCCCCTCTAGAAATGCGAGCTGAAGCGCCGCATCTTCAGGCCCCATGACCCAGGGACTGGTCGCAACGGTAACGCGGTAACGCAGGTTCTCGAAGGCAAGCCTCAGATGCTCTGTGGCGTCGGGACCAAGCGCCGGGCCAAAGCCCTTGTCCAGACGTTGATGCTGGTTGAAGTCGATGGTCACCTGCCCGTCGAGGGGATGCCGGATCGACCATTCCATGACGCCATCATAGTTCAACGCGGCATAGACCCCGGTCTTGCTGCGGGCGAGGGTATCGGCAAAACGATTGCAGAAGTCGGCGGAGCACAGGTCGAACAGGGCAGATGCCGTGACCATCGTGACCTCGCTAAGCGGCAGTTCCTCGATATGGTTCAGATCAAACTGGCGAAAGTTAACCTCGCCGGCGCCGCCGGCACGGCGCTCCGCTTCCGCCAGAAGCAGAGGATCGTAGTCGAGAAGCTGCCACTGCGCCGTCCGCGGCACGCGATCGGAGAGGCTGCGCCAGGTGGAGCCTGTTCCGCAGCCGATGTCGACGATTACAGGTGCCGCGACGTCCTCCAGATGCCGCGAAAACCTCTCGACCATCGATGCGTCGCGCGCCCTCAGGTCGACGGGTTCGCGCAATGCCAGCCAGTCCTTGTCGAAACCGCTCATGCTATTCTGTCCAGTGTGTTGGAAATGATCTTGGCCGTCTGTGCCCAGTCCGGCAGAAGCGCACCCGCTCGCTGAGACGCGGCAGCCCGGGCCTGCCGTTCCCTCGGATCGCTGAGCAATCGGCGGAGGGCCGCCGCAAATGCCGTGACATCATCGACAGGAACGAGGATGCCGGCATCCTCTGGCACGACCTCAGGCACGGCGCCGGCATGGCAGGCCACGATCGGAAGCCCATGCGAGAGCGCCTCTGCGAACACCATGCCATAGCCTTCGTAGCGGCTGGCGAGCGCAAAGATATCCGCCGTGGCGAAATAGGTTCGCGGATCCGCGACTTCGCCTGCGAGCGTCACTCGCGCGCCCAGCCCGAGCGTATCTGCCTGATCAGCTAGGGCAGCGCTCGTTGCCGGATCCAGCGTCTTGCTGCCGACGATCGTCGCCTGCCAGGGCAGATCCTCCACCGACTTCAGCGCGGCTAGAAGCACGTCATGGCCCTTCCGGCGTGACAGCGTTCCCACCGACAGGATATGCGGCACGGCACTGGTGGCCTGCGCCGGTGCGGCCTTCTCCGTGCCGGGAAGCGCGACTGTGATATCGGAAGCTTGGACTTCATAGTTCGTCGCAAGTTCGCGCGCCGTCATCGGCGAGGTGACGATCACGTGACGTACAGTGGCAAGAGCCGCCCGCTCGCGGTCACGAAAATGCCGCTGTTCGTCGTCCGACAGGCCGGTCTCCAAAGCCAGCGGATGGTGGACGAGAGCCACGATCCGCAGCCTGTCAGCCTCGACCTGAGCCCATGCATCGAGCACACCGAAGGCCAGACCGTCGATGACAACGAGCGCCCCGTCCGGCAGGGAGGAAAGAGCCTCACCTGCGCTGCGGAGAGTATCCTCCGTCGGCATCGGGAAACCGTCACCCAGCGGCAGGAGTTCCACCTGCCAGCCCAGGGCCCGAAGCCCATCGATCACCTGACGATCATAGCCATAGCCACCGGTCTTGAGCAAAAGATCACCCGGATAGGCAAAGACCAGCGAACGGCTCAAAGATCGGCCTCGTACCAGCCGCGGGCGGCGTGGGATTCGTGCAGTGTTACTTTCAGCCGGCAGATGCGGTGGCTGCCAGGCCCGAGACGCTTGTCGGAAACAGCCTGCGCCAACTGGTCGAAGATGTGCTTGGCGATGACTTCCGTCGTACTCACCTTACCTTTGAAGACCTCGACTTCGTCCAGGTTCTGGTAGTTGAGCGGCTTCAACACCTCGGACAGCACCGTCGTCGCAGCACCGATATCGACTGCCAACCCATCCTCGTCCACATCCCGGGTGAAGAACGCGGCATCCACGACGAAGGTCGCTCCGTGCATTCCCTGGGCCGGACCGAAGACCGGGCGCGGCAGGCTGTGGGCGATCATGATGTGGTCTCGAACTTCAACAGCGAACATGAGCTCTCTTTCGTCAGTAGCGGATGCGATGGCACAAGGTGTCCTGTGTGGACAAGATACGTGCGTAAGCGGCGGGCAGTTCAGAAAATGTGGTCTCTCCGGAAATGAGGCGGTCGAGTTTGGCGTCGAGCAGCAGATCAAGCGCCTTGGCCATGCGGCGGGCATAGCTCCAGCGCGCCCTTCGGGAGGCCGGAATGGATCCGACCTGCGAGCTGACGAGCGAGAGACGCCTGGAATGGAACGAACCGCCGAGCGATATCGTCACCGGCCGATCGCCATACCAGCTGGCCTCCACGATTCTCGCTTCGACGCCGGCATGCGCGATCGCATTTTGCAGAGCGCCCGCTGACGCCGTGGCATTCACCAGTACGTCGAATTCGCCGTCGAGACGGTCGGCTTCGGAAAATGTCAGGCCGAGATCCGCTGCCAGGCCCTCTCTTTTCGTATCCAGGTCGACAAGCACGGTCTCAGTCCCAACGATCTGGGAGGAGAGATAGGCAGCCAGCGAGCCAACCACGCCGGCCCCAAAGACGGCCACGCGATCTCCCGGCTGGATCCCGGCATCCCAGACGATATTGAGCGCCGTCTCCATATTGGCAGCGAGCACAGCACGACGCGGCGGCAACGCGCCCGGTAGCGGCGTCACCTGGTCTACGGGAAGGATGAAGCGGTCCTGATGGGGATGAAGGGCAAAGACGTTCTTGCCGACCAGCTCAGCAGGCCCGGCCTCAATCTGCCCGACGGCCGCATAGCCATATTTGACCGGGAAGGGGAAGGTGCCTTCCATATGTGGTCCGCGCATCCGTTCGAATTCGCTCTCCGGCACCTCGCCACGGAAAATCAGTGCCTCGGTCCCACGGCTGATCCCGCTATAAAGCGTTCGCACGAGGACGTCGTTTGGAGAGCGTGCGGGCAGGCGCTCCTGGCGCAGCCGGCAGATTTCCTTGGCTTCAAACCAGAGCGCAGACGCGGTTTCACCGTCGGATACGGTTTGTTCATTGATCTCGAACTTCAAACTGCGACCCCCACTCCCTAAATATGTCTCCGACTGGAACGTATCGCGACAGCGGGCATTTGGTTCCATACCGTCATCAAAATAAATTTACGACGGTAGCGCAAACCGTCGCCGGAACTCCGGCGTATTGGTAGCCACTGATAGGGAGAGTATGCCTCATGTCCATTTCAAGCCAGCCCGCCTTTCATTTTCCGACCGCCGAGATCGAAGTCGAACGCGCCGTAGCCGAGCTCCGCTATGGGCGGCCCGTCGTTGTCACCGAGGGGGAGAGAAAGCTGGCGGCCGTGGCGCTTGATTGCGTGGCGCCCTCTCTCTTCGACCAGTTCGCGGAAGTCACCGAAAACCGCCATAGCCTGTTGCTGACGGCGCCGCGCGCCACGCGCCTCGGTATCTCCGGCAACCGTGACGTGGTGACACCGCTCGCAGGTCTGTCCTTCGATGATGCGTCGCGTATGGCTTACGCACTCGGCGCCGAACGTCCAGCAGTTTGGCAGCCCGCCGATGCCCTGGCAACGCAGTCGACCGAACTGGCGCGCCTGGCCCTTCTGCTTCCGGCCATGGTTCTGGCCGACGTCACTCCAATCGGCGATCGCTTTGCCGCTTGCTGCGAGATTGAATCGAGCCGCCTGAAGGGCGCCGATGTTGCCCGCCAGCGCTTCGAGAAGATCGTTCGCACCCGCGTGCCGCTCAAGGACCTCGGCGACTCCGATTTCGTCGTCTTCCGCGGCGGTCTGGCCCAGAAGGATCAGGTGGCAATCATCGTCGGCAAGCCGGATGTCTCCAAGACGGTGCCGATCCGTATCCACTCCTCCTGCATCACGGGCGATCTCTGCGGCTCGCTGAAATGCGACTGCGGCGATCAGCTGCGCAATGGTCTCACCCTGCTGAAGCAGGCCGGCGGTGGCGTACTGCTCTACCTCGACCAGGAAGGTCGCGGCACGGGCATCGGCGCCAAGATGCGCGCCTATGGCTACCAGCATCTCGGTCTCGATACGATCGACGCTGACGCCGAACTCGGCCTGGCCGAGGATCATCGCCGTTATGAGGCAGCAGTTGCCATGCTTCGTCATCTGGGGATCGCCCGGGTCGCCGTCTACACCAATAATCCGACCAAGATCGCCGGCCTTGAACTGGGCGGCATCGAGGTGGAGGCGCGCTCACCCGTGACCGGACGCGTCACTGCGGAGAACGAAAACTACCTGCGCACGAAGACACTGCGCGCCGGCCATATGCTGGATCTGGAAACACTGGTCGCTGCAGAGTAAGCTTCGAGCGGGCAGGGAGGATTACAGGATGGCAAGCGAGCCTGAACGGCTTGGCGATGGCTTTGGTCGCCCCTGGACGCATGCGCCAGTCGACTGGGCGTCGATGATGCGGCACCGTCGCGGGCTGCTGAGGGATACCCTCGGCGGCCTCTCCGGCCTGCTCGTGGGTACATCGGTCGTCGCCGTGGCCGTTTCGTTCCGACTGCCGCTCGGCTGGGATTTCGTCGCCTCGGTGATCCTGTCGCTGGCGCTGATCTTTGCGCTTGTCGTCTATGCGCTGCCCGATCACCCCCATCGCCGTTTTGGACCCGCCAATCTGGTTACGGCGTTTCGGGCATGTCTCGTCAGCCTGACGGGCGCGACCATTCTGTTTTTCGAGAGCCTGGCAGGGGCCGATATCGCGCTCTGGACGCTTGTCGGCGTGGTGCTGATCTCGCTCGCCCTTGACGGTGTCGATGGTTATCTCGCCCGCAGCTACGGCCACGAATCCGCACTCGGCGCCCGCTTCGATATGGAAATCGATGCGCTCCTGATCCTGGTCCTGTCGGTCGCGGCAGCGCTCTTGGAAAAGGCGGGGCTCTGGGTGCTCTTGATCGGCCTGATGCGCTATGGCTTCGTTGCAGCCGGGTTCATGCTGCCGAGATTGAACGGAGAGCTGTTCCCATCCTTCCGGCGGAAGCTTGTTTGCGTGATCCAGATCTCGGTGCTTTGCCTGATCCTGATCCCCTTCGTCACCCCACCATATTCCACCGCAGCCGCCGCTTTTGCCCTGGTGACCTTGGTCTATTCCTTCTCGGTGGATGTCATCTACCTGTTACGCAGGCCGATCGCTCCATGAGTGGTGTCGTCCAGCGCCTTTCCACGTCCTTCGGTCTCGCCCGCTCTCTGGTCGTCTATTACGGCCAGCCCTGGCGGCGCTCCGCCCTGCGGCGTTTTTATGCCGCTGTCGTGAAGCCCGGCGATCTGGTCTTCGACATCGGTGCCCATGTCGGGAGTCGCAGCCGCACCTTGCTCGACCTCGGTGCCCGCGTGGTCGCGGTGGAGCCGCAGCCGGCCTTCGCGGATTTCATCGAGAGCCGGTTTTCAGGCGCGCTGACGGGCTTTGAACGGGTGGCCGTGGGACGAAAGGCCGGCGAAATCGATCTTTTGATCTCCAGCCGTCACCCGACGGTGACCAGCATCTCCAGCAGCTTTGTTGAGACGGTGAAGCAGAGCAAGGGCTTTGCCCAGGTGGTCTGGGACCGCAAGGTCACGGTTCCCATGGTGACACTCGACCACCTGATTTCGAAATACGGCTTGCCGACATTCTGCAAGATAGACGTCGAGGGCGCGGAGGCCGAGATCCTTTACGGCCTGTCCAAGCCGATCCCCTTGATAGCCTTCGAATACATCCCCGCCATGCCGTCGGTGGCCTCGAATGCCATTGACCGGTTGATGGGTCTCGGCGGCTATCGCTTCAATCGCGTCGTTGGCGAGCAACATCGCTTCGTCTGGGATCGCTGGAAAACGGCGGATGAGATTCTCGTCGAACTCTCGCAGATGCCGCCTGATGCGCCATCCGGCGATGTCTACGCCCGCATCGAGGCCCAATGATGGGCGCGTCAGGCGCGCCGCGGCCGAGCTTTGATCGCCTCAAGCGAGAGAAGCGCCAGACCAGGCAGCGCGCCGGCAAGGGAAAGCCCGCCATAGATGATGCTGGCTGCCAGCCCCTCGGCCGCAGAGGCACCCATGATCGGCCACAGCGCCATCGCCGCAGCCTCGCGGGTCCCCCAGCCACCGAAACCCGCCGGGATCAACATGGCGATCAGGCAGAGTGGCACGATGGTCAGTGCGGCCTCCCAGGGGAGCGGCGCACCCACAGCATCGCTCGCGATGAAGAAGGTCCCGACATAGGTCGAGACAATCAGCAGGCTTGTGCCCGATTGGACCAGAAGGGCCCGGTCGCGAAGGAAGACATCGGTGACATCCCCCATGATCCGGGTCACCCATGCCAGGCGTCGTCTGGCGACGAAGACACAAACTGCGATCACCGCCGCGATGAGAAAGAAGCCAAGCACCAGATGAAAAGCCTGGCGTCCTTCACTCTCGCCGCCGAGAACGAGGGGCCAGACGAACAGGCCGACGAGAGCGAGCAGGAAAAAGGCCAGCTGCCCCGAGAGCCGTTCGAAGAGCACGGCCTTAGCCGGCGCCTTCCATCCGCCGGCGCCCGCACTGCGCATGCGAAACGCGCGGATGGCGTCACCCGCCACGCCGCCGGGCAAGCTCTGGTTCAGGAAGCTCGCCACGTAGTATTCACGGATGGCCAGCGAAACGGGGAAGCTCCCGCCGAGGCGGGTAGCGGTAAACCGCCAACGGAGCGCCGAAACGACGATCTGCACTTGCACCAGAGCAAGGCCGGCGATCACATGGACAGCCGAGACCTGCGAAAATGCCGATTGCAGCGCGCCGAGGTCAATCCTGGACAACAGAAAGGCCAGAAGGGCGATCAGAGCGAGCGGCGTGAGGATGCGAAGTATGGACAAACAGGAAGAATTCCGTGGGTCGTGAATGAGCTTTCACACAACTATACGCAAAAGGTAAGGCGGCAGACTTCGATGATGGCAGAAACGTCCATGTGCGACGACCGTAATTTCCGCGAACGGAGTGTTTGCCAATGACGCGGCCTGTCAGCAGCATCCGGATCTTTGCCGGCGCCTTCATCGTGACGGCCATTGCCTGGCTTGCCTTTACCCTGCCGGATCATCCCGATGCGATCGGTGTGCAGGCCTTCGCCCGGTTGCCGCTCGAATGGCCGCTCGTCATGCTCCTCCTGCTCCTGGTGCCCAGAACCTGGCGCCGGCCGACAGCGCTGCTTTGCGGCATTCTGCTCCTCCTCATCCTTTTTCTGAAGCTCGCCGACATCGGCACCCAGGCCGCCTTCCAGCGGCCCTTTAATCCCTATCTCGACGTGAAGATGCTGGCGGACGGCTGGAACCTGATGTCCGGTACGCTCGGAACACTGGCGGCTTTCGCAGGCGTGGCAGCAGCACTTCTCGGCCTGGTGCTGCTGCTGGTCCTCTTCCTCGTCGCGGCCCGCTGGCTGACGGAGATCCCGCGTCCCGGTCGATCCTGGTTGATCCTCGGTCTCGCAGCGATTGTCGTCCTGGGGGGCGCCGCGACCTTGCTTGGCATGCCGCGGGTCGAGGCCCGCATGCCGTCTTATCTGACCAATCGGCTCGCCCTTGTCGTCCGCTCGGTGCAGGACATGCATGTCTTCGAGGCGGCGCTTTCGAAGGGGGAGGGGCCAAGCCGCGGCGACGGTCTGTTCGAAGGTCTAGGGGACAAGGACTTCATCCTGATCTTCGTCGAATCCTATGGTCGTTCGGCTGTCGAGGATCCACGCTACGCCGACACCACACGGCCGCGCCTGGAACAGGTAGATGCGGAAATCCGCGCGGCGGGCCTCACCGCGGCAAGTGCCTGGGTCACATCGCCCACGGTGGGCGGCCTGAGCTGGCTTGCCCATGGCACGCTGCTCTCAGGCCTTTGGGTCGACAGCCAGGCGCGTTACGACCGCCTGATGATCAGCCGCCAGCCGAGCCTCAACCAGCTCTTCGGCCAAGCCGGATGGAAACCCGTTGCCGCCATGCCGGCGATCACCATGGACTGGCCCGAAGCGGATTATTACGGCTACCGACAGGTTCTGGCAGCCGCTGACCTGGATTATCGGGGCAAGCCCTTCAACTGGGTGACGATGCCGGACCAGTATACCCTCTCCGCCTTCGAACGCCTCGGTCGTGCGCCTGCCCGCGCGGCGGGGGAAAAGGTCATGGCCGAGATCGCACTCATATCGAGCCACGCACCCTGGACGCCGGTCCCTCGCCTCATCGATTGGGAAACGGTCGGTGACGGCTCGATCTTCAACGCCCAGGCAGAAAGCGGCGATCCGCCCTCTGTGGTCTGGGCAGATCCGGAGCGAGTGCGCCGCCAGTACATCCAGACAATCGACTATTCGCTCGAAACGCTGGGCAGTTACATGGCCCGCTTCGGCAAGGATGCGGTCTTCGTCATCCTCGGCGATCACCAGCCCGCCGCCATCATTACGGGACCCAATGCATCACGCGCTGTCCCGATGCATGTCGTCTCCGCCGACCGGGACCTGATCGCGCGGTTCGAGAGCGAGGGCTTCCACCCTGGAATGTTGCCTGCGGCACAGACGCGCGAATGGCCGATGAATGCCATGCGCCAGGTACTGATCGACCTGTTCAGCGCGCGCTGACGCCGTCCGCATTCTCTTCGCGGGAACCGAGCCGCACCTGTTCCTGCTCGCGCCATGCGCCGGGCGTCAGACCGGTTTGACGGCTGAAAAAGCGGGAGAAATAGGCCGGGTCCGAAAAGCCCAGGCGGAATGCAACCTCCTTGATGCTTCCAGGTGTGAATAGAAGCTCGCGCTGCGTTTCCTCGATCAGACGCTGCGCCACGAGCTCCTGCGTCCCAAAGCCCGTCTTCGCCTTCAGAACGCGGTTGAGATGCGTGGGAGTGATCCCGAGCGCTTCGGCATAAAACGAGGCCGGACGATGGTTGCGCACTTCGCGGTGCAGAAGCGATGAAAAAGCCTCGAGACGCCGGTCGTTGTCATCCGCCCCTTCGGTCTCCATCCGGTCCTGGGCTGCAAGACGAGCCGTGAGGGCAAGAGCTGCGGCAAGCCCCGTCTCCATCAGGACCGTGCGTCCCGTCAGGCGCCCCTGCCACTCGGCCGCGACCCGCAGCAGGTGCGCAAGAACGAGATCGCCGTCCGGGTCCTGAGGCGCAAGCCGCGTGATCAGCGGCGTCGAGAGAAACCGTCCGAGCGCATTCGGTTCCCCGGGGCGGACTGGCAGGCGGCTCGCCAGAAAGGTGAAGACATAGCCATCGATATCGGGGGAGAAGCGAAACCCATGACCGATCGCCGGCGGCACGGTGACGACGGAAACGGGTTCGAAACGGGCAACTTCGCCGTCGAAGACCGCGTCGCCGGAGCCGCCGGTCACCAGCAGGATCTGGAAGTAGCGCTCGTGTCGGTGAAGGCCGATTTCCCAGTGATGCAGGGCGCTTCGGGCCGGAATCGTTTCGCAATGCACCCAGAAGCGCGATCCCGCAGGATCGTCTTCGCCATAGAGCTCATAGGTCGGGATCGGCGCTTTCGCCGGAGACTTGCGTTTGGTCATGTTCGATTTGTGCAACAAAAGACGCGATGCGTCCATTGTGGCGGTGCCCTCTTCGGCCGAAAACTTGGCGAAAGACAAGTAGCGTGCGCCATGGGAGGAAAGTCATGCGGACCAAAGTTGCCATCATCGGATCGGGCCCGTCAGGCCTGTTGCTCGGACAACTCCTGACCAATGCCGGCATCGACAATGTCATCATCGATCGCGTCGGCAAGGATCACATCCTGGCTCGTGTCCGGGCCGGCGTGCTGGAAGAAGGCACCGTTGGCCTCGTGGATCGTGCAGGCGTCGGCGAACGCCTTCACCGGGAAGGTCTGCCGCATGACGGCTATTCGCTGAGCTTTGACGGTCGCGATCACCGTATCGACCTCTTCGACCTGACCGGCGGCAAGCGTGTCATGGTCTATGGCCAGACGGAGCTGACGCGCGATCTGATCGATCGTCGCGAGCGCGATGGCGGGATGACGATCTATGACGCCGTCAATGTCTCCCCCTCAGGTTTCGATGGCGATCACCCCTATGTGACCTTCGAGAAGGACGGCATCTCCCAGAGGATCGATTGCGACTTCATCGCGGGCTGTGACGGCTTTCATGGTGCAAGCCGCAAGGCGGTGCCGGAAGGTGCCATCAAGACCTTCGAGAAGATCTATCCCTTCGGCTGGCTCGGCATTCTCGCCGACGTCCCACCGGTCAATCACGAGCTGATCTACGCCAACCATCCGCGTGGCTTTGCGCTTTGCTCGATGCGATCGGAGACCCGCAGCCGTTATTACGTCCAGTGCTCGCTCGAAGACACGGTCGACATGTGGTCCGACGATCGCTTCTGGGATGAGATCCGTCGGCGTCTCCCAGCCCACCATGCCGAAGCCATGGTCACCGGTCCGAGCTTCGAAAAGTCGATCGCGCCTCTGCGATCCTTCGTGGCCGAACCCATGCGTTTCGGTCGGCTCTTCCTGGTCGGCGATGCCGCCCACATCGTGCCGCCTACGGGCGCCAAGGGCCTCAATCTCGCGGCTTCCGATGTGCATTATCTCATCAGTGGCCTGCTGGAGCACTATCAGGAGAAGTCCGACGCCGGCATCGATGCCTATTCGGCACGCGCACTGAAACGTGTGTGGAAGGCCGTCAGGTTCTCCTGGTCGATGACCACATTGCTGCACCGTTTCCCTGATACGGGAGACTTCGGCCAGAAGATCCAGGAGGCGGAACTCGACTACCTGACCCATTCGAGAGCCGCGTCC
Organism: Allorhizobium sp.; assembly: GCA_051861045.1. Lineage (GTDB taxonomy): Bacteria > Pseudomonadota > Alphaproteobacteria > Rhizobiales > Rhizobiaceae > Allorhizobium. The sequence continues at coordinate 29,850 of JBHYDI010000002.1, forward strand.
ACGGCCATGGCGGAAAATTACGTCGGGCTTCCCTACTGATCACCGGTCCAGCGCCACTTGTCAAAATTCAATTGTTTGCTAGACTTACAAAATAGCCGGGTGGCGGAGACGCCCGGTGCCTGAATTTGCCGTTTGCCCGGGGGCTCGATGATCAATCGAGAGTGGTGATCTGGCAACGTCACCGGCTGGTGGCGTGGGTTCTGAACGTTACAACAATGGAGGAGGTATACCCATGAATATGCATATATCGCTGCTGATCAACGGAGCCGAAAAGCAGGCTTCAGGCGGAAAGACCTTTACCCGCATCAATCCCTTCACGCAGGAAGTGGCAACGACCGCTTCGGCCGCAAGCCTGGAAGACGCCGCCGCTGCGGTCGACGCCGCGGCTGCTGCCTTCCCGGCATGGTCGAAGACCGGCCCCGGCGAGCGTCGCAAGATCCTGCTCAAGGCAGCGGATGTGATGGAATCGAAAACGGCGGAGTTTTCCGCGCTGGTGATCGCAGAAACCGGCGCGACCGGCCATTGGGGTGCCTTCAACGTCATGGTTGCCGCCAGCATGCTGCGCGAGGCTGCCTCGATGACGACGCAGATCTCCGGCGAGGTCATCCCGTCCAACAAGCCTGGTTCCCTGTCCATGGGCATGCGCCAGGCCGTCGGCGTTTGCCTCGGCATCGCGCCGTGGAACGCACCGATCATCCTCGGCACCCGCGCTGTCGCCATGCCGCTCGCCTGCGGCAACACCGTCATCCTCAAGGCATCCGAGCAGTGCCCCGGCACCCATCGCCTGATCGCCCAGTGCCTCGTTGAAGCCGGCCTGCCCACCGGTGCAATCAGCGTCATCACCAATGCGCCAGAAGATGCAGGCAAGATCGTTGAAGCCCTGATCACCAACCCGGCGGTCAAGCGCGTCAACTTCACCGGCTCCACCAAGGTCGGCAAGATCATCGGCGAGCTTTGCGGCCGCAACCTGAAGCCGGCTCTTCTGGAACTCGGCGGCAAGGCACCGCTCGTCATCCTCGACGACGCCGACATCGATGCGGCCGTGAATGCTGCTGCCTTCGGCGCCTTTGCCAATATGGGCCAGATCTGCATGTCGACCGAGCGCATCATTGTCGACGAGAAGATCGCCGACGAGTTCGTCGCCAAGCTCGCGGCCAAGGCCTCGAAGCTGCCGGCCGGTGACCCGAATGGTCATGTCGTGCTCGGCTCGCTCATCAGCCTTGAATCCGCAAAGAAGATGGACGAGCTGATCGCGGACGCCGTCTCCAAGGGCGCCAAGCTTGTTGCCGGTGGTAAGCGCGAAGGCAGCGTCGTCGAAGCGACCCTGCTCGACAACGTCACGTCCGATATGCGTATGTACCAGGAAGAAAGCTTCGGTCCGGTCAAGCCGATCATCCGGGTTAGCGGCGAGGAAGAGGCAATCCGCGTCGCCAACGACACGGAATACGGCCTGTCCGGTGCCGTCTTCAGCCGTGACATCCGCCGCGCGCTGGCTGTCGCCGCCCGCATCGAGTCTGGCATTTGCCACATCAACGGCCCGACCGTCTTTGACGAGCCGCAGATGCCGTTCGGTGGGGTGAAGGGCAGTGGTTACGGTCGCTTCGGTGGCAAGGCAGCGATTGCCGAGTTCACCGAACTGCGCTGGATCACCATCGAAGATCCGAACCAGCACTACCCCTTCTGATATTGGAAACAGGAACGGCCGCCCTCTGGGCGGCCGTTTTGTTTGGGATGACTATAGACCAGATTAATCGGTCTGGTTCGAGCGCGGCATGATATCAGCGTAGATGCGCTTCAGGCCGTCGATGAATTGCTCAAGCTCTTCGGCCGAAAACCGCGAGGTGAAGCGCAGCTCGTGCTGTTCCTGGATGTTGCGCGCTTGCTTCAGAATCTCGGCGCCATCACCCGTCAGCAGTAGCTCCTGACGCCGCCGATCGACTGGCGAGGGCTGGCGCTCCAGGAGGTTTCGACCCTCCAGCCGGTTGACCAGCGCCATCATCGTGGCACGGTCCATGCTCAGCTGATTGGCGATATCGATCTGGCTGACTTTCGGATTGGCCGCGATCAGCTCAAGCACGGCGAACTGCTTCTGGGTGAGGCCGATGTCCCCCATGGCCGCAGTATAGTCCTGATAGATGGCGACATTGGCCATGCGCAGATGGAAGCCGAGAATTTCGTCGAGACGGCCCGTGCGCAAGGGAGCGCCGACTTCGAATACGCCGTCGTCATTGGCCGGCTTCAGGTCATTATGTCGAGTCATGGCTCCTCTTCCAATCATGCGGCATGGAACTTGCAAATCATTCATGATCACTTTCGACTGCAACAGTCAAATTTCCACTTGTCAAATCTGGGACGCGTAATTAGTATGTTGAACATACAATTCGCCAAGGAGGCCCTTCAGGGTGGCGATGGGAGGATGAATATGCAGCCTGAATTCCAAGCGATGGCGATGGAAGTTGGATCCGTCGGACTGGAGACGGATGACCCGTTGATCTATCGCGCCATGGTCAGCCCAGAGCGGCAGGCGGTCTACGAAGTCGCCACGGGCCGCGCCGAGACCTATGCAGCGCTGGATGAGGCGGTCGGCCGTGGAGCCGCGTTGATCAGCCAGCTCACGAGCGGTCTGCCTGCGTCACAGCGCATTGCCTTTCTGGGGCGCAATTCCATCGAGCAGATCATTGTCTGTCTCGCCTGCCAGCGTGCGGGCCACGTTTTTGTTCCCCTGAACTGGCGCCTCGGAGCATCCGAGCTCGGACAGATCATCGCCGATTGCGAGCCTGCTCTGCTTTTGCATGACGTCGAATTCTCCGCGGTTCTCAAAGATGTCGAGCAGAAGCTGCCGCGCACCATTGCCCTAGAGGGGCAAGGCGGGTGGGGCGAGAGGCTCGCCGGCGCCGAGCGTGCGGCACCAGCACCCACCGAGGCGAATGCACCCTGCATCATGCTCTATACGTCAGGGACAACCGGCAGCCCCAAGGGCGTCATCATCACCCGCCGCAACGCATTCGCCTCGGCGGTGAATTTTGCACTGGTGGGGGAGGTTACGAGCCGCTCCGTGGCGCTTTGCGATCTTCCCTTCTTCCACACGATCGGCCTTGTCGCGATCGGGCGCACGACCTTGATGATGGGCGGTCGCCTCGTGATTTCGGATCGCTTCCTGCCCGAGCGGACGCTCTCGGTCCTCGGTGATCCAGCCCTCGGCGTCACGCATTACTTTGCCGTTCCGCAGATGGCAGCAGCACTGCGCAATGCGCCGGCCTGGGATCCGACGGCACTGAAAGCCCTGCAGGCGATCTTCATCGGCGGAGCGCCGCTCTCTCCGGCACTGATCGAAACTTTCCTCGAAGATGGCATCCCGCTCGTCAACGGCTACGGCATGAGCGAAGCCGGAACCACGATCCATATGCCGCTGGACCGCGATGCGGTCGCACGTCACCCCGGCAGCGTCGGTTTTCCGGCACCGCTCCTCGCCGTCCGCCTTGTTGGCGACGATGGTCAGGATGTCGCAGACGGTGACGTCGGCGAAATCTGGGTGAAGGGCCCATCGGTCACCCCCGGTTACTGGAATAAGCCAGGCGAGACGGCCCGCGCCTTTGTCGGCGACTGGTATCGCACCGGCGATCTCGGGCGCCGCGCGGAAGGTGGCGTGATCCATGTCCCGGACCGCCTGAAGGACATGTATATCTCCGGTGGAGAAAACGTCTTCCCGGCCGAGATCGAAGCCGTCATCGGCGCCCATCCCAAGGTCAGGGACGTGGCCGTGCTCGGGCTGCCGGATCCGAAATGGGGCGAGTGTGGCGTGGCCTTCATCGTGGCCCATGGCGAGAGCCCGTCAGCTGACGAGATCCTATCCCACTGCGCCGAGCGCTTGGCGTCCTACAAGCGCCCGGCCCGCATCGTCTTCCTCGATCAGATCCCGCGAACGGCATCGGGCAAGGCGCAGAAGCACATCCTGCGCCAGACCCATGCCAACAGCTGAACACCATTGAACCGGCCTCAGCGCCCAACGAAATGCCTCAAGGAGCCAAACATGACTGATACGAACACCACGCCAGATCCGGTTCTGGTCGAATTCGACAACGGCATCGCCTTCGTGACGCTGAACCGCCCGGAAAAGCGCAATGCGATGAACCCGAAGCTGAATGTCCGCATGCTCGAAGTGCTGGACGAACTGGAAGCCGACGACCGCTGCGGCGTGCTCGTCCTGCGCGGTGCTGGCCAGTCCTGGTCTGCCGGCATGGACCTGAAGGAATACTTTCGCGAGAACGACGGCAAGGGCCGTGCGGCCGTCCTGAAGAGCCGCCGCCAGTCGGGTGGCTGGTGGAACCGCCTGATGTATTTCGAAAAGCCGACCATCGCCATGGTCAACGGCTGGTGCTTCGGCGGCGCCTTCACGCCGCTGGTCTCCTGCGACCTCGCGATCGCGGCTGATGAAGCCACGTTCGGACTTTCCGAAATCAACTGGGGCATCCTGCCGGGCGGCAATGTCACCCGCGCCGTGGCCGAGGTGATGAACCACCGTGACTCGCTCTACTACATCATGACGGGCGAAAACTTCGGCGGCCAGAAGGCCCGCGAAATGGGCCTGGTCAATGAATCCGTGCCGCTCGCCGATCTGGAAACCCGCGTCCGTGCGCTTTGCGCGAGCCTGCTGGAGAAGAACCCCGTGGTTCTGAAAGCCGCCAAGGATACGTTCAAGCGCGTGCGCAACATGCCCTGGGAGCAGGCCGACGATTACATCTACGCCAAGCTCGAGCAGATGCTCTTCCTCGACAAGAGCAATGGACGCGCTGAAGGCCTGAAGCAGTTCCTGGACGACAAGACCTATCGCCCCGGTCTCGGCGCCTACAAGCGCTGAGAAACTGACTAAGAACCCAAAAGATCGGTGCCGCGTGAGCGCGTCACCGGAACGATCGTCTCCCTCAAGCATTGTAGATGTAAGCGGATCGTAGAGCAGCCAGAGACGGACTTACCCGGCACATGACCGGATAGCGACTTGAAAGCTGGGCGATATCGCAAACAAGGAGAACGATTATGGGTTCCACATCCGACAAGATTTCCGGCAAGGCGAATGAACTGGCCGGCAAGGCAAAGCAGGCCGTTGGCGACGCCACCGACAATCACAGCTTGGAAGCCAAGGGCGCTGCCCAGGAAGCCAAGGGCCATGGCCAGCAGGCCAAGGGCGAGGCGAAAGACGCCGTGAAGAACGTCGTCGACAAGGCATAAGCTTAATATGTTTGAACATCTGGCCCGCCTCAGGCGGGCCTTTTGTCGTTTAGGCGTGGCGACTTCTGCTTTGGCGCGTCGCCTTATCCTTCGTACCGCGCGATCTCATGGCCCGCCTGCAGATAGGCGCCTGCCTCTGCCTTGAACCGGATAGGACCGGCGCGTGCAGCCGTCACCTGGGTTTCCATCTTCATCGCTTCCATCACGGCAATCAGATCTCCGGCCTGGACCTCGGTCCCGTCCTCGATCTTGATGGCCTGCAGTGTCCCGGAAATCGGCGCGGTGATGCTGTCGGCATCCTCGGTTTTTGCCGAGGTTTGTCCGCCCACATTTCCCCCAGCGCCGGCAAGGCCGCCAAGACCTGAAAGCAACACGGCCGGAATGCCGAGTTCATGGCGCTTGCCGTCGATCTCCACATGCGTCCGGATCAGCGATGCATCCGATAGCGGCTCCGGTCGGGGAGCCGATGCCAGCGTTTCGGCAAAGTCCGTTTCGATCCAGCGCGTGTGAACACGAAAACCGTCTTCACCGGTAAAGTCGCTCGCTTCCATCGCCGCGCGATGGAAGGGAAGAACGGTCGCAACACCTTCGATCTTGAACTCCGCCAGTGCCCGTCGGGCGCGGGCCAGCGCCTGCTCGCGCGTTGCCCCGGTCACGATGAGCTTTGCCATCAGGGAATCGAAGGTACCAGGAATGGTGGAACCGCTGACAACGCCCGTGTCCAGACGCACGCCCGGTCCCGATGGCGGGTCGAAGCGGGTGATCGCACCCGGCGTCGGCAGGAAGCCGCGACCGGGATCCTCGGCATTGATGCGGAATTCGATCGAATGACCACGCGGGGCAGGGGTCTCCAAGACTTCGAGCGCCTTGCCCTCAGCGATCCGGAACTGCTCGACGACGAGGTCGATGCCGGTCGTTTCCTCGGTCACTGGGTGTTCGACCTGCAGGCGTGTATTGACCTCAAGGAAGGAAATCGTGCCATCGACGCCGAGCAGGAACTCGACCGTGCCGGCTCCTGAGTAGCCTGCCGCCGCGCAGATCTTCCGCGCCGCGTCATGGATCGACTGACGCTGTGTGTCGCTGAGGAACGGTGCGGGCGCCTCTTCGACAAGCTTTTGGTTGCGCCGCTGCAGCGAGCAGTCACGCGTGCCGAGCACCAGCACATTGCCATGCTTGTCGGCCAGAACCTGCGCCTCGATATGGCGGGGCCGATCAAGGAAACGCTCGAGGAAACATTCGCCACGCCCGAAGGCGGCCTCCGCTTCGCGGACTGCCGAATGATAGAGCTCGGCCACCTCTTCCATTTTCCAGGCAACCTTGAGGCCACGCCCGCCGCCGCCATGGGCAGCCTTGATCGCAACGGGAAGCCCGTACTGCTTGGCGAAGGCCACGACCTCTTCGGCCGTCTCGACAGGGCCCTCACTGCCGGCCACCAGCGGTGCGCCGACGGAAAGCGCGATCCGTCGCGCCTCGACCTTGTCGCCGAGCGCCTCGATCACATGCGGATCGGGCCCGATCCAGGTGAGCCCTGCCTCCTGCACCGCACGGGCGAATTCCGCCCGCTCGGAGAGGAAGCCATAACCCGGGTGCACGGCATCCGCGCCGGAGCGGCGAGCGATGTCGATGAGCTTCTGAATGTCGAGATAGGTCTCCGCCGGACGGCTGCCGCCAAGACCATAGGCCTCGCCTGCCAAGGTCACGAACAGCGCATCCATGTCAGGATCGGCATAGACGGCGACGGACTGGAGCCCGTAGTCGCGGCAGGCGCGGATGATGCGCACGGCAATCTCGCCGCGATTGGCAATCAGCACTTTCTTCATCGGGGTCTCCTCACTGTCTTTTTGGGCGCCATCGTCTTCGGCGCGAGATCATGCTTTGGCGGGCGTGATCTCGGCGAAGTCCGTGATGGGTCGGAAGCGGATTTTGGCATTCACCGGGATCTGCCCGGCGAGATCGAGGTGATATTCGGCAACCGTGCCGATGACGGGATAACCGCCGGTCAGCGGGTGGTCGGCGAGAAACAGAACCGGTTGCCCGCTATGCGGAACCTGGATCGCGCCGGTCGCCGTGCCTTCGCTGGGAAGCTCCGCCTTATCCTTGCGCTCAAGTGGTTCTGGCCCTGAAAGCCGGATGCCGACCCGGTTCGACTGCGGTGTCACATCGTAGATCTGGCTCGCCAGGGTCTCGGTGCCTCGTTCGGTGAACCAGTCGCTGCGTGGACCCATCACGACATCAAGTGTGACGACTTCGCCGGGCGCGGGACAGTCGAAGGCAGGGCTCTCGTCGAGTGATACGGGCGAGAGGCTGCGATCAACGGTGCGGATGGCAAGCACGGCACCGACGCCGACCGGGTCGGGACCGACGATCGCCAGCGTGTCGCTCGAAGCGCTGCCGAGCACCGGTGCAACGTCAAGGCCACCGCGGAAGGCAAGGTAACTGCGAGCACCCTTGGAGGCAAAGCCGAGCGTGACCGTGTCGCCGGTTTCCAGCGAGACTGGCTGATAGCTTTTAGCCTCGATCACGCGACCTTTGACGTCACGGATGGTGAGCGGGCAGGGCGCTCCGGTAAGAGCCATGACAGTGGGCCCCGAGACCTCGAACGCAAATCCGCCGAGCGTGATCTCCAGACAGGCAGCCTCCACCGGATTGCCGACGATGCGGTTCGCCGCGCGGAACGCGCCCTGGTCGAGCGCGCCTGCGGACGATACGCCCTGGCCCGTCTGGCCGAAGCGGCCGAGGTCCTGCACAAGCGCCGGCATGGGCGCTGCCGTGACCGTGATGGTGGTTGATGCTGAATGCTCGACCGACCGGGTCTCGACCCTCGCCGGAGCGGTCTCGGCAATCGTCGTCTGCGCACGCTTGGCCAGGTCGAAGAAGCGCACCCGATAGCCTGGTTGGAAAAGGGCCGGCGGATCGCGTGTCAGATCCCACATCTTCACCGGAGTGGTGCCAATGATCTGCCAGCCGCCGGGGCTCGCCTGCGGATAGACGCCGGAAAAAGCGCCGGCGAGCGCAACGGATCCTGCTGGGATCTTCGTGCGCGGGCTTTGCCGGCGCGGCACCTGGAGCGCCGGATCACCACCGACGAGATAGCCGAAGCCAGGGGCGAAGCCGCAAAAGGCAACCGTGAATTCGCTCGCCGTATGCCGCTCGATCACCTCTTCAACGGATAGCCCTGTCAGCTCCGCGACATCGCGCAGATCCTCGCCGTCATAGCTGACGGGAACCTCGACCAGAATGTCCGAGGGCGGGATCTTGGCCGAGAGATCGCGATGGGCGATGGCAGCAGCAAGCGCTTCTGCCGTCAGCATGTCCGGACGGAAACGGATCATCAGCGTACGCGCCGCCGGCACGATGTCGATGACGCCGTCAACCGGATCGGCTTCCAGCGAGGCAAAGAGCGCAAGCGTCTCGTCGAGATCCTTCAATTCGACGATCAGAACGGTCAGGCTGACGGGGAGAAAGCGCATTCGAAGCCTCAGGCGTGATAGGCGGAATCGGGAACGTCGGTGATGAACATGTGCCCGGGCGCATGGGTGATGGCAAACGGGACTTTCGATGCCATCACGGCAGCCTGAGGCGTCACCCCGCAGGCCCAGAAGACAGGCACCTCGCCGGGTTCGATCCGCACGGCATCGCCGAATTCGGGTTTGTCGAGATCCGCAATTCCCAGTTCTTCCGGTGCGCCGACATGAACAGGCGCGCCATGAACTGCCGGGAAGCGGCCCGAAATGGTGGCCGCATCCGCCACGCGAGAGGCCTGAATGGGGCGCATCGAAACCACGAGATTGCCATGCAGCCGGCCCGCCGGGCGGCAGGCGCGATTGGTCAGGTACATCGGCACATTCGACTTGTCGGTGATGTGGCGAATGTCGATGCCCGCCTCCATCATCGGCGTCTCGAAGGTGAAGCTGCAGCCGATCAGGAAGCTGACGAGGTCAGGATGTTCGGCCCAGGCTTCCGTCGCATCCGTCACTTCTTCTGCGAGCTTGCCATCCCGCCAGATCCGGTAGAGCGGCACATCGCGACGCAGGTCGGCACCCTTGGCAAGCACGGTCGCATGCGAGCCGGGATCAGACACATCGAGCACCGGGCAGGCCTTCGGGTTACGCTGCGCATAAAGCAGGAAGTCGAAGGCCCAGTCGCGCGGCAAGACGATCATGTTGGCCTGCGTAAAGCCCGGTGCCACGCCGGATGTCGGCTCGACGGCACCCGCGCGATAGCGTTCGCGCGCGGTCCGTGCCGCGGTCGTGTCGACATGACGCAAGGTCTCAAGATCGATCATCGAAGTCTCTCCTTGCGGATGTCAGCGATTGAGGAAGGAGCGCACCGCGATGCCGTCCTTTTCGAAGGCCTGTCGGATTTCCCGTGCGATGGCGACGGCACCCGGGCTGTCGCCATGCACGCAGATGGACTGCGCATCGATCTTGATCGTCGAGCCATCGATCGCCTCGATCGTGCCGTCATGCGCGAGCTGCAACATGCGCTGGGCGATAAGGCCCGCATCATGCAGCACGGCGCCGGGTTCGCGCCGGGATACGAGCGCACCTGAAGGCGTGTAGGCACGGTCGGCGAATGCTTCAGCAACCACCTTGAGCCCTGAGGCGCGCGCGAGATCGAGAATGGGCGAACCTGCGAGCCCCATCATCACCAGGTCAGGATCGATCGCCTTGATAGCGTCGATAACGGCCTGGCCCTGTTTGGCGTCATGGGCGATGCGGTTGTAGAGCGCCCCATGCGGCTTGACGTAGCCGACGGTGACGCCGGCTGCTGCCGCCACGCCCTTGATCGCGCCGATCTGGTAGATCACATCGGCGGTCAGTTCCGCCGAAGTGACATCCATGTCGCGCCGGCCGAAGCCGACGCGATCCGGGTAGGAGACATGCGCCCCGATCGAAACACCACGCTCGGCGGCAGCCTTCACGGTCTTCAAAATGCCGACGGGATCGCCGGCATGAAAGCCGCAGGCAACATTGGCACTGGAGACGATTGATAGCATCGCCTCGTCGTCGCCCATGGCCCAGGCGCCATAGCTTTCGCCGAGGTCACTGTTCAGATCGATGGCAGTCATGTCGTCCTCCCTGTTCTCGTTCTCAGGCCGCGGTCAGCAGCGCGAAGATTGGCCCGATCGACTTGTAGCCCATGTACCAGGTGAGCGCGCAAGTCAGCGCCCCCAGGATCAGCAGCCAGCGCGGATAGCGATAGCCACCCATCAGGTCGGAACGTGCCCAGGCGGCATAGATGAAGATCGACAGGCCGATCGGCAGGATGAGACCGTTCAGGCCGCCGACGAAGACCAGCATCTGTGCCGGCGGCGTCGTGATGATCACGTAGAAGAACAGCGAAACGGCGATGAAGATGACCGTTGCGATGTTGCGGCCACGCTCGCTGATGTCAGGCTTGAACACGGTGACGAACGAGACCGAGGTATAGGCCGCACCGATGACCGAGGTGATCGCGGCAAACCAGAGCACGGCGCCGAAGATGCGAAGGCCCACGTCACCCGCTGCAGCCTGGAAGGCCTGAGCCGCCGGATTGGCACCCTTGCCCGAGACGTCGATGACCGCGCCGCTTGCGACGACACCCAGGATCGCGAGGAACAGCACATAGCGCATGACGCCGGTGACGGCGATGCCGGAGAGAGCGGCGCGGTTCACGGCGCCGAGGTTCTCAATGCCAACAGTGCCCTTGTCGAGCAGGCGATGCGCACCCGAATAGGTGATGTAGCCGCCGACCGTACCGCCGACGATGGTGGTGATCGTGGCAAAATCTATCGTGGACGGAAGGAAGGTCTGGTAGAGCGCATCACCGACAGGTGGCTGCGAGACGAATGCCACGTAGACCGTCAGGATGATCATTGCGATGCCGGCAACCACGATCAGCCGATCGATCGCGACCCCAGCGCGGTGCGACAGGAAGATGCCGATTGCGATCAAGGCACTGATCGAGCCGCCCAGCTTGGCGTCGAGGCCGAGAAGCGCATTCAGGCCGAGACCAGCGCCGCCGATATTGCCGATGTTGAAGAACAGGCCGCCAACGATGACCAGGATGGCAAGCACATAGCCGGTGCCGGGAATGGCCGCGTTCGCGATGTCGGAGGCGCGCATCTTGGTCAGCGTCACGATCCGCCAGATGTTCAGCTGCACGACGAAGTCAATCAGGATGGAAGCGAGGATCGCGAAAGCAAAAGCTGAGCCCAGCTTCGTCGTGAATGTCGCGGTCTGGGTAATGAAGCCAGGTCCGATGGCGGAGGTCGCCATGAGGAAGATTGCAGCGATCAAAGCGCCGCGACGCGTCTTGGCGGACATGCCGCCTGTTGGGGCCTGATCGCCCGTAGCCGATGTCTGTTTCATGGTTCCCTCTCGATTGACCTAACCCCTGCTTTGCGCGGAGCTTGTTGTTCACCTGCGGGAGGAGCGTCTCCCGGTTTCACAATTCTGTCAACATTGTTCAACGATTTTATTTTATCGTTCTACTAGTTTGCCGCAATGTTGAGCAGGTTGATGCTCGGATCAGCAGTTTTCGAACAAAGGAGGACAATTTTTGGCCGTATTTGGCTCCCGTCTTGCTGCGATTTCACAACTAGAGGATAAGGCAGCGGAGTCGTGAGCCGATCGCTGTTTCGGTAGTGGGTCGTGACAATATGCCGGGCGATCCGGTCACTGGGGAAACTGATGGCAGAGACGGACACGACGGCAGCCTTGGCACCACGCCTCGCGGAAGCAATCCGCAACAGACTGATCAGCGGCGACCTGAAGCCTGGCCAACGTCTGTCGGAGGCCGCCCTCAGTGCCGATTTCGAGGTGTCCCGCAATTCGCTGCGCGAAGCTTTTCGCCTTTTGACCAAGGAAGGCCTGCTTCAGCACGAACCGAACCGGGGTGTTTTCGTCGCGACGCCAAGCATGGCTTCGATCATCGACATCTACCGCGTGCGCCGCGTGGTCGAAGGCCAGGCACTTGCCAATGCCTACCCCAATCATCCAGCCGTCCACCGCATGCGCTCGGCTGTCGATGCAGCCCGCGCCGCGAGTAAGCAGAATGACTGGACGGCTGTCGGCAGCGAGAACATGAAGTTTCACGCAGCCATCGTTGACCTCGCCGACAGCCAGCGGCTGAACGGCTTCTATGCCCAGATCGCAGCAGAACTGCGCCTGAGCTTCGGTCTCCTCAAGGAGCCCGAACTGCTCCATGCTCCCTATGTGGAAATGAACGCCGCCATTCTGGAAAAGCTGGAGGCAGGCGACCCGAAGGCGGCGGCTGCCGCACTCGAAGCCTATCTCCTGCAATCCGAGCGCACGATCCTGGCGGCCTTCTCTCGGATCTGAGAACCCGGCAATCCCCCCATCACCGCCTACAGCGACGCGGTGATCCCACCGTCGACATAGAGGATATGGCCATTGACGAAAGAGGACGCATCGGAGGCGAGGAAGACGCAGGCGCCGATCAGCTCTTCGACCTTGCCCCAGCGTCCGGCCGGCGTGCGTTTTGACAGCCAGCCTGTAAATTCCGGATCCGCCACGAGCGCTGCGTTGAGCGGCGTCTCGAAATAGCCGGGCGCGATCGCGTTGCATTGCAGGCCGTGGCGTGCCCAGTCCGTTGCCATGCCCTTAGTCAGATTGCCGACAGCCCCCTTGGTCGCGGTATAGGGCGCGATCGTCGGACGGGCGAGCGCCGTCTGGACGCTGGCGATATTGATGATCTTGCCGCGGCCCCGCCGGATCATGTGGCGCGCGACGGCCTGCCCGACATTGAACACGCTGGAGACATTGGTCACCATCAACCTCTCGAAGGCCTCTGCCGGAAACTCCTCGAGCGGTGCCCGGTGTTGCATGCCGGCATTGTTGACGAGAATGTCGATCGGCCCGACCTCCGCCTCGAACCGGTCGACGGCGTCCCGTACGGCGACATGGTCGGTGACATCGAAGGCAAGAACATGCGTGCCCGCGCGGAAGGCCTGCGCGGTGCTTTCCAGCCTATCGAGGCTGCGGCCGTTCAGCACGACTTCGGCCCCTGCGTCTTGCAAACCGGTTGCAAGGGCAAGCCCGATGCCCTGGGACGAGCCGGTGATCAGAGCCCGTCGACCTGCCAGGTTGAAAAGATCATGCATCGCAAGCACCTCCGCTCAGAATTCTCCTGAACCCGGACTTGGCCAACCGACCCTCAAAGTCAAGCCTGCTTGGCCGGCACTCAGCCGATCCGATGCGCTTCCTCGGCAGTTTCGCTCGCTTCCTTGAAGCGCGCTTCGAACTCCAGACGCAGCGCACGGCGGGTTTCTGCGGCCCGCTGCCGGCGCTTGCGGATTTCGCTGTTCGGTACATAACCGGGCACAGCCGTCGGCCGACCCTCTGCATCCACGGCGACCATCGTGAAATAGCAGGAATTGGTATGCCGCCGCTCGCCGGTCCGGATGTTCTCGGCCTCGACCCGAATGCCGATTTCCATCGAGGTTCGGCCGGCCTGGTTGATCGAGGCGCGGAAGGTGACGAGTTCGCCGACATGGATCGGCTGGCGGAACACGACCTGGTCGACGGACAATGTCACCGCATATTGTTGCGAATAGCGCGAGGCACAGGAATAGGCGACGCGATCGAGCAGATTGAGAAGGGCGCCGCCATGCACCTTGCCGGAAAAGTTTGCCATGTCGGGTGTCATCAGGACCACCATTTCAAGCTGGCTGGTGTCATGCGCTTCGTCCATCTGATCCCCTCTGCTTTCGTTGCTCTCACCATCCTATTGTGCGCCGCGTCATGGCTGCAAGTCTGCGGACGGAGGCCGCAGTTGAAAACTGTCAGGCGGCGGAGCGCTTGAGATTGTCGGCCTGATCGGCGCTCTCGGCGACCCAGCTCCAGAAGGAGAGATGAAATTCGCGGATATCATTTAGCATCTGCGGCGTGAGTGCCATCTGGTGGGTCCGACGATCCTGCAGGATGAAGCCGCATCCTTCCGCCCCGTTCAGTACATTGCGCAGGTGCGAATGCGAGATGCCGAGCCGCTCGGCCAGTTGCCGCGTCTCAAGCAGGAACCAGCGTATCTCCTGCTCGCGGGGGTATTCGTAATGGGCTCGCAACAGGGCAAGCGCGATCCGGTCGCCGCAATCAAAACTGTCGAACCAGGACCATGCATCGCGGCGGGACGCGATATGCGACCTGACTCTGTCCAGCATCAAGCGCGCTGCTGCGATGTAGCGCAGGGCAAAATCGTCGTCGGTTTTCAGCCTGTGGGTGCTGCCCGTCGGCAGGAGACCCGCCACCTCGGCGCAGGTCATGTGATGGGAAAGCCAGGTCTTGAGCCCGTCGAGCAGGGGTGGTCGAGCGATCAGCATCTTGGCGCGCCGGTCTTCGGCATGATCGAGCGTCTCGATGAAGCGGGCAAACCGCAGCAGTGCGAAGAAGCCCGAAAGGGTGCGCGAGCGACCCATCTCTGCCTGGATCCGGGTCAGTGTCGGACGCTCGCCAAGGCCAAGCTCTGCTTCGCAATGCATCACGGCAAGCAGGCCCGCGGCATGGGACTGGAGATTGCGGCCGAAGATCTTGTTGATCAGCTTTTCGCCGAAATGCATCGGAAGGATGCTGTTGGCACAATAACGGATGGCATCCTCATAAGCCTGGTCGTCCAGCCGCGCCCGCGAAACATCCATTCTCCACCGCTCTCCAATTGCAGGGCAAAGCTAGCATGCCGCACGTGGCTCCGCCGTGACGGCGATTACAACGCGTCTATCCCCCATGGGAACGAAAACAACGCGTCTGCACTCGAAGGATGCAGATTTTAGACTCCTCGCCGATTTAGTTTTGGAGAATGATGCAACTGCCGGACCCTGCCGGCCGCGTCCGCCGGGGCACGTCCGGATTGCCGCCGCACCTAAGCTTGTTGCAAGGCCTTTCATCACGGGCGGTTTTATTTTCGCCGCGACCTTTTCCCCGTCATGCCCCGGCGGACTGCCGACCGATAACGATCACCGCACCCGACGCATCGAACGTGGCGAAGACGAGTTCCCCGCTGCGGGGAACGACAGATGTCAGACCGGTGATGTTGACCTGATGGGTGACGAGCACCAGTGGAAGATCTGACGGACGGGACGTCAGCCATGTCTTGAGAGCCTCGGTCTGCGCCCTGCCGTTCTCCGGCTCGCCAAAAAAGGAATTGAGAAGCGGCTGCTGCGAGACCGACCCAATGCCGAGCAGGTCTGCCGTATCGAGACACCGGCACCACTGGCTGGAATGGACGGATGCCTCCCGGATACCATTCTCCCGGAAGAGGTCGCCAATCCGCCCTGCCTGTTCGCGCCCTTCAGCCGACAGGTTCCGCTGTGTCTCGCAAGCGCCGATCCGCATGCCCGGCGGATCGCCCGTACCCGGTGCAATCGCGTGGCGAAGGAGCACGAAGGCGTTGCCCGACCGCAAGGTCTTCCAATGATCTTCGGCCGCGCCGACGAGAGTGCCGCCGGTGATCGCAAGGAGTGAGGTCAGAAGAAAGGATCGCCTGTGCAGCATGGGCAAGACTTTCGAAGATTGTTGATTTAGTGATCACTGTCAGTACGCCACGCCGTGCACTCGGGATTTCAGCTCAATCGCACATATCCGTGAACGGCTGCCGCCATCTTGGCCCTGCTCCACCGCGTAAAGATTGCATTCACCTTTGTCCGGTAAAGCTTTGTTAGCAATTCCCAGAAGCTCCGGGTGTCCGCCTTCGCATGCGCCCGGCCCAAGTGTTCGAGTCCGTGTGCCATGCGTTCCAAGGTTCTCTCCTCGCTCCTTCTCGGCTGTCTGATGCTCGCCGGCTGTAGCGCGCGCACCAATCCGATCGAAGCTCTGGGGCTGCAATCCCGTTCCGCACAACCGGTTCAGGCCGCATCTGCCGCGCCCACCCCGGCCGTCGCTGTGAACGAACAGACAGGGTCGATCGCAGCAGCACCTGCAGGCGCGCAGCCACAAGCGCTCGCCTGGGCTGGTGACACGTCAAACCAAGCCCACTTCGAATCCGCGACGATGACCGCCGGAATGCCGGTGCCGGATCAGCGTCCGGTCGCCATGCTTGCGCCGCCGGTTTCGCCGCTGGCCGCACCGGAACAGTCTCCCGCGCGATCCGCAGGGCGCCACCGGGTCTACAACCAGCGTTTCAGCGATGCCAAGCCGATGAACTTCGGCAAGGTCAAGCCAAAGCACCATGCCGTTCACGGCGTGGATGTATCCCGCTGGCAGGGCGATATCGACTGGGCAACGCTGCGCAGCCAGGGTGCCAACTTCGCCTATATCAAGGCGACCGATGGTGGCGATCATATAGATCCGATGTTTCACACCAACTGGAAGCGGGCGAAGGAAGCCGGCGTGAAGCGCGGCGCTTATCACTTCTTCTATTGGTGCCGCGTCGCCTCCGAGCAGGCCGATTGGTTCATCCGCAATGTCCCGCGCGATCCCGACGCTCTGCCGCCAGTCATCGATGTCGAATACAACGGTGAATCCAGCTGCCGCTTCCGGCTGTCTCCGGAAAAGGCCCGCGAGAAGATGCAGGTCTTCATGGACCGCCTCGAGCGTCACTACGGCAAGCGCCCCGTGATCTATACGGCCCCGGATTTCTACAAGGACAACCTGCGTGGTCAGTTCCTGGATTATCCCTTCTGGCTGCGTTCGGTCGCTGCCCATCCCTCCAAGATCTATCCGGATCGCAAGTGGGTGTTCTGGCAGTATTCCGGCTCGGGCCTGTCGCAGGGCGTCAACGGCAAGATCGACCTGAACGTCTTCTACGGCTCGGTGTCCGATTGGCAGAACTGGGTTGCCGGCAAGAAGGGCTGGGAAAGGGTCGCGGGCCTGCGCTGAGGCCCGCGCTGCGTCCGCTCAGATTCCGACTCCGGGTTCTGTCACCGGCGGGTCGCGTGTCTCGTCCGGATTGGGGTTCGGCAATTCGCCGGGAAGCAGGTCCGGCTTCGGCTCTTCGATCGGGACCTCCGGTGCCCAGGTGGGGGCCGGCATCGGCGGCTGATCGCCAAACGGTGATGATGGATCATTGATGGGCATGGTCATCTCCCTTGTGGGACGCCTTTCCGCGGGATGCGGTTGAGGCCGTCCGGTGAAGACCAATTCGCCTATCCTTCGCTTTGTTCCTGAAAATCCGCCGTCTTACGTCTTCAAACGGGCGGGCATGCTCCAAAATCGTCCGGATGCCGCGCGGTTCCTTGCGCTGAGAGTATCCCCGAAAGGACGAGCAGTTGGTTGAATTGGGATCGGCAGAGAATTCGGACGAACGGCCCGTCCAGCGCACCATCGTGTTGTCTCTCCGAGAAGCTCGCGCGAGGGGCAGACCAGGCGGCATCGGATATCCAGGATCCGCCCCATTCGCTCATCGTGGCGTGCGGATGAGCAAAACTTGCAGGCGAAAATAGCTCTTGGCAGCGGGAACGTATGCCGCACCGGGACGTTTGGCGGATATCAGGAGGAGTGCGGCATGACCCAGGTATATTGTGACATCATCCCTCAGGCCGGTGGCTGGTGCTTCTTGTCCGAGGAAGGCCAATCGCCAATCTATCCGAGCCATAGGCTCGCTGTGGAAGCCGCCCGGAGCTATTCCGAAAGCCAGGTCGACAAGCGCAAGATACCTGTGCTGCGTCAGCAGGATCTGAAGGGGCGGATGCTGGAAGTCGCCGGCATCGTTCATGCCTGGGGTCAGGAGAACTCTTCCAAAATGGGTGGGCGCGCCTGACTTAAGTCCGGCCGAAGGTATCGGAATATCAGTGACTTCGATCAGCGCAGACGCGGCCCAGCGAGGCATGGATGGATGGTGTTCAGCCACCCATTTGCGTGCGCGCGGGCCTGACAATCGTAGAGATCGGCATGCCCGACAACAACGATTGTCACGGCGCCTCGTCGGTTTGCATCCGGACCGTCACCTTCTCGACGCCCGGCACCGTCAAGACCACCTCGACCGCACGATCCATTTCGTCGCGAGAGGCAACGGCACCGAAGAGAAAAATCTCTCCTCCGCTCGCAACCACCTTCAGCCCCTCCGCACCAGTACCGGCCGTCAAGGCGAGCGCGTCTGCCACCCGTTGTTCGAGCGTGGTCTCGGGCGAATTTTCGTCCGCCACCACCGGCGCTTCGCCGTGGAAACGTTGCGGTTTGAAGATCATGGCAGCCTCCTCGTTCAGTCTCAGGGTCCTAACGCCGCCATGGCCATTTGGTTCGGTGTGAAAATCATCAATCTGCATCGGTCCCTCAGGAGGGTCGTCGTTTGAACCGGCTGGCCAGATCATTCCTGGGCGCCTTTCCCACCGCCTCGATCGGCTCATATCTCGCGGTGATGGCAGTGCTTTCGACACTGCCCCTGCTTGCCTTCGTTGCCTTCCTGCTGATGCAGCTTGAGCGCTCACAGTTCGAGGCGCTGCGCACCAACGTGGCGGATGATGCGCATGCGATCAGCCAGTCGGTGGAACGCAAGATCGCAGATATGGAAACCACGCTCGCCCTCTTGGCCAATTCGGTGGAATTCCAACAGGGCGATCTCCAGGCGTTCCACACGCGGGTAGGGGAAAGCCTGAAGGCAAGTTCGCTCTATGTTATCCTGGCGCGACGTGACGGAAACCAGATCGTCAACACCCGCATGCCTTGGGGAACGCCGCTTCGGCCGATGGCCAACCCGGAGTCCGTGCGCTCTGCTCTCCGGTCCGGCAATGTTGAAATTTCAGACGTCTTTCTGGGCGCAACCAGCCAGCGTTGGGTGGTCAATCTGACAATGCCGCTCGGCGAGCGCGGCCCGGCGGGTGTGGACGCCGTTGTGCTCACCCAGGATGCAGCCAGCCTCGGAAGTCTGGCCTCCCGAAACGCGCTCCCTCCGGGCTGGTCATCTGCTCTGGTGGATGGCGAGGGCCGCATCGTCGTGTCGAGCGGAGCGGACAATAAGCCGTCTGGCGCTCAGGTGGACCAGAGCTGGCTTGAACTCATGTATGGATCCAACAACAGCGCCGTCTTCTATCGCGACGGCGAGCAACACCTGATGGGCTATGCCAAGGTCGCAGACTGGCCCTGGCGTGCGATCGTCTGGGGACCCGTGGACAGCCTCAACAGCTCCTTCGTCGCGCTCTGGAAGAGCTTGCTGATCGGAAGTCTTGTTTTCCTCGCACTGATGCTCGGTGTCGTCATGGTCGCCGCCCACCATCTCCGCTCGGCGATCCGCAAGATCGCCAGCATGGCCGACCGGATCGGCCACGGAGACATCGTCTCACCGGAGAGGACCAAGATCGTCGAGGCAAACCAGGTCGCTGTCGCCCTGTCCAATGCCTCCTTCGACCGTGCGGAAGCCGAAGACCGCATCCACTTCATCCTGCAGGAACTCGTGCACCGGACGAAAAACATCCTCTCGCTCGTGCAGGCGATGATGCGGCAGCTTGCGCGCGGCACCGACGACGTCGAGGAGTTTCAACGTGCCGTCAGCGGCCGCCTGGCGGGTCTCGCCCAGTCGATCGAAGCGCTGGCAAAACAGCAATGGGGCGGCATTCCGCTCGCCTCGCTGGTCGACCTGCAATTGACGACCGTGACAGGCTCAAGCGACCGGATCTCCCGCCGTGGTCCCGATCTCCTGGTCAATGCGAATGCCGTCCAGAACCTTGGTCTCGTCTTCCATGAACTCGCCACCAATTCGGTCAAATACGGAGCCCTATCCGTTCTCGAAGGCCGGCTCCGCATCGAGTGGGAAATCTTGGCGCCGCTGGAGGACGGCGAGGAGCCAAGGCTGCGCCTGACCTGGTCCGAACAGCATGGACCGCCGGTCAATCCGCCAACACGCCGCGGCTTCGGCTCGACGGTTATCGAGCGTCACGCGGCAAGCTCCTTTGCGGGCGAGGTCTCGGTCGACTTCGACCCGGCAGGGCTCCGCTGGACCCTCGTCGCCCCACTGTCTTCCTTCCTTGCTCAGGCACCTGCTGATGACGGTGAGTGACAGCTCGGAACCTTTGGCGTCGGTGTCGTGTTGACCACGATATCACCGGAGGAAGATGCCATGACTGAAGATCGTCGAGATGAAAATCTAGACCGCGTTCACAAGGATGCCGAAGGCCAGTTCGCGGGCACGCAGGCCGGGGGCGAAAGCGACGGCGTCGTCAGCGCAAAGCCGACTGTCATCACCGGTTCCGAAGATGCGACCGTGAACAAGTGGCCGCCCGGCAAGAAGGATCCGCCAAAGGATTGGGACGCCAATTTCGATGTGAGCGACCACTCTCAGGACAAATAATCGCGGGTGCCGCTCGGCAGACCGTCTGCGGCCGAGCGGCCGCTCTCAGGCGGAGAGGCTGGGCGAGTCCCCGCCGCAACCGATCAATCGCTTTTGGTCAGCGCCTCGGTGAAGCCATTGGGTTCGCCAAGGTCGGATGAAGCCCGTCGCAGGGCCGATGCCCGCGCCTTCGCCGTCTCCAGGATATCGCGAATAGCCTCACCCTTTTCATGACCACGCCCGATGCCGGCGGAGGGCTCGGCGCCAGGATCCTCGGCGCCGTCCCTGAGCAGCACTTCCTGCTCAAGATTGCGTAGCAGTTCCGGCGCTTGATCCGGCGTGATGAGGATGTCGCTCAAGAGAGAAATCAGGATCTCACGGTGAGCGTTGAGCCTTGCCTCAAGTGTCTTCAAGTCTGTTTCCATGAACCCGTCTCCTATGGTGCGAGAGGGGAACATTAGGCGGCTACAAATGTTTCCTCAGGGAGCAATTTCTTCTGTCGAAAAGGAGTGCATCATGTCCGATACGGTGCGCCCGCCACGCTGGCGCCGCTTTCCCGATCCGCGCGATCGGCTGATCATCGCGCTCTTTGCGCAACTGGAGGCGGAGCGCCAGACGCGGGAAACCCTGCGCATGGCAATTCGTGCCGGCACGATCGATCCCGCGGTCCTCGAAGCCATAGCCGATGATCCCATTCCGGCCGTCGGCGAGGACATTGCCGCGCTGGAGCGGACCATCGCCGCGCGCGAGCGGTTCAACGCGGATGGCGATCAGCATATGGACGATTGGAGATGAGGCTCACGGCGTCTCTTATCTAGCTAGGGTGTTTCCGGCGAACCACCCTGCAACAAATAAAGGGCCCGGATCAGTTCCGGGCCCTTTGTCATGACTATCTGGCGCTTGGTCCGTTCAGTGACGCAACTCCGCGGCGGCTTCCGTGAGCCGACCATAGACCTCGGCATAGCTCTCGGCGCTGCGATCCCAGGAATAGTCGGCGCGCATCGCCTGCAACTGAAGGCGCGCCCATTTGCGTTTGTCGCCATAGGCCTCAGCCGCACGCCGGATCGCATGGCGAAGACCTTCCGGGCGAACCGGATGGAATTGAAAGCCGGTTGCCGCCCGTGCCGAAATCGCCGCATCATTGGCGTCGATGATCGTCTCCGAAAGACCACCTGTCCGCGATACAACAGGCACACATCCGTAACGCAGGCCGTAAAGCTGCGTCAGGCCACAGGGCTCGAAGCGCGATGGTTGAATGATGGCATCCGAGCCGCCATGGATCAGGTGCGCAGTCGGCTCGTTGAAGCCGATCGAGACAGCCATGCGGCCCGGGAAGCGGGCGGCGGTGGCCTTCAGTGCATCCTCGATGTCATGGTCTCCCTGGCCATGCACGATCAGTCGCCCACCCCAGTGAAAGATCTCGTCCGCCACCTCGGCCAGCATGTCCATGCCCTTCTGCCAGGTAATGCGTGTGACAGCCGAGAACAGCGGGCCGTCGCCCGGTTCGAGGTTGAAGCGCTCGAGCAGAAGCGCCTTGTTGTTCTTCTTGTTGCGCAACGTCTTCATGTCGTAGCGGAACGGCAGATAGGGATCCGTGGCCGGATTCCAGACCTCGTTGTCAATGCCGTTGACGATCCCCTGAAGTCTGTCCATGCGCGCATTCAGCACACCGTCGAGCCCCATCCCGAAGGTCGGCCACAGGATCTCGCGCGCATAGGTCGGGCTCACGACCGTGATGTGATCAGCCGTCACGAGGCCGCCCTTGAGGTAGCTGATGTCGCCGAAATACTCCATCTGCTCGACCGAATAGACCTCAGGCGGCAAGCCGATATAGGGCAGTAGCGATGCGGAATACTGGCCCTGAAAGGCGAGGTTGTGGATCGTCAGAACGACGGGAACGTCAGATCCCATCTGGCGGAGATAGACGGAGGTCAGTGCAGACTGCCAGTCATGGGTATGCACCAGGTCAGGCTTCCAGCCGGGAAGCGCGCCGGCCGCAATTTCGGCGCCCGCCAGCGAAAGCACGGCAAAACGTTTCCAGTTGTCGGCATGGTCGACACCGTGCTCGTCGACATAAGGACCGCCTGGCCGCTCATAAAGCGCCGGCGCATCGAGCACGAACAGGCTGAGGCCGTCGATCTCCAGGTGGCGCAGCGTTGCCTTCTCACCCAGCAGATCGTCGAACTCCATCAGCGGCGGGTGCAGCCGTGCGAGCGCGAGGATGGATGGATAGCCGGGCACCAGTGTATGGGTTTCGATGCCATAGGTGGACAGCGCTTTCGGAAGCGCGCCGGTCACATCGGCGAGGCCGCCGGTCTTGATCAGGGGATAGATTTCCGAGGTCACCGCGAGCACATGCAAGGGCACGCGCGTGGGGTAATTGCGGCGAGGGCGAAGCTCCTCGTCTTCACGATGATAGGCATCACGCACCCGCTGAATGAACTGCGCTCGGCTGAGGGCTAGGGAAAGATCGACTCCGGCCACCTTCGTCAACCTTTCCGGCTTCTTGCCGATTTGCGGACCGGTTGAACCGGCTCCTCTGTGATCACAAGGCCTTCCTGCACTGCGGATGCCTGTGCCTCAGCAATGCGCCGGCCGGCCTTCGCCGTTGTCTCGGTCGCGGAAGCATTCAGGGTTTCCCAGTCGCTCAGAGCGGTCTGCCAATGATCTTCGTCCCGACCATCTGGGCGACCCTCTTCTTCCCAGAGCGAGTAGGCTCGCCGGGCAATCCAGTCATAGTCTCGTTCAGCCATGGTAAATCTCCGTCGTCGCCGCTTTCCGTTCCACATGCCCAAACGTCCGCCGAGCGCGGTCTCGTCGCGCCCGCCGGCTCCCCGGTCGGATCTGTCTGCGATACCCCCATATCGACCTCAGATCCTCCGGTTCATCATTGAAGAGGAACAGGCATCAGATGAACGCCAGGAAGGGCAAACGGTTCCCGGTGCAACCGCCGATTTGAACGGTCCTCGGAACAGTTCCGTCCTGCTCGCGTTTTCCGGGGCAGCGCTGCGGACGGACCGCCTCGCGAAGGAGAGAGACATGGCGCAGCGCGCGTTCTGGAAAGGCTATCTCAAGCTGTCCCTGGTCACCTGCCGCGTCGCCATGACGCCAGCCGTGACGGAAAGCGCCAAGCTCCGTTTCCACAACATCAATCGCAAGACCGGAAACCGGGTCGTCAGCCGCTATGTCGATTCCCAAACCGGCAAGCCCGTCGACGAGGAGGACCAGGTCAAAGGCTATGAGCGCGCAGAGGACGACTATGTCCTGTTCGAAGACGAAGAGCTCGAGGATGTCGCACTCGAAAGCACGCGAACCATCGACATCGAGACGTTCGTCCCGCGCAATTCGATCGGCTGGATCTGGTATGACAGCCCCCACTATCTGGCACCTGCCGACAAGGTGAGCGAGGAGGCCTTCGCCGTCATTCGCGAAGCCATGCTGAAGACCGACACAGGCGGCATTGCCCGTCTCGTTCTCTATCGTCGCGAGCATGCCGTGCTGCTCGTCCCGAGGGATCAGGGCATGGTGGTCTGGACACTCCGCTACGGCGATGAAGTCCGCGATCCCGCCCCGTTCTTCAAGCTATCCGAAGACGCATCACCGGCAACGGGCGCAAAGACCATGATGAAGAAGCTGGTGGAGGCACGCCAGCGCGACTGGGACCCGAAGCTGGTGCGCGATCCGGTCGAGGAGCGTCTGCACGAGATCATCGAAAACCGCACCAAGAAGTCGAAGCGGACGAAGCTGAAGAAGGTGGCCGAGCCCGAGCGCAAGGACAATGTGATCGACATCATGGAGGCACTGCGCCGCAGCCTCGCGTCCGAGAAGAAGCCGTCCCAGCGCAAGTAGCAGGTTCAGCGGCGCGTCTTCGACTTGGCCTTTCCTTGCAGCGGTGCTTCCGCGCTTCTGAAATCTTCCCAGGGGTCCCCATCGCTTTCGGCAAGCCGCGCAGGCACATTGCCGACCGTGAAGTGGTTCGGCAGGATCTGAGGGCTGAGTTCGTCGAAGGAGAGCGGCATCGACACTGGCGCGCCCGGTCTGGCGCGCGTGGAGTAGGCAGCGACAGCCGTCGCTCCGCGACCATTGCGAAGATAGTCGATCAGGATCTTGCCCTTGCGCTTCGCCTTGCTGATCGTCGAGACATAGTCCTCTGGGCTATCTGCACTCATGCTCTCCGCCAGCGCTTTCATCGCCGCCTTGACCTCCGGCCACTGGGCCTTCGGCTTGAGCGGGGCGACGACATGCAGGCCCTTGCCACCAGATGTCTTGACGAAGCCGCTGAGCCCAAGGTCGGTAAAACGCTGGCGTACCTCGAATGCCGCCTCGATCACCCGCTCCCAGGTCACATCTGGACCGGGATCTAGATCGATGTTCACCATATCTGGCCGCTCCAGATCTCCGCCGCGCGATCCCCAGGGGTGGATCTCGAGTGCTGCGCCCTGCACGAGCGCCAAAAGCCCGTCGAGATCGTGAATGGCAACCAATGCCTCGTCGTCCTTCGGGTCACGGATGGTGATGATCTCTTTACGCATGCCGCGCCAACCATGTTTCTGGAAGAAGCAGGTCTTCTCGTGTCCCTCCGGGCAGCGCAGGAGCGCAAGCGGCCGATCAACGATAAAGGGCGCGATGCGTGGCCAGACCAGCGCGTAGTGGTCGGCCAGCCCTTCCTTGGTGACACCCGCTTCCGGCCAGTAGAGCCTGTCAGGATGTGTGAGGGTGATGCGCCGGCGGGCCGCCTCGGCCGCTGCCTGTTCCTTCTTGGTCTCTGCCGAGCCGCCTTTGCGAATGCCGGCTTTCTTGGGTGGCGCGCTCGGAGCAGGTGTCTCCTGCACGACGTCACTGGCTGCCTTGTCCTCCCGCACCCCACGGAACGAGGCGTGCCGCAGATGGGCGTCTCCGGTCCAGCCGCGAAATTCGATCTCCGCCACCACTTCCGGCTCAACGAAGACGGCATCCTTGCGCTCGAGGCCGGTGAGTTTGTCCTTGAACGGGCTCTTTTCACGAACGAGGGGTTGGAGCCTGTCGAAGACCTGCCGCGCCAGCTTCTGCGTATAGCCGGTCCCGACCCGCCCGACATGGCGCAAGCCATCCGCCTCGTTCACGCCCATGATCAGCGATCCGATTGCCCGGTCCGTGACGGAGGAGGGGACATACCCCCCGATCACCAGCTCCTGGCGGGCCGTGCATTTCGATTTCACCCAGTCTCGCCCCCGGCCTGACCGATAGGGCGCGGATGCGACCTTCGAGATCACGCCTTCGAGGCTGAGGCGGCAGGCGTGTTTCAGCACGAGCTCGCCGCTTTCGTCAAAATGGCTGGAAAACTTCAACGGCTCTCCGGCATCCGTGATCAGCGGCTCCAGCGCTGCCTTGCGATCGGTGAGAGACGCACCCGTCAGGTCCTGACCGTCGAGATGCATGAGATCGAAGACGTAATAGGTGAAGCGGTCGTCACGTCCTTCGCTCAGATCCTGCTGGAGAAGCGAGAAGTCGCTGCTGCCATTGCCGCTTTCGACCACGATCTCACCGTCGATCAGGGCCGACTGGACGGGTATCGCCTTGAGCGCCGAGACCAGCCGTTTCCCGAAGCGATCCGTCCAGTCCAGCCCGGTGCGTGTCAGCAATTGCACCTTGCCGTGGTCGATCCGGGCCTCGATCCGATACCCGTCCAGCTTGATTTCATGCAGCCAGCGATCTCCCTTGGGGACCGTCTTGACCAGCGTCGCAAGGGCAGGGGGAAGAAACTCCGGCAGACTGCCCGCTTTCGCCCCCTTGATCTTGAGATCTTGAGATTTGGAAGGGGCGTTTCGAGCAGCGGCCGTTTTCGTTGCCTTACTGGAAGTCTTGCGCGAGTTCCAGACGGCAGCCTTGCCGTCACCCTTCAGGCTTTCGATCGGTCGGCCGCTCTTCACCGAGAGCGGCATTTCCTCAACGATATCTGGCTCGTCTGGCGTTCGTGCCACCTCGTCTTCGCCTTTGATCAGCAGCCAGTTCTCGCGTGTCTCGCCCTCTTTTCCGGCCATGCGCACGAGATGCCAGTGTCCTCTGAGCTTCTCGCCATCAAGCGAAAACTCAAGATGGCCCTTCTTGTAGCCCTTCCGCACATCGAAGAGCGGTTCCCACGTGCCACGGTCCCAAACGATGACCTCGCCCGATCCGTATTGCCCCGGCGGGATCACGCCTTCGAAGTCACCATAGGCGAGCGGATGGTCCTCGACATGCACGGCGAGCCGCTTTTCACCCGGCACGAGGCTCGGGCCGCGCGTCACCGCCCAGCTTTTCAAAACGCCGTCCATCTCCAGCCGCAGGTCGTAGTGCAGACGCCGCGCGGCATGTTTCTGAATGACGAAGCTGTTGCCCTTGTTCTTGGCCTTTGCCGCCTTGGGTTCGGGCGTGGCCTTGAAGTCGCGCTTGCGGCGATACTCGGAGAGCGACATGGTCAGCCGGCCTTCTTCTGCTTCGCACCGGACGCGGCCGTCGCTTTACGTTTTGCCGGAGTTTTCTCCTCGGTTGCGCCCGCACTCTTGCGCAGGGCGTCGAGAAGGCTCGTGACGTTTTCGGCCTTCCGCTTCGGCAATTTCTTCGGCTTTCGGCCGGCGATCTTGGCTTTGACGAGTTCGGTGAGAGCCGCCTCGTAGCGGTCCTCGTATTGGCCCGGGTCGAATTCGCCCATCTTGGTACTGATGATGTGGCGCGCGAGCTCGAGCATCTCCTTCTCGATCTTGACCTTCGAAATGCCCTCGAAGCTTTCCGCCGGATCGCGCACTTCGTAGTCGTAGTTCAACGTGGTGGCGATCAGACCTTTCCCCTGGGGCCGGATGAGCACGCTGCGGACACGCCGGAACAGCACGGTGCGGGCGATGGCCGCCACGCTCTGCGTTTCCATCGTGTTGCGGATCAATTCATAGGCTTCGACCGATTGCCGATCGGCCGGCGCCAGGAAGTAGGGTCGCTCCAGGTAAAGCGTGTCGACCTGATCGCAGGCGAGAATGGCTGAAAGCTCCAGCCGCTTGTCGCTCTCCGGCACGGCATCGCGGATCTCGTCGGGCTCGAGGATCACCGTCTGCCCTTCGGACGTGTCGTAGCCTTTGACCAGGTCGTCCTTGTCCACCGGACGCCCGCTGTCTCCGTCTACATATTCACGCCGCACACGGTGTCCGGTATCCCGGTTGATGATGTGGAACGCGGCGCGTTCTGAACCGTTGACGGCGGAGTAAAGCGCCACCGCGCATCCCAGATCGCCGATCGAAAGGTGGCCTTTCCAGATAGCTCTCGCGTTCACGCTTCACTCCTGTCGCTTTTCGGCGCAACGAGGCAGG
The DNA here is from genome assembly GCA_051861045.1 of Allorhizobium sp. Taxonomy (GTDB): domain Bacteria; phylum Pseudomonadota; class Alphaproteobacteria; order Rhizobiales; family Rhizobiaceae; genus Allorhizobium. The sequence continues at coordinate 57,587 of JBHYDI010000002.1, forward strand.
CGTCGGCTTTGTTCCGCGAAGCCCGAAGGCCTTTCGGGACAAATTATAACGTTATTCTCTCATATTAGGGATTGCGGCTTGAAGTGGAGATTTCATTAACCTTCGAGCAAGGAATTAACCATAAAGATTGGGCGACACGTCGGAGTGGGACTCGCATCAGAGTTTCCTTCGGGCATGACGCCATCCCGTCGTACCGGTTCTGGTCCGGTCTGTATTTCACATGGAAGCAGTTCGATGAACCTGCAGACATGATGCGGACGGCGATAGGGATCGGATCCCGAGCACCTGTGAATCCGCATTTTTGACTGCACGATCATTGGACCGATGGAAGGCCCCCTCTGGGTGGCCATAGTGCGGGACGAATGACGGGTCAGGGGATGTCCACGGAGCGGGCGACAGGATCACAGGCGGGCAGCCTGCGTGACCGACTGCGCTTTGCCGGTCTCGATGAGGCCCAGTGCGAGCTTCTGCGCCAGAACCGCCATGTCCTTTCCCAGCCCCTGAAGTCAGCGCTTCGCGACCTTTTTCAGCGCCTCCAATCATCGCCGGATGCCGCCCGTGTCTTCTCCAGCGAGCGCCAGTACGACAGGCTGCACGATCTTCTTTCGTCCCATTGGGACGTTCTCACCGATGCCCGTTTCGATGCTCTCTATGCCGAGCGGGTCAAGGTGCTTTCCGACAGCGAAAGCCGCATGGGTCTCGATCCGCGCTGGCATGTCGCGGGCCATGCAGTGGTGCTTGAGCATCTGCTGACCGCCGCCATCGGCGACGCGAATAGCGGGGGGCTCCTCCCTTCCAGCCGCCGCCGCCAGCGCGAGGTCACGGACCTCGTTGCAGCGCTCGTCCGGCTCGTCATGGTCGATGTCGAAATCGCCGTATCGCTGCGTTTCAACGAACTGCGTTTGAAACATCACCGGGATCTGGCCGCGCAGCGTGAGCATGACCGCGCCGAATTCGAAGCTGTCTTCCGCCCTGTTGTCGATGGCCTCGCAGCTGGTGACCTCACCGTGCGCGCTGCCTCAGACGTTCCAGAGGCCTATGCCGAGCTCGCAGGAAGCATGAACGAGGCGCTGGAACAGCTCCAGACCGCCTTTCTCTCCTCCGAAGCGAAGCTCGCCCATCTCCGCGATGCGACCGGCCAGATGGTCGAGACCGCCCGCACCTATGCGGACCGCGCGCAAGACCAGTCCGGTGCGCTGGACGAAACCAGCCGCGCCCTCCAGGATCTGACATCGAGCGTCCGCGACAGTGCCGGCCAGACGAAGCGCGCCGAAGCGACCGTTGCCGCAACCCGCACATCCGTCGAAGCAAGTGGCGCAGTCGTCGGCCAGGCAATCTCGGCCATGGCTGACATCGAGGCCTCCGCCGAACAGATCGGCCACATCATCGGCGCGATCGACGAAATTGCCTTCCAGACAAACCTGCTGGCACTCAACGCAGGCATCGAGGCAGCCCGTGCCGGCGACAGTGGCCGAGGCTTTGCGGTCGTTGCCCAGGAAGTCCGGGCCCTGGCCCAGCGCTCCGCCGATGCTGCCCGCGAAATCAAGACGCTCGTTGCGACCACCAAGAACCAGGTCGAGGCCGGGGTCGATATGGTGGCGAAAACGCAAGGTGCAATCGCCGACATCGTTCTCCAGGTGGGCGATATCAGCGGCACCGTTTCCGACATTGCCGCCCGTACCGACCGTCAGGCGACCGAGCTCGCAGGCATTGCCGGGACTGTCGCTGGCCTTGGCGCCGAGATCGGCAGCAACGCCGTCGTGGCGCGCCAGTCCTTCGAAGGCACCGATGATCTCCACAAGGTCATTCTGGAATTGGGCGCGACGATCCGCGAGTTTCACATCGAGCGCCAGACGCGTGCGCCGAAGGCGCAGGCTGCGCGCATCCAGCTCTCGACCCATCGTGAGCAGGTGTCTGCAACAGCAGCGAGCGCGCCATATTCGACATCAGAAATGCTGGAAGACGAAACGGCGGATTTCGGCTTTCCGGTTCATATCGCAGGGCTTGGAGGGTGAGGGGATTGTTTACCACCATGCGCTACAAAAGGAAGTTAAGGGCGGGAATTTCGGCAATCTGTCCGGGGGAATGGTTCTCCCGGGACCCACGTTTGGGCCTGGTTGCTGCAGCCTCGGGACACAAGGAAAGAAATGATGGCAAGTAAGAAAGGCGAGCAGAAGGCCCTGAAGCTGGCCGCTGTGTTGGACCTTAATGAGGCCTCCAATCTCAAGGCCAATATTCTCTCGATGCGCGGTGCTCCTTTGACGATCGACGCGTCCGGCGTCGAACGTGTCGGTGCTCAGTGCGTGCAGGTTCTGATGGCCGCGGCCAAGACCTGGGAAGCCGAAAAGCACCCCTTCTCGTACGGAAAGGCCTCTGAGGCTTTTCTGAAAACCCTTCAACTGATTGGCGTGAACATCGACCATCTGCTCGCTAAGGAGATCCGGCAATGAAGAAAAAAGTGCTCACAGTGGATGACTCCAGAACCATCCGAAACATGCTTCTGGTTACCCTCAACAATGCTGGCTTTGAGACCATCCAGGCCGAAGACGGCGTCGAGGGCCTGGAAGTTCTCGAGGAATGCAATCCCGACGTCATCGTGACCGACATCAACATGCCGCGTCTCGACGGCTTCGGCTTCATCGAGGGTGTCCGCCGGAACGAAAAGTACCGCGCTGTCCCGATCCTGGTTCTGACCACGGAAAGCGATGCGGAAAAGAAGAACCGCGCTCGCCAGGCCGGCGCGACAGGCTGGATCGTGAAGCCCTTCGATCCGACCAAACTGATCGATGCCATCGAGCGTGTAACCGCCTAAGCCGGGATTTTCTCCTATGGATATGAACGAAATCAAAGAGATCTTTTTCCAGGAATGCGAGGAGCAGCTCGCAGAACTGGAATCCGGTCTTCTGAAAATGAATGATGGAGATCGGGATCCGGAAACGGTGAACGCCGTGTTCCGCGCGGTCCACTCCATCAAGGGCGGTGCTGGCGCCTTCGGTCTCGACGACCTGGTCGCCTTCGCGCACGTCTTCGAGACGACTCTTGATTGCGTTCGTTCCAACAAGCTGGAACCCGGCCCTGAAGTCATGAAGGTGATGCTGAAGTCGGCCGACGTTCTGGCCGACTTGGTCACCGCCTCTCGCGACGGTGGTAGTGTCGACGCGAGCCGTTCCAGTGGTCTTGTCAAGGAACTGGAAGCACTGGCGAACGGTGAAATGCCAGCCCCGTCGGCAGCACCCGTCGCCGCCGCAAAGCCGGCGGCGCCGGCGCCTGTCGCTGCCGCCCCGAGCGATGACAGTGGCTTCCAGCCGATCCCCTTCACCTTCGACGGCTTCGGCGGCGAAGATGAAGCAGCCGCTGAAATCTCCACATTCGACGTGACCTTCAAGCCACGCCGCGACCTCTATTCGAAGGGCAATGAAGCAGCCCTGCTGTTGCGTGATCTGTCCCGCCTCGGCGAGATGAGCATCAACTGCAACATGGACGACCTGCCGTCGCTCGACGACATGGATCCGGAAGCCGCCTATTTCCACTGGACCATTCAGATCAAGGCGGAAAAGGGCGAAGAAGGCATCCGCCAGGTCTTCGAATTTGCCGAGTGGGATTGCGACCTCGACGTCAAGCTCCGTGAGCCCGAAGCAGCCGCTCCGACTGAAGAACTGCCGATGGTACCGGTTCCGTTCGACCTGTCGGCTCTCGACGACAGCGCCGACGCTCCGCAAGAAACCGTAGCAGCAGCCGTCGAAGCTGCCGAGACGGCCTCCAACGTCATGAAGATGGCGGCAAGTGCTGCCAAGACTGAGAAAAAGGAATCGCCTGCCGCCGCCGCGGCAGCCGCAGCAGCCGCAGCAGCCGCCCAGGCCAATAACACGGCCGGTCAGACCATCCGCGTTGATCTCGATCGCGTCGACCGCCTGATCAACCTGGTGGGCGAGCTCGTTATCAACCAGGCAATGCTCTCGCAGAGCGTTATCGAAAACGACGCAACCGGCACGTCCGCCGTCAACATGGGCCTCGAAGAGCTGCAGCAGCTCACCCGCGAGATCCAGGACTCGGTCATGGCGATCCGCGCGCAGCCGGTGAAGCCGGTCTTCCAGCGCATGTCGCGTATCGTTCGCGAAGTCGCCGACATGGTCGGCAAGTCGATCCGCCTGGTCACGGAAGGTGAAAACACCGAAGTTGACAAGACGGTCATCGACAAGCTCGCCGAGCCGCTGACCCACATGATCCGAAATGCCGTCGACCACGGCATCGAAAGCCCCGAAAAGCGCGCGGCCGCCGGCAAGGAGCCGGAAGGCACGATCAAGCTGACGGCAAAGCATCGCTCGGGCCGTATCGTCATCGAACTCGTCGACGACGGCGCCGGCATCAACCGCGAACGCGTTCGCCAGAAGGCAATCGACAACGAACTGATCGCTGCCGACGCCAATCTGACGGACGAAGAAATCGACAACCTGATCTTCGCACCGGGCTTCTCGACCGCCGACAAGATCTCCGACATTTCCGGCCGTGGCGTCGGTATGGACGTGGTCAAGCGTTCGATCCAGGCACTCGGCGGTCGCATCTCGATTACCTCGCGTCCGGGCCTCGGTTCGACCTTCACCATGAGCCTTCCGCTGACGCTCGCCGTTCTCGACGGCATGGTGGTCACGGTTGCCGGCCAGACACTGGTCGTCCCGCTCACCGCGATCGTCGAAACGCTGCAGCCGGAAGCGCAGAACATCCACTCCTTCGGTGCCAACCAGCGCCTGATCTCGATCCGCAACTCCTTCTGCCCGCTGGTGGATGTCGGCCGGATCCTGAACTTCCGCGGCATTCAGGCAAACCCCATGGAAGGCGTCGCCCTCCTGGTGGAATCCGAAGGCGGTGGCCAGCGCGCCCTCATGGTCGATGCGATCCAGGGCCAGCGTCAGGTCGTCATCAAGTCGCTCGAAGCCAACTACACCCATGTCCCGGGTATCGCAGCCGCAACCATCCTTGGTGATGGTCGAGTGGCACTCATCCTGGACGTGGATGCCGTCGTCGCCGCCTCGCGCGGTCATTCACTCAAGCAGGAAATGTCGTTAGCCGTCGCAGGGTAATAGTATGTCGTATGCGGTCAAAAACTTAGCTCAGGGAAACCGTGAACTCATCGCCTTTCGTATCGGCGATCAGGAGTTCTGTGTGAACGTCATGGCGGTGCGCGAGATTCGGGGTTGGTCCCCGGCGACCCCGCTGCCGCACTCCCCACACTATGTTTTGGGCGTCATCAACCTGCGTGGTGCTGTCCTGCCGATCATGGACCTGTCTCTGCGCCTGGGCATGAAGCCCGCCGAACCGACCGCCCGCCACGTCATCATCGTGGCCCAGGTCAAGTCCAGGATCGTGGGACTGCTCGTCGAAGCAGTCTCGGACATCCTGACCGTGACCGACGATGACATACAGCCGACGCCGGAGGTCTCCTCCGACCTCGAAAGACAATATGCCCGAGGCATTCTCGCTATCGACAAGCGGATGATCTGCTTGATCGAGCTTGGTGCACTTTTCAACGAAGCCGCCGAAAGCGAGGCTGCATGACCTTTGCAATGAGTACATCCCGCCAATCGGACGACGAGGTCCTGGCCAGCGGCGAATACCCGCTGACCCGGCGGGATTTGAACGAGATTGCTGCCATGATCTATTCGGATGCGGGAATCGCGCTGAACGACAGCAAGGCCTCGCTCGTCTACTCGCGCCTTTCCAAGCACATCCGCAATCTCGGCCTCTCCGGCTTCCGCGCCTACTGCCAGCTCGTCGCCTCTCAGGAAGGGGCAGGCGAGCGCCGCGAAATGCTGTCGCATCTGACGACCAACTTCACCCGCTTCTTCCGCGAGAACCATCACTTCGAGCATCTGCGCGATGAGGTTCTACCGGGTCTGATTCAGCGGGCGAAGTCCGGTGGCCGGGTGCGCATCTGGTCGGCTGCAAGTTCTGACGGCCAGGAACCCTATTCGATCGCGCTGACGGTCTTCCAGGCCTTCCCGAACGTGCTCGACTATGACTTCAAGATCCTGGCAACAGACATCGACCCCAAGATCCTCGCCATCGCCCGACAGGGTGCCTATGACGAACAGGCGCTCGAGACGGTTTCGCCGGCCATGCGCAAGCAGTGGTTCAAGGAAGTCGAAATCGGAGGCCGTCGCAAGTTCCAGGTCGACGACCGCCTGAAGCGGCTGATCACCTACAACGAGCTCAACCTGATGGCCCAATGGCCATTCAAGGGCAAGTTCGACGTCATCTTCTGCCGCAACGTCGTGATCTATTTCGACGAGCCGACACAGATGCGGATCTGGACCCGCTTTGCGGACCTGCTCCCGGTCGGCGGGCATCTCTACATCGGCCATTCGGAGCGTGTTTCCGGCGACTCGAAGAACGATTTCGACAATATCGGCATCACGACCTATCGCTACCTGGGCAAGAACGGAGGGCGCAAATAATGGCAGCACCTGCTCGCGTTCTCGTCGTCGACGATAGCCCGACCATGCGCGGCTTGATCACGGCCGTGCTCAGTCAGGACCCTGATGTCAGCGTCATCGGCCAGGCCGGCGACGCCATGGAAGCCCGCGCGGCCATCAAACAGCTCAATCCCGATGTCGTGACACTCGACATCGAGATGCCGAACATGAACGGACTGGAGTTCCTGGAAAAGATCATGAAGCTCCGGCCGATGCCGGTGATCATGGTCTCCACCATGACCCACCGCGGCGCCGAAGCAACGCTTGCGGCCCTGGAAATCGGTGCTTTTGACTGCGTTGCAAAACCGCAGCCGGGTGATGCCCGTCCCTTCGGCGAACTGGCCGAAAAGGTAAAGGCTGCGGCCCGCTCTCAGCACCGCCACCATGCTGCACCACATGTGCAGCCCGTGTCTGCAGCCCCGGTCGCGGACTTCCGTGTCGGCCGCAAGATCGTCGCGATCGGTTCGTCGACCGGTGGCGTGGAAGCACTGATTGCCGTGTTGCAGAAGTTCCCGCGTAATTGCCCCCCGACGGTGATTACGCAGCACATGCCGCCGACCTTCACCAAGAGCTTTGCCGAACGTCTCAATCGTCTCTGCGCCCCTGTGGTGGAGGAGGCCACGGATGGTGCAAGGCTTGAGATCGGCAAGATCTATCTGGCTCCGGGTGGGGAACGGCATCTGCAGGTGTCGAATGCCTCGGCTCCCTGCTGCCGCCTCGTCGAGCGCGCGCCGGTCAACGGACATCGTCCTTCGGTGGATGTCCTGTTTGATTCCGTCGCAGAGCTCGCTGGCCGGAACGCCGTCGGGGTTATCCTGACGGGCATGGGGCGCGATGGTGCGTCCGGCCTATTGAAGATGCGTCATGCCGGTGCTCGCACCGTTGGCCAGAACGAAAAGACCTGTGTGGTCTATGGGATGCCTCGAGTCGCCTATGAGCTGGGCGCTGTCGAGCATCAACTACCTCTCACCTCCATTGGCGAGGAAATCCTCAAACTCACTGCTGCCCGAAAAGAAGGTATCGAATAATGTCCCTAGCTGAAAAAATCAAAGTTCTGATCGTCGACGATCAGGTCACAAGTCGCCTGCTGCTCAGCGACGCGCTGACCCAGCTCGGCTTCAAGCAGATCACTGCCGCCGGCGACGGCGAGCAGGGCATGAAGATCATGGAGCAGCAGCCCCATCACCTGGTCATCTCGGACTTCAACATGCCGAAGATGGACGGTCTGGGCCTTCTCCAGGCCGTGCGCACCAACCCGAATACGAAGAAGGCCGCCTTCATCATTCTGACCGCGCAGGGCGACCGCGCGCTGGTCCAGAAGGCCGCACAGCTGGGCGCCAACAACGTCCTGGCCAAACCCTTCACCATCGAAAAAATGAAGGCGGCCATCGAGGCCGTATTTGGAGCCCTAAAATGACTGAAGACGGTGCAGCAAAGCGCGTCCACATTATTCAAGGGGAGTGGAAGGTCAGCAAGGATCCGAATGTGGTCCTGTCGACGATCCTCGGTTCGTGTGTTGCTGCCTGTATTCGGGATCCGATTGCAGGGGTAGGGGGCATGAACCACTTCCTGCTGCCGGGTTCGGCCGTGCCGGGAGCCGGTGGCGGTGACGCCACCCGCTACGGGGTTCACCTGATGGAACTCCTGATCAACGGTCTTCTGAAGCAGGGCGCCCGCAGGGACCGCCTGGAGGCCAAGGTCTTCGGTGGCGCCAAGACGATCGCGACCTTCTCGAACGTCGGCGAACAGAATGCCGCCTTCGCCCAGCAGTTCCTGCGCGACGAAGGCATCAAGGTGGTTGGGTCCTCCACGGGCGGAGACCATGGCCGCAAATTGGAATTCTGGCCGGTCAGCGGTCGGGCAAGACAGTATCCGCTCACGGGCGCAGAAACACAGAAGACGGTGGCGCTGGAGCAGCGTCCAGTTCCTGTTTCGAAGCCGGTGGAAACTTCAATCGAGTTCTTCTAGTACTGGACATCGGATGCAAAACGAACACTTGGCGGGAAATCAGGACACTCAGGAAGAACTTCCGGAGATCCTCATGCGCATCGTCAGCGAGCTGCACGACGTAGCTTATCTGATCGAGCGTGTGGAGCCGCACCTCCTTGAACTCGGTGGTCCAACGGTGCTGCAGCATCCCGAAAGCCTGAAAGTATTGCAGGGCATTGACCTGGCTGTTCAGAAGACACGGGGCTTGGCCGAATTCGTCGACACCATCACGGCGACAATTCCGTCCGATTGGATGATCGACATGACGACGGCGTTGAGCCTGGTGAAACTTGCCGACATGCAGAAGGCCCTGGGGGCAGGTCTTCGTCACGGACATTCCCAACCGCTCGTCAAGGCGGCTGGCGACTTCGACTTCTTCTAACCGTCCTCTAAAGGACGACCGGGCCGCAGATTCTGCGTTTGCGATCAGCCGAAATGAATTCGGCTTTCCCGCCCCGCGAAACGTTCGCACAAGTTTCGATTTCTATTGTCGCGCCAAGGGCAAAAACGCCCGAACCTTCTTGTAGATGGTGCGAGACAGAATGAATCTGTTAAATCAATTACTTCAGATACCAAAAAATTTCGCGGCGATGGGTCAGGCGAAGATTTTGGCGATGGCTGGTGTGGCCGTTGTCTCCTTTGCGATCATCATTGCCGGCGCCCTCTACGTCAACAAACCCTCCTACGAGAACCTCTACGTCGGTCTGGAACCCGTCGATCTGAACCAGATCAGCATTGCGCTGGCTGAATCGGGCATCGATTTTGAAACGGGTGCGGACGGTCAGAGCATCAGTGTGCGCGCAGGCATGACCGGAAAGGCGCGTCTTCTGCTCGCCGAACGTGGCCTGCCCAACAGCGCCAATGCCGGCTATGAACTTTTCGACAATGTCGGCTCCCTCGGCCTGACCTCGTTTATGCAGGAAGTAACCCGGGTTCGCGCTCTGGAAGGTGAAGTCGCACGCACCATCCAGCAGATCTCGGGCATCGCCGCAGCACGGGTCCACATCGTCATGCCGGATATCGGCAACTTCCGAAGAGGTGAACAGAAGCCGACCGCATCCGTCATGATTCGTGCCTCCTCGGATGCCGGTCGCAAGGCTGCTGCATCCATTCGTCAGTTGGTGGCCTCTTCGGTCCCAGGGCTCGATGTCGAGGACGTCACGATTCTCGATTCGACCGGCCAGCTGCTGGCAGCCGGCGACGTGACGGGCGGCGAAGCCTCCCGTTCGCTCGGCGTCGTCCAGTCGGTCCAGCGCGAGATCGAGACCAACATCGACAAGGCGCTTGCTCCATTCCTCGGCATGGACAACTTCCGCTCCAGCGTCACAGCCCAGATCAACACCGACAGCCAGCAGATTCAGGAAACCATCTACGATCCGGAATCCCGCGTCGAACGGTCTGTCCGCGTGACCAAGGAGCAGCAGAAGTCGCTGCAGAGCCAGTCCGATACGGCCGCAACCGTCGAGCAGAACATTCCCCAGGCAGCCCCCGAAGCAAGTGGCGGCGGTCCTCAGTCCTCGGATGAGCAGGACAAGAAGGAAGAGCAGACCAACTACGAAATCAACAGCAAGACGGTCGCGACGGTCAAGAACAGCTACACCGTCGAGAAGCTGTCGGTTGCCGTTGTCGTCAACCGCGGTCGCATCGCCAAGATGGTCGGCGAGCCCGTCGACCAGGCGAAGATCGACGCCTATCTTGCCGAGATGCAGAAGATCGTCAGCTCGGCAGCCGGCCTCGACGGCGAGCGCGGCGACGTGGTCACCCTGACCGCCATGGACTTCCTCGAAAACCAGCTGCTGGAAGAATCCGCGACCGGCCCGGGCTTCATGGAAATCCTCAGCCGCAACCTCGGTGGCATCATCAACTCGCTCGCCTTCGTTGCAGTCGCTTTCCTGATCGTCTGGATGGGCATCCGTCCGATGATCCGCACCGCAGGCGGCGGCGGAGCAGAAACGGCACTCGCCGGTGGTATCGGCGAGCAGGCCGCAGGTCTCGAGCTTCCCGACTTCTCTCCGGCGCTCGGCGGTGGATCGAGTGGCGGCCTCATGGATGGCTTCGGTTCGGACTTCGGTTTCGACTCGACCGACGACCTGCTCACCATGGACGACGATCCGAATGGCGGCTTCAACCGCCGGGTCAAGGAAGGTCCGGAGCGGCGCCTGTCGCGCATGGTGGAAATCTCGGAAGAGCGCGCCGCCAAGATCCTTCGGAAATGGGCTGTGGACAACGCAGCCTGACAATCAAGAACAAACGAGTACCAACCGCGCCCCCTGGGCGCGGTTTTGCGTTGTAATCCCATCGGCATGCGGGATTGCAACAGGGCCCACAGACGGGCATGCTTCCAGCCGTCCAAGATTACCGAAGACACCTGTGACCTTTGCCACTTTATATTTTACAGTGAACATGATTCGGTAGCTTGAGATTACGGAACGGTGTGAGTCGGCCGTGATCTTTCGCTGGGAAGACTGCGATACTGCAAGGCTGTTCAAAGGGGCACGTTGAATGAATGCCGAGCTGACAACGGAGGGCCAGGAGGGGCGGGCCCGTGCGGCTGCTCCTATGGAGCCTCCGCAAAAAGGCTCTTCGTCGAAGGACGTCTTGATCCGAAAGCTGGCAACGCCGGCGCTTTCGGGTGACATGGGACAGTGCCTGCGGGTTCTGTGTGACTATGTCGGCGCCTCGCATCACCTTCTGGCGCGTTACGACCTTGTCCAGGAAGAAGGCCTCGATTTCGTGGTCGCTGCCGATTGGCCGTTCGACCTCGTCCGGCGCCTCGAAAGCGAACTGGCCACCAGCTATTCCCAATCGACCGAGCTGGAGAAATGCCTCTCGGTCCTGCAGCCCAAATACGCGATCCTGCCAGACGATGCGCATGTGCCGCTCGGCATCAGCCGTCAGTACTGCACGGTGACGATGAATGTCGGTCGCACCCGTCTCGCCTTGATGCTGCTGTTCCCGCAGGACTATGTGCTCTCGCCCGAAAGGCTTCGGGAAGTCGGGCTGCTCGCGGGTTATGCGCTCAGCCTTTCCACGAACAAGGGCCACAAGAGCGATCGTGATTTCGATCTGACCGATCGTGAGCTTGAGTGCCTGTTCTGGATTGCAGAAGGCAAGACGAGCGACGAAATCGCGACGATCCTTGGCATCTCGCGCAATACGATCAACAATTACATCACCAGCGTCATGCGTAAGACAGCAACGAAGACACGCTCGGAAGCGATCGCTTATGCGGTCCGCAACAATCTCGTCTAAGGGAGCAGGAATGGCCACCAATACCAGACCAGGCGGAGCCATCCTCGAAGATGCGACTTGGTCCGGCCAGCGCCCCGTTACATCCCGCTCGGACATCTTCCCCAAACTGGTGTCCCTTCAGCGGTCGTTGAACGCGCGCGGTTTTGCAGCATTTCGTGTCGGAGGCGCAAGCCTGCCGCACAAGCGGCGTCTCGACCCCGAGTTCGAGAACTGGAGCAGCGGCCTCAGCAGCGGTCGTGACGCCTTCGTCGCCGCCTACGGTGACATCCTGCTCGCGCATATCGAAACATCGACCCTGCCGCTGCTCTGGAGCGCAGAGGAGAAGACGAGCTTCCTCGATGCCTCCGACTTCACCCCGTTTGCCGTGCAGCTGCAGGAACGCCTGCTACCCTATTCCGGCGTCGCATTCCCCGTGCGCCTCGGCGCTGTCGGAAACGGCTATGTCGTCTTCCCGACGATCGGTGGGGCCGACCTTCCGGGCGAACTGATCCTTGCCGTGCATAGCCGCTGCTACAAGGTGATGACGGACATCCTGTCGCTGGATGAGCGGCGTGCAGCGCCGTCGGAGACCTTAAGCGAACGCGAGATCGCCTGCCTGCAATTGGCCGGCGACGGTCGTATCAGTGAAGAAATCGCCGAGCGCCTCGGCCTCTCGGTCCATACCGTCAACGCTTATCTCGGCTCTGCCACGATCAAGCTTGATTCGGTCAACCGTATCCAGGCGATCGCCAAGGCGATCCGCCTCGGCTACATCACCTGATCAAACCTCATCCGTAGAGGGGGGACGTCTGTCCCTTGACGAAGCGCGCCTCCTGCAGGCGCTCTTCGAGCATGCGCGTGTTGGTGTCCGGATCGCCGGACGAATCGTGAAACGCGATATGCTTGATGTCGAGCCCGGCCTGCTCGTTGGTCAGCGTGAGCTGCGAGTAAATCGTGATGCCGCGCGGCTTGATCTCGAGATCCAGCACGATTTCCGGTGGGCCGCCCCATTCCAGCCGATAATCTCCGCCCGCACCGAAAACCACGGTGCCCGGGTGGAAATAGAGCTCTGCTGCCGAGGAGACGAGGTCCGACAGATTGCCATAAAGTTCAAAACGCAGAAGTGAAATAAGGTCGGCAGCATCGAGAAGGCGCAACTCGCTCGCGACGGGGCTGATCGCCTCGGCCACGATGCGTTCACGCTGGTTGGTATAAGAGCATTTCTTCATCGGGCCTAGCGTATCCGTCTTTTGGGGGCCTTCGACGCATAGACCCGGTGCACGAGTTCTGCGACTGCCTTGTAAAATATCGACGGAATGACGCTATCCACCGAGACTTGCGCAAACATGGAGCGCGCGAGCGGCGGATCTTCAAAAATTGGAATGTCGTGCTCGCGGGCAATCTCGCGAATCTTGAGCGCAACCAGGTCCTGCCCCTTGGCAACGACCACCGGCGCATCGCCTTCCTCACGCACATAGCGCAGTGCCACGGCATAGTGGGTCGGGTTGGTGATAACAAGCGTCGCACGGGGCACGCTCGCGATCATGCGTTTGCGGGCGCGGTCACGCGCGATCGAGCGCTGGCGCGCCTTGACGATGGGGTCGCCCTGCGCCTGCTTGTACTCTTCCTTGACCTCCTGCTTGGTCATGCGCAGCTGTTCATACCAATGATAGCGCGTCCAGAAGACGTCGATCGCAGCCAGAAACGCCGTTGCCATCACGACGATGATCATCATCTTGTTCAGGATTTCCGAGAACTTGACGAAGATGACCTGCGGATCGGAGAACATCGTGTCAATGACGCCGAAATAGTCGCTCTTGAGGGAAAAGACCATGATCACCGAGAGCACGACGATCTTGAAGATCGACTTGCCGAACTCCACCATGCCCTGGGCACTGAAGATCCGCTTCCAGCCCGCAAACAGCGAAATCCGGTTCATCTGCGGCCTGATTCGCTCAAGCACGAAGTAGGGCATGTTCTGGGCGACGTTCGCGCTCACCCCCAACAACACCAGCATGATCAGCATCGGTGCCAGGAATGCGCCGATCTCCCAGGCCAGGTGGGTAAAGAGCGACACCACGTCGACGGCCGTCCCCAGATACCATTGGTCGGGACGCTCGAAGATGTCCTTCAGGGTCTGCCCGAGGCGGCCAATGGCATCGGGCAGAAAGAAGACGGCATAGAGATAGAACCCAAGCGCGGTGGCAAAGAGCGGCGCCTCGCGCGAGGTCGGCACATTGCCCTTCTCAAGCGCGTCCCGAAGCTTTTTCTCGGTCGGGTCTTCGGTCTTGCTGTCGTCGTCGTCATCTTCGGCCATGACCGCTGCCCTCCAGGAGGCGTGCACCGGGCGGGATCGATGCCCTGGCTGATCCAGTCATCGGTGCCGGGCGCCGACGGCTCGCCGGAGAACTCCCGGCGACACGAACGTAAACACCCGCCGATTGGGGTTCAATCGGCGGGTGACAGAAAGCTTGTGGTTTTCAACAGAGGTGACCGATCAGGCCGCCTGCGTGTCGCCCTCGGTTTCCTTGAGCTGGATCTGACCGGCATTCGCAAGGCGGATGGCTTCCTGGGCGACGGCGCGCCGTGCGATGGCGATTTCGCGCGGATTGATGCCGGCAGTCCCTGCCTGCAGGTCCGATTCGATCATGCGGCGTGAGCGCGGGCTGATGGAGGCCAGCACACATTCCTTGATTTCCGCGCTGGCACCGCGCAACGCCATGGTCAGGATTTCGCCCGAGATGTCGTTGAGGAGCAGGACGCGGCTGCGCTGCGGCATGACGAGCAGGTCCTCGAAGAGGAAGATCTTCGGGCGAACCTTGTTGACCGATTCCTTGCTGATCGATTCGAGCGAGGTGAGCAACGTGTCGACTTCGGTCTTTTCCAATTCGTTCATCAGTTCCGCGACCTTGGCCGAACCGGTCGAGTTCTTCTCGGCTTCGATCTCCGCAATCAGGTCATGGACCCGGTTTTCGATGATCTGGGCTGCCTTCGGGCTGACGTTCTTCAGGTTGACCGTGCGGTTCATGATATCAGCACGCCGGCTTTCCGGCAGCTTGAGCAGAACCTTTGCACCGAAGGAGGAGGGCAGCATCGAAAGGATGTAGGCCACGGTCTGGGGATGCTCGCGCATCAGGAACCGTGCGATGAAATCGGGATCGGCATCCTGGAGACGATCCCAGATGGAAGCTTCGAACGCCTGGAAGGCCGTGCGACGACCGAGCAGTCCATCGACCTCTTCCGGCGTCAGGCCTTCCTCGAGAATGCTCTCGATGGCCTTCGCATTGTCCATCAGGCCGGCGCCCTCGGTGAAGAGGTCCTCGAATTCGTTGACGAGTTCGGTCAGTTCATCCGGCGGGATCGTGCGAAGGGTCTGCGCAGACGCGATAATCGTCTGCAGCTCGGCCTGCGTGAAATACTTGAGCAGCTTGCCGGCAACACCCTTCCCCATGGCCAGCAGCACTGCGGCTGCCTTATCGGCCTGGGAGAGGGGTTTTCCGGTTAAGGGGCCGCCAAAATCGTCAAAGTCCATCATGGTCTTGTCCTCTCTGGCCCATCATGGGTCAGGATGTCTTGGTCGCCATCACTTCAATCAGTTTGACACCAAATCGCGTATCGTCGTTTTCGAGAACGGTGATCTCGCCGCGCGCGATGCGGCGGCCATTCACCATGATCTCGACAGGCTCGCCGATCTTCTTGTCCAGCGCGATGATGGCGCCTTCCTCGAGGTTCATAAGCCCTGAAACCTGCATGCGGCTGGATCCGAGCACGATCTGGACCTCGATCGGGATGTCCATGATCAGGTCGAGATTGGCGCTGAGACCGCTGCCTGGCTCCTGCTGGCTGCCGGTCGAGCCGCCAAAATCGCCACCGCCAAAGTCATTCGACCCGCCGAAATCGCTGGAGCCGCCGAAGTCGCTGCCGCCGCCGAGATCGCTGGAACCGCCGAAATCGCCCAGTCCGAAGTCATCGCTCGGGGCCGCTGCAGCGCCGCCGCCGAAATCCGATTCGAACGCTGCCAGCGGATCGTCCTTGAGGCCGAGATCGGAACCGAAATCGCCTAGTCCGCCGTCTGCATCTGCCTTCAGGACGCCGCGAAGGTCATCGACCGCTTGGTCGAAATCGCTGTCGCTCGCGCCCGGCATCGCCAGCGCGTCGTCATCCTTCGGTGGTGTCTTCTTCGTTGCCATGGATTGATTATTCCTCTTGAAACTTGCCTCAAGCTGCCGTGGGTCAAGCCCGGGTAAATTGCTAGCTCATCAAATGTTTTAGAATTTCATCTTCGCTGCTCACATTGTCCTTCACCCGGACGGTGTAGCGGTCGCCCGCCCGGCCGAATTCGCAGACGTAGAGGTTCTTGCCGTTGGCGCTGACATCGACCATCACGTCGCCCTTGTCGCGGAACGGGATGACATCGCCGGCGATCAGGCGGGAGACGGTGGCCAGCGTCAGAGAATCGAGCCGGATCCGCGCTTCCAGGGTGACCTGGGAGCGACGCACCTGTTCGGCGATCTGCTCCTGCCACTCTTTCTTCGACTTACCGCCCTGGCCCTTCGACTTCGGCATGGTTACGACGGTCTTCAGCAGCGCCTTCTGCGGAATGACCAGGTAGAATTCGGAGGTCACTGTGCCGAGCGTGATGCCAAGCTTGACCGTCACGGCGTATTCGTCGACGTGATCCTCGTCCGGCTTCGGCCGATCTTCGGCGTTGTGCGCCTTCTCCAGCAGCGGCTCGAAGCCACCGGCAGCGTTGACGCCCGAACGCAGAACATTGGCGATCTTGTCGTAGACCATCACGGCCAGATCGAGCTCGATCTGCGACAGCGGGCGTTCGATCGGCTCCTGAATGGTCTCGGGGAGCGCGCCGAGCAGGTTCTCCATCAAGGTGATGACGAAACTGTTGCCGCAAGCAAGCACGAAGTTCGGCGACCAGTTGCGCAGCTGTCCGTCGGCCATCGAGACATTGTCGCCGAGATCGGCGATCAGGTCCGTCATCAAACCACTTTCGTGGCCGTTATAATGAACCTGCATCGTCAGGCCCGTCTCGCTGTGGAAGACGTCGGGCAGGAACTCCACATAAAGCTGGCCGAAATCTGCGCAAAGCTTCTGCAGCGTCTTGGAATCACCCAGCCCGCCGGTCAGCTTGGCGAGAAGGGCGCGGTCCATCTGCGGTGCTGTGTCAGTCTGTGCTTCCGTCATGATCAGGCCGCCTTGCTCTCGCCACCGCCGCCGGGGTTCATCATTTCCTGCTCAACGGCGTCGATAGACGGACGCTCGTAGGAAGAGATGGTCTTGCGGCCGTATTCCAGGGCCACCTGCGGAACAGAGCCGTTCATGTAGGCGAGCAGTGTCTGCTTCACGATGATGTAGAGGCGGTGCTGCTTGGTGCGAACCATCTTGATCTGGGCGATGATCGGGTTGCAGAGGCAGTAGGACAGGAAGATGCCGAGCATGGTGCCGACGAGCGCAGCGCCGATCAGGCCCCCCAGGACTTCCGGGGATTCGTTGATCTTGCTCATCGCCTTGATAACCCCGAGAACGGCCGCGACGATACCGATCGCCGGGAAGCTGTCGCCCATGGCGGTCATGGCGTGATAGGGCTTCATCTTGTCGTAGTGGATGGTCTCGATTTCCTCGTCCATCAGCGCTTCGATCTCATGGCTTCGGGCGTTGCCGATGATGATCAGGCGGACATAGTCACAGATGAATGCGGTCAGCTCTTTGTTTTTCAGGAGGTTCGGCGCTGCCGTGAAGATCGAGGACTCTTCCGGGTTGTCGATATGCGCTTCGATCTCGTTGCGCGACTTGGTGCGGAGGTCGCGCATCAGGGAGTACAGCACGCCAAGAACGTCCAGATAATCGCGCTCCTTCGGAACCGTCTGCTTGAAGGCCTCGCCCATGGCCTTACCGGTGTCTTTGATGACCTTCATCGGATTGGCCATGATGAAGCCGCCGACACCGGCGCCGCCGATAATGACGAGCTCGAACGGCTGGACGAGGACGTCTAGGTGGCCGCCCATGGCCATGAAGCCGCCGAGAACGCAGCCCAGTGTGATGATGAAACCGACGATTAAGTTCATTTTGCCCGCACCCGAACGTTACTATTCACCGTAAGCGATAGAGCCCCTGCCTTGCGTGAGGCTGAATCACGGAGCCAATTTTGGGCTGCGCTTCCCCCCGGATTTCCGGGCGTTCCCTCGACAGTTTCGCGCAAGCCTTTTGCCGCAAGAAGAGTGGAATGGAGCGTAGGCTATCCTGCGTTAAATAATGATTTACTGATATTCTTCACCTGCGGAGGCAAAACAGTGCAATCCGGTATTTACGTGTCCCTGTCGTCGCAGATGGCCCTTGAGCGCCGTCTCACCACGATCGCCGACAACATGGCCAATGTGAACACGGTCGGTTTTCGCTCGACGGATGTGAAGTTCGACGAGATGCTGAGCCGCACTGGCAATGAAATGAATGCCAAGATCGCCTTCGTCAGCCAGGGCAACGACTATCTCTCCACGAAGAGCGGGGAGTTGATGGAAACCGGCAACGTCCTCGACTTCGCAATCAAGGGAGACGCCTGGTTCGCGATCGATACGCCGGTCGGTCAGGTTCTGACGCGGGACGGCCGTTTCACGATGACCGACACCGGAGAGCTCGTGTCTACCCGCGGCTATCCCGTCCTGGACGCCGGCGGCGCGCCGATCCAGCTCAACCGCGCCGGCGGCCCGCCGGAAGTCGGTGCCAGCGGTCAGATCATGCAGGACGGTCGTGTGGTGGCCACTTTGGGTGTCTTTACGGCCGACGTCCGCAACGGCTTTCTCCGCTTCGAAAACAGCGGCGTGACCACGGTCGACGATCCGCAGCCGGTTGTCGACAACCCGGAAATCTCGATCCTTCAGGGATACGTCGAGAACTCCAACGTCAACGGCATCAGCGAGATGACGCAGCTTATTCAGGTGAACCGCGCCTTCGAGGCGATCAGTGCCCTGATCAGCACCAGCGAGAGCACCACGAGCGAGGCGATCAAGGTCCTCGGCGGCGGCAACTGAGCCTGAGATCGGATGGACATGAGCGCGCCGACACCAGACGAATTTCCGCTTTCCCCCAAGCTCGGACAACTGGCGGCACTGGCGCAGCGTTATTCGCGCCCGGCTAATTCCGTGACCCAAGGCGGGCATGTCCGTACCATCGCAGCCGGCCATTATACGGTGACCGGTCTGTCGCGGCATGTGCGGCTCGGCGAATTCGTCGCCCATCGCTCGGCCACCGGCGTGCATCTGGGCGAAGTCGTCCGCGTCGAGCCTGACGTCTGCTATGTCTGCCCCATCGAACCCGGCGAGCCGATCGGCATCCATGACGTCGTGATCCGCAAGGGCGCCTTCCGTGTTGCCCCTGACGACAGCTGGTGTGGTCGCACCATCAACGCGCTGGGTGACCCGATCGACAACGGACCGGCGCTGGCGCCCGGACCGGAGCGGCGACCGATCTCGACGACCGCACCACCGTCCATGACCCGCAGCCGCGTGGAAACGGGCTTCAAGACAGGCGTCCGCGCCATCGACATCTTCTCGCCGCTCTGCCTTGGCCAGCGTCTCGGTATCTTCGCCGGCTCCGGCGTCGGCAAGTCCACGCTTCTCTCGATGCTCGCCCGCGCCGATGCCTTCGACAAGGTCGTGATTGCGCTGGTCGGCGAACGCGGCCGCGAAGTGCGTGAATTCATCGAAGATACCCTCGGCGACAACATGGCGAAGTCCATTGCCGTGGTCGCCACCAGCGATGAGAGCCCGATGCTGCGCAAGATGGCGCCGCTGACGGCGATCACCATTGCCGAGCATTTCCGCGATAAGGGCCAGAACGTTCTCTTTATCGTCGACAGCGTGACCCGCTTCGCCCACGCAATCCGTGAAGTCGCAACTGCAGCCGGCGAGCCGCCGATTGCCCGTGGCTATCCGGCTTCCGTCTTCACCGAACTGCCGCGTCTGCTCGAGCGCGCCGGCCCGGGAGCCGAAGGTGCCGGGACCATCACCGCGATCATCTCGATCCTGGTCGATGGCGACAACCACAACGACCCGATCGCCGACTCCACGCGCGGTATTCTCGATGGCCACATCGTGCTCGACCGTGCGCTCGCCGACGAAGGGCGCTACCCGCCCATCAATCCGCTGACCTCGATTTCGCGTCTCGCCCGCAAGGCCTGGACCTCCGAGCAGGAAAAGCTGGTGTCGCGCCTGAAGGCGCTGATCCACCGCTTCGAGGAAACCCGCGATCTGCGCCTGATCGGCGGTTACCGAAACGGTTCCGACCCCGATCTCGACATGGCGATCAAGCAGGTGCCGGTCATCTACGACATTCTGAAGCAGACGCCCGGTGAAAAGCCGGCGCTCGATGCCTATGCCGACCTGGCCAATGCCTTGAAGGCGGCCGCCGGCGGGCAGGGTATGAGACAAAGGGGCTGACCATGACCGATTTCGATGCTGACGAGCCCGTGGCTCCGCTGCGCCCGGTCTTCACCCGTCGCCGCATCCCGACAATCGACCGCGTGCTCGCCATGACCGGCATCGCGCTCGCCTGCGGCGCGGCCTTCTTTCCCTGGTATGTCTTCTTCAACGAAGAAAAATTTGGCATCCAGGTTGCCGACTGGGAACGCACCCGCGATTTGCCGGAGGGCCCGGGCCGAGACGTGTTCAGCGTTTCCCCGCTCGCTCTGGTCGATCGTGACGACGAGGGCGGCGATGGTGAAGGCGACCCCGAGGTCGATCAGATCGTCACCGCGACCGTTCCGACCCTCGGTCTGGAAAGACCCGAGGGTCTGGACACCGCGGCCACGCAGCCTTTCCCGGGCAAGGCCGGCTTCCGCCTGCTGCATGTCGCCAACGGTCGTGCGCTGATCGAGGACAAGGCCGGGATGTATCTGGTCCGGATCGGCTCCATCCTGCCGGACAACAGCCGCGTCGCGACGCTTGAACAGCGTGAGGGCAAGTGGGTTATCGTCACCTCTACGGGTGAGGTTGTCCAAAACAATTGAAGAAGTGTGGGGCGGGCAAGTCCCACGCAAGATTACTGGCCTAGGCTCCGATCAATAATAGACGGAGTGATGTGAATGAATCCCATCCAGTTGTTCGAGCTGGCCTCCCGACAGGCCGAGTGGCTCTCGGTGCGCCAGCAGGTTGTTGCGACCAATATCGCCAACGTCAACACGCCGAAATTCATGGCCAAGGATATCACGCCCTTCAGCGCGGTTCTGGACAAGACCGGCATGGTGCAGGGCATGGCCGTCACGCAGCCGGGCCATATGGCCGCTGCCGATTACAGTGACCGTAACATCGCTGTCGAAGAAGAAGATCTCAACAAGGAGATCGGCATCCAGGAGTCTGGCAACACCGTCGCCTTGTCGGACGAGTTGCGCAAGACGGGTGAGATCAAGCGCAATCACGAGCTCAACACCTCGTTGATGTCTTCCTTCCATCGCATGATGCTAATGACGGTGAAACGCTGATGACCGATCCATTGCTCGCAACGCTGAAGGTTGCCGGAAGCGGGCTTGAAGCCCAGTCGACCCGCCTTCGCATCGTTTCTGAAAACATCGCCAACGCCCGCACCACCGGTGATACGCCCGGCGCCGACCCATACCGCCGCAAGACGGTGAGCTTTGGTGCCGAACTGGATCGCATCACCGGTGCAGAGACCGTCGAGGTCAAGAAACTCGGCGTCGATCTGGCCGATTTCATCGAGGAATACGACCCCGGCAATCCGGCCGCGGATGAGCGAGGCATCGTCAAGATGCCGAACGTCAATGTCCTGATCGAAATGGCGGACATGCGCGAATCCAACCGCAGCTACGAAGCGAATCTGCAGACCATCAAGCAGACACGCGAGATGATTTCCCAGACCATAGCGCTCCTGAAGGCCTCGCAATGATTGAATCCGTGACCAAGACCAGCGCTCTTTCAGGCATCAACGGCCTGGACTCGCTTTCAAGCTCCTTCTCGACCAAGGGCCTCACCGCCGAGGGCACAACGCCTGGCACGGCGACCGGAGAAACCTTCCTCTCCGCGCTCAACAGCATGGCGATGCAGGCATCCGACAATCTGAAGCAGGCCGAACAGACCTCCTTCGACGGTCTGATGGGCAAGGCGAACACCCGTGAGGTGGTCGATGCCGTCATGCAGGCCGAGCAGTCGCTCCAGACGGCGATCGCGTTCCGCGACAAGATCGTCAACGCCTATCTCGAAATCACCAAGATGCAGATCTGACAGGGGTACCAAACTATGAGAGCGCTCGCCATCGCAGCCACGGGTATGGACGCCCAGCAGACCAATCTTGAGGTCATCGCGAACAACATCGCCAACATCAACACGACCGGCTTCAAGCGGGCGCGTGCTGAATTCTCTGACCTTCTCTATCAGACGGAGCGCGCCCAGGGCGTGCCGAACCGTGCCAACCAGGCCATCGTGCCGGAAGGTGCGAACATCGGTCTCGGCGTGCAGACGGCGGCCGTCCGTAACATCCATACCCAGGGTCAGCTGACCCAGACGGGCAACGAACTCGACCTCTCGCTGATTGGTCGCGGCTGGTTCCAGATCGAAAGCCCTGACGGCACCACGCTCTACAGCCGCTCGGGTGCCTTCAACATGAATGCCGAAGGCCAGCTCGTGACGATCGACGGCTACCTTGTCACGCCGCAGATCACCATTCCGCAGGATGCCAGCGAAGTTGTCATCAGCCGCACCGGTCAGGTTCAGGCGCGTATCGGCAACGATGCCGACTACACCGACCTCGGACAGCTGACGATCGCCAACTTCGTCAACGAGGCGGGCTTGAAGCCGCTCGGTGACAACCTGTTCGCCGAAACCGCCGCTTCGGGTGCCGCCATCGTCGGCGCGCCGGAAGATCCGGGCTTTGGCTACATCAAGCAGTCCTATCTGGAAGCATCGAACGTCGACTCGGTGAAGGAGATCACGGACATGATCTCTGCACAGCGCGCCTACGAGATGAATTCCAAGGTCATCACCACTGCCGACGAGATGGCTCAGATCGTCAGCAAGAACCTCAAGTAAGACAACTGGAGGCAAACATGAGGTTTCGCCGGATATTCGGACATGCCCTGCGGGCGGCGGCAATCGCCGCCGCAGCGTTTGGCTTCGCCGCCGGCACTGCGCTGGCACAAAACACGGCTGTGATCCCCAAGCAGGTGATCTATCCGGGCGAAACCATTTCCGCCGAGCAGATCGACGTCGTCGCGGTCACCAATCCCAACCTCGCGGGCGGCTACGCCCGTGTGCGGGAAGAAGTGGTCGGCATGGTCGCCAAGCGCACGCTGCTCCCCGGTCGAACCATTCCGGTGCATGGCCTGCGCGAAGCCTTTGCGGTCAAACGCGGCAGCAGCGTTCGTCTGACCTTCGCGATCGGCAACATGTTGATCAGCGCAAGCGGCACGCCTTTGACCGACGCCTCTGTCGGAGAGGTCGTCAAGGTCCGCAACATCGATTCCGGCTCGATCGTCTCCGGCACGGTCATGGCCGATGGTACCGTACAGGTGATGGCAAAATGAGACTGATTGCACCCATACGGATCGCATTCTGTGCAATGGCGCTGGTTCTGGCTCCTCTTGAGCCGGCACTTGGCGCCAATTCGCGCATCAAGGACATCGCCTCGCTGCAGTCTGGCCGTGACAACCAGCTGATCGGCTATGGTCTCGTGGTGGGTCTGCAGGGAACCGGCGACAGCCTGCGCTCCTCTCCCTTCACCGACCAGTCCATGCGCGCCATGCTGCAGAACCTCGGTATTTCCACCCAGGGCGGTCAGTCCAACGCCAAGAACGTGGCGGCCGTTATGGTGACGGCCAATCTGCCGCCGTTCGCCAGCCCCGGCAGCCGTATCGACGTGACCGTGAGCTCGCTCGGTGACTCGACCTCGCTGCGCGGCGGAACGCTGGTCATGACTTCGCTCACCGGTGCCGACGGCCAGATCTATGCCGTGGCGCAAGGCTCTGTGGTTGTCTCCGGCGTCAATGCGCAGGGGGATGCTGCAGCCGTCCAGCAGGGCATCACGACCTCCGGCCGCGTGCCGACAGGAGCGATCATCGAGCGTGAGCTGCCGTCCAAGTTCAAGGACAGCGTCAATCTCGTGCTGCAGCTCCGCAACCCGGACTTCACCACCTCCTTGCGCGTGGCCGACACCATCAATGCTTATGCCGCCGCCAATTACGGCGCGCCGATCGCCGAAGCGCGCGACAGTCTGGAGATCGTGGTCCAGAAGCCCCGGACCGCCGACCTCGCAAGACTGATGGCGGACATTGAAAACCTCGTCGTGGCGACCGATTCGCCGGCCCGCGTTGTCATCAACGAGCGCACGGGCACCATCGTTATCGGCGCAGACGTCCGCGTCTCGCGCGTTGCCGTGAGCTACGGCACCTTGACCGTGCAGGTCCAGGAAACACCGCAGGTCATTCAGCCGGGCCCGTTCTCCCGAGGGGAAACGGCAGTCCAGCCGCAGACCGACATCTCCATCCGCCAGGAAGGTGACCAGATCGCCATCGTCGATGGCCCTGATCTCAGGACCCTCGTGAGCGGCCTCAACAGCATCGGCGTCAAGCCGGACGGCGTCATCGCGATCCTTCAGGGGATCAAGTCGGCCGGCGCCCTGCAAGCGGAGCTCGTCCTGCAATGATCAAGCCGAACCAGCTTCATTTCTCCCGCGTGGTATTGCGCAATGCTGTGGCAGTTCTCGCGATTGTCACGCTCCCGGCCTTCGCGCAGACAGCCCTTGGCCAGCAGCAGCCGCCTGAAAGTGCGACAGAAGCCGAAATCCGCCAGTTCTGCACCGGCATCGCCGATGCCGCACGCGATCAGCGTTACCTCTTGCAGAAGCAGGAGCTGGAAAAGCTCCAGGCCGATGTCGACAGCCGCATCGCGATCCTGGAACAGCGCCGCGCCGAGTATGAGGACTGGCTCACGCGCCGCAACGAATTCATGAAGCAGGCCGAGGGCCAGCTCGTGGAGATATACAAGAAGATGGCGCCGGATGCGGCAGCACCTCAGCTCGAGGAGACCAATGTCATCCTCGCCGCCGCCATCATCATGAAGCTGCCGCCCCGCCAGTCGAGCCTCATCCTCACCGAGATGAGCCCGGACAAGGCAGCGGAAGTCGCCTCGATCATGTCGAGCGCCGGCGACCCCAATACATCGAAGGACCCATCATGATGAAGCGTTTCCCGGCTCTGCTGGCCGTTCTCCTCCTCGCTGGCTGCCAGAGCCAGACCATAAAGGAAATCGGCAACGCGCCTTCCATGAGCCCGATCGGGTCCGGACTGCGCTATAGCCAGACGCCGCAGATGGCTATGTATCCCAAGCAGCAGGCCCAGACGGCCAGCGGCTATTCGCTGTGGAGCGACAGCCAGTCGGCCCTGTTCAAGGACGCCCGCGCCCTCAACATCGGCGATATCCTGACGGTCAACATCGAGATCAACGACCGCGCCTCATTCAACAACGAAACGGACCGCAGCCGTGACAACAACACCGGCCTGTCCTGGGGTGCGGAGATCTCGAACTTCCTCGGCTTCTCCACGGACACCGGGACGTCTGGCGATCTCTCGACCGATTCCACCACCAGCTCGTCCGGCAAGGGCTCGACCGAGCGCTCGGAACGCCTCAACCTGCTCGTTGCAGCCGTCGTCACCGGCGTGCTCGAAAACGGCAACCTCTTGATCAGCGGTTCCCAGGAAGTGCGTGTGAACCACGAACTGCGCATCCTCAACGTCGCCGGTATCGTTCGCCCGCAGGATGTGAATGCAGACAACGAGATCTCCTACGACCGGATCGCCGAGGCACGCATCTCGTATGGTGGCCGTGGCCGTCTGACCGAGGTCCAGCAGCCACCGATCGGCCAGCAGGTCGTCGACATCTACTCGCCCTTCTGACCGGATCCGAGGATACTCACATGGAAGAACCTCAGGAAGGCGAAGGCAAGAAGAAGTCGGGCATGATGGCGCTCGTCATCCCCCTCGTCGTGCTGACCGCTGTCGGCGGCGGCGGCGGCTGGGTCATCGGCAATATGCTCGCCCCGCAGGTGAAGCAGGCCGAAGATGCCGCCAAGGCCGCGGAAGCTGCCGCCGGTGAGCATGGCGGCGAGGCCAAGAAGGAGGAGGAGGGACTGCCTCCGATCTCCACGGAGGCCAACGGCGTGGTCGCTCTCGAGCCGATCACCACGAACCTTGCTTACCCCTCCGAAAACTGGATCCGGCTCGAGGTCGCGTTGATGTTCAACGGCCCTCCGGACGTCAAGATTGCCGAGGATGTCCACCAGGACATCATGGCCTATCTGCGCACGGTCTCACTGCAACAGGTCGAGGGCCCAAGGGGCTTTCAATATCTCAAGGATGACCTTCAGGAGCGAGTTGACCTTCGCTCGGAAGGCCGCGTATCCAAGGTGATGTTCAGAACGCTCGTGATCGAATGATTCGGTTTCTCATCTTTGTCGCCGTCATGATGATGGCGCCGGAACTGGCTGTGGCCCAGCAGTTCCCGACGGATATCTTCAACACCCCGATCGATGGATCGGTGGCGGCGTGGATCATTCGCACCTTCGGTTTGCTTACGGTACTGTCGGTGGCGCCGGGCATCCTGATCATGGTCACGAGCTTCCCGCGTTTCCTGATCGCCTTTTCGATCCTGCGCTCCGGCATGGGGCTTGCGAGCACCCCTTCCAACATGATTCTGACCAGCATGGCGCTGTTCATGACCTTCTATGTCATGGCCCCGACCATGGACCGGTCTTGGCGTGAAGGCGTGCAGCCATTGCTCAGCAATCAGATCACGGAAGCTGAGGCAGTCGCCCTGATTGCAGAACCCTTCCGGACCTTCATGACGGCGAACACGCGTGACAAGGATCTCGCGCTTTTCGTCGACATTGCCAATGAGCGTGGCCAGGCGACGATCGTCGACGGCAAGGTCGATTACCGGGTGCTTATCCCGGCCTTCATGCTGTCGGAGATCCGCCGCGGTTTCGAGATCGGCTTCCTCATCATTCTGCCGTTCCTCGTCATCGATATGGTTGTCGCGACCATCACCATGGCCATGGGTATGATGATGCTCCCGCCAACCTCGATCTCACTGCCGTTCAAGATCCTGTTCTTCGTCCTGATCGACGGGTGGAACCTGCTTGTCGGCAGCCTGGTTCGGTCATTTCTTTGAGTTAACTATAACCGCTTACGATTGCTTCACCACGCTCTCTTACCGACGGTTTACCACGTCCTGAGCGCCCCTTGGGCTACCTTCAAATGTAAAGAAGTTGGCAAGGATTGGCTGCGAGTTTGGAGCTCGCACGACGGGTCTGGTAGCAACGAAAAATACCAAAGGCATGATGCCGAACGTCCGTGACCGGTAAGTTTTTGTAAGTCCGGTATGTCCCCTCTTGTATCTCGTTTAAGGGACAAATTGACATGGCCAGCATTCTGACCAACTCCAGCGCGATGTCCGCGCTTTCTACCCTGCGCTCGATCTCTTCCAGCATGGAATCGACGCAGAACGCCATCTCGACCGGCATGAAGGTTTCCAAGGCTTCTGACAACGCTGCCTATTGGTCGATCTCGACGACCATGAAGTCCGACAACATGGCACTGTCTGCCGTGACCGACGCCCTCGGTGTCGGCGCTGCGAAGGTCGACACGGCTTATGCCGGTATGGAGACCGCGATCGACGTTGTTAAGGAGATCAAGAGCAAGCTCGTCGCCGCCAAGGAAGAAGGCGTAGACAAGGGCAAGATCCAGGAAGAAATCACGCAGCTGCAGGAACAGCTGACCTCGATCGCCGAATCGGCATCGTTCAACGGTCAGAACTGGCTTGCTGCTGCCGCTGGCGACGTTACGGTCGTAACCGGCTTTGTCCGCGCTGCCGACAACACGGTATCGGTCAAGTCCACGACGGTCACTCTGAGCGCAACGACCAACCTTCTGTTCACTGCTGATACGGCTGGCGTAATTGATGAGGCCACCGGCATCCTCGGCGAAGCTGGAACGGCGAGCGGCGAGAGCGTCGTTGGCTTTGCAATCTCGGATGCGACGACCGGTACGGAAATCGACGAGCTTCTGACGGATGTCGAGACAGCTTTGACCTCGATGGTCAGCGCTGGTGCAGTACTCGGCTCCATCTCTTCGCGTATCGATATGCAGACCGAATTCTCCGAAAAGCTGTCTGACGCCATCGAAACGGGCGTTGGCCGTCTCGTAGACGCCGACATGAACGAAGAGTCGACCCGCCTCAAGGCCCTGCAGACCCAGCAGCAGCTGGCAATCCAGGCGCTCTCGATCGCCAACAGCGACTCGCAGAACATCCTGTCGCTCTTCCGTTAATCGAAAGAACAGGCCGGCCCGTAAGGGCCGGCTAGACTGTCCCGACGCCGATATGCCTTGGTGGCTGACCAGAGGCGCGCGAAGGGAGAGCTTCAACATCCGGGGGCTGACCTGGACACGAGGCAAGGCAAAGGCCGCATTCGGAAACGAATGCGGCCTTTCCGTTTTGTTAAACATAATCTGGCACGCGCGCGCACGCGTGAAGGTTGCATAAATTTTCACAAAAACTCGATTTCCCGTTTTCGTTTAGGTCTTCATTAACCTTGATAGTTTTATCTAGGCCTATCGAAGCGGCGAGCTAACTCTTAAAAATCAGCCAGTTAGCAGGCATGATGCTGTGCGCCGTTACCGGAGAGACCGGAATGTCCCTTCTTAGTCAGCCATTCAAGGGGCAACACTACTATGACGAGCATTCTCACCAATATCGCCGCCATGTCCGCACTCCAGACGTTGCGCTCTATCGGCAGCAACATGGAAGACACACAGGCCCGCGTTTCCTCCGGTCAGCGCGTCGGCGAAGCCTCCGACAACGCTGCCTATTGGTCGATCGCCACCACCATGAAGTCCGACAACATGGCGCTGTCCGCCGTGTCTGACGCACTCGGTCTCGGCGCCTCGAAGATCGATACCGCCTATGCCGGTATGGAATCTGCCATCGACGTTGTAAAAGAAATCAAGGCCAAGCTGGTCACCGCCACCGAAGAAGGCGTCGACAAGGCGAAGGTTCAGGAAGAAATCGCCCAGCTGCAGCAGCAGCTGATGTCGATCGCAGAATCGGCTTCGTTCAGCGGTGAGAACTGGATCGCTGGCGGCACCGACACCGCAACCGCTGCTGCCGACGTGACTGTCGTTTCCGGCTTCGTTCGCGACGCTGGCAACAACGTATCGGTCAAGACCACGACCTACTCGCTCGACGCTACCACCGCTGGCGAAATGACCATCCTGTTCGGTGGCGACGCTACGGGTGCAATCGACGAAGTGACCGGTATCCTCGGCACCGTCGGTGGCGACTGGACCACGACGACCTTTACCCTGCCCGACGGCACGACCAGCACTGGCGCAACCACCGACGTGGCAACGATGTCCGTCTACACGCTGGACATCACCAACTTTGAAAACGACGACATGGCAGAAGCCCTGACGCTCGTTGACGCAGCGCTCGCCAACATGACCAGCGCCGGCGCAGACCTCGGCTCGATCTCCATGCGTATCGAACTGCAGGAAGACTTCGTCAACAAGCTGTCTGACTCGCTCGACTCTGGCGTTGGCCGTCTCGTCGACGCCGACATGAACGAAGAGTCCACCCGCCTCAAGGCACTGCAGACCCAGCAGCAGCTGGCCGTCCAGTCGCTCTCGATCGCCAACTCTTCCACGGAAGTCATCCTCTCGCTCTTCCGTTAAGACTGAAGAGCTCCAATATGGAAGCCGCCCTCCGGGGCGGCTTTTTTTCGTATTAAGGATTTTTACAGTTTCGATTAACCATGCGTTAACCATAAGCCGGTTACATGAGGTCATGTAACGATGAGTTAACCAAGACGAAGAAATGGTTAAGGGCATTACGCCGCGTCATCGTTCCCGGAAAGACCGGGATGTCCCCAGATCTAGCCATTAAGGGACACGACCGTGACCAGCATTTTGACAAACAACGCAGCGATGGCTGCACTTCAGACACTCCGCTCGATCGACTCGAAGATGCAGGATACCCAGGCGCGTGTATCCTCCGGTCTGCGTGTCGGCGACGCCTCTGACAACGCCGCCTATTGGTCGATCGCAACCACCATGCGCTCCGACAACATGGCACTCTCCGCCGTCCAGGACGCTCTCGGCCTCGGCGCCGCGAAAATCGACACCGCCTATGCCGCGATGGAAAGCTCCATCGAGGTGATGAAGGAAATCAAGTCCAAGGTTGTTGCCGCCACCGAAGAAGGCGTCGACAAGACCAAGATCCAGGAAGAAATCGACCAGCTGCAGGAGCAGCTTCGCTCGATCTCCGAATCGGCAAGCTTCAGCGGCCAGAACTGGGTCGCAACCGGCGCCGATACAGTGACTGCCCCTGCTGATGTGACGGTCGTTTCCGGCTTCATCCGCGACTCGAGCGGAAATGTCTCCGTCTCCACGACGCTCTATTCACTGGATGCCACGACCCCGGACGGTATGACCGTTCTGTTCGGTGGTGATGCGACCGGACTGATCGACTACAACTCCGGTATCATCGGCACCGCTGCGGACGCCTTCGACGCCTTTGTCGACTGGGACAATGACGGCGCAACCGGTGCTGCAGCCGTTGAAATCACAGGCGTTTCCATCGACCAGCTCGACATCACCGGCCTGACGACCGCCGGCATGCAGGAAGCACTGTCACTCGTCGAATACGGCCTTCAGCAGATGACCAGCGCGGCTGCTGCTCTCGGCTCGATCTCCATGCGAATTGGCATGCAGGAAGACTTCGTCGCGGCTCTCACCGACTCGATCGACAGTGGTGTCGGTCGCCTCGTCGATGCCGACATGAACGAAGAATCGACCCGCCTCAAGGCACTGCAGACCCAGCAGCAGCTGGCCATCCAGTCGCTCTCGATCGCCAACACCTCTTCCGAAAGCATCCTGACACTCTTCCGTCAGTAAGCGGCGCTCTGGCTAGGGGCGACTTCGTCCCGCCCTGACTGTGTCGGATGTTATCGGTGTGAATCCGCGCCTCGCAAGAGGCGCGGATTTTCGTTCGAGCCTTGCGCGAAACTTTTGGCATTTTCGTTTGAACTACAAAAGACAATTCGATGCCTTGCCATGCGCTTGGTCTCTTTGTTAACTGCCGCTGTTAACGATTTGTTAACAGTGACGGGGACCGCGCGCTTAAGCGGTCTGCATGATGCCCTCCCGTCTTGCCGGCCAGCGCCGGATGCGCAGTCCTGAACGCTTAGGGGCACCAAGCATGACCAGTATTATGACCAATGCGGCCGCTATGGCGGCGCTGCAGACGCTTCGTTCGATCGACAACAACCTCGAGACGACCCAGCGGCGCGTTTCCTCGGGCTACCGGGTCGAAACCGCAGCCGACAATGCCGGCTATTGGTCCATTGCCACCACGATGCGCTCGGACAACGCGGCGCTCTCGACCGTTTCCGACGCGCTCGGCCTCGGTGCTGCGACCGTTGATACCGCTTACACGGCCCTCGACAACGTCGTCGACGTTATGTCGAGCATCAAGGCGAAGCTCGTGGCTGCCAGCGAGCCCGGCGTCGACAAGAACAAGATCAACGAAGAAATGACGCAGCTGAAGAATCAGCTGATCTCCGCAGCGCAGTCCGCATCCTTCTCCGGCGAGAACTGGCTCTACAATACCAATGCGGCGGAGCTCGGCACGAAGCAGGTTGTCTCGTCCTTCGTTCGTGGTGCTGACGGTAGCGTTCAGGTCACCACACTCGACTTCGATACCGAGGAATCGGTCCTGATCGACATCCAGGATGCCTCGCGAGGCTTTCTAACAAAGTCGATCGACGCCGATGTGCTGCGCAACACCGGCACGGGCGTCCGCGAATACTATCTCCTCGACATGGGCGCACCGACCAGCGGCGATGAAATCGCGATCGATACCAACACTGACAATGAAGCGCTCAACGACATGATTGCCGTTGTCGATGACGTCATCCAGCAGCTGACGGATGCTGCGGCCACGCTCGGCGCGATCACGTCGCGCATTGAGATGCAGGACAACTTCGTCTCCAACCTGATGGACGTGATCGACAAGGGTATCGGCCGTCTGGTTGATGCCGACATGAACGAGGAATCGACACGCCTGAAGGCCCTGCAGACCCAGCAGCAGCTCGGCATCCAGGCTCTCTCGATCGCCAACAGCAGCGCCGAAAAGCTTCTCACCCTCTTCCAGCGCTAACAGTTGAGCCGCCGGATGCGCAAGCGTCCGGCGCGCTCGTATCGATTTGAAGCAGCTGGCCGCAAACGTCATTCATCTTCGCGCAAGTTTGAACCCCTAGTTTTAGGAAAGCACGTGGCACAAAAGCGCCAATCCGTGCCGAACGAGCTTCGAACAATTTTGGAAGATGAGAGAACGCGTACGGATATGCTGAAGTTTGATCTTCTTCTCGCGGAAGGCCGCGTTTCCTGGCCTCGCTATGTCGCCGATGGAGGCGATTGCCGATGAGCATGCCTCTGGCCCGTTATCTCAAGGATTTTTCCAGCGACGTTGCGCCGCCGGCACCGCCGACGCAGGCGCCGACTTTCGATCTGCCGAGCGTCGATGCGTTCGACATGGACTTTCCGGCGCTGCCCGAGCCTGACCCGATCGATGTCGAGGCCATCAGGCGTGAAGCCTATGCCGAAGGGCATGAGGCCGGCGAAAAGTCTGCCGCCGAGCGTTTCGAGGTCGACCGGCAGGCGATGGAGATTGCCCACGCCCAGGCGCTCGCGGAACGCGACCAACGGCTGCGCGACGAGTTCGCAACCATCGTCGGCACGAAACTGCCCGAGCTGATCGAGAAGCTTTCGCTTGCCGTCAGCGAACAGGCGGCTGTTGCCCTGGCGCCTGTGATCGGCGAGGCGCTTGCGGAGAAGGCAGTCACGGATCTCGCCGTCGTGCTCCAGGCAGCCATCGCCTCTGGCGACGCGGGTACGATCGAAGTGAAGGGTCCGCGCCTGCTGTTCCAGAAATTGCAGTCCGAAATGCCAGAGCACACGAGCTTCCTTCGCCATACGGAGGATGACGATCTCGACTTGACGGCCGAGTTCGGTGACGCGGCGCTTGTGACCCGCATCTCCGCCTTTACGGCGAGCCTGAAGAAAGTGCTGGCATGAGCGACGAAAATCACCACCACGGCAAAAACGAGATCATCATCGTCAAGCGCCATAAGGGTGACCACGATGGTGCCCATGGTGGCGCCTGGAAGATCGCCTATGCCGACTTCATGACCGCGATGATGGCCTTCTTCCTCGTCATGTGGCTGGTCAACGCCGCGAACGAGGAAACCAAGGCCTCGGTCGCCAGCTACTTCAATCCCATCAAGCTCTCTGACGAAAAGCCCACCGAGAAGGGCCTGGAGAAGCCGGTCGAGACCAGCGAAGGCGAAGAGAAGAAGGAACGGTCCCAGGTCGACGAGGACGAGGACAAGGTCGGTTCGGCCGCCGCAACTGGCGACGATCAGACGGCGTCCTCCGGCGACGAGGCCAATTATTCCGAGGCCGATTTCTTCGAAAACCCCTATTCCGTTCTGGCTGAAATCGCGCAGGAAGTCGGCCAGCAGGCGAATGTCAGCGCCAAGGGCGAGGGCGGTGCAGCCGATTCCGGCCCGTCGACCGGTGCGCAGGGCGGTGAAGCCTATCGCGATCCCTTCGATCCCGACTTCTGGACCCAGCAGGTGCAGACGGCCAACGGCCCGCCGGGTGAGCCGACCGATGCCCAGACACCGGCAGAGCAGGCTCAGACCGCAGCACAGCCGGCGACCGAACCGGTTGATCCCTCGACCGAGCCTGAGCAGCAGATCGCCCTTGTCGTTCCCGGACAGAAGCCTGTGGATCCGGCACCCCCCTCCGAGGCTTTGACCGGTGACAAGCCGGCGGAAGCCGACATGCCGAAGAGCGATGTCGGCGAGACCGACAAGTCCGAGACCAAGACTGAAGACAAGGTTGAGACCGCCAAGGTCGATCCCACGGCAGAGGCTCAGCTTGAGGTCCAGCTCGCCGCGGCCGACAAGTTGAAGGCCGAGATCGAGGAAACGCTCGGCGGCGCCGCTGGCAAGCTCGCCGAGGGCCTGCTCGTTACGCCTTCGGAAGGCGGACTGCTCGTCACCATCAGCGATCAGAGCGACGCTGCCATGTTCAATGTCGGCTCGGCCGTCCCGCGCCGCGAACTGGTGCTGGCGATGGAGCGACTTGGCAAGCTTTTGCAGGACAAGCCCGGCCGGATCGTCATCCGCGGTCATACCGACGCCCGCCAGTTCAAGGGTACGGAAAACGACAACTGGCGCCTCTCCATGGCCCGCGCCCATAGCGCCTACTACATGCTGGTGCGTGGCGGCCTCAGCGAGGACCGCGTCGAACAGGTCTCCGGCTTTGCGGATCGCCGCCCACAGGTTGCCGATGATCCGCTTGCGGATGCCAACCGCCGCATCGAAATCCTGATCGAAGCGGATGAGGGGTGAGCATGGCCATTCGGCGACTGTCCCTCTGCGTTCTGCTCTCCGGTCTGGTGGCATTTGCTGCCGGATCGCCGAGCCATGCGCAGTCGGTGGACGAGACGCTCGAACCCTACCGGATGCTGCGTTCGCTGCAATTCGTCCAGGATACCGTCATCCGGGGTGACCATTCCGCAGCAGACATGCAGCGCTTCATGCTGGGCACGATCGACGAGCGGCTGCGCACCGCCGATCCGAAGATCTTCCAGGATCCGCGCAACGTCGATGCGGCCCTGATCTATGCGATGAGCGGCGGCAATCCCGCGACGCTGGAATTGCTGGTTGCGCGTGACATCGAAGGCAATTTCGACAATCGCGTCAGCGACGCCTTGCGCAAGTATCTGACCGGCAAGGGCACCTTGATCGCCAAGACGCTGGGCGACATGGCCGTCGAATACAAGAACGCCAAGATTGGCCCCTATCTCGCGCTCGTTGCCGGCAATGTCACCCTGGCCAAGGATCCGGCTGCCGCCTTGAAGTTCTACGACTGGGCACGCCTGACGGCTCCCGGCACCATTGTCGAAGAAGCAGCCCTTCGCCGTTCTCTGGCCGTCGCTGTCGACGCCAAGATCGTCGACAAGGCGTCGCTCTATGCGAACGGCTACGCGCGCCGTTTCCTTTATTCGCCCTATGCCAGTCAGTTTGCCGATCTCTTCGTGCGGTTCGTCGTCGAGCACTACGATGTGCTGAAGCCCGCCGATATCGATGCCACGCTCGGCTACATGGATATCGACCGGCGCCGTGAGGTTTACCTCCGGGTTGCGCGCGAAGCGGCGATCGCCGGGCGCAAGGAACTCGCCACCATGGCCGCCGACCAGGCAAAGCTCCTGTCCGGCAGCGAGGAGGGGGCAGACGCCCTTGCCAAGCTCTATGGCAGCCTCGTCGGCGTCCCGACTGAGAATGTCGACGATGCCATGGCTGTATTGATGAATATCCCGGAAGATGCGCTTTCGCCTCGCGATCGCGCGCTGCGCCAGGCCGCCGAAACCGTGGCCAAGGAGGTTCTGCGCAAACCGGAACCCGTAGCCGCCCCGCAGGCGCCCCCGCCGGTCGACGCTCCGCAGGCAGGCGAAGCGGTGGAGGCTGCTGCGACCGACCAGGAACAGCAGGATCCCTTTGCCCAGCCGCAGCCGGCCGATGCTGCCCCCGGTGAGGCCGAAGTTCAGCCCGCTGCGGCAGAGCCCGGTACGCCACCGGCCGAGCAGGCCGAGATTGATCCCGAACTGCGAACCTTCGTCGATGCGGGACGATCCAAACTCGATGCCATAGACGATCTTCTCCAGAAAGAAGGCCCCTGATCATGATGGATGCACTCTCAGCTCCCAGATTGCCTGTTTCGGACGGCGCCGCGTCGTCATCCGCCTCCGGTCGTAGCGACAGGGCGGAAGACGGCGGCAGCTTCTCGAAGGTGCTGTCGAGTTCGGGAGAGCAGGAGCGCGGCGCGTCTCAGGGCGGAAATTCTGAAGAGGACGCGGCAGGCGTAGACACCGATGGTGATCTTCCGGCGGCAAAGACCTCCACGCGCAGCGCCGATCCATCCCTGTTTGCCATCGACGATGCGCTGCTTGCCGAGCTCGAAGCTCTGCCGGACGACGTGTCCATGGGCGACCTCGTGCGCCTTCTCGCGAACGCCAAGGCACAGGGCAAGGGAAGCGCCAAGGAGAGCAAGGAGCCCGAGGTCGAGATCGAAGGTCTCGATCCAGCACTCAAGGCGGAGCTCGCCAAGGCCATGGCCGCCGTCCGCGATCGCAAAGGCGAGGAAGGCACCGAGGAGGTTCCCGCCGAACAGGCATCCGGCGAGACTGCAGGCGCCGAGACAACCGCCGCTGATCTTGCGGATGTGCTGCAGCTTCTGGCCGGTGGTGAAGCCAAGATCTCAGAAAAGGACGAGGAACCCGTCAAGGGTGAGAAGAGCGCCAAGGCAGATCAGAAGGCCGTTGAAGGCCTTGCCGTGGCAGCGGTCTCAGAGGGAGAGGCAGACGCCTCCACCTCGGATGACAGTGGCTCGGAAGGCAATCGCGACTTCCGTTTCGTCCGGGCGGATGGCAAGGGTGAGCCTGTGCTTCTGCGCAGCGAAGGATCTGAACAGACCGAGCAGAAGGCGGTTGAGACGGTTACCGTGGTCGACAGCCGACGCTATATCGCGCCGGTCTCGACGACCAACGGTGCTTCGATCACAGCAGCCATGCTGGGCGACAGCGAGTGGGTCGGCGCCATGTCGCCGGGTTCTGAGCTCGCCAACGCCGCGACCCAGTCCAGCCAGGGCAAGGTCGTGCATACCTTGAAGATCCAGATGACACCGATCGAGCTTGGAAGCGTCACCGCGACCTTGCGGCTATCGGGTGAGGAACTGAGCGTCCAGTTGACCGTCGACAATCCGGCAGCGCTCCGCCAGCTCTCCAACGATCAGAGCGACATCCTGAAGGCTCTGCGTGCGCAGGGCCTGGTCGTCGACCAGGTGCAGGTGAACATGCAGGTCGCGACTGTCGATCGCAGCGCCGATACCGGTCAGAACAGCACGCAGAACCAGCAAGCCGGCCAACAGACATTCCAGTCCGGAAACCAGGGTGGCGGCGAACGGCAGCAGCAGGGTGAGGCTGCAGGAAATGGGGTACGGACGGCAGATGAGCGCCTGGTTCAAACGACGGATACTCCGGCTACCGACGCTCGCGGCGCTCGCCCTGATCAGCTTTACGTCTGAGGCAGCGGCAAGCCTTGGTGCCTGTGAAGGCGCCATCAGTGCGGCCGCCGCCAAGTTCGGCATACCCGAAGGCATCCTCTATTCGGTGGGCCTCACCGAGACGGGGCGCAAGGGCAGCCTTCAGCCCTTCGCCATGAATGTCGAAGGTAAAGCCTATTACTTCGATGAGCTGGAGGGAGCGCTCGAGGCGTTCCAGCGGGCGAGGGAAGGCGGCGCGGTCCTCATCGACGTCGGCTGCATGCAGATCAACCAGCACTTCCACGGAGAGCATTTCAGCTCCGTAGAAGCGATGTTTGACCCTCGGCGTAACGTGGAATATGCAGCGCGCTTTCTCAGCAATCTGCATAGCCGTCACGAAACATGGACCATGGCTGTTGCAAGGTACCACGCGGGGCCGAACAACGACCCGGCCCAGAAGCGCTACGTGTGTCGCGTGATCGCCAATTTGGTGGCGACGGGCTATGGAAGCTGGACGCCCAATGCGCGACAATTTTGCAGTGAATAGCAATCTTTGGTTGTTTGACAGCCATGATTGTGCCGATTTGCAAATTGTGGCGAGACTGCGATAAAAGAGGCATTAGCAAGAGCTTGTGCGAAGCTTGCGTTAACTTTTCCACTGGAAATTAGTGCCTGTTAGGTGATTGAGCTACTATATCTAGTTCAAATTGGCACCAAATGGTTAATCAATCGTTAATTACTATGGTTAAGTTCTCCTAGTTGTTCATGAATCCCCCGATTCGTACCCATGGTGCATCGAAACACCACACTGATTCGGAGGCGGCTGAATGATCGTCGTGGTAGATGAGCGCGAGCTCGTGAAAGACGGATACACATCACTATTTGGGCGCGAGGGTATTCCCTCGACGGGTTTCGACCCACGCGAGTTCGGGGAGTGGGTCAATACGGCGGCCGATTCCGACATCGCGGCGGTTGAGGCATTCCTTCTCGGACAGGGCGAGGCGACCCTGGAACTGCCGCGGGCAATCCGCGACCGGACCCAGGCACCTGTGATCGCAGTCAGCGATCAGCCATCCCTGGAGGCAACCCTCGCACTCTTCGACTGCGGCGTCGATGATGTCGTGCGCAAGCCTGTCCATCCTCGCGAAATCCTGGCACGCGCTGCGGCTATCCGCCGGCGTCTGCGGGCGATCACAAACTTCACCGAGATCGGCCCGATCAAGGTCTTCTCCGACGGCCGCGATCCCGAGATCGCCGGCGACGTCTTCCCCTTGCCGCGCCGCGAGCGCCGCATCCTCGAATATTTGGTCTCCAACCGCGGTCGTCGCGTCTCGAAGACCCAGATCTTCAACGCGATCTACGGCATCTTCGACGAAGAAGTCGAAGAGAACGTCGTCGAAAGCCACATCTCCAAGCTTCGCAAGAAGCTTCGCAAGAAGCTCGGTTTCGACCCCGTCGATTCCAAACGCTTCCTCGGTTACTGCATCGACTGGAGCTGATGATTACATCCCGCGGCCGCCCTTGTGCGGCCGCAGTTTTTTCCTCGCCACGAGGTGAAAAAACGGCAGGGCCCTCCAGCCAGACAGCTTCACGCAAGGCCCACCTCATACTCTCCCATTGACTATAAAACGAGGATTTTGACATGAGCCTTTACGGAACCATGCGAACGGGTGTCTCCGGCATGAATGCCCAGTCGAACCGGCTGAGCACTGTCGCTGATAACATCGCCAATTCCAGCACCGTCGGTTATAAGAAGGCCTCGGTGCAGTTTTCATCCATGATTTTGCCGACCACCAACGGCGCCTATAATTCCGGCGGCGTCGAGACCGATGTCCGCTACTCCATTTCGAGCCAGGGCACCTTCAGCTACACGACCTCCGAGACGGACCTCGCAATCAACGGCGACGGCTTCTTCATCGTGAAGGGCGACGATGGCACCCCTTACATGACCCGTGCGGGTTCCTTCGTTCTGCAGGATGACGGCACGCTCAAGAACACCGCAGGCTATACCCTACAGGGTTACGAATACGATTCCACGGCTGATCCGACCATCGTCGTGAACGGCTTCGATGGACTTGAGGACGTCGATTTGTCCGGTTCGGGCATCTCCGCTGTCGCCTCGACGACGGGTACCCTCAACGTCAACCTGCCCAACGGCGCAGAAGACGGTTTTGTGCAGACAACCTCTCTGAAGGTCTTCGACAGCCAGGGTTCCAGCCGCCTGATTGAATTCACCTACACGAAAGTCACCGACAACGAGTGGACGGTCGAGGCAACCGGTCCCGGTGTTCCGGCCACGGTACTCGGCGTGACCAGCCTCTTCTTCACCACGGACGGCCAGCTTGATACGGCATTGAGCCCGACGCCCGTCACTCTGTCGACCTTCGATATCGATGGTGCAGTGGTGCCGGATATCTCCTTGGAAATCGGCGACACGACGCAGCTCGCTTCGGACTTCTCCGTCGAGGAAGGCAAGGTCAACGGCAACGCTGCCTCGAAGGTCAAGGGCTACGAGATCGACGACAAGGGTGTGGTCTCGATCGCCTACGAAAACGGCGATCTGGTGCCGAAGTTCCGCGTCGCTCTTGCGAGCGTCCAGAGCCCGGACAATCTCAATCCCGTGGCCGGCAACATGTACACCCAGTCGAACGATTCCGGTGTCGTCATCCTCGGTTATGCCGGCTCCAGCGGCTTTGGCACGATCCTGTCCGGCGCTCTCGAAGACTCCAACGTGGACGTCGCTGAAGAACTGACGGCGATGATCGAGTCCCAGCGGAATTACACCGCAAACTCCAAGGTTTTCCAGACCGGCTCCGAATTGATGGAAGTCCTGGTCAACCTGAAGAGATAATCGAAAGAGTAGGTTAGTCCTATGTCGCTTGCATCGTCGCTCAATACGGCCAATTCGATCTTCCGGAACACGTCGCAGCAGACGTCCGTGATCTCGACGAACATCGCCAACACCGGCAACGAAAACTACGTTCGCCGTGATGCGGTGGTCACGCAGTCCGTATACGGTTTCTCGTCGGTGCAGAACGAGCGGTCGCAGCAGATGGCTCTGTTGCGGCAGATGTCATCCTCGACTGCGCAGCAAAGTGCGCAGTCGACCCTGCTCGATGGACTGACCACGCTTTCCGATGCGCTCGGCGGCAATGATTACGAACTGTCGCCGTCCGCCTATCTCGCCAATCTGCAGAGCAGCCTCCAGTCGTTTGCGGCATCGCCAGGCGAGTATGCACTCGCCTCCACGGTGGTGACGGATGCGATCGACGTGGTGAACTCGCTCAACAACGCGACCACCACGACGCAGGAGCTGCGCGAAGACACCGACGCTCAGATGTTCGAGCAGGTGGACACGCTCAACAAACTGCTCGCCGAGTTCAAGATCGTCAACGACACGGTCGTGCGCCAGACGGCAACCGGGGGCAATGCCGACGACTATCTCGATCGCCGCGACACGCTGCTCAAGGAAATCTCCGGGATCATCGGCGTTTCCGTGAATATGCGCGACAACAGCGACATGGTTCTCTACACCTATGATGGCACGACGCTGTTCGAGACCGATCCGCGTGAAGTCAGCTTCGTTCGCACCTATACCTACGACGCGACCGTCTCCGGCAACGCGATCTACATCGATGGCACACCGGTCCGCGCCGGCGTCGGTGGCAATACGGACGGCCAGGGTTCGCTCGCTTCCCTGGTTCAGATCCGCGATGTCATCGCTCCGACCTTCCAGACCCAGCTTGATGAAATTGCCCGTGGCCTGGTCGAGGCCTTCCAGGAAACCGACACAGGTGGCGGCGGCGAGCTGCCCGGCTTGTTCACCTGGCCGACCGGCACTGTTCCGGCAACCGGCACTGTTGAACCTGGACTGGCTGCCCTCATTCAAGTCAATTCGGCCGTTCGCTCGGATGCCGGCGGTGACCCGATGTTGATCCGTGACGGCGGCATCAACGGCGCCGCCTATGTGCAGAACGTCGATGGTTCCTCCGGCTACACCGACCTCATCAATGCCTATGTTGATGAACTCGCAGCCAACCGCAGCTTCTCTGCGGATGCCGATCTGAAGACGGATGCAAGTGTTCTGTCTTTCGCCAGCAACTCGATCGGCTGGCTTGAGGAACTCCGCTCCAACGCGACGACGGCGAACGAAAACAAGCAGGCGCTCTATGAGCGGACCTTCCAGACCTACTCTTCCAAGACGGCAGTCAGCCTGGATGAAGAACTATCGCTGCTGCTCGATGTAGAGCAGTCCTACAAGGCCGCGGCCAAGCTCGTCTCAACGGTTGACGAGATGCTGAAGGCCGTCCTCGAAATGGCGGGGTAATCCCTGATGTCGACAGCCAGCGTTTCTAACCTATCGACCCAGACATCGATGCGCCTGACGATCAGGCAGGCGCAGAACGAACTCCTGAAGTCCCAGCAGGAGGTCAGCACCGGTTTCTATGCCGACGTCGGTGCAGAGCTTGGCAGCAGGACATCGACGGTGGTGGACCTCAATCGCGAAAGCCTGCGGCTGACATCGATGATGAGCAACAATTCCATCGCGACCCAGCGTCTTTCGGCCTCCCAGGAAGCCTTGACGCAGATCGCGACGGCTGCCGAGGAAATGAACAACGCGCTGATCACCATCTCCGGTTCATCCAACAGCGATACGATTGAAACCACCATCATGACGGTGAAGAACTCGCTGTCGACCATGACCAGCATGGCCAATCAATCGGCCAACGGCGAATTTTTGTTTGCCGGGATCAATACCGACGTCCAGCCGATCAGCGAATACACCGAGACCTCGGCTGCAAAGACGGCGTTCGACACAGCCTTCACCGCCTATTTCGGCTTCGCGCCCACCGACACAGCCGGTACAGCTACGATCGCGGCAAGCGGTGCGGCCCCCAGCATGGAGGACTTTATCACCTCCACGCTCGAGCCGATGTTCACCGGTGCGGACTGGAACACCAACTGGTCCAGCGCCAGCGACGAGGCGATGACGAGCCGCATCACTCAATCCGAGACGGTTCAGACTTCGGCATCCGTGAATGAGGACGGCTTCCGCTACTTCGCGCTCGCGGCGGTCCTGACCACGGAGCTGATGAGCATCGGCGCGCCGGCCAATGCGGTCACAGTCGCGATCAACAAGGCCATCGACTATACCGGCCGTGCAATCACCGGCATCAACTCCACGCGCTCCGAACTCGGCCTTTCGCAGAACCGTGTTGAGAAGGCGGATGCCTCGCTCAAGGTTCAGGTGGATATAATCGAGACCAGCCTGTCGAGTAAAATTGAAGTAGATGCGTACGAAGCCTCGACTCGCGTTAACTCTCTGCTTTCCATGGTGGAAGCATCTTACACGCTGACCGCGAAGATCCAGGCGCTGAGCCTTGTCAACTACCTTTGATGAGCAAAGGGTGAAATGAACCTGAAGGGCAACTGAATGTACCAGTTCTCATATGCCGAAATTATGGAGGATGGCGTCGCTGACGCCAAGGATCGCGAACGTCAGGCCCTTGACCGTTGCATCCAGCTTCTAAGCGCGGCGCGGGAAAAGAAGGGTTACTCCCGCGAAGCGATCGAGGCACTTTTCTATACGCGCC
The DNA here is from genome assembly GCA_051861045.1 of Allorhizobium sp. Taxonomy (GTDB): domain Bacteria; phylum Pseudomonadota; class Alphaproteobacteria; order Rhizobiales; family Rhizobiaceae; genus Allorhizobium. The sequence goes on from JBHYDI010000002.1 coordinate 100,048, forward strand.
GGGTCTGGGTCCGGCTGATCGAAGATCTGCAAAACCCGGAAAACCAGTTGGGCGACGAAATCCGCGCCAACCTGATTTCCATCGCCATCTGGATTTTGAAAGAATGTGACCGGATCCGCAAGCGCCAGTCGGAAAACTTCCAGGGCATTATCGACGTGACAACCATCATCAGGGATGGACTTAAATGAAGAGCACTTTGCGCATCTCGCTCAAGTCGGGCGAACGTATTTTCATCAATGGAGCGGTTCTGCGCGTCGACCGCAAGGTTGCCCTCGAGTTCCTGAACGATGTGACTTTCCTGCTTGAGAACCACGTTCTCCAGCCCGAACAGGCCACGACCCCGCTGCGTCAGCTCTACTTCATCGCACAGATGATGCTGATCAACCCGGAAGGCAAGGATCAGTCGCTTGCGATGTTCCGCAAGTCGGTCATCATGCTGCTGTCGTGCTTCGAGAACGAGGAAATCCTCGCCGAACTGAAGCGCATCGATGGAATGGTTTCGTCGGGCCGCGCATTCGATGCCCTCAAGGCGATCCGTCAGCTCTATCCGATCGAGGATCGCATCCTGAACAACCAGGAAATGGCACCGGCAACCATCGAACAGATCCGTAAGGAAATTGCGCCATGGCGGTAGACGCAGTCAGCGGCACGACCACAACGACAAGCACGACAACCACGTCGTCGACCTCAAGCAGTGCGGCGAGCCAAGCCTCCGCCAAGGCGTCTCTGGATTATGACAGCTTTCTGCAGCTGCTCATTGCCCAGATGAAAAATCAGGATCCGACGGATCCGATGGACGCCAGCGAGCAGATCGCCCAGCTGGCCACCTTCTCGCAGGTCGAGCAGTCGATCCAGATGAACTCGAACCTCGAGACGCTGATCACCGGCAACGCCCTGACCAACGCCTCATCCTACATCGGCAAGACTATTACCAGCGCTGACGAGTCAATGACTGGAGTAATAGAATCAGTTCGCGTCTACAGTGATACAATGGTGGCCACGACAACGGAGGGCGATGAGATTCCGATCGTCGTTGGCGTACGTGTAGGCACAGTGTCGGAAACAGAGACGACCGACTCCTGATATGCTAGGCCTTTCGGGGCGGATGGCATGATTCGCCGCTCCGAAAGGATACCGTCTCATGAATGAGGCAGACGCTCTCGACATTCTCCAGGCTGCGATCTGGACAATCATCATCGCTTCAGGCCCTGCAGTCGCTGCTGGCATGATTGTGGGTGTCGTCATCGCCCTCATCCAGGCGCTGACCCAGGTTCAGGAAATGACCCTGACCTTCGTGCCGAAGATCCTCGCGATCATGATCACCATCGGCATTTCGGCCCCCTTTGTCGGGGCGCAGATCAATCTCTTCACGACGCTTGTATTTTCGCGAATACAATCCGGCTTTTAGCCAGACGTCTGACACCCTCGCGCAAGCTTCGACCGTTATCTCTCAAGGGCAGACTGCCGGAAGCATGATCTTCCGGATGACTTCTCATGAAGAGATGGAACGGAAATGGCGCAACCTCCTGCACTCGTAATTCCGAAGGTAAGCCCCAGCGGGCGTGACATCGGCTTCGCGCTTGGGATCGTGATGATCCTGTGCATCCTGTTCCTGCCGATCCCGCCTTTTCTCATCGACGTCGGTCTCGCATTTTCGATCGCGCTTTCCGTCTTGATCCTGATGGTGTCGCTCTGGATCCAGCGCCCTCTCGATTTCTCGTCCTTCCCGACCATCCTGCTGATCGCCACCATGATCCGCCTGTCGCTCAACATCGCGACGACGCGCGTTATCCTGTCGCATGGCCACGAGGGCCACAATGCAGCGGGCGGCGTCATTGCAGGCTTCTCGAACCTCGTGATGGGCGGTGACTTCGTCATCGGTCTGATCGTCTTCATGATCCTCATCACGGTCAACTTCATCGTCATCACCAAGGGCGCCACCCGTATCGCGGAAGTCGGCGCCCGCTTCACCCTCGATGCCATCCCCGGCAAGCAGATGTCGATCGACGCCGACCTGTCCGCCGGTATCATCGACGAGAAGGAAGCCCAGCACAGACGTCGCGAACTCGAGCAGGAAAGCTCCTTCTTCGGCGCCATGGACGGTGCCTCGAAGTTCGTCCGCGGCGACGCCATCGCCGGCCTGATCATCACCGCCATCAACGTCGCCGGCGGCATCATCATCGGCTACTTCCGCCACGGCATGGAACTCGGCGAAGCAGCCGACGTCTTCGTCAAGCTCTCCGTCGGTGACGGTATCGTCTCGCAGGTTCCGGCCCTGATCGTCTCGCTGGCAGCCGGCCTTCTGGTCTCTCGCGGTGGCACGCCAGGCTCGACCGACCAGGCCGTCGTCAACCAGCTGAGCGGCTATCCGCGCGCACTGTATGTGGCAGCGGGCCTCATGGGCGCCCTCGCGATCGTACCGGGCCTGCCCTTGATTCCCTTCGTCGCTCTCGGTGGCCTCATGGCCTTCGGCGCATGGTTCATTCCTCGCCAGCTCGAAGCAGAAAACCAGCTCAAGCGCGATCAGGAAGAAAAGAAGGTCATCCAGAGCAAGGAAGCCGAGAAGGATTCGGTCAAGTCCGTCCTCAAGACCTCGGAAATCGAACTTGCACTCGGCAAGCTGGTATCGACCCGCCTGCTGGGAGCACACCAGGAACTGGCCTTCCGCGTTGGCAAGATGCGCAAGAAGTTCGCCAGCCAGTACGGCTTCGTCGTGCCCGAGATCAAGGTGACCGACGACATCATGATCCCGGAAAAAGCTTACCAGATACGTATCCACGGGACGACGGTCGCCTCCAACAACCTGCGCGTCGGCGAAGTCCTCGTCGTCACCGGTTCCGGCCGCAGGCCCAATGTTCCCGGCGACGAAATCCGCGAACCCGCCTTCGGCATGCCGGCTGTCTCGGTCCTCGAAACCTTCACCGAGGAACTGAAGCGCGAAGGCTTCCATCCGATCGACAACGTCTCGGTTGTCCTGACCCACGTCTCGGAAGTCATCCGCAACAACCTGCCGCAGCTCCTGTCCTACAAGGACGTCAAGGTTCTGATCGATCGCCTCGATCCCGAATACAAGAAGCTTGCCGACGAGATCTGCTCGTCGCACATGTCCTATTCGGGCCTGCAGGCCGTGTTGAAGCTGCTGTTGGCCGAACGCGTCTCGATCCGAAACCTGCACCTCATCCTCGAAGCCGTGGCCGAGCTTGCGCCGCATGTCCGCAAGACCGAGCAGATCGTCGAACACGTCCGTGTCCGTATGGCCCAGCAGCTCTGCGGCGACCTCACCGACAACGGTGTCCTTCGCGTCCTGCGCCTAGGCTCCAAGTGGGACCTCGTCTTCCACCAGGCCCTCAAGCGTGACGCCAAGGGTGAGATCGTCGAATTCGACATCGATCCCCGCAGCCTGGAAGAGTTTTCCGAGCAGGCAAGCCAGGTAATCCGTGAATTCATGGACCGTGGTCTGCCCTTCGTGCTTGTCACATCGCCCGAAACGCGGTCCTATGTGCGCATGATCATCGAACGACTCTTTGCGACCTTGCCCGTTCTGTCCCATGTCGAACTGGCCAAGGGCATCGAGATCAAGATTTTGGGCTCCATTTCATGATTGCTGACCCGCAGGGGACTGTGCTGGTGCTGGTGGCGATTTTCTGCCGCATCGGCGCCTGCATCATGACCCTTCCGGGTTTTTCCTCTGCCCGTATCTCGACCACCATCCGGTTCTTCCTGGCGTTTGCGGTCTCCATGGCCATGACGCCGCTGCTCTTCGACACGATCTACCCGAGCGTCCAGGGCACCGCGGCGACCCTCGTCGGCGTGATCCTTGCTGAGCTGCTGATCGGTGCCATGTATGGTCTCGTCCCACGCCTCTATGTCCTGGGGCTCCAGTTTACCGGCTCGGCGATATCAATGGCGATCGGCCTGAACACGCCGGGCGCAACCGACATCCTTGAGGACACTTCTGAAAACCAGATGACCAACCTCATCTCGTTCAGCGGGCTCCTCGTGCTTTTCATGCTGGATTTCCACCACGTCGTATTCCGTGCGCTGGTTGATTCCTACGCCGTGATGCCGCTGGGCGGCATGCCGGACAGCCAGAAGATGCTGATCACGCTGACCGACACCTTGTCTCAGACCTTCATGCTGATGCTGCGGCTTGCCAGTCCGTTCCTGATCTTCGGCTTGATGTTCAACTTCGCCGTCGGCCTCGTGAACAAGCTCGCTCCCCAGGTGCCGGTCTTCTACATCTCGACCCCGTATCTGCTGCTCGGCGGCCTGATACTGGTTTATTTCACCATTGCTGCCATGGTGATGCAGTTCGGTCAGTATTTTCCGATGATCTTCAACTTCTGAACAGGACGCCATGGCAACGCAGAAGAAATCCGACAAGTTGAAGCGTCTCGTCGCGGTGCAGCGCCATATGGAGCGCATGGCCGAAAGCGATCTTGGAACTACCGCCCAGCGCATCGAGGAGAACGCCCGCTCGATGGAAAACGTCATGGAGGCGATCGGCTCGCTCGAGCCGCTGCACCGGCTGTTCGCGCAGAATTATGCCGACCGCTTCGACCGCCTCTCCAACACCGACAAGCAGTTGCACGGCCTCCAGCAGGTTCAGGAAATGAAGCTGATGCGCGAGCGTGCCAAGGGCGACCGGCTGGAAGAAAACATGAAGGATGCCCGCGATCACGAAGAACGCGAGCGCGACGACGACGCGATCTACGACCTGATCGACATCAAGTTCGCCACACCAGCCTCCAGCAAGCTTCACGAGTGATAGTCGCCTCGAACAAAAATCGAGGATGTCACCGTGGCCATTTCTCCTCCGAGCGATCTGGTGCTGGACGTGATCCGCGCCGCCGATCCGGCGCAAGTCGCCGCCGCCCAGGAACAGTTGAAGATCAACCGCGCCAACTTCATGGCGTCCAGTCTCGCTGAAAAGGGCGCAGGCTTCGGTGCGACCGTCGACATCCTGAACCGCACCACCAATGCAGCTCGCACGGAAGCGACGGCCGAGAAGGTCGAAGACACTGGCAAGCCACCTAAGATCTATCGCGATTTCGAAGCCGTTTATCTTACCAACTTCGTCCAGAGCATGCTGCCGGACGAGAGCGAGGAAGTGTACGGCAAGGGCAATGCCGGCGAGATGTGGAAGAGCATGATGGCCGAACAGCTCGGCTCGACCATTGCTGAGTCGGGTGGCGTGGGCATCGCAGAGCAGATGTATGAAACCGCCCTTCAGCGCGTTCGTGGTGAGGACGCCGACGCCGTGAACGCCTCGACCGACGAGACTGATCGCGGTCTGGCGATGAGCTGGGTGACAGATCTTGAGCGCCGCACCCTGGGTGCCGGCGCTGACGACAACAACTGATTGTTTTAGGAAGATAGGGCAGAATTTCATGGAAGTTGTTTCGAGCGAATATCGCGTCAAGACGGTGCTGAGCCGCCTGGAGCGCATCATCGACAACGAAAACGAGCGTATCGGCAAGGATCCTGAATTCGACTTCAAGGTCTCCAACGCGCACAAGAGCCGTTGCCTCTACGAATTGACGATGCTGTTCCGTGACACCGATCCGCGCGAATTCGCCGTCAACTATGTCGAGCAGCTCCATGTTCTCAAGGAAAAGCTCGCCCTCAATGCGCGCCGTGTCGAGGCACACCTCGCAGCCGTTCGCGCCGTCGCCGATCTCCTGAAGAATGCTGTCCGTGACGCCGATGGTGACGGCACCTATTCTCAGGAACAGTTCCAGTTCAGCGAGTTCTGATGGGCAAGATACTCGGAATCGGCCTTTGGGTCTGCATCGTCACGCTGGGAGCCGTTTACGGCTCGATCTTCCTGGCGACAGCCCCTGCCGGCCCGAGCGAGGAAGAAACCAAGAAGGCCGCCCTGGAGCTGATCCGGGGCGAGCCGATCACCATTCCCGTCATCGGAAATGGTGATGTCACCGGCTATTTCCTGACCCGCATTTCCTTCATGATGGACAAGGAAAAGGTCAAGGGACAAGACTTGCCCACGACCGAGCTGATGACCGACCAGCTCTTCACCCTGCTTGTCGGCAACAAGATGGTCGACATCGGCAACGTCTCGGCCTTCGACGTCAACGACTTCCGCGAGAAGATCAAGGTCGAGATGAATGCGAGACTGGGCGAAGGCATGGTCGATCAGGTGCTGATCGAGCAGCTCGACTATGTCTCGAAGGACGCCGCTCGCAAGGCCGCTGACGGTGGGTCCAAGCCCATGGAGATGACCACGGTCGTCGAAGGCGAGAAGGTAGAAGAGGCGCCGGCTTCGTCTGGTCACTGATCAGGGTTCGGCCTCGTTTTACCAACATGGTGAACGAAGCCTTGATCCGATCCTGAGAGTTTTAGCCCCGTTTTTCACTTGAATTTCAGCGATGGCTGATAGGTTCCGAGCCTCAGATCTTCGGGACCCGCCATGCGACCTTCTTCATCTTCCGCCCGGAAGCAGCCGGTAGAAATTTCTGCGGTTGGATCCGCCGAGCGTGCAATTCCTGTGCTGCCCATTCTCGGTATGCCGGTCCGTGATCTCGGCTGGAACGAGGCTCTGGTGCATCTGGAGCAGAAGCTGGTCGCCCGCGACGGTTTCACCCACATTGCTTTTCTGAATGCCAACAACGCCAATGTCATGGCGGGCGACCCGGAATACCGCGCGGTTCTCGAGCGCTCCCTGGTCCTGCCCGATGGCATTGGGGTGGATATCGCTGCGCATTTCCTGCACGGCGGTCGTTTCTCCGCCAATCTCAACGGCACTGATTTCGTGCCGGCAGCGCTGACATTCATCTCCAGGCCCCTGCGGGTAGGGCTGCTTGGAGCGACCTCTGCAGTTCTGAAGTCCGCGGCGACAAACCTCCGCCGGCAGACGCCCTGGCACGAATTCGTCGAAATATCGGACGGCTATTTCGACCGGGCCGATCCGGCCCTGATCCTGAAACGCATAGAGACTGCCCGCATCGACCTGCTGCTCGTTGCCATGGGCACGCCTTTGCAGGAAAAATGGGTCGACCGGCACCTGACCAGCGAACATGCCCGCGTTGTGATCAGCGTGGGCGCATTGCTCGATTTCGTCTCAGGGCGGGTGGCGCGTGCGCCGCGCTGGATGCGACGGCTGCGGTCCGAATGGCTCTTCCGCCTCTGGCTTGAGCCCTCGCGTCTCTGGCGGCGCTATGTTCTCGGCATTCCCGTGTTCCTTGCTCATGTGGTGAGCTACCGGCTGCGCCATCAAAACCCGCCCACCACCTGAGGCACCCCGCAAATTCCTGCCTTGCAATATGCCGCAATTTGACAGCATAGGACGGTGACAGGCAAATGGTGCCCCTGGGTTGGCGCTAGCTTGCTGCCAGTGGAAGACGGGGATTGAGCACAGTGACGACCACGGTAATCGATGGAAAGGCAGCCGCCGCTTCGGTAATCGAAGCGGTAACCTCAGCGGCGACGACGCTGAAGACCTCCGGCCACCGCAAGCCGGGCCTTGCAGTCGTCATCGTCGGGGATGACCCGGCAAGCCATGCCTATGTCGGCGCAAAAAGCCGGATGGCCAAGCAGTGCGGCTTCAATTCCATCCAGCACACGCTGCCAGGGGACACCTCTCAAGCCGACCTGATGGCGCTGGTTGCTTCGCTCAATGACGATCCAGACATCGATGGCATTCTCGTGCAGTTGCCGCTGCCCAAGCATCTCGACAGCGAGCCCGTCATCCAGTCGATCCTGCCGGAAAAGGACGTCGACGGACTGCACATCGTCAATGCCGGTAAACTGGCGACCGGCGACCTGAAGACCGGCCTTCTGTCCTGCACGCCGGCCGGCGCCATGATCCTGGTGCGTCAGATTCACGGCAACGATCTCTCGGGCCTGAATGCCCTGGTCATCGGTCGCTCCAACCTCTTCGGCAAGCCGATGGCGCAGCTTCTTCTCAATGCAAACGCCACCGTCACGATCGGCCATTCGCGAAGCCGCGATCTGCCCGAACTCGCCCGTCAGGCCGACATCCTGGTCGCAGCCGTCGGCCGCGCGGAAATGGTCAAGGCCGACTGGTTGAAGCCGGGTGCGACCGTCATCGACGTCGGCATCAACCGCGTGGCGGCACCTGAAAAGGGCGAGGGCAAGTTCAAGCTGGTGGGTGACGTCGCCTTTGCCGAATGCAAGCCTGTCGCCAAGGCTATTTCCCCGGTTCCCGGCGGCGTCGGCCCGATGACCATCGCCATGCTGATGGCCAACACCGTGATCGCTGCCCATCGTCGGGCGGGTGTGGCAGCGCCAAGCTTCTGACGGATTGGACTGGGCGCCGTGCCTTAGGCCGGCGCCGGTCCCGTCGAGGCCCGCACCACCAGCTCCACCTTCCACAATTCCTGCTCCGGCAAGGCCGGTTCGCTCTGGTTGATCATTGCGATCAGGCGTTCGCCGACGCGTTTTCCTGCTGCCCGCAGCGAGGAGCGGGTCGTGGTGAGCGGCGTCGAGAAGTTCTCCGGCTTCAGCAGCGGCAACTCGTCGTCATGGGCGATCAGCGAGATGTCGGTCCCGAGCTTCAGCCCGAATTCGTTCATCGCCCGGACGGCCCCGAGCGCAAGCACGGTACTGGCACACAGAACCGCGGTCGGACGATCGGGTAAGCCGAGGATCTCCTTCATGCCGCGATAGCCCTGCTCGTCGCCCATGAAACTGTGCCGGGTGTGCCGAGGATCGAGCAGGAACCCTTTCTCAGCGAGCGCCTTCTCCGTTCCAAGTCGGCGCCGATAGGCAAAATCGAGCTCCGCCTGACCGTTCAGGAGCGCAATACGCTTATGCCCGAGCTGGAGCAGGAAGCGCGTCGCATCATAGAAAGCGCCTTCGTTATCCACGTCGAGGAAGGGGTAATCCAGATCGAGACCGGAGGATCGACCGTGCACGATGAAGGGCAGGGACAAGGATTTCGCCATCGCGATCCGCGGATCCTTCTCGCGCACATAGGCGAGATAGTAGCCATCGACGCTGCCGCTTGAGACGAGCCAGCGGATCGCCTGTTCCTCTTCCTCGGCCCGTGACGGCATGATGACGAAGTGGAAATCATGGACGATCGATGCCTCGGCGAGCCCGCTCTGGAATTCGGCAAAGTGCATGTCCGAGCTATGGTCGGGAGAAATCGGCATGATCAGCCCGATGGATCCGGCCTTGCCGGTCGCCAGACGCTGCGCCGCCCGGTTCGGACGATAGCCGGTGTCCTTGGCAGCCTGGAGCACGCGTTGGCGTGTCTCCTCGTTCACTTCCGGGTAGCCATTGAGTGCGCGGCTGATCGTCGTCTGCGACAGGCCGAGCATCTGTGACAATTCTTTCAAGTTCACTGCAGGCATTCCTCTCCCTCGCTGGACCGCCGGTTCCTCTCCACAGACGGCCAAAGCGCTTCGACTATGGCGCAGACGCCGGGCCGGCGACAAGAGAAAAATGCTTTAAATCAATGCAGATGCCGCCGGCCGTGCGAAGCGTTGCGCCAAAATGCGGCAGAACCAGAAAAGCGCTTGACTCAATATGGAACCCAATGGGATGAAATAGGGGCCAAAGCGCTTTGAGGATAATGCGCTGACCAAGGACGTTTGGCCGTCCGATGTGATGGGAGGTAAATCACATGAAGAAGATGTTTTTGATGACCGTGGCAGCCGCTGCGCTCGTGGCCGGCTCTGTCGGCGCGCAGGAGTTGAAGTTCGCGCCGGGTGAGGACGCCAAGTTCAACTGGGCGAGCTTTGAAGAACTCAAGAAGACCCAGCTTGCTGGCGAACAGATCACGATCTTTGGACCCTGGCTCGGCCCGGACCAGGTGCTCGTGGAAAGCGTTCTGGCCTATTTCGCAGCCGCGACCGGCGCTGACGTTCGCTACACCGGTTCCGACAGCTTCGAACAGCAGGTCGTCGTCGACCTCGAAGCCGGCTCCGCTCCGAACATTGCAATCTTCCCGCAGCCGGGTCTCGCATCCGACATGGCAAAGCGCGGCTTCCTGACCGATCTCGGTGCAGAAAACGCATCCTGGCTGAAGGACAACTATGCAGCTGGTCAGTCCTGGGTTGACCTCGGCACCTATGCCGGCAAGGACGGCAACAAGGCTTTCTACGGCTTCCCCTTCAAGACCGACCTGAAGTCGCTGGTCTGGTACTCGCCGGAAAACTTTGAAGATGCCGGTTACGAAGTGCCCAAGAGCATGGAAGAGCTGAAGGCCCTGACCGAGAAGATCGTTGCTGACGGCGGCACGCCGTGGTGCATCGGTCTCGGCTCGGGTGCCGCCACCGGTTGGCCGGCCACCGACTGGGTCGAAGACATGATGCTGCGCACCGCATCGCCGGAAGACTACGACAAGTGGGTCTCCAACGAGATGAAGTTCGACGATCCGGTTGTCGTCAACGCCATCAACGAATTCGGCTGGTTCGCCAAAAACGACAAGTTCGTTGTCGGTGGCGCCGGTGCCGTTGCATCCACCGACTTCCGCGACAGCCCGAAGGGCCTCTTCGCATCGCCGCCGCAGTGCTACATGCACCGCCAGGCCTCCTTCATCCCGTCCTTCTTCCCCGAAGGCACGTCGGTCGGTGAAGATGCTGATTTCTTCTACTTCCCCGCCTATGCCGAAAAGAACCTCGGCAACCCGGTTCTCGGTGCCGGTACCACCTTCACCATCACCAAGGACAGCAAGGCTGCCCGCGCCTTCATCGAGTTCCTGAAGTCGCCGATCGCCCACGAAGTCTGGATGGCACAGAAGGGCTTCCTCACCCCGCATAAGGGCGTGAACCCGGAAGTCTTTACCGACCCGACAGTCCGGAAGATGAACGACATCCTGCTGCAGGCAACCACCTTCCGCTTTGACGGTTCCGACCTGATGCCGGGCGCCGTTGGTGCCGGCAGCTTCTGGACCGGCATGGTCGATTATGTCGGTGGCAAGTCTGCTGAAGATGTTGCAAAGTCGATCCAGACGTCCTGGGACGGCATCAAGTAAGCTGCCGTAGAGCAGAGCTGCCTAACGAGCGTCCGGGCCATTGGGTCCGGGCGCTCGCACAAAATAATCAGAAGGCATGCGGAGGGGGAGACCATCATGAATCCAGCGTTGCAGGCTCTGATCACGATCGTCATCGGTGTCGGTGGGTGTGTCGGTTATTTCTATCTGTCGAACATGTTCATCGACAGGGTGCTGTTCCCCGCAAAGGGTGAGCATGCCGGGCGCAACATCAACCGCGCCAATATGGTTCGGCCCTGGCTGTTCCTGTTTCCCGCAATTTTCGCTCTTGGCATGTATCTGGCCTATCCGGTGGTGGCCACACTCTGGCTTTCGGTGACCGATCGCAGCGCTGGTGGCGCATTTGTCGGCCTCGACAATTACCAGAGGATGGTCGGTGAACCCAAGTTCTGGGAAGCGATCAGCAACAATCTGCTGTGGCTGACGGTCGTTCCGGCCGTGTCGACCGCTTTCGGTCTGCTCGCCGCACAGCTCACCGACCGGATCTCCTGGGGCAACATCGCCAAATCGCTGATCTTCATGCCGATGGCGATTTCCTTCGTCGGCGCCTCCGTCATTTTCAAGCTGGTCTATGACACGCGCCCTGCAGGCGAGGAGCAGATCGGCATCCTGAATGCCCTGTGGCTCTCCTTCGATGGCGGTATGGGCACCGTCCTCGTTCTGCGCGTGCTTCCCGCACTCCTGCTGGTCGCCTTCATCGCCTTTGTCGCCTATGGCATCTACCAGCTGCTGCGCCCGCTCGCCGGCGGTATTGGCTATCGTGGCGGCAGCTCGAAGTTCGGCGTGGTCGTCCGCGCGGCCGTAACGCTTGCCGGTGTCTGGCTCGCCTACCGCGCCGTCATATCGATCTATTCCGTGCTCACCTTCGCCTATCCCTATGGTGAACCGCAGACCTGGCTGACGGTGCCCTTCTGGAACAACTTCTTCCTGATGGTGGTGCTGATCTGGATCCAGACCGGCTTCGCCATGGTCATTCTCTCGGCTGCCCTGCGTGGCATCCCGGAGGAAACCATCGAAGCCGCCGTCATCGACGGAGCCAACGATTTCGAGATATTCTTCAAGATCAAGATCCCGCAGATCATGGGAACCGTCGTCGTCGTCTGGACGACGATCACGCTCGTCGTGCTCAAGGTCTTCGACATCGTCTTCGCGATGACCAACGGCCAGTGGGAGACCCAGGTCCTCGCCAACTACATGTTCGACAAGCTGTTCCGCGCCAATGACTGGGGTGTCGGCTCGGCCAGCGCCATGGTCATCATGCTGCTCGTGCTGCCGATCCTGGTCTGGAACGTCTACAACGCTCGAAAAGAAATGCGCTGAGGGGAGGCGGGACCATGGCAAAGATCGCAGGCAAGAAATCCGGTCTCGTCTGGACCGTCCATATCTCGGTAGCGGCACTGGTCATCCTGTGGCTGCTCCCGACCACCGGCCTTTTCATCTCGTCCTTCCGGACCGCGGATCAGATATCGACCAGCGGCTGGTGGAGCTCGCTGTTCTCCCAGGAGCAGAACCTCGTCTTGAGAACGGCGGCACCGTCGACCCAGCGCCAGGAGGGCAATCTCTGGGTCATCGAAGGCAATGTGCTGAGCGAAGGCGGAGCCACCGCCGAGGCGGAAATTTCGGCCTGGGGCACGTCCTCGCGCGCCATCAGCGAATACGAACCCGGCGCGACCGCTACCCTCGGCGATAGCGGCCGCGTGACGGTGCAGGCGAACGGCGACTACCGCCTGGAAAGTGATGTCGAACTCACCGGCAGCCGTGGCGATCGCATCTTCGTGACGGCCGAGCTGCCGCCGAAATTCACCCTCGACAACTATCAGACGGTGCTTTTCTCCGGCTCCACGACGGACTCGATGGCCAAGGCCTTCTTCAACACGCTGACCGTCACTATTCCGGCGACCATCATCCCGATCGTCATCGCCGCCTTCGCCGCTTATGCGCTGGCCTGGATGGAGTTTCCGGGACGCGCACTGCTGATCGCGGCCGTCGTCGCACTTCTCGTTGTGCCGCTGCAGCTCGCGCTAATCCCGCTGCTGCGCCTCCATCTCTCCATCGGCATCGGCAAGGGCTATCTCGGCGTCTGGCTCGCCCATACCGGCTTCGGTCTGCCGCTCGCGATCTATCTGCTGCGCAATTACATGGTCGGACTTCCGCGCGACATCATCGAATGCGCCAAGGTGGACGGTGCGACCGACTTCCAGATCTTCACGCGCATCATCCTGCCGCTCTCTTTCCCGGCGCTCGCTTCGTTCGCCATCTTCCAGTTCCTCTGGACCTGGAACGATCTGCTCGTCGCCAAGGTCTTCCTGATCGATGCGACCGGCGACACCACGGTTATGACCAACCAGATCGTCGAACTGCTGGGAACCCGCGGCGGCAACTGGGAAATCCTGGCAACGGCTGCCTTCGTGTCGATCGCCGTGCCGCTCCTCGTCTTCTTCTTCATGCAACGCTATCTCGTGCGTGGCCTCCTTGCCGGTTCGGTCAAGGGTGGCTGACGCCGGGACGAAAGACCAAGCCAACAGGAATGTCTAAATGAGTGCAGTTTCAAATCCCGTCATGACGCCCGACAAGGACTGGTGGCGCGGCGCGGTGATCTATCAGATCTACCCGCGCTCCTACCAGGATTCCAACGGCGACGGCATTGGTGACCTGAAAGGCATCACGGCCCGTTTGACGCATATCGCCGAACTCGGCGCAGACGCGATCTGGATCTCGCCCTTCTTCGCCTCGCCGATGAAGGACTTCGGCTACGACGTTTCGAACTATGTTGACGTCGATCCTATGTTCGGCTCGCTGACCGATTTCGACGGCCTGATCGCTGAAGCCCATCGCCTCGGCATTCGCGTCATGATCGACCTCGTCATGTCGCATTCCTCGGATCAGCACCCCTGGTTTGTCGAAAGCCGGTCCAGCCGGGTCAATCCCAAGGCCGATTGGTATGTCTGGTCCGATCCGAAGCCGGATGGCTCGCCGCCGAACAACTGGCTGTCGATCTTCGGTGGTTCTGCCTGGCAGTGGGACCCGACCCGCATGCAGTACTACCTGCACAACTTCCTGACTTCGCAGCCGGACATGAACCTGCACAATCCGGAAGTGCAGGATGCGCTCTTGGCCGCCACCCGCTTCTGGCTGGACCGCGGTGTCGATGGCTTCCGTCTCGACACCATCAACTTCTATTTCCACGACAAGGAACTGAGGGACAACCCGGCGCTGGCGCCTGAGCGCCGCAATGCCTCGACGGCGCCCGCGGTCAATCCCTACAATTTCCAGGAACACATCTACGACAAGAACCGCCCTGAGAATATCGCCTTCCTCAAGCGCTTCCGCGCGCTTCTGGACGAATATCCGGCGATTGCTGCGGTCGGAGAAGTCGGCGACAGCCAGCGTGGTCTCGAGATCGTCGGCGAATACACCTCCGGCAACGACAAGATGCAGATGTGCTACGCCTTCGAATTCCTGGCGCCGGAACCGCTGACCCCGTCTGTCGTCCAGAATACACAGAATGCATTTGCGGCGGCAGCCCCCGAAGGCTGGGCCTGCTGGGCATTCTCCAACCACGATGTGGTGCGCCATGTCAGCCGTTGGGGTGCCACCGTCCTCGACCGCGATGCCTATGCCAAGATGACGTCTGCCCTGCTGCTCACCCAGCGCGGCTCGGTCTGCATCTATCAGGGCGAAGAACTCGGCCTCACCGAAGCCGAAATCGCCTTCGAGGATCTGCAGGATCCTTACGGCATCCAGTTCTGGCCGGAATTCAAGGGCCGTGACGGCTGCCGCACGCCGATGGTCTGGGATGATCATGCCGTTCAGGCCGGTTTCTCGACGGCACAGAAGACCTGGCTACCGATCCCGGTGGAGCATGTGCTTCGCTCGGTCAATACGCAGGTCGGTAAGCCGGAATCGGTGCTGGAGCACTATCGCCGCTTCCTGGCCTTCCGCCGCCAGTATCCGGCCTTTGCCAAGGGCGACATCACCTTCCATGAGGCGGGCGAAGACACGCTCGTCTACACCCGCGCCTTCGGCAACGAGAAGCTGCTCTGCATGTTCAACATGGGCGCAGATCAGGCCTCGCTCGCCCTGCCGGCGGGCAACTGGGTCGAGCTGGAAGGCCATGGGTTTGTCAGTAACGTCAACGATAACAAGGTAGAATTGCCGGCTTGGGGCGCCTATTTCGCGCGTCACGCCTGACAGGGGAGGATAGCATGACGGGTCTGGTTCTCAAGGACATCCGCAAGGCATACGGGCAGGTCAAGGTCCTGCACGGTATCGATCTGGAGATCAAGGAAGGCGAGTTCGTGGTCTTCGTCGGCCCGTCCGGCTGCGGCAAGTCCACACTGCTGCGCATGATCGCGGGCCTTGAGGACATCACCGGCGGTGAGCTCTATATCGACGGCCAGCTCGTCAACGATGTGCCCCCGTCCAAGCGTGGCATCGCCATGGTGTTCCAGTCCTATGCGCTCTACCCGCATATGACGGTCTACGACAACATGGCCTTCGGCATGCGCATCGCGGGCGAAAGCAAGGAAGAGATTGACCGCCGCGTCCGCTCGGCTGCTAACATCCTGCAGCTTGGCCCTTATCTGGATCGCCTGCCCAAGGCACTGTCTGGTGGCCAGCGTCAGCGCGTCGCCATCGGCCGTGCGATCTGCCGCAACCCTAAGGTCTTCCTCTTCGATGAGCCGCTGTCCAACCTGGATGCAGCCCTTCGCGTCGCGACCCGCATCGAGATCGCCAAGCTCAACGAGCAGATGGCCGATACGACGATGATCTACGTCACGCACGACCAGGTCGAGGCGATGACGCTGGCAGACCGGATCGTCGTGCTCTCGGCCGGCAGGATCGAACAGGTCGGCCCGCCGCTCGAACTCTACGAACGCCCGGCGAACCTGTTCGTCGCCCGCTTCATCGGCTCGCCGGCCATGAATATCATGCCGGTGACCGTGATCGGCACGGGGGATGCAACACGGATCAAGCTGAAGGACGGCTCGGAAGTGACGGTCGATGTGGCAACGTCTGCGTCTGACCAGGGCAAGGCCGCAAGCTTCGGCGTGCGCCCGGAAGATCTGGCGATCGCCACCGGCGACGAATTCCTCTTCGAGGGCGTCGTCGACATCGTCGAGGCGCTCGGCGAAGTCACGCTGCTTTATGTGAACGGCCCGGTCGAGGAAGAGCCGGTCGTGGTCAAGCTGCCCGGCATCGTGGACGTGAAGAAGGGCCAGACACTGCGCTTCTCCGCAGACAAGACCAAGCTCCATCTCTTCGACGCCGACGGTCAGACCTACCGCCGCTGAACGTCTCGCCATCACCTTGTTTAAGGCCCTGTTATCCTTACCGATGACAGGGCTTTTTGCTCCCAAGAATGACCCTTCCGCCAACACCGACTGTTAAACAGTGGCTGGTAGCCTTTTGCCCATAACAACGGACAAAAGACGAGGGCATGAAACGATGAGAACGGCAGGTGGCGGATCTCATTTCCTGAAAAAGGAGGAATCCTTCATGTACGACCGGGAAAACCGGTATCGCATGGAGGATACGATGAATGCCGGGCGCCTCGAATACACTGAGAACGGCATGACCCACATGGCGGCGCGCCGTTGCGACGTGCTGCGCATCTCGCTGAGCGGTGCCGTGATCAGCCTGATCACGCAGGTCAACCTGCCCAAGCAGTTCTATCTCGACATCCCGGACGCCCGCATCAACAAGGTCGGTGCTGTCCTGATGAAGAGTTTTGCCAACAACACCGCCGAGATCCGCTTCCTGCGCCTGCTGACGCAGAAGGAGCTCGACCGCATCTTCGTCTTCTCGACCCACCCGGCGCACAAGGATCGCGTACTCGACGTCCGCAGCTGGTAACACCAGAGCTTCAGAGTTTTCGGCTGGGCCGGTGCAGCGAAGGCTGCATCGGCCTTCAGCTTTTCTGACTGGACATCACCGAGCGGAGCCTCGATCTTCCTGAAACAGCAAAGGGAGAGCATGCATGTCCAGTGAAAAGGTTGCCATCGTCACGGCAGGGGGAAGCGGCATGGGGGCGGCCGCGGCAAGGCGTCTCGCCGCAGATGGCTTCAAGGTCGCCATCCTGTCGTCCTCCGGCAAGGGTGAAGCGCTTGCCGCCGAGCTCGGGGGCTTCGGCATCACCGGTTCGAACCAGTCTCCGGAAGATCTCGCCCGCCTCGTCGATGGCACGATGGAGCGTTATGGCCGCATCGACGTTCTGGTCAACAGTGCTGGCCATGGGCCTCGCGCCCAGATCCTCGAGATCACCGACGAGCAGTGGGCGAAGGGCATGGATGTTTACCTGCTCAACGTCATCCGCCCGACCCGCCTCGTCACCCCGATCATGCAGGCGCAGAAGTCAGGCGCCATCATCAACATCTCCACCGCCTGGGCTTTCGAGCCCTCCTCGATGTTCCCGACATCTGCCGTCTTCCGCGCAGGCCTCGCCTCCTTCACCAAGATCTTTGCCGATACCTATGCGGCTGAAAATATCCGGATGAACAATGTCCTGCCCGGCTGGATCGACAGCCTGCCCGCCACCGAGGAGCGTCGCGATGGTGTTCCGATGAAGCGCTACGGGACGAGCGAGGAAATCGCCGCCACCATCGCCTTCCTGGCATCCGATGGCGCGGCCTACATCACCGGCCAGAACCTCAAGGTCGACGGCGGACTAACCCGTCACGTTTGAGACTGTTTCGAACGCCACGCCCGGAATGTGACAAGAAACCTCCGGGCGTAAACCTCTTGGTTACCAAACTTCTTCATTCTTTAGGACAGTCGACAGGACGACCTTGCGGTTGCCTGTCCCAGTAAAGTCGGTTTCCGCTGTTAGGCGGTCGGCTCTCCAGAGTTTTGGTAAGCGAGTTCAAGTATCATGGCGTCCTCGACCCTGAAGGTCACCGGTGGCGATCGTGCCGCCGTTCAAAAGACGAAGTCGCGCAGGAAGGCGCGCGGCTCCAGCCTGCCGACGGTCTTGGGCATCTCACTCGCCTGCCTCTTCTGGGGCACCGCGAGCCTCGCCGTCTTCAAGGGTCTCTCATCCTCCACCATCCAGGCTCCCGCCATTGCAGGCCACAGCCTGCCGAAACCCGATCTTGCTCTCGTCAAGCCGGTCCCTTCGCAGGCGACGCCGGCGAAGGCCGCGAACCTTGCGGCTCTCGATGAGATGCACAATCGCTTCGCCGAGGCGATGGCCGCGACCGACCATCTCGGTCTTCTCATGCTCCCGGCCGCCATGCGGCTTGCGGAAGTCGATAAGTCGGACCGGCTTCTCCTCGCCCGCGTCGAAAGCGTGACTGGCTCCCAGGCGCTTGCCGTTCTACGCGACGCCCTTCTGCAGGCAGAGGCAGGCCGCCAGCAGGCGGCCCTCGCAACGGCAGCCGGTGAGCGCCGCAGCGGCGTCGATGACATCGATCCGGTCGTCACAGCTTCCATCCCGAGCGATACGACCGCGGCCACCCCCGTTGCGCTCGGCTATGCCGCCGTGCCTTCTGCACCTGAGATGATGGCAGCCGCCGATCCGCGTGAAGAGCCCTTCCAGGAGCTCTTGTCCGAGCCCGCGGCAGAAGACCACGGCGCGCTGCCGGATGATGGCCCGCTTCCCGGCGCCAAGCCGAAGGCAAAGCCCCGTGTCGAGCGCGTGCCGGCGCCAGAGGCCCCGGCTGTTGCCACGGCGCCGGAGAAGCCGAAGAAAAAGACACTGATGGACATGCTGGCCTATGCCAAGCCC
Source organism: Allorhizobium sp. (assembly GCA_051861045.1). Taxonomy (GTDB): domain Bacteria; phylum Pseudomonadota; class Alphaproteobacteria; order Rhizobiales; family Rhizobiaceae; genus Allorhizobium. The sequence goes on from JBHYDI010000002.1 coordinate 118,752, forward strand.
GACAATCCGGTGACCACGGATGACGGGGCAGGGGGCATTTTCCAGCGCAAGAACAGCCTGCCGGGTCCCGGAAGCCGCATCGCCGTCTACGTCATCGAGGACTCCGTCGTGCATATGCCGAACGGCGAGAAGCTGAAGGCGCATTCCGGGCGTGGCCATATGCGCGACAATCCGAAGTTCGTGCATGTAAAGAACTACGGCCCGACCCCGCCGAACGTTTACAAGCTGCGCATGCGCGAAGCCCGCTTCCACGGCATCGAGGCGATCCGCATGAACCCGGTCGGTGACGCCAAGATGTACAATCGCGATGGCTTCCTGACCCACACCTATCTGCTCCGACGCCGCGGCGACAGTTCGGGCTGCGTGGTCTTCGAAGACTACAATCGCTTCCTGAACGCTTACAAGCGCGGGAACGTACACACCCTGATCGTTGTCCCGAGCATGCGGGATCTGCCAAAATACATGGCGATGCTCTGACGAAAAGGCCTCCGCGACAGTGTCACGGAGGCCTTCCTGTTTTTAGCGCAGTTTCTTCAGGCCCCGCAGCACGGGGCCTGTTCGGCTTACATCGCCGGGATCACGGTGATCGACTTGATCGCGGCAGGAGCGCCGCTGATATCGCCTGCCTTTGTGGCTGCACCCGTCTCCAGGTTGACCGTGTAGAGGGCGCTGTCCGCGACCAGCCAGGCGGTGTTCTTGCCGTCAGCGCCCGCTTCGATGTCGAAGGCGTAGGACGTCGGGCTGCCTTCGATGCCGAGCTTGCCGATTGCCTTCAGCGTGCCGTCATTCGGCTTGGTCTGCTGGATGAGCGCACCGATCGTCGCGTCGATGTTGTACATCGCCGTCTTTTCCGGCTTGCCGACCGAGTTGGTATAGGCGGCCGCGACAGTGTTCGGGGTTTCGCCCTTGTGCATGTCACCCTCTTCGAAGGCGAGGCTGCCATCGACAGTGACCGCACCCGTATCCGGATGGACGCGGTGGTTGGTCGTACCTGTCATGTAGCGCAGACGGTCAGCGGCCGGGTTGAAGTTCACGACGACAGGCGCGTCACCGATCGTCAGCGGCTTGTCCATCTTGGCGAGTTCGGTCGCAGCGCCGGTTGCCGGATCGATGGTGACGATGACATTGTCTGCCGTCACGCCGACGATGGTCTGGTTGGCCGGGCGGTAGTCGATGCCGACGAGACGGTCAACGCCGGTGACATCCATCGACTTGGACACTTCAGGCTTGGCTGTGTCGAACATGACAAGGGTCTTGTCACCGGCGAGACCGACGACCTGGGCGGCCTGCGCTCCGAAGGCCGTCAGGGCGGTGGCGGCGGCAAGGCTGAGGATACGGATGCTGGTCATGAAAACTCTCCCATTTGAATGGCGGTGGCACCGGTCTGGTGCCTCCTGATCCCTAGACACACGGCAGCTGCGGTTTGGATGCAGAGCCCGGAAGATTTTTTTCCGCTGCATCCAGAAAGGCGCCTCCGGTGTCTTGTGGATGAAGGAGAAAAGCGATGGATGGGACAATGACAGCGAGCGGCTCCTCCATTGGTGCGCGCGGGGCAGGTTGCCAAATCAGGCGTGCGAGCTACTTTCCGCACAGGACCTTGGAAGGAAGCTGGATGGGGAATGAGCAAGACGAGCTCGGCGCGGCGCTGAAAGCCTGTGCCTCGGGTGATCGCAAGGGATTGGCCGTCATCTACCAAAGCGAGGCGACGCGCATGGTCACAGTTGCCGAGCGCATCCTGCGCCGCCACGATCTGGCAGAGGAAATCGTCCAGGAAGCCTTCCTGCAGATCTGGAACAAGGCCTGGCAGTATGATCCCTCCCGGGGCTCTGCGCGCGGCTGGATATTCTCGATCGTCCGCTCGCGCTCGCTCAACGCCCTGCGAGACGGTGGCCGTGAAGATCTGGCCGAAACCGACAGTCTCGAACGCCTGCAAGATGAGGGCGCCGACGCGCTCTATCACGATCTCTTCGATCAGCTGGATACCGCAAGCCGTCTGCGCACTTGCCTCGGACGATTGGACGGTCTGCGCCGCAAGACGGTGATCATGGCCTATGTCTCCGGCTACAGCCACGGCGAGATTGCCGGTCGGCTGAAGCTGCCGCTCGGAACCGCGAAGGCCTGGATCCGGCGTTCACTCTCGGCGTTGAGGGAGTGCATGGCATGAGCACCTGGTACACGCTTGCCGAACGCGCGGACGCCTATGTCCTCGGCCTCGTGGATGAGGCCGAGCGACGTGCGATCGATGCGGAAATGGAAACGGATGAAAACCTGGCCCGCGCCGTCGGTGAGGCGCGCGACCGTTTTCTCGAACTCGACCTCGTCGGACCGACAGCAACAGTATCAGCCGATCTCTGGACCCGGATCGAGGCGCAGCTCGGACCGCAGCAGCGCCCGGGTCTGAATTCGGCCCCACCATCCGCCGTCAACGACAACCGCCTTGCCTGGTGGCGCGGTGTCGGCATGTCGGCGGCCGCCGCCTCTCTGCTGCTCATTGGCGCCTTGGCCTATACGCTCGTGACACGTTCCGAGCCACAGGTCATCGCGATCCTGATGGATGCTGCAGGCGAACCCGTCGTGATGATCGAGGATTTCGGAAACGACACCGCGAAGGTCACGCCGCTCTCCGACGTATCGGTAGCGGCAGATCAGTCCCTTCAACTCTGGACCTTGCCCTCGAAGGATACCGGACCCGTATCGCTCGGTGTCCTCGATGGCTGGCGCACCGCAACGGTCGATGGCCCCGACCTGCCAGGCCCGCTGGAGGAGCAGCTTTACGAGATCACCGTGGAGCCTCTGGGTGGGTCGCCGACGGGCAAACCGACCGGTCCAATTCTGGGCAAGGGATTTGCCAAGGCCCCAAGGCCCTGAATCAATGTCGCGCCCACTGAAGCGGGCGCGACCAGTTTTGGGCTCAGAATTCCTGCCACTCGTCCTGCTTCAGCGCGGCATTGCCATGCGTTGGTGCCGGACGACCGGCTGCGCGACGAGGTGCAGCGGCGGTCGCGGCTGACGGAGCCGCCGGAGCATGGGCTCTTGCCGCACCGTGGGATGCCGCTGCGGGCGCCTGCTGTCCGGCATAATGTTTGCCGAGCGTGAACCGGGAGATGAACTGACGCAGCCGCTGCGTCTCCGTCGCCAGCGTCGCGCTCGCAGCGTTGGATTCCTCGACCATCGCGGCGTTCTGCTGGGTCACCTGGTCCATCTGGTTGACGGCCGAGTTGACCTCGGAAAGGCCGGTCGCCTGTTCGCGGGCCGAGCTTGCGATTGCCTGCATGTGATCATTGACCGCGACGATGTTGTCCTGGATCGTCTTCAGCGCCTCGCCGGTTTCGCTGACCAGCTTCACGCCGTTCTTCACTTCCTCCGACGAGTTGCGGATGAGTTCCTTGATCTCCTTTGCAGCCTGCGCCGAGCGTTGTGCGAGTTCACGCACTTCCTGCGCCACGACCGCAAAACCCTTGCCGGCTTCACCGGCACGCGCCGCTTCGACACCGGCGTTCAACGCCAGCAGGTTGGTCTGGAAGGCGATTTCGTCGATCACACCGATGATGTTCGAGATCTGGTTCGACGACTGCTCGATGCGGGCCATCGCGCCCACGGCTTCGGCCACGATCTGGCCGGAGCGGGTGGCGCTGGTGTCGGCTGCCTGGGTGGCATGACGGGCTTCCTCGGCACGCTTCGAGGCGTTGTTGACGTTGACGGTAATCTGGTCGAGGGCGGCTGCCGTCTCTTCCAGCGATGCCGCCTGCTGTTCGGTGCGCTTGGAAAGATCTTCGGCGCTCGAGCTGATCTCGCGGCTGCCACTGTCGATCTGGTCCGTCGACTGGGCAACGGCGCCGAGCGTGATGGCTAGCTGCGTCACAGCTTCGTTCAGATTGGTTCTCAGAGCTTCGAAGTCGATTGCGAAGGGCTTGTCGATGGTAAAGCTGACATCACCCTGAGCCAGGCGTCCGAGGGAATCGCCGATGGTGTCGACAGCGTGGACACGCTCTGTCACGTCGGTCGCAAATTTGACCACCTTGGTCACCCGACCGCGGTCATTGATGATGGGATTGTACGAAGCGTTGATGACGACCTTCTTTCCGCCCTTGCCGTATCGGGTGAACTCGGCCGCCTGGAACTTGCCGGCTCGCAATTGCGTCCAGAAGTTCTGATAATCTTGGCTGTTTGAATAGCTGGGTTCGACGAACAGGCTGTGGTGCTTGCCCTTGATCTCGTCCATCCGATAGCCGAGCGCGTCGAGGAAGTTCTGATTGGCTGAGACGACCTCTCCTTCCGGCGTGAACTCGATGATTGCCTGCACGCGGCTGATGGCTTCCATCTGGTTCTGGTAATCGAGGTTCTGCAGCCGCTCCTTCGCATTCGCCCATTCGACAACGAAACCGGTCGTCTTTGCGCCGCTCTTGAGCGGTGTCACGATGAGATCGAAGGCATGATGCCCGACCCAGATTGTCGCCTTGTGCTGGTTCTTCAGGCTTGCCAGCATGTTGCGCTGGTGGGATGGGTCCTTGTGGAAGATGTCGATATTGCTGCCGATCAGCCTCTCGAAATCAAAGCGCGGCAATTCCTTCTTCAGGTCGCTCTCCGCTTCCTTCAACAACCGCTTCGTTGCGCTGTTCATGTAGCGGATGTTGAGCTTCTCGTCTGCGATCATGATGTTCGCAGTGATGACTTCAAGCGATTCGAGCTGAGCCCGAGTGTTGTGGGACATTCCAAACATAGTGCCTTGGTCCTTTGGCCAATTTCCTGCTTCAGAAACCGGACCGCGCATTCAAAAGGTAGACAAAGGGCGAAGATGCCGTCGCAAGATCGTCTGTTTGTACAACGTGTTGATATCGCGTGTGTTTCTCCAATAAACTATATAAAATTAGAAGTGTCGAAAGTGTTAATGTACCGTATGCTGGCGCTCCTCTAGACGAAAGTTGTGCCAACAAGAGCAGACAGAAAAGGCCGCGATCGCTCGCAGCCTTTGAAGTTATTCTTATGAATTGAGACGCTTAGAACAGGACGCTGGCGCCCTGATCGGCCGGACCTGCGATCCGGCGGAAGCTCGCAAACAGCTCGCGGCCCATGCCGAATTCATTGTCGTCGAGATTGGTGGTCGCGAGCGGGCGGGCGTTGAACTCAGCCGAATCGACCAGAACTTCGAGCGTGCCGGCAACAGCATCCAGCCGCACCATGTCGCCGTCCTTGATCTTGGCAATCGCGCCGCCATCAACCGCTTCCGGTGTCAGGTGGATCGCTGCCGGGATCTTGCCCGATGCGCCGGACATGCGGCCGTCGGTGACGAGTGCGACCTTGAAACCGCGGTCCTGCAGCACGCCGAGCGGCGGCGTCAGGCGATGCAGTTCCGGCATGCCATTGGCCTTGGGACCCTGGAAGCGCACGACGGCAACGAAGTCCTTCTCCAGCTTGCCGGCCTTGAAGGCATCCTGCAGCGCCTGCTGGTCGTTGAAGACGATCGCGGGAGCCTCGATGACATGACGCTCCGGCTTGACGGCGGAGATCTTGATGACCGCCTTGCCGAGATTGCCGGTCAGCATCTTCAACCCGCCATTCGCCTGGAACGGCTTGTCGATCGTGGTGAGGACCTTCGGATCGGCACTCTCCTCAGCGGACGGTGCGCGATGCACGGTGCCGTCCTCGGCAAGCTTCGGATCGATCGTGTAGGCGGCGAGACCCTGGCCGTAGACGGTGCGCACATCGTCATGCACGTAACCGGCCTTGAGCAGCTGCTTGATCAGGAAGCCCATGCCGCCGGCGGCGTGGAAGTGGTTCACGTCGGCAAGCCCGTTCGGATAGACGCGGGCAAGCAGCGGCACGATGTCGGAGAGTTCCGAAATATCCTGCCAGGTGAGCTGAATACCACCGGCACGGGCCATGGCGATCAGGTGGATCGTGTGGTTGGTCGAGCCGCCGGTTGCATGCAGACCGACCACGCCATTGACGATCGAGCGTTCGTCGATCATCTCGCCGGCCGGCGTGAACTCGTTGCCGAGCGCGGTGATGGCGAGCGCGCGCTTCGTCGCTTCCTTGGTCAGAGCGTCACGCAGCGGCGTGCCCGGGTTGATGAAGGAGGCGCCGGGCAGATGGAAGCCCATGATCTCCATCAGCATCTGGTTGGAATTGGCCGTACCGTAGAAGGTGCAGGTGCCCGGCCCATGATAGGACTTGGATTCGGCTTCGAGCAGTTCGGCGCGGCCGACCTTGCCCTCGGCATAGAGCTGGCGGATGCGCGACTTCTCGTCGTTCGGCAGGCCCGAGGTCATCGGTCCGGCCGGGATGAAAACGGCGGGCAGGTGGCCGAAGGTGAGGGCCGCGATCATCAGCCCCGGCACGATCTTGTCGCAGACGCCGAGATAGACGGAGCTGTCGAACATGTTGTGCGACAGGCCGATGGCAGCCGACATGGCAATCGCATCGCGCGAGAAGAGCGAGAGCTCCATGCCCGGTTGGCCCTGGGTCACGCCATCGCACATCGCGGGAACACCGCCCGCCACCTGGGCCACACCACCGACTTCGGATGCCGCCTGCCGGATCATCGCCGGATAGGTTTCAAATGGCTGGTGCGCCGAGAGCATGTCGTTGTAGGCGGTGATGATGCCGAGGTTCGGCACCACGTCGCCGGCCAGTGCTTCCTTGTCCCTGGGCGAACAGACCGCAAAGCCATGGGCAAGGTTGCCGCAGGACAGCGTCGAGCGGTGCACGCCCTTGGAAATGGCACGACGTGTGCGGTCCAGATAGACTTCGCGGGTCGGCTTCGATCGCTCGACGATCCGCTTGGTGATGGCTTCGATGCGGCTGTCTGCACTCATGAGATATGGCTCCTCATCTGGCGCGGGCGCTCAAGGCGCATATCGCGCAAAGGCCTCCTCGGCCGTGAAACTCGTCTTATGCGCATCACCTGCCGAAACGCTCCGGCAGGCGAGGGCTCTCCCTCAGGGCGCCCAGTAGATGTCGGTGGCTGTCTGGGCCCGTTCAAGAACGGCCCGGATCGGCATCTCTGCCTCGTCCGTCCCGGCAAGCGCCTTCTCCAGCACGGCCTTCTTTTCGGCGCCCTCGATGTGAACCACAAGAAGGCCGGCATCGTGAAGTGCCGAGAAGGAAAGGGTGAGGCGAGCCTCACCCGCCCCCGGCGCTTCCATGGTCATGACGCGGCGCGGCAGCGAAAGATCAAGCGCTGCGGCAAGATGATCGCCGCCGGGGAAGAAGGAGGCCGTATGCCCATCGGTCCCCATGCCGAGGATCGCCACGTCGAAGGGTTGTCTCATGCCCGGCACGATCCCGGATGCCGTTTTTGCAGCCTCCTCGATCGTCGCCTCTGGGCGGTAGAGCGGCACGAATTGGGCGGCCGCCGCGGCATTCTTCAGAAGATGCGTCTTCACCAGCAGATGGTTCGAACGCGGATTGTCTTCAGGCACGAAACGTTCGTCGACCAGCGTCACCTTCACCTTGGCCCAGTCGACAGCCCGTGTCGACAGGGCCTCGAAGAATGCCTTGGGCGTCGAGCCGCCGGAGACGGCAAGCGTCGCTTCGCCGCTTCGTGCAATCGCTGCGGACAAGGCCGAAGCGACCGCATCAGCGAGGCCCGCTGCAAGAGCCGCTCCGCTTTCGAATGTCTTCATCTGATACGCCATCGATCCCGGTCTCAGTCGTTTTCGTGCCAGGTGCGTCCGTCACGCTCGATGAGCGCGATAGCCTGGCTCGGACCCCAGGTGCCGGACGTATAGCCCTGCGCCCTCTGGCCAATCTCTTCCCAGGCCTTCAGGATCGGATCGCACCAGTTCCACGCCGCTTCGACTTCGTCGCGGCGCATGAACAGCGTCTGGTTCGAGCGGATGACGTCCATCAGCAGGCGTTCATAGGCATCGGGATTGCGCACGTCAAAGGCCTGGGCAAAGCTCATGTCGAGCGACACGTGGCGCAGGCGCATGCCGCCCGGACCCGGATCCTTGATCATCAGCCACTGCTTGACGCCTTCGTCCGGCTGCAGGCGGATGACGAGCTTGTTGGCCTCGATACGGCCGGCAGCATCGCCGAAGATCGAATGCGGGATCGGCTTGAAGGCGATGACGATTTCCGACATGCGGGTCGCCAGACGCTTGCCGGTGCGCAGATAGAAGGGCACGCCGGCCCAGCGCCAGTTGTTGATCTCGGCCTTGATCGCCACGAAGGTTTCCGTGTCGGAGGCCGAACCCAGTTCTTCCTGATAGCCGTTGACGGCGCCGCCGGCAGAGGCTCCGGCGCGATACTGTCCGCGCACGGTGAGCTTCTCGACATTGGCCTCGGTGATCGGCTTCAGCGAGCGAAGCACCTTGAGCTTCTCGTCGCGTACGCCCTCGGCATCCATCGAGAAGGGCGCTTCCATCGCGACGAGGCAGAGCAGCTGCAGAATATGGTTCTGCACCATGTCACGCAGCGCACCGGCCTTGTCGTAATAGGTGACGCGGCCTTCGAGACCGACGGATTCAGCAACCGTGATCTGCACATGGTCGATATGGGCGGAGTTCCACAGCGGCTCGTAGAGCGCGTTGGCAAAGCGCAGCGCCATCAGGTTCTGCACCGTCTCCTTGCCGAGATAGTGGTCGATACGGAAGATCTGCTCTTCCTTGAAGACCTTGCCGATCGTGTCGTTGAGGATCTGCGCCGAAGCCAGATCCCGGCCGATTGGCTTTTCGACGACGATGCGGGTCGACTTGGTGATCAGCTTGTGGTCGCGGATCTTGTCGGCGATATCGCCGAAAATCGACGGCGAAACGGCAAGGTAGAAGGCCCGTACGATGTCCTTGCCCTGGTCGAGCAGCTTCTTGAGGTCTTCCCAACCCTGATCCGACTTGGCGTCGACAGGGATGTAGTAGATGCGCTCGAGGAACTTCGCGACTTCCGCCTCGTCGAGCTCTTCGGCCTTCAGGTGCTCGTGCAGGGCATCAAGCGTGAACTTCCGGTATTCCTCATGCGTCATCGCCGTGCGCGAAGCACCGATGATACGGGTCGGTTCCGTCAACTGACCTGCGAGCTGGCGATGGAACAGGGCCGGCAAAAGCTTCCGCTCGGCCAAGTCTCCGGTGCCGCCGAAGACGACATAGTCAAAGGGTTCAACGGGGATGATCTGGCTGCTCATGCGGCATCTCTCGTTCGGCAATCTGGTTGGACCGGTTCTAATCTAATCGATTTAAAAAAGCCACCCTCACGGCAGCGATTTTGTCTTTACACGGCCTCGAAGCCCTGCGCGAGCGCCGTTCTGCGACAATGAATCACACGCCCGGATGACGGCGGCGCGACGCCGAGGCCACAGAGAACACCAAACAGAAGGATATAACCCAGCCTGCGGAAGGGGCTCATCCTGCCGCCGTGCCCGGCTTCGTCGACCAAGGTCAACAATTCCGCGGCCTCGCCTGCCTGCGACGCGGGGACCAGGATCGGAATGCCACCCAGCGCGGTCGCAAGGTGTGAGTAGTTGTTGACGAGATGGATCGGCTCAGCCGCGATGACGATGCCATGCGCGGCAAGGAAGGAGCGTGTCACGCCAAACTCGGCGGCGTTGAACACGGTCGCCACGCGCACCAGTGCATCGGCCCGCCGATCTGCCATCCTTAGAAACGGTCCCGAAGGGCATACCAGGTGAGTGCCAGGAAGAGCAGCGGCTTGCGCAGGCTGGCGCCTCCGGGGAAGGGCGGGATCTTCAGGTCCTTCAACAGCTCAAGCTCCCGGGCATTGCCGGCCACCATGTCGGCATACATCTTGCCGCAATAGTTGGAGAGCATCACGCCGTGTCCCGAATAACCCGCAAGCGAGGTGACACCCGGCATCACGTCCCGGGCGAAAGGCTTGCGCGGCAGGGTAATGCCAACAGAGCCCCCCCATCCATGGGTAATCTCGATGGTCTTCAGATCCGGATAGATCTCGGAGATCTGCCGGCGGATATGGCTGGAGATATCCCTCGGGCTGTCAGCCGTATAGGCCTCGCGCCCACCGAAGAGCAACCGCCCGTCGCGGCTCTTGCGGAAGTAGCGGACCACGAACCGGCTGTCTGCCACGGCCTCCGAGCCGCGCAGCACCTGCGGGAAGCGGTCGAGTGGTTCCGTTGCCCCGATGAAGGACCGGATCGGCATCACATGGGCTGCCGTCACCGGCTCAAGATTGCCGATATAAGCATTCGTCGCGATCAGCAGACGGTCGGCAGTGATCGTGCCTCTCGGCGTGTCGATGATGGTCTTGCCACCAGCCTGACGGATCGCGCTTGCAGGCGTCATCTCGTGGATGCGAGCCCCGGCAGCGGCCGCGACCTTCGCCAGGCCAACCAGCAGCTTCAGCGGATGGATATGCCCGGTGCCGGTATCGCGAACGCCGAAGTGATAGCGGGTGGAGCCCACGCGATCATGCGTTTCCTCCCGGTCCATGAAGGAGACATGCGGATAGCCGTAGCGCACCGCCATGATCTCGGCCTCGTGCCGGTAGTCGGATTCGCCGTTGCGCTTGTGCGAGACATTCATCTGCCCGGGCAGATATTCGATGTCGATGCCGTGCTGTTCGGCAAAATCGAGCAGGTAGTGCTTGGCATTCTCTGCCAGGTCGAACAGCGCCTTCGAACGCTCGTAGCCAAGCTCGGCCTCCAGCTCAGCCGGCCAAGCCCGCTGGCCGGTGCCGAGTTGGCCGCCATTGCGCCCTGAAGCGCCATCGCCGAAGCGGCTACTCTCGATCAGCACGACGGAAACACCCAGCCGTGCGAGATTGTAGGCCGCCTGCAGCCCCGTGAAGCCGCCGCCGATGATCGCGACGTCGGCCGTGACAGAGCCGTCGAGAGCGGGATATTCCGGCCGCTCACCAACGCTCGCCTGATACCAGGAGATCCCCGGCGCAATCGGGCTTTGCCATGTCATCGGATTGCTATCCTCATACGTTGAGCAGGAGGAATTCGCGTTCCCACGGGCTGATCACCTGCATGAAGGTCTCGAACTCGCCGCGCTTCACACCGGCATAGAGGCCGATGAATTCGGGCCCGAAGACCTCGTTGAAGTCGGCTTCACCTTCGAGCAGGGCGACCGCTTCCAGGAGGCCGCGCGGCAGATCGACAGATCCCTCATTCGCCGAACCCTCGGCTGCCGCCGTCGGCTCGATCTCTTTGATGATCCCGAGGTAGCCGCAGGCGAGCGAAGCCGCGAGCGCGAGATAGGGATTGGCATCCGAGCTTGGCAGACGGTTTTCGACACGCCGTGCGGCGGCATCCGAAACCGGCACGCGGAAGGCCGTGGTGCGGTTGTCGTAGCCCCAGGCATTGTTGACGGGGGCCGCCATGTCGGGCGTCAGGCGGCGATAGGAATTCACGTATGGCGCCAGCATCACCAGCGAACTCGGCACGTATTTCTGCATGCCGCCGATGAAGTGGAAGAACTCCCGCGACGCAGAGCCATCGGGGTTGGAAAACACGTTCTTGCCCGTCTTGGCATCGACCACCGACTGGTGGATGTGCATCGCGGATCCCGGCTGCCCCTGCATCGGCTTGGCCATGAAGGTGGCATAGATCCCGTGCTTGAGCGCCGCCTCGCGGATCGTGCGCTTGAACATGAAGACCTGGTCGGCAAGCTCGATTGGATTGCCGTGGCGCAGGTTGATTTCCAGCTGCGCCGGACCCTCCTCGTGGATCAGGGTATCGATCTCGAGACCCTGCTTTTCCGAGAAGTGGTAGATGTCGTCGATCAACTCGTCGAATTCGTTGATGGCGGCGATCGAATAGCCCTGGCCACCGATGATCGAGCGACCGGAGCGGCCCTTCGGCGGATGCAGCGGATAGTCCGGGTCGTCGTTCATCGCGACGAGATAGAACTCGATTTCCGGCGCGACGACCGGCTTCCAGCCCTTTTCGTCATAGAGGCGCAGCACGTTTTTCAAAACGTTGCGCGGCGTGTAGGAGACGTTTTTGCCGTCGACATCGACGATGTCGCAGATCACCTGCGCGGTCGGATCGGTCTCCCACGGCACGACGGAAAGCGTCGAAAGATCCGGGAGCAGCTTCAGGTCGCTGTCGCGCGGCTCATAGCGGAAGTTCTCCGTCTCATCAGGATATTCGCCCGAAATCGTATGACGGTAGAGTGCCGAGGGAAGCGCCAGCGACGTGTTCGAGGTGAACTTCGACGACGGCATCATCTTGCCGCGCGGAACGCCGGCAAGGTCGGGTGTGATGCATTCGATGTCTTCGATGCCGCGGGCGCGCAGCCAGGTCGCCGCTTCCTTCCAGCTCGAGACGCCGCGCTTCGATCCAGGGTCCGGCGGGATGGCCGCTTTCTTGGAGGGCGCGTTCTGGGGTCTCAGCATGGACTTCTTCGCGGGCATGTCTCACCGGTTGGTTGTTAATGGAGCCATCATAGCCAGACTTTGGCCTTTGGCGAGGGGGACGCGTTGACTTTGATCATAAGTTTGTCGAGACAGGCGGCAGATCCCCGGGAGCAGCATAATGGCCAGGAAGTATGACGTCGCGATCATCGGAGCCGGTGCCGCCGGCATGATGGCGGCTTTCACGGCGGGCCGGCGCGGCCGTTCCGTCGTCGTGCTCGACCATGCCAAGGCCCCTGGCGAGAAGATCCGCATCTCCGGCGGCGGGCGGTGCAACTTCACCAATATCCATGCAGCGCCGAAGAACTACATTTCTCAGAACCCGCATTTCGCGAAATCCGCGCTGGCCCGCTACACGCCAGCAGATTTCATCGCCATGGTCGACCGCCACAAGATCGCCTGGCATGAAAAGACGCTCGGCCAGCTGTTCTGCGATGACAGCGCGAAAGACATCATCCGCATGCTGCTGGAAGAGATGCGCGCGGTGCATGTCGACCTGAAGCTCTCCTGCGAGATCTCCGATGTCGAGAAAGGCCCGGACGGTTTCCACCTCTCCACGAGCGAAGGCCCGATCCTGGCTGCAAGTCTGGTGATGGCGTCAGGCGGCAAGTCGATCCCCAAGATGGGCGCGACGGGTTTTGCCTACCGCATCGCCGAGCAGTTCGGCCTGCCCGTGACCGACACCCGGCCGGCGCTGGTGCCGCTCACGCTCGAACCCAATCTGCTCGGCGAATTGTCGGAGCTCTCGGGCGTCGCCGTCGATGCCGATGTCTCCTGCAGCAAGACCCGCTTCAACGAGGCGCTGCTCTTCACCCACCGAGGCTTGTCCGGCCCCTCGATCCTGCAGATATCGAGCTATTGGCGCGAGGGGGACGAGATCCTGCTCTCCTTGGAGCCGGGCGTCGATTTCCTCGAGCACCTGAAGGCGGCGAAGCGCGAAAACGGCCGCCAGCAGGTCCAGACGGTGCTTGCCCAGCATCTGCCCAAGCGCCTCGCGCAATATCTGGCGGAGGCCGCCAAGCTGGAGCGTCCGCTCGCAGATCTCCCCGACAAGGCCTTGTCATCGCTTGCCGAGCGCATCCGCCGCTGGCCGATCAAGCCGGCGGGTTCGGAAGGCTACCGCACGGCGGAAGTGACCCTCGGCGGAGTCGATACAAACGCGCTCGACAGCCGAACGATGCAGGCGAAAACCGTGCCCGGGCTCTATTTCATCGGCGAATGCGTCGACGTCACGGGCTGGCTGGGCGGCTATAATTTCCAGTGGGCGTGGGCTTCGGGCCATGCCGCCGGCGAAAGCGTCTGATCGTCTCTCCCGCTCCGGGCAAGCTTTCCATAGTAATTCAGGACTTGTTAACATGCGTCGGTCATCCTGCCTGAATGCCGGTGTGACATCCCCAGATGTCGCGACATGAGGTCTGGCCGGCAAACGCCCGCAAGGGCATGACCTTCCCTGGCCGCATCAAGGACCGCGCCCCATGAACCATGAGACCCGCAAGCCCCGTGCCATCGCCATTGCAGCAACCCGTGCCCGTGACGAAGAGCGCGCCCGCTTTCGTCAGGTGACCATTCTCTGCCTCTATGCCGCGAGCGCCGTTGCCGCTCTCGCCATCGGTCTCCTCGGCTAATTTCAAGCTTCAGATCCACGGCAGGCGGCCCGCATGCACCCTGACGCATGCGTCTAGCTGACCCCGCGCGCATGCTCAGCGCCGATGCGGCGCTAGCCTTGTCCCGTCTTGGCCGTCCTGTCCCGCGCCGGGACCCCTCCCACCACCTTAACTCCGTCTTGAGACTTTTACTGCAACCCTAGTCTTCGGAGTGGAGTGTAGACGGTGCCGATGCTGATCGGTGCTGTCAATTTTGAGGGGCATGCGCCCGTAGCGCAGCACCTTGTTGTTGGAGGAACTGTTTTGATCGACCATATTCTTTCGCGCTTTTCGATTTCGACCAAGGTGCTGGCTTTTGTGCTTCCCTTCGTCTTTTCGATCACCGCTGTCGGTCTGATGGGGCTTTATGCTTCCGGCCTCCTGCAGCAGCGCATGGAGATCTCCAACGGCACCATGCGGTCGCTAAACGGTTTCAAGAACGTCACCGCCGCAATGACCCGCTTCCTCGACCAGACCTCGGAGGAAACGCGCAGCGTCGTGATCTCCGAACTCTCAGGCCAGCAGGCAACACTCAATCAGAATATCGCCGAAATCGGCAGCGACGGCACGGGCCGCAACTTCCTCGACGAGGCAATTGCCGGCACGGGCAACGTCAACCAGAAGATCGACACGCTCTGGCAATTCCACGAAGCCGAGGTCAAGCTCGCCGCCGCCATTCAGGAACATCTCAAGGGCCTGATGGCACAGCAGATCCGCGTCTCCGATGAGGCGCAAAAACTGCAGCGTGCCGTGCTTGGCGGTGAAAACGACGCAAAGAGCGCGCTTAAGGAAGCCGATCGCCTTTCCGCAGCCGCCCGACAGCTTGCAGATGTCAGCAAGGGCTATTTCTCCGCCGGCCTGCCGGAGGCCCAATTCCCCTATCTGCAAAAGCAGGTGCCAGAACTCGTCAAGACCCATCGCAAGATCGCCAATGCGCTGCCCCCCGAGCACAAGGGCATGGGCAAGGAGCTTCAGACGACGATCAATGAGATCAAGAAGGTGGTTGGAGCAGGCGACACCAGCATGGAAGCTGGCCGCGCTGTGGGCAGCATCCTCGCCCGCTTCCGCGGTTTCGAAGCCATTCTGCAGGAGAGTGCTGCGACCAAATACGCCGAATCCGTCCAGAAGTTCGCAGCGGTCGAGACCGGTGCCGTGCAGGCCGCCGACATCCTCGTGGGCAGCCGCACCCTGATTGCCGATGTCTACGATCTGCGCATCATGACCGCGACTTTCCTTAACGTGAAGGACGACAAGACGCGCGAGCCGATCCTGCGCCAGATCAAGCTGATCGGCGACAATCTCGCGGTGCTGGGCGGCAGCATCTCCGACAAGGCCTTCTACGACAGCCTCACCGCAGCCATCACACCGCTGCTGGCCAAGTTGACGACCGACACGGAAGGTCTGGTGAAGACCAGCGCCGAGCGCATCGCGAGCTTTGATGAAGCAAGCCGCACCATGGATTCGATCTGGGCATCGCTGACCTCCTTTGCCGATCTGCAGAAGGATGTCGCCGGCACCGAACGCCAGGAGGCGAACCGCCTGTCGATCGGCACGATGATCGCCGGCGTCGTGCTCGCCGTGATCGGCGGCATCGCCCTTGTCATGACCCTCCAGCGTCCGATCGCCCGTATCACCGCCACCATGCAGCGGCTGGCAGAAGGCGACCTCGAGGCCGGCATTGCCGGCGACAAGCGCGGTGACGAAATCGGCGCCATGGCCCGCGCGCTCGCCGTCTTCAAGACCAATGCCCGCAGCAAGCTTGAGATTGAATCCGAGCGTCAGCGTGAGCAGATGGAAGCGGAAGCCGAGCGCCTCCGCAACGACGAGGAAAAGCAGGCGCTCGATCAGCAGATCGAACATGCCGTCGGCAAGCTTGCCCAGGCTCTGGAGCGTCTCGCCAATGGCGATATCTCCTTTGAGATCGAGGGCCGCTTCCACGGTCGCCTCGAACAGCTGCGCAACGACTTCAACCTGTCGCTATCCCGCCTGCGCGATACGATGCATCAGATTTCCGGCAACGTTGACCAGATCCAGAACAACGGTCGCCAGATGGCCCAGTCGGCGCTCGATCTCGCCCGCCGCACCGAACAGCAGGCGGCTTCGCTTGAAGAGACCGCCGCCGCCGTCGACGAAATCACCGCCGCTGTCCGTTCGTCCTCGGAGCGCGCCGAAATGGTGAACGGCGTCGTCCGCGAAGCCAAGAAGAATGCCGATGAATCCGCTGTCGTCGTCGGCAGCGCCATCTCGGCTATGGGCCGCATCGAGGAGGCCTCGCGCCAGATCTCGAATATCATTGGCGTGATCGATGAGATCGCCTTCCAGACAAACCTTCTTGCCCTGAATGCAGGCGTCGAGGCAGCCCGCGCCGGCGAAGCCGGCAAGGGTTTTGCGGTCGTCGCCCAGGAAGTCCGCGAACTCGCGCAGCGCTCAGCCGGTGCTGCCAAGGAAATCAAGGCTCTCATCAATCGCTCGGCTGAAGAAGTGTCGAGCGGCTCGACCCATGTCCAGCAGACCGGCACGGTGCTGTCGCGCATCGGCGGCCAGATCGCGACGATCAGCGAACACATCGAGAAGATCGCCGAGACCAGCCGCGAACAGTCCGGCGCTCTGCACGAGGTCAACGGTGCCGTCGGCCGCATGGACCAGATGACCCAGCAAAACGCGGCCATGGTCGAGGAAGCAACGGCAGCCACCCAGGATCTCTCCGCTCAGACAGATGCTCTGCGGGATCTCCTGCAGCAGTTCCGCATCGAAGCGGAGCGCCAGCATTCTGTGGGCCGCGCTGCCTGAATGAAATGATGTGCAAGACCAGAAGCCCGGCGTATCGCGCCGGGCTTCTTCGTTTCAGGCTTTCGCCAGGCGGCAAGCGTCGTGAACGGCCGTGACGGTCAGCGCTACTGGCTTTCTAGGGCGTATCCGATCACGAAGACGACGGCTGAGCCGCGCCAAACGCTGCCACGGCGCCTCGCTGTAGCGGGCATAGAATTCATCCTCGGATAGCCGGCCGTGGCCGCCGAACTCTTTCTGCAGTGAGGCAATGGCCAGGGCGACATAGGTTTCATGCATGACGGATCTCCTCATTGATGCCGTCCTCCTTTTTAGTCTCCATATTTGGCTGCATGAACAGACAAGAACGTGCTATATATTTCATCCATGAAAGACATAGCCTGGGATGCCTATCAGCTTTTCCTCGCAGTCGCCCGTCAGGGCGGCCTGACTGCGGCTGCGGAAACCACGGGTCTGAGTGCGGCAACACTCGGCCGGCGCATGGTCGAGCTCGAGCAGGCGCTCGGCCGCGAACTCTTCCTGCGCAGCCAGACCGGTTATCGCCTGACCAGTGACGGTAGCCAGTTACTGGAGCATCTGGTCGAGCTGGAGGCAGGCAGCAGGCGCGTGGAGGAGTGGCGGCGCGGCACGGCTGGCCAGTCGCTGGTGCGCATCAGTCTCGGCACTTGGATCGCCTGGCTATTGTGCCAGAACATGTCCTTGATCCGCACCTCGCGTGACGAATTCCGCATCGACCTGCATGTCGCCGAACAGCGTGCCAGGCTCGCGCATCGGGAAAGTGACATCGGCATTCGCGCTTTTGAACCTGAGGAGCCGAACCTCGCCGCGATTGCAGCGGGCGAGGTGGCCTATGCGGCCTACAAGGCGCGCAACAGGGAGTGGATGGGGCCGGAGCCCTGGGTGGCTATCGATGATGAGAACGCCGTCTCCGCCTATCTGCGCTGGCCGCGCCAGCAGGCGGCAGACCAGATTGTCGCCACCGTCAATCGCCCGCGCTCGCTGAGGGATCTGGTGAGGGCAGGGGCCGGTATCGGCGTGCTGCCCTGCTTCGTTGGCGATCTCGATCCGACCCTGGAGCGGGTGGGAGACGAGATAGCGGACCTTCGCCATCGCCAATGGATCGTCATGAACAATGACGACCGCCACCGAAGCGATATCCGAACCGTCGCCGATCGCCTGGCGAAACTGCTGAAGTCTCACCGGGATATCCTGGCCGGCAAGCGTCCGAGCACCACCGGCTGAAGCCAAACGAAAAACCCGCACGACGACCGGCGCTCTCTAAAGAGGCGGCATCGTGCGGGAACCGGTCCGGAGGTCAGGTGCCGGACGAGAGATAGACTTCGGCTCAGGCGGCCTGATGGCTGCCCTGGGTCAAGATGACGGGGATCAAGAGATCACCCCAGTTGCCGTCGCCGCCATGATGGCGGGCGGAACGGACGAGTTCGACGGAGACGCCGGCATCGACGGCCTTCATGATTGAATGGTTAAGACGATGCAGGTCGTTGGCCAGCATGCGGATCATCGCCTGCTGATCGGTGCTCATGGCCGAGGACTGTTCTTCGGCGCGTTCCTTAACTCGGGTCTGGGGTGTCATCGCATTTCTCCTCTTGGTGTCAGGGGTTTTTGAATTCACCTCCCCCTTGAGGGGGGAGGTCGCAGCTAGCTGCGGGTGGGGGTGAACCTCGGACGGTTGCGACGGTCACCCCACCCCGGCACTGCGTGCCGACCCTCCCCCTCAAGGGGAGGGTGCGATCTTTACTCAGCCGCCGGGCGGAACTGCTCGGTTTCGGTCGATTCCTTCATCGCGGTCGTCGAGGACTGGCCGGCGGTGATGGCAAGCGAGACGGCGTCGAAGTAACCGGTGCCGACTTCGCGCTGATGCTTGGTCGCGGTGTAACCGTTGACCTCGGCGGCGAATTCCGCCTCCTGCAGCTCCGAATAGGCCGCCATCTGGCGATCCTTGTAGCCGCGCGCCAGTTCGAACATGCCGTAGTTCAGCTGATGGAAGCCGGCGAGCGTGATGAACTGGAACTTGTAGCCCATGGCACCGAGTTCACGCTGGAACTTGGCGATCGTCGCGTCGTCGAGATGCTTCTTCCAGTTGAAGGAAGGCGAGCAGTTATAGGCGAGCTTCTTGCCCGGATGGACCTTGTGCACGGCTTCGGCAAACTTGCGGGCCTGTTCGAGATCCGGCTTGCCGGTCTCCATCCAGATCATGTCGCAGTAGGGAGCGTAAGCGATCGCACGGGCGATGCAGGGCTCGATGCCGTTCTTGACCTGGTAGAAGCCTTCCGCCGTGCGGCCGGCATCATAGTCGACGAAGGGCCGGTCGCGCTCGTCGATGTCGGAGGTGAGAAGCTTTGCGGCTTCCGCATCGGTACGGGCAACGATCAGTGTCGGGACGCCCATGATGTCGGCGGCCAGACGCGCTGCCGTCAGGTTGCGAATATGAGCCGCCGTCGGGATCAGAACCTTGCCGCCGAGATGGCCGCACTTCTTTTCAGACGCGAGCTGGTCCTCGAAGTGAACGCCCGCAGCGCCGGCTTCGATGAAGGCCTTCATGATCTCGAAGGCATTGAGCGGTCCGCCGAAACCGGCTTCTGCATCGGCAACGATCGGCGCGAACCAGGTGTCGACCGAAAGGCCCTTGCCTTCCTGCGTCTCGATCTGGTCGGCGCGCTGCAGCGTGCGGTTGATGCGCTTGGCAAGCTCCGGTGCGGCATTAGCCGGGTAGAGCGACTGATCCGGATACATGGCGGAAGCCGTGTTGGCATCGGCAGCAACCTGCCAGCCGGAAAGGTAGATGGCCTTCAGGCCAGCGCGAACCATCTGCATGGCCTGGTTGCCGGAGAGCGCGCCGAGCGCATTGATGAAGGGCTCTTCGTTGATCAGCTGCCACAGGCGGTTCGCACCCATTTCGGCAAGCGTGTACTTGATCTCGACGGAGCCACGCAGACGCTGCACGTCTGCTGCGGTGTAGGGACGATCGATGCCGTCATAGCGGCCCTTCGGGGCATTCGGAACGAGATTGTAAAATTCAGTCATGACGTATCTCCCTGTCACTGCGAGGCGCTGACCAAGTGAAGTTCTTCGGGTTGCCTTGGTCGCTTCTGATGTGACTAGATTTACATCGCACTGCAAAATACGGCCAGAAAATTCGATAAAACAACGAGATGAAAGAGGTTAGGCTGTCTTGTCTTTGACAAGGCGTACGTGTAAATTTGTAAATTCAGTCAAGAAGGATGAGGCGCCGGGTTCGGCAAATCTTGTAAAGGAGCTGTAAAGTGGCAGAGCGCAAGATCTTCGCAGGCCCCCGTGTCCGCCGTATCAGGAACGGCCTTGGCCTCACCCAGACAGCCATGGCCGAGGCACTCGAGATTTCTCCCTCCTACCTCAATCTGATCGAGCGCAATCAGCGCCCGCTCACGGTCCAACTGCTGCTCAAGCTCGCCTCCGTCTACAAGGTCGATCTGGACGAGCTGCAGGGTGAGGCGGGCGGCTCGACGAGCCAGCTGCGCGAAGTTTTCGCCGATCCGCTCTTGTCGGGCGAACTCCCCGGCGATCAGGAGCTGATCGAAGTGGCGGAAGCCGCGCCCAATGCCGCAAGCGGTATCGTCAAACTTTACCGCGCCTACCGAGAGCAGGCGGCCCGGCTCTCCGATCTCGCCGATCTCCTCGCCCGCGAGGGGCACGAGACCTCTCTGTCAGGTGCCCGCCTGCCGATCGATGAAGTCCGCGAAGTCTTCGAGCGACGGCCGAATTATTTCGCCCGGCTCGACGAGGCCGCCGAGAGTTTCCACGCCGGTCTTGGCCTGTCAGCCGGGGATGATCTCGCCGTCGCGCTGAAGGCCTGGCTTCGTTCGACCCATGGCATCGTGGTGCGCGCACTTCCTGTCCAGACCATGCCGTCGCTGCGGCGCCGCTATGACCGCCATTCCATGCGCCTTTTCCTCTCGGAGCGCCTGTCACCCTTCGATCAGCTGCGCGAGGTTGCCATGGAAGTGGTGCTTCTGGCGCTTGGCGAACATGTCCAGGCAGAGCTCGAGCTCCTGGAGCTGTCGTCCGGCGAGGCGCGCCGCATCGCCCGTTTTGAGCTGGCGCGCTACACGGCGCACGCCCTGATGATGCCCTACGCCGCCTTCCTTTCGGCGGCCATCCGCGCCCGCTATGACATCGACGTGCTGCGTGCCCGCTTCAACGTCTCCTTCGAACAGGCCGCGAACCGGCTGACCATGATGCAGCGCCCGGGTGCTACAGGCGTGCCCTTCTTCATGATGGAGATCGACAACGCCGGAAACCGTTTCCGCCGGGCAGGCGCGGCCGGCTTCCCGCATTCGAAGTTCGGCGGCGGTTGCCCCAAGCTCAATGTCCACGCTGCTTTCTCCCAGCCAGGGCAGGTCCTGGTCGAGCAGGTCGAGATGCCGGATGGTAGCGCCTTCCTGACCATGTCGCGCACGCTGGAAGGGCCCCAGGCAAGCTTCGGTGAACGCATCCGCCGCACGGCGCTGCTCGTCGGCTGCGATGCATCGAGCCGAGACGAGGTCGCCTATGCGGCCGCCCTTCCGGATCGCTCGGTGCCCGCAATCGCCATCGGCCCGGCCTGTCGTCTGTGCGAAAGGTCCGGCTGTCTCGCCCGTGCCGAGCCGCCGCTCACGCGGCCACTCGGCCTCGACGAAATGGTCACGGGCCTGTCGGCTTTCGATTTCCAGTAAGTGAAATCCCCCCGATAAAGCATTCGCGACTGCGAAGAATTTCGCTTGTCGCCCGTCCAATTCCTTTCTAGTCTCTTAAAAAATAACGGGAATGGCATCGGGAGCACCTTGCTCCCTTAAGCTGGAACAGGAGAAAAAATGAAGGCTCATTTCATCCGTACGGCGTCGGTAGCCCTGGCGACGATCTTCATCGCATCCGCTGTCCAGGCGCAGGAACGCGTCGTCAACGTCTACAACTGGTCGGACTATATCGACGAATCCGTCCTTGAGGAATTCACCAAGGAAACCGGCATCAAGGTTGTGTACGACGTATTCGATTCCAACGAATTGCTTGAAACCAAGCTGCTGGCTGGTGGTTCTGGCTACGACGTCGTCGTCCCGACGGCACCCTTCCTCGCCCGCCAGATCCAGGCCGGCGTGTTTCAGAAACTCGACAAGTCGAAATTGACCAATTCGGCAAACCTCTGGCCGATGGTCTCCGAACGTCTGGCGAAATACGATCCCGGTAACGAATATGCCGTCAACTACATGTGGGGCACGACCGGGATTGGCTACAACGTCGCCAAGGTCAAGGAAGCGCTCGGCGCCGATTTCACCGTCGACAGCTGGGACGCAATCTTCAAGCCTGAGAATGCCGAGAAGCTGAAGAGCTGCGGCATCAACATCCTTGACGCGTCGGACGAGACCTTCGCCATTGCGATGAACTACATCGGCAAGGATCCCGACAGCAAGGAAGCGGCTGACCTGGAAGCCGGCGGTGAAGTCTACATGAAGATCCGCCCGTCGGTGCGCACCTTCAATTCCTCTGCCTATATCGACGACCTCGCCAATGGCGACGTCTGCGTGACGATCGGCTGGTCGGGCGATATTCTGCAGGCGAAGGCCCGCGCCGAGGAAGCCAATAACGGCGTAGAGATCAACTACGTGATCCCTAAGGAAGGCACTTACATGTGGTTCGACAACATGGCGATCCCGGCGGATGCCAAGAATGTCGCCGAAGCGCATGAGTTCATCAACTTCCTGATGCGCCCCGACGTAATCGCCAAGGCCTCCAACTATGTCCAGTATGCCAATGGCAATCTGGCCTCCCAGGAACTGCTCGATGCAGAGGTCAAGGACAATCCGGCCGTTTATCCGCCGGAAGATGTCATGTCGAAGCTCTTCACCATCTCGCCCTATGGCCCGCGGGAACAACGCGTGCTGAACCGGGTCTGGACGACGATCAAGACCGGCAGCTGACCAAACACAAAATCGCCGGGCGCCTCAAACGCCCGGCGATTTTCATCGTGCTCGGGGTAACAAGAAAAACGGCTGGGATCGGGTAATGGCGAAAACACTGGGGCCTGTTAAGCGTAAATTCTCTCCTTGGACTGAAGCGGATGCCGTTCCTTTCATCCGTTTTGAGAATGTCACCAAACGCTTCGGCGATTTCGTCGCGGTCGATAACCTGACGCTGGATATCTACGAGCGCGAATTCTTCTCGCTGCTTGGACCATCGGGCTGCGGCAAGACCACGCTGATGCGCATGCTCGCCGGCTTCGAGGAGCCGACCTCCGGTCGCATTCTCCTGCAGGGTCAGGATCTCTCCGGCGTGCCGCCCTACAAGCGCCCCACCAACATGATGTTCCAGTCCTATGCGCTCTTCCCGCATATGTCTGTCGAGAAGAACATCGCTTTCGGCCTCGAGCAGGACAACCTGCCGAAGAGCGAGATTGAAGCGCGTGTGCAGGAAATGCTGAAGCTGGTGAAGCTCGACCAGTTCGCCAAGCGCAAGCCCAACCAGCTCTCCGGCGGCCAGCGCCAGCGCGTGGCACTCGCCCGTTCACTGGCCAAGCGTCCCAAGGTCCTGCTGCTCGATGAGCCGCTCGGTGCGCTTGACCGGAAACTGCGCGAAGAAACCCAGTTCGAGCTGATGGACATCCAGACCAAGCTCGGCCTCACCTTCCTGATCGTCACACACGACCAGGAAGAGGCAATGACCGTGTCCGACCGCATTGCGGTCATGGACAAGGGTATCCTCGTCCAGGTGGCCACACCCGCCGAAATCTACGAGGCACCGAACTCGCGCTATGTCGCCGACTTCATCGGGGATATCAACATTCTCGAAGCCAAGGTTGAATCCAAGGAAAGCCACGGTCCGGCGGAACTGGTGCATATCGACAGCGAGGGCGTGAAGATCGCAGTCGAACAGGCCTGCGAAGCGGCAAAGGGCGACAGTGTCGCCTTCGCCGTCCGTCCGGAAAAGGTGCGGATCTCGTCCACCCAGCCCGAGACCTCGACCGCCAACATGCTGCATGGCGAGGTCTGGGACATCGGTTATCTCGGCGATTTCTCGGTCTTTATCGTCCGTCTGGATGATGGCCGCATGTTCCGGGCCGCCCAGGCCAATGTCTCGCGCCTCGTCGACCGACCGATCACCTTTGGCGACATGGTCTGGCTCTCCTGGCCGGCCGATGCCGGCCTTGTCCTGACACGCTGAGGAGGGCGCCCCATGGCCGAAAATGTCGCCGCTTCCAAGCCCGGGTTCGCCAGATGGCTGGTCGTCATCATTCCGTATCTGTGGATGGTGCTCTTCTTCCTGACGCCCTTCCTGATCATCGTGAAGATCTCGCTGTCCGACACGGCGATCGCCATGCCGCCCTACACACCGGTGCTGGAAGGTTTTGCGGCGATCGGCGACTTCATAGGCCAGCTGGATTTCGAGAACTACGTCTTCCTCACGGAGGACTCGCTCTATTTCAATGCCTATGTCTCCTCACTGCGCATCGCGCTTATTTCCACGTTCCTGCTGCTTCTCATCGGCTACCCGATGGCGCTGGCCATGGCGCGCGCATCGGTGACCATCCGACCGACGCTGGTCATGCTGGTTATCCTGCCGTTCTGGACCTCCTTCCTGATCCGCGTCTACGCCTGGATCGGCATCCTGAAGCCGGAGGGCCTGCTGACTGTGCTCTTGCAATCGGTGGGGTTGATGGACGAAGGCAGCCAGGTGCAGGTCTTCCGCACCGAAATCGCCGTGTTCATCGGCATCGTCTATTCCTATCTGCCATTCATGGTTCTGCCGCTCTATTCGGCGCTCGAGAAGATGGACGGCACGCTCCTGGAAGCCGCAAGCGATCTCGGCTGCCCGCCCTGGAAAGCCTTCTGGAAGATCACCTTCCCCCTCTCGATCCCCGGTGTCATCGCCGGCTCGATGATCTGCTTCATCCCGATCACGGGTGAATTCGTCATCCCCGATCTGCTCGGTGGCGCCGATACGCTGATGATCGGCAAGACGCTATGGACCGAGTTCTTCGGCAATCGCGACTGGCCGCTTGCCTCCGCCGTTGCCGTCCTGCTGCTCCTCATTCTGGTCGTGCCCATCGCGATCTTCCAGAACCAGCAGCAGAAAGTGTGAGGGCGGACCGATGAGACCTGGAAAATTCGACGCGACGATCCTGACACTCGGTTTCGCCTTTCTCTACATCCCGATCCTGATCCTGGTGATCTACTCCTTCAACGAGTCGAAACTGGTCACGGTCTGGGGCGGCTTTTCGCTCAAATGGTATGGCGAGATGTGGCGCAATGACGGGCTCATGAGTGCGGCCTGGGTAACGCTGCAGGTCGGCCTCCTGAGTGCGACGCTCGGCACGATCCTCGGCACCTTGGCGGCGCTGACACTCGTTCGCTACACGCGCTTTCGTGGCAGACTACTATTCTCAGGCATGGTCTATGCGCCGCTCGTCATGCCCGAGGTAATCACCGGCCTGTCGTTGCTCTTGCTCTTCGTCGCCATCGGCATCGACCGAGGGCTGATGACAGTCGTGATCGCCCACACCACCTTCACCATGTGCTACGTGGCGATCGTCGTGCAGTCTCGCCTGATTACCTTCGACACGAGCCTTGAGGAAGCCGCCCAGGATCTCGGCTGCCCGCCGGTCAAGACCTTCTTCAAGGTTACCCTGCCGCTCATCCTGCCTGCCGTCATTTCCGGCTGGATGCTGGCCTTCACGCTGTCGCTGGACGACCTCGTGATCGCGAGCTTCACCACTGGGCCGGGTGCCACGACCCTTCCGATCAAGATCTATTCGCAGGTCCGCCTAGGCGTCACGCCCGAGATCAATGCGATCTGCACCATCCTGATCGGCATCGTCACCATCGGCGTCATCATTGCCTCCATCGGCACCAAGCAGCGCGAACTCCAGCGTCAGCGGGATGAGCACGTTGCTGCCCGTGGAACCTTGGCCTGAAGCTCTTGAAGGCTGCCCCGGTCAACCCCGGGGCGGCATCAGGAGATAGGTGGTGAGCCAGATCGGCAGGATGACAACTGCCCCCATCACCATGCGCGGCGCGGCCCAGGCAAAGGCCGATATGATGCCATTGTGCAGATCTTCTGCCGTCACGCCCATGCTGTCGAGCACCGCCCTTGGCGTGATGCCGAAGAACGACAACAGACTGCCGGCCAGCAGCGAGGCCAGCGCCAGTTTGAAAAACCCCGATAACACTGACTGCACGTCTCGTCCCCCGGATCCCCGACTCGGCCCATTCTAGTATTTGCAGTCCCGAATGAAACAGCAGGCAAGGACCGGGCGAGACCTTTATTGACCCGTGACGGGAACGGGCGGGATTGGCGAGATCACGGGATCATGCCATGCACCACCGATGAAGAAGCGCAAGGGCGGCGAATCCGGTTGCGGTGCTGCCCCCGGCTGCGAAAGCGTGCCCGTCAGGGCAAGGGCCTGACGGCTATAGGGGATGATGCCGGAAAGGACGAAGGTTTCTGACTCGCCCACGATCTGCGCCTTGCCAACTTCCGCCGACCCATCCGAAAACCGGACGGCTATGTCCAGCGTCTGATAGTCGAACTCCCCCGAACCGGCAGCACTCAGCTGGAAATAGGCACGATCGGACGACAAGCGTCGCAGCCCTTCCGCATTGAAGCCGAGGAGTGCGCCATTGTCGGCACGGATGCTGAGACTGCCGGACATCGCCTCGATGTTGCGACGCCAGCCAGGCCCCACCAGCTTGGCATTAAGCGTCACGGACCCGATCCCTTTCAGCGACAGGTTTGAGGGCGCCACCCGGGACATCAGCGATCCCAGATCGACGCGGTCCAGCATGATGGCGATATCCGCCCCCTTGTCGAAGCCCTCGCCGCTGCCGCTGAGCAAAGCGGACAGGGTGCCGCCCATTAACTGCGTGTCTCCGATCACCAGCTTCAGGGACTCGTTGCCACCAATGAGGCTTGCGCCGAGGTCTTCGAGCTGAAAGCTCGCGAATGTCGCGGAATTGGCAGAGAGCCGCATGTCGACGTCGACCCAGCGGGTGAGGCTCGGCAGCCGCACATCGGTGCGGTCGTCGAGGCTGATCGACAGCGCCTGCAGGAAATCGTCGAGATTGAGCAGGTCGACGGCCACCGTTCCGCTCAGAAGCGGCTTTCCATCGCCTCGCTTTTTGAGGGTCAGACTGCCGTCGCCGCGGCTGTCATTGATCTCGAATGCCAGGTTGTCGAACCGCCACTCTTCCTCGGCATTCGTCACTTGGGCGGTGAGCGAGGCGGTTTGCCACCGTTCGGTGCCGGCCAGCCGCAATCCGAGTGCTGCGGCGGCCTGCGGCACGTCCGTGACGCGCAACTCGAGATCGGCCTCATCGAGGCTCGATTGGTTGAGGTCGATCAGGCCTTTGACCTGTCCGCTGAGGCCGGGAAGCGTCGCGGAAAGGTCTACCTCGCTGGCGGCACCCCCGAGCAGAAGCAGCGGGGTCGGCGTGGCAAGGGTGAGTGACATGCGACGCTCTGCAACGGTGAACGTCGCCTGACCGGAAAGAGCCGCCGTCAGACGCGGCCAATCGAGCTTGGCATTCATCCCGTCAGCCACGATCGTCGAGCCGCTCTTCGCGTCGATCAGGGTCACCTCGCCATCGACGATCTCGATCGATCCGATCTCCGGTTCCTCGGCCTCGCCTTGTAGCGGCTCGTCCACCTGTCCGGCCTGTGCACTCCGGACGGCAGCGTTCAAAAGCCCGTCACCACTCCAGTTCAGCCGACCATCGGTATCCCGCTCGATCCGTATCCGCGGGCGCTCGAAACGGAAGTCGTTGAAGTCGGGCTGACCTTTCACCGCGGATAGCAGGCTGAACTCGGCAGTGAGGCTCTCGATCTCGACGAAAGGCAGATCGTCACGCCGGATGGTCACGCCTTCAATGGTCACCTCGGGCCGCGGCCAGAAGCGCAGTTCCGATACATCCTCGATGGAAACCGGGTGTCCCGCCCATTGTGCCATGGCAGACTCGATCGCCGAGCGCACCACCGAGCTCGAAATCAGATAGGGGGCAGCGACGCGCAACGAGATGGAGACGATGGCGCCCAGAGCCAGCACCAGAAGCCCGAGCTTCAGCAGCCGTCGGGTGCGACGGCCACGGCCTGCGGATCCAGGGCTTTCAGATTGTCCGGCGCGTCGCAAGAATGTCATTCTGGCCGTGTCCAAGAGCTTCGTCTAGTTCTTGTGGCGGATATAGGAATTCCGCCGCCCGTGCAACGAATGGACGGTCGTCCATTGGTTTCACGGCTTTGTATCGCATTGCGGTATGCTATAGAAAAGACATGAATAGGAGGAGCGGAATGACTGAACAGGTACCCCTTTGGACGCCGTCCGACGCTTTCAAGGCGGCACAGCCCCTGACCCATTTCATGGCCTGGTGCGCCACCCGTGAGGGACTGAGCTTCGCCGACTATGATGCCTTCTACGCTTGGTCCATCGAGGACCGCGCATCCTTCTGGTCGGCCGTCTGGGACTATTGCGGTGTGGTCGGAGACAAAGGGGATGTCGCACTCGCCGATGATGGCGACATGCTCAAGGCACGCTTCTTCCCGCAGGCGCAGATCAACTTCGCGGAAAACCTGCTCGCTCATGCCGGCGATGGCGATGCGCTGATCTTCCGGGGCGAGAACAAGGTCTCGGACCGCTGGTCCTGGTCGCGCCTCACCGCCACGGTCTCCCGCCTTCAACAGGCGCTCGCAGCCATGGGCATCGGCGAGGGCGACCGTGTCGCGGCCATGATGCCGAACATGCCCGAGACAGTTGCCCTGATGCTGGCGGTAACGTCGCTCGGTGCCATCTGGTCCTCCTGCTCGCCCGATTTCGGCGATCAGGGCGTGCTGGATCGCTTCGGTCAGATCGAGCCCAAGCTCTTCATCGCCTGCGATGGCTATTGGTACAATGGCAAGCGCCAGGATGTTTCGGACAAGATCGTCCATGTCGCCGCCAAGCTCGACGTTCCGGTCCTCGTCGTGCCCTATGCCGGTGACACCGCAGCACTGCTTGCGCGATTGCCCGACGGCCGCAGCTTCGACCAGTTCATCTCCGACTTCTCCGTCCGGGATATCGAATATCGCAGGCTGCCGTTTTCACATCCGATCTACATCCTCTTTTCCTCCGGCACGACCGGCGTCCCGAAATGCATCGTGCATTCCGCCGGCGGCACCCTGCTGCAGCAGCTGAAAGAACACCGCTTCCACTGTGGCCTTCAGGCCGGTGAGAAGCTCTTCTACTTCACCACCTGCGGCTGGATGATGTGGAACTGGCTGGTCTCCGGCCTCGCCTGCGGCGCGACCCTCTGCCTTTATGACGGCTCGCCCTTCTATCCCGACGGCAATGTCCTTTTCGACTACGCCGCCGACGAGAGTTTCGCGATCTTCGGCACCTCGGCCAAATACATCGACGCCGTGCGCAAGGGTGGGCTGACGCCGAAGACCTCGCATAATCTGTCGAGCCTCAGGCTGATGACCTCGACCGGTTCGCCGCTCTCGCCCGAAGGCTTCTCCTTCGTTTACGAAGGGATCCGCGACGATATCCAGCTCGCCTCGATCTCCGGCGGCACCGACATCGTCTCCTGCTTCGTGCTTGGAAACCCGCTGAAGCCGGTCTGGCGCGGAGAGATCCAGGGCCCGGGCCTCGGCCTCGCCGTCGATGTCTGGGATGACGACGGCAAGCTAGTACGAGGTGAAAAGGGCGAGCTCGTCTGCACGAGTGCCTTCCCCTCCATGCCGGTCATGTTCTGGAATGATCCCGATGGAGCCAAATACCGGGCAGCCTATTTCGAGCGCTTCGACAATATCTGGTGCCATGGCGATTTCGCCGAATGGACGGAGCACAACGGTCTGGTCATCCACGGCCGTTCCGATGCGACGCTCAATCCGGGCGGCGTGCGTATCGGCACGGCGGAGATCTACAATCAGGTAGAGCAGATGGACGAAGTGGTCGAGGCGCTCTGCATCGGTCAGGACTGGGAGGACGACGTCCGCGTCATTCTCTTCGTGCGTCTCGCGCCAGGGCTCAGCCTGACGGAAGAGCTCGACAAGCAGATCAAGACCAAGATCCGCACGGGCGCATCACCCCGCCATGTGCCCGCCAAGATCATTCAGGTTGAGGACATCCCCCGCACCAAATCCGGCAAGATCGTCGAACTCGCGGTGCGCGAAGTGGTGCATGGGCGCCCGGTCAAGAACAAGGAAGCACTCGCCAATCCGGAAGCGCTTTCCCTTTTCGCCGACCTCCCGCAGTTGCGTTCCTGACGAAAATCTGTCCCGAAACACAGCAATTTCAGGGCAATACCTCAAATGTTGGGTAGCCGGGCGGCCCGCCCGGTAAGTTTCTCTTAACTGGCATTCGGCAAGACTGAGCCCAACTTGGAGATGTGCGATCAGACACGGTGAGGCCTCGCCTCCGACAGAATGTCGATCGCTCGACCACTCCGGTTCGACAGCATTGACTAAGGGCGGCTTCGGCCGCCCTTTTTTTATTCGGGATGAAGTTGATCAGCGCTTTTCGTCGAGCGAGCGCGACACCAGGATGACGGGAATGAGGCCCGCCGCGATGATGATCATCGCAGCCACGGACGCGTCCTGCGCCATGCCGCGCGAGGCATCTTCGTAGACGAGGGTCGCCAGCGTGTTGAAGTTGAAGGGCCTGAGCAGGATCGTCGCCGAAAGCTCCTTAAGCGTCTCGATGAACACCAGCAGGGCAGCCGTGAGCACTGCCGGCCGCAGGTTCGGCAGAAGCACCTGCCGCAGCGTCTGCAGACCCGACCGACCGAGCGTCCGGGCCGCCATGTCCAGATGCGGCGAGAGCTTCTGGAAGCCCGCATCGACGGTCCCCTCTGCCATGGTCAGGAAACGCACGGTATAGGCATAGACAATGGCAAAGCCCGTACCGGATAGGAGAAGGCCCGTCGAAATGCCGAAGCTCTGGCGCAGCCATCCATCGAGCGCATTGTCGAAGGCTGCAAGCGGGATCAGCACGCCGATGCCGAGCACGGTGCCGGGAATGCCGTAACCGAGAGCGGCCAGCCGTCCGGCCCCCTTGGCGAGACGCGAGCGATCGGTGCGCGCGGCATAGGACAAGACAAAGGCCAGAACCACCGTGATCAACGCCGCGGCAGACGAGACCAGCGTCGAATGCCAGAGCGCATCCAGCAAGCGTGGTTCTAAGAAATCCTCGACACGCCGCAGGGCAAATCCACCGAGCACGAAGACGGGCACGAAGAAGCCGATCAGGATCGGGATAATGCAGAAAAGCACGGCCAGCGCCGCCTTCATTCCGGTCAGGCGAAGCCGCACGGCATCCGGCACGACCGCCGTCGTCTTGTGGCTCGTGAAACGCTGACGTCGCCGCGCCATGCGCTCGACGATCAGCAGACCTGCAACGATCACCAGCATCACGCAGGCGATCTGCGCCGCACCGGCAAGGCTGCCCCGATTGAGCCAGGTGTCGTAGACCGAGAAGGTCAGCGTCTGCACGCCGAGATATTCCACCGCACCGATATCGTTCAGCGTCTCCATCATCACCAGCGTCAGGCCGATCATGATGGCTGGCCGCGCCATCGGCACCTGGATGCGGGCAAAGACCCGCAAGGGGCTGGAGCCGAGCGTGCGGGCCACATCCGCTGCCGCGCGGCCCTGCATCAGGAACATCGAGCGGCAGGCGAGATAGACGTAAGGGTAAAGCACCGCGGACATGACCAGCACGGCACCCGAAAGCGACTTCACGTCGAAGAAACTGTACTCACGCGACGAGGTGTAGCCGAACAGCGCCCGATATCCGGTCTGCACTGGCCCTGTGAAATCGAGAAACTCGCCGAAGGCATAGGCTGCCAGATAGGATGGAATGGCCAGCGGCAGCACCAGCGCCGGAGAGAGGAGCCGCCGCAGCGGAAACTCGCAAGCCGCCACCAGCCAGGCACTCCCGATGCCGACCACAGCCGTGACGATCCCCGTGAACAGCAGAAGCCAGAAGGTGCGGATCCCGGCCCGGGGGATGACATTCGTCATCATGTGCTGCCAATTCTCAGGGTCCGCTGAGAAGCCGATGACGAAGATGGCGACGATAGGCATAGAGACGATCGCGGCAGCAATGAGTGCGGCGACGGTCGCCGTACCAATCCGCTTTCCGGCGGGTGCACCGGAGGAAATGGCGGGGTGGGCTGTGCCCGGGCGCGGGAGTGTGGACAAGCGATCGGCCCTTGCAAATGCGGGAATGGCTTTCCTCTAGCCGAAAGCGGCAGCGATTGAAACCTGCCGGAAGGTCACGCCTGTCTTACCGGCGCAGAACCGCCAGACTTTCGCCAATCAGCCGAAGCCCGAGCGCGCCGATCACAGCTCCCGCCAGCCGGTCGACCCAGAGTTTTCCATTAAGATAGGCCCGCTGCGATCGCGGCGCTGAAAAGGCGATCGCGACCACGGCGTACCACCCGGCTTCAATCAAGAGGATCAGGGGAGGCAGGGAAAGGACAAGCGCCAGCGGCGGTTCCTGCGGCATGAGCGCGGCGAAGATGCTGGCATAGACCACGGCGGTCTTCGGATTGCTGACCTGGGTGACAAGACCGAGAACGAGCGCCCGCGGAACGCTAATGGAGCCGCGTCCATTGGCAGAAGCAAGCTCGATCGGTTCGCGTGCGCCACGCCAGATGGCGATGCCGAGATAGACCAGATAGAGCCCGCCGGCGCATTTGAGAACGAGATAGAGCCACTCGACCTTTTCCAGAAGCGTAACGAGGCCGGCCAGTGCCAGGACGGCGAAGAACGCCCCGCCAAGGCCCATGCCGATTGCCGCCGCAAGGCCGTGCAGGCGGGAGTTCCCCACCGAAATACGCGAAACTAGCACGAAGCTCGGGCCGGGACTCATCGCGCCGATCCCAATCGCAATCATGATGCCGAGGAGAACGCTGAAGGTTGCCATGCCGATGTCGTCTCCGTCCGGGGTCCGCTTGAGTGAAGTCAGAGGCTATTGGGCGCAAAGCGCGCTGGCAAGGCGTCTCCAACGTCGGTCAAGCCAGGACTAATCCTCACAAGCTGCGCGTCATCTGCACAGGATCTGCAAACACCGTCTGCATTCTGCGCCCATGACCTCACTCCGCAACGATCCTGATTTCCCCGTCCCCCGCTTGCCGGCTCGCCTCATCCGGGAGGGTTGGTGGCTCGTGGATGAACCACAGCATGCGCACCCCGATCGTCCAGAAGCAGCGTCCGGATGCGTGTCCCTCAGCCTCCCCTCGAAAAAACACAGGAGCACAAAGTGCCGAACAGTCATTCCCTTCTCCCGCGATTGAGGGGGCATCTCGGTCCTCTCCTGCTCGTTGGTTTGGTCGTTGCCGCAGACTTCCTGTTCTTCGGCCAGGAGCCGGGCATCAACCGCTTCGTGTTCTGCCTGCTGCTCGTGGCCTCCATAGTGCAGGTGGCGCGCGTGGTCAGGCCGACGAGGTTGGTGCGTTTTGCCTTGCTGGCGCTTCTATGCATGCTCCCGATGATCGAAGCCGCGACGCTTTCTTCGCGGATTGTCGCGGCCTTTGCGATCACCCTGCTGGCGCTGGCGGCGGCGGGCCTGCTGCCGCGCTTGCCCTCCGCCATTCCCGCCGTCCTGGCGAGATTCACACTGGCGATCCCGCTTCGAACCATCCGTGGCACGGGACGGCTGATGACGGCCGGAACGATCCCGGCAACCGCCCGCGGCATCGGCACTGAGCTTCGCTTCTGGGTCTTGCCGCTGGCGCTCGGCACCATTTTCGTCGGTCTCTTCGCCGGCGCCAATCCCCTGATTGAGCGCGCCCTTCATGCGATCGACCTCGCGGCGCTCCTGTCTTACATCAATATCCAGCGCATCTTCCTCTGGTCGGTGATGGCCGTCATGGTCTGGGTTCTCCTGCGCCCAAAGCTCGCCCGTCGCTGCTGCCGCAACCGCGCTGATACAGACATCCGCATCGGCAGCGCCTCGCATATCAGCGAGCCCGTGGTGCTCCGGGCCCTTCTGCTGTTCAACCTGCTTTTTGCAATCCAGACCGTTCTGGACGCGGCTTATCTCTGGGGCGGTCTCGACCTGCCGGAGGGCATGTCCCATGCCCAATACGCCCATCGCGGCGCCTATCCGCTGGTGGTCACGGCGCTGCTCGCCGCCCTCTTCGTGCTGGTGGCCATCGGGCGCGGCGAGGATGGCGCTCGCGCACGCCTGATCCGGGGCCTGGTCTATCTCTGGATCGGCCAGAACATCCTGCTTTGCATTTCAGCCATCCTGAGGCTCGACCTCTATGTGGAAGCCTTTTCGCTGACCGGCATGCGCGTGGCCGCAGGGCTCTGGATGCTTCTGGTCGCCATTGGCCTTGCCCTGATCATGATGCGGATCCTCTTCAACAAGAGCAACCTCTGGCTCTTTGCGACGAACGGCGCGAGCCTTTTGGTGGTGCTCTACGGGGTGGCCGTCACCGATATTCCAGCCCTAGTCGCAAGCTACAACGTCCAGCATTCCAGCGATCTGGATGGTGGCGGCGAGTGGCTCGATGATTACTATCTGCGCTCCCTCGGCCCGACGGCCCTCCCGGCGATCGATTTCTATCTCGAACGCGCTTCGTTTCACCACATTCCCCAATTCAAGTTGGCGCGCATGAAAGAACTGCGCAGCGACCTTCTCTTCGACTTCCAGATCCGCTCACGTGATTGGCAAAGCTGGACATGGCGGGCCCAGAGGCTCGAAAATTACCTCGCAAGGTCCGGGACGGCAGATTAAGAGCATTGGATGAGGCAGGCGGAAGGCGCGGGGGAGGGGCAGAGACATGCAGCAGATACTGGTGGTCGACGACGAGCCGCATATCCGCGATGTCATCTGCTTTGCCATTGAGCGGGCCGGTATGCGGCCCGTCGTCGCCCGGTCGGGCCAGGAAGCCCTCACGGCCTTTCGTCGCGCCCGTCCCGATCTCGTCGTGCTCGACGTTGGTCTACCGGATATCGACGGCCTCGAGGTCTGCCGGGAAATCCGCAAGACCTCCGCCTTGCCGATCCTGTTTCTGTCGGCGCGCGACGAGGAGATTGATCGCATCCTCGGTCTCGAAATGGGCGGCGACGATTATGTGACGAAGCCCTTCAGCCCGCGCGAACTGATCGCCCGCATCAGGGCTATCCTCAAGCGTACCGGGACTAGCAATGGCGGCGCCGACGCTTCCGCCGTGCTTGCTGTTGGTGAGGTCGTGCTCGATCGGGCCGGACGAACGGTCCACCTGGCCGGTTGCGCTCTCCAGGTGACGGCGCTCGAATTCGCCATCCTTGACGCCCTGATGACCAGGCCTGCCATGGTCTTCACCCGCGAGCAGCTGATGCAGGCGGCTTACGATCCCGGCGTCCATGTCTCCGACCGCACCATCGACAGCCACATCCGCAACATCCGCGCCAAGGCCGCCGAAGTCTCAGCCCAGCCGGTCATTGCGACCGTTCACGGGGTCGGCTTCCGCTTTCACCAGGCCGGTGCCGCATCATGACATCGCGCCTGATCATTGTTCCCAAATGGCGCCCGCCGCTGGCACTCGTCATCTATTCCGTCCTGTTGACGGTGATGGCTCTTCCCGTCCTCCTGCTGGCCTGGTTTCGCCCGGCAGCACTCGATGTGAAGCCTCTGAGCATCACGGAGCTCGGAGCCCTTTGCGTCGTCCTCGCCTTCACCATGGTCATTGGCTACGTGCTCGTCCGGGCCATCAAGGCCCCGCTCGATGCCCTCGTCGCGCGCAGCCGGGAGATCGCTCTCGATGGTCGCGAAGCCATCCGCCCGCTTGAGAGTTACGGCACCCGCGAAGTTGCCACGCTTTCCCAGGGCATCTTCGATCTCGCTTGCGATCTGGTCGAGCGGACCGACTATGTCCGAACCTTCGCCGCCCATGTCTCCCATGAGCTGAAGTCGCCGCTGACCGCCATCGCCGGTGCGGCAGAACTGTTGCGGGAGAGCGAGACGGACAGCGAGCCGATGACGCCCGCGCAGCGACGCCTGTTTCTCGACAATATCGTCTCCGACGCCCGCCGCCTTGATCGTCTGCTGATCCGCCTGCGCGAGCTGGCCCATGCCGAAACGCCCGTTGCCGGCGGCAGTTCGCAGCTTTCTGGCGTCGTCTCGACACTCGCTGGCCGTTTTCCGGATCTGCAGATTGTCGACGACGGAGCCGCGCCACGATCGGTCCCCTTGCCGGTCGAGGCAACGACGATCGCCTTGGCAAATCTGGCGGAAAACGCGCTTCAGCACGGCGCAACACGCCTGACACTCACCCTAAGGGAAGACGCGGGCGGGCTTCATCTCCGCATCGAAGACGATGGATCTGGCATTCCGATGGAGACCGCGGACGCCATCTTCCGCCCCTTCTTCACAACGCGGGCAGAGGAGGGCGGAACGGGCATGGGGCTCCGCATCGTCGAGGCAGTGCTCGCCGCCCACGGGGCAACGATCCGCCTGGATTCGGCGTATCGAAACGGCGCTGCCTTCGAAATCAGGATGCCGCGCGAGGCCTGATAAGTGCCGCCCGCACGGACCTCAATCGGCCAGCACGCGCGGCGAGGGGAAAGTCACCTCGACCAATGTGCCTTCGTTTGGCGTCGAGGAGATCGCAAACTGTGCCCGGTTGGCATCGACCATGGCCTTGGTCAGCGGCAGGCCAAGACCCGTGCCGTCGCCACGATTGCGCGGCGTGCCGGTCGAGACCTGGCGGAACGGCTTCATCGCCTGCTCCAGCTCGCTGCGCGACATGCCGATGCCGGTATCACGGATGCGCAGAACCACGCTGCCATTCGGTTCATAGGCAGACGACACGATGATCTGCCCGCCGGACGGCGTGAAGCGGATCGCGTTGGCGAGAATATTGAGCACGATCTGCTTGATCGAGCGGCCGTCGGCCACGACGTTCGGCACGGCCTGCGACAGGGCTGTCCGGATGATCACACGCTGGCTGTTCGCCTGCGGCTGCACGATCGAGACCGCCGCCTGCACCATCTCGTTCAGTCCGACGGAGGAGAAGTCGAGCTCCATCTCGCCGGCTTCGATCTTCGAGATGTCCAAGAGGTCGTTGACGATGTCGAGCACATGGCGGCCAGAGCGCACGATGTCATGGGCATATTCGCCGTAGCGCGGATGGCCGACCGGGCCAAAATGCTCGTTCGCCATCATGTCGGCAAAGCCGATGATCGCGTTGAGCGGCGTGCGGATCTCGTGGCTGACACGGGCAAGGAAGTCGGTCTTGTGCGCGTTTGCCGTTTCCGCCGCCCGCTTGGCGTTGCGCAGCTCTTCTTCCGTGCGCTTCCACTGGGTGATGTCACGGATGACGGCGCAGTAACCGTTCGACGAGTTGAGCTTGCCGATCGTCATGAACAGCGGCAGGAAGCCACCGGAGGCCTCGCGACCGATCACTTCGCGCCCGTCGTTCAAGACGCTCGCAACACCATGACCGGAAAGCCCGTTCAGATAGTCGAGGATCGACTTCTGGCTTTCATGGGCAAACAGCATGACAAACGGCTTGCCGCGCGTTTCCATGTCGTCGAAGTTGAACAGCGCGCTTGCCGCCCGGTTCATCGAGCGGATGTCGCCATCGGCATCCAGGATGACGACGCCATCGGTCGCGGTCTCCAGGATCGAGCGCAGCTCGTCGACTTCCACCTTGAGGCGGGTGACTTCTACCGTCTGGGCCGGCGCCGCGACAGGTGCGGCTGTGACCACTGCCGGCTCGGCATCCGGCTCCGGTTGCGTCTGCAGTTCCGGCTGGGCGATCAGCGCCAGCATCAGCGCGCTCGTTTCCTCAAACCGCACCGACTGCAGTCGCGCAGTGACCGGCAACAGGCGATCATCGGCGCAGAGCGCCACGACCTGGCCGGCCTCGTCGCCGGGTGTTTCAAGATCACGGCGCTGGATCAGCGTGTCCAGACCACCGGCCTCATCGAGTTCGGCAAGTGTCTTGTAGCCGGTGAGGCTGAAGAATTCCGGATTGGCATGGATCAGCCGGTCGCCGACATGCACGAGCAGCGCCACGGGCATCAGGTCAATGATCTCGGCTGTCAGGCTACGCTCGCGCTTACCCGTCGGGCGCTCAGTCTGCGGTTCCGGCAAGGGTGTCTCGACCGCGGCAATCGGGGCGGCCGGCGTGGCCGGCGGTTCGGGTGCCTTCGCGACCGGCGCGCTCGCTTCAGTGCGCAAGACCGGTGGTTCCGACGCCGTCAGCGACTGTTCCACCTTGGCGCGGAGCCCTAGCGGATCGAGCTTGCGCGCGATTTCCTGGAAGGCAGCCTGCTCGCCGGGCGTCAGGCTGTCGCGCTGGCGCTGACGATGATCCTGCAATTGCACCACCTTGTCCGGCATGGCAGGCTTGCGCGGTTCCATGACCCGGAGCACCGGCGGCTCGAAGCCGGCAGGCCTCGGCGCGGGTTCGTCGATCCGGTGCGTCGGCGCGGCTTCGATGTCGTCTTCAGCCTCAGGCTCCAGGTCGTCGCCGCTGTCATCAGCGTCGTCCACCAGGGCGTCGAGCCTCTGCTCACCCGCTTCTGCAACCTGTTCCTCGACGAAGTCTTCCGGCGGATGATTCTCGCCCTCGCTGAGCTCGCTCAAGAATTCGGCAAGCTCTTCGGCCCGTTCACTGTCGGTCAAAGGCGGCTCGTCGGAGAATGCGTCCGCCGAAACCTCAGGCTCGACGAAGGTCATGC
The DNA here is from genome assembly GCA_051861045.1 of Allorhizobium sp. Taxonomy (GTDB): domain Bacteria; phylum Pseudomonadota; class Alphaproteobacteria; order Rhizobiales; family Rhizobiaceae; genus Allorhizobium. The sequence goes on from JBHYDI010000002.1 coordinate 157,190, forward strand.
CGATCGCATCGGGATCCTCCTGCGCATCCGCAACGCGCACGATGCCGAAGCCACGGAAACCGTCAAAGTCGCGATTGCGCGTATAGGTCGGAAGGGCCGCGAGATCGACGGGAACCACAAGCGTCGTTCCCTCGACCGGCCAGTAGATCGTCTTGCCCGACCACGTGTCGCGCTTCTTTAGCAGCTCGCCGATCTTGCCCTCGGGATCAAGGTTGAAGAGAGCGGCGAGATCCGAGAAGGCAACCCCGTTGATATCGGCTGCACGCGGGCCGACGGCCTGGGCAAACTCGGAGGAGACCTCGCTGAAGCGGCCTTCCGAATCGATTTTCCAGACGAAACGTGTCGCGCGCCGGTCCTGGCTGAAGATGAAGCGCTCGGGCTCTGCAACATGTGCAGGCGTTACTGAGGGAGTCGACAGGCGAGGAGCGGGCACCGGCTCGACGACAGGAGCCGGTTCCTGTGCCACGATCTCAACAGGAGCGGCTGCGTCCTTGCTCAGCGTCTCCGTGCTCTCCACCGTCTCGACCGCCGCGCTCTCGAGCTCCGGCTCGACGAAATCAGCAGCCTCTTCCGGCGCAACATCGTCTTCGAACATATCGTGCTCGGCCGCGTCGATCTCGTCCAGATCGTCCGTTCCGGCCTCGATTTCCTCGATGTCGCCGATCGCCGCCATCACGCTCTCGAACGGTACAGCCGGTGAGGGCAGGTCTTCGTCCTGGGCCGGAGCTTCCGCTTCGGTCTCATCGGCAGACTGTATGTCGAGATCTTCGGCCGACTGCGCGCTGACGTCATCCGCAACCGTATCGTCGGCGCGAACCGGCTCGGCCACTGCGATCGGAAGGTCCTCCTCAGCGTCGCTCGAAAAGTCGTCGCTCGGGTCCATCTGACCGAGGATCGTCTCGACCGTGAACAGGAGATGCAGGCCGGGTTCATCGGCGATCTTGCCGATCGCTGCGGGCAGATAGCCGCGGCCCGTCGGGATCGGACGTTTTACCAGCCGGTCGGCATCGGCTTCGACGAGGTTCACCAGCATGCGCGCCGTCTGAGGCGTAATGCCGAGACCGGCAAAGCCTTCGGAGCTCGCGACCAGACCGCCGTCGCCGTCGAGGACGGCCATATGCGTGTCGGGATCGTCGAAGCCGCTCATCAATTCGAGAGCAAGCTGACGCAAGCTGCCATCGGTGCGCTTGAGCGGCGGTACGGCGAGCAGGATCGTCGGTTCGCCCTTGCGGATTTCCACGCATTCCGCGACCGCCGTCACCGGCACCTTCTGGAATCCGGAGCTGATGCGCAGCATCAGGCTGCGCGTATCGCCCACTGCCACCAGCTGCTGGGTCGCTGTTTCGATTTGCCGGAAGGTGATGTCGCCGCGATTGGGACCTTCCTCGAGAAAGTCGTAGATGGATTGAGCGCCGAAGAACCGCGCACCCGCGCCATTGCACCAGAGCACCCGCTCCAGACGCGGCGCAAACAGCACGAGCGCCTCGCCGCGCGCCAGGCGCGGTCGTATGAGGTCGTGCACGGCGACGTCGATAAACGGATATTGAGCGGGCATTTCGGGACCTGTCACTTCATGGCCTGCAAGCAAATTAACAGATTTTTAATAGCTAGGCAGTGCCTTTGGGTCCAGAAAGTGGGGCGCCTTTCGATTGATAAGGTTAATCCGGCCGGATTATCAACATGCGAAAAATCTAATTGTGCAGTGCACAATGATATTGCAATGCACAATACTCGGTGCTATATAGGGTTCATGAATGAAACATGAGGGGTCACCAAGGATCCCGCGACAAGAGGAAATGCGCCATGAACACCAAGGATATCTTCTCTTTCTCCTCCTTCGATCCTTCGAAGATGCAGGAAAGCTTCCGTGACTTCGCCGAAAAGGGTGCAGCCCAGTCGAAGGAAGCCTATGCCAAGATGAAGTCTGCCACGGAAGAAGCCACGAAGACCGTGGAAGCCACCGTCCAGACGGCTCAGGCCGGCACCGTCGAACTCGGCCTCAAGGCCATCGACGCCATGCGCACCAATGCTGACCTTTCGCTGTCCCACATGGAAGCGCTTCTCGGCGTGAAGTCGGTTGCCGAGCTCGTTGAGCTGCAGACCGCTTTCATCCGCAAGCAGGCTGAAGTGACGATCGAACAGGCCAAGGCCATCCAGGAAACCGCCAAGAAGGTCGCCGACACGATGACCAAGCCGGGCAAGGAAGCCGCCGAAAAGGTCATGTCCTCGCTCAAGGTTGCCTGATCGCCCGACGCGACTTTAAAAATCCTCCCAAGGATCTTGGGCCGGGCGCACAGCCCGGCCTTTTTCTTATCCCGAGCCTTTTCACGCAATGCGCAGAAAGGGCTTGAAAAAAAATCCATCTGCTCGTATGTGACCCCTCGACGGCGTCAGCGACGCGGTCATGTGCGGTTGTAGCTCAGTTGGTTAGAGCGCAGGTTTGTGGCACCTGAGGTCGGAGGTTCGAGACCCCCCAACCGTACCATTCTCTCCCAAAGCCCAGATATGTCATTGGCCCATCCCCGCAATTGCGTGCGTTTGCAGCGTTGCGGCGCGATGACGATTAAAATTCGATCCTTTGCGTTTACCCGAAAACAAGGGTTCCGGCACTTCCCGCTTTCTAGCGTCGCCGTTTGATGCTCTGACTGGCCCGAACAATGGGAGAGCCGATGGAGCGTCGAAACGAGCAGCGTTCGCTTTGCGAGATGGATGCCCTGGTGCTGATGTACGGGTGCCATTTCCAGGCATCCATATCCGACTGGAGCCAAACCGGCTTGCGACTTGTCCTTAGTGATGGCCTGACGCTGGAGGAGGCCGAAGCCTTCATCCTGCATGGCAACGCTTTCGGCGTCTTGCATGGTGAAGTGATCTGGTCTGAAGACGGTCAGATCGGCGCCCGAATTCGCAACACCATATCTGCCGCCGTTATGCAGCGGCTCGCGCCACAGCTCACCACTCTCATGCCTGCATGATCGCCGAAGACCGGTTGTCTCGGTTCATCGCCACGAGCGCTGTCAGAACAGCCTCCTGAAACGCCAGGATTTCTCCTCCGGCGCGTTCATGCGGACAGCCGAGAGCAGTCAACTCGGCGCCGAGCGACCGACATAAAGAGATCCAATAGCGGTCGGCGCTTGCCCCATTCAGGTGGTCCAGCGCCTGTGCGGCCTGAAGCACCAGATCCTTACGGTGCGTCAGTGGAAAGAAGTTGAGGGAACACGGTGGTTGGGCGTGTTGATCTGCCTGCAAGGGGAGCTCCATCGGTGCAAGGTGTATGCGTCATGCATGCGACTGCGACACGGTGGGCGACAAGGACTCGTTTTATTAAAACCTAATAAAAGACGAATTTGATTGTCAACTTCGGTTGACATCTTTCCCCAGGGATTCAAGTGAAGGGGCTGCGGACCAGCGGATGCCGAATGCGCAGTCGCTGCAGGGCGACTTTGAAAACGCAGTGTTCTTCCGCCATCATTCAATTGGCTGGAAGATCAAGAAAGAAAAACCCCGCCACGGGACCGTAGCGGGGTTCAAACTTCGAGGACGCTGCAGAGGTCTCAGACCCGCGTGACTTCCTTCACCCAGCCATTGTTGTCAGCGACCGAGCCGCGCTGGATGCCGGTAAGCTGGTTGCGCAGCTTTTCCGTTTCGATCCCCGTGCCGGCATTGCCGATGACGAATTCGCCGCCCGGATGGCGCACGGTGCCGATGGCGGCAACAACGGCAGCCGTACCGCAGGCAAAGGCCTCACGCAGCTTGCCGCTGCGGGCATCCGCCATCCATTCGTCGAAGGAATAGGGACGCTCGACAACCTTCAGCCCATTGTCATTGGCAAGCTTGATGATCGAGTTGCGGGTGATGCCGGGCAGGATGGTGCCCGAGAGCGGCGGCGTGACCACGGTGTTGTCGTCCATGACGAAGAAGACGTTCATGCCGCCCAGCTCCTCGATCCACTTGTGCTCGGCGGCATCGAGGAAGACGACCTGGTCGCATCCGCGGCTGGCTGCTTCCTTCTGGGCAAGAAGGCTTGCCGCATAGTTGCCGCCGCACTTGGCGGCACCCGTGCCGCCGGGAGCGGCGCGCGTGTAGTGTTCGCTGACCCAGAGCGTCACCGGCTTGCTGCCGCCCTTGAAATAGGGGCCGACAGGCGAGGCGATGACGCAGAAGATGTATTCGCGCGACGGGCGAACGCCGAGGAATGCTTCGCTCGCAAACATGAAGGGACGCAGATAAAGGCTGCCTTCGCCTTCCGGAACCCACTTGGCGTCGATCTTCACCAGTTCTTCGACTGCCTTGAGGAACAGCTCTTCCGGCACATCAGGCATCGCCATGCGCTCGGCCGACTTGTTGAAGCGGCGGGCATTTTCTTCCGGGCGGAAGAGCGTGATGCGGCCATCGGCAGCCTTGTAAGCCTTCATGCCTTCGAAGATTTCCTGGGCATAGTGCAGGACGCTTGCGGCCGGATCGATCTGGAACGGCTTGCGGGCAGTGACCTCCGGGCTGTGCCAGCCCTTGTCGACATGCCAATGCACGACCGCCATGTGGTCGGTGAACAGCGTTCCAAAGCCCAGGTTCTCAAAAGCCGCGAGCCGCTCGGCTTCCGGCATGGGCGAGGCATTCGGAACGATCTGGAAGTCGAGAAGTGCGGTATTCGTGGTCATGGAGAGCCTGTGCCTGAGCTGTTCACGGTTGCGCTGGCCACGCCGATGAAACGGTCGCAGCCGGTGCCGTCGTTTGTGCGGTTTGAGCCCGGTTTGTCAACAGAAACCGTGCTATCGCGATGCAGCAAAACGCTTGGTCTGCAGGGCCGATAACCCGTTCAGCCGGTGAACAGCGCAAACAGGAACCAGAAGCCGGCAAGCGCGATGGCAGCGCCCAGTGCCTGGACCAGTCGTCCGCCACCGATCGGCTTCAGCGCCGCGCCGATCGCAATCCCGATCACATGGATCACGCCGGTCGAGACCACGAAGCCGACGGTGAAGGCTGCGGGGTCGCTGGCCCGGGGTGCCAGCACGCCGTGTGGATAGCCATGCATCAGTGCAAAGGCTGCAATCAGCACCAGCGCCACCCATTCCGGCGCCCGCCAGGCGGCCGCGATCGCACCACCGAGAACGATGACCGAGACGGCAATCCCGTATTCGATCGGCTGGTCCGGCAGGACGCCGGTCATGCCGATAATCCCGCCCACGCACATGATCATCGGGAAGGTGGCCGGCAGCGTCCAGACCGAGCGCCCGCCCATCTGCGCGCCCCAGAGGCCCACCGCCAGCATCGCAAGCAGATGGTCGAAACCGGCGAGCGGATGGCCGAAGCCCGAGCCGAAACCGCCGAGCGGCCCGTCCATCACATGGGCCTGGGCGGGAAGCGCCGAGAGGAGGGCAAGCAGAAAGGCGGGAAGGCCGAGATGAAGCAAGGGCTGGCGCATGTGAGTATCCATGGGTGATGAGATCGGCGCAGTCTATCTGCGTCGATCATGATGGAAAAGCGTCCTCAAAACGTGCCCCGCTCAATGGCCAACTTCATCAGCCGAAGATCGCCCGATCCTGCTCGACGGCATCCTGCAGGAACTGCACGACCGCCCGCACGCGCACGAGTTCCCGCGCGCTTTCATGAAAGGTCGTCCAGTAGGCCCGCCGGAGCGTGATCTCAGGCAGGACCCGAACGAGGCTATCGTGCTGGCGGGCGATGTAACTGTGCAGGATCCCGATGCCCGCGCCCGCCAGCACCGCCTCCGTCTGGCCGATCGCAGACGAGATTTCGAAACCCGCATTCCAATCGCGCATCACCTCGCCGGTGAAGTTCAGCGAGGGGGTGAAGATCAGGTCTTCGACATAGCCGATCCGGCGATGGGCTTTGAGCTCCTCAGGCGTTGCCGGCAAGCCGTTCGCTTCGACATAACCCTTCGAGGCATAGAGGCCGAGCGTGTAGTCGACGAGCTTCGACGAAACGAGCCGCCCCTGATCCGGCCGCTCCAGCGTCACGGCAATATCCGCCTCGCGCTGTGACAGCGAAAACGAGCGCGGCACCGGCACCAGCTGGATCTTCAGCTCCGGATGCCGCTCGATCAGCGCGCCGAGCCGAGAGGCGAGGAAGAAGACGCCGAAACCATCGGGTGCACCGATGCGGACCGTGCCGGCAACTTGCGTATCGGTGCGCCCGAGCCGCGCCTGCACCTCCAGCATTTCCGTTTCCATGCGCTCGGCGGATGCGAGAAAGGCTTCGCCCTCGGCCGTCAACTCGCAGCCATTCGTGCGGCGAATGAAGAGCCGCGTCTTCAGCGCCGTCTCCAGCGCCGTCAGCCGACGCGACAGCGTGGCGTGATTGAGGCCCAGACGTCTGGAAGCCGCCAGGATCTGGCCCGTGCGGGCCACGGCCAGAAAGATGCGAACGTCATCCCAGTTCATGCCAAGGCCTCCTCCGTTCCGCCGGTCCTTGCATCATGCGTCGAATCCATGTGCGCCGTGGCTCAAGCCCAGCATGTCCATCCGCCTGTCGAAGTCGCCGGCGATATCCGAGAGCTTGAGCGTCGCGAAACGCGAGAGCAACAGCGCTTCCGCTTCCCGCCGCGCATCCTCAAGGGCCTCGTTGACCGATAGCTCCACAAGGCAGCCGGGATGGTCGGACGCGCTGACGAGGCAGAAGAGTTCCGGCCGCTCGAGCGCTTCATAGACATCGAGGAGACTGATCTCGTCCAGGCTCTTGGTGAGCTTCCAGCCGCCGCCATGTCCCTTTTCGGATTGCACATAGCCGCGCTCGCGCAGTCCCGCCATCGTCCGGCGAACGACCACAGGATTGGTGTTGAGCATCTTGGCGATCATCTCGGACGTCGCCGCTTCCTTGCGGCGTCCGAGATGGATCAGCACATGCAGCATGCGGGACAGACGGCTATCCCCGCGCATCGGCACTTCCTCCACTGTTGACTGATCCGTAGCGCAGCCATCGTCATGCAACAAGTCAAGTTACATCACTTGACGGCGAGGCTTCACGTAACTTAATAAGATACATAACATCAAAAGTTACATGAAAGGGTCTCGCATGAAGTATGATGCCGTTGTCGTGGGTGGAAGTTTCGCCGGTCTCTCGGCCGCCATGCAGCTCACCCGCACCCGCCGCAATATTCTGCTCATCGATGCAGCGCGCCCGCGGAATCGCTTTGCTCACGCTTCGCATGGCTTCCTCGGTCAGGACGGGGTGGCACCCTCAGAGATCCGCCGTCGTGCTCTGGAGCAGCTTGTCCGCTATCCGAACTTCACGCTTCTGGAAGGGGACGCTGAGAGCGCCGAACGCTGCCTGGGCGGGTTCAAGGTCGGCCTGGCCGACGGCCGTGCCATTGAGGCGCAGGTGCTCGTGCTTGCTGTCGGCGTCACCGATGCGCTCCCGTCGATCCCGGGTCTCGCCGAGCGCTGGGGCCGCACGGTCCTGCATTGCCCTTACTGCCACGGCTACGAAATCGGCGGCGGCCCGATCGGCATCCTCGCTTCATCACCGCTTGCGGCTCATCAAGGCAGCATCCTGCCCGATTGGGGCCGCACGACCATGTTTGTCGAACCCGGGGTCACCTTCGACGAAGAACAGCAGGCCATGCTTGCCGCCCGAGGGGTCACGATCGAGACCGAACGAGTGGTGGAACTGATCGGTGAAGGGCAGGGGCTTGAAGCCGTTCGCCTGGTTGACGGACGCATCGTGGAAGTCCACGCCCTCTTTGCCCAGTCAAAGGTGTCCATCGCCTCACCGCTGGCATCGAAGCTCGGCCTGGAACTGGAAGAGGGGCCACAAGGCTTTCACATCAAGGTCCAGATGGGCTGCACCAGCGAGCCCGGCGTCTTTGCAGCCGGCGACGCGGCAAGTCCGATGCACAATGCAACGCTCGCCAGTGCCTCCGGCGTCATGGCCGGAATTTCGGCACACCGTGCCCTGATCGAGGCCTCTCTATGGAAATAAGAAAACCACCTTGCTTCAATCTGCGCACAACAGATGCGTAAATCATCGCGTTGATTTGTAGAAATCAAAGCGCATACTGCCTCCATAACAATCCAGGAGGATACCCATGTATCAGGTAGGTCATTTCATCGGCGGCAAGCATGTCGCCGGCACCTCGGGTCGCAAGCAGCCGATCTACAATCCCGCCACTGGCGAAGTGCAGGGCGAAGTTTCGCTCGCCAGCGCCGAAGAGCTGAACGCCGCCGTCGAGAACGCCAAGGCCGCCCAGGCCAAGTGGGCCGCCACCAACCCGCAGCGCCGCGCCCGCGTCTTCATGAAGTTCGTCCAGCTCCTGAACGACAACATGGACAGCCTCGCAGAGACCCTCTCGCGCGAACACGGCAAGACCATCGAAGACGCCAAGGGCGATATCGTCCGCGGTCTGGAAGTCTGCGAATTCGTCATCGGCATCCCGCATCTGTCGAAGAGCGAGTTCACGGAAGGCGCCGGCCCGAACATCGACATGTATTCGATCCGCCAGGCTGTCGGTATCGGCGCCGGCATCACGCCGTTCAACTTCCCGGCCATGATCCCGATGTGGATGTTTGCGCCTGCCATCGCCTGCGGCAACGCCTTCATCCTGAAGCCGTCGGAGCGCGATCCGTCCGTTCCGATCCGTCTCGCCGAACTGATGATCGAGGCAGGTCTGCCGGCCGGTATCCTCAACGTCGTCAATGGCGACAAGTCGGCCGTCGACGGCATCCTCACCCATCCTGACATCTCGGCCGTCTCCTTCGTCGGCTCGACCCCGATCGCCCGTTACGTTTATGGAACGGCCGCGATGAACGGCAAGCGCGCCCAGTGCTTCGGTGGCGCCAAGAACCACATGATCATCATGCCGGACGCCGATCTCGATCAGGCAGCCCAGGCGCTGATGGGTGCCGGCTACGGCTCTGCCGGCGAGCGCTGCATGGCGATCTCGGTCGCTGTTCCGGTCGGTGAAGAAACCGCCAACCGCCTGATCGAGAAGCTGACCCCGATGGTGGAAAGCCTGCGCATCGGCCCTTACACCGATGACAAGGCCGATCTCGGCCCCGTCGTGACCAAGGAAGCCCAGGCACGCATCAAGGGCCTGATCGACAGCGGCGTTGAAGCCGGCGCCAAGCTCGTGGTCGATGGCCGCGACTTCAAGCTCCAGGGTTACGAGAACGGCTACTTCGTCGGCGGCTGCCTCTTCGACCACGTCACGCCTGATATGGACATCTACAAGACCGAGATCTTCGGTCCGGTCCTCTCGGTTGTTCGCGCCAAGACCTATGAAGAAGCCCTCGACCTGCCGATGAAGCATGAATACGGCAACGGTGTCGCGATCTACACCCGCGACGGTGATGCCGCCCGCGACTTCGCCTCGCGCATCAACATCGGCATGGTCGGCATCAACGTGCCGATCCCGGTTCCGCTCGCCTACCACTCCTTCGGTGGCTGGAAGTCCTCGTCCTTCGGTGACTTGAACCAGCACGGCACGGACTCGATCAAGTTCTGGACTCGCACCAAGACGGTCACAAGCCGTTGGCCGTCGGGCATCAAGGACGGCGCCGAATTCGTCATGCCGACGATGAAGTAAGCGAACCACCCGTTCGATCACTTTCGCGCCACTCCGTCGCAAGACGGGGTGGCGTTCTCTTGTCAGCCTGTTGCCACTTGATAGCTTTGCTGTCGGGAGGTCTGACCATGCCGAAAAAGAAGATCCACACCGGAGGCTGTCTCTGCGGAGCTGTGCGCTTCGAAGCCGATGCGCCGGCTGCCAGACCACACACCTGTTCCTGCAAGATGTGCCAGCGCCACACCGGAAGCCTGACGGCCAGCTGGGTCGAATTCCCGCGCGAAGCCGTCCGCTGGATCGGGCCTTCAGGCCAGCCTTCCACCTGGCGGTCATCTGACATCTCGTCGCGCGCCTTTTGCGGCACGTGCGGCTCCTCGCTCGGCGCCATCGATGACCAGCCGACGGTGGCACTTCTGCTCGGTAGCTTCGATCGGACAAGTGCCGCCGATCTCAAACCCGCCTATCATTCCTACAAGGGTGGCCGGCCGAAATGGTGGTGCATCGAGATCGCCGAAACCTGAAGCCTGCAGGCGTCCGAAGTGTCCTAGCGCACTTGAGTGCGTGGTGGTCTCATGATCAATGTTCAGGCGCGCGTCGCGGGGGATAGCGACGTGCCGATTTTGATTTCATGAGGGACATTTCATGCAAGAGGCAGTTTTTGGCCGTGCGGCCAATTTGCGTCGCGGCGAGTTTCGCGGCAGCGCCGGTGAGTATTTCGGCATCTGGATCGTCAACATCCTGCTGACCATCATTTCGGTCGGCATCTATTCGGCCTGGGCCAAGGTCCGGCGCAATCGCTATTTCTACGGAAACTCGTTCATTGACGGTCACTCCTTCGACTACCACGCCCGTGGCCTGCAGATCTTCATCGGCCGTGCCATCGTCTTCGGCTACATCGTCGCCTACAACCTGCTTCTGACCTTCAGCCCGATCATCGGCGGCATTCTGGCGCTGTTGATGCTGGTCCTCCTGCCGTGGATCGTCATGCGCAGCCTGCGCTTCAACGCCCGCGTCACCAGCTACCGCAACATCCGCTTCGACTTCGTCGGCAAGACCGGCGGCGCCTTCTTCGCGATCATCGTCGGCGGCCTCGTTTCCTTCTTCTCGCTCGGCATTCTGGCACCCTTCGCCAGCCGCTGGCTCTATCGCTACATCTTCAACAACCTGCGTTATGGCGACCGCGCTTTCGAGAGCGATCCGAAGATCGGCGCTCTCTACCGCGTCTGGCTGCCCGCCTTCCTGCTGATGCTGGTTGGTGCTGCCGTCGGTGGCTTTCTCGGCATCGCGGCCTATTACAGCGCGGTCGAAGGTGCCGGTACAAGCATGGATCCGGAACTGGATCTCATTCTCGGCATCTACGGCGCACTGGTCCCCGCGATCGTACTCTGGGGCGTGGCCGCGATCTTCTATCGGATCGGCGTTCGCAACGTGGTGATGAACGCCACCCGCTTCGATACCCGCCACACCTTGTTCTCCGATCTCGGACGCCTTCGCTACTTCTGGATCGTCATTTCGAACCTCGTGGTCACGGTCCTCACTCTCAGCCTGATGCGCCCCTGGGCAGCGGTCCGCGAACATCGCTATGTGATCGAGCATTCCGGCATCGTGGTCGATGGGGAACTCGATGATGTGGTATCGTCGATGCAGGCTTCCGGCTCTGCCGTGACGGCAGAATATCTCGATCTCGAAGGATTCGACTTTGGCTTCTGACGACAAGCGCATCGCCTCTGGCCGCTGGCACCCGCCTGGCTCCAGCCGCGCGGAACCAGCCGTCCTGCTGGGCGAGAGCAAGACGCTCTATGTCCGGCTGGCTGCAGGGGGCGATCCGGTTTCGATCGGAGATCTGGCCCGGACTGAGATATCCGCCCGGGTCGGTCGCATTCCGCGCAGGATCAGTTTTGTCGACGGCTCTATGTTCGAGACCGAAGACAACGAGGCCGTCGATCTCTGGCTGAAAAGGCATGGGAAAAGCGGCTTCGTCCACGAGTTGGAGCGCTTTCATCCGCGGCTGATCGCATTCGTGCTTGCCGTCTGCTTGTTTACCGGCCTGATCTATCGTTACGCGGTGCCGGCGCTGGTCGAGGTTGCCGTCCTGGTGACACCGCCAGCGGTCACCCAATGGATGGCGAGCGGCACCTTGCTCTCGCTTGATCAGGCGCTCTTCGACGACAGCAAGCTGCCGGATGCCCGGCAGGCCGAAATCCGCGAGGCTTTCAATGGAATCGCAGACCTCTCGTCGCGCGGACGTGCAGGCTACAACCTGAACTTCCGCCATGGCGGCGTCATCGGACCCAACGCCTTCGCCTTGCCGGATGGCACGCTTGTGATCACCGATGAGCTGATCGAGCTTGCGGATGGCGACATGGACATGATCATCGGGGTGCTTGCCCACGAGATCGGCCATGTCGAGGAAGAACATTCGCTGCGGCAGCTCTACCGGGCAGCTGGAATGGCAGGCCTGATCATGTTGATTGCAGGCGATGTTGGTGCGGCCGGTGAGGATATCCTGACCAATGGTGCGGCCCTCATGTCGCTCTCGCATTCGCGCGATGCGGAAAATCAGGCCGACCGTATCTCGGTGGAGCTGATGGCAAAGGCAGGACGCGATCCGCGTGCCATTGGCCGCTTCTTCGCGCTGCTGGAGGAGAAACTCGGGCTCGATGGAGACTCGACCTTCCTCTCCACCCATCCTGGAACAGCCGAGCGGCGCAAGGCGATCGACGATCATGCTCGCGAGGTCGGAGCCGGCGGGTCCTAGACGGCCGAACGGAAACGCCATTCCCTATGCCGAAATGCAAGAAGGGGCGGTCCAAGACCGCCCCTTCTGCTTTTTGGGTTCTGCCGAAGCTTACTGCGTCGGACCTTCGTTCAGGCCAACCTTGTCGACCAGTTCGGACGCCGTCTTGCGGTTGGCGGCGATGTCGACGAGCGGCAGCGGGTCAGCCTTGATCGGGCCGAAGCCGGCGACGATTTCGGAGACCTTTGCGTTCGGTCCGACCGGATATTCGAAGACCTGCTCGGCATAGATCGACTGTGCTTCATCCGAGGCAAGGAATTCCATCAGCTTGACGGCATTGTCCTTGTTCGGGGCGTTCTTCGCCAGCGCCATGCCGGAGATGTTCACATGCGTGCCGCGATCGGCAGCATTCGGGAAGAGAACCTTGACCGAAGCGGCCCATTCCTTCTCTTCCGGCTCCTTCTCATTGGTCTTCATCAGACCGAGATAATAGGTGTTGGCGAGACCCAGATCGCATTCGCCGGCATGGATTGCCTTGGCCTGGGCGCGGTCATTGCCATCAGGCTTCTTGACGAGGTTCTGCTTCAGGCCAGCGAGCCACTTCTCGGTGTAGTCGGCGCCATGATGGGCGACCATCGAGGCAAACAGGCCGATATTGTAGGAGTGCTGGCCGTCACGCATGCAGATGCGGCCCTTCCACTTCGGGTCGGCAAGCTCTTCATAGGTGATCGCATCTTCCGAGACGCGGTCCTTGGAAGCATAGACCACGCGACCGCGGGTCGTCAGGCCGAACCAGTTGCCATCGGTATCGCGATACTGTGCCGGAATCTGCTTGTTGATGTCGTCGTCATTGAGCGGCTGGGTCACGCCGCCGTCCTTGGCTTCCGTCAGGCGTGCGATGTCGATCGTCAGGATCACGTCGGCCGGCGAGTTCGCGCCTTCTGCCGTGATGCGCTCGACGAGGCCCTTGTCGAGGAAGAGCACGTTGGTCTTGATGCCCGTTTCCTTGGTGAAGGCATCCATCAGCGGCTGGATCAGTTCCGGCTGGCGGTAGGAATAGATGTTGACCTCGCCTTCGGCCTGCGCTGCGCCGGCCGAAAGAGCCAGAACGGAAACAGCACCGAGTGCGAGTGTGCGAATAGATGTCATGGCATAGCCTCCCTCTTGGATTGTTGAGGGGCATATTCATGAATTCATATAAGCTGTCAATTGTACTCGACTTTAATCACGGACACGTGAGTCGTGAACTTGAGTATTTTGGAATTGTTCAAAACTGCAAAAGGCGCTATATAAGGGTCAACAAAACAGAGGAATCGTGCATGCGTTTGACAAAGCAGACAAATTACGCCGTGCGCATGCTGATGTATTGCGCAGCCAACAGCGACCAGTTGAGCCGGATCCCGGAGATCGCCAGAGCTTATGGCGTCTCTGAACTCTTCCTGTTCAAGATTCTGCAGCCGCTGAACAAGGCCGGTCTGGTCGAAACCGTGCGTGGCCGTAATGGCGGTGTGCGTCTGGGTCGTGCGGCCGAGAAGATCACGCTGTTTGATGTCGTCAAGGTGACCGAAGACAGCTTCGCCATGGCGGAGTGCTTCGAGGATGACGGTGACGTCGAGTGCCCGCTGATCGACAGCTGCGGTCTGAACTCGGCGCTGCGCAAGGCGCTCAATGCCTTCTTCGACGTGCTCTCGGAGTACACGATCGACGATCTGGTCAAGGCTCGCCCGCAGATCAACTTCCTGCTCGGCATCGACGAACTGCAGCCGCGCCGTGTTGCAGCCGCACCGGCCGCCTGAACCATCCAAAATCGCCAGTCTGGTTGAACCCGCCGCAAGGCGGGTTTTTCTTTGCGTAGCAAGCCTTTGAGACGGTCTTGCGTCCCCCCGCCGCTATGCTACGCTTACGTTCACGGCAATTTAAATCTGCTTAATGTAGGCGCAGTGGAAATGCTGTGCTGCCGATGGTCTCTGGGGGAGAGCATGTACGATTACGTGATCATCGGCGGGGGCTCGGCCGGGTCGGTCCTTGCGGCGAGGCTGAGCGAGGATCCCTCTCTCACCGTCTGCCTTCTCGAAGCCGGGGGGCGCGGCGACGGCATCTTTGCCCGCGTGCCCATGGCTGCAGCTGCGGTCGTTCCGGGCCATGTGAAGAGCGCCAACTGGCGTTTCTCCACGGTGCCGCAACCCGGATTGAACGGTCGCCGGGGCTACCAGCCGCGAGGCAGGGGCCTTGGCGGATCGAGCCTCATCAATGCCATGCTCTATGTGCGCGGCCATGCGCGCGATTATGACGAATGGGCCGCACTCGGCTGCGAGGGCTGGTCCTGGGATGATGTGCTGCCCTGGTTCAGGAAGTCGGAAGACAATATCCGCGGTGCTGACGATCTGCACGGACGGGGCGGACCGCTGCAGGTCTGTGACCAGAACTGGACGCGCCCGATCAACCAGGCCTTTCTGAAGGCCTGCGAACAGAGCGGGTACCGACAGAACGACGATTTCAACGGTCCGGTTCAGGAGGGGGCGGGCGTCTATCAGACCACGCAGTTCTGGAACGGCCCGAAACGCGGCGAGCGTTGCTCGGCCTCGGGCGCCTATCTGCACGACGTGATGACCCGCCGCAATCTGACTGTCATCACCGAGGCGCAGGTCACGCGCATCATCGTCGAGCGGGGCAGGGCGGTCGGTGTCGCCTATCGCCATGGCAAGGAGCAAAGGGTCGTCCGCGCCGGCCGCGAAGTCTTGCTGTCCGCAGGCGCTTTGCAATCCCCGCAGATCTTGATGCTGTCGGGCATCGGTCCCGCCGATCATCTCACCTCTCTCGGCATCAGCGTCGTAGCCGACAGCCCGGAGGTCGGTGCAAATCTCCAGGACCATCTCGATTACACGATGATCTTCCGCTCGCCTGATACCGACATGTTCGGCATGGGCCTGACGGCGGCGCGGGATCTGATGCGCGCGGCAAACGAATGGCGCACCGAGCGCATGGGTCACCTGCGTTCGACCTGCGCGGAATCGGGTGCCTTCCTGAAGACCGATCGGTCTCTGGACCGGCCGGATATCCAGCTGCATTTCCTAGTCGCCATGGTCGATGATCACGTGCGCAAGATGCATTGGGGCTACGGCTATTCCTGCCATGTCTGTGTGCTGCGCCCCCATTCGCGCGGCACGGTGCGCCTCGCGAGCGCCGATCCCATGGCCGCACCGCTGATCGATCCCGCCTTCCTCTCGGATGCACGCGACCTCGAGGCGCTGCGCAAGGGCGCCCGGGTGATGGCGGAGATCATGGCCGCCCCGGCACTCAACAAGTATCGCGGCGCCGAACTCTATCCCGCCGGACCGACGGACGCGGAACTCGACGCCGCCATCCGCGCCCGCGCCGACACGATCTATCACCCCGTCGGCACCTGCCGCATGGGCTCGGATCCGGCCGCGGTCGTCGATGTCAGCCTCAAGCTCAACGGCGTCGAGGGGCTACGCGTCGTCGACGCATCCGTCATGCCGCGTCTGATCGGCGGCAACACCAATGCACCTGTGATCATGATGGCGGAGAAGATCGCCGCCGCCATCCGGGCGGAGGTCCGACCGGCAAGGGAACGGGTGGCCGCGAAGGGCGCGAACAGCGAGAGCGGATTGCATTTCGCCTGAACCTTCCTATTGTCGCCACCCTTGGATGAGGGTGCATGAAGAGGAAGAGAATGCCGCCAGAAATTCTGCCAACCGCCCCGCAGGCGGTGATCGTCATGGGCGTCAGCGGCTGCGGAAAGTCTTCGGTCGGCGAGGCGCTGGCACAGCGGCTCGGGCTTGCCTTCATTGAAGGCGACGTGCTGCATCCAGAAAGCAATGTCGCGAAGATGGCCGCGGGAACACCGCTGACCGACGAGGATCGCTGGCCCTGGCTGACCGTGATCGGCGCGCGCATGGCGGACGCTCTGGCGCGCGGGGAGGGGATCATCGTCTCCTGCTCGGCGCTGAAAAAGATCTACCGCGAGCATCTGCGCGCCGCGACCGGCGGCCGACTTTCCTTCGTCTATCTGCACGGATCTCGCGAGCTGCTCGGGCGCCGCATGGGCGCCCGCACCGGCCATTTCATGCCGCTCGGGCTGCTCGACAGCCAGCTCGCCACCCTGGAAGTGCCGACCGGCGAGCAGGGCGTTGTCACCGTCTCCATCGACCAGCCGGTCGAAGGCATCGTCACTGACGCGCTCAACGGGCTGAAAGCGGAAGCCTGAGCCTCAGCCTTCGTAACCCAACAGCGGGCCGTAAAGCTCCGGACGGCGGTCGCGGAACAGACCCCAGCTGGCGCGCTGACGGGCGATGCCGTCGAGATCGAAGGTCGCGGTCAGCACCGTCTCCGTCTCCCGGTCGGCGGTCGCCACCATCGCACCGGTCTGGTCGCAGATAAAGGACGAGCCGTAGAAGGTGAGCGACGTGCCCTTGCGGCCATCTTCCTTGCCGATCCGGTTGGAGGCGATGACAGGCATGATGTTCGCCGCCGCATGCCCCTGCATCACCCGCTGCCAGTGGCCGGAGCTGTCGAGGCTCGCATCCTGCGGCTCCGATCCGATCGCAGTTGGATAGAACAGAAGTTCGGCGCCCTGCAGTGCCATGGCACGCGCCGCCTCCGGGAACCACTGGTCCCAGCAGATGCCGACGCCGATAGCCGCATGCCGCGTCTCCCAGACCTCGAAACCCGTATCGCCGGGCGAGAAGTAGAACTTCTCGGTATATCCAGGACCATCAGGAATATGGCTCTTACGATAGATGCCGAGCACGTCGCCGGTCGCATCGACGATGGCGACGCTGTTGAAGAAGGTCTGCCCGGCCTTTTCGAAGAAACTGACGGGAATGACGACGTTGAGCTCTTCGGCCAGTGCTGAGAAGTGCTCGATCAGCGCATTGTCATGGGCGGGCTTGGCGAGATCGAAGAACTCGGCGATCTGGTCCTGGCAGAAATAGGGTGCCTCGAACAGCTCCTGGATCAGGACGATTTGCGCGCCCTTGGATGCTGCCTCGCGCACGAGCTTTTCGGCCCGGGCAATGTTGCCGGGCAGATCCCATGTGCAGGCCATCTGGGTGGCGGCGACGGTAACGGTGCGGGTCATCTCTTTTCTCCTCACACGCCGAGCCGGTCGCGCATGCCGTAATACCAGGCGCCGAGCGCGGTGAAAGGCACGCGGAACATGCGCCCGCCCGGGAAGGGATAGGCCTGCAGCGACGACCAGACGTCAAAGCGGCTCATCTGGCCATGCACGGCCTCGCCGAGGATCTTGCCGAGCAGATGCGTCGTCGTAACCCCGTGGCCGCTGTCGCCATGCGAGAAGTAGACGGTGTCCGACAGCTTGCCCATGTGCGGGATGCGCGTCAGCGTCAGCGCGAAATTGCCGCTCCAGGCATAGTCGATCTTCACGTCCTTCAATTGCGGGAAGGTCTTCAGCATGTTCGGCCGGATGACGCCCGTCAGGTTTTTCGGATCCTGGCCGCCATAGCCGATGCCGCCACCATAGAGCAGACGGTTGTCGGCGGTGCGACGGTAGTAGTCGAGCACGTAATTGGCATCTTCGACGCAGTAGTTGGAGGGCAGCAGTTCCTCGATCAGCTTGGCGTCCAGCGGCTCCGTCGCCATCACCTGGCTGGAAACCGGCATCATCTTCTCGGTCACCTTCGGCGCGATACCGGCCATATAGGCATTGCCGCAGACGAGGATGTGCTTGGCCCTGACGATGCCGCCCTCGGTGCAGACGAAGGGCTGCGGGCCGGTGTCGAGATGCACAACCTTGGAATTCTCGAAGATCTTGGCACCGAGGCTTTCCGCCGCCGCCGCCTCGCCGAGCACGAGGTCGAGCGGATGGATATGGCCGCCATGACGGTCGATCATGCCACCAACATAGCGGTCGGTCTTGGCATACTTGGCGACCTCGGACTTGGAGACCATTTCCAGCCCGTCATGCCCGTGCTTCATCCAGTGTGCCCGGACGTCCGCCATCTCCTTCACCTGCTTGTCGGTAAAGGCTGCGAAGAAGCCGCCGTCGACGAGATCACATTCGATCCCGTATTTCGCCACGCGCTCGCGGATGATCCGGCCACCCTCAAGCGACATCTCGCCGAGCCGATCCGCCTTTTCCTGACCGTAGCGTTTGGCAATCGTTTCAAGATCACGGCTATAGCCGTTGACGATCTGGCCGCCATTGCGACCCGAAGCGCCGAAGCCGATGCGATCGCCTTCGAGAACGATGACGGCATAGCCCTTTTCGGAGAGCTCAAGGGCTGCCGAAATGCCGGTAAATCCGGCGCCGATGATGCAGATATCGGCCGTATGCTGGCCATCCAGCTTCGGGCGTACCTGCTTGTCGCGGGCAGAGGCTGCGTAATAGGTGGCCGCATGGCCGGGATTGGGTCCGATCGACTTCGTCATGGCTTCACCTCACACGGTCCGGATATAGGCGTCGTATTCGACGTCGGTCACACGCAGCGAGAACTCCGAGAGTTCCTGCTGCTTGCAGGCGGTATAAAGGCTTCGGTATTTCGGCCCGAGCGCCGCATAGGCGAAGCTCGACTTGGCAAAGCGCTGCAGGGCGTAGTCCCAGTTGGTCGGCAGCGGCTCGTGGTTGACGGCATGGTCGTCGCCGGAGATCGCCCCCCCGGGCGAAAGCTTCTCCTTCATGCCGGCGAGCGCCGCCGACAGGATCATCGCCAGAACGAGATAGGGATTGGTGTCGGATCCGGCGACGCGATGCTCGATGCGGGTCGCCGGTTTCGACGCGGTGATGACGCGCACGGCGGCAGACCGATTGTCGAAGCCCCAGGATGCATAGGTCGGTGCATGTTCGGATGGGCGCAGGCGGCGATAGGAGTTCTGGTGCGGGGCAAAGATCGCCATGCTCTCGCCCATGCTTTCGAGAAGCCCGCCGACCGAATGGAAGAGGGCGTCCGAGGGGCCGTTCTCGCCGACATAGATGTTCTCGCCCCTCTCGTTGAGAACGGAGAAGTGCACATGCATGCCGCTGCCGGCCTGGGTTCCATAGGGCTTGGCCATGAAGGTGGCGTCGAGGTCGCTGGCACGTGCCACGCCCTTGACGATGCGCTTGAGCAGCACCGCATAATCGGCAGCCGCCAGCGCATCCGGCACGTGGTTGAGGTTGATCTCGTACTGGCCAGGGCCGTTTTCGCGCAGCGTCGTATCCGCCGGCACATTCTGCGCGCGGGCGGCCGTCGAAATGCCGTGGAAGACCTCTTCGAAGTCCTGCAGTTCCGAGATCGAGAGAACCTGCGTCTGGCCGGTATGCCAGCGACCGTCACGCGTGTTCGGCGGACGCACCGGGTCGAGCGCCGAGCGCACCGGGTCGATCAGGTAGAATTCGAGCTCGGTGGCAACGACCGGCGTCAGTTTCGCCGCCTTGAAGCGGTCGAGCACGTGTCCCAGCACCTGACGCGGGTCGGCATAGAAACTCTCGCCTTCCGGGGTGTACATCTGCAAGAGCACCTGCGCCGTCGGGCGCGACAGCCAGGTCACGCGGGAAAGCGTACCTGGAACGGGGAAGCAGATGCCGTCAGGGTCGCCGGTGCCTTCGGCGAGACCAGCGGCGTTGACGTCGCGGCCCCAGACGTCGAGCGCATAGACCGAGCGCGGCATCGCCATGCCCTTGGTCAACACGTCGATGGCCCGCTCGCGCGGGATCCACTTGCCGCGTGGCACGCCGTTCACGTCGATGACGAATGCTTCAAGTACTTCAATATCGGGATTTGCCGCGAAGAATTCGCGTGCCTCTTCGGCCATGTCCATGGATCACCGTGTGGCTGATGTCGATCGGGTTCGAAACGCGCAATGGAGCGCGAACGGATGCTGGTCCGCTAACGATAGACGCTTTTCGCGTTATGGATCAAACACCGGCGCATGCCACTGTCCGTCTCTTCCTGATCCCCTCGACCGGCGGCGTTCTTGCGACGCGTGCTTCGTTCCGGCCTGTTTCCACCGGGAAACAATTTGATCAAATTATTCGGAATGACTACCACCTCGGCGCCAAAAAGGCTAGCCCCCTGAGAAGGGGGCTAGAAAAGCTTTGTTTTTCAGGGGCGAAAACGCTCAGGGCTCCAGGCCTTGGCGTCGATGAATGTCTTTTCCCCGTCCATCATTTCCCCGATCAGACGGCCCGTGACCGGACCAAGTGTCAGACCGTGATGCGCATGGCCGAAGGCGAACCACATGCCCTCGTGACGCGGCGCCTTGCCAATGACCGGCATCATGTCGGGCGTGCAGGGGCGGGCGCCCATCCAGGGTTCGGCGTCGAGCCGGTCGGCGAGCGGGAAGATCTCGCGCGCCACCTTTTCCGCCCGGGCGAGCTGGACGGGAGACTTGGGCGCATCGCGATTGGCGAATTCCGCACCCGTCGTCAGGCGGATGCCCTTCTCCATGGGCGCCAGGAAATAGCCGCGCTCGGCATCCATGGTCCAGTTGTTGAGGACCGCATTTCCTTCGGGCGCGTAATGCATGTGGTAACCGCGCTTGACGCCAAGCAGGAAACGGTAGCCGAATTTGCGGGTGACTTCCTCCGACCAGGGGCCAAGTGCCAGCACCACATCGTCGCCCTCGACCATGCCGTCATCGGTCTTCACGCGCCAGCCCTTGCCGGAAGCGCCCGTTTCCAGCGATGTGGCATCGCCCTTGACGAAGCGTCCGCCGAGCGACTGGAAATAGGTGAGATAGGCTTGCGTCAGACCATGCGGATTGGTGACCGACCAGGGGTCGTTCCACTTCAGACCGCCGACGAAGTCGCCGCGAATATGTGGCTCTTCCTTGGCCAGCTCTTCGCGGTTCAAGGCCCGGTAGCTGACGCCGTATTCGCGGGCGAGGCGAGCCGCTTCGGCAAGCTCCGTGTCGCGCTTGGCCGTCGTCCGGAAGATCTCCATCCAGCCGTCCTTGCGGATCAGGTGGTCGGCTTTGGCCGCCTGGATCAGATCCTGATGCTCGGTGATCGAATTTTCGATGAGCGGCGCATAGGCGCGGGCAATCACCTCATGCCGGCTCTTGTTCGAATGCCACCAGTAGCGCGACAGGAACGGCACGAGCTTCAGGATGGCGCTCGCATGGTAGTGCGCGTCGATCCGGTTGTTGAAGCCGTAGCGGATCAGCAGGCTCAAGTCCTGCGGGAAGCCGTAGGGCACCACGCCCTCGCGCTGGATCAGGCCCGCATTGCCGAAGGAGGTTTCCTCACCGGCACCCCGGCGGTCCACCAGCACCACCGAGCGCCCGCGGCGGGCGAGATGGATGGCTGTGGAAACGCCGATAATGCCGGCGCCGAGCACGAGGGTAACCTTGGACATGTCAGTTGAATTCCTGAAGGTGGGGCTTGCCGGGCAAGGATGCATTTCAGCCTGTTGCGGCGCAAACGAAAAATCGCCGCATTTGCCGCAATCCTCAAAATCCTTGCCGATCCCGAATCATGCCATATCTCCAGTCGAAGCGACGGTAGCCAGCGAAGGGGATTTGATGCGCCTGCTCATTCTTGGCTGCGCCTGGCTGATGGTCGGGATCGGTGTCATCGGCATCTTCCTGCCGGTCCTGCCCACGACACCCTTCATGATCCTGGCGGCAGCGCTCTTCGCGCGCTCATCTCCGCGCTTCGAGCAATGGCTGCTCGACCACCCGCGCTTCGGCCAGCCGCTGATCGACTGGCGCCGTGAGGGTGCGATCTCGCAGAGGGCAAAGATCGCCTCGGTCTCGCTGATGGCGGTGAGCTACGGCATCGTTATCTTCTTCGGGCCGCCCCAGCTCTGGCTCAAGCTCGTGATCGGATTGATCCTCGTCGCTTGCGCGGCTTTCGTGCTCACCCGGCCTGCGCCAGGCCACTGACGCCGATCGCATCGCTGCTCGCCAGCAGCGAATGGGCCAGACCTGATCTCACGCAGTGCCGGTCTGCTTGTTCTGAGAAAGTCCAGAAAAATGACCGTGGCCGTGTAACAATCTGCTTCGTTGCGTGTCATGTCACTACAAGCCCCCTTACCGCGCAGAGGCACGGATGGATCGCACAGAGCCGAAAACGACCCGACCCGGCTCCGACTGGCAACGGCCCAAACGTTTCGATCGCAACCTGGTTGTCATCGGTGCGGGATCTGCCGGCCTGGTCTCGGCCTATATCGCGGCCGCCGCCAAGGCGAAGGTGACGCTGGTCGAGGCAAACAAGATGGGCGGTGATTGCCTCAACTTCGGCTGTGTACCCTCGAAGGCGCTGATCAAGAGCGCCAGGGTGGCGCACCAGATGCGCCATGCCGACCAATACGGTCTGGAGCCGGTCGAGCCGAAGGTGCCCTTCTCCGCCGTGATGGAGCGGATCCACAAGGTAATCGCCGAGATCGAGCCGCATGACAGCGTCGAGCGCTACACCGGCCTCGGCGTGGAAGTCCTGCAAGGCTACGCCAAGCTGATCGATCCCTGGACGGTGGAGATCGCGCTGAACGACGGCGGCATGCAGCGTCTGACGACGCGGTCGATCATCATCGCGACCGGTGCGCAGCCCTTCGTGCCCCCGATACCAGGCCTCGCCGAGATCAGCTATCTCACCTCCGACAACATGTGGGAGCGCCTTCGCGATCGCCCATCCGTGCCTCAGAGGCTGGTCGTTTTGGGGGGAGGGCCGATCGGCTGCGAGCTGGCGCAGAGTTTTGCCCGGCTTGGCTCCGAGGTCACGCAGATCGAGATGGCACCGCGCCTGATGATGCGCGAGGACGAGGATGCAGCCGCGCTTGTCGAGGCTTCGATCAAGGCGGACGGCGTCAATGTCCTGACCAGCCACAAGGCGGTCGCCTGTGGCACGGATGCCGGCGAGAAGTGGATCGAGGTCGAGAAGGACGGGACCAAGTTCCGCATCGGCTTCGACGAGATCATCGTTGCGGTCGGACGCGCGCCGCGGCTGAAGGGCTTCGGGCTCGAAGACCTCGGCATCAAGGTCGACAGGGTCGTCGAGACGAACGAATACCTCCAGACACTGCATCCGAACATCTTGGCGGCCGGCGATGTCGCAGGGCCCTATCAGTTCACCCATGTCGCCGGGCATCAGGCCTGGTTTGCGGCAATCAACGCGCTTTTCGGGGATCTCAAGCGCGTCAAGGCCGATTACAGCGTCATCCCGTGGGCGACCTTCACCGATCCGGAAGTGGCGCGGGTGGGCTTGTCCGAGGCTGAGGCGAAGGAGAAGAAGATCCCGCATGAGGTGACGCGCTTCGGCATCGACGATCTCGATCGCGCGATTGCGGACGGATCCGCCCGAGGCTTCGTCAAGGTGCTGACCGTGCCGGGCAAGGACAAGATCCTGGGCGCCACCATCGTCGGTGAACATGCCGGCGACCTGCTCGCCGAATTCGTCTTCGCCATGAAACACGGCCACGGCCTCGGCAAGATCCTCGGCACGATCCACATCTATCCGACGCTCGCCGAAGCCAACAAGCTGGTCGCCGGCCAATGGCGACGCAATCACATCAACGGCTTTCTCCTGTCACTGCTCGAACGCTTCCAGACTTGGAGGCGCGGATGATCGATGCGAAAATCCTGCCGCTGCAGAAGGCGGCCCTGCAGCCGGTCGCCGAATTCCTGGCGCATCGCGGCGTGCGGGCGGATCAGATCAGCCTGATCGGTTTCCTCGCAGGTCTCGGCGCCTTCGCCGCACTCTGCTTCGGTTACTTTCTGGCAGCACTTCTGCTGATCCTAGCGAACCGTGCGCTTGATGGCCTCGACGGCGCGGTTGCCCGCATTCACGGCCCGACGGATCGCGGCGCCTATCTCGATATCGCGCTCGACATGGTCTTCTACGCGCTGATCCCGCTCGGCTTTGCGGTGGCGATCCCTGAGGTCAATGCGCTGCCGGCTGCCGTCCTGATCGTCTCCTTCGTCGGCACAGGCTCTTCCTTCCTCGCTTTCTCGGCTGTCGCGGCGAAGCTTGGTCGCAAGGCGCCGGAATTCCCCACAAAGGGCATCTATTACGCCGGCGGTCTCGCCGAAGGCTTCGAGACGATCGCGGTCTTCGTTGCTATGTGCCTCTTGCCTCAAAGTTTCCCGCTGATTGCCTATGGCTTTGCCGCTCTTTGCGCGCTGACGACAGTCATTCGCTGGCGTCAGGCTTGGCTTGCCTTCTCGGGAGAAGAACGATGAGCCTTGCCCAGTATCGGTCAGAGGCCAGTATTCAGCCGGTCGAGCGCATTGCGAACCGTCAGCCGCGCCCGGTGCAGAAGTACGCGCATATTGCCCTCGGAGATGTCGAGCAAAGCGCAGACCTCCGCCGGATCGAGCTCCTGCTGGCCGCGCAGGATCAGCACCGCCCGTTGCGCCGGCGGCAGCGTTTCAATGATCGCCTCGACGTGTTGCAAAATGCTTCGACCCTCGATGTGGCGCTCGGGCGTCAGGTCTTCCCAGAGCTCGGGTCTGGTGCGCCAGTGTCCGTGCCCGTCAAAAGCCTCGCCAAGACCGTTGCCATCCCCCAGATCATCGAAGGATACGGTGCGGCCTTCGCGGCGAGCGCGACTGCGGGCTTTGTTGAGGAGGATCGTGTAGATCCAGCTTGCGAGCGATCCGCGTCCTTCGAAGAGATCAATGCGGCCGAGCACGGCCACCCAGGTGTCTTGCACGACTTCTTCCGCGATGTCGCGCGACCGCACGATACCTGCGCAAAAGCGGATCATCGCGGCATTGTGCCGGCGATAGAGCAGCTCAAAAACTGCAGCATCCCCATCAACGAGGTGCCGCGCCAGAGCCAGATCGTCACCTTCATCCTGCGCCACGCCGCCCCCTGCCTCAGCTCGGGCGCCATTAGCAAAACAATCGCCTTCCATGTCCAGCAGCATTCGACCCCATCAAGCCATAGTGACCATAGGGGATCAGTCGCGCCGGAACCGGTGATCTTACAAGGCGCGCGGGCGTTTCGAGGAAACCACGATGATTGACAGCCGTTCCCCGCAGCACGGCCGCCCGCCGGAGGACGAACCCACCGCCTCGAAGGAGGCTATTGGCCGAGGCAGCCTCTGGCGCTATACGCCCGTCGTCCTCGTCGTCGCGGGTCTGGCACTCGGTTATGCCTTCGGCCTGCAGGACTATCTCAGCCTCGGATTTCTGGCCGAACAACGTCAGGCTCTGAGGGCCTATGTCGATGCCAATTTTCTCTGGTCCGCGCTGCTGTTCCTCGCCGTCTACATTCTGGCTGTCGCCTTCTCCTTCCCCGCAGCCTCGGTGCTGACCATCTTCGGCGGCTTCCTCTTCGGCTGGATGATCGGCGGCGCGCTGGTTGCCATTGGTGCCACGATCGGTGCGGCGCTCCTGTTTCTCGCCACGCGCTCTGCCTTCGGCGACTTTCTGCGCCACCGGGTCGATGGCGTCGTCAAGAAGATGGCGGACGGGTTTCGCGAAAATGCCTTCGGCTACCTCTTCGTTATCCGTCTCGCGCCGGTCTTTCCCTTTTTCGTCGTCAACATCGCGGCTGCCCTGTTCGACATCAGCCTCGGCCGGTTCATCGCCGCGACCTTCTTCGGCATCCTGCCCGGCACCTTCGCCTATGCCTATCTCGGCCAGGGCGTCGACAGTGTACTGGTCGCGGCACAGGCGAGCGGTCGGGAAGCGCAGATCTCGGATCTCGTGACACGCGACATCACGCTCGCCTTCTTCGCGTTGGCGCTGGTGGCGCTGATCCCAACGCTCGTGCGCCAGATCCGCAAGCGCAGGACGTCGCCATGAGACTTCGTTTCACCATGTCCGGGGAGGGCTGAACCATGTTTCGATGCAGTGAAGTCGCCGAGCGTGCCAGCCTTCTGATCGATGGCGATCTCGGCTTCTGGCCGCGGCTGAACATCAAGCTGCATCTGGCCATGTGCCGGGGATGCAGGGCCTTCGTCGAGCAGATGCGCATCACTCATGATCTGACCGCCATGGCAGGTGCCATGCACGATCCGGTGCCGAGCGAGGAGATCAAGGCCGCACTCGCACGACGACAGATGGGGTCTGGCAAGAAAACGTGAGATCCGTCGGATCTCTGAACCGTAGTTCAAACAGGAGCCGCAACGCCTCAGCGTCCGGCGGTCGATTTTGAGGGAGTAGGGCACACAATGCGATTGATGACAGGGATTTTCGCCGCCGCACTGATGGCAGCCACAAGTATCGTTCCGGCGAAGGCTGCCGGCCCCGAGCTTTCCGACTGGGCTGCCCTGGAAAAGGCAGCGTCCGGCCAGACGGTCTATTTCAACGCCTGGGGCGGGTCTGAAAACATCAACGCCTATCTCGAATGGGTCGGCGCCGAAATGCAGTCGCGCTACGGTGTGACCGTGGTGCAGGTGAAGCTCGAGGATACTGCAAGCGCGGTTGCCAAGGTGATCGCCGAGAAAGCCGCCGGCAAGAACGAGGGCGGGTCGGTCGATCTCATCTGGATCAATGGCGAGAACTTCGTCTCGATGAAGCAACAGGACCTGCTCCTCACCCCCGGCTGGGCAACCGCGCTGCCCAACTGGCGCTATGTCGATATCGAGAACCAGCCCACCGTTCTGACCGACTTCACCGAGCCGACGGACGGACTGGAAAGCCCTTGGGGCGGCGCGAAGATGGTCTTCTTCTACGACAGCGCCCGCACGGAAGCATCAAACCTGCCTGATAACGCCACCCAACTGCTCGACTGGGCGAAGAACAACCCCGGTCGCTTTTCCTATCCCGCGCCCCCGGATTTCATCGGTTCGTCCTTCCTGAAGCAAGTCCTGAACGAAGTGATCGCCGATCCCGCCAAGCTGGCAAAGCCCGTGGTCGAGGAGAGCTTCGAGCAGGATGTCGAGCCGCTGTTTGCCTATCTCGACCAGCTGCATCCGGTTGCCTGGCGTTCTGGCAAGACCTTCCCGCAGAACTATCCTGACATGAAGCAGAAGCTTGCTGACGGCGAATTGGACATCATCTTTGCCTTCAACCCGTCGGAAGCCTCTGCCGGCATCAAGGCGGGCGAACTGCCAGAGACCGTGCGCTCCTTCACCTTCTCCGGCGGCACGCTCGGCAACACCCATTTCGTCGCCATTCCCTACAATGCCAATGCCAAGGAGGGGGCGCTGCTGACAGCGAATTTCCTGATCTCGCCGGAAGCCCAGCTTCGCAAGCAGGACCCGACCTTTTGGGGTGACCCGACGGTTCTTGCGATGCCGAAGCTTCCTGAAGCCGATCGCGCAGCCTTCGCAGCGCTTGACCTCGGCGTCGCAACGCTCTCGCCGGACAAGCTCGGACCGGTGATTGCTGAGCCGCATGCGAGCTGGATGGAGCGCATCGAGGTCGAGTGGCGCCGGCGCTATGCCAGCGGCAACTGAGCTGTGACAGCCCGGGCGACCGATCGCTCTTTCATGGCAGGACTGACCGCACGTCTCCCTAGGAGTGCGGTCGCCCTTACGCTTGGCCTTCTGGTCTTGCCGATTACGTTCGGGCTCCTTGGCACACTGCTGCCGGCCTTCGGCTATCTTCCCGCACTCGGCGGAGATGACCTCAGCCTGCAACCCTTTCGAGACCTTGCGGCAACACCGGGCCTGGCGACAGCCTCAGTCTTGAGTGTGGCAACCGGCCTTGCCGCTACGTTCATCTCTCTCGGCATCACGCTGATCTTCGTCGCGAGCTACGCAGGCACACCGACGCTGTCGCGCCTGCAGCATCTGCTGTCGCCTCTGCTGGCAGTTCCGCATGCGGCCGCCGCCTTCGGCTTTGCCTTTCTGATTGCCCCATCAGGCTTCCTCATCCGCGTCGTCGCTCCACTCCTTGGCATCGACCGGCCGCCGGATATTTTGATCCCCCATGATCCGATGGGGCTGACGATGATCGCGGGCTTGGTGATCAAGGAAACGCCCTTCCTCTTTCTGGTGACGCTCGCAGCCCTGCCGCAGGTCGAACTCCGGGCGGCTCGAAGGCTCGCTGCCTCCTTCGGCTATGGGCGGATCGCGGGCTTCATCTACCTCCTCTGGCCGGCGCTCTACCGGCAGATCCGTTTCGCCGTCTATGCCGTCATCGCCTATTCGTCGTCTGTCGTGGACGTGGCATTGATCCTCGGCCCCAATCTGCCCGGCACGCTCGCAACCCGGCTCGTCCAGTGGATGAATGATCCGGATTTGTCGGCGCGTTTCCTCGCCTCGGCCGGTGCCGTTCTGCAACTCGGCCTCACGCTGTCCGCACTGCTCACCTGGTTTGTCCTGGAGCGGCTGGCGTCCGTCCTGCTTCGCCTGGCGAGAGAAAAAGGCTGGCGCTTCCTTCGAGACCAGTTCCTGCGCCGCGCCTCGATCCTTATCGTCGGCCTGATCGGCGGCGCGGTGTTTGCAGGCCTTGCCACCCTGGCCCTCTGGTCTCTCGCCGGTCTCTGGCAGTTTCCCGATCTCCTGCCACAGAGCTTCACGCTGCGAAGCTGGATGAGCGCCCTGCCGCGTATTGCCGACCCGCTGGTGACGACGCTGGTAACGGGCCTTGCCTCGACGCTCATGGCCATCCTTCTGACCATCGGGTGCCTCGAACGCGAGCTTCAGACGGGACGCAGCGTCGGAGAGAAGGCGCTCTTGATGCTCTATCTGCCGCTGATCATGCCACAGATCACCTTTGTCTTCGGCCTTCAGCTTCTTTTCATCGGCAGTGGCGGCGGCGAATACAGGCTCACAGCCCTCGTACTCGTCCACCTCGTCTTCGTGCTGCCTTACGTCTTCCTCTCGCTGGCCGATCCCTGGCGGGCACTCGACCGTCGCTACGAGATCATCGCCACGGCCCTTGGCCGGTCGCGGATTTCGGTGCTGCTGTCGATCCGCCTGCCCATGCTGATCCGTCCGATCCTGACGGCGCTCGCCGTTGGCTTTGCCGTCTCGGTCGGGCAGTATCTGCCGACATTGCTGATCGGCGAGGGGCGGCTCTCGACCATCACCACGGAGGCCGTCGCTCTCGCCTCCGGCAACAATCGCCGCGTTATCGGAGTCTATGCCCTGCTGCAGACCATCCTGCCTTTCCTCGCCTTCGCGCTCGCCGCGCTGATCCCCGCAGCCCTCCACCGCAATCGCCGGGACATGAGGGTGTGATGATGCTCCAGCGACAGCCCACCAACGGCCTCGCCCTCTCGAATATCCTGATCCGCCTCGGAGATGTCAGCCTGATCGAGCTGACCGCAGACGTGCCTTCCGGTTCGGTCTTTACCGTCATGGGACCGTCGGGATCGGGCAAATCCACCTTGCTGTCCTTCATCGGCGGCTTCCTCGATCCGGCGTTCCACGCGAAGGGCGCCGTCTCCGTCGACGGCGTCGATCTCCTGTCGCTCGCACCAGAAGCGCGCCGGGCCGGCATCCTCTTTCAGGACCCGCTGCTCTTTCCGCATATGTCTGTTGGGGCCAATGTCGCCTTCGCCATCCCGGCTGACGTGTCGGACCGCCGCCAGCGCTGGCAGATCGCGGCAAACATACTGGCCGACATGGACCTCGCCGGTTTTGCCGACCGCGACCCGGCCACGCTTTCCGGCGGACAGAAGGCGCGGGTGGCGCTTGCCCGCGTTCTGGTCTCGCGACCCAGATTGCTGCTGCTCGACGAACCGTTCTCCAAACTCGACATGGAGCTGCGCGCCCAGATGCGGACCCTGGTGTTCGAGCGAGCCAAAACCGCCAGCCTTCCGGTCATTCTCGTGACCCATGACGAGGCCGATGCCGAGGCTGCTGGCGGTCCGGTCCATCGCATCGGCATCAAGGAAGCCTCGGATGGCTGAGGCGCGCGCAAAGCCCGTCCCGGTCGTCCTTCTCGGCGGTGGCCACGCCCATGTCGAGGTCGTGCGCCGGCTGGGCCAACTCGGCTTTGGCCCGCAGATCACGCTGGTTTCACCTTCCCGCCATGCGCCTTATTCCGGGATGCTGCCGGGCCATATCTCGGGGGAATACAGTTTCGACGACTTCCACATCGATCTGGCCGCCTTGTGCACACGCGCTGGAGTCTCGTTCCTCGAAACCGCTGCGATCGGCATCGACCCGGAACGCCGCGTGGTCTCGCTCGCGAGCGGCGAAAGCCTCGGATACGGCCTGCTCTCGATCGATATCGGCTCCACCCCCTCACTGCCTAAGGGCATATCGACCGGCATCTCCGTAAAGCCGATCGCGAGTTTTGCCGATCGGCTTGCGCGGCTTGGTGCGCTGGCGAGAGAGGGACGGCTCTCGACACTGGCGGTGGTCGGGCAGGGTGTCGCTGGCGTCGAGGTAGCCTTTGCGCTGAAGCGCCGGTTGGAGGGACGCGGCATCGGTGTTGCCCTCGTCGGTCGGGCTGTAGAGCCGGTTCCGGAGCGTAGCCGCTGGGCCCGGCGACTGCTGGAACGGGAAATCCGAAAAGCAGGCATTGCCCACCACCCGGCTTTCGATGTCGTGGCCTTCCGCGACGGCGAACTCGTCGCGCGTGACGGGCGGCGGCTCTCAGTGGACGAGGTCGTCTGGACGACATCAAGCGGCGCCCCCGCCTTCCTCCGCGAGACCGGCCTCCAGCTCGATGAAAAGGGTTTCATCCGCGTCGACGAGACATTGAGATCCCTATCCCACCCGGAGATCTTCGCGGCCGGTGACGTTGCATCGCTGCCGAGCCCCCGTCCGAAGGCCGGCGTCTTTGCCGTGCGTCAGGGACCGGTGCTTGCCGAAAACATCCATCGCAGCCTCGTTGGCAAAAGCCTCGAGCCCTATCGTCCGCAAACCTCCTGGCTGGTCCTGATCTCGCTCGCCGACGGACGGGCCATTGCCGACAAATGGGGCTTCGCGATCCTCGGCCGCTGGGTGGCTCTTTGGAAGCACCGCATCGATAGCCGCTTCATGCAGCGATACCGCTGAACGAGGCCCCAAGCGCCGGCCGCCGATATTTTTTCCGACCCGTGGAGCCAGCATCGGGGTTGCGCGTTTAGCAACGTGATTATTCGGGGGCTTTGCATAAATGATGATGACGTACTTCGCGGGCTATGAGGCTCAGGTTGCGCTTGGGCTGGTGGTATTGCTCTTTGCGATGTTCGTTTGGGAGAAATACCCGGCCGAAGTTACAGCCTCGGCCGGTGCGGCGCTGTTTATCGTGCTCGGTTTCGTGCCGACCGACAAGGCGATGGCCGTCTTCTCCAATTCCGCACCGCTGACCATCGCCGCCATGTTCGTCCTGACGGGTGCGCTGGTCCGCACAGGGGTGCTGGAAAGCGTTGCAGGCATCGTGCTCGAACGGGCCAAGACCTATCCGAAGCTGGCACTTGCCGTCTTCCTGCTGACGGCACTCGCAGCCTCCGCCTTCATGAACAATACGCCGGTGGTCCTGGTGCTGATCCCGATCGTAATCCGGCTTGCGGCAGCGCTCGACATCGCCGCCACGCGCCTCCTGATCCCCGTATCCTATGCAGCGATCCTGGGTGGCACATTGACCTTGCTCGGCACGTCCACCAGCCTGCTGGTCGATGGCGTCGCGCGCAGCCAGGGCATGGAGCCGTTCTCGATTTTCGAGATCACGCCGGTCGGTCTCGCCGCAGCCGGAACGGGCATCCTCACAATGCTGGTCCTGGGCAAGTTCCTTCTGCCGGATCGACGCGAGGAAGGCAGCGAACTGGCCAGCCAGGATGATGCCGAATACCTCTCGGAACTGACCGTGATGACCGATGGTCCCTTCACCGAAAAAACCATCGGCGAGATCGCGGAATTCAAGCAGCCCGGCCTGCGGATCGTCGGTCTGCGGTCGGAGGGCAATGTCGTTCGCAAGGACGTGCCGTCCCTCACGCTCAAGAAAGGTGACGCGCTGATTGTGCTTGCCAAATCCCCTGAGCTTCTGACCTTGAACAATCTCGAAGGGTTGCGGGTCGGGCAACGGCGCGGCATGGCAGGCGACGGCGAAAAGATGGTCGTGGAAGCCGTCGTGGCACCCGGCCGCTTCAGTTATGGCACGCTTCTCTCCAGTCTGTCCCTTGGCCGCCGCTTCGGCGTCCGCATCCTGGGTGCCCATCGTCACCGGCATGTTCCGGGACCCGATCTCGGCAATGTCCGTTTGCGGCCCGCAGACAAACTGCTGCTCGAAGGGACCGCCGAAGCGCTCGATGAATTGTCGCACGAAAGCGATCTGGTATCCGTCACCCGCTCGACTGCGCGCGCCTTCCGTCCGACCAAGGCGCCGCTTGCGCTTCTGGCGCTGGGCCTCGTCGTCGTGCTTGCGGCCTTCAACGTCATGGATATTGCGATCCTTGCGATGATCGCTGTCCCGGCCATCCTCATCCTCCGTTGCATTGATGCGGATGAAGCCTGGGGTTCGATCGAGGGTGGGATCCTGATCCTCATCTTTGCGATGCTGGTCATCGGCCAGGGTCTGCAGGAGACAGGTGCGGTCACTCTCGTGGTCGATGCGGCCATGCCCATCATGTCGACAGTGTCGCCCTTTGCCGTCTTGCTCCTCGTCTATGTGCTTGCCTCGACGCTGACGGAATGCGTGACCAACAATGCAGTCGCCGTCATTCTCACGCCCATCGTCATCAGCCTCGGACAGCAACTGGGTGTCGAACCGCGGGCGCTGGTCGTGGCCGTCATGTTTGGTGCAAGTGCCAGCTTTGCGACGCCGATCGGCTATCAGACGAACACGCTTGTCTATGGTGCGGGCAACTACCGCTTCAGCGACTTCGTCAAGATCGGACTGCCGATGAACATCATCGTGGGCTTCGCGTCGTGTTATGCAATCTATCTGTACTATGGCCTCTGAGGAGGCCGAAACGGCACGGTCCGGGAGCACCGCGGCGATCGAACGGAACGCCAGCGCCTCCGGATCGTTGCATCCCTTGAGTCCGGCCAGCTTTTGCAGAAAGGCGGTGTCATGAGGATCCGCGCAGGGTTTCACATCGAATATGAATGCCAGAACGAGACGCCGATGCTGCTCGTCCTGAAAATCCACCCATCGCGAGAACGGGATCTCTGCACCGAGCAAAACCTCTCCTTCAGCCGCCCGATCTCCCATCGCGACTATCTCGATGAGTATGGCAATGCCTGCAGCCGGATCCTGGCACCGCCCGGCCGGACGATGATCTCAGCCAATTTCGAGGTGACAGATAGCGGATTGCCGGAGTTTCTGCCCGAACAGGCCGTGCAACTCCCGATCCAGGACTTGCCCGATCATGTCCTGGTCTTCCTGCTGGGCAGCCGCTACTGCGACACCGACCGTCTGGCCGATTTCGCCTGGCAGCAGTTTGCCAAAACGCCTTTGGGCTGGCCGCGGGTGAAGGCCATACTCGACTTCGTCCACGGCCATCTCGTCTTCGACTATGACAGGGCCGACCCGACGCGCACGGCCCATGGCGGCTTCATCGAACGGACGGGTGTTTGCCGCGATTTCGCGCATCTCACCATCACGCTCTGCCGCTGCCTGAACATCCCCGCCCGCTACTGCACCGGATACCTCGGCGATATCGGCGTGCCCAAGGATCCGCATCCCATGGATTTCAGCGCCTGGTGCGAGGTCTATCTGGGTGGCCGCTGGTGGACCGTCGATGCGCGGCACAACAAGCCCCGCATCGGGCGCATCCTGATGGCGAGAGGCCGCGATGCGACTGATGTCGCCCTCTCGACCGCGTTTGGACCGGCTACACTCACCCGTTTCGAGGTCGTGACGGAAGAGATTGTGTGACGGGTTGCGCAGGGCGTGAGCCGGGCGACCACTGAGCCTCGATGAATTCCAGATGCTCTTGCGAGCACTGACAGAAGGAACGTGCAGCCATGTCCATCCAGAGAGCGAGCTTCTATGTGCTCCTTGTCGTCGTGACGGTCGCGTTCCTGTGGCTTCTCGTTCCCTACTACACGGCCGTGCTCTGGGCCGTCATTCTGGCGATCCTGTTTTTCCCGCTGCACAAGCGCCTCGAGCGCTTTCTCGGCGGCCGTAGCACCATTGCGGCATTGCTGACGGTTCTTCTTTGCATATGCCTCGTCATCCTGCCGGCGCTCGCCATCCTGGCTTCGCTTGTCCAGGAGGGAACCAGCCTCTATCAGCGCATCAGCAGCAACGAGATCGACCTCAATGCACACCTCCTGCGCCTCCAGGCCGTGCTGCCCACATTTCTCGACAACTGGCTGAACTCGCTCAAGATCGGTGGCTTTGCCGAGCTCTGGGCCAAGCTCTCCTCCGGGGTCATGGAGGCGGGGCAGTCGATCGCGGGTGGTGTCTTGAGCTTTGGGCAGAACACGCTGCAGTTCTTCATCAGCATGGGCCTGATGCTCTACCTCCTGTTCTTCCTGTTTCGCGACGGCGCCTCTTTGGGACGGATGATGCGCCATTCCATCCCGCTGAGCGACGACTATACGCGGCAGTTCCTCGACAAGTTCGCCGCTGTGGTGCGTGCGACCGTCCGCGGCAATGTCATCATCGCGATCATCCAGGGCACGATCGGCGGCATCAGCTTCTGGGCTCTGGGGATCGAGGCGGCCCTTCTGTGGGGTGTGGTCATGACCTTCCTGTCGATGCTGCCGGCGGTCGGCGCCGCGATCGTCTGGATCCCCGCTGCGATCTGGCTTTTCCTCGTCGGCGCATGGATCAAGGGCATCATCATGGTGGTGATCGGCGCGCTCGTCATCGGCCTGGTCGACAACCTTCTTCGCCCGCCTTTGGTGGGGCAGGGGGCGAGGCTTCCGGACTACGTGGTCCTCATTTCGACCGTTGGCGGGATCTCGCTGTTCGGCATCAGTGGTTTCGTCATCGGCCCCTTGATTGCAGCACTCTTCATCTCCGCCTGGTCGCTGTTCACCCAGCAGCAAACGCAGGCGCCGAAGGCATAGAATTCGATAGTTCCGAACTGAATCGGACTGTCGCCATTCATCAGCGGAACAAAACAGGGGTGACCGCGGTTACACCTTCTGAACGAAGGTTGCTGTCCTTGCAATTTTTGATTTAGACACCATATTGAGTGCAATGACAGCCATTGTAAGGGCGTTGTCATTTTCCGGGCGGCACTCACCCGAGCCCCAACAAAGGAGGACGACATGTCTTCCGACGACATCAAGCAGTCCATCGACAATACGGACGTCAGCATCATCAGAGATGTGCTGCGACAAACGGGGTTTCAGTTTGAAGGGCCGATGGCAGAGCTTGACCGGATCGCGGCACGTCATGCCATGGAGCTTTATCAGAAGGGCATTCGGGAGCCCGACCGCCTGATTGCTGCGCTCAGCGCCTGGGCCACGAGTGTCTCGACAACACGGTACCAATCCAAGTCTGTGGAGATCTCGTCATGACCCTGTCCTTTAACAACCCGACCAGAAGCTACGACGAGCGCCGCGGTGTCATCCGGTTCATCGGTCACGACGGATTGAACCAGATCCTGTTTCTGTTTCCCGTCGAACTGCTCGATCAGGCTGCTCCAGCACCGAGACTGCATGAGCAGGGCTACCTGATGGCCTTTGATCGATACCGCACCAAGATCATCGCGATCGCGCAGGCGATGTACAAGCAGAATAACCGGTCAATGATCGAGCTGGACGCGGGTGCGGTAGGTTCATCCCTTCGCATCGCAAACTGATTTCAGGCAGGTCACGCATACCCGTGCCTTTGGGCTTGAGGAGACGTCCATGCATCTGGAAATCGAGTTGCCAATCATGAAGACGGAGACCGGCGAACGTCCTGAAGGACGGTTCTTCGCTTCGTCATGGTAGTCCGGCTGAGTTCGAGGTCTGTCGGCTCGATCACCGATCCGCGCATCTTGTCGTCGCTTCGCAAGCGGTCCGCCCACACGGCTTCCAGTCAGGAGGTCGAGCACGGGGCGGACGGTTTGGCTGAACGGACACCGGCTGCCCGGATTGGCGAACGGAGGACCATGCGGATTGGCTTCTCCTTGCCGAAGAGGCCGGGTGGTCCGTCACAGGAGATCGCCTTGTCGCGGTGGGAAAACGAGGGTGGCAGTGCTTCAGAGCTGCGCACACCCGGGACCTCCGCGTCGGAGGTCGACGATGGAGAAACACTCTAAAATCGTCGTCCTGGCCGATGTTCGATCAAGGCTCGACGCCGCGCGTGCCTCCATGCGGAACGTCATCAAGATCAGGCGTCCCATCGATCCACGCGAGGTCTGCAGCATTCTCCTGTTCGCGCACAGGAAACGGCCCTTTCAGACGCCGAAACCATGAAGGTCCTGATGACGCGGCGATATCCGCCAGCGTTTGCCCCCTGGATCGACCAAGAGAATGGAGCTTTGCATGTTTACCCGAACGAAGACCAGGACGGTGCATTTCGATGGCCCCTTCACGCTGGCGGGCCTCGATGGAACCTATCCGGCGGGCGACTACCAGGTTCAGGACGATGAAGAGCAGATCACCGGCATCTCCTGGCTCGCCTATCGGCGGATCTCAACCGTGATCGAGGTCGTGACCGGCAAGAAGAAGAGCCTGATCGATATCGATCCCTCCGACCTCGACGCAGCGCTCGAAAAAGACAAGCAGCTGGCCACGCAGAAAAACTGATTGCGCCTCTGGCCCAAGCATTCGGGCCCGGGATCCGCGACCGAAAACAACTCGCTCTCACACGAATGGAGACACTTCATGCCCTCTCATCGCTTCACCATTGGACAGATGGTTCGCCTCGTCACCACCAAGGGCCTCTCGCCGGCTGCCGCCGTCACCTACACGATCGAAGCCCCCATGCCGGCTTACCAGAACAGCCCGCAATACCGGCTGTGGAATGCCGAACTGCACCAGGGACGCGTCGCCCTGGAGCGGGATCTCGAGGCCGTCGGATCGCTCTGATCCCTGAGCCGAGGCGCATGTATCCACGATCTGGACGCGCGTTGCGCCCCGGCAATTTTCGGCGAGACCTCGCCACCAAGTTCTGAAGGGAACGCAGATGACAAACCCGACACGTATCGCCTTCATCGGCAATTCCCTTCCGCGCCAATGCGGGATCGCGACATTCACCAGCGATCTCTCCCAGGCCATGGCCGATGCGGCGGAGCCGATCCGCACGAGCATCGTCGCCGTGACCGACCCGAAGCAGAGCTATGCCTATCCGGAGGAAGTGATCTTCGAGATCCGTGAAGACGAGATCGAGGACTACGTGACGGCCGCCCGCGTGCTTAATGAGGGGCGCTTCGACGCCATTTCGCTTCAGCATGAGTTCGGCATCTTTGGCGGCCCCGATGGCGAATTCATCCTCGCGCTCCTCGACAATCTGCGCATACCGGTTGTCACCACCTGCCATACCATCCTCGCCGAACCCACACCCTCGCAACACCGCGTCTTGCAGAAGGTCGCCGCCCACTCCAGCCGTGTCGTCGTCATGGCTGAGAAGGGGCGCACCCTGCTGACGGAAATCTATGGCGTCGCCCCCCAGAAGATCGATGTTATTGCCCATGGCATTCCCGATCGTCCCTTCCACGATCCTGAGATCGCCAAGGTCGAGCGCGGTTACGCCGGTCGCCCTGTCATCCTGACGTTCGGCCTTCTCTCCCCGAACAAGGGCATCGAGGTGGTCATCGACGCCATGCCGGCGATCCTGAAGCAGAGCCCCGACGCGGTGTATGTCGTGCTCGGCGCGACGCACCCGACCCTTCTGCGCACACAGGGCGACAGCTATCGCGACGGCCTGCGCCAACGCACCGAGCGGCTCGGCGTCGATCACGCTGTGCAGTTCCTCAATCGCTTCGTCGACCTGCCGACGCTTCTCGACTTCATTGCCATGAGCGATGTCTATGTGACGCCTTATCTCGACGAGGCGCAGATGACCTCGGGCACGCTCGCCTATAGCTTCGGCATGGGCAGCGCGGTGGTGTCGACGCCCTATTGGCACGCATGCGACCTGCTGGCGGATGGCCGAGGCATCCTTGTGCCCTTCGGCGATGCAGCTGCCACCGGCGAGGCAATCGCCTCCCTGCTTGGTAATGATGTTGCAAGGACGGCGATGCGAAAGCACGCCTACGACGCCGGCCGATCGATGATCTGGTCGCATGTCGCCACACTCTATCTCGACAGCATGGCGAAAGCCCGCGCTGCCTATCGACCAAAGCTGGTCAGCGATCTGATCTCCCTGCGGATCAAGCGGCCGCCACAGCAGACGGCGCTGAAGCTCGGCCATCTTCACACCATGTGCGACGATACGGGCATCTTCCAGCATGCCGTGTTCTCGGTTCCCGACCGATCCCACGGCTACTGCGTCGATGACAATGCGCGGGCATTGCTTCTGTCTTCGCTGCTGTCCGCAGTTGGCGAGACCGGCATTGCGGACCGGATGACGGCATCCTTCGCCTCCTTCGTCGAACACGCCTTCAATCCGGATACCGGCCGTTTCCGCAACTTCATGAGCTTCGATCGCCGCTGGCTCGAAGACGAGGGGTCTGAGGACAGCCATGGACGCACGCTCTGGGCGCTCGGAGCCTGCACCCTCTCGGACACAGATGCACCTCGTCGTCGCTGGGCGAGTGCCCTTTTCGCGAAGGCCATGACGGCCACGCTCGACTTCCGCTCCCCGCGCGCCTGGGCCTTCACCCTGCTCGGCCTCAATGACTACTGCACCGCCAACCCTCAGGATCCCCACGCCCGCATGCTGCGTGTCCGGCACGCGGAAAATCTGATGGACCTGGAACGCCGCGTGTCGAATGGCGAGCGCCGCTGGTTCGAGGAGGGGCTGTCCTATGAAAATGCCCGCCTGAGCCAGGCCCTGATTATCACGGGTGCGGCCACCAAGGTTTCCGCCTTCGTCGAGACCGGTGTGGCGACCCTGCAATGGCTGATGACCCAGCAGACGGGTGAGGTAGGCCAGTTCCGCGCTGTCGGCACGGAGGGCTTCTTCGAGATCGGGCAGGCACCGAAACTGTTCGATCAGCAGCCGGTCGAGGCGACGGCCACCGTATCAGCCTGCCTGGCAGCCTATGAGGCGACCTCCGACAAGACCTGGATCGAGGCTGCCAACAAAGCCTTCGACTGGTTCACCGGCAGCAATGATCATGGCATCTCGCTCATCGATCCCGAGACGGGCAGTTGCCGCGACGGGCTGCATGCCGATCGCCCCAACGAAAACCGAGGGGCGGAATCCGTCCTCTGCTACCTGATCTCCTGCATCGAGATCGGCCGCGCCAACCAGATGCTGCGCCCCGTGCTTCCGAGGATCGGCGTCAGGCAATTGTCCTGACCCGACCCTCCCATGCCCAGAACTCCGAAGGATCTTCCTTGCCCCATTCAAGCCTTCTCAATCGGCAGGCCCTCTATCTGAAGCCTGATCCCACGCGGGTCATCGTTCGCCCTTTCAAACCGTCGACCGAGCCGCGGCATCTCAACCCGCGTGACAAGACAAGGGCCAACGAAATCGTCGACCGCGTGCTGTCTCTCGACCCGACGGCCACGGCAAACCAGTTGCGCGACATCCTTGCCAATTTCGATGGCCGGCATCGCAATCTGCTGCGCCAGTTCGAGCTGCGGGCCGACGCCATGGAAGATGCCTTCCAGCACCACCAGCAGTTCAGCCAGCAGGAGAGGCAACTGGTCGGCGCCTATTTCATGAACGAATACTCGTTTGAATCAGCCGCCCTGTTCAACCCGAGTATCGTGCCCCATCCGGATCAATCCGGCATTCCCGATGGCAGCACGCGGGTGATCATCAGTCTGAGGGCTGTGGGCGAGGGGCATATCTCGTCCCTGACCTTCCGCTCCGGCGTCATCGATCCGAAGGGGGCGGTGACCATCGATGCCCCGACGCGGCTGGCTGGCCTGCCCGATATCCACGCAAGCGACGGCCTGGCGCCCGCCGGCTGCATCGGGCTTGCCTTCAAGAGCGAAAGCGAACTCAGCGAGCGGGTCATCTTCCCCGTCACCGAGGCGCAATCCAATGGCATCGAGGATGCCCGTTTCGTGGCCTTCGATGACGATGGCAAGACGATCTACTTCGCGACCTATACCGCCTATAGCGGCTCCTCGATCCGCTCGGAGCTTCTCGAGACCACTGATTTTCTGAACTTCACCCTGACGCCGCTCCATGGTCCGGCCGCCCGCAACAAGGGCATGGCGCTCTTCCCCCGGAAGATCGACGGGCACTATGCGATGATTGCCAGGCAAGACAGCGAGAACCTCTTCCTGCTCTATTCGGACGATCTGCATCATTGGGACGAGGGACGGCTCTTGATGAAGCCGGAATTCGCCTGGCAGTTCGTCCAGATCGGCAATTGTGGCTCGCCGGTCGAAATCGACGAGGGATGGCTTCTGTTCACCCACGGCGTTGGGCCGATGCGCCGCTACGCGATCGGCGTGACGCTGCTCGACAAGCACGACCCGAGCATCATCCTCTCGCGCACGGTCGAACCGCTGCTGCAGCCGGAACCGACGGAGCGAGAAGGCTATGTCCCGAACGTCGTCTACTCCTGTGGTGCCATGCGCCATGGCGATCTGATCGCCCTGCCTTATGCGGTGTCGGACACCTATTCCAACTTCACCACGATCAAGATCAGCCGGCTTCTGGAGACCATGCGCCCGATTGGCGCGACATCGTGAGGGGGAAGGGGCTTGGTCCGAAAGGCTCCGGCCCATGACCCTCGCTTTGCTCAAATCCTACTTCT
This sequence comes from Allorhizobium sp., assembly GCA_051861045.1. Taxonomy (GTDB): domain Bacteria; phylum Pseudomonadota; class Alphaproteobacteria; order Rhizobiales; family Rhizobiaceae; genus Allorhizobium. The sequence goes on from JBHYDI010000002.1 coordinate 197,948, forward strand.
TGGAAGAGATCCTTCCGACCTGGGCCAAGTCCGGTTTCGACGACAGCTGCGGACAGTTCGTCGAGCATCTGGAGCTCGACGGATCCCCCCAGAGATCAGGTGGGGTGCGAACACGCACGGTGGCACGCCAGATCTATGTGCACGCCCATGCAGCCCATCTTGGCGTTGCCCCGTCCGGGTCGCTTGCCATGGCCGAGCGGGCTTTCGCCAATCTCCACAGGGTCGCCTGGGTCGGGGGCAAGCGCAGCGGCTATGCGCGCGCCTTCGACCGCCGCACCGAGACCGTGACCGATCCCGTGCGGGACCTCTACGACAATGCCTGCGTGCTTCTCGCCCTCTCCTGGTTGCTGACAGCGACGGGCAAGGACATCTACCGGCATCAGATCGACCAGATGGTGATCGCGATCGACCGGACGTTGAAAGACGCCTTCGGCGGCTGGGCGGAAGACAGCGACGGCACGCTGCCGCGCCGGCAGAACCCGCACATGCATTACCTCGAAGCCACGCTGGCACTCTGCGAAAACAACCGGACCTCCACGCATATGCGGGCGGAGAGCAAGGCGTTTGCCCTGCTGCGCTCGCATTTTCTCGTAGGACCGAAGGGGCCCTTGCACGAGTTCTTCGGCCCGCGTTGGGAACTCGCCGAGCAATACGGATCGGACCGACTGGAACCCGGCCACATGTGCGAATGGGTTTGGTTGACGAAGCGCCACGACACCCTCGCGCACAGTGACCACACCGCGATCTGCCTGGACCTGCTGTCAACCGCGCTCACGATTGGACGAACGAATGGCTCGCCCTTCTTGGTCGATGCCGTTTCCGCATCAAGACCAGTCAGCCCGTCGCGCCGGCTCTGGCCGCAGGTCGAGATGCTGAAGGCATTCCTGGCGCTCCACGAGCGTCTCGGGCTTGGGATTTACCTGGCTCAGGCGAACGACGTGGCCTCGGCGATGCTCGCCACCTATATGGCCGGTGCACCCGTCGGATGCTGGCACGACTGCCTGGATCTCGCGGATAAGCCCACCTCCGGCACGATCCCGGCGAGCTCGCTTTACCATCTCTGGACGATGGTCGCAGACCTGGTCGAGAGCGACAGGCAGATGGTCCCCGTCAGATCAAAAGCAAAAGCCTGCTAGAGGCCGCCTTCGCTCCAGATCTTTCTCCACCCCAAAGTCCGTCTGCCTCCGACATCCGTAGAGGAGGTGGCAGGCGAATCGCTCCATCTCCGGACTGCGGAAGCGTCTGCCAACGGCATTGAAAGAGCATGGAGCCAGCATGGCTGATACCGCAATTCCCCTGACCCGCGACGCCGCCTTGCGCCGTCTCGATGCCTTTCTGCCGGCTGCGGCCGGCGCTTATGCGCGGTTGCGCAACAAGGAAAACGGGCAGGGCGGCCATGTGCATGTATCGCAGCTTTCTGCCGCGCTGCGCAGGCGTTTGGTCAGCGAACAGGAGGTCGTCGACGCTGTGCTTGAGCGACATGGCCTGGTCCCGGCCGAAAAGTTCGTGAGCGAGGTTTTGTGGCGCACCTACTGGAAAGGCTGGCTGGAGCAAAGGCCTTCCCTCTGGGCGGACTACGGCAAAGCGCTCGACCGCGCGCAAGAGCGTCTGGAGACATCGAACGATATCCGGAAGCGCTACGCAGCGGCGGTGGAAGGTCGCACCGGCATAGACTGTTTCGACGCCTGGGCCGCCGAGCTGGAGCAAACCGGCTACCTGCACAACTGGGCGCGGATGCAGTTTGCCTCGATCTGGATCTTCACCCTCGGCCTGCCCTGGGAACTCGGGGCGGCCCTCATGTTCGACCGCCTGATCGACGCGGATCCGGCATCGAACACTTTGTCCTGGCGCTGGGTCGCCGGCCTCCATACCGCCGGCAAGGCCTATCTGGCGGATGCCGAGCGGATCAGCTCGATGACCGATGGCCGCTTTGCGCCGAAGAACCTCGCGCGCACGGCCCGCATTCCCGCAGATAGCCTGGAAGTGCCGCAGCCCACACCCATTCGACAGATGCGTGAGCCGGACCCTTTAGCCGCGACGCTGCTCCTGCTCACCACAGAAGACCTGTCCGTCGAGCGGATCGACCAGATCCGCGCACTACCGGTCAAGGCGATCGCTACTCTCGAAGGTCGGAATGACTGGGACCGGATAGCCCTGGCCGACGGCCTCGCACGCGCCTCCGAGGTCTGGCCGGAGGCGCCAATCACCCAGCACCTTTCGGCCACTGACCTGCCGGACGCGGCGAAGGCGAGCGACTGCATGCAGATTGCGACCGCTTTCCTGCCCGTGGGACCAGTCGCTTCATCCATCGCGCCGCTGCATGTGGAGTTCACCCAACGCGGCATCGTGTTTGCAGAACACCTACGGGCCTGGGACCGCAGGAGCTGGCCCTATTGCCGAAAAGGCTTCTTCGGGCTCAAGGAGAAAATTCCAGCCCTACTGCAGGCGTCGTCATGAGTGACCGTGATCGCTACAGACCGGTCCCGCAGGGCCGATTGAGCCGGTTGGCGGCGCTTGGCCAGATCGCCGGCGGCGTCGCCTCGGGAATGGTCGCGGAAGGTTTGAGCCGCCTTGCGTCCGGCGAAAGGCCCCATCTTCGCGATCTTCTGCTGACGCCGTCGAATGCGCTGAAGGCGGCCGACCAGCTGTCGCGCATGCGGGGCGCTGCCATGAAGCTCGGCCAGATGGTGTCGCTGGAGCCCGGTGAGTTTCTGCCGCCGGAGCTCCAGGCCATCTTCTCGCAGCTTCGAGCGTCGGCTCATTTCATGCCGCCGGGCCAGCTTACATCAGCACTCTCCAGTGCCTGGGGTCCGGACTGGCGGTGCCATTTCAGCCAGTTCGAGATGACCCCGATCGCGGCAGCATCGATCGGTCAGGTGCATAGGGCGGTGCTTGCCTCCGGTCGTAAGGTGGCCGTCAAGGTTCAATATCCAGGCGTCGCCAGGAGCATCGATTCCGACATCGACAACGTGGCGACCTTCTTGCGCCTGTCGGGTTTGCTTCCGTCCAGCCTCAACATCGCGCCGCATCTGGCCGAAGCCAAGCGGCAGTTGCGTGAGGAGGCGAACTATCTGCGTGAGGCCGAGGAAATGCGCAGGTTCGGCGGACTGCTTGCCGGCGATCCCCGTTTCGTCGTGCCTTCGCCGGTCGAAGAACTCTTGCGACCGACGGTGCTGCCGATGGATTTCGTCGACGGCGTTCCGCTCGAAACGCTTGCGTCGGCGCCGCAGGCAGACCGCGACGCGGCAATGACGGCGATGTCCGATCTGGCACTACGCGAACTCTTCACATTCGGCCATATGCAGACCGATCCGAACTTTGCCAATTATCTCTGGCAGCCTGAGGAAAGGCGCGTCGTCCTGCTTGACTTCGGCGCCGTGCGCCCCGTTTCCGCCGAAAGCGCCGAAGCCTATCGCGTCCTGCTGCGGGCGACGCTTGCCGGTAGCGTCAAGTCCGTGCGCGATGCGCTTGTCGACATGCAGTACCTGTCGACGGCACAGATCGATCGCCATGGGCGCACGCTGGACGACATGACCTCTATTGTGCTGGACCATGTCCTGAAGGGTCCAGGAGGCCTTGTCGATTTCAGCGATCGGGGACCGCTGGTTGCCGTCCGGGAACGGTCCGTGCCGCTCTTTGCCGACCGGGCACTTTGGGCCCTGCCGTCGCCCGACAAGATGTTCCTGCAGCGCAAGATTACCGGCCTTGCACTTCTCGGCATGAAACTGCGCGTCCGCCTGCCACTGTCTGCGATGCTCGCCGATTACGCCTGACGGCCGGGGCAGTTGCGGACGCGGTCGTTCAGAACGGATCAACCGACCGGGTGCCAATCTGTCCGAGGCCATGGTCATATCAATCATCTCGATCATGCCCCCTCGGGAGCTGAAATGGGCGATGCTGACGCAAAGCGTGCTTATCCCTTGGCCTCGGGTTGGCGTGATCCGGAAAAGTGGTTCGGAAAACTGTTCGGCGCGCCTTCGGAGCCGATTGTCAAAGCGTCTTAAAAGGAGAGATTGGCTGGGATGCTAGGCTCTCACAATAAATCAAAGACTTGGAGAAGCCTCGAGGTTGCCCTTCGGGCATAGAGGCGGACATTGGCGCGACGACAAAGTCAAATGCTGCGGCGGAGCACGACCATCGGCTGGACTACCACATGCTGCGCCTCTTCTCTTCCCTCGATACGGCTTAGCAGCAACTCGCTGGCGCGCGCACCAAGGGCGTGTGGGTCCTGGTTGACGCTGGAGAGGCCGACGGCCGGCTGTCCGGCGAGCGAACAGTCGTCATAGCCGATGACGGCGAGGGTGCCGGGGACGTCGACACCCGCCTCGTGACAGGCCGCCAGCAGCGGAATGGCATCGAGATCAGACCAGGCGAAGATCGCCCGCGGCCTGTCTTCCGAAGAGAGCAAGGCCGCCAGTTCGTTCGTTCTTGATTCGCTCGGATGGGGATGGCGGATGATCCGTGTCTTGTCTTCCAATCCGATCGCAGCCATAGCCGCCTTGTATCCCGCCTCACGCTGCACCGCGACGACAGAACTGGGGCTATCCGACCGGTCATAGCTCAGCATGGCGATGTCGCTGTAGCCCCGCGATGCCAGCGCTTCGACGGCCATCTGCGCGCCCGCGAAATCGTTCGAATTGACCGTGTCGTACAAGGTCGCCTGGGGTTCGTGATGGGCAATGGCGACGATGGGGATCTGTTTCGCATAGTGCGCAACCACGCTTCCCGAGATCTGCGGCCCGATCAGGACCAGGCCATCCATCCTGGTGTCGATCATCGACTCGATCATCGATGTCTCGAGCTTGGAGGCCGCGCGTCCGACCCCGACCATCGCTTTGTAGTTCGCCTCCGCCAGCCCGGCATCGATCCCCTCCAGCAGAACCGGGACGAACGGGTTGGTGAGTTCCACGACCAATATGCCAACAGTGTACGTCCGGCCACGCATGGCCCGTGCCGCTGTGGACGGGCGATACTTCAAAAGGTCGATGGCGTTTTCGACCTTGGTCCGCAGAGCCTCCGAGACCCCGTAGGCATTGCGCAGAACCTTCGACACGGCGGCGACCGAAACGCCCGCATGCTCGGCGACATGGCGGATCGTCACGCGATCCGTCGGTAGGCCAAGCTTCTGTTTTTCCATGGGTAATCCCGTCTGCGCGTCATCCTTACATCTACTATATGCAAAAAGCGCTTGCGCGGCAAACAAGTTTGTAGAATGATATACATAGAACGATACACAAAATGATCGATGCTGCCTGATAGGTGTGCGTCGGCGGGAGTAGAGACATCATGGACAGGCCCTCTCTGGCAGGCTCGATTTTGGCATCTGGTCGTCAGCCATTTGCGCGGGCTGAGATGATCGCGCCCGAGATTGACAAGGGGCAGGGGACGGCTGGCACCTTCGTACAGACATCCTGGCAGTTGGATAGCCTCCCCTCGACGGCAACTTTGCGGATTTCTGCGCTCGGCCTCTACCGCGCCTTCATCAATGGCAAGCGCGTCGGTAATGATCTGCTGACACCCGGCTGGACCTGCTATGACGACCGGATCGCCTATCAGGCCTATGAGGTATCCGAGCTTCTTCAGGTCGGTGAAAACAGGATCGAGATCTGGCTTGGCGACGGTTGGTATCGCAGCCAGCTTCTCTGGGCCTCCAATCCCATCTTCAATTGCTGGGGTGACCGCGTTGCTGCCATCGCCGAAATCGAGGCTGACGGCACAGCACTGCTTGTCACCGATGCGAGCTGGAAGAGCGGTCTCTCCCCGGTGACGCGCAACGGTATCTATTTCGGCGAAGATTACGATGCTCGCATACAGCCTCGCACCGAAGCCGGCATAGACCTGCTCGATTTCGACAAGGGTCTGCTCGTGCCGCACGAGGCAGACGCCGTGAAGGAGCTCGCACCGCTCACGCCGATCGATCAGTGGCAGGATGCCGAAGGCAGACGCCTCTATGATTTCGGTCAGAATGCCGGTGCGTACATTCGGCTGCGGGTCAGCGGCAAGCCGGGCGCATCGGTCCGCGTCGAGCACTCGGAGATCCTTGGGCCGGACAAAGCCTTCGACAACCGAAACTATCGCAGTGCCCGCGCCGAGTTGCGCTACGTCCTGTCTGGCGAAGGCGAGGAAACCCATGCCCCGCTCTTCACCTTCATGGGCTTTCGTTATGCCCGGGTAACGCTTGAAGGAGACGTCAGCCTCCTTTCCATCGAGATGGTGCCGATCAGCTCGGTACCGGTCGCCACCGGTGGCATCACCACAGGTGTTGCGGCGGTCAATCGGCTCGTCGAAAACACCATCTGGTCACAGCGTTCGAACTTCATCGAAATCCCGACGGACTGCCCGCAGCGCGATGAACGCCTCGGCTGGACGGGAGACGCCCAGGTCTTCGCCGGAACAGCCTGCTGGCTTGCCGACAGCGAGCGCTTCCTGATCAAGTATCTGCGCGACGTCATGCACGACCAGCGTGAGAATGGCGCGGTTCCGCACTTCTCGCCCGACCCGACGCGGCTTCATCCGATCGACGAGCGTGGCGACTGGGCCGGCTCGACCGGTTGGGGCGATGCGATCGTCATCATCCCCTGGCAGCTCTACCTGCATTATGGCAACCGGGAGGTCCTGGCGGAATGCTTCCCGGCCATGATCAAATGGCTCGACTATCTCTGGGGCATTTCCAACGGCCCGATCATCCGGCCCCCGGCAGAATGGGGCGAACACGGCTTCACCTTCGGCGACTGGCTCCAGCCCGTCGGGGATAACCGTAAGCCGCGACCGACCGTCGCTGACGATTGTGCCGCCACTCTCTACCATTTCATCTCGACACAGCTTGCCGCCCGTATCGCTCGCATCCTCGGCCGTGACGACGAGGCGCGCCGCCTGGACGAGCGTGTAGATGCAATCCGCGCCGCCTTCCGCACAGAGTTCTTTTCGCCCTCCGGTCGGATCGCGCATAACGATCAGACGTCCTGGGCGCTTGCCTTCCTGCATGATCTCGTTCCCGATGACTACAAGGAGGCGGGCAAGGCCTATTTCCGCCGCGTGGTCGAGGAAACCGATGGCGTCATCGGTACAGGGTTTATCGGTACGCCCGCCCTGCTGCCGGCGCTCACGGAGCTCGGCATGCTCGATCTTGCGGAAAAGGTTTTTCTCAATCGCAAGGTGCCGGGCTGGCTCTATCAAGTCGAGCGTGGCGCGACCTCCATTTGGGAGCGCTGGGACGCGGTGGCCGAGGACGGCTCGATCTACGATCCGGACATGAACAGCTACAACCATTATGCCTATGGCGCCGTCTGCCAGTGGCTGTTTGAGGATGTCGCGGGCCTGAAGTTGACGGCTGAGGGGGCAGGGTTCTCAAACCTTGAGCTGGACCCGGCAATTCTCCCCGCGCTGTCGCCTGTCAAGGCATGGCACGATGTGAGGCAGGGCAGGATTGAAGCCGAGTGGAGCCTGGTGGGAGATCAGGTGACCTATCGCGTCGTACTTCCGCAAGGGGTCGACGCGTCGCTGAAGGCATCGAGCATTCGCAGCAACGTCTCGGTCAATGGACAGTCCGTCGAAAGCCAGATGGATATCAGCCTCAAGGCAGGCGAGCACATCATCACGTTCAGCATCTGATATGGCCGCGGGCGCTGCCCGCGGTCAGTAAATGATCAAGTGGTCCATAGAGGAGGAAACGACCATGAGAATGACTGTAAGAACAATCCTGGCCGCATCGCTTGCCAGTCTTCTGGCGAGTGCCGCCCATGCCGACGTAACGCTCACCATCCTGGCTGATACCAATCCTGAAACAATAAGTTTTCTGGATGTTCTGACCAAGGCCTACAGCGAGAAGCGTCCTGATATCAGTTTCGACATCGAGAACCGTGCAGGGGGTGCTGAGGGGGACAACATCGTCAAGACGCGACTTGCAACCGGCGAGATGGCTGACATCTTCCAGTACAACACCGGTTCGCTCTTTCAGGCGCTGAAGCCGGAGAATACGCTCGCTGATCTCTCCGGTCTGCCGAACGCAGGCAATATCTCCGAGAACTTCAAGCCGGTCGTCAGCGCAGCGGATGGCAGCGTTCGCGGCGTTCCCTTCGGTCCTGCCATGGGCGGTGGCATCTTCTACAACAGGAAGATCTACGCTGAACTTGGACTTGAGGTTCCGAAAACCTGGGCGGACTTCATCGCCAACAGCGAAAAAGTGAAGGCTGCGGGCAAGGTCGGTATCGCTCAGACCTATGGCGACACCTGGACGTCCCAGCTCTTCGTGCTGGCCGACTACTACAACGTCAACGCGGCGGCCCCGAGTTTTGCCAAGGACTTCACCGAGAACAAGGCAAAGTTTGCGACGACACCCGCGGCTGCCAAGGGTTTCGAACGTCTTGAGCAGACCGGCAAAGCCGGACTGTTCAACGCCGATTTCGGTGCTGCCAAGTTCGATGACGGCATGCGTATGGTGGCGACAGGGGAGGCGGCCCATTATCCGATGCTGACCTTCGGTATCGGCAATGTCGCCCAGAACTATCCAGACAATCTGGCTGATCTGGGTTTCTTCGCGCAGCCGGGCGATGATGCCGCAAAGAATGGCCTGACGGTCTGGATGCCATCTGCGCTTTACAGCCCGTCCAGCGCCGAGAACGCTGAAGAAGCCAAGCAATTCCTCGATTGGGTTGCCTCCAAGGAAGCCTGCGAACTGATGGCGAAGGCTGTTCCGTCAGGCCCCTATCTGATCAAGGACTGCCAGCTTCCCGCAGACGTGCCGCAGGCCGTCAAGGACATGCTGCCCTACTTCGAAGCCGCGGGTGGCACGGCCCCTGCGCTCGAATTCCTCTCCCCGGTCAAGGGCCCGGCACTCGAGCAGATTACGGTAGAAGTCGGGTCCGGCATCCGACCGGCTGCCGAAGCCGTTGCACTCTACGACCAGGATGTCGAAAAGCAGGCCAAGCAACTCGGCCTGCCGAACTGGTAACCTCCCGCCAGTCGAACCCCGTCCGGTCTCCCAGGTCCGGGCGGGGTCTGCATCGGAGAAGAGACATGGTCACGCAGAAATCCCCCTATCCCTATTGGTTCGTGCTGCCGGCTGCCATCGTGTTTTCGGTGCTGTTCCTGGCGCCGACATTCGCGTCCTTCTGGTTCAGCCTGACACGCTGGGACCTGTTCTCGGCTGAGTTCATCGGCTTGGAGAACTACCGGCAATTCCTGCGGGAGCCTTTCCTGATCCAGGGCACGGTCAACACGCTCATCTATGCGATCGCAACGTCGGCCACCAAATCCGTCCTTGGCTTGCTGCTCGCCGTGCTTTTGACATCGGGAATATGGGCTCAGGGGTTTCTGAGAACTGTCGTCTTCTTTCCCGTCCTCGTGTCGACCATCGGAATTGGCATCACCTTCGCGGTGCTCATGCATCCGACGAATGGCATGATCAATGTGGCGCTAAATGCCATCGGGCTTCCAGGTCCCGGCTGGCTGACCGATCCTTCGCTGGCGCTCTATTCGGTCATCCTTGTCGATCTCTGGAAAGGGGTCGGCCTTGCGACGCTGATTTATATCGCCGGTCTCGCAACGATCAGCCAGGACTACTACGAGGCTGCACGGATCGACGGAGCCACCCGCACGCAGATGTTTTTCCGCGTCACCGTGCCTCTGGTACGCCCGGCAACCGTCACCGTGGTGACGCTGTCTCTCATCGGCGGCCTTCGCAGCTTCGATCTGATCTGGGCCATGACCCGGGGCGGCCCGGGCTTTTCCTCGGATGTGCTCGCAAGCGTCATCTACAAGCAATACCAGGCCGGCTTCTATGGCCTCTCAACGGCGGGTAACGTCATCCTCTTCCTGTTGATTGCGCTGATCATCCTGCCGCTCACAGCGTGGTTCAATCGTCGGGAGGTGGATCTATGACCCGCCGTCAGCTTTCCACGGGGATCGCCTCGCTCGCCCTCGCGTCCATCATCTTCATCCTGCCCTTCGTCTTCATTTTCCTGACGGCAGCAAAAAACCGTCAGGACGCCTCGCGCCTGACATTCACGTGGCCTGTCGAATGGCAATTGTGGGAGAATTTCCTGAAAGTGCTGGAGACCCGCAACTATCTGCTGCTGCTCGCTTACTTCAATTCGACCGTCATCACGGTCTTTGCGGTGACACTGCTCGTGCTCTTCGGCGCAATGGTCGGCTATGTCCTGCAGCGCCGTCCGTCGCGCTGGAACAAGCTGATCTACGGTTTCGTGCTGGCCGGTCTGATGATCCCGCCGGCAGTGGTGCCGACAATTTGGGTGCTGCAGTCCATCGGTCTCTTCAAGACGATCACCGGCATGATCTTCATCCAGGTTGCCTATGGTCTCGCCTTCTCGGTGCTGCTGTTCCGCAGCTTCATCGCGACGATCCCGCGCGACCTTGATGAGGCGGCGCTGATCGACGGGGCAACGCCCTTGCAGATCTTCTTTCGCGTCATCCTGCCGCTCTTGAAGCCGGTGACCGTGACCGTCATCGTCGTGCAGTCGATCACCATCTTCAACGACTTCACCAACCCGCTCTATTACCTCCCCGGTCGGGAAAACGTGACGGTGCAGCTCACGCTCTATAACTTCCAGGGCCAGTTCCAGACCCAGTTCAACCTGCTCTTCATGAACATCCTGCTCGTCACCATCCCACCGCTTATCGTCTACATCTTCTTCAACCGACAGATCGTGGCCGGCATGACCGCCGGTGCCGTCAAAGGATAGCCGCATGACCAGTGTCGTTCTTAAGGACATCCGCAAGAGCTTCGGCAGCCTCGAGGTCATCAAGGGTATCGATCTGACGGTGGAGAAAGGCGAGTTCTGCGTCTTTGTCGGTCCGTCCGGCTGTGGCAAGTCCACGCTGCTCCGGATGATTTCGGGGCTGGAGACCTCGAGTTCGGGCCAGATCGTCATCGACGGCGAGGACGTGACCCATGCCGAGCCGTCGAAGCGCGGCATTGCGATGGTCTTCCAGTCCTATGCGCTTTATCCGCATCTGACGGTGCGGGAGAACATTGGCTTCGGCCTGTCGCTCGCAGGTCGTCCGAAGAGCGAGATCGCTGAGAAGGTCGAAAAGACGGCGGAAAGCCTGCAGCTCACCCATCTCCTCGACCGTAAGCCGAAGGCTCTGTCAGGCGGGCAACGTCAGCGCGTCGCGATCGGGCGTGCGATCATCCGCAATCCCAAGGTTTTCCTGTTCGATGAGCCGCTCTCCAACTTGGACGCGGCCCTGCGTTCGCAAATGCGGATGGAACTGACCGACCTGCACGCCAACCTTGGCGCCACCATGATCTACGTCACCCACGACCAGGTCGAGGCGATGACCATGGCCGACAAGATCGTCGTCCTGAATGCTGGACGCATCGAGCAGGTTGGCTCCCCGATGGACCTCTATAACAACCCAGTCAGCCCCTTCGTCGCTGGCTTCATCGGATCGCCGAAGATGAACCTCTACGATGGCGAGGTGGCCGCCGCAGAAGGTTGCACCTCCTATGGCATACGCCCCGAGCATCTCGTTCTGTCGAAGAGCGAGGGCAAATGGCAGGGTCTGGTCCGCCATATCGAGCGGCTTGGCGCAGACACCGTCGTCTACCTCGACCACCCTCTGTTAAAGCAGATCGTCGCCCGTGTGCCAGGGGATTTCGAGATTGCATCAGGGGAAGTGGTCCATGTGTCCCCGATGAGCGGCAAGGAACACAGGTTCAACTAGGCGACGGCGTGTCTGGATTTACGCTTTTTCTGTGAGAAACGGACGCCCATTTCTAGCGGAAAACCGACCTGAAATGGCCCGCCTGGAAAACCTGGATACTCACATGATTTCAAAGGTGTGGAAAAAGCCTTTGATTTCCATATGCTTTTTCGCCGCGAACGACCGTGGATGCCATCTTTGTGTCCTGGCTTCGGGCTGACGTGAACATGGCGGGAGAGCGGCAATTATATCCGCTCATGCTCGGCAAGTTTACGGTGCTGCTGAGTTGTGTTGCGAGGGCGACAGGCGTTCAACGGCGAGTTCAGATCGGCGCATGCTCTGCCTGCCACGGCGTTGCATCCGACTTCGACGGAAGGAAACAAAGCTCCACGCGTGTGCCTTCCCCCAAGCGAGAGGTGATTCTGACTTCACCTCCAGACTGGCGGACGAACCCATAGACCATGGCGAGCCCGAGGCCAGACCCTCCGGTTTTCGACCTCGTGGTGAAGTAGGGTTCCAACGCTTGGTCGAGGACTTCGGGCGACATGCCGACACCTTCGTCGATGACGGCGATGGTGACCGCGTTTACCTCCTCCCGCGCTTCAATTCGGACTGTTCCGCCACCCGGCATGGCGGCCGACGCGTTGAGGCAAAGATTCAGAATGGATTGCTCGAGCAGCGCAGGATCGAGACTGACGGTTGGCAGATTGGCTTCAAGCTCCAGCTCCAGACGGTTACGGGCGCCAATTGCCATTTCCAGTACATCCGCCATCCCTTGAAGGATCGTGGCAACCTCGATCGATGCTGGACGTATCTGCTGTTGACTGCCGACGGACAACATGCTGGAAGCGAGCGCTCGCCCACGCTCGGCGGCCTTGCGGATGCGTCCCAGGTGACGCTTCTGCCGTTCGGTGAACCCGGGTTCGCGCTCCAGTAGGCCAAGACTTCCGGTGATGATGCCGATCATATTGCCAACCTCGTGGCTTACCTGATGCGTCATGCGCATGACCACATCCAGGCGCTGGGCGCGGGCCGCCTCGATCTCCTGGCGATCCATGGCCGTCACGTCGCGGGCGAGCAGGACCACGCCGCCGTCAGGTTGCCTTGATGCAGAAATCTCCACCACCTGGTCGTCAACAAACCGGTGCCGCAGCATCTGACGCTCGACAAGCGAGCCGCTCTCGTTTTCGGTGGGCATAAGAAGGGGATCGATCTCCGGGACCGTTCGAACGAACCGGCGCAGCGACATTTTTCGCGAGGATCCCGTTTGTCGCATCAGTTCGATGATGCGGCGGTTCATGGTGATCGGTCGACCTGTCGGATCGAAGAGGGCGATGCCTTCATTCATCGTCCGGAAAGTGGATCGGATCGTCCGAGCAGCCGCTTCTGCCGTGCGTCTCAGACGGGACACACGATCGACGCTCTCCTTGAAAGCGCGAAAGGCGTCAAGCAAGCGGATCAGCTCCGTTTCAGTCCCGGCATAAACGGGCGGTCCGACATTTTCCTCGCCGCGCGCCAGCGCATTCATGCCGCGCGAGAGGTCACCTATTCCGTGTGAAACGCGCATGACCGAGCGAATTGAGAGAATAGCGAGGATAACGACCGCGAAGGAGGCAAGCACGATCATGACAAGCAGTTGGCGCAATGCGCTTGAAGTGGCTTCGAGATTCTGGTTCAGCGCGCTGGCAACGAATGCGCTCTGGGTTTCGGTCGCATGCGAGAGGTCGCGCGAGACGGTGTGCAGGCGTGAGACCGATGCGCGGATGGTGAACATCTCCAGGAGGTAGCGGGTCTGTGCCTCAAAGATCCGACGATAGGGATCCAGTTGCTCAGGCGAGACCCTCAAGTTGGGGCCTGGTACCAGCATTCGGACGGTCGTCTCGGCGACGAAACGTCGTTGAAGTTCGCCAAGCTGGAAAAGACTGTCCGAGGTGGAGGCTGATTGTGCGATGTCGTTCAGCCGTTGCCGTAACTCCTGATCCTGAATGGCGCGAGCGGTCGCGATCTCTCCGAGTGCGACGGCCGCTTCTGCCTTGTGTACCTGTGCAGCATCTGCATTTGCCGCAAGCGCCAGTGTCTGGGCCTCGATGCTCTCAAGCAGTTCAATGATCCGGTGCGCGCCGGTGCCCGGCATGGCAGCGCCCGGCTTATCCGGTGCCATGGTTTGAAGAAGTGTGCCGACCTGGGCAACCACGGCGCGGCTTTCACTTGAGACACGGTAAGGGGACGTTGCGTTCATCAGGAAAGGCGCGCTCGAAACGAGGTCGGAAACCTGTCTCGAGACGAGCGAGGCCTTGGCGAGACTTGAGAAGGCCTGCACGCTGTAGGCCGACATTTCGCTGCGCGCCCTCTGCAGACCATAGATCGCGACGGTCGAAAGGATGAGAACAGAAACGCAGATGAAGGCGATTGCGAAGGGCAATCGAAAGGCGATGGAGGAGAGGAAGGCGCGGTTGATCAAGGCGATAATCCGGCGTCGTCGGTGTGCAGCACATAGCCCTTGCCGCGTCGCGTTTGGATATGGCGGGGCAGATCGGGGTTGCGCTCGATCTTGCGCCTGAGCCGCAGGACCAGAACATCGACGTTTCGATCGACAAAACGATCGGAGTCGGCCCCCATGCGGTCGAGGATCTGCGCGCGGCTGACAGGCGTATTCGGGGTTTCGGCGAGGATTTCCAGCAAGGCGAATTCGGCGGACGTCAGCGTCTTCGTTGGATCAGCGAGGCAAACGGCACGGCGTTGACCGAGATCCACAGCCCATTCGCCGAGCCTGAGCGCCGTCGACGTCTGTTCGCGCTCAATCTCCCTGTCGTGGCGCAGTTGGGGATGGGTACGACGGAGAACCGCCTTGATCCGGGCGGTGAGTTCGTTTGGTTCGAAAGGTTTGACCACGTAGTCGTCCGCAGCAGTCTCCAGCCCCAGCACCCGATCGGTCGCACTTCCCGCAGCCGTCACCATGACGATGCCGACATCGGTCTGCGCTCTCAGGCGCTGGGCGAAGGCCCGGCCGGAGAGGCCCGGCAGGTTGTGGTCGACAAGAACCAGTTGAACCGTCTCGTGCAGCAATCGATCTTGCGCTGCCTCGGCGGAGGGCGCCGTCACGGGTATCCAACCCTCTGCCTCCACCAGGTCACAGATAAGCTCCGCCATATCCGGATCGTCCTCGACGATCAGAATTTTCACCTTCTGGTTCAACACGTTGCAGTCCTCCCGGCGGCATCATAACCGGGCAGGGCAAAAACGCCAAAGACTTGGTGGTTATCGGCAAACGTCACAATTGTAACATTTGCAATCTCTGCAACGAGTGACGACGTCACGGTGAAAGATCGGTAACCATTCTCCGGGTTGCCAGCCCGGGCCGATATGGACATGCTTCAGTCATTGGAACGGGGAGGTTCCAAGGGAGGACGACGTGAAGTTATTGACCGCCATCGGCGCCGGGGTACTTGTGACCTTCGCCACGGCTACGGGATCCAGGGCAGCCGACACGCTGAACATTCTCTGCGGTGTCGACGAGGTCTGGTGCGCCGTCATGCAGAAGACCTACGAGGCGAGGACCGGCCTTGCCATCAACATGCCGCGGATGAGCACTGGCGAAATACTCGACCGTGTGCGGGCTGAGAAAGATGCGTCGACGGTCGATGTTTGGTGGGGCGGGACCGGCGTCACACATCTGCAGGCAGCCTATGAAGGATTGCTCGAACCCTACCGTCCCCAGCAGGAAGCAGACCTTCTGCCCTGGGCGCGGAACTTCTTCTCTTTGTCTGGCGGCACGTCCGTCGGCCTTTATGCCGGGGCACTCGGATTTGCCTACAACGGCGAGCTTCTGGCGGCTGCAGGATTGCCGGCGCCCAACTGCTGGAAGGATCTCGCCAAGCCGATCTATCGCGGCCATATCCTGTCAGGAAACCCGCATTCGTCAGGCACCGCCTTCACAACGCTTGTGACGCTCGTGCAGTTGCTCGGCGAGGATGAGGCCTTCGCCTATATGCGCGAACTCGGCCGCAATATCACCGAATACACCAAGGCCGGTGCCGAGCCGGTCAAGGCGGCGGGCAGGGGAGAGATCACGATCGGCATCTCCTTCATGCATGATGCCGTCACGCAAAAGGAGGCGGGCGCTCCCCTCGTGATCGTCGCGCCCTGCGAGGGCACAGGCTACGAAATCGGAGCAGTCAGCATCGTCAAGGGCAGCCGCAATCTGGAAGAGGCGCGGCGCTTCGTCGATTTTGCACTAAGCCCCGAAGGGCAGGCAACCGGCGCTGCCGCGGGCCAGAACCAGGTGCCATCCAATGCCCGGGCCGTGCTGCCTCCCGCCGCTCCCGATATCTCGATGATCAAGATGGTGGATTATGATTTTGCCACCTTCGGATCACCCGAACAGCGAAGTCGGCTCTTGAGCCGCTTCGATAGCGAGATCAACCCGACCAACTGATTTTTCTACAAATGGGCCGCCGCTGAACAGGTGCCGTCTCGGCATCACCGCCGAAGGCTTGTCCATTTTTCCCCACTTCCATCAGACGCAAGCAACAGGAGGATACCCATGCGACTGACTATACTGTCCACTCTACTCTTTGCCGGCACGAGCTTGTCTGCCGGTTCGGCTCTGGCTGCCGGTGAGCTCAACCTTATCTGCGCCGCCGACGTGGTCATCTGCGAACAGATGCAGGGCGATTTCGAAAAGGCACATGACATCAAGGTCAATATGGTCCGCATGTCCTCCGGTGAGGCCTATGCCAAGATCCGCGCCGAAGCCCGCAATCCGAAGACCGACCTCTGGTGGGCCGGCACCGGCGACCCCCATCTTCAGGCCGCTTCCGAAGGGCTGACGGAAGAATACAAGTCGCCGATGCTGGACCAGCTGCAGGATTGGGCAAAGAACCAGGCCGAAAGCTCGGGCTTCAAGACCGTCGGCGTCTATGCTGGCGCGCTCGGCTGGGGTTACAACACCGAGATCTTCAAGCAGAAGGGCTACAAGGAACCGGTTTGCTGGGCCGACCTCCTGGCTCCGGAACTGAAGGGCGAGATCCAGATCGCCAACCCGAACTCTTCGGGAACCGCCTATACCGCGCTCGCCTCGCTCGTGCAGATCATGGGCGAAGACAAGGCCTTCGAATATCTGAAGTCCCTCAACGCCAATATCTCGCAATACACCAAGTCCGGCTCCGCGCCGGTGAAGGCTGCTGCCCGCGGCGAGACCGGCCTCGGTATCGTCTTCATGCATGATGCGGTGGCCCAGACGGCCGAGGGCTTTCCCGTCAAGTCGATCGCACCGTGCGAAGGCACTGGCTACGAGATCGGCTCCATGTCGATCGTCAAGGGCGCTCGCAACATGGACAATGCCAAGACCTGGTATGACTGGTCGCTGAAGCCTGAAGTGCAGTCGCGCATGAAGGACGCCAAGTCCTTCCAGCTTCCCTCGAACAAGACAGCCGAGATCCCCAAGGAAGCGCCGCGCTTCGAGGACATCAAGCTCATCGACTACGACTTCAAGACCTATGGCGATCCGGAAAGGCGCAAGGCGCTGCTCGAGCGCTGGGACCGTGAAATCGGTGCCGTCGCCAACTGACGCCTGACCCTATCCGCCGGCGGTTTTTGGACCGCCGGCCCATTTCTCTTCCCGCGAATCTATTGATGAGGTCGACCATGAGACATGGCAACCGCAGACTGGACCTGTTGCTGGCCTTTGGAGCCGCATCCTTCATTTTGCTTCCCTGGTACAGGCTGGAAAGCGGCTTCTTCGGCCTTGATTGGCTCGGCGACTTTCCCTTCACGGAGAGCACTGCGCCAGGCGTTCTGCAGTTGTTGGGTCACGGTCGCCTTTGGCTTCTCGGTGTCGTCCTCTTCTTCGGTCTCGGTTTCGCAGCACGTTTCATTGCCGACCCGATGCGCCGTGGCGCGTTCTTTGCGGCAGCAGGAGCCGCGGGCCTTGTCTATCTCTGCCTGCAGGGATTGGCGGTCGGCTTCTCCGGCTGGACCTGGGGGATCAGCGAAACCCTTTTCGGAGCACTGTCCGACGGTCAGCCGTCCATGGGTGCCGGTGCCGTCACCATGGCGATCGTTTTCGTCCTGATGTTCGCCTTTGGCCTGGTCGAACGCGGCGTGATGAAAGGCGACGCCTTTGTCGTCGGGTCTATCTCGCTGCTGGTCTTCCTCGTCTTCGTCTTCGTCTTCTATCCGATCGGCAGCATGCTTGTGGCGGCCGTTCAGGATTTCGACGGTTCCTTCAAGCCGGACGATTTCATCCGGAACATGCAGGATCCCGGCATCTGGAGCTTGAGCTGCTTGATCGGTGACGGACGCTGTGGCGTCGCGTGGCGCACCTTCACGCTCGCCATCATGACGGCGTCCGCCTCCACCCTGCTGGGGCTGGCCTTCGCGCTTGTCGCCACCCGCACCCGCTTTCCTTTCAAGAAGGGGCTGCGCCTTCTCACCGTCCTGCCGATCATCACGCCGCCCTTCGTCATCGGCCTTGCGCTCGTTCTGCTCGTCGGCCGCGCCGGCGTGGTCACCGAGACGCTGTCCAGCCTGTTCGGTATCGAGCCTGGCCGCTGGCTCTATGGCCTGACCGGTATCTGGATCGCTCAGGTCCTGTCCTTCACCCCGATATCCTTTCTTGTCCTGATCGGTGTCGTCGAGGGCGTCAGCCCGTCGATGGAAGAGGCTTCGCAGACGCTAAGAGCCGATCGCTGGCGCACCTTCTGGCGCGTTTCGCTGCCGCTGATGAAGCCGGGCCTCGCCAATGCCTTCCTGATCGGCTTCATCGAAAGCATGGCCGATTTCGGCAATCCGCTGGTGCTCGGCGGCAGCAATGGTGTGCTCTCGACCGAAATCTTCTTCGCCGTTGTCGGTTCGCAGAACGATCCGTCGCGCGCTGCCGTGCTCGCGCTCGTCCTCCTCTTCTTCACGCTGTCGGCCTTTCTTGCCCAGCGCCTCTGGCTGTCGGGGAAGAATTTCGCGACCGTCACCGGCAAGGGAGACAGCGGCGCCCATATTGCCCTGCCGCGCGGCATATCGATTGGCGTACATGCTCTCGTTATCCCCTGGATGATCTTCACTGTCGTCATCTACGGCATGATCCTCGTCGGAGGCTTCGTGACCACTTGGGGCCTCGACAATACGATGACCCTCGAACATTACGCCCGAGCCTTTTCCGTCAGCATCCAGAACGGCTCGATTGCCTGGACGGGTGTTGCCTGGAACTCCTTCTGGACGACCATGGAGATCTCGCTCATCTCCGCGCCGTTGACCGCAGCCGTCGGACTTCTGACCGCCTACATCATCGTCCGGCAGAAGTTTGCCGGCCGGAACCTCTTCGAGTTTGCCCTGATGATGAGCTTTGCCATCCCCGGCACGGTCATCGGCGTCAGCTACATCATGGCCTTCAACCTGCCACCGCTCGAAATGACCGGCTCTGCCCTGATCCTCATCGCCTGCTTCGTCTTCCGCAACATGCCGGTCGGCGTGCGCGGCGGGATCGCGGCGATGAGCCAGCTCGACAAGAGCCTGGATGAAGCCTCTCTCACGCTTCGAGCCGACAGCTTCCGCACGGTGCGCAAGATCATCCTGCCGCTCTTGAGGCCAGCCATCACGGCAGCCCTCGTCTATTCCTTCGTCCGCGCCATCACCTCGATCAGCGCCGTCATCTTCCTTGTCAGCGCCGAACACAACATGGCGACCTCCTACATCGTCGGCCTCGTCGAAAATGGCGAGTACGGCGTGGCGATTGCCTATTCCTCGATGCTGATCGTCGTGATGATCACGGTCATTGCCGGCTTCCAGCTCCTCGTCGGCGAACGCAGGCTGCGTCGCGAAAACCGTATTGCCGGTCTCGGCAACAACAGTCCCGTTCCTCTCGGTCAGGAGAAAATCGCATGATTAACGTCAAAGCCGGATCCGTCACATTCCAGAATGTCCGCAAGACCTTCGGCGCCTTCACCGCAATTCACGATCTTTCATTCACCATCGAGCCCGGCACTTTGGTGACACTGCTTGGCCCCTCCGGCTGCGGCAAGACGACAACTTTGCGCATGCTGGCGGGCCTGGAGCATCCGACCTCCGGAAAGATTCTGATCGGTGGCAGGGATGTGACCATGCTGCCGGCGAACGAGCGCGACGTCTCCATGGTCTTCCAGTCCTATGCACTCTTTCCGCACATGACATCGCTGGAAAACGTCGCCTACGGCTTGCAGTCGTCCGGCTTGGCCAAGAAGGAGGCGCGTGAAAAAGCCGAAGAAGGCCTCAAGCTCGTCGGCCTCGCCGGCATGGGGCATAGGCTCCCGGCTGAGCTTTCGGGTGGTCAGCAGCAGCGTGTGGCCGTCGCCCGTGCTTTGGTTCTCGAACCTCAGGTGCTGTTGCTCGACGAGCCGCTCTCCAATCTCGATGCACGCTTGAGGCGCCGAGTAAGAACCGAAATCCGCGATCTCCAGCAACGCCTTGGCTTTACTGCCGTCTATGTCACTCATGACCAGGACGAGGCGCTTGCCGTCTCCGACCGGATCATCGTGATGAAGGATGGCGAGATCGCCCAGTCGGGGGCACCGCGCGAACTCTACGAAGCGCCGGCCTCGCCCTTCATTGCCGATTTCATGGGGGAGGCGAATGTGCTGCCCTGCGAGGTCGTGCAGTCTGATGGCGGAGAAGTCCTGGTGCAGGTCAGCAATCTCCAGCATCGCCTGCGCTCGAGGGCAGCGTCTGGCCCGGCCAAACTCGCGGTCCGGCCCGGTGCCATCCGCATTGGGGCTGCGGGCGCCGAGGGTTTGAAGGGGCGGGTCCTCCACTCTGCTTATCTGGGTGGGCATGTTGAATACGAGGTCGAGACTGATGTCGGGACCCTTTTCGTGATCGATCACGATGTCGACCATGCCCATGCCGCCACGAGCGATGTCACACTCGCGTTCAAGAACCGTGGCATTGCCGTCATCAGCGGCTGAATTTTATCGAAGAAGACCAAGGAATAAGAGAATGACAGTGAATGATACGGCACTCGCGGCGCGTTTTGCTTTGGCCAAGACACTGGCGGCGGAAGCGGGCGCCATGGCGCTCGACTACTTCAATCGTCGAGACACGCTGGTGATCGAGACCAAGCGTGACCTGCAGGACGTCGTCTCCATCGCCGACCGAAACGTCGAGACCTTCCTCAAGGAGCGCGTGGCCGAAATCTACGCGAATGACGGCTTCTTAGGCGAGGAATTCGGCCATGACGAAGGCACCTCTGGCTTCACCTGGGTTGTCGACCCGATCGACGGCACGGCACCCTTCGTCAACGGCATGCCGACCTGGTGTGTCTCCGTCGCGATCGTCCGGGATGGGGAGCCAGTCGTTGGCGTGATCCATGTGCCTTGCTCGGATGAGCTCTACGCCTCGGCGCTCGGTTTCGGTGCGACGCTGAATGGCAAGTCCCTGCGCCTCGATCCCACCCGCAATCTGCAGAATGCAATGACGGGGATAGGCTGCAACAACTACGTCACCCCCGAGCGCGTTGGCGCGATCATCGCAGGCCTGATGGAGCGTGGCGGCAACTTCATCCGCAACGGATCTGGCGCGCTGATGCTGGCCTATGTCGCAGCCGGCCGGCTGGTTGGATACTACGAGCCGCATATGCGTGCCTGGGACTGCATGGCCGGCTTCTGCCTCGTCCGGGAAGCCGGCGGCAAGAACCTTGCCTTCCCTGGAAGCGGTCCCGAGTTCCTGAACGGACATCCGGTTCTTGCCGCAAACCAGTCCTGCTATGATGAACTGATGCAACTTCACCTGAGCAATCTTTGACACCTTCGGGGTCCCGATGGCGAGTTGCGAACAACCGCAACGACGTTGCCGTTGCGGTGTAGATCTGGTGCCAAGGCCTCCGAAATGATGTCGAGCTCTTCTGGCTAAACGCGGACGTTGTGGCATGGGTCGCAGCAGTCGCGTTAGCCAGTTTGAGCAGCTTCGGTGAAACATCGTTTTTGAAAGAGGTTTACGCCTAGGGGCAGTCCATTTTGCGGGACCCGTCAAGCACGACGGATGGCCTGAAGAACAGCAGCCAAGGCTCCTCAAGTTGTTGAGAAGGCGTCGCTGATTTCTGTGAGACATAGTCGCTGATTTTCAGCGGAAAACCGACCTAAAATGGATTGGCTGGGGCGGCTGGAATATCACATGATTTCAAAGGCGTGACGAAATCGCCTCTGATTTTCCTCTGTATTCCTGCCGCAAGCGACCGGGGATGCCATCTTTGTGCGCTGGCTTTGGGCCGACGTCAGCACGCCGGGAGAGCGGCAATAATCTCCGCGTCTGACCGATCATCTGCTTCCGTCATGCCGTCGTCGTTAAAAGGCCTGAAACTCTGACGCGTCCGAAGGCGAGCGCTGTAGTGACCCAGTCACGTGCCGCATCAGACCGGAGCATAACGCTCGATCGTCAAGCTCAGCGATTCGGTGGTCTCCTTGAATCGCCGGAAGTGGTCGGATGCTCGGTGGGCTGCAAGCGCGGCTTCGTTCTCAAATTCTTCGATCACCAGAAAACGACCGGCGTGCTCGGAGGACTGCAGAATGTCGAACATTCGGTTTCCGGCTTCTCTACGGCTCAAGCGCTGCAGATCCTGAAGGGCGCTCAGCAGGCTCTCGGCCTCCAGAGGTCCACAGGTGATCCGCAGATGCACGCCAATCGACTGTCGCTGCTGGTTCATGTCACTCTTCCCGGGCGCAATAAATTTCATAGACAAAAATATTATGCGAACATGATTGACGCAAGGAGCGGCCTGCATTAGAGATCACGTCACGCAATAAATTCTGACAAATGAATTTTATTGCGATTGTCTTTGATCTCTGGGAGGGGAAAATGCTGAAGTCTTTGAAGGCCGCCACCGCCATCGGCCTGGTTGCCGCCGCCGCCATCGCCGGGTCCGTTCTGCCGGCCCATGCGGAAGGAAAGTTTGCCTGCGAGCCGGGTGAAACCTATGTCATGAATGTCATGGTCTCCGGCCATCCGTATTGGGTCCCGGTCTTCGAAGGCTTCAAGCAGGCCGCCAAGGCACTCGGCTGCGAGGCCGCATTCACCGGCACGCCGGAATACGACATCACCAAGCAGATCGCGTCCTTCGAGCAGGAAGTCGTGAAGAAGCCGAAGGGCATCCTGCTGCATCCGATGCAGTCGGATCCGTTCATCGAGCCGATCAACCGGGCCATCGATTCCGGCATCTCGGTCACGACCTTTGCGGCAGACTCGCCGAAGTCCAAGCGCACTGCCTACATCACCTCCGACAACGTCGCCGAGGCGAAGTTCGCAGCCGAGGAGATCGTCAAGGCGCTCGGCGGCAAGGGCGAATATGCGGTGCTCGAAAACCCGGGCCAGAGCAACCACGACCTGCGCGTCACGTCGCTCATCGACTATATGGAGCGGACCCATCCGGACATGAAGCTGGTTGGTCGCCAGGCGACGAACCAGGATTCCAATGCGGCATACCAGGCGGTCGCCGCCATGCTGCAGGCCAATCCGAACCTCGGCGCGCTCTGGATCCCGGAAGCCGGCTCTGCCGAAGGTGCGGTGGCCGCCGTGCTCGAAGCCAAGAAGAAGGTCCTGATCCTGCATGCCGACATCACGCCCACCACGCTCGAACACATCAAGCAGGGCAATATCCATATGTCGGTCAATCCGAACCAGGGCATCCAGGGTTTCATGGGCTTCATGAACACCTTCCTCGGCGCCCATCCGGAACTCATCGATCCGTTCAACGACTACAAGGTCTCCGGCTTCAACCCGATGCAGGTGCCGTCGATGGACAATGGTTTTGCGGTCATCACCAAGGCCAACGCCGCATCCTTCGATCTCAACGAATACATGAAGGGGCGCTGAGCGCCGACCTGCATGACCCCGGCGGCGCGTCTCGCGGCGCCGGGGAAGTCGAAGTGATGGAAGGGGAGGTGTGTCATGGCCGAGGTCGTCCTCAGCATGACGGATGTGCACAAGTCGTTCGGACCGGTCCAGGCCCTGCGTGGCGCCCAACTGGAACTGCGCCGGGGCGAGATCCATGCGCTGGCTGGCGAAAACGGTGCGGGCAAGTCGACGCTGATGCATATCATCGACGGCATCCTGCAGCCCGATCGCGGCGAGATCCGTCTCGACGGCGCCCCCGTTCGCATCGCTTCGCCGAATGCCGCCAACCGGCTCGGCATCGGCTTCGTCCACCAGGAAATCGCACTCTGCCCGGAGATCTCGGTCGCCGAAAACATGTTCATGGCCGAAACGGGCCGCAGCCGTACCCTTTTGATGGATTATCGCGCACTGGTCGTCCGCGCCGGTGAGATCCTCAAGGAAATCGGCGATATCGATCCGAGGCGCCGTGCGGGCGATCTCTCGATATCGCAACAGCAGATCGTCGAGATCGCCAAGGCGCTGACGCTCGACTGCCGCATTCTGATCCTCGACGAGCCGACCGCGGCCCTGACCGAAACCGAAGCGCAGACGCTGTTCAAGATCATGCGTCGCCTCGCCGATCGGGGCATCGCGATCATCTACATTTCCCACCGCATGGCGGAGATCTTCCAGCATTGCGACCGCATCACCATCATGCGCGACGGCTGCCACATCAAGACGGCGGACGTCGCGGCGATCACCCCGGAAGATGTCGTCAACAGCATGGTCGGGCGCGTGCTCGACAAGCTCTATCCGCCCAAGCAGTCGCCGGACGCCAAGTCGGATGATGTTATTCTCTCGGTGCGCAATCTGACCGAAGGGCGCAGGGTTTCGAACGTCAGCTTCGACTTACGCAAGGGCGAGATCCTCGGCCTGGCCGGCCTGATCGGGGCAGGGCGCAGCGAGATCGTGCGTGCCATCTGCCGGCTGGAGGGCAAGGCCGAGGGGGAGGTCGTGCTCAAGGGCCGGAAGCTCTCGCTGAGGGACTATCGTGACAGCATCCGCGAGGGCCTGGTCTATGTCTCCGAGGATCGCAAGGGCGACGGCCTGTTCCTCAACATGTCCATCGCCAGCAACGTCTCGGCGCTTGATCTGAAACGCGTGGCAAATCCCTTCGGTCTGATCAGCCGCCGACAGGAAACCGCGCGTGCGGAGCACTACGGGACGCGGCTGAAGCTGCGCTCCAACGGGGTGGGCGACGCCGTCAATACGCTCAGCGGCGGCAACCAGCAGAAGGTTGCGCTGGCGAAGATGTTGTCGGTCGAGCCTGAGGTCGTTTTCCTCGACGAACCGACCCGTGGTGTCGATGTCGGCGCCAAGGCGGAGATCCACCGTCAGATCCGGGATCTCGCCAATGAGGGCGTCGGCGTCATCGTCATCTCCTCCGAGCTCCCCGAGTTGATCGGGGTGAGCGACCGGGTCCTGGTGGTGCGCGAGGGGCGCATCACAGGTGAGGTCACCGGTGCCGAGATGACCGAAGAACGGATCATGCAGCTTGCATCGATCAGCAGTCAGTTGACCCAGGGCGATACTTCGCCCGTGGACGTTACCGCGTCCCAGGGCAAAGCATGAGGGAGTGGGACAAATGGTAACGATCGACACACAGCAGCACGCAGGCTCGGCCGCCGAGCGCCGGGTCCAGTGGTGGACACCCGCGATCAAGGCGCGCGAGACGGGCCTGATCGTGATCATCCTGACGCTGTTCACGGTGATGTCCTTCATCTCGCCCTACTTCCTCACGGTCGACAATCTCCGCGCCATGGCCATGGCCTTTGCGGTGGAGAGCATCGTGGTCGTGGGAATGACGATCCTGTTGATCTCGGGCGGCATCGACCTTTCGGTCGGCTCGGTCACGGCGCTTGCCATGGTCGTTGCCGGCTGGCTCTTCCTGAACGGGATCGATCCCTGGGCCGCTGCCGCCTTCGCCATCGCGGTCACCACCTGCATCGGCATGTTCATGGGCTTTCTGACCACCGTGGTCGGCCTGCACCATTTCATCGTTTCGCTCGGCGTCATGGTGATTGCCCGCGGCGTCTGCCTGCTGGCGACGGGCGGTCGACCGCTCGGGCTCTTCTCCCTGCCGCCGGAATTCAAGTTCATCGGCCAGGGCGCTGTCTATGGCATCCCGCTCGTCATCATCATCTTCGTGGTCGTCGTGGTATCTTTCGACTTCCTGCTGCGCCGGACCACGGCCTTCCGCAAGGTCTTCTATACCGGCAGCAATCCCAAAGCGGCCGCCTATTCCGGCATCCGCGTCGGCCGCGTCGTCTTCGCCACCACCACGCTCTGCTCTGCGCTTTGCGGTGTGGCCGGCGTCATCTACATGGCCCGCTTCGGCTCTGCCCAGCCCAGCTTCGGCGTCGGCATGGAACTGAACGTGATCGCGGCGGCCGTCATCGGCGGCGCCAGCCTCTCGGGCGGTGCCGGCACCATCTTCGGTGCCATCCTCGGCGCGGTCCTGCTTTCGGTGGTTTCCAGCTCGCTCGCCTTGCTCAATGTGTCGGTTTACTGGCAGGACATCATCAAGGGAAGCATTCTGCTCACCGCGGTGCTGTTCGACCACTACCTGGTCAAGCGCCGCCGCTGAGCAGCCGGGAAGCAACGAGGAGACGACGCGTCATGGTGGATAACAGGGATGAATTCGATCAGCAGCGCCAGATGTATTCGGTCCTCGTCCTGCATTTCATTGAGGGAGTGAAGCAGTCGGAGATCGCCGAGAAGCTCAACCTGTCGCATACGAAGGTGAACCGCATGATCGCCGCTGGCCGCAAGGCAGGCATGGTCAAGATCAGCATCTCCAGCCCCTTTCAGCGGCTGGTCGATATGGAAAACGACGTCACCCAGCGCTTCGGCCTGAAGCAGTCGGTGGTCACGCCCACCGTCTCCGACAATCCGGAGACGACGTTGCAGATGGTCGGACGGGTCGCGGCCAACCTTCTTCTCGAAACGCTTCGGGATGGCGACGTCATCGCCATCACCGGCGGCAAGGCGGTGAGTGCCGTGGTCGAAAATCTCGAGGCCGAGCGTCGCTTCGATGTCCGGGTCGTGCCGCTGACCGGCGGCGTTCAGGGCAAGCATTATACCGACGTCAACCACCTGGCGACGCAACTGGCCGACAAGCTCGGTGGCACGGCGCAACTCGTCCACGCCCCCCTGTTTGCCGAGGACGAGCAGCAGCGCGACCTCCTGATGAATGTCGCCTCGATCCGCGAGGTCTTCGATCTGGCACGCCAGGCGACCGTGGCCCTGGTTGGTATCGGCTCCGTCCAGGCACCGGGCTCCGGCTATTACGACCTTTTGCCGGATCCGGCACGGGGTGGCCAGGCGCTAATCGACGCGGGCATTGCCGGGGAATTCCTGGCGCATCTGATCAAGGCGGACGGTTCGCTCGCCGAGATCGATCTCAATTCGCGGGTCGTGGCACTCGACCCGGCAGACCTCGCCAACTGCCCGACCATCATCGGCGTGGCGGCTGGCAGCCTGAAGGCAGGCCCGGTGGCAGCGACCCTTGCCGGGCGGTTTTTGACCTCGCTCGTGGTCGACGAAGAAATCGCCCGGGCACTCGATACACATGGGGAAGGATGATCCGGTGACGGACAAAGGCATTGTTACCCGGCCCATCGGCCGAAGCGGCATTGAGGCATCAGCCGTGGGGCTCGGCACCTGGGCCATCGGCGGCTGGATGTGGGGCGGCACCGACGAGAAGCAATCGATCGACGCCATCAGAGCCTCGGTGGGTGCCGGCATCTCGCTCATCGATACCGCACCCGCCTATGGCATGGGGCTCGCAGAAACGATCGTCGGCAAGGCGATCGCAGGCCAGCGTGACAAGGTCGTGCTTGTCTCCAAATGCGGTCTCGTCTGGCATGTCGGCGAGGGAACCTACTTCTTCGAGCAGGCTGGCAAGCCGGTTCACCGCTACTTGGGTCCGTCCTCCATCCGCTACGAAGTCGAACAAAGCCTCCGCCGTTTGGGCACCGACTATATCGACCACTATGTCACCCACTGGCAGGATGCGACGACGCCGATTGCCGAGACGGTCGGCGAACTGCTTCGCCTGAAGGACGAGGGCAAGATCCGCTCGATCGGTGCGAGCAATGTCTCAGAGGCAGATCTGGCCGCCTATCTCGCGACTGGGGCGCTCGACGCGATTCAGGAGGAATACTCCATGGTGAAGCGCGATATCGAGACGAGCTTCGTTCCGACCTGCATCGACAACGGGGTTTCCATTCTCAGCTATTCGTCGCTGGCTCTTGGCCTGCTCTCGGGCAAGATCGGTCCCGACCGCGTCTTTGCTGATGACGACCAGCGGCATGGCAATCCACGCTTCAGCCTAGGCAATCGCGAAAAGGTCGCCCGCCTCATGGACGTGATCCGCCCGATCGCCGACCGGCATCAGGCATCGGTCGCCCAGGTGGTGATCGCCTGGACGGTGGCCCAGCCGGGCATCACCTTTTCGCTCTGCGGCGCGCGCGACCCCACCCAGGCGATCGAGAATGCTGGTGCGGCGCGACTTCGCCTCACTGAGGACGACGTATCTACCATCACTACCGGCATAAGAGACCATCTGGTCGAACTCGACCGGTAACCACCACAGACCACAACAGAGAATTGGGACGTTGGCGTCAAAACCAGCGAACGGTACTTCCATGTCCACATTCCGCGAGGACGCGCTCAGGCGAATTCGACAGGACGGCGATTTCGATGTCGTCGTGGTCGGCGGCGGCATCAATGGCATTTCCGCCTATCGCGATCTGGCGCTGCAGGGATTGCGCGTGCTTCTGGTCGAGCGGGACGACTTCGCATCCGGCTGCAGCGCCGCCCCCTCGCGCATGATCCATGGCGGCCTGCGTTATCTCGAAAACGGCGAATTCAATCTCGTCCGGGAATCGCTTGGCGAGCGCGACGCACTACTGCGGCTAGCACCCCATATGGTCCACCCTCTGCCGACGACGATCCCGATCCACTCGATCTTCAGCGGCTTCTTCAACGCTGCCGCGACCTTCTTCGGCTCAGCCGGCAAACCGTCGAACCGTGGGGCGCTTGCAATCAAGGCGGGCCTCTCGCTCTATGATTTCGTCACTCGCAAGAACCGGCTTCTCCCGCGCCACCAGTTCCGCAATGCGCGCAGCACCCGGGCCCTCTGGCCGGCCTTGACGCCTCAGGTCCGCTATTCCGCGACCTATTATGATGCCTGGATCAGCCAGCCGGAGCGCCTCGCGCTCGAACTCGTTCTCGACACACGCCGCGACGCGCCCCAGGCGATCGCGCTGAACTACGCGAAACTCCTGCGGATCGGGGACAGCTACCAGCTCTCAGCGGAAGGTTCGAACGAACTCATCGTTGTGCGTCCCCGCATGATCGTCAATGCCACAGGCGCATGGATCGATCAGACAATCACGGCGCTCAGCGACGGCGCAGCACCAGCTGAAAAGACGGTGACCGGCACCAAGGGCTCACATCTCATCCTCGCGAATGACGCCCTTTACCAGGCCCTGAACGGCCACATGATTTTTTTCGAGAATACCGACAACAGGGTCTGCATCCTCTTTCCCTATCTCGGCCGCGTGCTGGCCGGATCGACGGATATCAAGGTCGACAAGCCGGGCCGGACGCGCTGCGAGCCGGAAGAACGCGACTACATCCTCGCCGCCATCCGCACCGTCTTTCCGGATCTCGCCATCTCTCCATCCGATATCGTCTTCAGCTTCAGCGGCATCCGCCCGCTGCCGCGCAGCGATGCGGAATTCACGGGCAAGATCTCGCGCAGCCATGTCATTCACCGGGTCGAGAGCGATCCGCCCCAGCTCTGCATGGTCGGCGGCAAGTGGACGACCTTCCGCGCCTTCGGCGAACAGGTGACCGACGAGGTGCTCGCCTTCCTCGGTCGTCCCCGGATCGCGACGACCGCCCACCGTCCCATCGGTGGCGGCCGGAACTACCCGGCGGATGGCGAGCGGTTGTCGGCGCTGCTCTCCCGCGAGTTTCCGATCGGCAAGGCCCGTGCCGATCACCTGGCATCCACCTATGGATCGCGCGCCTTCGATCTCATGGCCTTCTGCGACGGTCACCCGGATGACGTTCCCTTGTCCTCCACAACTGTGATGACGCTGGCCGAAATCCTCTGGCTCATCAGGGGCGAAGACGTCCACCACCTGGCCGACATCGTGCTCCGCCGCACGAGCCTTGCGATCACCGGCCAGATCGATCTCGAAATTCTCGACACCCTGCTGACCGTCATGGCCCGCGAGCTCGCCTGGTCGGGCGAGCAGATGTTGGCGGAGCGGCGGCAACTCATTGACGAACTGGGGACCTATTACGGGGTCTCGGTCGCAATGCTTCAGGACAGATGCAAGGAAAAGGACAAGGCGTCATGATGCGAATATCCAAGAAGGCACGAATGAACAGGCTGTTTCGTCAGGGCGGCTGCCTCGACGTCGCCATTGATCACGGTGTCTGCAACGAGCCGAGCTTCCTGATCGGCCTGGAGGACATGGCAGGCGTGGTGGACAAGCTCGTCGAAGCAGGCCCCGATGCCATCCAGATGGCCTATGGCCAGGCAGACCTGCTTCAGGCGAGACCCGAGCGCGACAAGCCGGCGCTCGTCATGCGGATCGATATGGGCAACCCCTACAATTCCACGCGCCACCGCAGCATGTGGTCGCAACTGCAGAACCATGATGAACCGATCATCGGCGCGCTGGAAATGGATGCGGCCTGCGTCGTCGTCAATCTCTTCATGCTGCCGGACGAGCCGGAACTCTTTCGCCAATGCGTCGAGAACATTTCCCGCGTCCGCGCCGATTGCCATCGCTACGGCATGCCGCTGATGATCGAGCCCTTGGTGATGCTGCCCAATGATATCAGGGGCGGCTATCAGGTGGACGGCGACGCCGAGAAGATCGTCACGCTGGTCCGACTGGCCTCCGAAATGGGCGCCGATATCATCAAGGCCGATCCGACCAGCGATCCCGAGGACTTCCACAAGGTCGTGGAAGCTGCCCGCTGCCCGGTTCTGGTCCGTGGTGGCGGCCGCGAAGACCTGCGCGTCGTGCTCGCCAAATCAGCGGCCCTGATGGCTCAGGGCGCAAACGGGATGGTCTATGGACGCAACATCTATCAGCATGACAATCCGAAGGCGGTCGTGAAGGCTCTGATGGCAATTATCCACCAGCGCGCCAGCGGCGAAGAAGCATGGGATGTTTATAACCGTGGCTGAGAAGAACTACATTTTGGGCGTCGATGTCGGAAATACGGTCATCAAGGCCGTGCTTTTCGACACGGAGGGCCACCAGATTGCCCACTGCGCCATCGACGGCCAGTCGAGCTTTCCCGAGCCAGGCCATGTCGAGCGTGATCTCTCCGAACTCTGGGAAAACGGCTCCGCAGCGATCCGCGAGGTCATCGCCAGGTCCGGTGTCGATCCGGCACGGATCCTTGGTCTCGGCTGTGCCGGCCATGGCAACGGCCTCTACCTGCTCGATCGGGCCTTCCAGCCGCTGAAGGGCATCCAGTCGCTGGACAGCCGTGCTGCCGATATCGCCGCAGAACTCGACCGCGAAAACGGCGACGCCCTGCAGGCGCGCTGCCTGCAGCGCCCATGGCCATCACAGACCCCGAGCCTGCTTGCCTGGATCAAGCGCCACGCGCCTGACATCTACGCCAAGATCGGCGCTGTCCTGTTCTGCAAGGACTTCATCAACTTCCGCCTGACCGATCGACTGGCCAACGATATCTCGGACCTCAGCGGCGCAGGGCTCCTTGCCATGCCGGAGGGCGAACTCGACGCTGATTTGCTCGGCCTCTACCACCTTCAGGATGCCCTGCCGTTCTTCCCCGAACGCGTCCAGTCCGCAGACATTGTTGGTCGGGTCACTGCAGCGGCGGCCAAGGCAACGGGCCTTGCGGAAGGCACGCCCGTGATCGGTGGCTATTTCGACGTCGTCTCAAGCGCCATGGGTTCAGGCGTGATCCATGCCGGTGAAGCCTCTGTTATCGCGGGGACCTGGAGCATCAACCAGGTCTTTGCCGATGAGCCTGTCATCAGCCCCGACGTCTTCATGGTCACGACCTTCGGGCAGGGGCGATACGTCAACATCGAATCCAGCGCGACCTCCGCCGCCAATCTCGAATGGTATGTGCATCGCATGCGCGGCGACCATGGCGGCGGGGCCTTCGACCGCTGCAACGAGGAGGTCGGCAAGGTCGTACCCCGCGCCGACGACCCCTTCTTCCATCCCTTCATCTTCGGCTCGCGCCTCGGTGCCGAGTTTCGCGGCGGCTTTTATGGGCTGGCCGGTTGGCATGGCGAAGGCCATATGCTCCGAGCGCTTTTCGAAGGCGTGTGCTTCGAGCATCGACGGCACATCGAAGTGCTGCGCAATGCCGGTCTGGCCGTCGACCGCGCTGTGATGTCCGGCGGCGGCTCGCGTAGCCCCCATTGGCCGCAGATGATGGCCGATGTCCTGGAGATCCCGCTCACCGTGGCCGAGGCCCGGGAGACCGGTGCTCTCGGGGCTGCGATCGGCGCGACGGTCGCGATCGGCCTTTACGCCTCCTACGAAGAGGCCGTGGCGGCGATGACCCGCTCTGCCAGGGACTTCCAGCCGACTACGGAACGGACGGAGCATTTTCGCAGGCGATACGGGCTCTACACGGCCCTGACCGACCAGATGCGGGACTTTTGGGCCGCACTACGCCTGAAGCCCTAGGTCGGCCGAAGACCACAGACGAACATCGGCGATCATTATCGCCAACGAAAGGACAGACCATGCCGGACACGACACGGCTCGATGGCGACTATGACTATGTCATCGTCGGGGCAGGGACCGCGGGCTGCGTGCTCGCTGCCCGCCTGACGGAGGATCCGAAGATCCGTGTGCTGCTCCTGGAGGCCGGAGGCTCGGACCGCTATCACTGGGTGCAGATCCCCGTCGGCTATCTCTACTGCATCGGCAATCCGCGCACCGACTGGATGATGCGGACCGCATCCGAACCCGGTCTCAACGGCCGCAGCCTCGCCTATCCGCGCGGCAAGGTGCTCGGCGGCTGCACCTCGGTCAACGGCATGATCTACATGCGCGGCCAGGCGGCCGACTACGACGGCTGGCGCGACCTCGGCAATCCCGGCTGGGGCTGGTCGGATGTACTGCCCTATTTCCTGAAGTCCGAGGACTATCACGGGCCGCCAGGAGACATGCACGCAACCGGCGGCCCCTGGAAGGTAAGCCGCCAGCGCCTGAAATGGGATATCCTCGAAGCTGTCCAGGAAGGCGCCCGTGAATTCGGCATCGAACCGCGCGCCGACTTCAACGACGGCAACAATGAAGGATCCGGCTTCTTCGACGTCAACCAGCACAAAGGCGTCCGCTGGAATACAGCCCGCGGCTTCCTGCGGCCGGCCCTAAAGCGACCCAACCTGCGCCTGGTCCAGCATGCCCTGGTTGAACGCCTGACCTTCGAAGGCAAACGCGTGACCGGCGTCCAGTATCGCACGCCCGCAGGCGCGTTCTCCGCGAAAGCCGCAGGCGAAGTGATCCTCGCTGCCGGCGCCATCAACTCGCCGAAGCTGCTGGAACTCTCCGGCATCGGCGATCCCACCCGCCTCTGGTCGCTCGGTATT
This sequence comes from Allorhizobium sp., assembly GCA_051861045.1. Classification (GTDB taxonomy): domain Bacteria; phylum Pseudomonadota; class Alphaproteobacteria; order Rhizobiales; family Rhizobiaceae; genus Allorhizobium. The sequence continues at coordinate 231,126 of JBHYDI010000002.1, forward strand.
GACGTCAATCTGCCGAAGCCAGCCGTCGGCGCGAACCTTCAGGATCATCTGCAGATCCGCACGGTCTTCAAGGTGAAAAACACGGTGACGCTGAACCAGCTGGCCAATTCCTGGCGCGGCAAGATGACGATTGCTGCCGAATATGCCCTCTACCGCTCCGGTCCCATGTCGATGGCACCCAGCCAGTTCGGCATGTTCACGCGGTCCAGCCCGGACGAAGACCGGCCCGACATCGAATATCACATCCAGCCGCTCTCCACCGACAAGCTGGGCGACCCTCTGCACCCGTTCCCGGCGATCACCGTCTCGGTCTGCCAGTTGCGCCCGACCAGCGCCGGCACATGTCACATCACCGCGAACGACCCGGCCCTGCAGCCGGAAATCCGTCCGAATTACCTCTCGACTGACCAGGACCGTTCCGTCGCGATCGCTGCCATCCGGCAGGCAAGACAGGTGATGTCGGCTGCCGCCCTTCGCCCCTTCCAGCCCGAGGAAATCCTGCCGGGTCGTGAGTTTCAGGACGACGAAGCCCTGCTGCAAAAGGCCGGCGACATCGCCACCACCATCTTTCACCCCGTCGGCACCTGCCGCATGGGACCGGATCCGGATGCCGTCGTGGACCACGCATTGCGCGTGACCGGCCTTCAGGGCCTTCGCGTCGTCGATGCCTCCATCATGCCCAGCATCGTCTCAGGCAACACCGCCTCACCGGTGGTGATGATCGCCGAGAAGGCTGCCGATTTCATCCGGCAGCAACGACGGGTGGGATGAACCAGATTTAGTGAGGTCCGGCGCGGTTTCGGAACTCAAGCTGCTCTATCGATGTGGTGCCCACCATCAGCGCGTACCCCAGCGATTATCCCGGATCGTAAGCAGGGCCCCCACGCGAAGCGGGGTCAGAATCAGCACATGAGCCAGGCTGTAGAGCGGTGCGAGCAGGATGAGTCTGGGCTCTCGCAAGATCAGCGTCATGTTGCGGAAGAGGCCAGCGGCTAGGACATAGGCCAACCAGATGGCAAGGATCGACCAAGATCCAACGATGGGATCGAAGATCAGGATGTTCGCGATGGTGGACAGGTAGAAGAACCAGAAGAACAATTCGGCAAAGCTGAGCAGGCCGGGAAAGCTCAGAACGCCGAAATCCCTGACAGCCAGCACGGATTCGCGCAAGAAACTCTTGTTCCAGCGCAATTGCTGTTTCATGAACTGTATCAGGTTGGTCGGCACCTGCGTGAAGGCGACGGCATCGAGCGCAATGATGACCCGGCCGCGCTGGAGAGCCAGTGCCGTCAAACGCCGGTCATCGCCAAAGTGCACAGGCTGCCCAAGAAAATGCTGGTCGATCCATTCGGGCTTCACATCCCTGAGGAAACCTGAACGATAGACAGAAAGCACGCCGGACGCACAAAGGGCCGACCCCATGACCGATTGGGCCGCACGTTCCACCATGAAAGCGCTGCGATAGCGCGCGTCGATGATCCGGCTGAGCCAGTTCGCGTCGCGGTTAAGAGCACGGATATTGGCCGTCACGGCTGCTGTGTTGTCGTCCATAGCCGCAAGGAGATGCGACAATGCGCGCGGCTCGAGCACTGTGTCCGAATCCAGCAGTGCCGCATAGGGCATGGCGAGCCGATCAAAAGCCAGGCCAAGAGCATGTCGCTTGCCCACCTGCTGCTCGTTGCGCAGCACCAGGACGCGCGGGTCGTCCGCAAACACCAGCTTTACGTGGTCAAAGGCAGCTTCGGACTCGGATCCGTCGTCCACGGCGATGACCCGACCGAGCCGTATGTTCTGCTGTGCCAACACACTGCGTATGCAGGCCTCCAGCAGACTTGGATCCTCGTTGTAAAAGGCAATGGCGGTGTCGATGGACAGTTCCGAAGTGTCCCTCGGCACACGCCGCGCCGAATGCAGACGATAGATTTCCGCCAGGATCATTTTGCCAACGACATAGCCGATGACCAGAACGCCATAAAGCGGGATCACGAGCCCGTGGGGCAGGACCATATGTGCCAGGATGATGGCGGCAGCGGCCGCAATCGCCAGCAGATCTGCTAGCTTGCGAAAGGCCGCCATCCAGGCCGGGCGCCCCTTCGGTTCCAGGGGTAGGATCAGGGTCATGACCGGATGCCCCGAACGTCAGCCCGGAGGCGGAACCCGAGATCACATCTCGTCTGGTAAACTGGAATCCGGGAAGCGGCCATCGCGTCAATACCTTTAAAACTGCAAAATCTGCCTGGCGCCAGTTGCAACCGTTATCCACACAGGAAGGCCTGAAGGGCGGACGTTCCTGCAGCGCGACAGGCTCTGCCCGCCTTACACAAGAGACATGGGCCGGACGACGGGGACGGGTTTGATTTGCATGGAGTGCGAACAAATCTGCACTCCTGCGACTGCGCTTCGTCGGAAGGATTGCTGTGTGCATTCCTTGCCGTGGACGAAGGCTGCCATGATCCATAAGGCCAACGGCAACCCTTGGGCCTTCTGTTCGGACAAACAGGCCCCTAGAGAATGCGGTAGAGTGTGTTGTCCCGCTTGATGACGTGGTGCAACAGCACGGCGCCGAGATGCATGGCGAAAAGGGCGAGCAGGATCCAGGCGCTCCAGGCATGCACCGCCGACAGGGTCCAGGCGATGTCTGGAGATTTCGCGATCGGGCTCCAGATCGGCACGAGACCGAACCAGGTCAGCGGGAAGCCGTGCGCATTGGTGGCCAGGAACCCGCTGATCGGCATGAGGATCAGGAAAACATAGAGGAGCGCATGCACGGTTGAGGCGGCAGCGCGCTCGAGCGGTGCGCCATGGGCGTGGGGGCGGCCGGCCGTCAACGTGTTGCCGACCCTGAGCAGCATCAGCCACAGGACGAGGAAGCCGAGGCTTTCATGGATCATGTAGAAATCGAGGACCACGTCCTTGTTGGCGAACTGGATGAAGAAACCCAGCGGCCATGTCGCGAGCACGAGTGCGGCAACGGCCCAGTGCAGCAGGCGAGATGTGGCGGGAAAACGCTCGACCTCGATCGTGGCGTTCGAGGGTCTGGTGAGTGCCGCCATGGCCCTGATGTTGGGGAAGTCGACCATATTCATCTCCATGGTGGTGAACCGACAGGCTGAAAGCCTTCAGCGGGTCAGAAGCGTGACTGAAGCTGATCTTCGGGGTCGACGAGCAACCGCCGGACGATCTCCGCCGCCAGTTCCGACGGCACCCTGCCCAGGGTCTTCAGGTGAAGCTCCGGCTCCTCCGGTCTCTCATAGGCCGAGTCCAGTCCGGTGACATTGTGGGCTAGCCCCGCCATTGCCTTCTGGTAGAGCCCCTTGGGGTCGCGTCGCATGCATTCTTCGAGCGGTGTATCGACAAAGACTTCGATGAACTCGTCCTCGTCCATCAGGTCTCGTGCCATCTGCCGATCAGCCCTGAACGGCGAGATGAAGGAGACGATGACAATGAGGCCGGCCTGCGTCATGAGGCGCGCGACCTCGGCGATCCGCCGGATGTTTTCGGCGCGATCAGCATCCGAAAATCCGAGGTCGCGACTGAGGCCCAGCCGCACATCGTCACCGTCGAGCAACATCGTATGGCGCCCTTGGTGATGCAGAAGCCGTTCCAATTCGCGGGCGACGGTGGATTTGCCGGCGCCGGACAATCCGGTGAACCAGATGACTTTCGGGCGCTGCCCGAGAAGAGCGACCCGATCCGCCTTTACAATGGAAGGGGGGGCAATGGCAGGCGCAGGGCGGTCCAGACCGGTTGATGGGACGGATGCGCGTTGCAAAGTCTGCGCTGCCTCATTCTCTCCGTTTCGCGCTGTCGCCCGCATGGCAGAACTCTTTCGTCTGAGGTCGTATCAGTGGGTGAGGTTCAGTGCGCGGTCATGGGCCGCGGCAAAACCCTTGAGCGGCACGGTCAGTTGCAAGGCTTGCCCCGATCTCTCGGAGACGAGCACATGCAGGGCTTGTCCCGAGCGCAGCGCGTCGACAAAGCTGTCGTCGCCTGCGAGCGGCACGATGCAACCCGCCGGCAGACAGGTCGAGAAGGCCTGGGCTTCGCCCGGCTCACCGTCGTCGACCCGCAGCACCACGCCCTTGGCGAGCGCCAGTCCGAAAGGCAGGATCATCGTGCCCTTGAGCCCATCCTCGGAGGGTTGCCATTCGATGGCGAGCATACGCTCGCCCTTTTCCGTTGCCTGGCGTTGCGCCAGCGTGCAGCGACGGTCGGGCGTCCCGTTGTCGGATCCGCGCGCTGTCTTCGAGGCCGCAGATGCGTCCGCGGGTATGACGGCCCGGCATGCGACAGTCCAGTTGCCATGGGTCTCGCTCAGCGCGCTCGCGCCGCCCGGCAGGTCCTGTGCGGTTACGTGGCCCGTGCCGCAGGACAGGACCGTGGCAAGGGTCGCGGCCGCAGAAGCCATTTTGAGGGAATTGATCATCTCGTCTGTTCCTGAATGTGGGGCCCCTGTCACCACAAGAGAGCGGTGACAGGGGTTTTTGACGCGGGCCTCGTACCCGCGCCGATCGGTGTTGTCGCCGTTCAGAACTTCGCCTTCAGAGCGGCATTGATGCCATGGTCCTGAGCCCTCGAACCGATCGTGCCTGTGTAGCGGATCGATAGGTCCATGCCGTTGTCGAAGCCGAAGGTGAGGCCCGTCTCGATCAGCGCCATGTCCCTGTCGAGCGGCGTGCCTGAGGCCGTGTAGGCGTCGCTGCCGGAGGCAAAGGCCATGGTCGTCGAGGGGTTGACGCTGCCGAAGACGTGGTTCCAGCCGATCGATCCGTCGAGGGTGATCCGCGTGCCGTCGGCGAGACGGCCATAGTCATAGGCTGTCCTGAGACCGATCGTGGTGACCGTCAGCGTGTCGGATGAGGAGGTGGCGGTCAGTGCCGCCGCCCCACCTGTTTCGGTGAAGGCGCCGGTATGCTGATAGACCAGAGCGGCACCCGCAAAGGGTTCGAAGGCGAAGCCGCCCGCCGACACCGCATAACCGACTTCTCCGAAGACCTGGGCGGTCGCGGCGTTATAGTCGGCCTCGAGTTCGTCGGTGAAGCCGCTGAAGTCGACCGTCCGGTTCGATCCGATCTCGTGCCAGGAGAAGGACGAGCCGAACTGCACCCGGAGCGGGCCTGCGGAGTGTCCGGCATAGGCGCCGAAGGTATAGCTGTCGGCATCGGCCGTCGACGCGCGATCGTCGACATCCGTGCCGGTGCGGCCGTAGCCGGCAAAGGCACCGACCCGCCAGTCGGAACCTCTGCCGGTCTCGACGCCGAACAGGGTTCCCCCTGTCGCGCGTGTCGTCTCGGCCGCATTGCCATCGCCCTCGATGCGCCCGAACATCCCGTAGACCTGCCCCCAGACATCGTAGCTCGGTTCAGCCGCCGCCTGAGGCACGAAACGGCCGATCGACGCCGTGGACCGCTGGTCGAGGGTGCGGGTCATGATACCGCCGAAGGACGAACGCAGCTGGCTCCCGACGACATCGCGGGTGAGGCCGGCGCCTGCCGCAAGCCCGCCCTGCAGCGACGCATGCGCTTCGCCCGACAGCTGGTCCAGGGCATCCTGCAGCTCCTCGGTGCTTTCCGAAGAGAGAACGGCGTCAAAGACCGCATTGCCGGCGCCGAGGCTTTCGACGGCCAAGGCCGTGCCAGTCTGGTTGCCGGTGGTGGTGAATTCGCCGAGGGAGGCCCCGTTACGCTCGAGTGTGACCTCGAGCGTCGAGCCGGAATTGACGACCGCCGCATCGAAGAACAGGAAGTCCTCGCTGACCGTGTCGAACGTGCCGGTAATGGCGGAGGCCGTGAGGATGGTGAACGGATTGCCTGCGCTGACCGTGCCGCTGCCGACAAGATCGAGGCTTGCGCCGCTGTCGATGGTCACGTCTGCGGAACTGGTCATGAAGTCGGACGATGACAGGTCGACGAGGAAGGTTGAACCCGACTGGAAGTCTATCCCGGCGACGGTCCCGCTGCCGCCGAGGGTGCTGCCGGAGAGCACGTTGACCGCGCTGGTGGCGCTGCCGTCGAAGATCAACGTGCCCGCCTCGACCGAGATGTCGCCGCTATTGGTGATCGAGCCGGACAGGGTCCAGGTCCCGCTGTCGACCTTGGAGATCGTGGTGAAGCCCTCGATGTCGTCGCTGAACTCGCCTGTGCCGGTGTCGTCGAAGATGAGCTCTGCCGTAAAGTTCGCACTGCCGGAGGCGACGAGATCCCCTGTCACGCTGGCTTCAGTGCCGATGGTCAGCGTTTGCGCTGCGCCGTCTGTTGAATAGAGGAGCACCGCCCGAGCGATATTGCCGGTTGCCGAAACGATGCCGCCACGGATAGTGACCGAATTGCTGGTTCCGCCGTCAGTACCAGACGCATTGGATTGGATCGCGGTCGATCCCGCTCCATTCACCGTGACGACGCCGCCGGTCACCTCCAGGAGACCGCTGGCGTTCAGTCCAGATGTTGTGAGAATAATCCCCCTTGCGTAAGACCCACTGGCTGCAACCTCGCCTCCCGCGATGGTGATGGTTGCCGCAGCATCTTCGCCAAGGGCTCGGGCCGTGATGCCCACTGCCGATTCCACATCACTATTAGCTGATACCGTGCCGCCGCTAATGGTGACGGTTGCTGCTGCGCCAGTGCCATAGGACAAGACCTCCATACCGACAGCTTGAAACCCGTCGGCTTCGATGGATCCGCTGCTCATCGTGGCCGTTGAGACTGCGTCGTCTCCCTGAGAGTTGACGCTCACGACCGTGGTGTTTGTACCGTTTGCCGTGAGCGTCCCGCCGCTGATTGTGACGGCTGCGCTTTCACCGTCCCCTTCGCTTTGCGCCTTGACAGCGACGGAACCGGCATTGCTGACCGCTATCGTCCCGCCGCTGACATTGATCGTCGCCGAGCCTCCCGATGCAGAGGCAAAGGCGCCATGGGCGTCGTCACCCGTGGTCGAGATGGTCGCCGTGCCGCCGATATTGATCGTTGCTTCTACATTGTCACCATCGGCGCGTGCTGATGCGCCGTGGGCATCGTCGCCCGTGGTGGTGATCGTGCCACCGGTGACATTCACCGTCGCCGTGCTGTCGGTCACGTTCGAAATATCTGCAAAGGCGCCGACGGAGTTTTCGCCAGACGTCGAGATGGACCCGCCGCGAACGTTGACTGTCGCTGTCTGACTCAGGCCGAAGTCAGCCAAGGCGATCGCCCCATGAGCCTGCGTTCCGGTTGTGGTGATCGCCCCGCCATCAAGATTGACCGTGCTGACGGTGTCGTCGCCAAGTATGCGCCGCGCGAACGCTCCATAAGCCCGAGAGCCGGTCGTGGAGATCGAAGCACTCCCGCTGATATTCACTGTGGCGCTGCCGTCACCATATGATCGGGCAGTCAAGGCCTTCGCATCCGCGGACGTTAGGGTGCCACCGCTCATGTTGACTGTCGCTGTGCTCCCCTCTTGGGCTTGCGCGAACACCGCGTAAGCCACGGTAGCGGTTGAAATGGAACCACCACTAATCGTGATCGTTGCGGCACCGCCTTGATCAGCAGCTTCGGCAAAAATGCCAGAAACCGTATTATTCGCCGAAATCGTTCCATCGGTAATCTGGATCGTCGCCGTACTGTTGCGGCCTTCGGCTCTAACTATCGCTGCCCTGGCTGAATCGCCGGTGATCACACCACCATTGATAGTGACCGTTGCCGCGCTATCGTCATCGTAGACAAACGCAGAAATCACGTCAGCTTCGTCGCCGGACGTTGTCAGCGTCCCGCCGCTTATCGAAACGGTCGCGCGGCCGCCGATGCCGCGTGTGGAAGCGTAGATTGCTTTGCTATCGTATCCGGTGGTCTCGATTGTCCCCCCACTGATCGTGACATTGGCCTCGCTGCCGGAGCCGGTCCCGACAGCGCTCACTGCTGTCGATCCGTCTCCGTATGTCCGGATGGAGCCACCGCCGATATTGATCGTCGCATCGACATTGTCACCATCGGCGCGTGCCAGAGCGCCGTGGGCATCGTCGCCCGTGGTGGTGATCGTGCCACCGGACACGTCGACGGTGACGCTGCTGCTGTCGGTATAGGAGCGGGCAGCCACGGCTGCCGCAGTCCCGGAAGTCTGGATCGTGCCGCCGCTGATGGCGGCCGTCACCGTACTCCCGTCCCCGGAGCCTTCGACCAGCACTGCGTGACCGTCGACCGCAGAGATCGATCCCCCGCTGATCGTGATGGTCGCGACGCCGCCCACCCCTTGGCTTTCGGCGCGAAGACCGACGGATTGGCCAACCGTCGACACGATCCCGTCCTGAAAATCGATCGTCGCGACACCGTTGACGCCTCCGGCCAGCGCCTCGACGGCGTCGGCGCCGGAGCCATAGCTGGTCATCGAGCCTCCATCGACGATGATCGTCGCCGCGCCCTCGTTGTCCCGCGCGAATGCAAAGACCACATTGGAGTTGTCGCCAGAGGTCGTCAGCGTTCCTCCGCTGATCGAAATAGTTGCCGAACCGCCGCGGTTGTTGCCCACTGCCTCGATTGCATTGCTATTCTCGCCGGTCGTTTCAATGGTACCCCCACTGATCGTGACCGTGGCCTGGCTGTCGTAATCGAACGCAAAAGCGATCACCGCTTCTGAATTGTCCCCGGCGGTTTGAATGGTGCCACCGCTGACATTGATTGTCGCATCCGTTGCCTGGGTGGCGAGACCCAGTGAAAACTCGCCTTCGGTCCGGATCTCTCCGCCGTTCATCTGGATGCTGGCACTGGTACCAAGGAAAGTAGATTCGACTGTTGCTGCAATCGAGGAATCACCTGTCGTGACGATGGACCCACTGTTGATCGTGATGGTATTGGCATCGCCGCCAAAGAAGTAAATCCCATTGCCAAATGCCCCTGACGTGGCGATTGAGCCTCCGTCGAGGATGGCGCTGTTGCGGTCACCCGTTCCCAGAATGGCGCTGATCTCGTCTCCTGTCGTCGTGATTGTCGTGTTGCCATTGATGATCACGGTGCTGTCGGTGTCGATTTCGATCGCGTCGGCGTTTGCGACGGTGAGATCCGTCGGCGTCGTCCCGTCGCCGATGGTAATGGTGACGTCGGTCGATCCTGCTTCCGCGACGATCGGATCGACGAGACCTGTCCCCACACATGTCACGCTGCCGCCCGATTGCGGCGCCGTGGCCGAGCCTGTGCCGCTCGCCACACAGGCCGCTTGCGCCATCGGGGCGGCGGCCAGGAACAGACATGTCGACAGAATGGCCGTGGACCCCAGCACCAGAGCCCGGCGATGGGCAATGATCGACCGGGACGAGGGTGGCAATTTCGAAGCGACGTGGCCGGTTGAAATACGCTGCTGGGCAGTGCGGTCAAAATGCATGGTCTGCAATATCCTCGGCTCAAATCTTTCACGCGGCCGCCCGTTCGCCGGGCGCCGTTCGTCACGCAGGCGCAATTGTGGCCCTGTCACTCTGACGTGCTTAACCAAGCAGGTGAGGCTCTGCGATGGGGAGCAGGCGCGTTTGCACGGGGCGAAATCAGATCTGCACGGGATGCAATTCGGGGCCCCACCCGGCAGGCCACGCGCGTGCTAATCTCCCGCTGAGACCACGTGAAATGACTGAGAAAACTGAAGTAATGCTCGAAATGAATCAGACTGTTGGACACCGGAATTTAGGGCCGGTGGTCGCCGGTGACGGCGTCGGGGTGGCAGACAATAATCCGTTCCAGGTGACGTGTTCGTCCGGACTGCTGGCCTGGATGAAGCGCGAAAATCTCTCGCTCGGCTTTTCCACCTACACCCGCGGCAAGGTCGTCCTGATCGGCCCGGGCATGTCCGGCACCATTGCGGTCAGTGAACGCAATTTCGGCCATGCCATGGCCATGCGTGCCACGGATAACGGCTTCTATCTGTCCACCCACCATCATGTCTGGCGCTTCGAAAACGGCCTTGATGCCGGCTGCAGCTTCGAGGGCTGGGACAGGCTCTACATGCCGCGCCGCGCCGAGGTGACCGGGGCCGCCGATATCCACGACATCCAGGTGGATCGCGATGGACGCCTCCTGGTCGCCGTCACGCTCTACAATTGCCTGGCCGAACTCGATGGCCGGGCGAGCTTCTCCCCTGTGTGGCGCCCGCCCTTCATCGACCGGATCGTCAACGAGGATCGATGCCATTTCAACGGCTTCTGCCTGGAGGACGGCGTGCCGGCCTATGCAAGCGTGATCGGACAAAGCAATGTCGCCGGAGGCTGGCGTGACTGCCGCGCGAGTGGTGGACTGGTGCTCGACATGCGGGACGACACGGTCGTCGCCTCCGGTCTCGCCATGCCGCACACGCCGCGCATCTATCGTGGTGAGCTTTATCTGCTGGAGGCCGGTTCGGGCTGGGTCGGCCGGATCGACCGGGCGACCGGCACCTTCGAACGCCTCGTCTGGCTGCCGGGCTTCCTGAGGGGCCTCACCTTCCATGGCGATTACGCTGTCATCGGCCTGTCGAAGCCACGCAATGCCGTCTTCAGTGGCCTGCCGCTCGACGAGGAACTTTCGCGTCGCGGTCGCGAGCCGGAATGTGCGCTCTACGTCGTCAATCTGGTCAGTGGCGAGATCTGCCACAAGCTCGCGATCACCGGGTCCGTCGAGGAAATCTACGACACTGTGATCCTGCCCGGTGTCAGACAACCCTTGCTGGTCGGCCTGGAGGGCGAGGAGATCGGCAAGTATGTAGCCTTGGGCCCTGATCGCTCGGCAAGGACCGGCTCGGAAGCCACGTCCGATGAACCTCGACGGCGCGCCTCTGGTTAAGGGCTGGATGAGCAGCCGACCCCGAACCCCGCCGATTGCCGACCCCCCGTGAAAAGGCAGGGTTTGACGGGCGTGGTGCTCACCTGTAGCTTATCGCGCTAAGCCGATATATTCCCAAAATTATATTTTTGCTGATCAGGATCGATCCGAATGAACCTGCATGATCGTCTGGCCGGAGAGCGAAAGCCGGTCCCGCACATGCGCTTTTCCACCGAGAGCATTCGCCAGGAAGAGCAATTCGACGCGTGGTGTGAATTCACGTCTGCCATGGCCGACCTCGAAGCGATCACGCCACCGTCGCAGGGTTTTCGCGCAAGTGCAGATTCCTATCACCTCGGCGCGTTGCAATTGACCTCGTTTGAGCTCTCGCCGATGAACCTCCGCTATACCCAGGATATCGTGCGGCGTTCCGGCTTCGATCACTGGTGCATCAGTGTGGTCACCAAGGGGCCGGTGGGCTACGAAAGCCGGGACGAGAAATTCAAGGTCGCTTCCGGTGAGCTGCTTCTCCATTCCTATGCCAGCCCTTTTTCCGGTGTGATGTCCGAGACGAATTTTAGCGGCATGTATTTTACGCGCGACGATTTCTGGGACATCGCAGATCAGTTGGACAAGGCGTCACATCGATTGGTGAATGGGCCGATGTCTGAGATCCTGCGGGATTTCCTTGTGTCGCTTGCCAACCGTGCGAGCGGGCTGACGGTGCCGGAGGCTTCCGCCGTCGGTGATGCGTTCGGCCAGCTTCTGCGGGCCATGATCGTCAACTCGCCGAGCACACTGGAAGCGGCCCAGGCGCCAATCGCCGCGGTGCAGTTCGACAAGGCACGTCGCTACATCAATGCCAACTTGCGCTCGCCCAATCTCAGCCCGGATCAGATTTGCGCAAACGTCGGCATATCGCGGCGCCAGCTCTACTATCTGTTCGAGGAGCAGGGCGGCGTGGCGACCTATGTCCGCAACCGCCGTCTGGCTGCATGCTACGCCGAACTTTCGAAGTCATCCGACGGCAAACTGGTGAGTTCGATCGCCTATGAATACGGCTTCACGAATCTGCCGTCCTTCTATCGGCAGTTTCACGCCCGCTACGGCTTCAGTCCAAGCGAGGCGCGTTTGGCCGCGCGAAGCGGAGAACCGATAAAGGCCCCGATTGCCACCACATTCGTGGACTGGCTGCTGCGTGCGGGCTAACGCTTCAAATCCAACATCAGACAAACGTCCCCGGTTGGCCTTTGCGCCAAGGGACAAGCATCAAGGTTCGCCGTGCTTATCGAAGTCGCATTGCCACTGATTGTGATCGTCATCATGTTTTCGCTCGGTCTGGGGCTCCGGATTGAGGATTTCAGCCGGATCTTTGCCCAGCCGAAGGCTTTCGCTGTCGGTGCCTTCAACCAGCTTGTCATGGTGCCGGTTTCCGCTGTGCTTCTGGCGATACTCTTCCGCCTGCCCACGGAACTCGCCCTGGGTCTGATGATCCTGGCGGCCTGCCCAGGCGGCCTGATGTCCAATTCGGCAACGAAAGTGGCTGGGGGCAATGTGCCACTGTCGATTTCGCTCACCGCGATCATCTCGCTGATATCGACGATCACCCTGCCGCTCGTGGTTGCTGCCAGCGTCGGGTACTTCAGCGCTAGCGCGGTGCCGGCGATCGATGTGACTGCCCTTGGCCTCAGGATCTTCATCCTGACGACCGCGCCCGTGGCGCTGGGCGTTCTCGTCACCCGCATCTTCCCCGATTTCGTCGCGGCAAACTCTTCAGCGATCTCCCGACTGTCCTTTTGGCTATTCATCGTGGTGATCGTTGCCGCCGTCATCGCCAACTGGCAATCCTTCGTCGACAACATGCACGCGCTGCTGCCGGTGCTCATCGCTCTCAACGTGGTGCTTCTTGCCGTGGGTTGGCTCTCCACCCGCGCCTTGCATCTGGGGCCTGAGGACGCTACCGCGATCGCCATCGAAACCGGTACCCAGAACGGTGCCCTCGGCATCGCCGTCGGTCTCATGATTGCCGGCACCAGCACCGGACTTCCCGAAACAACCTTGCCGTCCGCCATCTATTCGGTCAGCACCTTGCTCGTGACCGGCCCATTCATCTTCTGGCGATGCAGGGTGACACACCGAAGGCTGAAGCGCTGAGATCCTGTGGGGACCCCGAAGGCGCAATTGCTCATTGAGATGGGAAAGCGAACGGCGGGGGAGGCGGAATGTCGTGTTTTAGCACGCAGCTTTCCCTAAGCGCGCTCCACAGTCAGACCGTCCGGTGTCAGGCCCATTGCGGCTATCGCTCTCGGGTCCCCAGCCAGGTTTCCTAGCCGTGATCGAACACGAGAGGTACGTGCACGCCATAGAGCCAAACCTAAGTCGATGAAATTGATAGGCTATTTTAGTCTGGAAAAGATTGGCTGGGGAACCTGGATTCTCACATGATTTCAAAGGCTTAGAAAAAAATCCTTTGATTTTCCTCTGTTTTCCTGTCGCGAGCGACCGTGGATGCCATCTTTGTGCCCTGGCTTTGGGCCGACGTCAACATGGCGGGAGAGCGGCAATTATTTCCGCTCTAAAGCGTCAAGCAGAAGGTGAGGGAGCATTTTCGCGTGGTCGCTTTGCGCTCGTTGCGACCATGGAGCGAGACCACACCGTTGCCCCATAGCGCACGTTACTTGATGCAGAATTCCCAGGGCCTCGGAAAGACGAGTGCGAAGTGAGTACGCTGTCTCTCGCCTCATCCCTGGCATCGGGAATTGCTTCACCATCTGGAATACTCCTCCGCCTTCCGAACAGTTCAGCGTTGTCATCCCATCCACCGATATTAAGCGAGAAATCTGGCGTGAAAATTGCTTTATGCTGGGGGATGTAAGTGGGAGACCGCATTGTCCGTACACACGACCACTCATGCAGTTGCAAGGAAGCCACGGCGCGTTTTGGACGCAGCAGTGGCTCCAGAGAGATGTCTGCGAACCACGCGGCACTCGTGGTTGTCCGTGGCAGCCGTGGCGTGAGCATGTCAAAATCTTCAACTGATCTGACGATCCTTGTCATTGACGAGAATGCCATTCGAGCCTCGATCATCGAAGAAGGGCTGAACGAAGCCGGGCATCTGAATGTCCGGGTGATCCATGAGATGCAGGGTGTCGCGCGGCTGATCGAGACGATGGATCCTGATGTCATCATCATCGACATCGAGAACCCCAATCGTGACATGATGGAGCATATGTTCCAGCTCACCCGGATGATTTCGCGGCCGATTGCCATGTTTGTCGATCGCTCGGATACTGCCGCCATTGAGGCTGCCGTCGATGCCGGCGTATCGGCCTATGTGGTCGATGGGCTGAAGAAAGAGCGTATCAAGCCGATCCTCGACATGGCGGTGAGCCGCTTCAATGCCTTCAGCCGCCTTCAGCGAGAACTGGTCGAGGCGCGAAATGCGCTCGAGGAGCGCAAGGTTATCGAGCGCGCCAAGGGCATCCTGATGAAAATGCGGGGCTTGAGCGAGGAGCAGGCTTTCGCTCTGCTTCGACAGACCGCCATGAACGAGAAGAAGAAGCTGGCCGACATCGCCCAGAGCGTCGTGACGGCCGCAGGACTGCTGCTGTGAGCGCGGCGTGGATCGGAGAATGCTGGTGAGCGAGATGGTTTCAACCCAATCCGGCGATACTGTCATCCATGCGCCCGTGACTGTGCGTGGCAAGGAGCAGAGAACGCTCAGGGCAGGGTACATCCCGTTGATGGATGCCTCGATCCTGATCGTCGCGGCAGAGCTTGGCTTTGCTGAAAGGGAGGGACTGCGCCTCGAGCTGGTCCGGGACGTTACCTGGGCGAATGTCCGCGACCGACTTGCCTTCCGCCAGTTCGACATTGCCCACATGCTCTCGCCGATGCCCGTCGCATCCATGCTCGGGCTTGGCTCCAATCCCTCGCCGACCATCGCGCCTTTTTCCCTCGGTCGCGGTGGCAATGCCATCACGTTGTCCGCCCGAATCTTCGAACGGATGAAGTCTTTGACGGGGCTGGCAGACGATGCGGATGCCCTGGCCAATGCAAAGGCACTGGCGGCCTTGCTCGCCGACATGCGCGCGCGGGGCGAGCCGGTGCCAACACTGGGGATGACCTATCCCTTCTCCTCGCACAATTATGAGTTCCGTTACTGGCTGGCGGCGGGCGGCATTGATCCGGACCGGGACGTGAAGCTGGTGGTCGTGCCACCACCGCTGACTTCGGATGCGCTTGAGGCCGGTGCGATCGATGGTTTTTGCGTGGGGGCACCCTGGAACATGATTGCGTCGGAACGAGGGACGGGGCGCATCGTGGCTGCCAAGCAGGATATCTGGCCTCTGGCACCTGAAAAGGTGCTCGGCATGCGCCCCGACTGGGCCGATGCCAATGCCGACACGGTCTCCCGTCTGATCGTCGCGCTCGATCGGGCGGCGCGCTGGTGCGATGACCCCGGTCACCACAACGAGCTTGCCGAGATCCTGAGCGCGCCGGAATACATTGCAGCGCCCACGGGCATCATTCGCCGCGTATTGAATGGCGAGTTCAGTCTCGATGCGCAGGGGACAAAACGGGTCGTCCCGGATTATTTCCTCTTCCACCGCGGAGCCGCCAACCATCCGCGGCCAGATCAGGCAAGCTGGATTTATAGCCAGATGCTTCGCTGGGGTCAGGCAGACTTCAGTGATGAAGGCATGACGCATGCGCGGAGCGCTTTCCGGCCTGACCTCTACATCACAGCGTTGGGGCAGGATGCCGCCCTGCCGGATGCGGCGAGCGAAAAGGCGTCCGGTGGCTATGATGGCTTCATGGATGGCAAGCTCTTCGATCCAGATGATGTGGAGGCTTATGTCGAGCGATTTCCGGTCCGATCGGCCTCGTCGGCCGGCGGGGAGGCGACCGATGGCTAATGCGCTGCACTGCACAAACCTAAGGCATTTGCACGCAATGTCAGGCTTTCGAACGAGCAGGTCTTCACTCCGGCAGGTGACCGCTGCGCCTCCGGACCTGTAAACAGCGATTGTTTTTCACAGGCTTAACCATCGCCAGGTGAAACTGGCACGGCCCTTGCTTTGCTATCGATGTCCACGGTCAACGGCGATCGCGGGACGGATGAGCGCCTTAAAGGCGCAGATAACCATCAGACAATGACGTCGCAGGCTTCTTGCTGTCCGGCTCCTCCCGCCAGGACACCGCAGGAAAGCACGCGGCGTTTTTTTTCGTTTCCGGATCTCCGTCAACAGACAAAGAGGGGCAAACAGGTATGACCAAGACCACAGCAACGAGCATCAGCCGGCGTCAGATTCTCAAGATCGGTTCTGCGGCAGCACTTGCGAGCGCGGCTCGCCTTGCGTTTCCGTCGGGCGCTTTCGCCGCAACCGCCGGGCCTGAAGTGACCGGTGTGAAGCTCGGCTATATCGCGCTGACCGATGCTGCACCGCTGATCATCGCGCAGGAAAAGGGGCTGTTTGCGAAATATGGTCTCACCGAAGTGGAAGTCCTCAAACAGGCTTCCTGGGGTGCTACCCGCGACAATCTCGTGCTTGGCGGTGAAGCGAACGGCATCGACGGCGCCCATATCCTGACCCCGATGCCCTACCTGATTTCGACCGGCAAGGTTACCCAGAACAATGTGCCGGTGCCGATGTCGATCATTGCCCGCCTCAATCTCGATAGCCAGGGCATTTCCGTTGCCCAGGAATACGCCGAAACCGGCGTGCAGCTCGACGCCTCCAAGCTCAAGGAGGCCTTCGCCGCCAAGAAGGCAGCAGGCGGCGAAATCAAGGTCGCCATGACCTTCCCAGGCGGCACCCATGACCTCTGGCTCCGCTACTGGCTGGCCGCAGGCGGCATCGATCCGGACAAGGATGTATCCACCATCGTTGTCCCGCCGCCGCAGATGGTTGCGAATATGAAGGTCGGCAACATGGATGCCTTCTGTGTCGGCGAACCCTGGAACGAACAACTCGTCAACCAGGGCATCGGCTTCACCGCCTGCACCACCGGCGAGCTGTGGAGGGGCCATCCGGAAAAGGCACTCGGTCTGCGCACCGACTGGATCGAGAAGAACCCGAATGCCGCCAAGGCCCTGATGATGGCCGTCATGGAAGCCCAGATCTGGGCCGACAGCATGGACAACAAGGAAGAGATGTCGGCGATCCTCGGCAAGCGCCAATGGTTCAACGTGCCGCCGAAGGATGTCGCCGGCCGCCTCAAGGGCACGATCAACTATGGCAATGGCCGCCTCGTGGAAAACACCGGGCTCGAGATGAAGTTCTGGAAGGACCACGCCTCCTATCCGTTCAAGAGCCACGACGCCTGGTTCCTCACCGAGAACATCCGCTGGGGCAAGTTCGCACCGGATACCGATATCAAGGCGCTGGTCGACAAGGTTAACCGCGAGGACATCTGGCGAGCGGCTGCCACAGACCTCGGCATCGCCGCTACCGATATCCCGACATCGAGCTCGCGCGGCCCTGAAACCTTCTTCGACGGCAAGGTCTTCGATCCGGAAAACCCGAAGGCCTATCTCGACAGCCTGACGATCAAGGCCGGCGCCTGAAGCACTGGCCCCTCATCCTTGAGTGGATGAGGGGCCGAGCTTGACCACAAAGAACAACACTCGAAAGAGGATCAAACCATGACCGCAACAGCCCGCAAGGCAGACCAGACGGCGCAAGCGACAACACATGCGATGCCGGCCAATGGCACGACAGTTGTCGTGATGGCGAAGCGCCCGGTCCGCAAGCTCGCCATACAGCCGGCGCTGGCCGCCATCTGTCGCAATGTATTGCCGCCGCTTGTGGTGCTGATTGCGTTGCTGGCCATCTGGCAGATCGCCTGTTCAAACCCAGGCGCAACCCTGCCACCGCCGTCGCAGGTCTGGATCGACAGCTATGATCTGATTGCCTATCCGTTCTTCGACTATGGCTCGCAGGATATCGGTCTGGCCTGGCGGGTGCTGATCTCGCTGCAGCGCGTGGCAATCGGCTTCGGTCTCGCCGCCGTGGTCGGCGTCTTCCTCGGTGCCGTCGTCGGCCAATCGGTCTGGGCCATGCGCGGTCTCGACCCGATTTTCCAGATCCTGCGCACGGTCCCGCCGCTCGCCTGGCTGCCGCTGTCGCTCGCCGCCTTCCAGAATTCCAACCCGTCCGCGATCTTCGTCATTTTTATCACTTCGATCTGGCCGGTGATCATCAACACCGCCGTCGGCGTGCGCAACATTCCAGACGACTATCGCAACATCGCCCGGGTGCTGCGCCTCAACCCGCTGGAATTCTTCATCCGCATCATGGTGCCGGCGGCTGCCCCCTACATCTTCACCGGCCTTCGCATCGGCATCGGCCTGTCGTGGCTGGCCATCGTTGCCGCGGAAATGCTGACCGGCGGCGTCGGCATCGGCTTCTTCATCTGGGACGCTTGGAACTCCTCGCGTCTCTCCGACATCATCGTGGCGCTCGCCTATATCGGCGTGACCGGCTTTGTCCTCGACAAGCTCGTCGCCCTCCTCGGCAACGTCATCACTCGCGGCACCGCGAAGAACTGAGGAGAGCGACCATGAACGCCTATCTCAAGATCGACCATATCGACAAAAGCTTCGAACGGGGCGGGACAAAGACCGAGGTCCTGAAGGACGTCAGCCTCACGATCGGCAAAGGTGAATTCGTCTCCATCATCGGCCATTCCGGCTGTGGCAAGTCCACGCTGCTCAACCTGATCGCCGGTCTGACGCGGGTGTCAGCCGGAGCCGTCCTCCTCGAGAACGTCGAGGTGAATGAACCTGGTCCGGAACGCGCCGTCGTCTTCCAGAACCACTCGCTGCTACCCTGGCTGACCGTCTACGAAAACGTCAATCTCGCCGTTTCCAAGGTCTTTGCCGGCAAGAAGACCAAGGCGGAAAAGCATGACTGGGTCATGCGCAACCTCGATCTCGTCCAGATGGCCCATGCCAAGGACAAACGTCCGGCGGAAATCTCCGGTGGCATGAAGCAACGTGTCGGCATTGCCCGGGCGCTCGCGATGGAGCCGAAGATCTTGTTGCTCGACGAGCCCTTCGGCGCGCTCGATGCGCTGACCCGCGCCCACCTGCAGGATGCGGTGATGGAGATCCATTCGCGTCTCGGCAACACGATGATCATGATCACCCATGATGTCGACGAGGCCGTGCTCTTGTCCGACCGCATCGTCATGATGACCAATGGACCGGCCGCCAAAATCGGGGAAATCCTTGACGTCCCGATCCCGCGGGTGCGCGACCGCATCGCGCTCGCCGCAGACCGGACCTACCTCAAATCCCGCGAAGCCGTGTTGAAGTTCCTCTACGAACGCCACCGCTTCGTCGAAGCCGCGGAGTAACATCAATGGCTGAAAAACTCGTCATCATCGGCAATGGCATGGCGCCGGGGCGCATGCTGGAAGAACTGTTCGGAAAGGCCCCCGGCCATTTCGACGTGACGATCTTCAACGCCGAACCGCGCGTCAATTACGACCGCATCATGCTGTCGCCGGTGCTGTCAGGCGAAAAGGCCTATGACGACATCGTCATCCACAATGACGACTGGTACGCGGCGCACGGCGTGACCCTGTACAAGGGCGCCAGGGTCACAGAGATCGACCGCCATGCGAAGACGGTCACCTCGGCGAATGGCATCAGCGTCGCTTACGACAAGCTTGTCATTGCGACAGGCTCGCTGCCCTTCATCATCCCTGTGCCTGGCCATCAACTGCCCGGCGTGTTGCCGTATCGTGATCTCGACGACGTCGACGCCATGCTGAGGATCGCTGAAGGCAAGGGGAGGGCGATCGTCATCGGCGCCGGCCTTCTGGGTCTGGAAGCCGCTTATGGACTGAAGCAGCAGGGTATGGATGTCACGGTCATCCACCTGATGCCGACGATCATGGAACGCCAGCTCGACCCGGCCGCCGCCTATCTCCTCGAAAAGGCGCTTACCGAACGCGGCATCGACATCATCACCAAGGCCAATACCAAGCAGATCCTGGGCACCGAAAAGGTAGAGGGCATCGAGCTGGAAGATGGCCGCGTGATTGCAGGCGACATGGTGATCATGGCGGTCGGCATTCGCCCGGCATCGAGCCTCGCCAAGGAGGCTGGCATCGCCATCAACCGCGGCATCGTCGTCGACGATGGCATGATGACCTCGGACCCCAATGTCTTTGCGCTTGGCGAATGCGCCGAACATGGCGGAACCTGCTACGGCCTCGTCGCACCGCTCTATGAAGCCGCCCGGGTCCTCGCCGACCGCCTAACCGGCGGCACCAGCGAATATCATGGCTCGGTCGTCAACACGAAACTTAAGGTCACCGGCATCAATCTGTTCTCCGCCGGCGACTTCGCAGAAGCGCCGGACCGCGAGGAAATCGTGCTGCGCGATGCCGCGGCTGGCATCTACAAGCGCCTTGTGCTGAAAGACAACAAGATCCTCGGCGCCGTGCTCTACGGCGAAACGGGAGATGGCTCCTGGTTCTTTGACCTGATGAAGCGCGGAACCGATATCTCGCAGATGCGCGACACCCTGATCTTCGGCCAGTCCTATCAGGGGGGCACTCCGCTGGACCCTATGGCGGCCGTTGCAGCCTTGCCGGATGATGCAGAAATCTGCGGCTGCAACGGCGTCTGCAAGGGGAAGATCACAGCGACGATCTCCTCCAAGGGCCTGACCTCGCTCGATGACGTGCGCGCCCATACCAAGGCATCCGCGTCCTGCGGCTCCTGCACAGGACTGGTCGAACAGTTGATGGCCCTGACGCTGGGCGACGGCTATAATCCCGCCGCCGTCACGCCGATGTGCTCCTGCACCGAACTTGGCCATGACGATGTGCGCCGTCTGATCAAGGCCAAGGGGCTGAAGACCATTCCCGCCGTCATGCAGGAACTGGAATGGAAGACCTCTTGCGGCTGCGCCAAATGCCGCCCGGCGCTCAACTACTATCTCGTCTCGGATTGGCCGGACGAATATGCCGACGATTATCAGTCGCGCTACATCAACGAGCGTGTCCACGCCAACATTCAAAAGGATGGCACATATTCCGTCGTGCCCCGTATGTGGGGTGGTGTCACCAATGCCGCCGAGCTTCGTGCCATCGCCGACGTCGTCGACAAGTTCGAAATCCCCATGGTCAAGGTGACTGGCGGCCAGCGCATCGACCTGCTCGGTATCGAGAAGGAAGACCTGCCCGCTGTCTGGGCCGATCTCGGCAAGGCAGGCTTTGTCTCAGGCCAGGCTTACGCAAAGGGCCTGCGCACCGTGAAGACCTGTGTAGGCTCCGACTGGTGCCGGTTCGGCACGCAGGATTCGACCGGCCTTGGCATCCGCATCGAGAAATTCATGTGGGGTTCCTGGACACCGGCCAAGCTGAAGCTCGCCGTATCCGGCTGTCCGCGTAACTGCGCCGAAGCCACCTGCAAGGATATCGGTGTCATCTGCGTGGACAGTGGCTTCGAGATCCATTTCGCCGGTGCCGCCGGCCTCGATATCAAGGGCACCGATGTTCTGGGTCTCGTCAAGACCGAGGACGAGGCGCTAGAGCACATCGTGGCGCTCACCCAGATGTATCGCGAGCAGGGGCGCTATCTCGAGCGCATCTACAAATGGGCGAAACGTATCGGCCATGACGAAATCCGCCGCCAGATCATGGGGGATGCCGACAAGCGCCGCGCCTACTACGACCGCTTTGTCTTCAGCCAGAAATTCGCCCAGGTCGACCCATGGTCCGAGCGCGTCTCCGGCAAGGATAAGCATGAGTTCAAGCCGATGGCGACCATCAACTACAATCAGGCTGCGGAGTGAGGCGATGAACGGAAACTGGATCGCAATAGGGACGATAGATGACATCCCGCTCCGCGGCGCGCGCTGCGTGAAGACCCCCCAAGGCAAGATCGGGGTGTTCCGCACAGCCGATAACGAGGTCTTCGCCATCGAGGATCACTGCCCCCACAAGGGCGGCCCGCTCACGCAGGGGATCGTCCACGGCAAGGCAGTGACCTGCCCCTTGCACAACTGGGTCATCTCGCTCGAAACCGGCCGGGCGCTCGGGGCCGACGAAGGCGAAGTCAAGACCATCCCGGTCCGCAATATCGACGGTCACCTGTCCATCATGCTCGAAAGCATGATGGTCGCAGCCGAGTAAGTGGGATGATCAATGCGCGGAGCCGCAGACATGCCCTGTGAAACCAAGACGACCTGCCCCTATTGCGGCGTCGGATGCGGCGTGATCGCCGCAGCCGACGACAAGGGGAAGGTCAGCGTGCGGGGAGATCCGGACCATCCGGCCAATTACGGTCGTCTTTGCTCCAAGGGGTCGGCGCTCGCCGAAACGCTCGACCTCGAAGGTCGCGCGCTGTATCCGGAAATCCATGGCCAACGCGTCGATTGGGACGAGGCGCTCGATCTCGTCGCCTCGACCTTCCAGCGGACGATCGCCGATCATGGCCCCGATTCCGTCGCGTTTTACGTCTCCGGGCAGTTGCTGACCGAAGACTATTACGTCGCCAACAAGCTGATGAAGGGGTTCATCGGCTCCGCCAATATCGACACCAATTCGCGCCTGTGCATGGCATCCTCGGTTGCTGGACATCGCCGTGCCTTCGGCGCCGATACCGTGCCCGCCTGCTACGAGGACCTGGAGCTCGCCGATCTCGTCGTCCTGGTCGGCTCCAACATGGCCTGGTGCCATCCGGTCCTTTACCAGCGTCTAGCGGCAGCCAAGGCTGCCCGTCCTGCCATGAAGGTCGTCGTGATCGATCCCCGCCGAACCGCGACCAGCGACATTGCCGACCTGCATCTCGCGGTCCGACCTGACGGTGACATCGCTCTCTTCAATGGCCTCCTTGCCTATTTGGCGGAAACAGGCGCAATCGACGAAAACTATGTCGGAAAACACACCTCTGGGTTTGGCGAAGCCCTGCTCGCCGCCTCGCGCGGAAGCATGGCGGATCTGTCTGAGGCGACCGGCGTCTCCGGTATGCTTCTCCGCCAGTTCTTCCGCCTTTTCGCCCAGACTGAGAAGGTCGTCACCTGCTACAGCCAGGGGGTCAACCAGTCGTCTGTCGGCACAGACAAGGTCAACGCCATTATCAACTGTCACTTGGCGACAGGCCGGATCGGTCGACCCGGCATGGGGCCGCTGTCACTGACCGGCCAGCCGAATGCAATGGGTGGCCGTGAGGTCGGCGGGCTCGCCAACATGCTCGCGGCCCATATGGCGATCGAGAACCCAGATCACCGCGAGCGCGTGCAACGCTTCTGGAAGTCGCCAGTCATCGCGGAGAGAGCTGGCCTGAAGGCCGTCGACATGTTCGAGGCGGTCGCCGATGGGCGGATCAAGGCGATCTGGATCATGTCCACCAATCCTGTGGTCTCAATGCCTGATGCCGCTGCAGTCAAGGCAGCGCTTGAGGCCTGTCCCTTCGTGGTCGTCTCCGATATCCAGAAGGATACCGACACGGCCCGTCTCGCCCATGTCCTGCTTCCGGCCAGCGGCTGGGGCGAAAAATCGGGAACGGTGACGAACTCCGAACGACGCATCTCTCGGCAGAGGCCATTCCAGTCCGTTCCAGGCGAGGCCCGTGCCGATTGGTGGCAATTAGCAGAGGTCGGCAAACGCCTAGGTTTCGGTCCCGGTTTCGATTATCGCGGTCCGGCCGATATCTATGCCGAGCATGCGGCGCTCTCCGCTTTCGAGAACGAGGGCGAACGGGATTTCGACATTGGCGCTCATGCCGAGATCGACGCGGAAACCTACGACGCGCTCCTGCCATTCCAATGGCCTTTGCGGCAAGACGGATCATCGGCTGTTCGCTTTTTCGCCGATGGGGGCTTCTTCACTGCCGACCGAAAGGCGCGCTTTGTGCCTGTCACTGCACCGGCGCTTGAAGAGGCCGATGAATGCCATCCCTTCACCCTGAACACGGGCAGGATCCGCGATCACTGGCATACGATGACGCGAACGGGGAAAAGCGCCCGGCTCTCCGCACATATCGCCGAACCCTTCTGCGAGATCCATCCGGCGGACGCGGTTAAAGCCGGAATCGGCGATGCTGATCTGGTGAATGTCGAGGGGGCTAACGGCAGATCGATCATCGTGCGGGCCCTGCTGACCGAACGCCAGAGCCGCGGCTCGATCTTCGTGCCGATGCACTGGACGGGCGAGACTGCGCCCAGCGCCCGCGTCGATACACTGGTCTCCTCGCGCGTCGATCGGATCTCCGGCCAACCGGCGCTGAAAATGGCTCGCGCGTCCGTTACCCGCCACGTGGCGAAGGCCCACGGCTTCCTGGTGTCGGCAACGCGCCCGCTCGATCTGCCGTTTGCCTATTGGGCGATCGCAAAAGCTGAAGGCGGCTACCGCCTGGAATTCGCAGGCGATCCGCCTGCCGAGGGTTGGGAGACCTGGCTGCGGCGCAGCCTTGAGCTTGAGGATCACCATGAATCCTCCGGCTACATGGACCAGCGAGCCGGTGACCACCGCGTGCTCGCCTTCGAGGGAGGAAAGCTGATGGCCGGTCTGTTCGTCTCGTCGAACCCGGTCTCTGTCTCGCGGCAATGGGCGGTCGACCAGCTCTGGCCAAGCCATCCGGATCGCAGTGCGCGCTCGATGCTGATTGCCGGTCGACCGGCTGCCAGCCGGGCGGACAAGGGGGCGATCGTCTGCTCCTGCTTTTCGGTCGGAATCAACCAGATCAACGCGGCTGCACGAGGTGGCTGCCAGTCGGTCGAAGCCATCGGCGTTGCCTTGAGTGCCGGAACGAATTGCGGCTCGTGCCGCCCCGAAATCAGGAGGATCCTGGATGCGACGCAACCCATTGCCGCCGAGTGACGGACAGGAACGTATTTCACCGCTCGCCAAGCTTCCAGTCTTCTGGAGCCTTCAGGGCAAACGAGCGGTGATTGCCGGCGGATCGGATGGCGCCGCCTGGAAGGCCGAGCTGCTGCAGGCCTGCGGTGCCATGGTCGAACTCTATTGCGAAACCGATGATCTCGGCGAGACCATGACGGCGCTGATCGAGCGCACCTCACTGACCCACCATGCCCATCCCTGGCATTGTGGTATCTTCACCGGAGCCTCGCTGGCCCTCGCGGACTGCGAAACCGATGACGAGGCGCGCGCGTTCTTTTGCGCAGCGCGTGCGGCAGGCGTGCCTGTCAACGTGATCGACAAGCCGGCCTTCTGCCAGTTCCAGTTCGGCTCTATCGTCAATCGCTCGCCGGTGATCGTCTCGATCTCGACGGATGGGGCGGCTCCCATCCTCGCCCAGGCCATCCGCCAGCGGATCGAAACACTTTTGCCGCCGTCCTTGAAGCAATGGGCAAGCCTTGCGCATCGGCTCAGAGAAGCGGTCAATCGCCGGCTTGCGCCCGGTGGGCCAAGGCGGCTCTTCTGGGAGCGGTTCGTTGCGCAAAGCCTGATGACGAATGAACCGCCGACGGAAGAGGCTGCGGACGAATTGCTGGTGACGGCGGAGCAGATCGCGTCTGCTCCGGGCTCGGGATCGGTGACACTGGTTGGGGCAGGGCCCGGTGATGCCGAACTTCTGACGCTGAAGGCCATGCGGGCATTGCAGGCGGCCGACGTCATCCTCTTCGACGACCTCGTCTCGCCCGAGGTTCTGGAACTGGCGAGACGAGAGGCGAAACGCCTCCTCGTTGGCAAGAGAGGCGGGCAGGAAAGCTGCCGTCAGGACGATATAAACGAGATGATGGTACGCTTCGCCAAGGCCGGCAAACGTGTCGTCCGGCTGAAATCGGGGGATCCGATGATTTTCGGGCGGGCAGGTGAAGAGATTGCCAGGCTGGAAGACGAGGGCATTTCCGTCGATATAGTCCCCGGCATCACCGCAGCCTCTGCCATGGCAGCGTCGCTGAAGACCTCGCTCACCCACCGCGACCACGCCCAGCAGGTTCGTTTCATCACCGGCCATTCCCGGAACGCCGAATTGCCGCGAACCCTGGACTGGCCCTCGCTCGCCAAAGCCAACCAGACATCCGTCTTCTACATGGGTGGGCGGATGGCAGCGCAGATCGAGCAACGGCTGAGCGAGAACGGCATGTCGTCCGACACACCGGTCGTCGTCGTGTCCTCCGTCAGCCGCATTCAGGAACGCCGCTGGGCCGGGCACCTTGGAGGCCTGGCAGATGCCATGCGAACAATCGGCGTCGACGAACCTGTCCTGATCGGTGTCGGCGCAGTTTTCGGCAGGGAAGCCGAGGCCACGATTCTCAACCACGATCCCCGTTCTCGGGAAAAGAGGTTCGGGCACGTTTGACCAACAGTGCGAAAAGCGCTGAGCAGTAGTGGCGCTGTTGCCCTTTTTGGGACGCCGGAGGTGGGGTTCCAGAAGGTCCCCAGCCAATTCCGCGAGACCTGCTTAAGCACGAAGGATGGCCTGATGACCGGCCCTCAGAATTCTTCAAGTTGTTGAGAAGACGTCGCTTTTTTCTGTGAGAAACAGCCGACAGATTCACGCGCAAACCGACCTGAAATGGCCTGTCTGGAGAACCTGGATTCTCACATGATTTCAGAGGCTTAATGAAATCGCCCTTGATTTCCCTCTGTTTTCCTGCCGCGAGCGACCGTGGATGCCATCTTTGTGCCCTGGCTTTGGGCTGACGTCAACATGGCGCGAGAGCGGCAATTATTTCCGCTCGGGAGCGCAGAGCCGGAGGTGAGGTTAGCAAGTGCCCGGGGCAGCTCAGCGCCGTCATCTCGGCCATCCAGCCGCCGCACATTATTGGCTGAAAGCAGACTATCCGGCTCCGCACAATGCGAGCGGGTAAATGATGCACCACATAAAGATCTCTTTATGTGATTGACCATTGCGACCTTTGCCGCCATTGTCAACCTTATCGTGGTTCTGCGGATCGTTAGATCCGGAGCTAAGAGGGAATTCGGTGACGATGCCTTGCGCATCCATACCGGAGCTGCCCCCGCAACTGTGAGCGGAGAGCTATCGTTCAACATGTCACTGAGGAAGACGCCTCGGGAAGACGAACGCCAGCGATGACCCGCAAGCCAGGAGACCTGCCTCGATAGATAACGTCCACGGGCGGGGTGTCCCGGTGTGCCGCTTTTGCGAACGGCACATTTGTGTCCGTCTCGTTGATGCGTCGTGCCCATGCCTTGCCCATAACCTTCGGGGTACAAGGAAATGAGCATCAAGACGGCAAATCTCGGTTTTCTCAGGATCGGCAGGAAGCGCGAACTGAAATTCGCGCTCGAAGCCTATTGGGCGGGCAAGAGCGATGAGGCGGCCCTTCTTCAGGTGGCGCGGGATCTGCGCCACCGACACTGGACACTGCAACAGGAGCACGGGATCGACATCATCCCGTCCAACGACTTTTCCCTTTATGATCACGTGCTGGATCACGCGGTGATGGTCGGCGCGATCCCGGACGGTTATGGCTGGACGGACGGACCCGTTTCTCTCGAAACTTACTTCGCCTTGGCGCGCGGTGAGCGGAGTGCTGACGCGAACGAGTGCGGTTGCGCAAGCCCGCATGGTAGCGGTCGATCGGCCCTCGAAATGACCAAGTGGTTCGACACCAATTACCACTATCTGGTTCCGGAACTCTCTGCGACGCAACGTTTTACGCTGACAGGTAACAGGCCACTCGATGCCTTCCTCGAGGCCAGGGAGATCGGCATCCAGACCCGGCCCGTGATTCTCGGACCCGTGACCTTCCTTCTGTTGGGCAAGGCTCGCGACGGTTCGGATCCGCTCGATCTGCTGGACCGGTTGCTCCCGGTCTATCGCCAGATCTTGGCAGAGCTCCACGAGGCAGGGGCAGACTGGGTGCAGATCGATGAGCCCTGTCTGGCGCTAGATCTCACAGACAAGGCACGCGACAGCCTGACAAGGGCCTTCTCAGCGCTGACCCAAGCAGTTCCAGGTCTCTCGCTCATAGTCGCGAGTTATTTCGGAGGCTACGGCGACAATCTCCAAACGGCGCTTAGGCTGCCGGTGGATGGCCTGCACATCGACGGCATTAGAGCAGGTGACGAGCTGCACCAGATCCTGGCAAATGCGCCGCCGCATCTCACGCTATCGCTCGGTATTCTCGACGGCCGCAACATCTGGCGTGTCGATCTGGAGGCTGTTCTTCGTCGCCTCGTACCGTTGGTGGAACAACGCGCCACCGATCGTCTGCAGCTCGCACCGTCCTGCAGTTTGCTGCATCTGCCCTATGACCTTGCCGATGAAACTGCGCTTGATCTCGAACTCAGGGCGTCGCTCAGCTTCGCCACGGAAAAGCTCGAGGAACTCGCGGTGTTGAAACAGGCGCTCACCGGCAACCGGGACGCCGTCGAAACGCGGATCGGCGCGTCGGTTCGGGCGGTCGCGGCGCGCCGGGCATCCCGCAAAGTGCATGATCCGCTGGTCGAGGGGCGGTTGGCATCTTTGACGCCTGAGATGGCGAAGCGGACAAGCGCGTTTGCCGCGCGGAAGGCGGTTCAGGCCCGCCATCTGTCCCTGCCGCCCTTGCCGACGACCACCATCGGGTCTTTCCCGCAGACGCAGGAGGTCCGGGCGGCCCGTGCCGCGCACCAGCGGGGTGAACTCTCCTATATCGACTACCGTGCCTTTCTCGAGCGCGAGACCGAAGCCGCGATCCGCTGGCAGGAGGACATCGGCATCGACGTGCTGGTGCATGGTGAATTCGAACGCAACGACATGGTCCAGTATTTCGCGGAACAGATGAATGGTTATGCGTTCACAAGGAGCGGCTGGGTCCAGAGCTACGGCTCGCGCTGCGTGCGTCCGCCGATCATCTTCGGGGACGTGTCGCGACCACGCCCGATGACCGTGGATTGGGCCCAGTTTGCGCAATCCAAGACCGCAAAACCTGTCAAAGGCATGCTGACAGGGCCGGTGACAATGCTGCAATGGTCCTTCGTTCGAGATGACATCCCGCGAAGCGAGGTATGCCGCCAGATCGCGCTTGCCATCCGCGACGAGGTGACCGACCTCGAAGTTGCCGGGATTGCTATCATCCAGATCGACGAGCCTGCACTGAGGGAAGGCCTGCCGCTGCGCCGTGCCGAGTGGCAGAATTACCTTGACTGGGCAACGGAAAGCTTCCGCCTGTCGGCCTCTGGCGTGGCTGACCAGACCCAGATCCACACCCATATGTGCTATTCCGAGTTCAACGACATCATGCCGGCCATCGTCGCGCTCGATGCCGATGTGATCTCCATCGAGACCTCCCGGTCGAAGATGGAACTGCTCGATGCCTTCCGTAATACACGCTATCCCAACGAGATCGGTCCCGGAGTCTATGACATCCATTCGCCGCGCGTGCCGACGGAGGATGAGATGATTGACCTTCTTCAGGCCGCTGCGAGACGCATTGATGCCGGGCAGCTGTGGGTCAATCCCGATTGCGGGCTGAAGACCCGAGGCTGGACGGAGGTTAAGCCGGCCCTTGCCAACATGGTCGCGGCCGCCCTTCGTCTTCGCGAATCCCTGGCCAATACCGATGGCTGGAGGATCAGTGCATGAAACGGGAATTCATGGGCGAAGGGGAGCCGGCCGGGGGGCCGGCTCCCACAACGCTGATCGATATCGTCTTTCCGGGCGCCACCAATCATCATGGCACGCTTTTCGGCGGTGCGGGCCTCTCCGCCATGGACCGGGTCGCCTTTGTTGCTGCGACAAGACAGGGGCGTGTCCCGTTCGTGACGGCATCCTGCGAACGGGTCGAGTTCAAGAAGCCTGCCCATGTCGGCGAGATCGTCTCCTTCGTAGCAACCCCGATCTGGGCTGGCCGGCGCTCGCTGACGGTCGAGGTCGAGATGATCGCGGAAGCGATCAGCACGTGTGAGCGGCATCGCTGCACCCGGGGTGTCTTCCACATGGTCGCGTCGCTGGATCCGCCGCTCCGCGAGACCTGGTCATTGCCACCGCTGGCGACCACGCATGATGTCCCGCCACCCGGAGAGGTCCGAATGGCGGATATCGTCTTTGCCGACCAGGCCAACAGTTCCGGCATGATGTTCGGGGGCGATGCGATCGCCTTCATGACCAAGGCCGCCTTCGTGGCAGCATCGAGATTGTGCCGGAAGCTTGCCGTGCTCGCGTCCTCGGAGCGGCTCGACTTCCATCATCCGATCCGGGTGGGATCGATCGTCGAGGCGGTCGCCAGGGTCGTTTCCACGGGCAGAACGTCGATGACCGTCGAGGTTGAGCTTTGGTCCGAGGCGCTTCTCAGTGGCGAGCGCTGCCAGACGGCGAAAGGCCTTTTCGTCCTCGTGGCCGTTGACGAAAACCAAAGGCCTGTTCCGGTTATCCCCGATGGATTCGGCACAGGCGCATCATAGCCGTTGACGCAGATTTAACCTCGTATACCATATCTAGTGTTCGAGGTTCCCTTCGATTCGCATGCGGATCAGGGGCTAAGACGGGAATTCGGTAGCGGACATGAGGTCCGTGAAGCCGAGGCTGCCCCCGCAACTGTGAACGGCGAGTGCTCTCTCCATCAGGCCACTGGGTTTTCCCGGGAAGGCGGAGAGGGCGCGACGACCCGTGAGCCAGGAGACCTGCCTTGAATGTTTGAGTCCGCCGGCGGGGTGTCCGGCAGGGTGCGGTTGATCGGGTCCGGATTTCTCCGGGCCGATACCGTTCTCGCTGCCCCGCCATATCGTCTGCTTCGGGGTGAAGGCCATGAACATGTCATTCCAGATCATCGCTGAGCCGTAGTCGTTTCGACTGCGGTCATTCCTGCCGTCAATTTCATTTGTCCTTCGCACTCCGGCCTGCTGCCAGGCCGGAAACGTCTTTCTGCGCCCATTTTTCACGAGGAAACCATGTCGATCACAGTCTATTCCAAGCCCGCCTGCGTTCAATGCACGGCCACCACCCGCGCCCTCGACCGTCAAGGCTCGGTCTATGTGGTCGTCGATATCTCGCAGGATACGGTTGCGCATGATCTCGTGCAAAGCCTTGGCTATCGGCAGGTGCCGGTCGTCATCGCGGGAGAGCAGCATTGGGCAGGCTTCCGCCCTGATATGATCAGCGCGCTCGCCTGAGGCCGGAGCCCTGGGCGGCCTCGTCTACTTCTCCAGCCGATCGGAAAACACCCGCCGCTTCGTCGAGAAGCTCGGGGGTGAGGCGCTGCGTCTGCCGATCGATGGAACGGAGGAGCCGCCGATGGTGGAGATACCCTTTGTGCTCGTCACGCCAACTTATGGCGGTGGCGCAGATAAGGGTGCGGTGCCGAAACCGGTAATCCGGTTCCTCAACAATGCGCACAATCGTAGCCTGATCCGCGGCGTGATCGCGGCAGGAAACACAAATTTCGGCGAGGCCTACGGGCGCGCCGGCAAGATTATCGCCGACAAATGTGGCGTGCCACTTCTCTACCGTTTCGAGCTTCTCGGAACGCAAGAAGACGTTGCCGCCGTCAGACAGGGACTGGAACGATTTTGGACACGCTGACCCAGACAAAGATGAGTGCGCCTGCCGAGGCCACGCTCGATTATCATGCGCTGAATGCCATGTTGAACCTCTACGATGAAGAGGGGAAGATCCAGTTCGACAAGGACCGGCAGGCGGCGAAGCAGTATTTCCTCGAGCACGTCAACCAGAACACCGTCTTCTTCCATAACCTGAGGGAAAAGCTCGATTACCTGGTGACCGAGGGCTATTACGAGCGCGAGGTTCTGGACCAGTATTCGTTCAACTTCGTCCGCGACCTCTTTGACGAAGCCTATGCGCGAAAATTCCGCTTCCCCACCTTCCTCGGCGCCTTCAAATACTACACCTCCTATACGCTGAAGACCTTCGACGGAAAGCGCTACCTTGAACGCTACGAAGACCGGGTCTGCATGGTCGCGCTGACTTTGGCGCGCGGCAATGAGCAGCTTGCTCGCGATCTCGTCGATGAAATCATCTCCGGTCGTTTTCAGCCGGCAACGCCGACCTTCCTCAATGCCGGCAAGAAGAGCCGCGGCGAACTCGTCTCCTGCTTTTTGCTGCGGGTAGAGGACAACATGGAGAGCATCGGACGTTCGATCAATTCGGCGCTCCAGCTCTCCAAGCGCGGCGGCGGCGTGGCCTTGTCGCTGACCAATATCAGAGAGATGGGCGCACCGATCAAGCAGATCGAGAACCAGTCATCCGGCGTCATCCCGGTGATGAAGCTCTTGGAGGATAGCTTCTCCTATGCCAACCAGCTCGGTGCGCGCCAGGGTGCAGGTGCCGTCTATCTCCACGCCCATCACCCCGACATCATGCGCTTCCTCGATACCAAGCGCGAGAATGCCGACGAGAAGATCCGCATCAAGACGCTTTCGCTCGGTGTCGTCATTCCCGACATCACCTTCGAACTCGCGAAGAACAATGAGGACATGTATCTCTTCTCGCCGCATGACGTGGAGCGGGTCTATGGCGTCGCGTTCACCGAGATCTCGGTGACGGAGAAATACCGCGAGATGGTCGCGGATGGCAGGATTCGCAAGAAGAAGATCAAGGCACGCGATTTCTTCCAGGTGATCGCCGAGATCCAGTTCGAGAGCGGCTATCCCTACATCATGTTCGAGGACACGGTGAACCGGGAAAATCCGATCGCCGGCCGCATTTCGATGAGCAATCTCTGCTCGGAAATCCTGCAGGTGAGCGAGGCAAGCCGCTTCAACGAGGACCTCTCCTATTCGCAAATGGGCAAGGACATCTCCTGCAATCTCGGCTCGCTGAACATCGCGTCCGCAATGGACAGTGCAGACTTCGGCCGGACCATCGAGACATCGATCCGGGCACTCACCGCTGTCTCCGAGATGAGCAACATCGCCTCGGTGCCGTCGGTCGCCAAGGGCAATGACGACAGCCACGCGATCGGCCTCGGCCAGATGAACCTGCATGGCTATCTCGCCCGCGAGCGCATTTTCTACGGATCGGAAGAAGGCATCGATTTTACCAATATCTACTTCTACACCGTGACCTATCACGCGGTTCGCGCCTCCAATCGTCTTGCAATGGAAAAGGGCGTCAGCTTCAAGGGTTTCGAGAATTCTAAATATGCGACGGGCGCGTATTTCGACAAATACACCGAGCGCGAATGGGTGCCGGTGACGGAGAAGGTCACGGCGCTGTTCGAGAAGGCCGGCATCCATATTCCGACGCAGGATGACTGGCTGGAACTGAAGGCCGCCGTGATGACGGGTGGTCTCTACAATCAGAACCTCCAGGCCGTGCCGCCGACAGGGTCGATCTCCTACATCAACCACTCGACCTCCTCGATCCACCCGATCGTCTCCAAGATCGAGATCCGCAAGGAAGGCAAGATCGGCCGCGTCTATTATCCGGCAGCCTATCTCACCAATGACAATGTCGAATACTTCGAGGATGCCTATGAGATCGGGCCGGAAAAGATCATCGACACCTATTCGGCCGCCACCCAGCATGTCGACCAGGGCCTGTCGCTGACGCTGTTCTTCCGCGACACCGCCACCACCCGCGACATCAACCGGGCACAGATCTACGCCTGGAAGAAGGGCATCAAGACCATTTACTACATCCGCCTCCGCCAGATGGCGCTGACCGGCACGGAAGTGCAGGGCTGCGTATCGTGTGCGCTGTGACCGCAAGGATCAATCCCATGAACATTCAAGTGAAGACCTCGCCCATCCGCGCGGCAAGCCGCATCCGCGCCGTCAACTGGAACCGCATCGAAGACGACAAGGATCTCGAAGTCTGGAACCGGCTGACCTCGAACTTCTGGCTGCCGGAAAAAGTGCCGTTGTCGAACGACATTCCTTCCTGGGCGACGTTGAAGCCCGAAGAGCAGACGCTGACCATCCGCGTCTTTACCGGGCTCACGCTGCTCGACACGATCCAGAACGGCGTCGGTACCATCAGGCTGATGGCTGATGTGCAGACCTCGCATGAAGAGGCGGTGCTCTCCAACATCTCCTTCATGGAAGCCGTGCATGCGCGCTCCTACTCCTCCATCTTCTCGACGCTCTGCTCGACGCCAGATGTCGATGATGCCTATCGCTGGTCGGAGGAAAACGAGTTCCTGCAAAAGAAATCCGCGCTGATCATGGAGCACTATGACGGCGCTGATCCGCTGAAGAAGAAGGTGGCGTCCGTCTTCCTCGAAAGCTTCCTGTTCTATTCCGGCTTTTATCTGCCAATGTACTGGTCGAGCCGCGCCAAGCTGACCAATACCGCCGACCTCATACGCCTCATCATCCGCGATGAGGCGGTGCATGGCTATTACATCGGCTACAAGTTCCAGCGCGCCCTGGAGCGCGAACCGGAAGCTCGGCGACAGGAGATCAAGGATTTTGCCTTCGATCTGATGCTCGAACTCTACGACAACGAGGCCCGCTATACCGAAGACCTATATGATGGCGTGGGCCTGACCGAGGACGTCAAGAAGTTCCTGCATTACAATGCCAACAAGGCGCTGATGAACCTCGGCTACGAGGCGCTTTTTCCGCCGGAGGCCTGCAAGGTCAATCCGGCGATCCTCTCGGCACTGTCTCCCAATGCCGATGAGAACCACGACTTCTTCTCAGGGTCCGGCTCATCTTACGTTATCGGCAAGGCAGTTGCGACCGAGGACGAAGACTGGGATTTCTGAGAGCTTGCTGGACAACATTCGTGCCTGCACGCAGACGACCGATATTCTGCTGAGACATTGGGTATACCATTCGCGATGGACAGTTTTTAGGTTGTCTTTCAAGTGCGTGAGGCCTACTGCTCTTGAAGATGGTTCCGCCTGACCCGAAGAAGGGCGGATGAAAAGGGAACACGGTGAGGATTACCCATCAGGGGCCGAGACCGTGGCTGCCCCCGCAACTGTGAGCGGAGAGCGAAGTCCATCATGCCATTGGCCATTTCAGGCTGATAAGGCGGACCGAGCCATGACCCGCGAGCCAGGAGACCTGCCATCGCTGGGCCACGACATTCCGTGGCGACTTTTCAAGCCGCGCGGTGGGCGTGGTCGAGGGAACAGTTATGCATATCATGGAAGGCTTTTTGCCTGCCGCGCACGCGGTTGGCTGGGGCGCAGTTTCCGCGCCTTTCGTCATTTACGGTGCGAAGCGTATCGTCAAGCTCGTCCGGGAGAAACCCGAGGTAAAGCTCCTGATGGCAGCGTCCGGTGCCTATGTCTTTATCCTCTCTGCTCTGAAGATCCCCTCTGTGACGGGTAGCTGCTCGCATCCGACCGGAACTGGGCTGGCAGCTTCTCTCTTCGGGCCAACGGTGACGACCGTCCTTGGGACAATTGTACTCCTGTTTCAGGCACTTCTTCTTGCGCATGGTGGACTGACAACCCTGGGGGCCAACATCTTCTCAATGGCGATCGTTGGGCCCTTCGTCGCATACGGCCTTTTCAAGGGTATCACCGGAGCCGGCTTCAGCGGTGCCGTTGCGATCTTCTTTGCGGCGACGCTGGGCGATCTCGCCACCTATGTCACGACTTCGCTGCAATTGGCACTCGCCTTTCCGGATCCCGTTTCGGGAATCGCAGGGGCGGCTGGCAAATTTCTCGGCATTTTTGCACTGACACAGGTACCGCTCGCCATCAGCGAGGGTCTTTTGACCGTGATTGTATTCAATCTCCTGCAGCGCTACAGCCGCGGCGAGCTGAACGCTCTCAACATCATGACTGCAAAGGCGTGACCATGCTGAAACGGAATCTCTTGCTGCTTTCTTTGGTCATCCTTCTGGCGATCCTGCCGCTCGTCATTCATCATGGTGGAGACGCCGAATTTGGCGGAGCAGATGGCGAAGCTGAAGCGGCCATCACTGAAATCCAACCTGACTATCAGCCCTGGGCATCACCCCTTTGGGAGCCGCCGAGTGGCGAAATCGAGAGCCTTCTGTTTGCTCTGCAGGCTGCGATCGGGGCGGGACTGATCGGCTTTTACTTCGGTCGCAGGACGTCGCCGGGTAAACGCACTGATGCGAACTGAGCAATGCGCGCGATAGATCGTTGTGCGCAAACCAATCGCTGGCGGCATCATGCCGCCGGTGAGAAGTTTCTGTTCTCATTCGGCGTCATGATCATCTCCCTGTCTTCGAGGAACGCAGGCGTTCAGGTGGCGCTGCTTGCCTCGATGCTGTTTTTGATGACGTTTGGCGCTCGCATATACTGCCGCGATATTGCTCGTGCCTCGCGGGTGCCATTGCTGTTCATCGCGACTGGCACGCTGGCGCAATTGTTCTCTGTGTCGTCAGAAGGCTATGCTCCTAACTTGGCCTGGGTCGCGAGCGCGGACATCCATCAAGCCCTATTCGTGGCCTTACGCAGCATCGCCTGTGTCAGCGCGTTGCTTTTCCTCGCACTTACCACGCCGCTGTCGAGCATCCTGCAACTCTTGCAGAGGATGGGGTTGAATGCCGAGATCGCTGATATCGCGATGGTCATGTTCCGTATCATCTGGGTCCTGCTGGACTGTCTGGATGCCGGAAGGCAATCGCTTGATGCAAGACTTGGCTATTCCGGCAATCGTCGTCTGCTGAGGTCAAACGGCCTTCTGCTCGCCTCCTTGCTTCCCCGTGTCTTCGCGCGTGCTCGGCGCATGGAAACAGGTCTGGCTGCACGGGGCTATACCGGCCGCCTGGACTTCATCTCGATCGAACGACCCGCTTCGAATGCCAGACTGTTGCTGATTGGCTGTATCCTCGTTCCGCTGTTTGCTCTGACATGGTGGCTCGGATGATCCTCGAGACGCTTGCCGTCAGCTACCGCTATGAAGACGGGACCCAGGCACTCGACGATGTTTCGCTGACAATCTCACCATCACAGACGCTGGTTATTCTCGGCGCGAACGGTGCCGGTAAGTCGAGCCTTCTCGCGCTCCTCAACGGCAGCTTCAGGCCGTCGGCAGGTGAGGTTCGTCTGAATGGCCAGCCTGTAAGCTATGATCGCAAGGGACTGACACGGCTCAGATCGAAGGTCGGTTTGGTTTTACAGGACCCAGACGACCAGCTCTTTGCCGCCAGCGTGTTTGAAGACGTGTCCTTCGGCCCTCTCAATCTTGGCCTCTCGGTCGAGGAGGCAAAGAATCGGGTAATGCATGGCCTCGAGCTCATGGAAGTCTCAGATCTGTCGCATCGGCCGACGCATCTCCTGAGTTTTGGTCAGCGAAAACGGGTCGCGATCGCCGGCATTCTCGCCATGTCCCCCTCGGTCCTTCTGCTCGACGAACCAACTGCAGGGCTAGACCCGAAGGGCGTTGAGGACCTGATGAAAACGCTCGAAGCCCTGGCAAGGAGCGGTGTGGCCGTGGTGGTTGCGACCCATGACATGGATACGGCCTATACCCTGGCCGACCGCGTCGCAGTGTTTGCGAGAGGTCGGCTTGTTATGCATGGCACACCGGATGAGGTGTTCAGCGATACTGCATTTTGTGAGAGTAGCGGTCTGCGGCTTCCTATTGTGTATCAGATCTCAGCAGGATTGAGGGACCTGGGCCTCATATCAGGCGGTGACGACCTACCCCGATCGGCGCGCGA
Source organism: Allorhizobium sp. (assembly GCA_051861045.1). Classification (GTDB taxonomy): domain Bacteria; phylum Pseudomonadota; class Alphaproteobacteria; order Rhizobiales; family Rhizobiaceae; genus Allorhizobium. The sequence goes on from JBHYDI010000002.1 coordinate 268,368, forward strand.
TTTATTGCTTCGCACTCGTGCCAGCCGAGAACTCTGACACAACGCAAGTTTGCCTCGCCGCCGAATGTGGCCAGCCTGCCGACCAAAGCGCAAGCTGTTCTACCAGTCTCGACTTAGAACCAAGAGGTGCGCGTTCTCTTTGTGGCCAATGGTGGCCATAGGAGAACTGAAATGGGTATCTCAAAGTATGATCCTGCCGCGCTTGGTCGACCGGCTTGGAACGCAGGCAAGCAAGTTGGTGTCAAGAAGCCTCTGAAGCAGCGCCAGATCTGGGCAGTCCGGTTCTTCCTCGACCGTGAAGGAAGGATGCGAGATCGGGCGCTATTCGACCTCGCCATCGACAGCAAACTCCGCGGCTGCGATCTCGTAAAGTTGAAAATCGGGACACTCGTCACAGGCCACGATATTCGAACTCGTGCGACGGTTGTCCAGCAGAAGACTGGACGGCCCGTCCAGTTCGAAATTACGACCGAGGTCAGGGCTAGTCTGCTTGCCTGGCTCCAACGGCGGGGAGGAACAGTCGATGACTACGCCTTTCCAAGTCGCGTCGACCACGCTGATCATCTAAGCACTCGGCAGTACGCCCGGCTGGTCGATGAATGGGTGACGGCGATCGGGCTTCGTCGCGAGGATTACGGTACGCATTCCCTGCGGCGAACGAAGGCTGCCATGATCTACAAGGCCACCGGTAACCTTCGAGCGATCCAGATCCTGCTTGGTCATAGCAAGATCGAGAACACAGTCAGATATCTCGGCGTCGACATCGAGGACGCACTAGAACTGGCCGAGCGGACTGAAATCTGAGGGGCGTCCTTGGGGTCAGGCTGAAGGCCGTTGTCCGCTTTTGCGGTTCGTCTGTCAGAAGCGGACAGTCTCCTGCCGGCCCCGTTGCGGAAATGATTTCCGACTTGCTTGCCGATTGCCGCTCCTGAGGACTTCAGCTACTCCCTGAGGGCGGATGCAGTCTGACTGCTCGAAGATCGATGTGAGTATAGGGCTGACGACTTGACCAGAGTTCAACAACGCTCCCTGCTAGGGCTTCTCACTAACCCGTTCGCGCGCAGCGCACGCGCATTTGAGCTTTCTGGGCGGGCCCTTCTGGTCACTCTACGCGGCTCGACATTGACGGTTTCGCTTGGGGACCTGATCAACCCGCCATCGGTCGAAAGGGGGCTATTTGGCACCTCTTGCAAGTTCTCGGCGTCTGGTGGACGCGAATTCTTGTTGCGCGGCGTTCGGTATCCGGATGCCTACTCCTTCTCTGATGAGGTAAAGGTCGCTTGGATCGCCTTCAACCTTGAAGCACTTGAGCGCGATGCGGATCGATTAACCCACCTTCATGCTCAGACCGCAGATTTGTCAAAGCCGACCGCCTATCCCGCCGCCTGTCTCATTTCCCCTCTGCTGGCTGACGCAAGAGCCCTGGATGCCTCACTTCTGTCGAAGCTCAACTTAGAGGCCATCGGTCCGGAAGCGGCAGCCTGTGTAGCACGGGTTAGAACCTTTGCGGAAAAGCCGAAAGCCATACGGTCGGCTGCAATCGACGCTTTTGTCACGAGCGAACTGGAGCGCTGGAAAGAGTTCTTCGATACGATCGAAAGCAAACCACTGACGCCCGAACAACGACTTTCGGTCGTTGTCGATGAAGACGCCACGCTGGTTCTTGCGGGGGCCGGCTCCGGCAAGACGAGCGTCATCACAGCCAAGGCAGCGTATCTCGTCAAAGCCGGCATTCGCCGGCCGGAGGAGATCCTGTTGTTGGCCTTTGCCAAAAACGCGGCAGCGGAAATGTCCGAACGCGTTGAAGCACGCTCAGGCGTCCCGATCGTAGCCCAGACATTTCATGCCATCGCCTATGACATCATCGGCAAGGTGGAAGGCACAAAGCCACCTCTGGCAGACCACGCCACCGATGACCTGGCGTTCACCAATCTGATCAAGCAGATCCTCAAGGATCTCGTTCTGACCCTGACTGAGGTATCGAGAGCCATAATCCAGTGGTTCGCGCACTTCCTGGTCGAGCCCAAGAGCGAATGGGATTTCAAGACGAAGCATGACTATTATAGCCACCTGGAGAAACAGGATCTGCGGACCCTCCAGGGGGAGAAGGTGAAGAGCTACGAAGAGCTGCAGATCGCCAACTGGCTCTACGAAAACGGCATCGCCTACGAGTATGAACCAGACTACGAGCACAAGATCGAGGAAACCGGGCGCCGGGATTATTGTCCCGACTTTCGCCTGACCGAGAGTGGCGTCTACATCGAACACTTTGGGGTTAGACGTCAGATCCTGGCTGATGGCACCGAGCGCATGGTCACGGCTCCCTTTGTGGCTAGAGAAGCGTACCTGGCAGGCATGGAGTGGAAGCGGAAGGTTCACGCCGAGCATGAGACCACGCTGATTGAAACCTACAGCTATGAGCGGCAGGAAGGACGCCTGCTGATCAATTTAGCGGAAAAGCTAGCGCCTTATGTCACCCTCAATCCACGGCAAGCCGACACCATCTTCGATCGTGTCGTTGAAATGGCGCAGGTGGATACCTTCTCGCAACTGCTCGCGACGTTCCTGCGCAAGTTCAAGAGCGGTGGTTACAGCTTGGCCGATTGTGACGCCAAAGCAGAGCAGATGAAACTCGGCAAACGCGGAAAGGCCTTCCTCGCGGTCTTCGCCCCGGTATTTGCGGAGTATCAGAAACGGCTCGGCGGACGGATCGATTTTGAGGATATGATCCTGCGGGCCGCGCACTACACTGAGACAGGTCAATATGAGAGCCCGTTCCGCCATATCCTAGTCGACGAGTTCCAAGACATTTCCCAGAGCAGGGCCCGGCTGGTGAAGGCGCTCAAGGGCCAACATCCGGACGCGCGCCTCTTTGCCGTCGGCGACGACTGGCAATCGATCTTCCGCTTCGCAGGATCTGACATCCACCTCATGCGGCACTTCGGCGCTGAATTCGGCGGCAGCTTCGACGGCGAGACCGGAGTGAACCGAACGGTAGACCTTGGGCGCACCTTCCGTTCAGTTGACCAGATCGCCTATGCGGCAAGATCCTTCGTGTTGAAGAATCCCGCCCAGATATCCAAGCAAATCGTTCCTGCCGGAACGTCAACTGAACCTGCCATCAGAATACGGATGGTGGCGAAGAACGAGGACCAGAGCGCACTGGACGAAGTGCTTCAAGGTCTCTCCAGCAGAATTGAGCCCGGGACAACAGCCACCACCTTGCTCTTGGGGCGGTACCGATTTCTCGAACCCGATATGCGTGAGCTTCAGCGACGTTTGCCTCGGCTACGCATGACGTTCAAAACCATTCACGCCTCCAAGGGACTTGAAGCTGACCATGTCATTCTGCTGAGTGCCGACAGCGGGCGAACAGGTTTCCCCTCTGAGACAGTCGACGACCCGCTGCTCAGCCTGGTTTCACCCGAGATGGAGGCCTTCGAAAACGCAGAGGAGCGCCGCGTCCTGTACGTAGCCATGACGCGCGCCCGTCACACGCTGACCATCCTTGCTTCCAAGTCGCGCCCGTCATCCTTCGTCACCGAACTGGCAAAGGAGCGTGGGTATGGCACTACAGTGGTCGCGGAAGAGGAGCTCGCCCACGAGTGCGGCGAATGCGGCGGACGGTTGCTGGACGTCAAAGGCCAAGATGGACGGATCTGGTATCGATGCGAGCACGTTGATCATTGCGGAAACATTCTCCCGGTCTGTTCGTCCTGCGGCATTGGCCTGCCTCGACATGCTGACGGAGCAGCCGATCTCACATGTCAATGTGGCAACACGGTTCCGACATGTTCAGTGTGTGCGGATGGTTGGCTCGTCGAACGGTCTGGTCGCTATGGCGCGTTTCAAAGCTGTGTCCGGTTCCCCGCTTGCACCGGAAAAGCTCGCAGTGCGGCCGCTGAGGACCAGGCCCGAAGGATACGGCCAAAACGAAAGAACCAGAGCAAGTCGCAGCTAACATGAGGGATGACCGCCCACATGCCGACCGGAAATGATTTCCGCCTATTCACCCCTTAAACTTCTCCTTGCGGTGATACTGCAGAAACTGCGAGTGCGGTCGCTCATCCGCGCGTGCCGGCACAAGCAGGCGCCGCTCTGGATTGATGAGCCGTGTCACAGTGTCGGGAACACCACCGCTGGCGATCAGCAGACCGTAATCATCATCGACCGAGATCAGCCCGCGGTCGAACATCCAGTGCACGGTGCCGGATAGAGCCAAGCCATTGCGGACACTGTCCGGGCCGCCATCGGCCACAGGGCGAATGTGCGCGGCCTGAACCTCCGAGCGCCCACCACCATTGATCAGCTTGATGCCGGTGACAGCGCAGGTGTCCTGATAGGCTGACTTGATCGCCACGGAGAAGGCCCGGTCGCGGAAAGGACGCTGCACGACCTGGGAGACGATCCGACGGTCGACGCTGTCGGCCTCGTAAGGCATCTGAGGATTATGGCCAAAGCCAATGCGCGCCTCCTCAACCGGATCCGGCGCTGGGCGTTCTCTATCTCGCTTGCCGAGCACATGCGCGAAGCCAGCGGCGAGGATCAGGTCATATTCGGCATCCGGAATGTTGCGGACTGCGCGGCCGAAGGCTCCCTTGTTCGTGGAGCCATCGTCTTTCTTTAGGCCGCTCTCATAGTAGTGGTCCGCTTCCTTGAACGAGACAGCGTGATCGAAGGGCAAAAAATCCTCGATCAGGGCGTAGAAGTGGTCGGCGTTCGATGGGTCCTCGATGATGTCGACGATCCTCGCCGTTGCGAAATAAGCCTGTCTGCCGCCCGTCTTCATGAGATCACCGCTGGGCCGTCGTGGTTCGTAATAGACGATCCAGTCTCTCCGGGCGGCTTCGACCTGACGCAGGTACGTGCGCGGGAAATGATACCGCTGCTCCGGCAGGTCGTCATAGATCGGATCGACCTTGGTCGTCAGAATTGCCTTCGCCATTGCACGCTGATCCCTCGCAGAGCGCTCCCTGCCATTCGCTTTTGGCTACCAGGTCGCGCAGATCATGGGAAGCGCAAGTGAAGGGTTCCGAGGGTGGTTTTGGTGGTCTGCGAGACCCAAAAGGGAGCTTGGTATTTACTTGGGTGAGAATGAAGCAAAAAGTTGTTTCCGCCTGTGGATAGCATCGTTTCCTCAAGTATCTTAAGTAAAAAATCAAGCAAAGCGCTAATTGCTGACAATTACATTAGTCGATACTGATTTGACATTACTTTCAGTTGCTTCATAATTGAGGGGTAGGCTTCACATCGGTCTACATCGTGAAAACAACACTGGAGTAATCGCATGCCCAACACTAAAAAGACGCCGTCGCCCGCCCCATCCGCCGAGCAGTTCTATAAGGCCCATGGTGTCCCGGAGGACATTAAGAGCCGCCTCGAAAACACTGCAGTTCTTCTGATCAGTGCCACGCGACGCTCCACCGAAGAGACCTTCGAACTCGGTGAGCACCTCGAACAGGCAGCCACCCTTCTGCCGGATGGAACAGTTGAGCAATGGGCGGCCGAGCGGTGTGGCTACACAGCGCGGCACATCCGGACATTGCGCGCCACGGCACGTAACCTTGGTGCATACAAAGAGGTTCTCGTCGAGCTCGCCGTCGGCCCAACCGTTGTCGGCAAGCTGAGTTCGGCAAGCCCCGACCAGATCGAGCAAGCGATCGGCGTAGCGCGGGAGACTGGCCGTCTCAGGGTCCAAGACGTGGCGGCAATTATTTCCGGGTCCAAGGAAGGTACCGAACAGGAGGAGGACGTCGATCCCTTTGATGTCGGCGGTCCTGACGGTCTCAGGGCCATCGTTGCGCTCAAGGTCCGCGATGGGATGAAGTCATTCACCATGCACGTGAATGAAATCCGCGCGCACATCGAGGAAGCGCTGCCGAAGCAAAACATCGTCAAAAAGGCTCTTGTTGAGAGAACGGCTTTGACGGCACGTTTGGCAAGGCAAGAGCTCAAAAGCCTTGTCCAGTTCGTCACACCGCACCCAGAAGCAGCTCACCACATCAACTCCACCATGATTCCGGGTCCCACGAAATGGTCGGCGGTTGGAGATCTGCTTTACAATATGGGCAGCGAAGAGACTTGGCCGGACAAGGCGGGACTTCGCGCCTGGTTGGAAAACGACGTGCTCCCAACTTTGAGCTGGGTATCGCCGAAACCGCCAGGGTCGAAAGCGCCAAAGGGTAAATCCGCTTCCGATGCGGACGCGCAGATCAAGAAAGGGAAAGCTAAGCCCGAGCAACGTTCGAAACCGGAAGCCGAGACCTTTCCAACACTGAAGGAAGGTTTGGAGTCGATGTTTGCCGGGGTCGGTATCGACGCCAGGGTGAACCTTACCGCCCCGGAAAAGAAGACGACGATCCCGACTTTGTCGGAAGCTCTCGTCAAACCACAATCCCGCGGTCCGCGTCCTGCCGTCTTTGGCGAAGCCAAACTTGCCTCAGCGCCAGCAGCCTGAGGTCCGATCTAGAAGGCCGGACTTCTGACTTTGCCATCGAACTCGAAAGGGCCGCCCGTCGGCCCTTTTCAATCTGGGGATCAGTTCCGACGTGATTGAGGATGGGATCCGATCGGCGATCTCAGATGCGTTCGATTTCCGGAAGCTGTGAGCCCGCCGTTAACCTTGTACCGGCTTTGTTCTTTTTGTGTGCCCAGGGTCCTTGAGCCCGATCTCGGGTCCTGCCAGGTTACAGGTGTTCCGGATGGCCGGAACAAGCGGCCCAAGCCGATGCGCCAACATCGACAAGGGCCTGACCGTCAACCTTGGTAAGAAGGAATCGGGCTATGAGCACGAATACCGCTTCTGTTCCCTATGGGGAAGTTCTCAACTCACTCGTTAACGCCAGCGCTTCGGCCATGTCAGGCTCCCGCCCGCGCCCGTTTGGTTTTGGGCGCAACGTTGCTGCCGCGCCTATCCGCGAGCCAGCCGTGCTGCGCCGGCATCCGCACCTCGTCCACTTCGCAGACGTTGAAGCCGATCTCGATGCTCTCATCGATCGCGCCATTACCGCGATCACGGATGGCGAACCGGCGGAAGACGAGATCCTGGGGCACTACGTTCACATCGCCTCGCTGGTGCGTGCGGTCTCGTTCCGGGAGGGCAAGCTGCTTGAATATGCGTTTGAACGAGTGGCGCGTGCGAACCCAAACGTGTTGGTGCTGACCCAGTCGCTCAAACTGCCATTGGTCAAAGCCGCTCTCGAAGCAGTCTCAGGCAATGATTGGTCGAGCCTCGACGGCATCAAGCTCGATTGCGAGTCACCGGCGAAGGGCAGCTACACGCCCGACTTGATCGTCGTTAACCGTGCCAGGCACACGGCCTACATCCTTGACCTCAAGCGCTCGCTCGCGTCCTATGGCGACACCAGCCGGCTTGAGGAACTCAAGATGAAAATGATGGCCGCGGCGATGGTGTTGCCCGACTGGCTTTACAAAACTCAGAAGCGTTTGATGGTCGATACCGTCGAGGTGGCGATCGTCGATGGAGCAAGCCGTCCGAGTGATCACGCCACCGGCATCTGGGCTCTCTCCGAAATCGACGACCTGCTTGAGATCGACGGGGCCGCGGCCTGCATGGCTGAACTGCGTCGTCGCTTCGGTGTCCGGGTGCAGCAGCTTCTTGAGGTCGAAGCGCGTAAGGCGATCGGGGTGGATGAGCGGTTGGTCGAAGTCCTAGCCGAAACTGCGGCCGCGCTGATCAGGCCGAAGCCACCACGGATCAATCTAAACGGACCGAGCCGAACGTTCGAGGAAGAGATGGCGGCCCAGTCGTTTGACGAGGATCCGCTTCGCGACCCATGGGACGAAGAGCGCTTCGAGCGGGTCGATACCATAGATGACGACGAGCCGCGCCCGGTCTTCTTCCGCATCGGCTATGCCAGACGCCCTGGGACGCACTGACCCGAACCGCTCGATGATCTGAACGCTGCAGCCAGACGCTTGCCGTCGGGCTGCAGGCGTTGGCCGCAATGGCTTTGCGCCCGCGGCTTTCCTCACCATTCCCCGTTCCCCGTTTGCGCTGGACCCTGATGCGGTCCCGCCAAGGAGTTCCCATGTCCTCTGACATCCATTCCGAGGGGCTGCCGCACATGCGTTGCGAAGCTGTCACCTCGACGAACCGGCCGACGACACTCGACTGCCACCGTCCTCATGACGCCTTGCTCCGCACCCGGAGCGCGCCCGTCGATCAATCGCCCGCCGATGATCCTGCGGTCGTGATCGGCCTCGCTCTTGGTCACGTGCGAACACAAGAGGGACTGACCGGCAGCGTGCCGCCTCGCGTGATGCACCACCTGCTGGCCCATATCGAGCGAGGTGACCCAGCTTGCGAAGTGGTCATGGACTGGCTCGCCAAGCGTAGCCGCAACGCCACCATGCAAATCCAGCGTCGCAAGGTTCGCGAGCGTTCCCGGCCGGAACCGGGCAATCTTAGGAAACGTGCGTTCCGGAAGCGAAACCTGGGCGGGTCCGGTTTGGCAATTGTTGCCGAAACCGCGGAGGGCAAAAGCGATGAGTGAGATTGCTCGTTTGTTTGTCCACCGCCTCGAACAGCTTGCTCGACGCGAGGCGAGGCGCAACGCCCTGCGCAACGGGCTGCTGGAGGTAAAGGCAATCGAAATCGGTAGCTCATTGGTCCGGCGCTACACGCCCGTGTTTGATACTTCCTACCTCACCGGCGATCGGGAGAAGGATCTCGCCTGGGTACGGAGGCACTTTGGCGACTATCTGCAGCCAACGGCTGGATCGTTCGAAGGCACTTCCGTGCCCGCAGGTCTGCGGTCCGCATCTCGGCGGAAGTCCGGTTCCAAAAGTGAGCGTCTGTCTGACGCTGATCATGCAAGCCGCGCCTATGCCCTCAGCCTCATCGGCCAAGCGGGCAAAGGTCCGCTCGTCAGCAACATCATCGCGGCGATCGTCCTTGCGAGGACAATCGAGAGAGCCCGTGTGACCCTGGCTGCCGTGACGCGCGCGGCGGCGATGCCGGCTCCCGTGATCGCACTTCATGCGCCGATCATCGGCTTTGAACAGGCAGTCCGACGGCTGCTCGAAGTCCCGGGCTTTGTTACAGGGGGCGATCTCAAGGGGCTTGATGGTGAGTATGTCTATGACGACATGACGATCGCCGGAGACGAAGGCCCAGGAAGGACATACGTCCTGTTGCTCGGACACCTCTTGCGCCGGGTTGCCGGCGGCAATCTGCAGCGTCGGCTCCTCAACGCGCTGCGGCGTGACTATCCCGTCGTTGCAATTTGTGAAGACACGAAAGGTGTTCCGGACGAGATCAGTATCACGGCCGACATCAATCTGGTCAGCGGGAGGCTGGACTATCCATTCCTCGTCCTGATGCTCGAAGCCGTCTACGGCCCAAGCGGGAGGTTGCCACTCGATCGGTGGACGAACGCCTATGATGTTCATTACCTCACGATCGATGACGTCGTGCTCGCGTTCAGACCGGGTCGCAGTGCGGCCGAAGTCGTCGCGATCCTCGCGTCGCTGACCGAGCGCAATCGCATCGCCGCGCGCGACGGGGAAAGTGACGACGATGAGAGCGACGGCTCCTCAAGTGGCTCCAAGACGTCGAAGCAAAAGCCTGGCCGGGCAAGCCATGACAACGCTGCTTCGGGGCAAGACAGTAGCGGCGGCGGATGGCGACGCGACAAGCCGTCCGGCGCTGAGGTGATTCAGCCAGAGTCTTGGGATGATCACGGCAGCCCGCCGAGCCTCGCGGTCGAAACTCTGCCCGGATACGGCAAGGCGAAGACCTGGGCGCTCGATCTCAAGGCGGATCTCGAAGACTACCGTGCCTCGATCCTCCCTTGGTCTGACATGAGCACCAAGCTGCTTCTCTCAGGCCCGCCGGGGACCGGTAAGACGACATTCGCTCGGGCGCTTTGCAACAGCCTCCAGGTGCCGTTGGTTGTCAGTTCCGTCTCGACCTGGCTCCAGGGGGCGCATTTGAGCGACGTGCTCAACCGAATGGCCCGGACCTTTGCCGAGGCGCGTGCCGTGGCACCCGCGATCCTCTTCATCGACGAGATCGACGGCATCGGAAAGCGGCAGCCGGCAGAGCGCGAGTACTCGGATTATTGGAATAGTGTTGTCAACAAGGCGCTTGAACTGCTGGACGGTGCGGTCAAGGGCGAAGGCCTCATCGTCGTGGGAGCCACCAACCGACCGGAGCAGATCGATGAGGCGCTGAAACGTTCCGGGCGCCTGGAAACCCACATCGAGATCCCGAGGCCTGACACCGCCACGCTGGCCGAAATCTTCCGGCACCATCTTGGTGAGGATCTGAAGGTGCTGGTCGTCGAGGGGCAAGTGCCAAACAAAGAGCAACGCGAGATCGCCGAGCCAGCCCCGGATGCGGACAACAGCCTAGGTCAACAAGCAGCGCTGAATGGAGGAGGCCAATGACGGATCAAGCCATGACCAATACCGGATCAAGTGAGAGTGACGTTCAATCGGTCCTGAAGCGTCTGGGGGTTCGCGCAATGGGACTCACAGGGGCCGATGTCGAGCGCATCGTACGCGAGGCCCGCCAGGTCGCCCGCCGGCAGAAGCGGTCGATCCGCTACCAGGACCTGGAGGACGGCATCCGGATGAACAGGCCACAGCTTCCGCATGATTTGCTTTGGCGCTTCGCTGTCCATGAGGCGGGCCATGCGCTCGTGCATCATGTCCTTAAGCTCGGTCCGATCCAGGGGATCACGATTGACATGCCCGACGGCGGTTATAGCCTTTTGGCTTTCCAACGGTCAGGCAGTGACACGCAGAGCTACCGAGAAGACCTGCTGGCGATGCTGCTGGCCGGGCGGGCCGCAGAGCAAATTGTCTTCTGTTCGGTCTCCGTCGGCTCGGCCGGATCGGAAGACAGTGATCTCGCCCGTGCGACCAGGCTTGCGCTTGCCCTGGAGCGCAGTCTCGGCTTTGGGGCGGTGCAGCCGCTCCTTTACCGCGACGACAAGGACCCGGCCCGTGTTCTCGATGCGCATCCGGATCTCGCCGCTCGCGTTCATGCGAGGCTCGAGAGGGCGCTCGGGCGAGCTTCTGAGATCCTCAATGACAACAGGGAGCGGCTTGATCGGCTGACGGCGGTTCTGTTTGAACAGCAGGCGCTGGATGGAGAGACGGTAATCGACATTCTCGATGACCGGAACAGCGTCGCCATTCGACAAACGATGTCGATTTGAGCCAACTGACTTCGGGTTGTCGGCAAGGCATCTCGCGTTGCCGGTAATCTGAAACAAATTGCGCATGTTTGATTCCGACTTCGGGATTTCTGATTCAGAAGTCTGGCAGATCGATTCCGCAACGGCGTTCATGCTCAAGCAACCTGTCTCGCGCTGAAACAAAGCGCCCGCAACGCGAAACAAATTGCGTTTATTTGATTCCGAACTCTGGATTTCCGATTCAGCACTCGATGGTTTCGATTCAGCCAAAACAAGCTTGTGTCGCGCCGCCGGTCCCCTGACCATGATAGGGCCAGAAATCTATCAGGAGGGCTCATGACATTGAAAGCAGCGAGGCAGCGCCAAAAGGCACTGCGCGACGCCAACAGGCGGGCAAGGCGCCCGGAACGGGATGACGTTGCCCGCGTTGCCCTGTTCTGGCTGATCCGGAGGGCAATCGAAAAGGGACAGGAAGCCGAGCTTGAGAAGTTTCAGGACAAGATCGTCTCGATGCTGGTCGACCAGGGCTTTGACGAGCGCGAATGCGATCTTGTTTTCGATGATCTCGTAGGAAAGTACCGGGTCGATGACCGTCCGTTTCGGCGAAAGCTTCACCTTCTCCATCCAGATGGCGCTCCTGAAGATGAGTGAGAGCTGACCAGAGTTAGCTTCGATGCCTTCGAGCTTCCCGCTGTTGGCGAGCAGTGAGCGCCGAACGGCGTTCATCTGATCCGGACGTTCTCCCCCCATTACTTCATAAAACGCCGTTTGATTCTGAATCGGAATTCTCGAGGCGCGGCGCACTCAAACGCTTCGTTAACGCAGCTCGCCTAGCTCGACTGCCCCTCTCGATTGAGGGGTAGAATAACCACGAGCATGATGTGAAATGACGAAGCTTACAGCCATCAGAACCTTTCAGCGAAAGATCGACGACTATTGCCTGCAGCGACTGACCCCCATCTTGTCCACCGAGGATGCTGAGGCGCTCAAAGCCTATATGCGACGCTTAATCGAGCGCCGATGCGGACCGCCGAGAACCAATGGCAGAACCGACTGGCCAATCGTTTCCAGGTTGACCGGTGTCGACGCAGAGCTATTGGCAAACCATCACCGTGCGCTTGATCCGGGCTTCGATGCAATCATCCGCTGGTGCAGGGACGGCAGCCTGTCTGAAGCCGATCGATCTGTCCCGAGGCTCCGCCGAGTAGCGGCGGCGCGTAAAACAGCAAAACCCGCCAAGACGAGGGAAGAGCCGCAATCGCGCCCGTCAGCTATCGAATTGCCGACTTCGCAGAGAGTTTCTGCGGGGCCAGTGGAGTTTCCCGAGCCTCTCTTCACCGAGTGGATTGAACCCTCCGGCTTTGCCGAGGCCTTGCAGCTTCACATGCGTCGGCACGGAGAGACTTATTGGGTCCTGCACCGATCAATCGTTCGACCGGACGAGCCAACTGACAAGAACACGATCCTGAGCTGGATGGAGGGCAGGCGCGTGCCTCGCAGCACAGACAGCTTCGAGGTGCTGGGGAGGATCGAGCGCCGCTATCGGCTGCCCCGAGGTTACTTCAAAGCCAAGCTGCCGCATCAAGCACGCTCATGCTCAGGCTTTGATCTGTCAGGGATCGAACCCGCTGAGCGTCGCCGACTGGCCTGGCATCTGCCTGATGATTTCAACGCTCTGCCGTTCGCCAAAAGGGAGGAAATTCTTGAATGGGTCCGGCGCGTGATCATCAGCGGCTCTACCGATTACCGGAAATTTCAGGCGGCGGCGGCGAAGCAGCGCTATGCCATCAGGTTCCCAGGAGTAGCCTATGGCGGGCGTGTGCACCGGAGTGGAAAGATTGACGTCACTATGGACGACGACGGTGCGATCGAGGATCCGGATCTTCTCTCAGGCGTAATTGATGCTCCGCCAGCGCTCGCCATGGAGATGGCGGATCTCGTTCGTTTCAAGACGTCTGCTCTGACCTCGATCGGCTATCAGCGCAGCGGGGTTTGGGGCGAAGAGACCGCTTCCCAGAAGATCGAACATCTTGGCTTGATGTTCGGGGCACTGGCGGCATCGAAGACTGGAGAAATCCAAGGTTGCGGGGTGCCCCTGCGCCATTTGACATTTGGCCTTCTGATCTTTCCAGGAGTCTGGGACTGGTATCTGCAATGGCGGGAGAGCCGCCGGGGATTCTATACGTCCTGGGAAGTCGACATGCTGCGCATCGCGCTCGCGATCACCAAAGAAGGCACCGGCTGGCTTCGCCAACATCCAGAACTTCTGGCAAGGGTGCATGCGATTCCAGGGCTCGTCTCTCAACACGAGATCGACTACGCCCGCGAGGACTGGCACGGTGCCTGTGAGGACTTCCACAAACATGCGTCACAACGGGTGAAGGAAATCCAGCGGATCGCACGCGTCCATCGCGATCCCTTCGAACCCATTATGCCCGTTCTTGAAGCTGAAAGCCCGGTCGGCGAGTACAGGAAGATCACGGAAGAGATCATTCGGCTGATGCCCGATGAGGAGCTCTATCCTCGCCCAGCCGCCGAGGCCGTCCGCTCGTTTCTGATGTTGCGACTTGGATTGCATCTCGGACTGCGCCAGAAGAACCTGAGGCAATTGATGTTGTGCCCTCGAGGGCAGATCCCCCGGTCTGAGCGTGTCCTCGAGAAGATGAAGCGCGGCGAGATCCGGTGGAGCGATCGAGACGGCGGCTGGGAAGTGTTGATCCCGGCCGTCGCATTTAAGAATGCCCATTCCTCATTCTTCGGCGACAAGCCCTTTCGTTTGATCCTGCCGGATCTTCTTGATCTCTATCGTTACATCGATGCTTATGTCGAACGGCATAGGGCAGTGCTGTTGCGAACGGCAGAGGATCCCGGAACCTTCTTTGTGAAGACGGTAAAAACGACCAGCACTGAGGCCGCCTATGACATCACCAGCTTCTATGAAGCGTGGCGGCTGACGATCCAGCGATACGGTATCTACAATCCCTATACCGGGCGAGGGGCCATCAAGGGCCTCTTGCCCCACGGCCCGCACAATGTCCGCGACGTGCTTGCCACACACATCCTGAAGCAGACGGGCTCATATGAGCAGGCGAGCTACGCCATCCAGGACACAGCGGACATGGTTGCCAAGCACTACGGTCGCTTCCTGCCACAAGATAAGTCGGCACTCGCCGCACGCATTCTGAACCAGGTCTGGGAAGCAGCGTAGGGGGGCAGGGTTGATCGAGGCGGAAATCATTTCCGCCTCGACGCCCTTACTTCTTCCCCTCACGCGCCCACGGAGGCGACTGCTTGTTCTCAATCCAGGGCAGGAGCTGGAGTGGCTTGTGTTCGACGTTCGACGTGATCACGGGGTAGTTTTGAAGAACGCTCCGCATCAGTGGGAGCCCGGCAGGATTGGTGTAGCGTGTATTGGTCTCGCTCCCCTCGGTGAGGCGACCTGAGATATCATCGATAACATCGGGCGACACTCCGGCCTGTTTCAATGTATCTGCCATGCCGTGGCGGAATGCATGGATCGCGCGGTCCCACATCTTCTCCCCCAGCGCTTCCTGCATGATGGGCACAAATGTGTCGTAGAAGCGGTCGCCGGGATCATTGTTGGTCTTGTCGGAGAAGAGGTCAGGGAACAGCGGCCCATAGCCCAATCTCTTGATTGCCTCGACGTATTCGATGAAGCCGAGACGCACCATTTCGTCTGGGAGCGGCAACATCCGCTCAGACTGCCTGTTTTTCAGGCGGCGGTAGGCATTGGTTCGAAGGATGATGACATATCCATCCTCGTCCTTTGCAATGTCATCCACCGCCAGCCCGGCAAATTCTTTACGCCTCGGCCCGAGATAGGTGAAGAGGATCGGCAGGTAATAGAGCGAGTCGTGAAAGACGTGCGGGCCGGGCTTTTTCCGTTGCCGAAATTGGCCCAGAGATCCGGTGTAGACGGGAGTCGAGAAAATCGGAGCGATGTCTTTCGGCTTAGGCTTGTATTGCTGGTGACGAATATCTCCTGCTTTCGGCTTCCTCGGTCGCAGACCCTCGAAGGTCCAGGCCTCGATTTCGAAACCGTGGCCTTTGAGATACTTCAGAAAATGCTGAAGGTTCCCGAAGTGTTTGCGAATTGTTGTTGCCGCGAGGCCCACTTTCGGCTTGGTCCCGGCAGCCTCAGCCAGGCGTTTCAATCGGTCACCTTCAGCACGCAATTCCGCGGCTGACATGACACGCATTCTGCTGCTTCGTCCCCAGTCTGTGGGGATATGGTTGAAATGCTGACGGAGCTGGCCGATGTGATACTGCTCGATCTGGCCGGAATGTTCGACGCCGTGCTCGATGAGAACGGACTTGAAGATACGGACCAACGCCATCGCATCTCGCCCGGTCGCTGGCTCCCACTCGTTACCCATGTTGGCGATCAGCTTCTCACATTCCTGCTCGAAGTCAGAAACGGGGACCACCCGCTGTACGCCCGCCTTCTGTGTCACATTGTCTTTGCTTGGCTCGGCCGGGCGCGGGGTAAGATCGAGATAGGCAGGCTTTGGTTCTTCCGAGGTCGAGGGCTGGGCCGGGGCCAAGGGTGCAGGCAGGACCTCCGCCTCTTCGGGAATGGAAGGCGTTTGGTCTAAAACCGGAGCGGCGACTTCGACTGCTGGGACCCGCGGTGCGGGACTGGCTGGTCTGCCGCCGCCAGTGAACTCGCTTAAGGTTTTATCGACCAGTTCGTGGCGCTCATCGATCTCGAGCAGGGCTGCTGCGCGACCCTCGAAGATCTTCGACGCTGCTCGCTGGCGATTGATCGCGGTGTCTTCAATCTCGAAGTGGTACATCAGTCGGCTGATGCCGGCTTCAAAACTTGCGCTAACGGCTGTCGTGCGCTCAGCACGATAGTTGGTGCGGATGGCATCGACATGTGAGGCCGGTACGCCATTCTTCAAGAGATAGCTAAGGCCGATGCAGCCTTCCTCCAGGGAGAGTTCCACACGAGTTCCGAACTTGGCGAGAAGTTGGTAGGCCCAGCCCGCTTCAAGATCGAGCTCCATGTCAACGACATCACCCGCGCGCCCGAAGATCTTCGCGGCTTCGCTGATCTCTCCCAGTCGCTCGAGTTCCTTGTCGCGCTCATGTTCAAAGAGCTTCTGGAGCTGCTGCTTGGACATTGTTTCCTTCGACTGCATCTTCAATTCGGCAAGCCGCATGTTCAGTCTGCGGCCGATCATCTGTGCTTTCCTATGGTCCGAACAATGAAGGGTCAGTGAAAGTCGGCTGCCGGGTTGGCAGTGAATAAAGGCTGCTGGAATGCGTGGCCGCCAGTAGAAGATGTTTCCCCGGCGGAGAAGATTTTCGACCCCGTGGCGGACTGCCATGACGAAGACACCCTTAATCTAGCCCGAAGGTCACACCATGCCGATTTCAGCTTGGGCATCACCTTTGGGCATCAGTTTTGGGCATCAGGTCGCCGATGATGCCAAAACGGGATCCGGCACGACGGAAAAACATGAGAATCAAGGCTTTTTGGGAGAATTGGCTGGGGAACCTGGATTCGAACCAAGATTAACGGAGTCAGAGTCCGTCGTTCTACCGTTGAACTATTCCCCACCAGGGTGTCGCCGCAGCGACCGGTGAGCGGGCTTATAGCCAAAACATCCGGCATTGCAAAGACCGAATTTCAAAAAAATGACAGGAGGCGAAAAGTGGTCCACGCGCAGGCGTGTTGGATGGGGGGAGAGGCCGGGGCGGCGTCGCGCAGGCAGCCCTTTGAAGCGCTTCTGAAAAACCGTTTGGCGCGCGGGGCAGGCGCTGGTATGCTTTGTCCAACGAAACGAATGATGACACCAGCGGCATGCGTCGGTTTTGGCGCCTTGCGCGGTGCAGTGGATAACTTCAGTGACAGACCCCAATCGCGGCGGACAGCCGAACAGCGAGGGGGCGTCGACAGGCAAGCGCAAGGGCGGGTCTCCCCGCAGGCGCGGCAAGGGCAAGAAGTCGGGACCGGTTAGGAACGGTCACGATGCTTCTGCCTCGGCAGGATCGGCGGGCACGCCGGTGGCCGAGCGACGTTCCGAATCAGCCTTTGCGGATGGTCCCATCCGCAAGCGAAAGCGCCGCAGGCGCGGCAAAGGCGGCGTTGCGCCGTCGGAACATCAGCGCGACATTCAGAACGGCAACACGTCCCCGGCGGGCCCGGGCGCAGGCGCGTCTTCGGCCGGTCTCTTGAATGCCGTGCCCGCGTCGTCAGCAGATCGCGGCGATGGCAGGCGTGGCGAGGGCGTCGAGCCGAGGCGCCATCAGCAGAAAGACATGAGCCAGGATGCCGCCGGCCTGTCTGATCCGTCCGGCCAGCGCACCGGCCGCAAGCGCAAACGCAATCGCAACCGCCATGCCGCAGCCCCGAAGCCGGGTCATGTGCGCCCGCTTGCCGGTTCCGAGCCACCGTCGGCAGTCGTCGCCAAGCCGCTCCGGCCAGAGCCGCAGGCAACCCCCGCGTCTCAGCCGCGCTTGGATCCACAAAATGCACAGATCCAGGCGCAGGGTCGCTGGCGCTCCGTCCAGGATGGCGCGCCCGACGATCTCTATGCCGCCCTTGATCTCGGCACCAACAATTGCCGCCTGCTGATTGCCCAGCCGACGCGTCCCGGACAATTCCGCGTCGTCGATGCCTTCTCGCGCATCGTTCGTCTTGGCGAGGGGCTCGCCGCCACCGGTCGCCTGTCCGAAGACGCCATGGACCGGGCGGTCGAGGCCTTGCGCATCTGTGCCTCGAAGCTCGCTGGCCGCGAGATCAGGCGCATGCGGCTGATTGCAACGGAAGCCTGCCGCGCGGCCGAAAACGGCGAGGTCTTCCTTGAGCGGGTGACTGCGGAAACCGGTCTCAACCTCGAGATCATCAACCGCGAGACCGAAGCCCGTCTCGCTGTGTCCGGCTGCTCCTCGCTGGTCGGGCGTGAGGCGCGGTCCGTCGTGCTCTTCGACATCGGCGGCGGCTCGTCGGAAATCGCGGTCATCAAGATCGGTGACAATCGCTCCAGCCGGCTTGCCAATCACATCACCCATTGGACTTCGCTGCCGGTCGGCGTGGTCACGCTGTCCGAGCGCCATGGCGGCCGCGACGTGACGCCCGACATTTTCGAGGCGATGACCCGCGAGGTCGAAGGTATGCTGGCCCGCTTCGATTGCCCGGACTTGCCCGCGGGTCCTGACGGCTTCCCGCAGGACTTCCACCTGATCGGCACCTCCGGAACAGTCACGACGCTGGCCGGCGTGCATCTCGATCTGCCGCGTTACGATCGCCGCAAGGTCGATGGCGTCTGGCTTTCCGATGCCGAGGTGACCGCCATGCAGTCCAAGCTCCTCTCCTGGGATTATGCCGGCCGTGCCGCCAATCCCTGCATCGGCCCTGATCGCGCCGATCTCGTGCTCGCTGGCTGTGCAATCCTTGAGGCGATCCGTCGCCGCTGGCCGTCGAGCCGCATGCGCGTTGCCGATCGCGGTCTGCGCGAGGGGCTCTTGACCGATATGATGGCTGATGACGGCGTCTGGCGCCGCGGCCGCAACCGCCGTCCTCCAGTTTCCAGGGAGCGCTGACCATGGCAAAACCACCGATTGCCGGTAACAGAACCGGCCGCAAGCTTGGCCAGAAGGTCAAGAAGGGCAAGCTCAAGGCGTCGTCGCGGCGCTGGCTTGAGCGCCACATCAATGACCCCTATGTCCAGCGCGCCAAGCTCGAGGGCTACCGCGCCCGCGCGGCCTTCAAGCTGCTGGAAATCGACGAGAAACATCAGGTCCTGAAAGGGGCGAAGCGCATCATCGACTTGGGCGCCGCCCCCGGCAGCTGGTCGCAGATCGCCGCCAAGGTCACCGATTCCTCCGACGACGATATCCGCGTTGCGGCCATCGACTTCCTGGAAATGGCGCAGATCCCGGGCGTGAAGATCCTGCAGCTCGACTTCCTCGATCCCGACGCCCCGCGCCAGCTGATCGAGGCCGTCGGCGGCACCCCCAATCTCGTCCTGTCGGATATGGCGGCCCCCACCACCGGCCACCAGAAGACCGACCACATCCGCACCATGCATCTCTGCGAAGTCGCGGCGCACTTTGCCGTGGAGGTCCTGGCCGAAGGCGGACACTTCCTCGCCAAGACCTTCCAGGGCGGCACGGAAAAGGATCTGCTCAACATGTTGAAGCAGAATTTCCGTCAGGTCCTGCACATCAAGCCGGCGTCGTCGCGACAGGAATCGGTCGAGATGTTCTTGCTGGCCAAGGGCTTCAAGGGTCGCAATGGCCCGGGCGTTGTCGAGCTCGACGAGGAAGGTTTCGCCCGTGATCCGCGCGAGGATGTCCCCGCCACCGAGGATCTGGATCAGGACTGAGGCACAGCAGAGCCGGTGGCTTAGGCCAAGGCCAAGCGGAGGGAGCGTTCGTCATGTTTACCTACATCACTGTCGGCATCAACGATCTGCCTCGCGCCATCCGCTTCTATGATGCGGTCCTGGCGACGCTCGGCGTCGAGCGCCGCGAAACGGACGAGAACGAAGCGGGTTATGCCCCAGCCGGTGACAGCCGCTGCCGGTTCTGGATCAATCATCCCTTCGATCGCCGCGCGGCAACCGTCGGCAATGGCTCCATGCCGGCCTTCGAGGCGTCTTCGCGGGCGGCAGTCGATGCCTTCCATGCAGCGGCAATCGCCCATGGCGGCACGGATGACGGCGCCCCCGGCATTCGCCATTTCCATCCGAATTTCTACGCCTGTTACGTGCGCGATCCCGATGGCAACAAGCTGTCGGCTCTCTGCGAGCGCCCTGAATAATCACTTGACGCTGATCGATTCTTCCTCGGGTGTCCGGCGATAACCGGAGACGGCCGAACCGACATCACGCGGCAGGCCGAAGAAGGGCAGGATCGCGAAGATCGACAACCCGGCGACAACGGCGAAGGCGAGGTGAAAGTCTGCAAGCGACAGCGCCTCGCCTGTGATCCGTGTGCTCGCCTCAAGGATCGAGGCGGCGGCAGCGACGCCAAGGGCAAGGCTCACCTGCTGCAGCACTGATGTCAGCGAGGTCGCCTGCGATGCCGCCCTGTCCTCGATTTCGGCGTAACCCAGCGTGTTGACCCCGGTGAAGAAGAAGGAGCGGCAGAAGCCGCCGATCAAAAGCACCGCCATGATCACGAGGATGGGTGTCGCTGGCGTAAACACGGCGTTGGCAGCCGTGGTGATCGCTCCGAAAATGCCGGCAAGGATCAGCACGTTGCGAAAGCCGGCAGCGGCAAAGGCCCGTCTGGCGATGAATTTGGTGGAGATCGCGCCGACGGCCGCAATGAAGGTCGTCATGCCGGACTCGAAGGCCGACATGCCGAAACCGAGTTGCAGCATCAAGGGTAACAGGAAAGGCGTGGCGCCGGCTGCGATGCGAAACAGCGTGCCGCCGATGATCGAGGCGCGGAAGCTGCGGTTGGCAAAGAGCGTGAGGTCGAGCAGCGGGGCCGGATGCCGCCGGGCGTGGATCACATAGAGGATCATCGAGAGTATCCCGACCACCGTCGCCGCAGCACCGACCCAGACGGGCAGGGCGGACAGGCTCATGACCGACAGGCCGAACACCAGGCCGGATGCAGCGGCGGCACTGAGCAGAAAGCCCGTCCAGTCGATCCGCCCCGTCTCGATCGGCTCGATCTCGGGCAGGTAGAGGCTGGATAGCCACAGGCCGACAAGCCCGATCGGAATGTTGATCAGGAAGATCCAGTGCCAGCTGAAGAAGGTGGTGATGAAGCCGCCGACGGGTGGGCCGGTAATCGGACCGAGCAGGGCAGGAATGGTCAGCAGCGCCATGGCCGAGACGAGGTCGCTCTTCTTCGTCGTGCGCAGGAGAACGAGCCGCCCGACCGGTGTCATCATTGCGCCACCCATGCCCTGCAGGAAGCGCGCGGCGACGAAGGTGAGGAGCGAATCCGACATCGCGCAGAACAGCGAACCCAGCATGAAGACGAGGATTGCCGCACGAAACACCCGCTTGGCCCCGTATCGATCCGCCATCCAGCCGCTCACCGGAATGAAGATCGCAAGCGCCACCATATAGGAGGTGAGCGCCAGTTTGAGCGTGATCGGCCCGACGTCGAGATCGGTGGCGATGGTAGGCAGGGCTGTGGCGATCACGGTCGAATCCATCTGCTCCATAAAGAGCGCGACGGCGAGGATGAGGGGCGTGATGCGGTTCATCGGCATTCCGGACAGGACCGCAGAAGCGGTGGATACGGCTTCTCATAGCGCAAACGATCTGCGGTTGAAACCGCAGAGGTCGAAGCCGGGAAGCCTCTTTGCACCGGTGCTGTTCCCGTCTTGGGTTTCCATCGGCATCACGATGGTGTGAGGGCGCTACTCGCCGCCCCGCTTTCCCCTATGTCGAGGTCAGCCTCATCAGGGGCGAGGGAATTTGATTGAGGAGATTTCGATGATTTCGATGAAAAGACGTATGCTTCTGGGAAGTGCCGGTGTAGCGCTGGCGGCCCCCATGATCATGACCCGGGCTGCCGTGGCGCAGCAGTCGGGTTCGGAGACCTCGATGGATATCGACCACGCCATGCCGCCCGAAACCCACCGCTTCAATGTCGGCAAGTTCGAAGTCGTGGTGGTCAAGGATGGCGCGCGCCCGTCGGAAAATCCGCAGGAGACCTTCGGCACCAACCAGTCGCCCGAAACGGTCGGCGCGCTGCTCGAGGCGAATTTCCTGCCTTCTGACAAGTTCGTCAACAGCTTCGCACCCGTGCTCGTCAACACCGGTTCGGATGTCATCCTCTTCGACACCGGTCTCGGTGAAGGCGGTCGCGCAAACGGTCTTGGCCGGCTGGTCGAAGGCCTGACGGCCGCCGGCTACAAGCGCGAAGACGTGACGACCGTGGTGCTCACCCATATGCATGGCGACCATATCGGCGGCCTGATGGAAGGCGGCCAGCCGTCCTTCCCGAATGCGCGTTATGTGACGGGCCAGGCGGAATACGACTTCTGGGCCGATCCGGCCCGAGTCGGAACCCCGGCGGAAAACGGCCACAAGGGTGTTCTGGCCAATGTCGCGCCGATGGCCGAGAAGATGACCTTCATCGGCGACGGTGGCGAAGTGGTCTCCGGCATCACCGGCATGGCGGCGTTCGGCCACTCGCCGGGCCACATGATCTACCGCCTGGAATCGGAAGGCCGCCAGCTGGTGCTGACTGCGGATACGGCGAACCACTTCGTGCTGTCGCTTCAGCGTCCGGATTGGGAAGTGCGTTTCGACATGGACAAGGCAGCAGCAGCAGCGACGCGTGCCAAGGTCTTCGACATGCTGGCAACCGACAAGCTCGCCTTCCTCGGCTACCACATGCCGTTCCCCGCCGTGGGCTTCGTCGAAAAGGTCGATCAGGGCTATCGCTTCGTGCCCAAGGCCTATCAGTTCGATATCTGATATCGACAGGCAGGAAAGGGGCCGCGGCAAAGCTGCGGCCCCTCAACCCTTGCCTTACTTGCCGGCGAAAATCTCGTCAGTCGCCTGTTCGATGAAATTGTGAATGCGGCTGTCGATGTCGGCGTCGCTCACATCAACGCCAGCGATGCTGAAGTCCTGGCGCAGCTGCTCGAGCAACCGGTGCGGCTCGACGACCTGCTTGACGGCCACGGTGCGCGCATAGGCTTCGACATCGTCGAGGCCCATCGTGTAGGCGGCCCAACGGCCGAGCATCTTGCTGCCGCGAACACGCGCCTTGAACTGGATTTCTGCCTGGTGGGCAAACTGGTTTTCGAGTGCCTGGGCACGCTTCTTCAATGCAGTCATACTGGATCCCCTGGTCTTCTTGTTTTTTGTTGTGCCCCCAGCCCCGAGAGCAGGTCCCTTATATAAGCGAGGGCTTCAAAGACCGTGTAGGCGCTGTTTAAAATTCTAATGATCGTCGATTTTTCTGTATGGGCCGCGGCGTGGCCAATCACGGCGCCATGCGCCCACGTTTTGCTATTCCCTTCCTGTCATGAACGTGTTACCAGCCCTCGCCAACTTCCAAGCATTTCATGCAGAAGCGACCGAACGGGGATCCCCGTTTTCCGGGCGGATTCTGCCTATTCAAACGAAGGAATTGGCAATGGCACGCATCGTAATGTCGGCAACAGGCGCAGAAGCGCTCACCTTTGACGACGTCCTCCTGCAGCCGGGGCACTCTGAAGTGATGCCGGGGCAGACCAACATCGCGACACGCATCGCCCGGGACATTGATCTCTCGCTGCCGATTATCTCCTCCGCCATGGACACGGTCACCGAAAGCCGCCTCGCAATCGCCATGGCCCAGGCCGGCGGCATCGGCGTGATCCACCGCAACCTCACGCCCATCGAACAGGCTGAAGAAGTTCGCCAGGTGAAAAAGTTCGAAAGCGGTATGGTCGTCAATCCGGTGACCATCGGCCCGGAAGCAACGCTTGCTGAAGCCAAGGCACTGATGGGCGCCCATGGCATTTCCGGCATCCCGGTCGTTGAGGGCGCAAGCCGCCCCGGCCGCCTCGTCGGCATTCTGACCAACCGCGACGTGCGCTTTGCCTCGGATCCGAGCCAGAAGATCTACGAACTGATGACCCGCGAAAACCTCGTGACGGTCAAGGACGGTGTCGACCAGCAGGAAGCAAAGCGCCTGCTGCATTCGCACCGCATCGAGAAGCTCTTGGTGATCGACAATGAAGGCCGCTGCGTCGGTCTGATCACCGTCAAGGACATCGAGAAGTCGCAGCTCAACCCGCATGCCGCCAAGGATGCCCAGGGTCGTCTGCGCGTCGCTGCCGCTATCTCCACCGGTGATGATGGCGTCGAGCGCGCCGAGCGCCTGATCGATGCCGGCTGCGACGTGATCGTCGTCGATACCGCCCACGGCCACAGCCAGAAGGTTCTGGATGCCGTCGCCCATGTGAAGAAAATGTCGAACGCCATCCGCATCATCGCCGGCAATGTGGCAACGGGCGAGGGCACCCGCGCGCTGATCGATGCAGGCGCTGACTGCGTTAAGGTCGGCATCGGCCCGGGCTCCATCTGCACAACCCGCGTTGTCGCCGGCGTCGGCGTTCCCCAGCTCGCAGCCGTCATGGCCGCCGTCGAGGAAGCCAACAAGCTCGACATTCCCGTTATCGCCGATGGTGGCCTGAAGTTCTCCGGCGACGTTGCCAAGGCGATTGCCGCCGGCGCTTCGGCCGTCATGGTCGGCTCGCTGCTCGCCGGCACGGACGAAAGCCCGGGCGAGGTCTATCTCTACCAGGGCCGCTCCTTCAAGGCCTATCGCGGCATGGGCTCCGTCGGTGCCATGGCCCGCGGCTCGGCCGATCGCTACTTCCAGGCGGAAGTGCGCGACACGCTGAAGCTCGTGCCTGAAGGCATCGAAGGCCAGGTTCCCTACAAGGGTCCGGTCTCGGCCGTCCTCCACCAGCTCGCCGGTGGCCTGAAGGCCGCCATGGGCTATGTCGGTGGCAAGGACATCAAGGACTTCCAGGAAAAGGCGACCTTCGTGCGCATTTCCGGTGCCGGCCTGCGCGAAAGCCATCCGCATGGCGTGACGATCACCCGCGAAAGCCCGAACTATCCGGGCGCCGCATGATCCTGGGGCAGTTGCCCGGACCAACCAAGGCGCCGCTCCTCTGGGGGAGCGGCGTCGTCTCTGCACTTCTGCTGGCCTGGATGAACCTGAGCTTCGCCTGGCCTTTCGCTGAATTGACCGGCGGAAGGGCGATGCCCGATCTCGACATCGAGAGCACAGGGCAGGGGCTGCTTGCCCTCAAGATGGTGCTGGACAGCAAGCCGGAGGCCGCAGCACTTCTGCGGGCCATGCATCTCGGCCCCGATCTCCTGCTGCCGGCCACACTCGGGCTGTTTCTCGTTCTGCTCATCCGACGCGCGGCGCCGGGTGCCAGCCTTTACGGCCGACCGGCCGCGCAGCTTTTGCCCGCTCTTTTGGCCCTGCCAATCGCCTATGTCGTCATCGACTATGCCGAGAACGTCGTCAGCCTCCTGCTCTTTCCGCCATCCGTGCCGGCGCCCGGGAATGCTGATCTTCTCGCAGAAGCGCATGCCTGGCTGACGCGCCTGAAGTTTGCTGCCCTTGTCATTTCCGGCATCCTCGCCCTGCGACTGGCCTTTGGCCCGAAGCCGGCAAGGGATGAATGATGCCTCGCACGCCGCACTTTTGAGGATCTGAATTTCCCATGACCGGTTTTGAAATGTTCTGGCCCCTCGTGGCCCATGCCTTTCTCGTCTTCTGTCTTTATGCCTTGCTCGTTATTCGCCGCGCCGCCGTGGTGCGTGCCGGCAAGGTCGAGCGCATCGCCTTCCGCGAGAACCTGGCGGAGCCGGAGGAAAGCCGCGTGGTCAACCGCGCGATCGCCAATCAGTTCGAACTGCCGGTTCTCTTCTATGCCGTGTCGGTCCTGCTGTTCATGACGGAGGCAGACAACCTCGTGGCCCTCGTGCTCGCCTGGATCTTCGTTGTCGCACGTTATGTCCAGGCCGCGATGCAGCTCACCGGCAATCTGCCGCTGCGCCGCTTGTTCTTCATGCTGGGCTTTGTGTCGCTCTTTCTGCTCTGGCTTTGGCTCGCCGCCTGGATGGCCACCAGCTAAGGCCTTCACGGCAACGTGTGTGGGCGCAAAAGGCAGCGGCACTATCTTGCGAGGGCATCCAATCCGTCCCCCAAGGAGAGTGCCATGTCGAAGCCCGAAATCACGCAGGCGATGATCGAAGCCTATGACGAATACACCCACCTGACCCTCGACCGCCGTGGCTTCATGCAAAGGTTGACGGCGCTCGCCGGCTCCGGTGCCGCTGCCGCCGCCATCATGCCCATGCTCGCCGCCAACCAGGCGAATGCCGCCATGGTCGAAGAGACCGACGCGCGCCTCGACGTCGCAGACGTCACCTACCCGGGTGCCGCAGGTGAAATGAAGGGCTACCTCGCGATCCCGAAGGACGCAGCGGAGAAGCTTCCGGCCGTCATCGTTATCCACGAGAACCGTGGCCTCAACCCGCATATTCGCGATGTCGCCCGCCGTATGGCGCTCGAAGGCTTCGTAGCACTCGCTCCGGATTTCCTGTCGCCCAATGGCGGCACGCCGGCCAATGAGGACGAGGCCCGTGCGATGTTCCAGTCGCTCGACATGGCGAATGCCACGGCCAATGGCGAGGCGACCCGTGCCTTCCTCGCCGGCCACGAGAAGACCAATGGCAAAGTCGGTGCGATCGGCTTCTGCTGGGGCGGTGGCATGGTCAACCGCATGGCGGTGGCCTCACCGGAGCTTGGCGCCGGCGTCGCCTATTACGGCTCGCAGGCCCCGGCCGATCAGGTGCCGTCGATCAAGGCTCCGCTGATGCTGCATTATGCGGGTCTCGATGAGCGCATCAATGCCGGCATCGACGCCTACAAGGCGGCGCTTGATGCCAATGGCAAGACCTACGAGCTGCACATGTATGACGGCGTGAACCATGCCTTTAACAACGACACCTCGTCTGCCCGCTACGACAAGGCGGCTGCCGATCTCGCCTGGTCGCGCACGGTGGAGTTCCTGAAGAAGAACCTCGCCTGAGCATCTGTGTCGGGAGCCTCCTGGAGGCTCCCGATCATGACAATCCGATGAAATCTCTGGCCGTTTGATACCGATCAACTGCTCGCACCCATCCCGCGCATACCCTCTCTCCATACCCGCCGCTCGAGCGCTGCGGGAATGACGAGAAACCCACGGGAGAGTGACATGGCATCGATGATGAAGGCTGCGGTGGTCCGCGAATTCGGCAAGCCGCTGGTGATCGAGGAAATGCCCATCCCGGATCCCGGCCCCGGCCAGATCCTGGTGAAATACGAGGCGACCGGCGTCTGCCACACCGACCTGCATGCCGCCAATGGCGATTGGCCGGTCAAGCCCAAGCCCCCCTTCATTCCCGGCCATGAGGGCGTCGGCTACGTTGCCAAGCTCGGCTCCGGCGTCTCCCGCATCAAGGAAGGTGATCGCGTCGGCGTGCCGTGGCTGCACACCGCCTGTGGCTGCTGCTCGCCCTGCCGCACCGGCTGGGAAACGCTCTGCGGCAGCCAGCAAAACACCGGTTACTCCGTCAACGGCACCTTCGCGCAGTATGGCTTGGCCGATCCCGACTATGTCGGCCGCCTGCCGGATAATCTCGAATTCGGCCCTGCGGCACCCGTGCTCTGCGCCGGTGTCACGGTCTACAAGGGCCTCAAGGAAACCGAGGTGAAGCCCGGTGAATGGGTCGTCATCTCCGGCATCGGCGGTCTCGGCCACATGGCCGTGCAATATGCCAAGGCCATGGGCATGCATGTCGTCGCCGCCGACATCTTCGACGACAAGCTGAAGCTCGCAACCGACCTTGGCGCGGACATGGTGGTGAACGGCACGGCGGCTGATGCCATCGAGCAGGTCCAGAAGGCAACCGGCGGCGTGCATGGCGCGCTGGTGACGGCTGTCTCGCCCAAGGCCATGGAACAGGCCTATGGCTTCCTCCGCTCCAAGGGCACGATGTCGCTCGTCGGCCTGCCGCCCGGTTTCATCTCTCTTCCGGTGTTTGAGACCGTTCTGAAGCGCATCACTGTGCGCGGCTCGATCGTCGGCACGCGTCAGGATCTCGAGGAAAGCCTGCAATTCGCCGGTGAAGGCAAGGTTGCCTCGCATTTCAGCTGGGACAAGATCGAGAACATCAACGCGATCTTCGACCGGATGAAAGAGGGCAAGATCGACGGCCGCATCGTGCTTGATCTCGCCGCCTGATCTCGGCTTTCAAACGTGGAGGGGCGGCATCCCGGATGCCGCCTTTCATTCATCTAGAGGTGCGGCTCAGTTGCCCGATTGAATGACGGCAACCCGCGGCAGAGCGCTGGTGCAGGCGCTGTCTTCGCAGATGCCAGAGATCCACACTTCCCCATTGCCGATCATCACGCCCTCGGAATTGACGAAGAGATCGCCGTATTCCTGGTTGGACACGGCCTCGACGATCGTCTCGGTAAAGACGGAATCATAGGCGTCGAGCAATTCCTGTTCCGAGTTGTAAGTGGCCTCGTCGCCGTCGATGTTCACCGTCAGCGGATAGTTGATGAGGCTGACCACGATGTCGGACTTCTCCTCCTCCAGCGCCACCTTGAAGGCGTAGAAGAGTTCCTTGTAATCGGCAGCGTCGCCGAGCAGGGTTTCGATCTGCTGGTCGACAGAGGCCTCGTCGGCAAGGCAAGGAGAGGAGGCAAGAAGAGTGGCGCCGATCAGGGCGGTGGCAAGCGAGCGGATCATCGGGCTTTCCTTGATGGAGAATGCACTGGCCATGTCTTAATCCGAAACGGGATGGGCGCGTCGAATTTCTTTTGGGTCTGATGTGAAAGACATGCTGCAAAAGTGAACGCTGATTGAAGCCATCGGACTGGCATCCTCGACACGGCAGGCCTATCTATTGCGCTGCAGCAATCATTGGGCAGGCACATGGCAGAGACTGGCGCTGACACTGGCACGAACACCGCAACCGATCGCATCTTCGTTTTCCAGGGCGGCGGTGCGCTGGGAGCCTACCAGGCGGGTGCCTATGAAGCCCTGCATGCAAACGAGGTGGAGCCGGACTGGCTGGCGGGCATTTCGATCGGAGCGATCAACGCGGCGATCATTGCCGGTAGCCCGCGCGAGCGGCGGATCGCCAATCTCCGGGATTTCTGGCACACGGTCTCTTCCAGCCTGAACTTCGGCTGGACGGCAGAGGACAATAGCCTCAGGCGCATCCAGAACGATGCAGCAGCCCTTGCCGCAACGGCTTTCGGCATTCCCGGCTTCTTCTCGCCGCGCCTTCCCACACCGTATCAATTGATCACCAATCCGGATGTCCGCCTGAGCGCCTACGACACCGAGCCCCTGATGCGGACACTGGAGCGCTTGGTCGACTTCGATCTCCTCAACGACTGCCAGACACGCCTCAGTCTTGGTGCGGTCGAGATCCGCTCCGGCAATTTCGCCTATTTCGACAATCGGAAGACGCGCCTGGATGCGCGACATGTGGCGGCCTCCGGCGCCCTGCCGCCAGGCTTCCCGCCGATCGAGATCGACGGCCGCCACTACTGGGATGGCGGTCTCGTCTCCAACACGCCACTGCAGCATGTGCTCAACGTCAACGACGCCTCGCGTGATCTGGAAATCTTCCAGGTCGACCTGTTCAACGCGCGGGGAGACATGCCGCGCGACCAGTTCGAGGTCGAGAGCCGGATCAAGGAGATCCGCTATTCCAGCCGAACCCGCATGAACACCGACGATTTTGCTCGGCGTCAGATCGTCCGCCGCGCAGCCAAGCGCCTGCTCGAAAAACTGCCGCCCGAGTTCCGCGATGACGAGGACGCCAAGATCCTGCGTTCCATCGGCCACGAATACGACGTGACCATCGTCCATCTGATCCACCGCCGTGCCTCGCATGCCACCCATGCCATGGATGCGGAGTTCTCCCGCACCTCCATCGAGGAGCACTGGAAGGCGGGCTACGACGATGCGACCTACACGCTCCAGCATCCGAAATGGCGCCGCCGCAGTCGCCCGAAGGACGGCATCCAGATCTTCGACCTTGCGCGAGAGCGACATCTGCGCATCGAAGGATGACGCGTCCGATGGACCTTTTTTGTGTAGATGTCTGCAGGCTGGGGACGGAGCGCCGATGTTAACCTTTTCGCCAGAACCGCTCCCTATCCCTTTAGCGACATGAAACCGCGGGATGATCCCGCGGACGATACAGCATTGAGCGAGCACACCATGGACGTTCGACTGCAGCCGCGCAAAACCCCGCAACAGGAACGCAGCATCCAGCGGCTCGAGGCGATCCTCGAGGCAGCGGTGGCGCTTTTCCTGGAGAAAGGGATTGCTGAGACGACCATGAGCGAGATTGCCCAGCGGGCAGGTGTCTCCATCGGCTCGCTCTACCAGTTCTTTCCCCAGAAGGTGGCGGTCATCAAGGTCTTGCATGACCGCTTCTCGGGCCAGCTCGAAGGCTTCATCCGGCAGATCTTTGTGGGCGTCGAGACACTCGATGAGGCCTCAGACCGGGCATCCGAAAGCCTGATGGAACTGCATGCCATGTTCCGGGAGCAGCGGATCTACATGGCGCTCTGGCAGGCGATCGTCACGGACCGGGATCTCTCCCAGCTCTCGGGTGATTTCCACGAGCAGATCATCGCAAGCTTCTACCGCGATCTGTCGCACATTATCCCGGAGAGCGATTTCGAGCGCTTCCGCGTCAATCTCAAGCTGATGATCCTGGCGACCGGTGAAGTCATCCGCTTTGCAACCCAGCAGCCGGAAGACATAGCGCGTGCCCACCTCGATCAATGGCGCCGCATCATCAGGTCATCGATCTTCGCCTACTGAGCGGCGGATCTCACCAGCCGGGGATCATGTTTCCGGCACGAAGGCGCGGATAGTAGCGCGAATAGGTCTTCGGCTCCCCGTCCATATCGTCTTCCACCTGCGCCGGTGTGATGTTGTCGAGGCAGGCGGTGATGTGGTCGGTGATCGCATTGACCAGCGAGGTCGAGAGCCCCGGGCGCTTCATGAGACCGATCTGCACGGGCGGGAGCGGCGGAAAGCCGTCATTTGCCGTCAGCACCTTCATGCCCGTCCGAAGCGCCGATTCCGGCAGGATCGAAACCGCCATGCCGGCAAGCACCGCGGCCGCAACGACGGTGGAAGACCAGCTCGTGAACAGGATCTGGTAATCGCGTCCGTCCGCATCGAGAGCCGAGCAGGCAAGCTGCCGCCACTGGCAATCGCGACGTCCAACAGCAAGCGGTACCGGCGCATCGTCCTTCAGCGGATGGTTGGCAGAGCCCACCCAGCAAAGCGGTTCGGTGCGCACCACATCGGACTGCCTGAGAAGCGGGTTGTGGGTGACGAGCGCGATGTCGAGTTCGCCCTTGGCCATCTTGTCGGCCAGGTCCATCGAGGGTTCGCAGACGATGTAGAGCTCCACATTCGGATGCGTCTTGGCAAAGCGCCCGATAATCTCGGGCATGTAACGGTCGGCATAATCATCCGGCGTTCCGATCCGCAGCGTGCCTTCCAGACGGTTGTCATCGAAGGCAGCGATCGCCTCTGAGTTCAGCCGGATGATGCGCCGCGCATAGTTGAGCAGCTTGTCACCATCGGCGGTCAGGCGGTTGCCGCGTCCATCCTTGATGAAGAGCTGCTTGCCGACCCGCTCTTCGAGACGGCGCATCTGCATGGAGACGGCGGATTGGGTTTTGAACACGCGTCCCGCAGCTTTTGTGAAGCTGCCGGTGTCGACGATGGCGATGAAGGTTTGAAGCTGATCGATATCGAGGGGAGCCGACATGGCAATGGTCCATCAGAAGTGTTGATGATTACCATTAGAAACATTCGTTGGACTGATCAATATGCTTTCGGCATCTTCGCGGTTGTAATCCTCACCGACCGGTTTCCGGCCAAGCTTCCACCCCCAAACCTCATCGCCTGTCCGCTAGCGCGGACGGGGCAATCTTCTCGTGCCCGCTGAAAGGATAACGCTATGCGCACGAACGATCGGATCCTCGATTTTGACCTCGAGCTTGTCACTGAACCGCCGAGCCGGACGCTTGCCGCGCGCCTCGCTCGTCTGAACGTGTGGCTCGGATCCCTTCGCGTCGCGCTTCGCAATCGTCTTGCTGCGAACAGCCTTGCCGACCTCGACGAACGTCTGCTGAACGACCTCGGCCTCAGCCGGGGAGATGTTCAGGACGTGCTGCGCCGCCACGGTTTGACTGACGATCCTTCGCTGCAACTGACCCGCCTGGCACGCCGCCGCGCCGAGCGATCCTTGCGCGGCCAGAAGAGCGACTGAGCCCGCCTCCCATCCCCGCAGGGTGACAGCCAATAGCCCTGCATCTTGCCCGGTCCCGATTTTTTCGGACCGGGCTTTTTTGTAAACGCTAAAATAACGATACGTGTTGTGAAATATGAAGGGATAAGCAGCGGGAAGTAACCTGTTGCTAACGGCCATATGTCAGCGATGAAGACGCCTGACGTCGCTACCTCTTGCGGAGACCCTTCATGCGTATATCGACAAAGCTGCCCCTGGCGGCCACGCTGTTCGCTCTCGTCATTCTGAGCGCCTCTGTGGCGATCGGCCTTGTGCAGCAAAGCCGGATCCTGGATGAACAGGTCTACCAGAAGCTCGAGGCGACTGCAGACGGCCGTCGCAACGAGGCACGGCGGTTCCTGGAGGCCATCCGTCTCGACGCCCGCGCAACCGCCGCCGACATGATGACCCAGCAGGCCCTGTTCGGCATCACGGGTGCCTGGCCGAAGCTGGGTGACAATCCGTCAGCCGAGCTTCAGAAACGCTACATCGACGAAAATCCCAATCCGGTCGGTGAGAAGTTCAATCTCGATAGCGCCAAGAAGGACAGCTACGACCGCGCCCATCGTCAGGGCCACACGACCTTCCTGAAGCACCTCCAGGCGCAGGGCTACTACGATATCTTCCTGATCGATGCCGACGGCAATGTCGTCTACACGGTCATGAAGGAGCGGGATTTCGGCACCAACCTGATCTCCGGTCCCTACAAGGATACCGGACTGGCGCAGGTGTTCCGCAAGGTCGTGGAGAGCGACGACCCCGAGACCTTCGCCAATTCCGAATTCGAGGCCTATGAGCCGTCCAACGGCGCCCCGGCAGCCTTCGTCGCCGTGCCGATCATCATGAATGAACGCAAGCTCGGCGTGCTGGCCTATCAGTTGCCGAATGATCAGCTCAATAACATTTTTGCCAATACGCGCGGCCTGGGTGAAACCGGTGAAACCGTGCTTGTGGACAAGAACGGTCTGCTCGTCTCCGACAGCGCGCGCACGCCTGACGTGGACAGCATGAAGGTCACCATGAGCTCTCCGCTGCTGGCAACCGTCATGGGCGGCCAGGATGCAAGCGGCGCCATTGAGGGCTATCGCGGCATCACGAGCCAGGCCGCAAGTGTGCCGCTGGATTTCGGCGATGTCCGCTGGTCGGTCGTTGCCCTGATCGGTGAAGAAGAAGTGACCGCGCAGCTGATCTCCGCCGGCCTGAAATCTGTCGGCATCGGCGCGGTCCTCGTCCTCATCGGCTCGCTCGTCGGCTTTGTCTTCTCGCGCAGCCTCACCCGCCCGATCTCCGAGCTGGTCACCTCCATGGGCCAGCTGGCGGATGGCAATACAGACCTCGACCTCAAGGGCATCGACCGTTCCGACGAAATCGGTGACATGGCCCGATCCGTCGCCGTCTTCCGCAAGGCCGAAATCGACAAGCGCGAACTGGAGGCGGAAAACGAAAGCCGCCGCTCGGCCACCGAAAGCGAACGCCATCAGCGCGAGGCAGAACGCGCCGCCGCGCAAGCCGAACTCACCGAAGCCATCGACGTTCTGGGCACCGGCCTGCAGCGACTGGCCAATGGTGATCTGACGGGCACGATCCGCAAGCCGCTGGCCGGCAACCTCGACCGGCTGCGTCTCGATTTCAACGCATCGCTGGAGCGCTTGTCCGGCACGGTGTCCGCCGTGCATGGCAATGTCGCCGAGATCAACCGCAAGAGCGGCACGGTCAGCTCGGCGACGGCTGATCTCAGCCATCGCACCGAGCAGCAGGCCGCCGCTCTGGTCGAGACATCGACCGCCATCCGCCAGATCATGGAGGCGATCCGCCATTCTTCTGAGCGCGCCGAAAACGCGTCGCGCCTCGCCCGCGAGGCACGCTCCAATTCTGACCGCTCAGGCGAGATCGTTGGTGGTGCCATCGATGCCATGCAGCGCATCGAAAATGCGTCGAGCGAGATCTCGAAGATCATCAATGTCATCGACGAGATCGCTTTCCAGACGAACCTCCTGGCGCTGAATGCCGGTGTCGAGGCAGCGCGAGCAGGCGAAGCCGGCAAGGGCTTTGCCGTCGTCGCGCAGGAAGTGCGCGAGCTTGCCCAGCGATCCGCAACCGCGGCCAAGGACATCAAGAGCCTGATCACCAAATCCGGTGAGGAAGTCGCAAGCGGCGTCGGTCTCGTGCGTGAAACCGGAACCGTGCTCTCGTCGATCGCCGGACAGGTCGTGCAGATAGGCGACCACATCCATTCGATCGCCTCGACCTCCAAGCAGCAGTCGGCAAGCCTCAACGAGATCAATGACGCCGTGGCGCGCATGGAGAACGTTACCCAGCAGAATGCGCGGGCGGCCGAACAGACCAATGCCGAAATGTCGGGTCTGACGCGCGATGCTGAAATGCTCTCGGGCCTCGTCGGTCAGTTCACCCTGGAGGCCAATGCCTCGACCATCCAGAACCGTTTCGCCG
Source organism: Allorhizobium sp. (assembly GCA_051861045.1). Classification (GTDB taxonomy): domain Bacteria; phylum Pseudomonadota; class Alphaproteobacteria; order Rhizobiales; family Rhizobiaceae; genus Allorhizobium. The sequence continues at coordinate 302,839 of JBHYDI010000002.1, forward strand.
ACCAGCGCGATACCAGCTTCGGCCGTCCGGCTCAGCCGACACCACCGCAGCCTGCGGCGAGTGCAGCCAAACCGGCCTCCCGGTCGTTCCTCAAGCCCAAGGTGGCCCCGGCCGAAGCCGGCAACCGCGCCGTCGCGTCTCCGGCCCGCTCCCTGATGGACAAGATTTCCATCGGTCTCGGTGCAAAGCTGAACCAGGCCAAGGACAACAAGTCCGATGGCGAATGGGAAGAATTCTGAGGTCAGACGGCCTTTGAAATGCGAAACGGCGCGGGAAACCGCGCCGTTTTTCGTTTGAGGATGGGAGAAGCGGAAGAGCGCGTCAGCCCTTCGGCTGTGGCGCTGCCGTCTCGTCTTTCCGCGACGCCGTGAGATAGGTGTCGAAGATCTGCTCCATGCTTTTCTGGTAGCTCTTCTGCACTTCAAGCCCGCTGTCGAACATGGTGTTCATCATCGCGGCAAAGCCTTCCTGCGCTTCCTTTTCCGGCGTCTTTGCAGGCTCCGGCGCGGCCTTGGGCGCTTCGGCAGGTTGCCCGGTCATCTGCGCGGTATACGCCGTCGCCATGTCTTGGAACGCCTTGGTGAAGGGGTTGTCGAGGAACGGATTGGCAGCAGCCTGCGGTTCCGGCTTCTTCTGCCCGCCCATCATCTCCTGGAAGGCGCGCATGAATGGGTTGTCGAACATCGCGGCAGCCATCGCCGCCTGTTGGGGCTGCGGCTTCGGCTGCAGGCCGGTGCTTTCCAGCCATTGCTGCATCATCGCTGCCATCGGCGTCCCGGCAAAGGCGTTGGCACCCGGGAACTGCCCGGTCGTCTGCTTGAAAAGCCCGCCCATCAGCGTGTCGGCCATGGCGGGCATCATCTGCTTGAGGATGTCCTGTCCGATGCCGGTCAGCTGCGCTGCCTGCGCGGCAACCGCGCGCGAGACTTCCTTCGAGCCGAAGAGCTGCTGGAGAACCTGATTGCCGTCGGCGATCCCCTGCGGGGTGAAGGCCGAGCTCATATCCTCGAAATATTTGGCATAGTTCCCGGAGGTCATCGCCTGGACAAGGGCCGAGAAATCGTAAGGATTGGTGGTGTTCCGCTTGAAGCCCGAGGCAAAGGCCGGCATGAGCGCCGCAACGGCCTTGGCCGCCTGTTCATGCGCCAGGCCATATTGCTTGGCCATGGCGTCCATCGCCATCCCATTTTGCGCCTGCAGCATCATGTCGAACAGTGGCAGCATGGCAAATCTCCCCGGATGCGTGCAGATGATTCAGCACTATATCCGGAAAGGTCTCCAGGCAAACCGCTTTTTGCCACCTTGCTGAAATGCGCGAGGCGAGGGGGCTAGTAGAGCCTCAGTACTGATATTCCTCGAAGACGGGTTCCACGGAACCGTTCCAGCGGCCGTGATACAGCGCCAGCATGTCGTCCGCCAATGTGGTGCGCTTGGCGAGCACCTCGTCCAGCGTGTTGAGGAAAACGCTCTCGTCCTGTCCCTCGGAATTCAAACGGGCACGCGCCTTGAGGCCGGACCGTGACATCTCGACGACGTCGCGCGCCACGTCCATAAGCGGCCGTCCTGCAACTGAGGCCTTCAGCCCCTGAGCCGGAACTGCATCGCGCATCGTGATGACATCCTCGACGGTCCAGTCCGCCGTGAGATCATCCGCAGCGGCAAGCGCAGTTTCATCATAGAGCAGGCCGACCCAGAGCGCCGGGAGCGCGCAGATGCGCCGCCACGGACCGCCATCTGCGCCGCGCATTTCGAGGAAACGCTTCAGCCGAACGTCGGGGAAGAGCGTGGAGAGGTGGTTGGTCCAGTCGCCCTGCTGTGTTTCCCAGTCGGCGATCTCGCCCTTCAGCGCGCCGTCCATGAACTGGCGGAAGGTGATGTGCGTGCAGTCGTGATACTTTCCGTCACGGACGATGAAATACATCGGCGCATCGATCGCCCAGGCGACGTAGTCGCCGAAACAGAAGTCCTTCGAGAAGGTGAAGGGCAAAACGCCAGCGCGGCGGTTGTCAGTGTCGCGCCAGATGTCGCCGCGCCAGGAGAGAAGCCCGTTCGGCTTGCCTTCGGTGAACGGCGAGGAAGCGAAAAGTGCGGTCGCCAGCGACTGCAGCTTCATCGACACCCGCATCTTCTGGCGCATGTCGGCTTCGGATGAGAAGTCGAGATTCACCTGGATGGTGCAGGTCCGGTACATCATGTCGAGACCTTGGCTGCCGACCTTCGGCATGTAGCGGGTCATGATGTCGTAGCGCGACTTCGGCATGCGCGGCGTCTCGGACAGCGTCCATTTCGGGCTGCCGCCAATGCCGAGGAAACGGATGCCCATGGGCTCGGCCACATCGCGCAGGACCGCCAGATGCTGGTTCGATTCCTTGCAGGTCTGGTGCAGCGTCTCGACCGGCGCGCCGGACAGTTCGAACTGGCCGCCCGGCTCGATCGAGATTGCGCCCATGCCATGCTGTTCGCCAAGGCCGATGATGTTCTCGCCGTCCATGATCGGCTCCCAGCCGAGCTTGGACTGCATGCCCGTCAGCAGCGCTGAGATGCTGGCGTCCCCATGATAGGGGACCGGGCTGTTGTCGGCCCGGAAGAAGGCGAACTTCTCGTGCTCGGTGCCGATCCGGAACTGTTCCTTCGGCTTCGACCCCGCGTCCATATAGGCCGCCATGTCATCGAGGGTGCCGAGAGGGGTCTGGTCGGTCGTGTCACGGGCCATGAAAGCTACCTTGCTGGGCGTCGCAGGAGGGCACGAGAAGGCCCGTCTCAGAGGCTGATTGAACCGGATTTATGTGCCGTGCAAGTGAAATTCTCTCAAGCACGGCTCAAAAAACCGGAACGTGAAACGGTGCTGCAGACGGCTAGCGCCAGTCACCGATGGCTGCTTGTACGACGGCCATCGCGGCAACCGCGGCCGTATCGGCGCGCAGGATCCGCGGGCCGAGGGGAATGGCCGTGACAAAGGGCAGGGAGCGCAGCAGAACCCGCTCGTCTTCCGAGAAACCACCCTCAGGCCCGACCAGCAGGGCCAGCGATTTCTCCTCGATCCGCGACAGGGCAGGAAGGGGATTTTGCGTCGCGCTGTCCTCGTCGCAATAGATAATCCGGCGATCCGCCGGCCAGCGCTCGAGCAGATCGCGCAGCTTCACCGGCTCGACGACCCGGGGAATGGCGAGAATGCCGCATTGCTCGGCCGCCTCCACGGCGTTCGCCTGCAACCGCTCCACACTGCCGATCTTGCCCTGCACATGCTGGGTCATCACCGGCTGCAGAAGCCCAGCACCCATCTCGACGGCCTTCTGCACCAGGTAATCCATGCGCCCGACCTTCAGAGGGGCAAAGAGGAAGTGCAGGTCGCAATCATCAGGCTGCGGACGCGTTTCTTCCACCGGAGTGAGCAGGATCTTCTTACGCGACGGGAAATGCACGCTCGCCCGCCACTCGCCATGCCGCCCGTTAAACACGAGAAGCTCGGCCCCGTCCTCGAAGCGCAAGACGTTGGCCAGATAGTTGAACTGCTCCGCCGTCGCTTCGAAGGCCTGGGTTTCAGCGAGATCGGCGGTCACATAGAGCCGCTGCATCCGGTAATTGGCACGCATGGAAGTCTCGTCTCCGGGATCAAATGACGAGGTGAGACATAACCCAATACAGGACGGCTGCAAGGCCGGCAGAGGCAGGAACGGTGATGATCCATGCCGCGACGATCGTCATGAAATGCGAGCGGCGCACGAGATAGCGACGGCGGATCTCTTCCGGATTGCGTTCCGGCTTCGGCTCAATCTCGAAGCGTTCCGCCTTGTTGCGCATATAGGCCATGCGCCGCTTGGAATTGCGCGTGTACCATTCACGGAAAAAGCCGACGCCAAAGACCGCACCAACAGCGATATGCGTGGAACTGACCGGCAGGCCGAGTGCCGAAGCAACGATGACGGTGATGGCGGCCGACAGCGACACGCAGAAGGCGCGCATCGGGTTGAGCTTGGTGATCTGCTCGCCGACGAGGCGGATGAGGCGCGGTCCGAAGAGCAGCAGGCCGAGCGAAATGCCGGCAGCACCGATCACCATGACCCAGAGCGGCACGGCAACCTCGCCCGAGATCTCATGGTCCTGCGCTGCATGTACGATGGCCGAGAGCGGCCCGATCGCGTTCGCCACGTCATTGGCACCATGGGCAAAGGAGAGCAGGGCGGCTGCAAAGATCAGCGGCAGCTGGAACAGCTTGCGCAGCGACTGATTGCGATTGTCGAGCCCGCGCGACTGACGGCGGATCAGGGGAACGCTCAGCCACCAGGACAGGATGCCGAAAGCAAGGCCGATCAGGCAGGCCTGCATGAGGCTGATGGCGATGAGTTTGTTCAGACCCTTGAGCGCGAGATAGGCGATGAAGGAGCCGGTCATGATGCCGATCAGCACGGGCACCCAGCGCTGAGCTGCGGCGATTTTTTCCTCGCGGTAGATGATGAATTCCTTGATGAAGGCAAGGAAGAGCGCCGCAATGATGCCGCCGAGCACGGGCGAGATGATCCAGCTAGCCGCGATGCCACCCATAACACCCCAATCGACTGCCGACATGCCAGCGGCAGCAATGCCGGCACCCAACACACCGCCGACAACAGCATGGGTCGTCGACACGGGCGCCCCGATCCAGGTCGCAAGGTTGACCCAGAGCGCTGAGGACAGGAGCGAGGCCATCATGGCCCAGATGAACGTATCGGCATCTGCCATCTTGGCCGGATCGACAATGCCACGCGAGATCGTGGACACGACGTCGCCACCGGCGATCATCGCGCCGGCAGTTTCGAACACGACGGCGATTGCAAGAGCCACGCCCATGGTCATGGCGCGCGAACCGACGGCCGGGCCGACATTGTTGGTCACGTCGTTTGCGCCGATATTCATCGCCATATAGGCGCCGATCGCCGCGGCCGCGATGATGATGGTCGCCCCGGGTCGGTCCATGACGGCTGCGCCTGCAAGCACGGTTGCGAGCACCAGGAAGATCAGCGCGATGCCGAGCGGCGCAAAGCCACGCGAGACGTGATGTGCGGCTTCCTCGACATGAGCGATCTTGTCGAGATCCTTGTCGAGGGTTGGCTTGACGAGTTTCGGCTTGGTCTTGCCCATGCTGTGTGTCTCCGGCAGAGGCCCTGTCCGGATCCTCAGTCTGCAGTCTAACGGGTGATGATGAAGCCTGGTCCGTGGTCAATCGGCCACGTGTGACGAATTCATCGAATTGCAGAAGCCCCTAGCGGCAAAGGCGCCGGCTCGCAATATGACAGTTTTGTGACAGTGCTTTTTAGGCTTGTCCTACAGCCTTTTTCATCGCCGGTGCTGCAGCGAGGGCCATTTTGGCAAAGTCTGCAAACAGCGATTTCAACTCCGGCTCGTCAACACGAGAGGCGGCTTCCTCGCAGCTGACCCATTCGAGACGGCGCGTTCCCTTTTCCGGAAATTCCTTCATCAGGTTTTTCACTTCGAGTGCATGGACCTGCACCCGCGTCGGCACCTTGTGCCCGCCGCGCATCTTTTTCATGTAGGTGTAGTAGCCGATCGGCTCCAGCGACGCCTTGCCCTTGATGCCGGCCTCCTCGAAGGCCTCGCGCTCGGCAATCGCATGCGGCTGCTTGCCCGGCATGTGCCAACCCTTCGGAATGACCCAGCGGCCCGTATCCCGGCTCGTGATCAGCAGAACCTCCAGATCGCCCGTCTTCTTCTTCGTGCGATGGCAGATCGCAGCAAATTGCTGCCGCGGCGGACGCTGCAGCATGAGCTTGAGGTCGGATGTGATGCGGCCAATGATACCCAAGGAGTTGTCACCTCGATTCGTTGATTAGAATACGCCAAAATGCTGTCATAATATGCCTGATGTTACCGCCTAACGGCACTTCTCACGCGATGGTTATTGCTTGCCTATCAGGTGCGCGCGCGATGCGTTCATTACAATGCGACATTCTGTGCCCAAAAGTCGCTTTTTCCGACATTCAGGCCGCATCAGACGACGCAAACACGCCAAGCAGGCTCAATCCTTCGATCACGCCCCAGGCAGCTTTCCCCTGTGTTGCGACCATGCCAACCTTTGCCTGTGCGAGGCTGGCGAGTTCCGGCAGGGCATTACCGGGCAGGATCCCGCGCACTTCGTTAAGCTCGAACATGGCTCGGTCATTGCCGGTGTCCCCGGCGACGACCACTTCGTCGAGGCCGATATCGAGCCGCTGGCACAGCCAGGCAAGTGCCTGGCCCTTATCGGCAATATCGGGCAGCACATCGAGATCCCGAGCACTGGAATAGACTATGCGTGCGCGATGTCCGGAACCGATAAGCAGTTGCTCCAATTCCAGGATTTCCTCCGATGTCGCGTCATGCAGATACCAGCTGGACTTGTAGTCATGCTGGTACTGTGCCGGCTGCCGCTTCAGCCTTTCCAACATCACAAGTTCGGCCTCGATGAGGTCGACGTCAAAGCCTTCCCCGATCAACGTCTGATATTCCATCGTCAGGTGCGGATGCGCGCTCGAATGCACCATGGTTCCAACGCCGCCGATCAGGAAGTCCGCTGCCGGCAATCCCTCTTCTGTCGTAAACTCGATGATATCCTCGATCAAACGGCCGCTGTTATAGACGAGCAGCGGTCGCGTCTCCTCGGGCAGCGCCTCCCACAGTCGTGCAAACTCTCGCGACGCGTCGCGGTCACCCGCAAGCGTCCCGTCGAGATCGGACGAGAAGAGGCGTATCGGTTTCAATCCCCGTCGTTCCATGGTTCTGCCCAGTCGCTTTCTTCGAGAGCTTGCGCCACCGGGCGGCCTTCCACAAGAGCGACAAGCTGTTGGGCAATTCCGGTCCAGGTGAACAGGCTACGCGCCTTGTGGGCCCCCATGCGCGACAGTCGCCCATAGAGCCGCGGATGCTTGAGCGGCTTCATCATGGTGATGCCAAGATCATATTTGTCGAACGGATCGGCGAACAGCGCATGGCGACCGTAACTGACGGCCCGGAACAACCCGCCATGGATGGTCACGATCGTCGGCGTTCCACTCGCCATCGCCTCAATCGCCGTCATGCCAAAGGGCTCGTAGCGACTGGACAGCACGAACAGGTCGGCCGCGCGATACATGTCCGGCAGGTCTTCGTCGGGAATGAAGCCGGTAAACTCGACTTTCTCCGTCAAGCCGAGATCAGCGACCTGCTGCTTGAGCTGGGCAAGGATCGTCTCTTCCTGGGCATCCAGGTTTTCGCCACCAAGCGCCAGCCTGAGCCGCGCCTCCGGCACGCGCTCGGCCAGCACGGAAAATCCGTCGATCAGCAGATCATAGCCCTTGTTGGTGGCCAGCCGCCCGAGCGCGAGCACGGTCGTGCCCTCGAAGCCGAAGCGCTGGCGGACCATCCGGCGGGAGGATTCCGACACCGGATAGAAGCGGTTGTCGTCGTAGCCCGGCGGGATCATGTGCACGCGATTGCGCGGCAGCCCGTAATCCTCGGTCAGCATGTCCAACTGGATTGGCGTCGTCGCAATCACCAGCTGGCAGCTGCGATAGACGATCAGCTCGTGCTGGATGCGTTCCTTGAAGTTGAATTCCTGCTCGAACTTGTCCGCCTGCTCCGGATAGTCCGTCTCCATCTGCCGCTTCTTCCACATGCCGAGCGAATGGGGAGTGTGGATATGCGGCACGCGAAGCGCCTCCGAAAGTCGCTGTCCCGCGACACCTGCATCCCAATAGTGGCTATTGATGAAGAGGTAGCTCAGGCCTTCGCGCTTGATCCAGCGCAGCGCCTTCTCGTTCCACTCGTTGAGGTGCCGGTGCAGATATTCCTTTGGAATGAAGTCGCGCCCGCCACAGGGAATGCGCACGACGCGGACGTTTTCGTCCACCTCGTCAATCTCCGGCTGATCCTCGAAGCGGCGGGTAAAGATGTCGACCTTGTGCCCGAGCTGGGCGAGTTTCTTCGCCAGTTCAATAACGTAGACGACCTGGCCGCCGGTATCGGCAGCCCCGAGAGGCGGCTGCGCAGCCACGTAGCCATGCGTGGAAACGAGCGCAATGCGCGGCGTCTCATGCGGATCCGTTGGTAATGCCATAATCCCCACTCTTGAAAATTTCGTTCAGAACAAGTGGGAATGATAACGCGATAAGGAGGTAAATGTTTCGAATATGAGATGAAAATTTCGCGAGCAGCGGAATTTGTCGCAAACGGACTGTGGCTTGCAAGCGATGCAGACGCGCCATCCCGTCGCGATTCCAACCGCTTGGCCGGTGGCAAGGATGCCGAGAGGGCGGGCTTAAGTTTTCCCATCCGTCCTGGAATTTCCGCTGGTGCGGGTCGCCCGCCCGCCGTCCCGCTGGATCAGCCGGAGCTTGGCCACGCGGGTCCATTCGTCCGCACGCGCGCTTTCGTCGGCAGAGCGCATGACGAAGTCGATATGAGCCTCAGCCGCAGCCTTGGCCTTTTGTGGGTCGCCTGATAGCACCGCCTCATGGATGGCCACATGCTGTTCCAGCAGCCGTTCGCGCGCATTCGGCAGCGAGAAGACGGCCTTGCGGTTGAAGAAGATGCCTTCCGACAAGAGCCGGTAGCAGGCACGCATCGTGTGCAGGAGGATGATGTTATGGGCCGCTTCCCCGACCGCATTGTGGAAGTCTACATCGGCCGCGAGTTCGGCTTCGGGATCGAGATCCTCATGGGCGCGGCGCATGTCGTCGATGATCCGGGTCAGCAGCGCCTTGTCGGTTTCCGTCGCGCGCTGCGCCGCAAGTTCGGCCGTCAGCCCCTCCAGCTCGCGGCGATATTCGAGATAGTCGCGCGTTGCTCGCGCATGCCGGGAGATGAGGTCGATGATCGGCTTGGAAAAGACCTGGCCGATGATATCCGCAACAAAGGTGCCGCCGCCATGATGGCTGACCAGCAGCCCCCGGTTTTCCAGCTCCTTCAAGGCATCGCGCAGGATCGGCCGCGACACTTCCAGAGACTGCGCGAGTTCGCGTTCGCCCGGCAGCCGGTCGCCGTCGCGCAACACCCCGTCTAGGATCAGAAGCTCGATCTGCTGCACCACTTCATCGGCCGTGCGGCTGTGGCTCACCCCTGAAAACAATCTGTCGTCGCTCTCGCTCATCGCGGCCTCCATGGGGCCACTTAACAAGCCGGGCAAGAATTGGTCAAATAATTTGCCCAGTTGCATCAGCTGCAACCCGCGACACCCGGTCCTGCCGCACTGTGACGAATGCGCCTTTGCCGTTCGCCCTTGTCGCTGCTAGCTTGAGGCGAGGGCAAGGGAGACGGTCGGCGTGGCAAAGGGTGATTTCGCATTTCCGATGGCACCGGAGCGCGCATTGGCGCTCGGGGAAATCCACGCGCGGCCCTATGCGCTGGTGAAATCCGGCCGGGTCATCTTCCAGCTCGCCTTCATGATGGATGGCGGGTCGGCCGTGCATCACGCAGCCATTTCCGAACTGTCGCGCGCACGCGGTGTCGCTCCGCCAGAAAAAAATGGCCGCTATCATTCGCTCGCCTGGGGGCAGGGCACGCTGCGCTGGGAGCGCCACACCGAATTCTCCACCTGGTTCTGGGATGGGCCACTGCCGGAAAACTTTGGCGGCGAGGTGCCGATCCATCCCTTCGGCGACGGCTTCATCGCCCCCGGTCCGCTGATTTCGGGGATCCGCCTGGAACTTCGCCCCGACGGTCCCGAAATCGCCGATGCCCGTGCCGCCTTCGATCCGGCCAGCCTCTGCTACAGCGAGCTGAAGAACGGCCAGGCGGCTGTCCTCACCGACTTCCGTCAGGATGGCCACGGCCTCACCCAGATCCTTGTCATTGATCGTGGAATGACCGAGGCCGGTCGCGGCGCCGTCGTCCAGCGCCTGCTCGACATCGAAACCTACCGCACAACGGCCATGCTCGGCCTGCCGCTTGCCCAGACGCTGTCACCGGAAATCCGCCGCATCGAAGATGGCCTGACGGCTGTCACCCAGCGCATGAAGGCCCATGCGCGCGACGAATCCGACGAGATGCTGTCGGAACTCACGAGGCTGGCCGCCGAGCTTGAAGCCAATGCCGCCTTGAGCCTTTACCGCTTCGGGGCAAGTCGCGCCTACGACGGCATCGTGCGCGAGCGCATCAAGACGCTCGATGAAACGCCGGTGCCCGGCTACGAGACGCTCGGCGCCTTCCTCGAGCGCCGCCTCGCGCCCGCCATGCGCACCTGTCAGTCGGTCGAGGAACGCCAGGCCAACCTGTCGCGCAAGCTGTCGCGCGCCACGGCCCTTGTCCGCTCCTGGATCGATGTCGAACTGGAGCGGCAGAATTCCGACCTGTTGACGGCGATGAACAGCCGCGCCGAAATGCAGCTTCGTCTGCAGCAGACGGTCGAAGGCCTCTCGGTTGCCGCCATCTCCTACTATGTTGTCGGCCTCGTCGGTTATGCCGTAAAAGCCATCCCGCACGACCTTCTGCCGTTCGATCCCGCGATCATCACCGGCCTCTCGGTGCCGCTCGCGGTCCTCGGCGTCTGGTGGATCGTCAGACGGATCCGCCGCAGTCATGACCGGGAAGGCTGATCAGCCCTTGCTGCTGCGCCTCTCTGGTCGATATAAAGCCGCGAACGACGGCAGGTAGCAGGCAGAATGGCGAAGCAGACCAAGGCGAAACTCGACAAGAAGGGGCTATCAGGCCTTGGGCTCGAGAAATTGGTCGATATTCTCCTGGAGGAGTCCGCCGCAAACAAGGCGCTGAAGGCGAGATTGCAAACGGCGCTCGCCGGCGAGACCGGTCCGGACGAGATGGCGCGGCTGATCGACAAGCGCCTCGACGCGATCGACCAGTCGACGACCCGCATCAACAGGGCACGCGCCCGTGACCTCGCTGGTGAATTCGCAGCCCTTGCCCGCAACATTCTCTCCGAATTAGGATCAGCCGATCCCCAGGCCGCAGCCGAGCGCATTCTTCGTTTCCTCGGCCTGCGCTTCCCCGTCTCCGCCCGTCTCGCGACCGACAATGCCCGCCTCTGGAAGGTCTTCGAGGATACGGAATTGGCCACGCTCGAGCTGATCAAGACCGTTGGTGCCGAGGAGCAGGCGCTGCTGGTGCCGCATCTGGAACGCCTGCGGATTCGGGATCGCTACGGCGAACACACCGGTTTTCTGCGCGCACTCACGGGCGTCGTCTCGGCCCCGGCAGCATCGGCCTGGCGGAAGGTCCTTGGCGCGCTTTTGCCATCGGAGCCCCTGAAGCTCGGCGCGCTCGATCTCCTGCAGTCGCTCGCTCTTCATCAGGGTGACATAGACGACTTCCTGGCGCTCGAACGCCAGAAGCCCGACAACCGCCGCGACACGCTGGCCGTGGCCGACATGCTGCATCAGGCCGGCCGCTTCGAGGATGCGCTGGAATGGGTGCGCGAGCGCCCCCGCGGCGTGCGCCTCATCCCGGTCAACGGCGTGCTCGCCTCCGTCGGTCCGGATTACGGCGCCCATGAACGCCGCCTGCTGGAGGCCGAGATCCTGGACAAGCTGAAGCGCCGCGAAGACGCGCAGGAACTGCGCTGGCGGGAATTCGGCGAAACCCTCGATCCAGCCGTCCTCAAGCTTTACCTCTCCAAGCTCGACGATTTCGCCGAATTCGACGAACTCGACCGGGCCTTGGCTCTGGCGAAGGAGCACGAGGACATCTATCTCGGCCTCGACTTCTTCCTCGCCTGGCCGCGCCTCGATCTCGCAGCCGCCCATGTGCTGCGCCACCAGCATGATTGGGAAGGTCGCCACTACGACGACCTCGCCCCCGCCGCCGAAGCGCTGTCCGCCAAAGAGCCGCTGGCCGCCGTGGTGCTCTACCGTGTTCTCGTCGAAGATATCCTGCGGCGCGGCATTGGCATGGCCTATCCCCATGCAGGCCGCTATGTCGGCGAACTTGCGCGCCTCATGCCGAATCTGCCCGAAGGCCACGGCCTTTCGACCCATGCCGCCTTCCTCGCGGAGCTGCGGCGCAATCATTCGAAGAAGTATGGCTTCTGGAGTTCGGTACCGGGTGGGTTGTCGGGACAGCCCTAGCGCTCCCAATAGGGCACGGGTCCATAAAGCTCCGCCAGATAGTCGATGAACAACCTTACCTTGGCCGGCAGGAACTGGCGGCTCGGATAGACAGCCGACAGCGCCACGTTGCGCGAGCTTTCATATTGCGGCAGCACCTGCACCAGCTTGCCGCTCTTCAGTTCCGCCCCGACATCCCAGGTGGAGCGCAGCGCAATGCCTAAGCCGGCGATGACGGCTTCGCGGAGCACCTCGCTTGAATTGGTGATCAGCATGCCCTCGGGCCTCAGCGTCACCGGCCCGTTGGGCCCTTCCAGGCGCCAGGATTCGTGATTGTGGGCCGGCAGGCAGCGATGCTTCTTCAGGTCGTCGAGTGTTTCAGGGGTTCCGTATTCGGAAAGATAACTTGGCGCCGCACACAGCACGCGGCGCACGGGGGCGAGCCTACGTGCAACCAGCGAGGAATCGTTCAGCTCCGCGATGCGGATCGCGAGGTCGAAGCCGCCACCGACTATGTCGGTGAACTCGTCCGACAGCACCAGATGGATCGCGAGATCCGGATGCGCCTCCATGAAGGGTTTTAAGTGAGGCGCGACATGCATGCGGCCGAAGGAGGTCGACGCCGAGATCTTCAGGGTGCCGTTAACCTCCGAAGAGCGCCCCGACGCAAAGGCCTCTGCCTCTTCCAGACCGCCCAGCACGGTCAGCACCCGCTCGTGAAATCCCTGACCGGCTTCCGTCAGCGAGATCTGCCGTGTCGTGCGCTGCAGGAGCCGCGTGCCGAGTTTGTCCTCCAGCCGCTTGATGCGCTTGGAGACAACGGCGGGCGAAAGGCCCAGATCGCGCGCCGCCGTCGACATGCTGCCGGCCGCGATCACCCGGACAAAGACTTCGAGATCACCGAGATTGGTCATGAGTGCGTGCTACTTTTTCCAATTTGGTCATAAGTGCATAGCATTTGCCCTGCGAAAGTCCTAGTGGTAAGAAAATTTGACCAGTTGAGCGCTGGCCTCGATGCAGCTAGGATCGCGGGCAATCAGGGAGGAGACCGACATGAGCGAGGCCATCGCCTTTTTGCCGCCGCGACCGGAGGTTCTCTCGCGTCGTGCGGAGATCCTCGCCGATCTGAAGGAGCTGGTGCCGCTAGGCCGCCTCGTCGAGGAGCGGAACGCGCTCGTGCCCTTCGAGACCGATGGTTTCATCGCTTATCGCCGCCGTCCGCTCGCCGTCGTCCTGCCTGAGACGACAGCGCAGGTCGCGGCCGTCATGAAATACTGTCATCGCTACGGCATCCCGGTCGTCCCCCGCGGCGCCGGTACCTCGCTCTCGGGCGGCGCCATCCCGCAGGAAGATGCCGTCGTGCTCGGCCTCTCCGCCATGACCCGCATCATCGAGGTCGACTATGCCAATCGCTGCGCCACGGTCCAGGCCGGCGTCACCAATCTCGCCATCTCCGATGCCGTCGGCGCAGACGGCTATTTCTACGCCCCCGACCCGAGCTCGCAGCTTGCCTGCACCATTGGCGGCAACATCGCCATGAACTCCGGCGGCGCACACTGTCTGAAATACGGGGTCACCACCAACAACCTGCTCGGCGTGAAAATGGTCCTCGTCGACGGCACGGTGGTCGATCTCGGCGGCAAGCATCTGGACGCCGAGGGTTATGACCTGCTCGGCCTCGTCTGTGGCTCGGAGGGTCAGCTCGGCATCGTCACCGAAGCGACCGTCCGCCTGCTGGGCAAACCGGAAGGTGCGCGCCCAGTGCTCTTCGGCTTCGATAGCGCGGAGGAAGCCGGCTCCTGCGTCGCTGATGTCATCGGCGCCGGCATCATTCCCGTCGCCATCGAGTTCATGGACAAGCCGGCCATCGAGATCTGCGAGGCCTTCGCCAAGGCCGGCTATCCGCTCGATGTCGAGGCGCTGCTGATCGTCGAAGTCGAGGGCTCCGAGGCCGAGATGGACGCCATGCTGGCCGCCATCGTCGAGATCGCCAAGCGCCATGGCGTGAAGACCGTGCGCGAAAGCCAGTCGGCAAACGAGGCCGCCCTCATCTGGAAAGGCCGCAAATCCGCCTTCGGCGCCACCGGCCGCATCGCCGACTATATCTGCATGGACGGCACGGTGCCGCTCAGCCAGCTCGCTTATGTGCTCCGCAAGACCTCCGAGATCATCGAGCGCTACGGGTTGCGCGTCGCCAATGTCTTCCACGCCGGCGACGGCAACATGCACCCGCTGATCCTCTACAACATCAACGACCCGGAAGACGCAGCCAAGGCGGAAGCCGCAGGTATGGAAATCCTCAAACTCTGCGTCGACGCAGGCGGCTGCCTCACCGGCGAACATGGTGTCGGCATCGAGAAGCGAGACCTCATGCTGCACCAGTTCACCCAGGTCGATCTCGACCAGCAGATGGCCGTGCGCTCCGCTTTTGATGCCGATTGGATCCTCAACCCCTCCAAGGTCTTTCCGCTGGAGGGGAGGGCATGATGGTGTGTTCGTTCGTGCAGTTCGCCCCTCACCCTGACCCTCTCCCCGCAGGCGGGGAGAGGGGACTGAGACGTTGCGGCATCCGCCCTTCTCCCCGTTCACGGGGAGAAGGTGCCGGCAGGCGGATGAGGGGCACTATGACCATGAAAGCTACCCCATGCTGACCCCCGCCACCGAAACCGAAGCGGCTGAACTCATCCGCGACCATGCCTCCCGCAAAACCCCGCTCCACATCCGTGGCGGCAGCAGCCGCGCAGGCTTCGGCAATCCCGTGGCGGTCGAAACAGTCCTCTCGTCCGCATCCCTCACCGGCATCGTCGAATACAACCCCGCCGAAATGGTCATCACCGCCCGCGCCGGAACGCCCGTTGCGGAGATCGAAGGAGCTCTTGCCAAAAACGGGCAAGGCATGACCTTCGAGCCCATGGATCATCGTGGCGCCATGGGCACGTCCGGCACGCCCACCATCGGCGGCCTCTTTGCCGTCAACAGCTCCGGTCCGCGCCGCTTCACGGCAGGTGCCGCCCGCGACCATCTGCTCGGTGTCCGCTTCGTCAATGGAGCCGGCGACGTGGTCAAGGCTGGGGGCAAGGTGATGAAGAATGTCACCGGCCTCGACCTCGTCAAGCTGCTCGCCGGATCTCATGGCACTTTGGGCTTCCTCACCGAAGTCACATTCAAGGTTCTGCCGGTGCCGAAGACCGCCACAACCATCGTTCTATCAGGCCTCGAAGATGAGCAGGCGATGAAAGCGCTCGCCGCGGCCCTGTCGCTCTCCGTCGAAGTCTCCGGTGCCGCCCATCTGCCGGAAAGCGTGCGTGGTCGCTTCATCGGCGGCAAGCTGTCCGAGGGCGCTGCCACCGTCATGCGCCTGGAAGGCCTCGAAGCCTCCGTCACTGTGCGTGCCGAAAAGCTGATGGCGGCCGTTGCTGGCTTCGGCCCGGTCAGCCGTCTCGACGCCGACGACACCAAAGCACTCTGGGCTGAAATCCGCGATGTGCTGCCCTATGCCGATGGCACGGCCCGGCCGCTCTGGCGCCTCTCCATGGCGCCATCGCAGGCCTGGAAACTGGTCGCGGGTCTTCGCCTCCGGGCCGGTATCGATGCCTATTACGATTGGCAGGGCGGCCTTGTCTGGATGCGCATGGAGGCCGATCCCGAGGCCGAGGTCTTGCGCCATGGCATCCGCACCTTAGGCGGCGGCCATGCCACGCTGCTCAGGGCCGCACCGCAGATCCGCTCCGAAATCCCGGCCTTCGAGCCGCAAGCACCCGCCGTCGCTTTGCTTTCCGCCCGAGTCAGGGCAAAACTCGACCCACACGGGATCTTCAATCCCGGTCTGATGACGTGAAGGAGTTTTGTCATGACTGATCCGCAATACCAGCCGCCCACGACCTCTGGCGGCGAGGGCTGGTTTTCCCCTGGGCGAATGAATGTCCAGGTTGTCTATGTCCTCTATCTCGTCAGCTTCGTCGTTGGCCTCACCGGCATCGTCGGGCTGATCATGGCCTATGTGAACCGCGGCAAGAGCGCGGCCTGGATCGATACGCATTACACCTACGCTATCAGGACCTTCTGGATCGGTCTGCTCTACGCGCTGATCGCAAGCGTCCTGATGCTCGTGGCCGTCGGCGTCATTCTGATCTTCGGCGTTGCCATCTGGATCGTCGTCCGCTGCGTCATCGGCCTGCAGAAGGCGTCGGCCGGCGAACCCATTGCCCGTCCCACCAGCTGGTGGATCTGATTAGAAGTCATGGGAGCGGCCATGCCGGCCGCTCCGGGGGAGGAAAAGCGTGCAGACCAATTTCACCGCCGAGCAGCTCGCCGATCCCCATGTCGCGGAAGCCGAAAGCATCCTGCGCAAATGCGTGCATTGCGGCTTCTGCACCGCCACCTGTCCCACCTATGTGACGCTCGGCAACGAGCTCGACAGCCCGCGCGGCCGCATCTACCTGATCAAGGACATGCTGGAAAACGGCCGTCCGGCGGACGAGCAGATCGTCACCCATATCGACCGCTGTCTCTCCTGCCTTGCCTGCACGACGACCTGTCCCTCGGGCGTCGACTACATGCATCTGGTCGACCATGCCCGCACCCACATCGAAAAGACCTACCGCCGCCCGCTGATGAACCGGCTGACCCGCAATATGCTGGCCATGGTTTTGCCCTATCCAGGCCGCTTCCGCCTGGCGCTCAAACTCGCAGCCCTCGGCCGCCCCTTCGCCGGCCTCTTCGACCAGGTGAAGTCGCTCAAGCCGATGGCCGCCATGCTGCGGCTCGCGCCCACCAAGGTCGCGCCGCCCTCGGACTTCGCCAAGCCCGCCACCCATGCCGCGATCGCCGCGCGTCGGGGCCGTGTCGCGATCCTCACCGGCTGCGCCCAGCCGGTGCTTGATCCCGGCATCAACGAAGCGGCGATCTCGCTTCTGACCCGTCTTGGTGTCGAGGTCGTCGTCCCACAAGGCGAAGGCTGCTGTGGCGCGCTCGTCCACCATATGGGCCGCGAGGAACAGGCGCTCGACAGTGCCCGCCGCAATGTCAACGTCTGGACCCGCGCCATCGAAGCAGGCGGCCTCGATGCGATCATCGTCACGACCTCGGGCTGCGGCACGACGATCAAGGATTACGGCCACATGCTGCGCCTCGACCCCGCCTATGCCGAAAAGGCGGCGCGGGTCTCGGCGCTCGCGAAGGACGTCACCGAATATCTCTCCACCCTCGACCTGCCGATCTCGGAGGCCAAGGGCATGACGGTCGCCTATCACTCCGCCTGCTCCCTGCAGCACGGCCAGAAGGTGACGGTGGCGCCGAAACTTTTGCTGAAGGCGGCCGGTTTTGCCGTCAAGGACCCGCCGGAAGGCCATCTCTGCTGTGGCTCCGCCGGCACCTACAACATCATGCAGCCCGAGATTTCAGCCAGGCTGAAGGCCCGCAAGGTGAAGAACATCGAGTCGACGAAACCCGATGTCATCGCCGCCGGCAATATCGGCTGCATGACGCAGATCGGCTCTGCCACAGGCATTCCGGTCGTGCATACGGTGGAACTGTTGAACTGGGCCTATGGCGGCCCGCGCCCCACAGCGCTTGATCGCCGCGTGTCGGCCTGAGCGAATTGTTAAGCGATTTCTGCAATAACTGTCCTGGGATGGGGCATCCCGGGAGGCCTTCATGGCAAACAAGAGTCTAGTCGTCGCTTTCGCATTCCTCTGTCCGTTCGTGACACCGGCGGAGGCGATCGAGCGCATATACTGTGCCGCATCCGACACGGTGATCGACATGTCTCTGGAGAGCGGCTTCAGCAACAAGGACCAGGAAAAGCTGGTGCATTTCCGCGGCATGGCCGGGGTCAAGGACAAGGCGGCACCCTCAGGCTTCCGGCGCTTCCAGATTACCTCGGAAATGCTCAGGCAGTATTGGATCGATGATCGCGACCTGCGCTTCAGCATTCAAGCCTTTGCCCCGCAAGGGGAGCCACTCTACCGGGTGACCATGTCGATGATCACCGACCGCAGCTCCGACACCGCGATGCGCTTCAAGGGCCGCTACGCGATGAAGGTCGAGAAGCTGAAAATGGGCGGTACCGCCGGCGCCGAGACGATCCTCACCCATGAGGGCTCGATCTTCTGCGATGTGAAGCGTTGAGCTTCAGAACCTGTAGCTGACCCCGACATTCACCGCATTCGTCAGGATGTTGGTCTTCAGCGACGCGCCGGAATCGATGTCGACATCGACCCAGGAATAGTTGCCCTTGTACTCGACGAAAGCCGACCAGTTCTCGTTGAAATCATAGGCCACACCGGCCTGCGCCTGCACGGTCGCACCACCAAGCTGATATTCGAAGGTCCGGCCAGAGCCACGCGTCACCTCGACATGCGGCACGTTGATGCCGGCACCCGCGCCGACATAAGGCACGAACTTCGTCCCCTCGATCGGCATGCGATAGAGCGCGTTCAGCGTCAGCAGATTGATGCCATCTGAGAATTCGAAATGCGACCAGCCGGAGGAGGTCAGTGTCTCGCTGTCGGCATAGACCTTGGCATGGGTGAAATCGACAGAGAGACCGAGATTGGGCTTGCCCAGATTGGTCATCCACCAGGTTCCGCGAACACCGTAATAGGGCGGTGTTTGAAACGACTTGCCTTCCCAGCCGGCGCGGAAGTCCGGTCCGTCCGAGACCTCGATATCGCTGTGCGGTGCCGTCTGGAAACCGCCATAGACGGAGACACCCATTTCAGCGGTCGCCGGCAACACGGTGAGCAGGGTAAGGAACGCACCGGCAGTGGTAGCGAGCGCAAGCGAGCGATAGGTCATGAACGAGTCCCCGAAAAACGATGCATGTCAGCATCGGGGCCCCCGAGCCCCGATTTCAGCGGAGACTGCACCGTCAGCACAACAACATCATGACACAAAAAAAGGCCGCGCATTGTCAGCGCGGCCTTTCCCCGGATCGTATGATGAAAGCTGCTCAGCCGCCGAAGATCGTGCGCAGAATATCCACGCCCTTGTCGTCGAAGGAAACGTCGCCCTGGCGGTTGCCCGGACCGATGACGATGACCTTGGAGCCGATATCGGCGCGAGCATAGAGATGCTCGACATCCTTGTTCATCATGCGGATGCAGCCCGACGACATGTTGAGGCCGATTGTCCAGGGCTGGTTGGTGCCATGGATGCGGAAGATCGTGTCGCGGCCGCCCTTGTAGAGATACATGGCGCGCGCGCCGAGCGGATTGTCCGGTCCACCTTCCTGCACGACGGGCAGGATATGGCCCTTGGCGGCTTCGCGGCGGCGCATTTCTGCCGGCGGGCGCCATTCCGGCCATTCCGCCTTGCGGCCGATCTTCACCACGCCCGACCAGCCGAAGCCTTCACGACCGACGCCCACGCCATAGCGCGTCGCGCGGTTGTTGCCCTCAACATAGTAGAGAAACTTGTTGTTCGTATCGATGATGATCGTGCCCGGCTTTTCGTCCGTCGTCAGGCGCACGACCTTGCGCTTGAACTTCTCCGGCACTTCCTTGCGCTGCTGCGCAACAAGCGTCACGTCACTGGTGGTCTGGATGCGGTCGAGGCTGATGGCAGATGCCGGCAGCGGCATGGCAAAGGTCACCGCCAGAATGGCAGCGGTGACGCTCTTCGAAATCGTCTTGAGCATATTCTGTCCCCTGAATTTGCAGGGCTTGGAGCCTAGCTTCTTCCTTTTGCAAAGCAAGGGCTAATCCACGATATGTGATCTGATGAGTGCCTCAGATCACAATGACCTTGGTGCCGACCTTCACCCGCTCGTAGAGATCGGTGACGTCCTCGTTGCGCATGCGGATGCAGCCGGAAGAAACGCCGCTGCCGATCGACCACGGGGCGTTGGTCCCATGGATGCGGTAGAGCGTCGAGCCGAGATAGAGCGCGCGCGCACCGAGCGGATTTTCCGGGCCGCCAGGCATATGCGCGGGCAGGAAGTGGCCCTTGGCCGCCTCGCGGGCGATCATTTCCTGCGGCGGACGCCAGTCTGGCCATTCGCGCTTCGATGTCACCTTGTGCGTGCCGGCCCATTCGAAGCCCGGCTTGCCGACGCCGACGCCATAACGCTTGGCCATGCCGTCGGCCATCACGAGATAGAGGAAACGCTCGCGCGTATCGATGACGATCGTGCCCGGCTTCTGCTCGGTCTGATACTGAACCATCTGCGGCAGGAACTGCGGATCGATCTGGGTGCGCACCGGCTTGTCCGGCCGCATCGCGACCTGTTGTGCCGCCGGCTGCTGCTGCGGGAAAAGCACGCGACGCTGCTGGACGAGACGGCGTTGCTGCTGCACCGGCTGCTGGCGCAGCACCTGCTGCGGCTGCACGACCACCCGCTGGCGGCCTGCCGGAACGACCTGGCGCTGGCGCTGTGGCATCGCAGAACTGCGCGTCTGCGCGGGAACGCCACCCAGCTGCAGCACCCAGGAGGCCTGCAGATCAGGGCTCACCATCACCGGCGGACGGCTCTGATAGCGGTCATTCGCATGGGCGGGCAGGGCAAGCGGCAGGCAGGCCAGAACGGCCAACAGCAGGGATTTCTTCGACATCGGACAACTCATGAACGTGGGACCGGATGCGGCGACAGGACATGCCACCAATTCCACCGGATCGTGCCAGAGCGAGGCCCGCCAATTGGTAAAGAGGCGTTCATGAAAATGCGATCGAGGCTGTAAACCTTTCGGAAGGGTTAGCGCCCGGTTTGGAAAAATCGTGAACAAATGGTAAACGCATCCCCGCATCGGGGGAGAATCGCATGGACATGATCGCGGAAGGCCTGATCCGGGGAGAAGACGGTCTCGACCGTTGCTTCTGGCATGGCGGCCTTGAAGACTATCGCCACTACCACGACGAGGAATGGGGCCGCCCGGTCACGGATGATATCCGCCTCTTCGAAAAGATTTGCCTCGAAGGCTTCCAGTCCGGCCTGTCCTGGCTGACGATCCTGAGGAAGCGCGAGAATTTCCGCGCCGCCTTCGCCGGCTTCGACTTCCATCAGATCGCCCGCTTCGGTGACGACGACATTACGCGATGCCTCGCTGACGCCGGCATCATCCGCCACCGTGGGAAGATCGTCTCGACGATCAACAACGCCCGTCGCGCGATCGACCTCACGGCGGAATTCGGCTCGCTCTCTCGTTACTTCTGGAGTTACGAACCCGACGCCTCGGAACGGCCGGAGAGCATGGACTATGCGACACTCAGAGCCAATCCGACCTCGCCCACCTCGATCCGCCTGTCGAAGGACCTGAAGAAGCGCGGCTGGACCTTTGTCGGCCCGACCACGGTCTATGCCTTCATGCAGGCCATGGGCCTCGTCAACGACCATATCGAAGGCTGCTGCCGTCGCGCCCCGACCGAGGAACTGCGCACCCGGCTCGTCCGCCCCTGACCGTCAGTCGATGCTGACAGCGAGAATTCGGCTGATCTCGGTGAGCGAGCGACCTGATTGCGCCCGCCACGTGTTGAACGCCGCCTGCACCGCCGCCTTGTCCCTGGCCGACGTCGGCGCCTTGTCGACCACGCCCTCGGCGATCAGACGGTTCACCACGCTTTGCGACAGGATAAAGCTGTCGATCCCGGCAAAGCGCAAGAAGTATTGGCCCGTGTTGCCGCCGAGCCGCGAGCCCTTTTTCTGCAAGAGGTCGAGCAGGCCGACATAGTTCTCCGTCGGCCAGCCGGCAAAGAACGCGCCAGCCGAACCATGCTCGCGCGCGATCCCGGAGAGAAATACGGCATTCTCCTGCACCGCCCGGATCTTCGGCCCATGCCGCACGATGCGTGTGTCCGAGACGAGCCGCGCAAGATCCTCGTCGTGCAACATCGAGCAGCGCCCGATGTCGAAGCCTTCGAAAGCCACTTCGAAACCGGGCCACATCGCCTCAACAACCTTCCAGTTGAAACCCGACTGGAAGATGCATTTGGTCATCAGCGCCAGGAAACGATCTTCCGGCGTGGCCCCAATCTCCGCCAGCGATTTCGGATGCTGCAGGCTCTCCAGAACTCCGTCTTCGCCCTTACGAGCGACGGCGAGTGCATAGATATCGTCGAAATATCGCATCAGGGACTCAGTGTTTCAGGTTGGCGACGAGGTCCGGCACATGCCCGAGATCCGGGATCTCGCGAAAGCGCGGCGCCTCCTCCGGCTTGTCGACATGTTCGAGTACCCAGGTCAGCTCATGCGGCACGAAAACACCCCAGGCACCGGCCGCAATGGCCGGCACGATGTCGGACTTCAGCGAGTTGCCGATCATCATCGCCCGCTCCGGTCCTTCGCCATGTTTGCCGAAGATCCGGCGATAGGTGGTCGCCGTCTTGTCGGAGACGATCTCGACCGCATCGAAATAGTCGCCGAGCCCGGATTGCGCGAGCTTGCGCTCCTGGTCGAAGAGATCGCCCTTGGTAATCAACACAAGGAAATATTTGCCCGAAAGGGCTTCCAGGGCATCGCGGGCATGCGGAAGGCATTCGACCGGGTGGCTCAAGAGATCACGCCCGATGGCGAGGATTTCGCTGATCACGGAGGAGGGCGCCCGACCCTCGGTGATCTCCAGCGCCGTCTCGATCATCGAGAGGGTAAAGCCTTTGATGCCGAAACCGTAATGGGCGAGATTGCGTTTCTCGGCCTCCAGCAAACGCTCGGACACATGCTCCCCCTCGGCAAACTCGGAGAGCAGGCCGCGAAAATGGCTTTCGGTCAGCTTGTAATACTGCTCGTTCTGCCAGAGCGTGTCGTCGGCATCAAAGCCGATCACGGAGACAGGGCGGTTGGACATGACGCCTCCTTATCGATCAGGAGGGGCAGACTAATCCGTCTCTCGGGCAAAGCAATGGCGCCCTTGAGCGCCATTGCAGTTTCGGGTTTGGGTAGAGCTTACTGGCCGTTCTTGGTAAGCCAGGCCTTCATCATGGCAATCTCACCCTCCTGGGCAGCGATCACCTCTTCTGCGAGCTTGCGGATCTCGGGATCCTTGCCGTGTTCGAGCACGATCTTTGCCATGTCGATGGCACCCTGGTGATGCGGGATCATGCCCTGCACGAAGTCGACATCGGCATTACCGGTAAGCGGCACGGCCATGTCCTTGTGCATCCGGGCATTGGCCTCGGCAAAAGCCTTGGAGGATGGGCTGTCGTCCATCGCGCCGTGATCCATGGTGCTATGGTCCATCGAGGACATGTCATGGCCCTGATGCATGGTGTTGTCCTGGGCAAGGACGGCCGACGTGGAAAGTGCTGTCGCAAGCGATGCCGCAACGAGAATGGTCTTCAGCATTGAAATCTCCTGTGCTGATCGATGATGGAATTGCGCAAAGCCAAAGGCCGCGCGGTGTCATCGGATCAGGCGCGGGGAGGGGGCGTTGCCGGTGCACGCAGCTGTGACACGAGCCTTGAGGGAAGCGCTGACGCTTCTGCAGCCCGCGCCGGCTTGCCGCTGTCGGCAAGCACGGTCTCGGCGGGCAGCGTCAGACAGGCCGCGCAATGCCAGACCGTCTTCATTGGCTTGGATGGATGACCCAGATTGCCATCAGCAGCATCCGCAACGGAGAGTCCCGAAGCCGAATGCGGACAATCGATATCAGCCATCGCCATTGATGCAGCGACCGGCTCGCCAAGATCGTGAGCGGCATCCATCGCATGTGCCGCAGGCATCGCCATGGCCGACATGCCGGTCATGGGCATGGCGCCATAGGCAAGGGCAGCAATGAGCAGCAAAAGGCGGGCGAGTGATGTCATGGAGGGAAGATGGGCTGCGATCGGGACGAAAGCAAGGCCGGCAGACTTACCGGGCAATCACATGATGCAGGATCTGGTAGTCCCGGCTTTCCTCGCCGAAGGGGATCACCGGCCAGTCCCACTCGGCCCGGGCATCCCCCAGATCTGCTCCGTGCATCAGATCGACCGTTTCGTGACGTCCCCCGCTGCGGTCGATGACCGAGTAGCTGACATCTGTGACGAGGCAGGTCTCGGCCGAAACCTGTGTCAGACCCTCGACATGCGCGCCGATCACCTGACGAAGAAGGGGACCTTTGTCCGCATGACTGTCCAACCGTCGCGCGGCGCCAATCCCGATCTGCGACAGCAGATTGGCTGAAACGACAAGATCGAGGTAGGGCACCTGACGAAGAAACGCGAGCGGCTCGAAAGGCTTGGCCCCGAGCTGCGCATCGAGCCCCGAGAGATCCCGCTCGATCAGCCGGACATTCTTCAGCCGCTTGACCGTGAGCCAACCCCGCACACTGGCAAGATGCACGAGATCGACCAGCACAACCGTGTCGAACAGCCGCGACAGCTCCATGACCGGCACGTCGCGCAACAGCCCGGAACCGAGCACCACCACCGTCCGCCGCTGCCGGCATCCTTCAGCCGCCGCGAGAATGGCCGCCTTCGTCCGGCGCTCATGCTCGGCCCAGGATGTGACGCAGCGGTTTGCCCGCGCCCAGAGATTGACGGAGGAACGGATGAACGGACGATGCGCGGCCGAGGTCAGCGGCCAGCTCGCGGCATAGTTCAGGGCTTCGAGGATCATGTCTTACCGATAGACGGAGCTGCGATGGCCGATCTCGACCACGAGCACGATGAGTTTGCCGTCCTGGATATCGCAGATGATGCGGTAGTCGCCAACTCGGTAACGCCAGTAACCACCGAGCAGGCGCCCTTGAAGTGGTTCTCCGAGGCTTCTGGGATTGTCGTGTAATGCAAGACGCTCTTCCAGAAACGCGATGATGCGCTGTGCATCTTTTCGGTGCAGCTTTTGAAGCTGCTTTTCCGCCTTGGCGCGAAGCTCAATCGTCCAGGCCAAGTCTCTGTTTCACTTCTGCAAGTGTGTATGTCGGTTCACCGTTGCGGATGCTTTCCATCGCCTCGTCGGCGGCGGCAATGTCCTGAAGGTCTTCGAGATGCCGCTGGATCATCTGGCGCAGATAATCGTCAGGCTCCGCGCCGGCCTCTGACGCGTATTCGACGATCAACTGATGCATTTCTTCGGGCATCTCGAGCGTGACGCGCTTGTTCATCGGTCCAACCTCTGGTTTCGCGCGCAAACATACCACCGAACACACCTATTTTCCAGCATCCGGCCTTCACCCCACCCGCCTTCGCCCTTGCCGCCAAATCCTTGATCCTCTAAGACACCGGCACCTTTTTGAAACGAAAATCCGGTTGTCATCATGAGCGATAAGAACAAGAAGCCCCAGAAGCTGAAGGCCCGCCTGCCGCGCGGCTTCGTCGATCGCGAGGCTGCCGATATCCGCGCTGCCAACCAGATGATGGAGACTATCCGCGAGGTCTATGAGCGCTACGGCTTCGACCCGATCGAGACCCCGCTCTTCGAATATACCGATGCGCTGGGCAAGTTCCTCCCCGACAGCGACCGCCCGAACGAAGGCGTCTTCTCGCTGCAGGATGACGACGAACAGTGGATGTCGCTGCGCTACGACCTGACGGCCCCCATGGCCCGTCATGTCGCGGAGAATTTCCAAGAAATCCAGTTGCCCTTCCGCACCTATCGCGCAGGCTATGTCTTCCGCAACGAGAAGCCGGGCCCGGGCCGTTTCCGCCAGTTCATGCAGTTCGATGCCGATACCGTCGGTGCGCCGGGCGTCCAGTCCGATGCCGAAATGTGCATGATGATGGCCGACACGCTGGAAGCACTGGGCATCAAGCGCGGCGACTATGTGATCCGGGTGAACAACCGCAAGGTTTTGGACGGCGTGATGGAGGCCATCGGCCTCGGCGGCGAGGAGAATGCGGGACGGCGGCTGAATGTACTGCGCGCCATCGACAAACTCGACAAGTTCGGCCCGGAAGGCGTGAAGCTTCTCCTCGGCGAAGGCCGCAAGGACGAGTCCGGCGACTTCACCAAGGGCGCTGGCTTGAACGAAGACCAGATCGCCAAAGTCCTCTTCTTCGTCGGCATCAAGTCCTATGCTGAAAGCGCTGCCGAACTGGCTGCTCTCGTCGCCGGAACCTCCAAGGGCGAAGAGGGCGTCGAGGAGTTGAACATGATCGGCGCGCTCGTCGCTGGCGCTGGCTACGATGCGACCCGCATCAAGATCGACCCCTCCGTCGTCCGCGGCCTCGAATACTACACCGGCCCCGTCTACGAAGCCGAACTCACCTTCGACGTCACCAACGAAAAGGGTGAAAAGGTCGTCTTCGGCTCGGTCGGCGGCGGCGGGCGTTATGACGGCCTCGTCTCGCGCTTCATGGGGCAGCCGGTCCCGGCGACAGGCTTCTCGATCGGCGTCTCGCGCCTGATGACGGCGCTGAAGAACCTCGGCAAGCTCGGTCAGGACGACGTGCTCGGCCCGGTCCTCGTAACCGTCATGGATGGCGATGTCGAGAGCATGGGCCGCTACCAGCGCTTCACGCAACAACTGCGGGCCGAAGGCATTCGCGCCGAAATGTACCAGGGCAACTGGAAGAAGTTCGGCAACCAGCTGAAATATGCCGACCGCCGCGGCGCCCCGATCGCCATCATCCAGGGTGGCGACGAGCGCGCGCAGGGCGTGGTGCAAATCAAGGATCTGATCGAGGGCAAGCGCCTCTCCGGCGAAATCACCGACAACGCCGAATGGCGCGAAGCCCGCGTCGCGCAGGAAGTTGTGGCCGAGGCGGACCTCGTCGCCAAGGTCAAGGAGATCCTGGCCGCTCAGGCGGAAGATCGTCGTCGGGCGAAGGGCGGCTGAAATGCCCCTGACCGACATGCCGGATTTCGCCGGCACCATCCTGCAGGAATTCGTCTCGCGCGGCACGACCCGCGTCGACACGCCCGTGATCCAGCCGGCCGGCCCCTTCCTCGACATGGCGGGCGAAGACCTGCGCCGGCGCATCTTCCTGACCGAAAACGAGCGTGGCGAAAGCCTCTGCCTGCGTCCGGAATTCACCATTCCCGTCTGCCTGCGCCACATCGAAACCGCGACCGGCACGCCGAAGCGCTATGCCTATCTTGGTGAAGTCTTCCGCCAGCGTCGTGAAGGCCCGCAGGAATTCTACCAGGCCGGCATCGAGGATCTCGGCGACATCGCCGTCGCCGCCTCGGACGCCCGCGCGATTTCAGACAGCGTGGCGATCCTCACCCGCCTGCTGCCGACAAAGCCGCTCGCAGTCACCCTGGGTGATCAGTCCGTGTTCGAAGCCGTGGTCAAGGCACTCGGCCTCCCGGCCGGCTGGCAGAAGCGCCTGATCCAGGCTTTCGGCAATCCCGATCAGATCGACCAGCTCCTGCGCCGGCTCGCAACCCCGACGCCGGTACCCGGCCTCGATCCGCAAGTCTCGGCAATGCTCGCAACCGGTGACCAGGACGCCCTGATTGCCCATATCGACGCGACCATGCAGGAAACCGGCTATCTCACGAATGCCAGCCGCACCCCGGCGGAGATTGCCCGCCGCCTGCAGGAGAAGCTGGAGCTCTCGGAGACGCGCCTCGATGGTGCGGCCCTGCTGCTGCTGCGCGAATTCCTCTCGCTCGAGCTGCCGCTTGGCGATGCCTCGGCAGCCCTTGCCGGCTTTGCCGATGCCGCAGGCTTGAAGCTCGGCGCGGCACTGACCCGCTTTGACGAGCGCGTCGCAGCGCTCGCCAGCACCGGCGTCGATCTCGACCTGATCACCTATCGTGCCGCCTTCGGTCGTCCGCTCGATTATTACACCGGCCTCGTCTTCGAGGTGGCGGTGAAGGGCAAACCCGCCGTACTCGCCGGCGGCGGCCGCTTCGACCGGCTGCTGACGCTGCTCGGCGCCGAGACGCATATCCCGGCCGTCGGCTTCTCGCTCTGGCTGGATCGAATTGAGACCGAGAGGAGCGCGTCATGACCATCACCATCGGTCTGCCCTCCAAGGGCCGCATGAAGGACGATGCCTCCGCCATCTTCGAGAAGGCTGGCATGAAGATCGTCGCCGTCGGCAATGACCGCTCCTATCGCGGCCGCGTCGAAGGTTTCGACGATGTGGAGATCGCCTATCTCTCGGCCTCCGAAATCTCGCGCGAGATCGGCAATGGCACGGTCGATTTCGGCGTGACCGGCGAAGACCTGATCCGCGAGGGGTTGGCAGAGGCAGACAGCCGCGTCGAGATCTCGGCTCGCCTCGGCTTCGGCCATGCCGATGTCATCGTTGCCGTTCCTGAGGTCTGGTACGACGTCGACACCATGGCTGATCTTGGCGATGTCGCCGCCGAATTCCGCACCCGCCATGGCCGGCGGCTCGCCATCGCCACCAAATACTGGCGCCTGACCCAGCAGCATTTTTCGCGCCAGCACGGCATCCAGCTCTATCGCATCGTCGAGAGCCTGGGCGCCACCGAAGGCGCCCCCGCTGCAGGCCAGGCCGATATCATCGTCGATATCACCTCGACCGGCTCGACGCTCCGCGCCAACCATCTGAAGGTGCTGTCGGATGGCGTGATCCTGCGATCCGAGGCCTGTCTCGTGCGCGCCCGCAAGCCGGAGCATGACGGCAATCCCATGATTGGCCGCATCGTCGAGGCCATCAGCGGCGTACTCTGAGGGGCCCATGTCACACGCGGATGCCATCCCCGGATTGTATGCGCGTCACGCCGAAGCCTTTGATCGCGTGCGGGG
The DNA here is from genome assembly GCA_051861045.1 of Allorhizobium sp. Lineage (GTDB taxonomy): Bacteria > Pseudomonadota > Alphaproteobacteria > Rhizobiales > Rhizobiaceae > Allorhizobium. The sequence continues at coordinate 331,427 of JBHYDI010000002.1, forward strand.
GAAGAACGGCTTCGAGCGTCCCTGGCTGGACCTGCTTGTCGCGCCATTGTCTCCCGGTGCCCATGTACTCGACATCGGATGCGGCTCCGGCGAACCCATCGCGGCGGACCTGATCAATCGGGGCTTTGTCATCACCGGGCTGGACGTCTCCGAGCCCCTCATCCGCCTTTGCTGGGAGAGGTTTCCGGCACATGATTTTCATGTCGGCGATATGCGGGATCTGGCACTGGGGCGGACATTCGAGGCGATCGTCGCCTGGCACAGCTTCTTCCATCTGACGCCCGAGGCACAGCGGGCGATGTTTCCGCGCTTTGCATCGCATGCCGCAAGCGGCGGCACGCTGATGTTCACATCGGGTCCGACAGCCGGCGTGGCCCTCGGCGAGTTCGAGGGCGAGCCGCTCTATCACGCGAGCCTCGATCCGGAGGAGTATCGGTCCCTGCTGTCGGAAAACGGCTTTGATGTTCTGCGACACGTGGTCGAAGATCCCACATGCGGTGGCGCCACAGTCTGGCTGGCGCAAAAGTCTTAAGTGCAAAAGAGAGATACGAAAAAACCCGCCGGATTGCTCCAGCGGGTTTCTTTTCGCCTTGTGGGGCAGGGATATCAGGCAGCGACGGCGGAAGCCGAACCGCGGCGGGCGTCGATCGAGTATGCGCCGGCGCCGGTGATGGCGAGCGCGATGTAGCCGCCGGCCAGCGTGACGTTCTTCATGACCATGATCTGGTTCAGCGTGTTGATCCAGCCGAGAGCGCCTTCCGGCCAGCCTTCGATGGCAACGGTGCCGGTGTGGAAGACTAGACCAGTGAAGACGCAGAAGAGAGCGACGGTCCAGGCAGTGATCTTGGTCTGGAAGCCAACGAGGATGAAGAGACCGGCAACCAGTTCATAGAGACCGGCAGCATAGGCCAGCAGGTCGGCGGCAGGCAGGCCAGCGCCCGAGATCATGCCGGCGGTGCCAGCCGGGTCGGCGAGCTTGCCGTAGCCAGCCATGATGAACATGAAGGACAGGAGAATGCGGACGAGAACGAGAAGGCCATTGTTGGTGGCGGACATTGGGGGAACTCCGTTTAGCGTTGACGCTGAAACCCCCAGCCGTGGCGGTTCCAGTAACTGCCGCCTTGATGCCTGCTTTTTTGTCGCAGGCATAGGTTAACAGTCTTTGACTGTTCGTTCACAAAAACGAAACGACAGTGCAAGCCTCGTTCGCTATTCGGATTTAAGTTACAACCGCGCGCATTGGCCGCCCAGCGGACGTCCGCTCGTCAAAAACACCATGTCTGCGAAAGCAGGTAGCTCAGACCGGCAAAACGGAAACCGTCGGTGGCAGCTGGAAACGCGGGAAGATGAAGAGCCCGACCATATTGCCGCTGCTGCCCTCGAAGCCGGAGGACTCGCCGATGCAGAACACCGGCTGCCGATGCTGCGAGCCTGAGACGATCGTTGTCGAATAGCAGAAGCGCGAAGGCTGCGTGGCGGCCTGTTCGAAAAGCCGCAGAATGTGCCCACGGTCACCCGGTTCGTAACAACGCATGACCGTCAGCAGGCCGCATTCATGATTTTCGAGCCCATGCAGGGTCTTGGCATGGTTCCCGAGCTTTAACAGCCCGTTGGTCAGGTCACCGGTCCAGTCTTCCGACAGGCCAAAGCGGCAGGCGTGCTGCCCGAGCAGACCGTCTCCATCCTGTTCGCTCACCCTGAAGGTGGTCGCAAGATCTGCATTTGCTATTTTGAACAAGGCTTTCCCCAAGTCGATAGCCAGAACTGGCCCCAATTCCTACGGCTGGGAGTGTTTTACCCCTCAGCCGAACCCCCATCCGGCCAGACCGGCACCACTTCAACGAACGGATATCCGTCCGCCATGCTCTTCAAGCGCTTCCAATCGGAACCGCTTGAACCATGCTCTCCCGCCCCTGTTCGGGAAGGCATGCCATCGAGCGCCAGACCCGACAGTCGACCCGACTGACAAAGCTGGACGGTCTGCATCGTCGCGTGCTGCTCCGGCCGCAGAGACGCACGTCATCAGGTGGTGCACGTTGCACCAACCAAGTTTTTCAACCTTCCCCCACAAGAAGGTTGAAGACGAACATCCTGAACACGCCGGAATTAACGACTTGGATACCACGATTTATTCAGCGTGAAAACGGTCGATGCCTCGTTTTGGTGCAGAACTCTCTCAAGTCTATTCTGATAAGTATTAGAGAAATATAATATAAGGGGAGCGTAATGCATCCGCTAGCCCTTCCAATCCCGCAAGTTGCCTACGCTTCCCCCCCCCCCCCACATTGTTATATTAGGGACTTTGGTGTCAATCATCGGGGGGAGCCAAAATCCATGCCAATTTTGGGTAGGCTTGCTCGCCCGACAACGAAAAAGGGCGACCCGAAGGCCGCCCTTTCTAAATGAACCGGATGGCTCAGATGTCAGACCCGATGGGTCTTACATCATGTCCATGCCGCCAGTTCAGCGCGCTTGACGCGCTGAACCACCTTAGATGATGGGCGGCTTTTATGGACCTGATGGTAAGACCCGATGGGTCTTACATCATGTCCATGCCGCCCATGCCACCCATGCCGCCCGGCATGCCGCCAGCAGCTTCCTTCTTCGGAAGTTCGGCGATCATGGCTTCGGTGGTGATCAGCAGCGAAGCAACCGAAGCTGCGTTCTGCAGGGCAGTGCGGACAACCTTGACCGGATCGACGATACCCATGGCGATCATGTCGCCGAATTCGCCGGTCTGGGCGTTGTAGCCGTAGTTTTCTTCGTTCTTGTCGAGGATCTTGCCGACGATGATCGAAGCTTCGTCACCAGCGTTGGTGGCGATCTGGCGAACCAGCGACTGGAGGGCGCGGCGAACGATGTTGATGCCGGCTTCCTGGTCGTCGTTTGCACCCTTGACGGTGATCTTCGTGGAAGAACGCAGCAGAGCGGTACCACCGCCGGGGACGATGCCTTCCTGAACGGCGGCGCGCGTTGCGTTCAGCGCGTCGTCGATGCGGTCCTTGCGTTCCTTGACTTCGATTTCGGTCGAGCCGCCAACGCGGATGACGGCAACGCCACCAGCGAGCTTGGCAAGACGTTCCTGCAGCTTCTCGCGGTCGTAGTCCGAAGAGGTTTCTTCGATCTGCGCCTTGATCTGGGCAACGCGGCCTTCGATGTCAGACTTCTGGCCAGCACCATCAACGATGGTGGTGTTTTCCTTGGTGATCGAGACCTTCTTGGCGCGGCCGAGCATGTCGAGGGTGACAGACTCGAGCTTGATGCCGAGGTCTTCCGAGATGACAGTGCCGCCCGAGAGGATGGCGATGTCTTCCAGCATGGCCTTGCGGCGATCGCCGAAGCCAGGAGCCTTGACAGCTGCGATCTTCAGGCCGCCACGCAGCTTGTTGACGACGAGCGTAGCAAGGGCTTCGCCTTCGACGTCTTCAGCGATGATGACGAGCGGCTTGCCAGTCTGAACGACGGCTTCGAGAACCGGCAGCATGGCCTGGAGGTTCGAGAGCTTCTTTTCGTGCAGGAGGATGTAGGCGTCGTCGAGATCGGCGACCATCTTTTCCGGGTTGGTCACGAAGTAGGGCGACAGGTAGCCGCGGTCGAACTGCATGCCTTCGACGACTTCGAGTTCGGTTTCAGCGGTCTTGGCTTCTTCGACGGTGATAACACCTTCGTTGCCGACCTTCTGCATGGCTTCGGCAATATCCTTGCCGACCTGCGTGTCGCCGTTGGCCGAGATCGTGCCGACCTGGGCAACTTCTTCCGAAGTCGAGATCTTCTTGGCCTTGGCCTGAAGGTCCTTGACGACTTCGAGAACGGCCAGATCGATGCCGCGCTTCAGGTCCATCGGGTTCATGCCGGCAGCAACGGCCTTGTTGCCCTCGCGAACGATGGCCTGGGCAAGAACGGTTGCGGTCGTGGTGCCGTCACCGGCGATGTCGTTGGTCTTCGAAGCAACTTCGCGGACCATCTGGGCGCCCATGTTCTCGAACTTGTCTTCCAGTTCGATTTCCTTGGCGACCGATACACCGTCCTTGGTGATGCGCGGTGCGCCGAAGGACTTGTCGATGATGACGTTACGACCCTTCGGGCCGAGCGTTACCTTCACGGCGTCTGCGAGGATGTCGACGCCATGCAGCATCTTTTCGCGCGCGGTGCGGCCAAACTTGATTTCTTTAGCAGCCATTGTCAAAACTCCCGGGCGTCTAGCCCATTGGTGAATTGGTTAAAAAGGAAGAGGGGTGATCGCGCTGAAATCAGCCGATGACGCCCATGATGTCGGCTTCCTTCATGATCAGCAGGTCAACGCCGTCGAGCTTGACCTCGGTGCCGGACCACTTGCCGAACAGAACGCGGTCGCCGACCTTAACGTCGAGAGCAACCTGCTTGCCGCTTTCGTCGCGGGCGCCCGGGCCAACAGCGATGACTTCGCCTTCAGCCGGCTTTTCCTTGGCAGTGTCAGGAATGATGATGCCGCCCTTGGTCTTTTCTTCGGACTCGACGCGCTTGACTACAACGCGGTCGTGCAGCGGACGGAAATTGGTGCTTGCCATTGTCTAATCCCTCGATCAAATGACACTCGCGATCCCTGGAGGGCATCGCATCGGAATTTGTTAGCACTCCCCCCTGGAGAGTGCCAGCGAGGCTGAGATAAGAACAGCCTGCGGACGAGTCAAGCGCGCCCGTGAAAAAAGGGACTGCTGCATGCCGGCGAAATCCACCGACATTCACGCAACCGAGGCCTCCAGAGATCTCTCCGTTTCACCGACATTTCCCGAACTCGTCTCCGCCTTTGCCCGCATCGGCCTGATGTCCTTCGGCGGCCCGGCGGCGCAGATCGCGCTGATGCACAAGATCTGCGTCGAGGAAAAGCGCTGGATCAATGAGGATCGCTATCTGCATGCCCTGAACTACTGCATGCTCCTGCCAGGGCCCGAAGCCCAGCAGCTCGCCACCTATATTGGCTGGCTCCTCCATGGCGTGCGCGGCGGCATCGTCGCCGGCCTTCTCTTCGTCCTCCCGGGGCTTGCCGTCATCCTTGGTCTCTCCACGCTCTATGCGCTCTACCAGGATACAGGCCTCGTCGCCGGCCTCTTCTTCGGGCTCAAGGCTGCCGTGCTTGCCATCGTCGTCGAAGCCGTCATCCGCATCGGCCGGCGGGCGCTGAAGACCGGGTTCCATCGGGGCTTGGCTGCCGCAGCCTTCATCTCGCTGTTCTTCTTTTCCCTGCCATTCCCGCTCGTCGTGCTTGCCGCTGCCGCAATTGGCCTTGTCCATGCCCGGGGCACTCCCTCGGGGGCTGGCGAGATCGTCGAAGAGGTAAGCGCACGGCCACCCCTCCTGCGCCAGCTTGCGGCACTTCTGTTCTGGATCGCTGTCTGGCTCGCACCATTGCCAATCCTGTGGCTGACCCTTCCCGAAACCGCACTTCCCGAGATCCAGTCATTCTTCTCCAAGATGGCGCTCGTCACCTTCGGCGGCGCCTATGCGGTGCTTGCCTATGTCGCCCAGGTCGCGGTCGATCATTATGCCTGGCTGAAACCCGGCGAGATGCTGGACGGGCTGGCACTCGCCGAGACGACGCCCGGACCGCTGGTGCTCGTGCTCTCCTATGTCGGTTTCCTGGCAGGTTTCCGTCAGAGCGGGGCGCTCGATCCGCTGATCGGCGGCCTGCTCGGTGGTCTCATTGCCGCCTGGGCCACCTTCATCCCGAGCTTCATCTGGATCTTCGCCGGTGCCCCCTATATCGAGCGGCTGCGCGGCAACCGATTGCTCAGTGCAGCCCTCTCGGCGATCACCGCCGTAGTCGTCGGCGTCATCCTCAACCTTGCCGTCTGGTTCGCGCTGCATGTCGTCTTCACACGGGTGGAGCCGGTCGATCTGGTCAATCTTGGACCGCTGACGCTCTCCGTTCCGCAGCCGGTCTGGTCCTCGCTCGACTGGCAGGCCTTGGTCATCGCCGTCATCTCGGCCGTCATGATCTTCCGCTTCCATCTCGGCATCGGCAAGACGCTGCTCGCTGCAAGCGCGCTGGGGCTGGCGGCCCGTTTCCTTCTCTGACGCTGAAGGTGGCGGCTGCCATTTTCGGGCGTCGCGACGCTTGCCCCTTGCCTTGCCGCCCGTCCTTTGCCATGTCACCGGACACACATTCAGCAGTCAGGACAGATGATGACCCGCAGCATTACCACCCTCGGCGACGTGACCGACGCTTACGACGTCATTCTCTGCGACGTCTGGGGCGTATTGCACAACGGCATCGACGCCTTCCCGCTCGCCGGCGAAGCCCTGACGGCCGCCCGCGAAAAGGGTCTCACGGTCGTGCTGATTACCAATTCGCCGCGGCCTGCCATCGGCGTCATCCCGCAGCTGCGCGCCATCGGCGTTGCCGACACGGCCTATGACCGCATCGTCACCTCGGGCGATGTCACCCGCACCCTGATCGCCGCCGGCCCGAAGAAGGTCTACCTGCTCGGCCCGGAGCGCGACCTGCCGCTGTTCGACGGTCTCGACGTCGAGGTGGTGTCGAAGGAAGAGGCCGATTGCGTCGTCTGCACGGGCTTCTTCGATGACGAGGTGGAGACGCCGGAAGACTACCGCGACATGCTGACAGACTTCGTCGCCCGCAAGGTCCCGCTCATCTGCGCCAATCCGGATCTCGTCGTCGAGCGCGGCCACCGCATCATCCCCTGCGCCGGCGCCGTTGCCGCCTTCTACACCGCACTCGGAGGCGAGACCCGCATTGCCGGCAAGCCGCACTCGCCAATCTATGAGGCGACGCTGGCGGCCGCCCGCGAAGCCCGCGGTGAATTCGACAAGGCCCGCGTGCTCGCCATCGGCGACGGCATGCCGACCGACGTCAAGGGTGCCGTCGATGCCGGTCTGGATCTCCTCTACATCTCCGGTGGCATCCACGCTGCCGACTACGCGACCAACAACGTGACTGATGAGGCGCGGCTCAAGCTCTTCCTCGACCGCGAGAAGGTCGCGCCGCAATTCTGGATGCACAGGCTGGCATGAGGCGGGACCTGCGATGACCGTCTTTCACCGCAACGAGAAGAAAGAACCACTGCCGGCTGCCTTGCGCGGCGGCGTGGTGGCGATCGGCAATTTTGATGGCGTGCATCGCGGCCACCAGGCCGTGCTCAAGCGCGCGCTGGAGCGGGCCGAAACGCTCGGCGTGCCCGCCCTGGTGCTGACCTTCGAGCCGCATCCGCGCACCGTCTTCAATCCCGACAAGCCGGTCTTCCGCCTGACGCCGCCATCCTTGCGCGCCCTTATTCTCGAAGCCATGGGCTTCCATTCGGTGATCGAATATCCCTTCGACCGCGAATTCTCGCAGCGCTCGGCCGAGGACTTCGTCCAGTCGATCCTGGGTGACTGGCTGGGTGCCCGCGAGGTCGTGACCGGTTTCGACTTCCATTTCGGCAAGGGCAGGGAAGGCGGCCCCGCCTACCTGATGCAGGCCGGAAGCCGCCACGGCTTCGGCGTCAGCCTCGTCGATGCCTTCCGTGACGAAGGGGCCGAGGTCATCTCCTCGAGCCGCATCCGGGGCCTGATCGCAGACGGTGACGTTGCCCAGGCGGCCGGTCTTCTTGGCTATCGCTATACGGTCGAGGCGGAGATCATGAAGGGCCAACAGCTTGGCCGCACGCTCGGTTTCCCGACCGCCAACATGCATCTGCCGCCAGAAGCGACACTCAAGCCCGGCATTTATGCCGTGCGTTTCCGCCGGCCCGACGGCATCATCCGCGATGGCGTCGCAAGTTTCGGCTATCGCCCGACGGTCACCAGCAATGGCGATCCCTGGCTCGAAACCTTCGTCTTCGATTTCTCCGGCGATCTCTATGGCGAGGTCTGCTCCGTCTCGCTCTTTGGCTTTCTGCGTGACGAGTGGAAGTTCGACGGGCTGGATCCGCTCGTTGCCCAGATCCACAAGGATGCGGAGGAGGCAAGGGCGCTGCTCTCGGGCGTGTCACCCCTCGGCCCGTTGGACACGGCCATCGCCTTCTGATCCAGCCTACAGCGTTTTCGGCGATGTGAGTTGCCGATCCGCTCAGCGTCACATATGCATGGCCATATGTAACACAGGCCCGTGAACCGACGGGCGGCGCTGGAGACTGCCTTGACCGAATTCACCCCCCTGATGTCTTTTGCCGGAGGCCTGCTGATCGGCCTCTCGGCGCTGCTCCTGATGCTCACCTGGGGCAGGATTGCCGGCATGACCGCGATCATCGGAGGCATCCTGCCGCCGCTCGGCTCCGACTGGTCCTGGAAAACAGCCTTCCTCGCCGGCGCGATCCTCGCACCGCTTGCGCTGTCGCTCGGTGGCTACGAGGTCGACTATGCGGTTCCTGTGTCCACCACAGCTCTCATCGTCGGCGGCCTCATCGCCGGTATCGGCGTCACCTTCGGCTCCGGCTGTACCTCCGGCCACGGCATCTGCGGCATGGCGCGCCTCTCGCGCCGCTCGATTGCAGCCACCGCCACCTTCATGGCCTTCGCCATCCTCACCGTGTTTCTCATCCGTCACGTCTTCGAGGTCACGATCTGATGCGCTTCCTCATCGTTTTCCTGATCGGTGCTCTCTTTGGAACCGGCATCGCCCTGTCCGGCATGGCAAACCCCGCCAAGGTCCTGAACTTCTTCGACCTCGCCGGCAGCTTCGATCCGAGCCTCGCTTTCGTCATGGCCGGTGCGCTCGCGGTTGCCGCCCCCGGCTACGCCTTGCTTTTCCGGATGCGCGACAAGCCGCTCTTCGACCAGAGCTTCCGACTGCCAAAGGCGAGCGCCATTGATGCAAAGCTGATTGGCGGCTCCGCCGTCTTCGGCATTGGCTGGGGCATTGCCGGCTTCTGCCCCGGCGCTTCGATCCCCGCACTCGGCCTCGGCCACGCCTCGGCCGCCATCTTCGTGGCCGCCCTGCTTGTCGGCATTCTGATCGCCCGAAGGCTCGCCAAGGCGGATTTCTTCGCCGACCTTTCACGGTCAGGCTAAGCACCGCCCGGTGGAAACGCCGGCCATCACCGCTTGACGGCTAGGCCGCATTGCCGCCTAGTGCGGCCAACAAATCACTAGAGACAGCCCGAAAGGCACCCCCATGGCCATGACGCCGCGCAGACCCGTAAACCCGAAGGATGCCGCCGAGGCGCTGTTCAAGCCCGTCAAGAAGCCGGCAGCCCCCGTGGTCGAGCGCCGCGCCGCACCCGACGTCAAGGAACTCGTCTCGATAAAGCTCGACAGCGCCGTCCTCGCCCATTTCCAGAAGGACGGCCCCGGCTGGCAGGACCGGATCAACGACGCCCTGCGCGCGGTCGTTGAGGCAAACGGCGGCGAGTAAAGCCGGCGGTCTTATCAATCGCGGTCGGTCGGTGGCCACTGTCGTGACGTGTGAACGATCGCGAGGATGGCGAGTTGGCCGTCAGTTTCCTCATAGATGAGACGATAGCTGGGATGCGGCAGAAGTTCGCGGGTGCCAAGGACCAGGCCGATTTTGCCGGAATGAGGAAACTGACCAAGCTGAATGGCGGCCTGTTCGAAGCTGTGGTCGATGGACAGTGCGGCCAGCGGATTCTTAGCAGCGAGGTAGTCGAAGATGGAAGCGCGGTCACGAATGGCCTGGCGCGTCCATCGAACGATCATGAGCGGCTCGCCTTGAGAGCCAGTTCCCGTCGCTCCGCAAACATCCGTTCGGCATCATCTGCCGCGACGACCTCTCCGGCAGCCACGTCTTCGCGGCCACGCGCAACCTTGGCCTCGAGAAACTGACGATAGCCGCTATCGACCTTCTGCCGCTCGACATAGTCCTGTACCATTTCCCGCAGGACTTCGCTTTCTGACGTCTGTGCGGATGAAACCGCCGCGGCAAAATCATCGGCGAGCTTGGCGTCGAGGTCGACCTTTAGCTGCGCTTTGCGTGTCATGCCGTCTCCGCCCTGATCCTGTGTGGCCCGCTGACATGGGGTGATGAACACAGTCTAGGCATGTCCCATCTGCCTGTCCATCTCGCCCATCTTGCCCCTTCCTTTTGGCGCGAAAAACCCCTAAAGAACGCGGCCATGACGTATCTTTCGGCGGCCCGGATCATTCGAATTATTGGCCCGGCCCTCCCGGCGGCTTGAAGAGCTGCGGGAAGGTCCGGGTTTTTGGCGTTGGGTCTGAAAGCCTTAGCGCCCGCTTGCCGCCAATCCATGACATAATTCCGCGACCGCTTGAGGTCGCCCCATCCGATGGCTGATCCATGACCGATACCCCTGAAAAGATCGACTACTCCAAGACCCTCTATCTGCCCGAGACCGAATTCCCGATGCGCGCCGGCCTTCCTCAGAAGGAGCCGGAAATGGCGGCGAAGTGGAAGCAGATGGGCCTTTACAAGAAGCTCCGCGCCTCGGCCGCCGGCCGCGAGAAATTCGTCCTGCATGACGGCCCGCCCTATGCCAACGGCAACATCCATATCGGCCATGCGCTGAACAAGGTGCTGAAGGACGTCATCACCCGCTCCTTCCAGATGCGCGGCTTCGATTCGAACTACGTGCCTGGCTGGGATTGCCACGGCCTGCCGATCGAGTGGAAGATCGAGGAAAAGTATCGCGAGAAGGGCAAGGACAAGAACGAAGTCCCGGTCAACGAATTCCGCAAGGAATGCCGTGAGTTCGCGCAAGGCTGGATCAACATCCAGTCGGACGAGTTCCGCCGTCTCGGCATCGAGGGTGACTTCGACAATCCCTACACCACCATGGCCTTCCATTCGGAAGCCCGCATCGCCGGCGAACTCCTGAAGATCGCCATGTCCGGCCAGCTCTATCGCGGCTCCAAGCCGATCATGTGGTCGGTCGTCGAGCGCACGGCGCTCGCCGAAGCCGAAGTGGAATATGCCGAGGTCGAGAGCGACACGATCTGGGTGAAGTTCCCGGTGGTCGAGGGCGCCGCCGATCTGAAGTCGGCTGCCGTCGTCATCTGGACGACCACCCCGTGGACTATCCCGGGCAACCGCGCGATCTCCTATTCCTCGAAGATCGAATACGGTCTCTACGAGGTCACGGAAGCCACCAATGACTTCGGCCCGCAGCCGGGCGAGAAGCTGATCTTCGCCAAGCGCCTTGCCGAAGACGCCGCAACCAAGGCCAAGGTCACGTTTAAGCTCGTTCGCGACGTGACCGGTGCCGAACTCGGCGCGATCACCTGCGCCCATCCGCTTGCCGACCTCGGCTACACCTTCGCCGTCCCCATGCTCGACGGCGACCACGTCACCGACGATGCCGGTACCGGCTTCGTCCACACCGCCCCGTCGCACGGCCGCGAAGACTTTGAAGCCTGGATGGCGAATGTCCGTGCGCTTGAAGCCCGTGGCATCGACGTCAAGATCCCGTTCCCGGTGGACGATGCCGGCTTCTACACCGAAGACGCCCCCGGTTTCGGCCCCTCGGCCGAAGGTGGTGCGGCCCGTGTGCTCGACGACAACGGCAAGAAGGGCGACGCCAACAAGCGCGTCATGGACGCTCTCATCAAGGCCAACAACCTCTTCGCTCGTGGCCGCATCAAGCACGAATACCCGCATTCCTGGCGCTCCAAGAAGCCGGTCATCTTCCGCAACACGCCGCAGTGGTTCGTCTACATGGACAAGGACCTCGCCGACGGCACGACGCTGCGCACCCGTGCACTCTCCGCCATCGACCAGACCCGCTTCGTCCCCGCCGGTGGCCAGAACCGTCTGCGCGCCATGATCGAGCAGCGCCCGGACTGGGTTCTTTCTCGTCAAAGAGCATGGGGCGTCCCGATCTGCGTCTTCGCCGATGCCGAGGGCAATGTGCTGCAGGATGAGGCGGTCAATGCCCGCATCCTCGAAGCCTTCGAAGTCGAAGGCGCCGATGCCTGGTTCGCTGAAGGCGCGAAGGAACGTTTCCTCGGCTCCGAGCACGACGGCGACAAGTGGCAGATGGTGTCAGACATTCTCGACGTCTGGTTCGACTCTGGCTCCACCCACACCTTCACGCTCGAAGACCGCCCGGACCTGAAATGGCCGGCCGATGTCTATCTCGAAGGCTCCGACCAGCATCGTGGCTGGTTCCATTCCTCGCTGCTCGAAAGCTGCGCCACCCGTGGCCGCGCGCCGTATAACGCTGTCGTCACCCACGGGTTCACGATGGCGGAAGACGGCCGCAAGATGTCGAAGTCGCTCGGCAATACGGTGACGCCGCAGGACGTGATGAAGGAATCCGGCGCCGATATCCTGCGCCTCTGGGTCATGAACACCGACTACTGGGAAGACCAGCGTCTCGGCAAGACGATCATCCAGACCAACATCGACAGCTACCGCAAGATCCGCAACACGGTCCGTTGGATGCTCGGCACGCTCGCCCATGACCATGGCGACGAGATCGCCTATGCCGACCTCCCCGAACTCGAAAAGCTGATGCTGCATCGCTTGTCCGAGCTCGATCAGGTCGTCCGCAAGGGCTATGACGAGTTCGACTTCAAGCGCATCGTCCGCGCTCTCAGCGATTTCGCCAATGTCGAACTCTCGGCCTTCTACTTCGACATCCGCAAGGACACGCTCTACTGCGACGCCCCGTCGAGCCTGAAGCGCCGTTCCGCCCTCTTCGTCATCCGCAAGCTCTTCGACTGCCTGGTCCTGTGGTTTGCCCCGATGATGCCGTTCACGACGGAAGAGGCCTGGCTGTCGCGTGACCCGAACGCTGAATCCGTCCACCTCGAACAGTTCCCGACGGTTCCGGCCGACTGGTCGAACGAGGCGGTTGCCGAAAAGTGGAAGGGCGTTCGCGCCATTCGCCGTGCCGTCACCGGTGCCTTGGAAATCGAGCGCAAGGAAAAGCGCATCGGCTCCTCGCTGGAAGCGGCCCCGGTCGTTCATGTCGCCGATGCCGAGCTCCTGAAGGCGCTCGACGGTCTCGATTTCGCCGAGATCTGCATCACCTCGGATATCCAGGTTGTCTCGGGTGAGGGCCCTGATGAAGCTTTCCGTCTCGACGATGGCACCAAGGTCGCGGTCGAGCCGAAGCTGGCCGAAGGCACCAAGTGCGCCCGCTCCTGGAAGATCACCCGGGATGTCGGCTCCGACCCTGAATACCCGGATGTTTCGGCCCGCGACGCCCAGGCGCTGCGCGAGCTTGCAGCACTCGGATAAGGAAATGTGACCGGATGATTTGCGCTTTCGTGGGTCATCCGGTAAAACTGCCTGAAATTGGCCGAAATCGACCGGCAGGGCTGGTCGCTAGCATTCGGCATGACTGATGTAACTGCGGCGAGGCTGGTAGGCATTCATGAATTCGGCATATTTGTTCAGAGTTGGCCTCGGTGTGGTTGGTCTTTTTGGCGTGACCGCTGGCCTGTCTGGCTGCGTCGGCAGCCCGACCTACGGCACCGACAAGACGGCGATGGAGCAGTTGGTGGACGACGTCGGCTCGGCCGTGTCGATCGCCCCGCGCGAGCCTGGCAACAAGGGCACCAAGTACAATCCGCGTCCTGACCTTGTGCTTCCCCCGGGCGGCACGCAGACCGCAGCTCTCGTCGCGCCGCAGGCATCCGTCGCCAGCCGCGAAAACAATCCGGAATGGGTGGAATCGCCGGAAGAGGCCCGCGAACGTCTCGTGGCCGAAGCCGACGCAAACGCCGACAACCCGCGTTATCGTTCGCCGCTGCTCGCCGGTTACGGCACGGCCGGCACCATGACCGAAACGCAGAAGTGGCAGGCCTTCCGCGACGCCCGTGCGTTGCAGAAGGGCGCCTATCTCGACCAGCGCCGCCTTCTCTCCGATCCGCCGACCGAATATCGCCAGACCCAGGAAGTGGCGCTGACCGATCTCGGCGAGCCGGAACAGAAGAAGGAAAAGCGCCGCAAGAAGGAAGCCAAGGCTGCCCAGCAGAACAGCTCCTGGTGGATGCCCTTCCAATAAGCGCATTCCGATTTCAAATTCTCCAGGGCAGGGCGGAAACGACCTGCCCTTTTGCTTGAGGTGTTCCCATGTCCTTCACCATCCGCCCCGCAACGCCTGAAGACGCCGCCACCATTCTCGGCTTCATCACCGAGCTGGCCGTCTATGAAAAGGCCGGCCACGAGGTGGAGGCGACCGAAGAGACGATCCGCGCGTCGATCTTCGGCGAAGGCTCGGTCACCGAGGCGGTGATCCTGGAAAATGATGGTCGACCGGCAGGCTTTGCCGTCTGGTTCTACAGCTATTCCACCTGGCAAGCGAAGAACGGTCTTTATCTCGAGGATCTCTATGTCTCGCCGGACTATCGCGGCACGGGTGCCGGAAAGATGCTCCTGAAACACCTCGCGGGCATTGCCGTCGAAAAGGGCTGTGGCCGCTTCGAGTGGAGTGTGCTCGACTGGAACGAGCCGGCGATCCGCGTCTACGATGCCATCGGTGCCGAGCCGCAGTCCGAATGGATCCGCTACCGCATGACCGGCCAGGCGCTCAGGGATTTTGCCGGGATCGCGTGAGGCTGCAAGGAGCCCGCGCTCTCATTCCTCGTTTTCGACCGTGCGGGCCACCAGCGCCATGTGCAGCGCCTGCAAGGCGGGAGCGATGAAGGATATCCAGAGCAGAGCCATGTCACGCTCGGCATGGTCATGGCGTGAAAACACGAAGATCAGCGCAATCAGTGTGAGCATCAGGACCGGGGTCGCGGCAATCGCAACCAGCCGCGGTGCCCGCCAGTTGACGGTGCCGTCGGCCGACCATTGCATCGGCAGGCGATCGGTATCCGGCGCCACATGGCGATAGGCCCAGACCGCGATGGCGACCATGCCTGCGACAGACGCGATGAGCGCAACGAAGATCATCAGTCTCTCCTTTCTTGGAAGAAGCCCCGAAGCATCTCGGCAGCTTCGCTTTCGCGAATGCCGGAATAGACTTCCGGAACGTGGTGGCAGGTCGGCTGGTGGTAAAAACGCACGCCATTCTCGACCGCGCCACCTTTCACATCCCCGGCAGCATAATAGAGTCGCCGGATCCGGGCAAAGGAGATTGCCGCAGCGCACATGGTGCAGGGCTCGAGGGTGACATAGAGATCGGCGTCGACGAGCCGTTCGTCACCGATGGCGGCTGCCGCGCGCCGGATGGCGAGGATCTCGGCATGGGCGGTGACATCGTTCAGCGCCCGCGTCTCGTTGCCGGCGCGCCCGAGGATCTCGCCGTCATGCACGACCACGGCGCCAATCGGAACCTCGCCGCGCTCGCCGGCGGCGCGAGCCTCCTCAAAGGCCGCTTCCATGAAGCCGTTTGTCTTCCCCATGCACGAACTTTCCACTTAACCAGAGCCGCGCGCTCTGATACGACAGCCCAAACGACAGGCAAACAGCAAATGACATTCAAAGACAAGTCCAGGCGTCCGGGGGGCAAGCCCTCCGACCGCAGCGGCAAGCCGCAAACCAGAAAGCCGTCCGCAGCCTCCGCAGACAAGCCCGCCCGCGCACCGCGCGCCGAGGCGCCGGCCGGCGACGACACCATGAAGCCCGAACGCATCTCGAAGCTCCTCGCCCGCGCCGGCGTTGCATCGCGTCGCGATATCGAGCGCATGATCATGGAAGGCCGCGTGGCCGTGAACGGCAAGGTGCTCGAAACACCGGTGCTGAACGCAACGCTGGCCGACAAGATCGAGGTCGATGGCCAGCCGATCCGCGGCATCGAACGCACCCGTCTGTGGCTCTACCACAAGCCGGCCGGCCTGGTGACGACCAATTCCGATCCGGAAGGCCGTCCGACGGTGTTCGAGAACCTGCCGGAAGACCTGCCGCGCGTCATGTCCATCGGCCGTCTCGACATCAACACCGAAGGCCTGCTGCTGGTCACCAATGACGGCGGCCTCGCCCGCGTTCTGGAGCTGCCGACCACCGGCTGGCTGCGCCGCTACCGCGTGCGCGCCTATGGCGATGTCGATCAGCCGGCACTCGACGCGCTGAAGGAAGGCATAGCTGTCGACGGCGTGCTCTACGGCGCGATCGATGCGACGCTTGACCGCAAGCAGGGCCACAATGTCTGGATCACCATGGGTCTGCGCGAAGGCAAGAACCGAGAGATCAAGAACGTGCTCGGCGCGCTCGGTCTTGAGGTCAACCGCCTGATCCGCATCTCCTATGGCCCGTTCCAGCTCGGCGATCTGCCCGAAGGTCAGGTGCTCGAAGTCCGCGGCCGCATGCTGCGCGACCAGCTCGGCCCCCGCTTGATCGAGGAATCCAAGGCCAACTTCGACGCCCCGATCTACGCCCATGGCGTGGAGACGGACGAAGAGGACGCGCCTGCCGCACCGGCCAAGAAGCCTGGCCGCGAGCCGAAAGCCGACTGGGGTCGTGACGAGCGCCCGGCAGACAAGAAGCGCGCCGCGCCGAAGGACTGGGCTGACAAGGGGGACAAGCGCGAGCGCGCGCTTGGACGTCTCGACACGCGCCGCGACGACGGCAAGCCTGGCGACAAGTTTGGCGACAAACCGAAGCGCCCGGTGACCAACACCAAGGGCCGGACTGCAAACGTCTGGATGGCGCCCGGCGCCCGCCCGCTCGGTGAAAAGGCAGCCGCCGCTGCTGCCCGTCGCAAACCCGATCCGCGTGGCGCAAAGCCTGTCGAACGCTTCGACGACCGTCCGACATCGACCGTTCAGATCACCCGCGCCCGTGACGAAGAGGGTGATTGGATCCGCGCCGACGGCCCGGACCAGAAGCCCGGCGGTCGCGATGGCGGCCGTGGCGAAAAGCGCGGTGGCTTCGGCGACCGTCCCGCTCGTCGCGACGGTGACGACCGCGCTCCGCGCCGCGAGGGTGCAGACCGTGGCCCGCGCCGCGAAGGAACGGATCGTGGCCCGCGCCGTGATTTCGGCGACCGTGCAGAACGCGCACCACGCCGTGAAGGCGACGACCGCGCGCCGCGTCGTGAAGGCGCAGACCGTGGTCCTCGCAAGGATTTCGGCGACCGCGGACCCCGCAAGGATTTTGGTGATCGCGGTCCTCGCAAGCCTTTCGGCGACAAGCCGGATCGTCCGCGCACGGAACGGTTCACGCCGGACCGCGCCCGGGATGACAGGCCGCGTGATGACCGTCCCCGTGACGCAAGACCCCGCGATGATCGCCCCCGTGATGATCGTCCCCGGGGCGAGCGTCCGGCCGGCGACAGGCCCTTCGGTGACAAGCCGCGTGGCGCAAGACCTGCGGGCGACCGTCCCTTTGGTGACCGGCCCGCTGGCAAGTCCTTCGGCAAGCCGGCTGGCAGACCGGCTGGCAAGTCATTTGGCGGCAAGCCTGGTGGCGGCAAAAGCTTCGGCGGCAAGCCGGGCGGGCGCCCTGCCGGTGGCCCACGCTCCGGCGGCCCGGGTGGCAAGCCCTCCGGTCCCCGCACGGGCGCCCCCAAGGGCAAGAGGTAAGCCGTCATGCGCATCGTTGGCGGTGAGTTCCGTGGCCGCACGCTGGCCACGCCCAAGTCCAATGACATCCGGCCGACCGTCGACCGGACGCGGGAAAGCCTGTTCAATATCCTCGCGCACGCCCATCCGGGCGTGCTCGATGGCACCCGCATCCTCGATCTCTTCGCCGGAACAGGTGCGGTCGGCATAGAAGCGCTGTCGCGGGGCTGCAAATCGGCCCTGTTCGTCGAGAACAGCGTCGAGGGCCGCGGCCTGCTCTGGGAAAACATCGATGCCTTCGGCCTGCATGGCCGCGCTCGCATGTTGAGGCGCGACGCCACCGATCTCGGCCCATCCAACAACATCGAGGCCTTCGAACTGGTCTTCGCGGATCCACCTTATGGCAAGGGTCTCGGCGAAAAGGCGCTCACGTCGGCCCACCTGGGCGGATGGATCGCGCCGGGCGCCCTCGTCATCCTCGAAGAGCGCGGCGACGTGCAGGTTTCCGTCGATCCTGTTTTCGCCTTCCTGGAAGAGCGCACCTTCGGTGACACGAAAATGTACTTCTTTTCCTATAGGCCAGCCTGATCCCCCAAACGGAGAAAAGCTTGCCCATGGATCTCGTCGCTGAAACCCCGATCCCGTCAACAGCCGTGAAGGCCGATCCGACCATTGGCCTTGCGCTTGGGGCAGGGGGCGCACGCGGCTTTTCGCATATCGCGGTGCTCGAGGTCTTCGACGAATTGGGCATCAAGCCCGCCCTGATCGCCGGCTCTTCCATGGGCGCGATCCTCGGCGCCGGTTATTCCGCCGGCATGAGCGGCCGCGACATCCGCGACTATGCTCTCGAACTCGCCGACAACAGGTCGCTGGTGCTGAACCGCTTCTGGAGCCTGAGGCCCGCCAGCATCCGTGCCCTTGGCGGCTTTCGCTTCGGCCAGTTCAACCTGCCGCGCCTGCTGCGCGCCTTCCTGCCGCCCCAGATCCCCGACACCTTTGCCGACCTTAAGCTGCCGCTGACGGTCATTGCCACCGATTACTACGGCCAGTGCGAGCTGATGCGCAGCGAAGGCGATCTCTACGAGGCGCTGTCGGCGTCAGCCGCCATTCCCGCACTCTTCGCCCCTGTTACCATCGACGGTCGGCTGATGATCGACGGCGGCATCTTCAATCCGGTGCCTTACGATCACCTGGTCGGCAAGGTCGACATCATGGTCGCCATCGACGTGATCGGCGCGCCCGAGGGAGACGGCTCGGCGGTCCCCAACCGCATCGACAGCCTGTTTGGTGCCTCGCAGCTGATGATGCAGTCGCATATCGCGCTGAAGATGAAGATCTGCCAGCCGGACATCTACATCCGGCCTGAGGTGAACGCCTACAAGGTCCTCGACTTCTTCAAGGCGCGCCAAATCCTCGAAATCTCCGATCGCCTCAAGGACCCGCTGAAGCGGGAGCTTGCCGCACGTATGGAAGATTTCGTGCGCCGCTGAGGATCAGGCGGCGGGGACCTCCTCTTCCGCTTCCACGGTCTGGATGGGCTTCTTCGGCTTGATCAGAGGCTCGGGCTTCACCGGCCGCTTGTGAATCAAATCCCGGCCCGCGAGAATGCCCTCCTGGGCCTGAAGCCTCAGGCGCTCCTCGTCGCGGCGGCGAATGTCCTCGCCGATTTCATAGGCCTCGTCCTCGGTGGCACCCAACCCTTCGAGCGTCCGACGGCCGAAGAGCAGACCGGATTCGAGGGTTTCGCGCACTTCGTATTCCACGTCCCGAGCCCGCAGTTCGAGGCTGTGGATGCGGTCATAGGAACGGACGAAAAGGCGCACGTCGGGATATTCGGAGCGAATGAGATCGACGATCTTGTCGGTGATCTCCTTTTTATGGGTGCAGACGGCGACGATTTTCGCCCTCTCGATGCCGGCGGCGCGCAGCATGTCGAGCCGGGTGCCATCGCCGAAATAGATGCGGAAACCGAAGGTCGACGCCTGTCGCACGCGGTCGGGACTGTCGTCGAGAATGGTAACGTCGCGTCCGCTGGCGAGCAGGATCTGGGCGGCAATTTGTCCGAAGCGGGAGAAGCCGACCATTAACACGTCGGAGCCGGCCCCTTCGAAATCCTCTTCCATCTCCTCCTTCTCGCCCGTCTCCCGCACCAGGAGGCGCTGGCCGATCTTGGCCGTCAGCGGCGTCAGCGCCATGGAGAGCGTCACGATCGAGATCAGCAGCGATGACTGTGCGCCGGAAAAGAGGCCGGCGGCTGCGGCGGTGGTGAAGAGGACGAATCCGAATTCCCCGCCCTGCGGCAAGAGCATGCCGATCCGAATGGCGTCGTTGCGCGACGAGCCCGAGAGGCGGCAGATCGTGTAGATGACCAGCGCCTTCACCGCCATCAGCACGGGCACGGCGACGACAATCAGTGCCAGGTTGTCGACGATCACCTGAAGCTCCATCGATAGTCCGACGGCGATGAAGAAGAGCGCCAGAAGCAGCCCGCGGAACGGCTCGATATCCGCCTCCAGCTCGTGGCGATAGGAGGATTCGGCCAGCATGACGCCGGCAAGGAACGCGCCCATGGCCATCGAAAGTCCGGCCACCTGCATCAGGTAAGCGGATCCGAGTACGACGAAGAGGGCGGCTGCGATCATTACCTCGCGGGCGCCCGTCCGACCGATGATCTGAAACATCGGTGTCAGCAGATAGCGCCCGGCAAGGATCATTCCGATCACGGCAGCCACCGCGATCCCGATTTCGATCAGCGGCGATTGCTGCGCCTCGCCACCCTGGGAGCTGAGGACCGTGACCATGGCCAGCAGCGGCACGATGGCGAGGTCCTGGAAAAGCAGGATGGAGAAGGAACGCTGCCCGTAGCGGCTGTTCATGTCGCCATAGTCTTCGAGCAATTGCAGCGCAAAGGCGGTCGATGACAGCGCGAGGCCGAAGCCGGCAACCAGCGCGCCGCGCCAGTCGAGCAGACCTGCCGCATAGACCAGCGCCGTCACAACGAGACCAGTCAGCACCACCTGGCTCGTGCCCAGCCCGAAGATGTCGCGGCGCATGTGCCATAGGCGGCTCGGCTTCAGCTCCAGTCCGATGATGAAGAGCAGCAGCACGACCCCGAGTTCGGCGACTGCCAGGATTTCGCCGGAGCCGCCGATCAGATGCAGGACGGGGCCGATCACCACGCCGGCTGCCAGATAGCCGAGCACCGTTCCGAGCCCCAACTTGCGGAAGATCGGGGCTGCGATGACCGCTCCCCCGAGAAGAAGCAGCGGTTGGGCAAACAGGGCTTCGGTTGCGCTGGCCAAGGGGATTCTCCTCGTTTTCCGGGATCGAGCGGACTGGAATGGAACCTATGCCGGGCAAGTGAACGGAAAAGCCCGAACCGCCCTTGATGCCCCATCTCAGGCACAATAAATGGAGCAAGAAGGAAAGGCCAACCCATGCCCAATCAAATTGATTCCGCCAATCTCCTAGAACGCGCCGAACAGCTTGTCGATCTCGCCATAAAGGCGGGTGCGGACAAGGCTGATGCGGTGGTCGTGCGCTCCCGCTCCAAGGGCGTCAGCGTCCGCCTCGGCAAGGTCGAGTCGACAGAAGCGTCCGAGAGCGACGACTTTTCGCTGCGCGTCTTCATCGGCCGCCAGGTGGCGAGCGTTTCGGCAAATCCGGGCTTCGACCTCACGGCGCTTGCCGAGCGCGCAGTTGCCATGGCCAAGGTCTCGCCCGAAGATCCGTTCGCCGGTCTCGCCGACGAGAGCGATCTCGCCCGCGACATCCCCGATCTTCAGCTCTTCGACGATACGGAAGTGTCGAGCGACCAGCTGCGCGAAAGCGCGCTTGCGATGGAAGAAGTGGCCCGTTCGGTAAACGGCGTCAGCAATTCGCTCGGCGCCGGTGCCTCGGCCGGCATGGGTGGCCTCGTGCTTGTCACCTCGCACGGCTTTTCTGGCAGCTATGCCGGCTCGCGCTTTTCCCGCTCCGTCGGCGTCATCGCCGGCGAGGGCACCAAGATGGAGCGTGACCACGATTTCGACAGCCGTCTCTATTTCGCCGAGCTCGACAGCCCGGAAGAAATCGGTCGCCGCGCCGCCGAGCGGGCGATCCGCCGCTTGAACCCGCGTCAGGTTCCGACGGCATCCAACCTCACCGTCGTCTTCGATCCTCGCGTCGCGCGCGGCTTCGCGGGCACAATCGCCGGTGCCATCAATGGTGCCTCGGTCGCCCGCAAGACCTCTTTCCTGCGCGACAAGATGGGCCAGCAGGTCCTGAAGGCTGGCCTCAACATCACCGATGATCCGCTGAAGGTCCGTGGCTCCTCGTCGCGCCCCTTTGATGGCGAAGGTATCTCCGGCAAGCCGCTGACGATGATCGAGGACGGCGTGCTCAAGCACTGGTTCCTGTCCTCGTCTGCCGCTCGCGAGCTTGGGCTGAAGACCAATGGCCGTGGCGTGCGCGGCGGCACCTCGGTGTCTCCGTCCTCAACCAATCTGGCGCTGGAACCCGGCGACATCTCTCCGGAAGAGCTGATCCGCAGCGTCGGTACCGGCCTCTACATCACCGACATGATCGGCCAGGGCGTCGACATGATCACCGGCGAGTATAGCCGTGGTGCCAGCGGCTTCTGGATCGAAAACGGCGAGCTCACCTACCCGGTGTCGGAGATCACCATCGCATCGAACCTCAAGGACATGTTCATGCGCATCACGGTAGCCAACGACATCGACCGCAAGTTCGGTGTCGCAGCCCCCACGCTCGCCATCGAGGGCATGACCCTTGCCGGGCTCTGATCGACAGACAAAGGACGGGACGCGCTTCGACTGGCAGGCCGACCTCGCCCTGATCACCGATGCGGCCCGGGAAGCGGGCAAGGTGGCCATGGCCCATTTCGGCCAGTCGCCGGAAGTCTGGTGGAAGAACGAGGGCCGCTCGCCGGTCAGCGCCGCCGACTACGCCGCCAACAAGATCCTCGAGGAAATCCTCCGCCACGCCCGGCCCAATTACGGCTGGCTGTCGGAAGAGACGGACGACGATCCGGCGCGTCTCTCCTGCGAGACGCTCTTCGTCATCGATCCGATCGATGGCACCCGTGCCTTCCTGGCTGGCAAAGACACCTGGTGCGTCTCGGTGGCTGTCGTCCGCAAGGGCAAACCCGTCGCCGGCATCCTCGTGGCACCGTCGCTGGGCGAGGAGTTTACGGCAACAGCCGATGGCCCCGCTTGCCGCAATGGCCAGGACATCACAGTCTCCACGGCCGGTATCGAAGGCAGCCTGAAGGTCGCCTCCGCCCAGGACATGGTTGCCAGCTTCAGCCCGGTGCTGAGGCCCCGCATCGAACGCGTCGAGCACATCCCGTCGCTTGCCTACCGGTTGGCGCTCGTGGCTGACGGGCGCATCGACGCCACCCTGGTCAAGAAGAGCTCGCACGACTGGGACCTGGCGGCGGCCGATCTGATCCTTGCGCGCGCCGGCGGTTCGATCACCGATCTCGACGGACAGGCACTGGTATATAATCGCGAAGACGTGACCCATCCGGTGCTCTGTGCAGCATCGGCGGAGCTTCTTCCGGCATTGCTCAAGAACATCACGCGAATTCCTCGGAGTTGACCTTTGCAGCGAAATCGCGCAGATGAAAGCCGACTGACTGAGAATGAGAAAAGGCCGCAACTATGACGGAAACCAACGAAAACAAGCAGCTTCTCCATCTGGTTTTTGGCGGTGAACTGTCGAACCTCGAAGAGGTCCAGTTCCGCGATCTGAACGCTCTCGACATCGTCGGCATCTTCCCCGACTACGCCAGCGCCCTGGTGGCCTGGAAGGCGAAGGCCCAGGCGACGGTCGACAACGCGCATATGCGCTATTTCATCGTCCACATGCACCGAATGCTGAACCCTTCGGACAAGTAAGCCGAAGGCCGGCGGTTTTCCAAAGACCGCCCGGACGACCCGCAAGGGTCACGTTTTGAACTCAGTCTTCTTGCATCTCTCTTGTTGCGTAGCGACGCCTCCTGACCGGGAAGAATGGCATTGTCGATGAAGATGAGCAGGTCCAATCGATGGCACTGAGCGATGGCCTAGCCTCCTTCGCCTTGAGATCCTACGGCTGGCTGGGCCTTGCGGCCTATCCGCTGTCGGGGCCGATGCTCGCTTACCGCGCGGCCAAGGGCAAGGAAGACAAGGCCCGTCGCGGAGAGCGCTTCGGCCATGCGAGCCTCGCGCGCCCTGTAGGCCCACTCGTCTGGATCCATGCCGCAAGCGTCGGCGAAACCACAGCCGTCGTCGCACTGATGCGCGAACTGCGCCGCCGCGATATCCACGTGCTTCTGACCACCGGCACCGTGACCTCGGCCGAAGTGGCCAAGAACCGTCTCGGCGACATGGTCCTCCACCAATATGTGCCGCTCGACCTCCTGCCATCGATCCGCCGCTTCCTGGATTACTGGCAGCCGGATATCGCCATCGGCGTGGAATCCGAGATCTGGCCGACGACGCTCGCTGAGCTGCATCGCCGCCATATTCCGCAGATCCTCGTCAATGCCCGCATGTCGGATCGTTCCTTCGATCGCTGGAAGCGGCATCCGTCCATCGCCGAAACTCTGTTCGGCAAACTGGCGCTGGTGATCGCCCAGTCCGATCTGGATGCCGAGCGCTTCCGGGATCTCGGCGCCTGGCCGGTCAGCGTCTCCGGCAATATCAAGGTCGACAGCGATGCACCGCCTTGCGACGAGCAGGTGCTGGAGCGCTACCGTCAGCAGATCGGCGACCGCAAGACCTGGGCCGCCATCTCCACCTTTGATGGCGAAGAGAAGATCGCCTCCATGGTGCATCGGGCGCTGAAGGCTCATACGGGCATGTTGACCGTGCTCGTGCCGCGCCATCCTGAGCGCAGCGACGAGATCGAGGCCATGCTGGTCGAAAAGGGCCTCGTGGTTGCGCGCCGCACGCGCGGCGATGTCATCACGCCCGAGACGGATGTTTTCCTCGGCGACACGATCGGCGAGATGGGCCTTTATCTGCGCCTGACCGAAGTCGCCTTCGTCGGTCGCTCGCTTGCCGCCGATGGTGGCCAGAACCCGCTTGAGCCGGCCATGCTCGGCTGCGCGGTTCTCTCCGGTCCGCAGGTCAGCAATTTCCGCGAAAGCTACCAGCGCCTCGTGCGCAAGGGATCCGCTCGCATCGTCCGCGATGCCGAAATGCTCGCGAAGGCCGTCCATTTCCTCCTCAACAACGAGGTGGCGCGCTCGAAGATGATCGATGCAGGCCTTGAAAGCATGCAGGAGATGCGCGGTGCGCTCAGCGCGACGCTGAAGGGTCTCGAGCCCTATATCAGCCCTCTCTCGGTCAAGGCCAAGCTCGAGCCGCGCACCGCCAGCCAGAGCTGACCCTAAAACAGGATCTTCCCCATGCAGCAGAAGCAAAAGATTGCCGGCATCCTGTTCGACAAGGACGGTACGCTGCTCGATTTTGACGCCAGCTGGGGACCGGTCAATCGCGAAGTGGCGCTGATGGCCGCCGATGGCGACGAGGCGCTCGCCGATCGTCTGCTGCTGGCCTGCGGTATGGATCCGGTGAGCGGTGCGATCGTGCCGGACAGCCTGTTTGCCGCCGGCAATACGGTCGAGATTGCACAGGGCATGATCAATGCCGGCTCGCCCTTTACGCTCGAAGCTCTGGTGCCGAAGATCGATGATTGTTTCGCCAAGGCCGCCGAACTCTCGGTGCCTGTCACCGAACTCCAGCCGCTCTTCGCCCGCCTGCACGGCAAGGGCCTTCGCCTCGGTATCGCCTCCAGCGACAATGAACGCTCGATCCGGGTCGCCGCCGAGCGCTTCGGCATCCTGCCCTATGTCGACTTCGTTGCTGGCTATGACAGCGGCCATGGCAAGAAACCGGAAGCCGGCATGGTGCTCGGCTTCTGCGCCGCGACCGGGCTCGCACCGGCAGAAGTCGCCGTCGTTGGCGACAACAATCACGACCTGCATATGGGCAAGAATGCCGGTGCCGGCTTGAAGATCGGCGTGCTCTCCGGGACCGGCTCGCGTGAGACACTGACCCTTCATTCTGACATGGTGCTCGCCGATATCACCGAGCTCGAAGCCGTCCTCAACTGACTACGCTCGTGCCATTTCGGCACGCCTGTGCTTGACGGTTCGGCGTTGCAATGGTTCTTGTTGCGCGCATGAGGCGGTGCCAGAGGGGCGCCGGGGTCACGACAGGGACGAGAATGGTATCCGAGGCACCACCCTTCTGGTGGACCAAGACCGGCTGGCAGGCGATCTACCTCTATCCGCTCTCCTTTGTGTATGGCCGCATCTCCGGTGCCATCATGCAGCATCGTCGCCGCCACGCATTAGCAGTGCCGGTCGTCTGCATCGGCAATTTCACTGTCGGTGGTGCGGGTAAGACCCCGACCGCAATCGCGATTGCCCGCGCCGCCAAGGCGAGGGGGCTGACCCCCGGTTTCCTCAGCCGCGGTTATGGCGGCTCGCTGGATGTCACGACCGTTGTCGACCCGCATCACCATCGCTCCACCGCAGTCGGAGACGAGCCGCTGTTGCTCGCCCGCGAGGCGCTGACCGTCATCTCCCGCCGCAGGGTCGCGGGTGCTGAAAAGCTGGTGGCTGAGGGTGTCGATCTCGTCATCATGGATGACGGTTTCCAGAGCGCCCGGCTTCTGGTGGATTACGCCTTGATCGTCGTCGACAGCCGGCGCGGCATCGGCAATGGCTGGGTCGTGCCCTCAGGCCCCGTCCGCGCACCCCTCGAGGTCCAGATGCGCCAGCTCGATGCGATCCTGAAGGTCGGCAAGGGCGACGCGGCAGACCGCTTTGTCCGCCAGGCGTCCCGCAGCGGAAAGCCGGTTCTGGTCGCCAATGTCACGCCCCAGGCGGCGGACGATCTCGCCGGTCGGTCGGTGCTCGCTTACGCAGGTATTGCCGATCCGAAGAAGTTCTATCGAACGCTGGAAGAACTCGGCGCAGTCATCGTCGACCGCGCGGACTTTCCCGATCATCATCATCTCGCAGATGACGAGATTGCGGATCTTCTATCACGCGCCGAACGTCAGGGCCTGCAACTGGTCACGACGGCGAAGGACAGTGTCCGCCTGTCGGGCGGTCACGGACGGTCGGCGGAGCTGTCGGAAAAATCGCGGGTGGTGGAGATCGACATGGTCTTCGACGACCCGAAGGCTCCGGACCTGATCATCGACCGGGCGATCGAAGCCTGCCGGCGCAGGCGCCTCGGCAAGAAGGCCTGAGGCTCAGCGGCCCTGGTTGGGAAGCGCGCCCGCGCGCTTTTCCGCTTCAAGCGATGCAGCGGCATCCACATAGGCTTCCTGCCGCGCAACGCTCCAGTATTTCAGCTCGTCGACCAGCACCGGGCGCCCGGTGATCGCGCAGGTGACGAAGGTCCCCGGCGTCAGGATCTGGAAATCGGCATCGAGATAGCGGATCTTGGCTTCGCGGTTTCCGCCGCCTTCGAAACGGTTCATCACTCTTCTCCTGCGCCGCGTGTCACGGAACTGCAATACAGCGCCCTCCCGGCGAATGAAAGATGGCTCACGTCAAAACCCGTGCGTGGCACGCTCAGCTCCGTCCGAACAGCCGTTCGATATCGGAGAGCTTGAGCTCCACATAAGTCGGCCGCCCGTGATTGCACTGACCCGAACCCGGCGTCTGCTCCATCTGCCGCAGAAGCGCGTTCATCTCCTCGACTCGAAGACGCCGACCCGAGCGCACGGACCCATGGCAGGCCATGGTCGCAGCGACATGCTCAAGCTTGGCCGACAGCCGGTCGGCCGTGTCCCATTCGGCAATCTCGTCGGCGAGATCGCGCACCAGCTGGGTCGCATCCATCTCGCCGAGCATCGCCGGGGTCTCGCGCACGGCAATTGCACCCGGCCCGAAACGCTCGATCGCCAGTCCCAACTGCTCCAGGCTTTCCGCATGGACCATCAGCCGGTCGCAATCCTCTTCCGTGAGGTCGACGATCTCGGGGATCAGCAGACCCTGGGAGGGAAGCCTGCGACCCGTCAGCGCCTTGCGCATCTGCTCGAAGACCAGCCGCTCATGGGCCGCATGCTGGTCGACGATGACAAGACCGTCCTCCGTCTGCGCCACGATGTAGTTGGCATGCACCTGCGCCCGCGCGGCACCCAGCGGATAGCTTGCAATGGCCTCGACGGTGGCGCTCTGTGGTGCAGGGGAGGGGATTGGTTCGCTTCGGGCTGTCGGGACCGACAGGCTGTCGAATGCCGCCTGCGCCGCCTCGCCAAAACCGCGCGCAGCCGGCGCGGCGGCCGCAAACCCGCCGCCAAAGCTCGGCGCTGCCCCATAGAGAGGTCGCGATGGCGAACTGGCCGGTGACCAAGCCTGGGCCGGCTGCGGCGAGAAGCCGGGGCGGAAAGCACGCAACATGCCGCCGGCCCCGGTCGTTGCCGCCCGGTCGCCCTCGCGCTGAAGGGATTGCCGGATGGCCCCGACGATCAGGCCGCGCACCAGCGCCGGATCGCGGAAGCGCACATCCGATTTCGCCGGATGCACGTTGACGTCGACCAGCGCCGGGTCGAGCGTCAAAGACAACACGGCTACCGGATAACGACCCTGCGGGATCGTCTCGGCATAGGCACCGCGAATAGCCGACAGGATCTGCTTGTCCTGCACCGGGCGTCCGTTGACGAAGGCATATTGATGGGCGGAATTGCCCCGGTTGAAGGTCGGCACACCAGCAAAGCCTGTCAGCCGCACATCCTCGCGCTCGGCATCGAGCTCGATCGCATTGTCCTTGAAATCGGCGCCCAGCACCTGGGCGATGCGCGCCAGGTGGTCGTCGCCGGTGCCGGGAAATTCGAGCGTCGAACGGTCGGTGCCCGAGAGCACGAAACGGATCGCTGGAAAGGCGATTGCCATGCGCTTGACGATCTCGCTGATCGCACCCGCTTCCGCCTTCTCCGTCTTCATGAATTTCAGCCGCGCCGGGGTCGCGAAGAACAGGTCGCGCACCTCGACCGTCGTGCCCGGATTGGCAGCTGCCGGCCGCACATCCCCCACCTTGCCGCCGACAACGGCGATTTCAGCACCGCTGTCGGCACCAGCGGGACGGCTGGTGATGGTCAGCTTCGCGACCGAACCGATCGAGGGCAGGGCCTCGCCGCGAAAGCCGAGCGAGCGGATGTCGAACAGCGTCTCGCTGAGTTTCGATGTGCAATGCCGGCGGATGGCGAGCGCCAGATCTTCAGGCCCCATGCCGCAACCATTGTCGATGACCCGCAACAGCGTCTTGCCGCCGCCGGCCGTCGCCACCTCGATGCGGGTAGCACCTGCGT
The DNA here is from genome assembly GCA_051861045.1 of Allorhizobium sp. Lineage (GTDB taxonomy): Bacteria > Pseudomonadota > Alphaproteobacteria > Rhizobiales > Rhizobiaceae > Allorhizobium. The sequence continues at coordinate 360,092 of JBHYDI010000002.1, forward strand.
CGATCGCATTCTCGATCAGTTCCTTCGCCGCACTGGCCGGTCGTTCGATGACCTCGCCGGCGGCGATCTGGTTGATGAGGGTCTCGGAGAGTTGCTTGATGATCATGCGGCCATTTTCCCGGATTCGGAGCTCAGACGAAAGACGAAATCGTATCGCGGTGGCCGCCATGCCCATCATTAAGCGTGCCTTAACGGAATGTCTCTAGTTTGAACAATGACTTGCAATGTCTCTTCAGCAGGTCTGCTGGCGGTGGAATGAGGATACGGGCCGGAGTGTCCCTCGCATATCTCCCTGCCTGAAAAAGCGGTCCGGCATGTCTCCATCATGGCATCAGCCCCCCAAATTCTCGTCGTCTTCGGATGGCGAGGTTCCTAGAGGCAGCAGTGTGAGCGAGTTTCCACAGGCCCCCGGCCAGGACAAGCGACGGCAGGGGCCCGACAATTCGTCGGCCGAGACCGCTCTCGACGCTGCCTTGCTGGACGCCGTGTCGGAGGCCTTCTCCTCGGCTTTCATCGTCTATGACCGCAACGATCACCTGATCTTCGCAAGCCGCAGCGCCCGCCATTTCCTGCCTTTGCCATCAAACTTCTTCGAGCCCGGTTCGCGCCTGAGGGACATCCTCGGAGCCGCATATGACCTGGGCCTGCGCCATGCAGCCAGCGGCCAGGCCGATGGTGCCGCCCTCAGCCGCGAGGAATGGCTGACCCGCCAGATCGCTGCCCACTGGAAGGAACGCTACGAGATCCAGGCCTGCGACGACGACAAGCGTTGGACCAAGTTCTCCAAGCGTCGCCTGCCATCCGGTTTCGGCTTCTGCGTGATGACTGATATCACCGAGCAGAAGCGCCGGGAGGAGCAGTGGCGTGCGGATATCGAGCGCGTCCAGCTCACCGAGGAAATCCTCGATAATCTTGCCCATCCGGTCTTCGTCCAGGATCGCAATCTCCAGCTTGTAGCTGTCAACAAAGTCTTTTGCTCGGCCACCTCGGTGGGCACTGACAATGCGCTCGGCGGCACGATCGCCACACTGTTTGAACCGGATGTCGCCGAACGGCTGGTCACCGTCTCGCGCAACGTATTGGACACCGGCGTCACATCTTCGCTCACCCTTCCGATGCGGCTTTACGGAGATCCGCCGCGCCCGATCCTTGTTCATGTCCAGCGCGTCGGCAAGCCGGGGCGCTATCTGGTGGTGGCAAGTCTCGGTGAGGTCGGTGGCGCTGCCGATCTGCCCGCCTCTCAGGAGGCAGCATTTGAAGCCCCATCACGCGATGAGGGCGCCGGTCACAGCCTGATCGATGGGCGCCTGAACGGACGCAAGGCCCTTCTCGTCACCGCGGATCGCGACTTCGAGGCAAGGGCGCTCGACATCCTGCAACTCCTCGGCCTCGACAGCTGCTGTGTCCGCGACCAGTCGGAACTCGACGCCTTCCTGACGGTGGCGCAATCGGTTGGCGTTGTCATCGACCTCGCGATTGTCGATGTCGACCTCGACATGCGGTGCCTGGAACTCCTGCAGGCGGTCGATGTCGACTACATCACCTTGCCGGTCTTCGACATCGCGAGCGACCTCGCCTTCAGCGTCCTTGACCGGTTGACCGCGCTGCAACAGCCGCCCGTGCCAAACGACGATTGGGAGATCATCACGGAGGAAGAGCCTGCGGCCGCCGATCCTGCCGCGCCGGCGGGTGTGTCGAAGCTCGCGTCTGTGCTGCAGCCTGCCGCTCCGTTGACATCCTCCCTCGTTCTCGTCGCCGAAGACAACGAGATCAACCAGATCGTTTTCTCGCAGATCCTCGAAGGCCTCGGCTTTGCCTACCGGATCTGTGCAGACGGAGAGACAGCCGTTCGGCTACGGGCGGAATTGAACCCCGCCATCATCCTCATGGATGTGACGCTGCCCGGCATCAATGGTTTCGAGGCCGCGCGCCGGATCCGCCAGTCGCCCGAGGACGTGAACCTGCAGACACCGATCATCGGCGTGCTTGCCCAGGCCTTCGATCGCGACCGCGAAGCCTGTTTTGCATCCGGCATGAACGATGTGATCCTCAAGCCGCTCAGCCCTGATGTCGTCGATCAGGCGATCCGACGGCTCGTGCCGGACATTGCAAGGCTTGCGTCCACCGCCTGATTACCCGATTTTTGGGGAGGGCAGCGAGCCGCCTTCCGCAGTATCGATATGATTATTTTAATGTTTTAGACCCATTCTGGCACGTGCAAGGAACCGTACCAGGAAGCATGAATGGGTCCCGCCGGACGAGCGCCTGAGCCGCATGGCCAAGGCGACCAGAAGACGACAGGCTATACCGATCGATTGACCGGCCTCGGCAACCGCCACAGGCTGGGCGACAAGGTGCGCCAGCTCGCCGCCGACCGCGCCGCCGATCCCGCACCTTTCACCGTCGGCATCGTCAATCTCGATGGCTTCAAGCCGATCAACGATCTCTTCGGCCAGGCCTCCGGCGACGAGATCCTCTGCCAGGTCGCACACCGCCTGAAGGCCTGCGTGCCCGATGGGGCGATCGTCACCCGACATGATGGCGACGAATTTGCGATCGTGCTGCCGCTGGTTTTCGAGCGCCTGGGCGCCGAGCGTGCAGGCCAGCTGATCAAGGATGTGCTTTCCGCCCCTTACGATCTCGGCGACCGCAATGTGCGCCTCTCCGCTTCCCTCGGTTTTGCCGTCTATCCCTTTGCCGGCGAAGATTTCGAGGAGCTGATGAAGAGCGCCGAGACCGCTCTCTACCGGTCCAAGCGCCGTGGCCGCGGCCAGATCACCGTTTATTCCCGCGAGATCGCGCAGGAGATGAAACAGGCGACGCAGCTCGAACAGGCGCTGCGCAATGCCATCATCAACGATACGGTCGATGTGCATTTCCAGCCGATCGTCCGCCTGCGCGACAACCGCGTCGTCGGCTTCGAAGCGCTCGCCCGCTGGATCGATCCGGATCTCGGTTTCGTCTCACCTGCCGTTTTTGTGCCGCTCGCCGAAGAACGCGGCTTCATCGATACCCTGTCGGAAACGCTGCTGCGCAAGGCTGCCGAAGCAACGCTTGCCTGGCCGCGCGACCTCTTCCTGTCCTTCAACCTCTCCTCGGTCCAGCTCATGGATCTGAGGACGTCCTTCAACACGCTCTCCATCCTCAACAGCGTCGGTTTCGACCCACGACGTCTGGAGCTTGAGATCACGGAAACGGCTGTCATGTCCTCGGCCGATACGGCTCGGCGGATCATCAAGGAATTGAAGGATGCCGGCATCCGCATCTCGCTGGATGACTTCGGCACGGGACAGTCGAGCCTCGGGCGCCTGCGGGAATTCACCTTCGATAAGGTGAAGATCGACCGGGCCTTCGTGTCGGCGATCACCACGGATCGTACCTCAGAGCATATCATCAAGGCCATCGTCAGCATGTGCGAGGGCCTGGATCTCGAAGTTGTGGCGGAAGGCATCGAGACGGAAGCCGAAGCCCGGAAGCTGCGCGAACTTGGGTGCGGCATGGGGCAGGGCTACTATTTTGGCAAGCCGGTCGATGCCGCCGCGACCCTGCGTTACCTCGCCGAGAACCATCACGACTTCGCGCTCGTCGATCGCGCCACCGCCTGATCCCTGAAATCTCCGCAAAAGAAAAGGCGGCGCCGAAGCGCCGCCCCTCAGGACTGTAACACGTCCCTCGTATCCGGATTAGTTATCCGTGGACGAGGTGGTGGTGCCGTCAGTGGTACCCATCGTGCCGGCATCAGCAGCCTGGTCGTCCAGAGTACGGAACTCGGGAGCGTTGCGCAGGCTGTCTGCGGTTTCGGTCGTCGTCAGACGAACTTCAGCATCGGCAACTTCTTCCGCGTTGGTTGCGGTATTGTCGGTCGTAGCCGTCGTTGTCGTGGTCGACGTGCCGGTCGTAGCCGTACCATCGGTCGTGGTCATGGCTTCTGCATCATCAACCACGCGGGTGATCGTAATGTTTTCGAACGGAACGGCGACATTCTTTTCGCCGATGCCGAGGAAGCCGCCAACGCCAACGACGGCTGCAACGACGCCACCTTCCCGATCAACGAGCAGGTCGTTGATGTCACCGATCGACTGGTTGTCGGCGGTGTAGATCGCCTGACCCATGAAGTCGGCCACAGAGATGTGGTTCTCGGCCTGTTCGGTCAGATAGGTGCCGGTGCCCGCTGCAGCGGTCGTGCCCATGGTGCCGGAAGCGGCGCCAGTGGTGGCGTCAGGGGCGACTGTACCAGTCGGTGCCGTGCCGGTGGCGGCCGGCGGCGTGGTGGTGGCACCCGGGGTGGCATCCTGGGCGACGGCGAACGGAGCGATTGCGGTCGAGCCGAGCAGTACGGCGGCGGCGAGCGTCTTGAAGGACTTGTTCATGGTGGACCTACCTTTCCTCTGAGATGGTCTGCGACTGACGCTGCCTCGCATTGAGTGGCTCGGCGGCGTCGGTTCGAGAGGAAAATGTCCGGCGGCCATGATCGTTCCGCCCGTTAGTCCTTGAATATTTTAGCAGATCGACCGGAACAAAAAGCCGGAAAACTGGTTTGCGGGGCCGCTTGCGACCCCGCCCAGGCTGCGTGGCGCACGTGTCAGAGCTTGAACAGCGGCTCGGGTTTTCCCTTGACGCTGACGCCGAGATCGAAGGTCACACCCGCCAGTTTGTCCTGGGCGCGCTCCTCGTCGCTCAGCCCCTCCCAGCAGGAGGTGATGGCGAGCCGGTCAAGCGCCTTGCCATAAAAGGCAGGGCATGTCGGGCGACGAACCGGTGCTGCATAACGGGCGATATGCCGGCCGTCCGGGGCGTAACGATCGACAGCGCCGCCATCCCAGTTCGAGTTCCAGATCGTACCTTCGAGATCGACAACCGATCCGTCGATGACACCCTGTCGCTGCGACTGGTCGATGAAGACAGTGGGTGCGCCAACCGGAAGGCCCGTCGCCGGGTCGAGCGCCACCCGCATCATGTGATTGACCTTGGAATCGTTGAAATAGCCAACCGAGCCATCCGGCGAGAAGCAGATGCCGTTGGGGATGCTGACCGCATCGAAGATCTTTGTCACCGTCGTGCCGCTCACATGATAGATCGCGCCCGCACCGGTCTCCGCCGTCCGGCTCATCGTGCCGATCCAGAGCGCGCCACTCGGATGCACGCGCCCGTCATTCGAACGGTTCTGCGGCTTGTCCTCAATGGCGGCATAGGAAGAAAGCGTGCCGCTTGCGCTGTCGCGCAGGAACAGCCCCTGATCGGAAGCGATCAGCTGCCGCTTGTCGTCGATCACCGCGATCACACTGCCGAGGAAGGGCAAGGCGTGCTTTTTCAGCTTTCCACCTTCGACATCCAGTTCGCACAGCATCTTGCCGAGAATGTCGAACCAGAAGAGTGAACCCGAGACCGGATCGTAGGCCGGGCCTTCACCCAGTTCCATCACCTCTTCGGTGAGCATTCTGCCGTTGAAGCTTTCGGTTGAGATCACGGATGTCCTCCTTGTCGCTATTCATCTAGACCTTGTCGTGCGACTAACGTCGCAGACAGGGGTTTACGGTAAAATTCATGCGGTATCTGGACCCTTGGTGCTTTACAAGTCTATGCTTCAGCAACCCAAGGGAACAGATTCGGCGTTGGTATCGACTTTGGGTGTTCCTCACTCATTCTCTATGCAGGTCCGAAGAAGAATTACCTATGCGGGTTCGGAGAGATTGGTGGAAGCTGAGGTTTCGCCACGCGGTCCCGATCTTGGCCAATGTCAGGTGAAGCAGCAATTGACGAACACGTCTTGGACAATCTCCCCGATAATCATGGCCGGTGACCCGGTCAGGACGTGGATGTGATGACGACCCCGGATAGCGCAATGTCTGCACGCGTCGATGGCCTGATCACGGATGTGAAGGGCTTCAAGACCCAGTTCGACGTATTCCGTTTCATGAAACGCGTGACCGAGCTTTACGGTGCCCGCGCCTTCATGGTGATGAACATGCCTGGCGCGACCGCCCAGGAACTCGGCAGCAGCTCCATCATCACCAACTGGCCGGCCGATCTGCTGACCGAATTCGATCAGGTAGCGCTTTTGTCGGGAAGTCCGGTGCTCGCCCATCTGCGCCGCGCGTCCATTCCGCTGCGTTTCGACATCGACGACGTGGCAACGCAGCGGGATCCCAAGTCGGCTGAGATTTCGAAGTCGCTCTTTCATCGTTTCCGCATGAACCGCGGTGCCTATTTCCCGGTTCATGACGCGACCGGTGCCCGCGGTGCGGTCTCCTTTGCTGGGGATCGAGACGCGTTCGATACCCAGGAGATGATGCAGCTCGCCTATATCGCCGCGCATGTGTTCAACCGTCTCGCCGAAATTCGCGAGATGGACAGCCGCAACAGCGACATGCTGACCGATCGCGAGCTCGACTGCCTCAATTGGACTGCAGCCGGCAAGACCAGCGTCGAGATCGCCGAGATCCTGACGCTCTCGGAACACACGATCAACCACTACCTGAACCGCGCCACCAAGAAGCTGGACGCGGTGAACCGCACCCAGGCGGTCGCCAAGGCCCTGCGCCTCGGCTTGATCAAGTAAGTGTAAACGCTGGTGCTTTTTTGTGCGGCTCTCTGGGTCGCCGCCCTTTTTCACGCCATCCCCTTCACTTTTTGAGATCCTCCACAGGCCGAAACGCCTGTCCTGCGGGATATTCGCGTCTGGCACGCTTCCTGCATTCTCAGTGTCAGTCCAGAGGGGACGTAGCGTGACACCCGAGAACGGGTGCAGCCTGACAAGCCGCCGCGGGGGGTGCTCTCCGCAGGCGGCTTGTCTGTTTCTGCGGCAATGGTCGCACCCTCGCCGTCGCATTTGCAGTTGGCGAAAGCCTCCCGCTCCATTATCTGAACGTGCACAGATGAATGTCCGAGCGGAAAGAATATCGAAATGACCGAATTGTCGCGTGATCGGGTGATTGAGGCGCTGAAGGGGATCCGGGGACCGGATCTCGAAGGCAACATCGTCGACCTCGGCATGGTCTCCGATGTCTTCATTTCCGACGCCAAGGTCTATTTCTCGATCAATGTGCCGGCCGAGCGCGCCCAGGAACTGGAGCCGCTGCGTCAGGCGGCAGAGCGTACGGTCAAGGCCATCCCCGGCGTGAACGGCGCCGTGGTCAGCCTGACGGCAGAGCGCAAGCAGGGTTCCGCCCCGCCACCGCGTCCCCAGCCGGCAGCACCCGCCCAGGGCCACGGACATGCTCACAATCACGGCCCCGCCCACAATCATGGTCCCGCTCCAAGCGGCCAGCAGCGCACCAAGGCGGGTGTCCCGGGCATCGATGCGATCATCGCGGTCGCCTCCGGCAAGGGCGGCGTCGGCAAGTCGACGACGGCAGTCAATCTCGCGCTTGCGCTGAAGGCCAACGGCCTGCGCGTCGGCATCCTCGACGCCGACGTCTATGGTCCGTCAATGCCGCGCCTTCTCGGCATTACCGGCCGCCCGCAGCAGATCGAAAACCGCATCATCGTGCCCATGGAGAATTACGGCATCAAGGTCATGTCGATGGGCTTCCTCGTCGACGAGGGCACGGCGATGATCTGGCGCGGACCGATGGTCCAGTCGGCGCTCATGCAGATGCTGCGCGAAGTCGCCTGGGGCGATCTCGACGTGCTGGTGGTCGACATGCCGCCCGGCACCGGTGACGCCCAGCTGACCATGGCCCAGCAGGTGCCACTATCAGGCGCCGTCATCGTCTCCACGCCGCAGGACCTGGCCCTGATCGATGCCCGCAAGGGGCTGAACATGTTCAACAAGGTCGAGGTGCCGGTCCTCGGCATCGTCGAGAACATGAGCTACTTCATCGCGCCGGACACCGGCAATCGCTACGACATCTTCGGCCATGGCGGCGCAAAGGCGGAAGCCGAGACCATCGGCGTGCCCTTCCTCGGTGAGGTCCCGCTCACGATCTCGATCCGCGAGACGTCGGATGCCGGCACACCCGTTGTTGTCAGCGAGCCCGACGGCCCGCAGGCCAAGGTCTATCGCGATATCGCGACCAAGGTCTGGGAGCAGGTCAAGGCCCGCTCCGGCCGTGCCGCCCCCGCGATCGTCTTCGAGTGATATCAGGCAAACAGGGCCGCAAGATTCGGTGCGTGTAAGCCTTCAGCCGTGCGTTGGCTGCATTGCTGTGCTGCAGCAATTGATTTGGCTTTCATTCCGGGTCTATGATTGTGTCCACGACTTCAACGCGCGGCGTGCCATGAAGGTGACCAGTCCTTGATAAGGGCCTATAGAAGAGACGGAAGTGTCGAAGTCATCGGCATCGAGCCGACATTTGGCGAATTCCCCGAAGACATCATCTGGATCGACCTGATCAAGCCGACCATCGAGGAAGAACACCTCGTTGAGGGCAAGATCGGCATTCCGCTCCCGACTCCGGAAGAGCTGAAGGATATCGAGCCTTCCAGCCGCCTCTATGTCGAGAACGAGGCGATCTACATGACTGCCTCGCTGCTCTACCGGGCAGATTCCAGTTATCCGCTGCTGACAGACGTCGCCTTCATTCTCTATCGCGGCCGGCTGATCACCATCCGCTATGCCGAGCCGAAATCCTTCGCCCTGTTCAGCGCCAGCCTCCTTCGGCTGAATGGCCAGTGCGACACCGGCGCGAAGCTCCTTGGTCATCTGCTGGAGACAATCGTCGACCGGACCGCCGAGATCCTGGAAACGCTGGCTGGCCGCCTCGATGCGCTGTCGATCACTATCTTCGTCAATCGCAAGGCCGCCAAGCGCCGCCCGCCGCGCTTCCTGGAAGACAAGCTTCTCGATATTGCGAGCCATCACCAGATGGTCAGCAAACTGCGCGACAGCCTCGTCTCCCTGTCGCGTCTCGTCATCTTCCTGCAGTCGCAGCCGATTGTGCGACGGGAAGAAGATGCCGCCGAACTCTGTACCATCGTCGCGCGCGACATCCAGTCGCTCGGCGAGCACGCAGCCTTTGTCGGCAACAACATCACCTTCATGCTGGATGCCTCGCTGGGCCTGATCAATGTCGAGCAGAACGCCATCATCAAGATCTTCTCGATCGCCTCGGTGGTCTTTCTGCCACCGACCCTGGTCGCATCAATCTACGGCATGAACTTTAAATTCATGCCGGAACTGGGATGGAGCTTCGGATACCCCATGGCACTCTTTGCCATGCTCTTGTCCGCCATCATCCCCTTCCTGTTTTTCCGTTGGAAAGGCTGGCTCTGACGAGCCTGGAACCCCATGCAGCAGATCGATCACCAGCCGCAGGCTGGCCCGAAGGATGTACGCAGTCTTCTTCTCCTCTCTCTCGGCTCAGTCGGCGTTGTCTATGGCGACATCGGCACGAGCCCGCTTTATGCCTTTCGCGAGGCTCTGAAGCCGATCGGCGTCGACGGCATCACCCGTGTCGAGATCATCGGCCTGATCTCGCTGATGATCTGGTCGCTGACCATCATCGTCACGCTGAAATACGTGCTCTTCCTTCTGCGCGCCGACAATGACGGCGAGGGCGGCACGCTGTCGCTGCTGGCCCTCCTGTCGAAGACGGCAAATGGCCATGGCCCGATCCTCATGGTGCTGGGCCTGATCGGCGCTGCCCTCTTCCTCGGCGATTCCATGATCACACCGGCGCTTTCGGTTCTTTCTGCCGTCGAGGGCCTGAAGCTGGTTGCCCCGAACCTGTCGGACTTCATCGTGCCCATATCGCTGGCGATCCTGATCGGGCTCTTTGCGGTCCAGTCGCGTGGAACGGGCGCGGTCGCCCGTTTCTTCGGCCCGATCACCGCGGTCTGGTTCATCGTCATGGCAGCCGGCGGCATCTATCACATCTTCGATGATGTCGGCATCTTCGCCGCCTTCAATCCCTGGTATGCCGCGTCCTTCCTGGCGCGCGAAGGCTTCCTCGGCATCGTCGTCCTCGGCGCCGTCTTCCTGACGGTGACAGGTGCGGAAGCGCTTTACGCAGACCTTGGCCACTTCGGACGCAAGCCCATCCAGCTTGCCTGGTTCGCACTGGTCTTCCCGGCACTCGTCTTGAATTATCTCGGCCAGGGCGCACTTGTCCTCAGCGACCCCTCGACGGCCTCCGATCCCTTCTTTCTGATGTTCCCGTCCTGGGCGCTGCTGCCGATCGTGATCCTTGCGACCTTTGCAACGATCATCGCCAGCCAGGCGGTCATCACCGGCGCCTTCTCGCTGGTTCGCCAGGCGATCCATCTCGGCTTCCTGCCGCGCATGCAGATCCTCTTTACGTCGGAGACGCAGACCGGTCAGATCTATCTGCCCTCGGTCAATACCCTGCTGCTCGTCGGCGTGCTGTCACTCGTCCTGCTGTTCGAAAGCTCGGAGGCGCTCGCGACCGCCTATGGCATCTCCGTTACCGGTGCCATGGTGGTGACCACCATCATGGCCTTCGAGTTCGTTCGCAAGAAATGGAACTGGAGCCTGCCGCTCGCGGTCGCCGTACTCACCCCGCTGCTCATTCTGGAACTGGTTTTCCTCGGGGCAAACCTCCTGAAGATCCATGACGGCGGCTACATTCCCGTTCTCTTCGCGGCGGCCTTCACCGTCGTCATGTGGACCTGGCGCCGCGGCTCCGCGATCATCTTCCAGAAGACCCGTCGGGATGATGTGGCGCTTGAGGACTTCATCGCGATGATCGAGCGGAAGAGCGAACACGGCCCCGCCTGCGTGGCCGGGACGGCGATCTTCCTGACCAGCGATCCCACCCGGGCCCCGGCGGCGCTGATGCACAATCTGAAGCACAATCACGTCATCCACGAGCGCAACATCGTGCTGACCATCCGCACGCTCGGGCGCCCGCGCGTCGCGGAGGAGGAGCGGTTTGCCGTCGAGGAATTGTCCGAGCGTTTTTCGCGCGTCGAGATCCGCTTCGGCTACATGGAGACGCAGAACGTCTCCAAGACGCTCGCAAGTCTGCGCCGCGGTGGCCTGAAGTTCGACATCATGTCGACCTCCTTCTATCTCGGTCGCCGCAAGCTGGTGGCCGGTGCCGGCATGGGCATGCCCCATTGGCAGGACCGCCTCTATATCGCGCTCGCAGAAGCTGCCGCCGATCCCTCGGACTATTTCCGCCTGCCGGCCAATCGCGTCATCGAACTCGGCTCGCACGTCATCATCTGAGCGAGACACTTGGGGATCTTTGCAAGGCCGCCGATTTTTTGTCGGCGGCCTTGTGCGTTTATCGGCTGCAGCTCCCGAAGCTGTGATCCGCCGTTAACCAAGCATCAAGGTTAACAGGAGATATTTCTCTAATGTAATCCTGTCGGGTTCCGGAACGCCGGACCCGTGTCGGTATGAGTTGGAGTGTGGCCTTGCGTCCCAAGTTTCGTCCTTCGAAGAAGGTCCTCTCCCGGCTGGAGAACTGGACCTCTCCCCTGGTCTTCGGCCTTGCTTCCTGGCTGATCTTCCCCTCCGTTGCCGCCCAGGCCGATCTGGCAGGGCTTCTGACAGGTGTCGATCGCGGCGCCAGCAACTGGCGCATGGTGATGACCACAACGCCGGCGGGCTCGATCCACGAAGCCAATCTCGCATTCTCGGAAGGCGAGGCCTCGGAAGCGCTGTCCGGTGGCGCCGGCCTCATCCTGCCCGATGGCCGCCGCATCGCCTTTGACGGCGGCAAGGCGGATCCCGCTTCTCTCCCGGATGAAATGCGCGTTACCCGCGATCAGAAGAAGGGCAGGGTGGTCGCCGTCGAGCAGATGCTCCCGCCGCGCGCCTTCTCTGCCGGTTCCATCCTGCAGCGCACCAGCTCTCTCATGGAGCCGGAACTGAAGACGCCGTCCGTCTTCGCCCGCGAGGAAGACAAGGCCAAGCCTGTGGAACTCGCGAGCTTCTACTTCAAGCGTGAAAAGCCCCCGGTCGATCCCTCGCTGACGCCGATGATCGCCGATCTCGTGACCAACAGCGTTCCGGATGTGCTGGCCACGGCCTATGCCCCGCCGCCGCCGGATTACGCCTCGGTTTCGCCCTTCGACAGCATCCTCACCGACCAGCAGCCGGACCAGGGTCGCTTCATTCCCGATATCGACCCGCTGGATCACGCCTGGGCGGCAACGCCGCTGCCGGCCAACGTCTTCTCCGACAAGGAACAGAAGTGCCTGGCGGAAGGCATCTACTTCGAGGCCCGCGGCGAATCGGTAAAGGGACAGGCAGCGGTTGCCCAGGTCATTCTGAACCGCGTGCGCAATCCGCATTATCCCGACTCTATCTGCGGCGTCGTCTATCAGAACGAAGATTGGCGCAACCGCTGCCAGTTCTCCTTCGCCTGTGACCGCATCCCCGACATCGTCGCTTCGCCGCGCCACTGGAAGATCGCCAAGGAAATCGCGATGGCCGTCACCGCCGGCAAGATCTGGTTCAAGGACGTCGGCTCGGCCACCCATTACCACGCGACCTATGTGCGCCCGGCCTGGGGCCCGACGATGAAGCGTGTGGAAAAGATCGGCAAGCACATCTTCTACCGCACCTATGGCGGCGGCTGGAGCTGATCCGGTCAGCGCAGTCGATCGAGCCAGCCGCTGAGAAGCGGCACGATCAGGAACGTCGCGAGATAGGTGAGCGGTACTGCGGCGAAGATGTAGAGCATTGGCGTCAGATTGCCCTCCGGACCGAAGGTGAACGCCGCCTGCACGCCGATCATCCAGCCGATGACGATGCTGATTCCAATGCGGATAAGGAAGCGTGTCATGGTCGTCTCGGGGCGGGCAAGGTCACGCAGCCTCCCATGTCGGTGTATCCCACGCAACCGTTACTGCCGAACGGCCTGCCATCGCGGACGTGAAGCGCGCCCGTTCTCCACCAATGTGGCAGATTCTGGCCCAGCCTTGCGGCCAATTGACCGGAATTGCCGTCCGTCATCTGCGATGAATCGGCATCTTGGACTTAAGTCTATGATTTTTCGGGGTTAATTTGTGGTGAAACTTGGTGCTGCCACGCCTTGACTATGCAGGGCCTCAAAATTATGGTGCGCCCGACTTCAAAGCGGGCCAGAAGGCTTTCTATCTCGCCGTTTCTGCATTCAAATCGGGCGCATAAACGGCCCCTGAAACAGGTAACGGACGGAGAGAGCCATGACGGACCACCGGGAAGAAGATCTGGAAGAGCGCCGTAGACGATTGGCCGCCGAACTCGCAGTGCGGGATGGCAAGGTCAGGGACGAGGAACGCGCCGAGGGAAACGCCGATCAGACCCGCAAGGGTTATGGTATGGCGATGAAGATCTCGAGCGAGTTCATCTCTGCGATCATCGTTGGTGCGATTCTGGGCTATCTTTTCGACTACTTTGTGGGTACGGGGCCTTGGGGCATGATCATCATGCTGCTGATTGGCTTCTGTGCTGGCGTGTTGAACGTCATGCGCGTTGTCGGATATGTGGCATCGCCGCATCCGGCCGATCGCAGGATGGACTTTAAAGACAAGGGCGACGGTCGCTGACGCGCCAGCCTGAATGAGAATTGACCGCTTCGGCGGCGAAAGCGAAAGAGCAGAACGTGGCAAACGATCCTACTCATCAGTTCCTGGTTCAGAAGATTGTCCCGATCGAAATCGGCGGAATTGATTTCTCGTTCACCAACGCTTCGCTTTTCATGGTTGCAACCGTCGCAGCAGCCTCCGGGTTCCTGTATCTGTCGACGTCGAACCGTGGCCTGATCCCGACGCGCATGCAGTCGGTCGCCGAGATGGCCTATGAGTTCATCGCTTCGATGCTGCGTGAAGGTGCAGGCTCAAAGGGAATGAAGTTCTTCCCCATGGTCTTTTCGCTGTTCATGTTCGTTCTGACGGCGAACCTGCTCGGCATGTTCCCCTACTTCTTCACCATCACCAGCCAGATCATCGTGACCTTTGCGCTCGCAATGTTTGTCATCCTGACGGTGCTGGTCTACGGTTTCTACAAGCACGGGCTGCACTTCCTCTCGATTTTCGCGCCCTCCGGCGTGCCGGGTGCGCTTCTGCCAATCGTGTCCGCGATCGAGGTCGTTTCCTTCCTCTCGCGTCCGATCAGCCTCTCGGTTCGTCTTTTCGCAAACATGCTGGCCGGTCACATCACGCTGAAGGTTTTTGCGGGCTTCGTTGCCACCATGGCTGCGCTCGGCCCGATGGGCATTGCCGGCTCGGTCCTGCCCCTGATCATGACGGTCGCCATGACCGGTCTCGAATTTCTCGTTGCCTTCCTGCAGGCTTACGTCTTCGCGGTACTGACTTGCATGTACCTGAACGACGCCGTGCATGGTGGTCACTGAGAATAAAGTCGCTGACCCCGGCCACCCGGGCGTCAAAAACAGCCGCAACAACCCATTCGAAGGAGTATCCATATGGAAGCGGAAGCAGCAAAGTACATCGGCGCGGGTCTCGCATGCCTCGGCATGGCTGGCACGTCTCTCGCTCTCGGCCGTATCTTCGGTGACTACCTGACGGGCGCACTGCGCAACCCGTCGGCTGCCGACAGCCAGTTCGGCCGTCTGGTATTCGGCTTCGCCGTTACGGAAGCTCTGGGCATCTTCTCGCTGCTCGTTGCTCTCCTTCTCCTGTTCGTCGTCTAATCAACGGCTGGAGTTCGGGATCACGGTTCGCCGATGAGGCAGCCGTGATCTCGCGCATTTGAGCATACACCTGGAGGTGAGCATGTTTGTGACCCCCGCCTTTGCACAGGAAACTCCTGCCGAAGGCCAGCTTCACACCGAGACCGGCGTTGCCCATGACGAAGGCCACGGCGCGACCGTATTTGGTCCGTTTGATACGACGACCTTTCCGTCCCAGATTCTCTGGCTGGTGATCGCGTTCGGCGTCTTCTACATGCTCATGCAGAAGGTCATCGTACCGCGGGTCGGCGGCATTCTCGAAAACCGCCACGACCGCATTGCCCAGGATCTCGACGAGGCAGCTCGTCTGAAGTCCGAAGCCGATGCAGCCATCGAAACATACGAGCGCGAGCTGACCGCGGCCAAGGCGAAAGCCGGCCAGATCGCTTCCGCCGCGCGTGATGCATCCAAGGCCAAGGCCGACGCCGAGCGCGCAGCCATCGAGACGGAACTCTCCGCCAAGATCGCTGCTGCCGAAAGCCGGATCGCCGACATCAAGGCCCGTGCATTCGCTGAAGTCGACACGATTGCCATCGACACCGTCGGTACGATCGTCGAAGAACTGATCGGTACCAAGTCGACCGCAGCCGATATCAAGGCTGCCGTCTCCGGCATCGCCAAGCAGGGAGCGTAAGCATCATGGACGCTTCATTTTTCGCACTCGTTGCCCTCGTTCTCTTCTTCGTCCTGCTCGCCTACCTGAAGGTTCCGGGCATGATGGCGAAGGCCCTCGACGAGCGCGCGGACAAGATCCGTGACGAACTCGCCGAAGCCAAGCGCCTGCGTGAAGAGGCCCAGCACCTGCTGGCCGAATACCAGCGCAAGCGCAAGGAAGCCGAAGCCGAAGCTGCAGCGATCGTTGCTGCCGCTGAACGCGAGGCCGCTGCCCTGACCGCCGAAGCCAAGCAGAAGACCGAGGAATTCGTTGCCCGTCGCAACGCCCTTTCCGAGCAGAAGATCAAGCAGGCCGAAACCGAAGCCGTGAACGCCGTTCGCGCTGCTGCCGTCGACCTCGCCATCGCTGCTGCTGAAAAGGTTCTCGCGAAGAAGGCCGATGACGGCGTGCAGCAGGCGCTGTTCAAGGCCTCCATCGGTGAAGTCAAGTCGCGCCTGAACTGAGTTCGGCCGACCGCAACGACGACACTGTCTATTTGACGCCCCGATCGAAATCACGGTCGGGGCGCTTTCTATTGGTGCAGGTCAAATGGCCTGATGGGAATGGCGGTTGCTCCTCCAGTGGAGCCAGACATCTCGACCGTCAGTCCTGCAGGCTCTCGCTGTCACCGGCCACAACGGCCTTCAGAGGCCGGAAGCTCATGCGATGCAGCGGGCAGGGGCCATGGGTGACGATGGCGCTCCGGTGGCGGTCCGTGCCATATCCGGCATGCACCTCAAATCCATAGTCCGGATAGACGATGCCGACCCGGGCCATCATACGGTCGCGCATCACCTTGGCGACAATCGAGGCTGCCGCAATCGAGACAGAACGCGCATCGCCCTTGACCACAGCTTCCCCGCTGCAGATGAGCCCCATGGGCACGTCCCGCCCGTCGGCCAGCACATGACGTGCCTCCAGCTGAAGGCCGGCCACGGCACGGCGCATGGCATCAAGACTCGCCTTGCGGATGTCGATGAGGTCGATGCGTCGCGGTGAAGACGATGCGATGGAGACAGTGGCATCCAGAAGGATGCGCTCGTAAAGCACCTCGCGCTGCGCGGCAGAGAGCTTCTTGGAATCGTTGAGGCCTTCGGGGATGCGCTTCGGGTCAAGAATGACGGCTGCTGCCACGACAGGCCCCGCCAGGGGCCCACGGCCGGCCTCATCGGTCCCGGCGACCGGCCAGAGATCCTTTCGCCTCGCGCGGCTCTCCAGCGAGAAATCCGGGACGAGCGGCAGGTCTGGAAAGAGGCCAGGAGAATCGGGTGGCGTGCGTCGTTTCATGCGGCAGAAATCGCACGCGCACCCGACCTCCTGCAAGTCCCCGGTCCCGATCGCCGATCATGGCGACAGGGGCGGCTTACCAGGGACGACATCCGGTGCGAGGCGGCGGACAACAGCACCGGAATACGAATACAAACCCAGGTCAGAGCAGCGAGAGCTGCACCCCGTCGCTATTGGGCGAGATGAACAGATCTTCCCGCAGATGCAGGCTGCGGCGCATCAGGCCGAGCCGCTTGGTCGCCATCTCGAAGCGGCGGCTGATCTGCCAGGCGTAGGGACCGGCGCCCTTCATCCGCTTGCCGAATTCGGCGTCGTAATCCTTGCCGTCGCGCATCGAGCGCACCAGCGACATTACATGCCGGTAGCGGTCCGGATAGTTCTGCAGCAGCCAGTCGCGGAACAGCGGGCTCACCTCCAGCGGCAGGCGCAGCAGCACATAGCTTGCCTCGGACGCGCCGGCAGCCTTGCCGCTGTCGAGAATGCGTTCGATCTCGTGATCGTTGAGGGCCGGAATGACCGGCGCCATCATCACGGCCACGGGAATGCCGGCCTCCGACAGCGTCTTGATCGCTTCCAGCCGTTTCGCTGGCGTCGAGGCGCGAGGCTCCATCGTCCGTGCCAGCTTGCGATCGAGCGTCGTCACAGAGATCCCGACCTTGGCCAGGCCGCGCTCGGCCATGGATTTCAGGATGTCGATGTCGCGCAGGATGAGCGCCGACTTCGTCACGATCACGACAGGGTGGTTTGCCTTGTCCAGCACCTCGAGCACCTGGCGCATGATCCGCCATTCCCGCTCGATCGGCTGGTAGGGATCGGTGTTGGTGCCGATCGCGATCGGCTTCACCTTGTAACCCGGCTTCGACAGCTCCCGCTCCAGCAAACGCGGTGCGTCCGGCTTGGCAAAAAGCTTGGCCTCAAAGTCGAGACCGGCAGACAGGCCCATATAGCTATGCGTCGGCCGGGCGAAGCAATAGATGCAGCCGTGTTCGCAACCCCGGTAAGGATTGATCGAGCGATCGAAAGGGATGTCGGGTGAATCGTTGCGGGTAATGACCGTGCGCGGCTTTTCGACCTGCACCTCGGTCTTGAAGGGCGGCATGTCCTCAAGCATCTGCCAGCCGTCATCAACGGCGACACGCTCGAGTGTCTCGAACCGGCCTGCAGGATTGATGCCGGCCGCGCGTCCACGACGCCGATCGATCTCGATCCGCATGCCCGAAGCGCTCATCAGGGCATCGGCAATATCTGCCGTATTGCCGGGCTGAAAGGCAGCCTGGCTCACAAGAGACAGCTCGTTCATGTTTGCTCCTCGCAGGTTTTCCGCCCCGCTTGATGACTTTATTCCTAGCGCCGAAACGAGAACAATGCAAGAACAAACTTCAAGAAACTGTTTGTGGCAAAACTTTGTGCAATGCGATAGATGTAGGCAATGCTGACAGTGATCATGGAATGCCACGACCAGGAACCCGAGCTCGCACAGACCTTGTCCGTGCTGGTTGCCGGTGCGGTCGAAGGCCTTGTCAGCGATGTCATCGTGCTCGATCACGGATCCAAGGACGGTTCATCCGTGGTGGCTGACGCTGCCGGTTGCCGCTTTTATCAGCAATGGGACATGAAACACGTGCTGGCGACGGCGCGTGGCGAATGGCTGCTGCTGATCGAGCCGGGTGCCCGACTGGGGCAGGGCTGGGTGGATGAGGTCGCGGAATATGTGGCGCTCAACAAGGCGCCTGCGCGCTTTTCCGAATCGCGCCTTTACCGGCTGCCGTTCTACCGTCGCCTGACGCGCAGCCGTCCGCTCCTCGAAAACGGCCTGCTCATTCCCAAGCGCCACGCGCAGGGTCTGGCAGGCGAGGGCAGGGAACTGCTTCAATTGGCAAAGGGCCACAAGCCGCGTCGTCTCGCCTCCGAGATCATCCCCTCCTGGGTCGCCCGCGAAGCGCGTCGCTGATCAGCCCTGTCCGCCACGCCGCAGATGCTCGTCGAGCCTCGGCATGATTTCCACGAAATTGCAGGGCATGTGGCGATAGTCGAGCTGCAGCTTGATGATCCCGTCCCAGGCATCCTTGCAGGCGCCGGGCGAGCCCGGCAGCACGAAGATGAAGGTGGCATTCGCCACGCCGCCGGTTGCCCGCGACTGGATCGTCGACGTCCCGATCTTGTCATAGGAGATCCGGTGGAAGACTTCCGAGAAGCCATCCATGCGCTTTTCGAACAAAGGCTCCAGCGCCTCCGGCGTCACATCGCGTCCGGTAAATCCCGTGCCGCCGGTCGTGATGACGACATCGATCTCTTTATCGTTCGTCCAGGTCTCGACCTGACCACGGATCTCGGCCTTGTCGTCCTTGGCGATGGCGCGGGCGATGAGCCGATGCCCGGCCTCTTCAATGCGCGCGACGAGCGTGTCCCCCGACTTGTCGTCGGCAAGGCTGCGCGTATCCGAGACGGTGAGCACGGCAATGCCCACGGGAATGAAGGGACGGCTCTCGTCGATGCGGCTCATCAGGCGTCTCCCGGAACGGTGCGTGTCAGCAGCACATACCAGTTCGGCCTATAGACCGATAGCGCAAGCGCTGCCTTCATCGCCGCAGCCTCGGTCTCGTAGAGCCCGAAACAGGTGGCTCCGGAGCCGGACATGCGCACGTATCCGGCAAGGCTCTGGCGAAGCAGATCACAGGCCTCGGCAATCTCCGGCACCAGTGCCTCCGCCGGCGGCTGCAGGTCGTTGCGCATAGCAGAGAGCGATTGCATCCAGGCGGATACATCGGCCGCCATGGACAGCTCGCCGATCGGGTCGTTGTCGCGCCGCTTGAGGCTGCGGAAGATCTCCGGCGTCGATACCGGCTTCAGCGGATTGACCAGCACCAGCGGTACAGAGGGCATGGCAACCGTGTCGATCGCCTCACCGATCCCGCGCGCACGCAGCGGTGTTGAAGCGAGACACATCGGCACATCGGCCCCGAGCCTGAGGGCAATATGTTGGAGAGTGTCAGGTGACAGTTCCGCCTTCCAGAGCCTCAGAAGCCCCCGCAGCGTCGCCGCCGCATCGGCGGAGCCTCCGCCGATGCCGGATGCGATCGGCAGGCTCTTGTCGAGGGTGATGGAGACAGGGCCATGCGGCTGGCCGTTTTCATCAAGGGCTGCCCGCAGCAGGTCGCGTGCCTTCAGAACCAGATTGTCGTCCTGAGAGAGTTCCGAACCAAAGCGCCCAACGACCCGGAAACTGTCGCTGCCGGATGCCTCGAAGACCAGCTCGTCGCCGTCTTCGGCAAAGGTTACGAGACTGTCCAGCAGGTGATAGCCATCGTCCCGCCGGCCCGTCACATGCAGCGCGAGATTGATCTTCGCCGGAGCCGTCTCGACAACACGCTCCGGCCTGCGCTCTGAAACGGGGTTCATGCGGATCAGGTCTTCTTGTCGTCTTTCTTGGGCTCTTCAGCCGGCTTGGCGTCAACCTTGGCGGCATCGGCCTCGATTGGCGGCAGGCCCTTCTCGATTTTCGCCTGGATCTTCGGAACTTCGGTCTCTTCCGGCTCTGAGGCCAGCGCCCGCTTCCACTGATACTTGGCTTCAAGCTTGCGACCGACGCGCCAGTAGGCGTCGCCGAGGTGATCGTTGATCGTGGCATCGCCGGCGCGCAGCTCGATTGCCCGTTCCAGCTCGACCACCGCTTCTTCGAAGCGACCAAGGCGGTAATAGGCCCAGCCGAGCGAATCGACGATGTAGCCATCATCGGGGCGCAGTTCGACGGCCTTCTTGATCATCTCCAGGCCTTCCTGGAGATTGCGGTTCATGTCGACCCAGGAATAACCCAGATAGTTGAGAACCTGCGGCTGGTCGGGGTTGAGCTCCAGAGCCTTGTTGAAGTTCGGCTCTGCCTTGTCCCACTTCTTCAGGCGCTCATAGGCGATGCCGCGCTGGAAGAAGACAGACCAATGGTTCCGCGCCGGATTGGGGCCGATGATGTCGACGGCCTTGTCGTAGTTCTCCGCCATTGCCGCATAATCCTTGGCGTCGGAGAGCACGCTGCCATAGGCGAGATAGCTGCGGATATCGTTCGGATCGGAAGCAATCAGGCCTTGCAGATGTTCGCGGGCTTCCTTGACCTTGCCGGTTTCGGCCAGAGTCAGGCCAAGCTGCAGCTCGGAAATGCGCCGCATTGGCGAAGTCTCCGGCACCTGTCGGTAGAAGGCGATGGCCTTTTCCGGCTGCTTGGCATTCTCGGCAATGCCGCCGAGCAGGATCAGCGTGTCGGCCGCATCCTTGTCCAGCGCGTGCGAGAGCTGCAGATAGAGCATGACCGTGTCTTCGGCGCCCTCGCGGTTCAGCGCACCGCCGATCGAGAACAGCACGCCGGCTGCACCCTGGGCCGCATTGGCGACAACCGGCTTCGGCTGGCGACCGGCCTCGATCTCATCACGCAGTGCCTTGAAGGGCGCAAAATTGGTGATCAGCTCGTCACCGGCGGCAAGCGCATCGAGCGCCTTCTGCTTGTTGCCGGCGCCGGCCTCGAGTGTCGCAAGTGCAATGACGGCACGCGCAAAGGTGTCGGGCGCCGTGGCCCCGCCATTGCGATCGGTCACCGTCTCGGTCAAGGCCTTGCGGGCCGTATCGAGATCGCCGCTCATGGCAGCCATGATGCCGAGATTGTAGTTCTGGAAAATGCCGTACCAGCTCGGCCCGTTCAGGTCCTGAACGAGCTTCAGTGCATCCTTGCCCTTGCCCTCGCCGACCATCGTCCAGGCGATCAGAAGCTGGTTCATCAGGCGGTCGAGATCGTTCGGCCCCTCATACTTGAAGTGACTGAGCGCCTTGGAATAGTCGCCGTCACGGATCGCGCGGAAGCCAAGCGCGACCGAGGTCACCCGTTCCACGGCCGGATCCTTCTCCAGGACCTCGGCAAGCTCTGCGCCCTCGTCGAATTCGCCGTTCATGATCAGCGCGATCATCAGGCGCTGCTGCAGCTCCAGCTCGTTGGGCGTGATATCAAGCGCCTTCTTGTAGAGCTTCACCGCATTTGCGTAGTCGCGATCGGTTTCAGCCGTCCGGGCCGCCAGAAAGGCGCCTGCGAAGGAATCGACGCTGTCGACATCGAAGCTCTCCGTCTCTTCCGGCTGGGCGGTTGCCTGGGCGGCCGCCATCGGAACCTGCGAGACGCTGAGGAGCAGCGCGAGCGCTGTGCCGGCGAGATAGCGAAGGGCGGAGCTTTGCCGCATGAAAGAGCCTTTCAACAACCGAAGACGAGCGCGTGTCGCCCGCGCACGGACGATACGCGATGATTCACGAATAGAATGGCTTTTTTGAAGCAGCCCCGCAAGGCGATCGCAGTCTCTGCGTCAATTCACGCGGGAAATGCAGAAATCGATCACATCGTTCAGCGCGCTCTTCCATGGCGTTTCCGGCAGAGGCGCGAGTGCATCCCTGGCGATCGTGCCATAATGTTGCGCCCGCTGGATCGTGTCGTTGAGCGCGCCATACTTGCCGATCAGGCCGAGCGCCTTTTCAAGCCTTGCGTCGTCATTCTGCCCACCTTCGATCGATTCCTTCCAGAAGTCCCGTTCTGCCGCCGTGCCCCGGCGATAGGAGAGGATGACCGGAAGCGTGATCTTGCCTTCGCGAAAATCGTCGCCGACATTCTTGCCGGTTTCCGCAGCCTTGCCGCCATAGTCGAGCACATCGTCGACCAGCTGGAAGGCGAGGCCGAGATTCATGCCATAGGATTTCATCGCGCTGCGTGTCGCACGATCCGTGCCGGCAACGATCGGACCGACTTCGGCGGCCGCTGCAAAGAGCGCCGCGGTCTTGGCGCGGATGACGGCGAGATAGTCGTCTTCCGTCGTTTCCATGTTCTTGGCGACGGAAAGCTGCAGCACTTCACCCTCGGCGATCACGCAGGCCGCGGTTGAGAGCACGTCGAGCGCCTCGAGCGAGCCGACTTCGACCATCATGCGAAACGCCTGGCCGAGAAGGAAGTCGCCGACCAGCACGCTTGCCTGGTTGCCCCAGATGGTCCGGGCCGTATTTTTGCCCCGACGAAGATCGCTCTCGTCGACCACATCGTCATGCAGAAGCGTGGCCG
Organism: Allorhizobium sp.; assembly: GCA_051861045.1. Classification (GTDB taxonomy): domain Bacteria; phylum Pseudomonadota; class Alphaproteobacteria; order Rhizobiales; family Rhizobiaceae; genus Allorhizobium. The sequence goes on from JBHYDI010000002.1 coordinate 382,701, forward strand.
TGTGCATGAATTCGACCGAGGTCGCGAGCTTGATGTGGTGGTCGCCCTCATAGCCGAACATCGCCGCTGTCGCGAGCGTCAGCATCGGCCGCAAGCGCTTGCCCCCGGACGAGATCAGGTGGTTGGCAACCTCCGGGATCATCTGCACATCGGAGCCCGCCTTCGACAGGATCAGCTGATTGACGCGCTCCATGCCGCTTTTCGTCAGGTCCACCAGAGGCTTGACGGATGCCTGTTTGTTTTTGCTTTCCTCAAGCGGTATGACTACGCCCACGCACCGGACTCCTGTTCAGTTTGGTCGCCGACAATAAAAAGCCGGGAAGGCCACGGCAAGGGGCGAATTGCCTCGGTTGCAGGCTTGAACACGGTTTTGCCGTTAACAGTGAGTTCTGAAATCGATGCATGAGATCATTCGCAGCAACGACGTCGTCCTGCTCTCCTTCGCCGAAAGCCTGATGCGCGACGCCGGCATCGCCTCGATGATCGCCGACCAGTCGATGAGCATCCTCGAAGGTTCGCTCGGCATGTTGCAGCGTCGCCTGCTGGTCGATTCCGATTGCGTCGATCAGGCCCGCCGCATCTTGACCGATGCCGGCCTCGGGGCAGAACTGCGCGACCGCGAGATGTGAGTGTGCCATGGCGGCAAGCTTAGACCCCATCTTCGACAAGTCCGTGTCCGAGACGATCGACGCCTTTCATCGCGGCCGCTTCCATCTCGTTCAGCCCGTCGGGCGCGGCCACCGTGCCGGCATGGATGCGATGATGCTCGCCTGCCTGGTGGATGATGATCGGCCGATCAGGATCGCAGATCTCGGAGCAGGGGCAGGGGCGGCGGGGCTTGCCGTGGCGGCCCGTCTGCCGAAGGCCTCTGTCGTGCTTGTCGAACGCTCCGCCGACATGGCCGGTTTCGCCCGCAAGAGCCTGGCTCTGCCCGAAAACGCCGAGCTTGCGACGCGGGCCGAGGTCATCGAAGCCGATGTCACGCTGACCGGCCGGGCGCGCCTCGCAGTCGGGCTCGCCGACAACAGCTTTCATCACGTCATCATGAACCCGCCCTTCAACGATCCCGGCGACCGCAAGACGCCGGATGTGCTGAAGGCCGAGGCCCATGCCATGACCGAAAACCTGTTCGAAACCTGGATCCGCACGGCCGGTGCGATCGCAATGCCCGGTGGCCAGCTCTCGCTGATCGCACGCCCCCAGTCGATCGGCGAGATCATCGCTGCCTGCGGCAGGCGCTTCGGCGGTGTCGAAATCACCGCCATCCATCCGCGCGAGGGCGAAAACGCGACCCGCATCCTCGTGACGGCGATCAAGGGATCGCGGGCCCGCCTGCAGATGCGCGCGCCGCTCCTGATGCATGACCGGCCCGACAGCCACGCCTTTGCCCCAGTCGTCGATGATCTCAACAATGGTCGCACCGGTTATTCACGGCTACGTTGAAAAGGCTGATTTTTCGCCTGAACCATTGTGTTCGGCCCCCGGCTCCTTACATCTCGGGTCAGATTTGAGATCGTGAGGAGTTGAAACGCGACCATGGCAGACTTTGTGAAACGGCTGGTTCCCAAGCGCTTCCAGAAAAAGGGCGTCGTCATTCCGGTCGTCAGGTTGCACGGGCCGATCATGAGCGGCGGCTCCCGCTTCCGCCCGGCGCTCAATCTCTCCTCCATCGCCGGCCAGCTGGAGAAGGCCTTCTCGATGAAGGACAGTCCTGCCGTGGCACTTTCGATCAATTCGCCGGGCGGCTCTCCCGTGCAGTCGCGCATGATCTACGACCGCATCCGTGCGCTCGCCGAAGAGAAGAACAAGCGCGTCATCGTTTTCGTCGAGGATGTCGCGGCCTCCGGCGGCTACATGATCGCCATTGCGGGTGACGAGATCATCGCCGACGCAACCTCGATCGTCGGCTCGATCGGTGTGGTCTCCGGCGGATTCGGTTTCCCCGAACTCCTGAAGAAGATCGGCGTCGAGCGTCGCGTCTACACATCCGGCGAGAACAAGGTGATCCTTGATCCTTTCCAGCCGGAAAAGGAGAGCGACATCGAATATCTGAAGACTCTGCAGGCGGAGATCCACGAGATCTTCATCGACATGGTCAAGGCGCGCCGTGGCACGCAGCTGGCGGATGATCCCGCCCTGTTTTCCGGTCTGTTCTGGACCGGCCGCAAGGGCCTTGAACTCGGCCTCGTCGACCGCCTTGGCGGCATGCGCGAGGAGATCAAGACCCGCTACGGCAAGGACGCACGCCTCGAACTCGTGGGCGCACCGAAGGGCCTCTTCGGTCGCCGCGCTCCCGGCATCGGGGCCTTTGCCGCTCCAGACGAGATCGCGGTTCAGGCCGTCGCCGGTCTTGCCGAGACGCTGGAAGAAAAGGCACTATGGGGCCGCTACGGTCTCTGACCGGAGCTGAGGACGAGGGCTGACAGGCGAGGGGACATGGCGCAGCTGATATTTATGACGATCCTGGTGGGCGGCGCCTGGCTGCTCTACCGCCGTTTCGTTTCCGACGCGGAGAAGCTGGCGGCGAAATCGCGGGCCGAAGAAAAGGAACGTCAAAATGATGCCGTGGGAACGCTGATCGAGGATCCCGAAACGGGCGAATATCGCCCGCGTCGCGAGGATGACGACTAAGCTGCTTCGCCAGATGAGTGAGCCCGGACTTTTTTGACTTGGCGATGGAACAATTTCTAACTGGGCGCTTTATAGGCTTGCCATAAAGCGTGACGCGGGAGTTTGATGAAGATCGGCGAGGAGTTCCTGGGCGTCAAATGTGGTGTCGCGCGGCATTTGAATGCGGTCGATTGGTCTGCGACGTCCCTCGGACCAGTCGAAGGCTGGCCCCTATCGCTCAAATCCGTCGTGCGCACCGTTCTCTCCACCCGCCAGCCCATGTCTTTCTGGTGGGGCGAGGAGTTGCTGCAGTTCCACAATGACAGCTATGCGCCGATGCTCGGCAACCGCGTCGATCACGCCATGGGCAGGCCCTTTCGCGAAGTCTGGTCCGATGTCTGGGACGCCGTCTATCCCTTCATTCAGACAGCGCTATCCGGCGAAGGCACCTGGCAAGAGGATCTGCCGCTCGTCATGCAGCGCAACGGCTATGACGAACAAACCTTCTGGACCTTCTCTTACAGCCCGCTCTACGACGATGACGGCAAGATTGCCGGTCTTCTGAACACGGTCACCGAGACTACCCAGGCGGTTGTCGACCGCAATGCCCTGGAGGAGGCTTATGAAGAGGCCCAGAAGCATCTGGCCGAGCGTGGCCAGTATGAAGACGAGCTGAGGCTGCTCAACCGGGAGCTCGCCCATCGCATGAAAAATACGCTGGCCATGGTGCAATCCATCATCAGCCAGAGCCTGCGCGGCGCGACGTCGATTTCCGAAGCGGCAACGACGATCGGTGCGCGCATCCAGACCTTGGCAAAGGCACAGGACGTGCTGACCGGCATGAGTGTCACGGCTGCCGAAATTTCGGCGATCGCGCGAACCGCTGTTGCGCCGCATGTCGATGGCGAAGACCGGATTGCGATCGATGGCCCGCAGGTCTACCTCTCGGCCCAGCAGGCGCTTGGCCTGTCTCTGGCGATCCACGAACTCGCGACCAACGCCACGAAATATGGCGCGCTATCCCGTCCGGAAGGCCGCGTGACCATCCAGTGGGACAAGCAGTCGGAAAACGGCTTCACGTTCGACTGGCAGGAAAGCGGCGGCCCGCCAGTGACCGAGCCAACCCGCCGCGGTTTCGGCTCGCGCCTGACGGAACGCGTCGTATCCGTTCTTTTCCAGGGCCAGGCAGCGATCCGCTTCGAGCCCAAGGGCGTGGCCTTTTCCCTGGTCGGCAAGCTGCACAACGCGGACGAACTCGACGTGTAATCGGCACTGGCGAGGGCGCCGGGAACCGAGACGCTTGACCCTTCCGCCCACTCATGGCACCAGACGGGCCTCGACATGAGCCAAGCCGATGGATAGCCCGATGAACACGCCCCTTGCCCCGCACATGGACCCCAAGCGCTCCTTTCAGGCGCTGATCCTGACGCTGCACGCCTACTGGGCAGACAAGGGTTGTGCTGTGCTCCAGCCTTACGACATGGAAGTCGGCGCCGGCACTTTCCATCCGGCGACCACGCTGCGTGCCCTGGGCCCCAAGCCCTGGCGCGCCGCTTACGTCCAACCCTCGCGCCGCCCGTCCGACGGCCGCTATGGCGAAAACCCGAACCGGTTGCAGCACTATTACCAATATCAGGTTATCCTGAAGCCGAACCCGTCCAACCTCCAGGAGCTCTATCTCGGCTCGCTGAAGGCGATCGGTCTCGATCCGCTGCTGCATGACATCCGCTTCGTCGAAGACGACTGGGAAAGCCCGACGCTGGGCGCCTGGGGTCTCGGCTGGGAATGCTGGTGCGACGGCATGGAAGTCTCGCAGTTCACCTACTTCCAGGCTGTCTGCGGCATCGACTGCTCGCCGGTCGCGGGCGAACTCACCTATGGTCTCGAGCGCCTTGCCATGTATGTCCAGGGCGTCGACAACGTCTACGACCTCAACTTCAATGGCCGCGAAGGCGAAGAGAAGATCTCCTACGGCGACGTCTTCTTGCAGGCCGAGCAGGAATATTCCCGCCACAACTTCGAATTCGCCAACACCGAGATGCTGCATCGCCATTTCATCGATGCCGAGAAGGAATGCCAGGCCCTGCTCGCCGCCGGCGCTCCTTCCGACTCAGAAAACCAGCGCCTGCACAAATGCGTCTTCCCGGCCTATGACCAGTGCATCAAGGCCTCCCACATCTTCAACCTGCTCGACGCCCGCGGCGTGATCTCGGTCACCGAACGCCAGGCCTATATCGGCCGCGTCCGTGCGCTCGCCAAAAGCTGCGGCGAGGCTTTTCTGCTGACGGATGCTGGCGGCGCGAACTTTGGTAGGGCTGCGTAAGTCCGGACACGCATTGCGCGAAATTGACTTTTCTGCAATGTTCTACTATATGTAGAGCGCGGTCGAGAGAGCTGCCTTTGCAGTTCAACGAAACTCTGTTTCACTCGGCCGCCTTCATGTATCTGCTTTATGTCGATGATGCGGGTTCGATACCGAACAAGAGCGAAAAGCACTTCGTTCTGGCTGGCATAGCCGTATTCGAACGGCAGGTTTATCACCTCGATTCTCTTCTGAACGAGTTAGCGGCTTCCATCTTTCCCGAAGAGCCGCGTCATCTGGAATTTCACGCCAACGAGATGCAGTCCGGCCGCAACCGCTGGCGCCACCTCGGCTCAAGAGATGTTCGACGCTCCTACCTATGCGATGCGCTGAGAACTTCGGAAGGTCTCAAAGGGGAATGGGCACTCTTTGGTGTCGTCGTTGAAAAGGCGGCGATGCAGAATGAAGATGTGATGGAGTATTGCTTCGAGCAGCTGTGTAGCCGTTTCGATCACTTCCTCGGGCGAATGCACCGACGAAGCAATACCCAGCGTGGGATCATCATCATGGATGAGTCCACCAAAGAAACCCGCCTTCAGGAGCTGGCGCTGAACTTTCGCACCCACGGTCATCGCTGGGGCAAACTGCGAAACCTTGTGGATGTTCCGTTCTTCGTCGATTCCAAGGCTACTCGTCTGGTCCAATACGCAGAGATGGTCGCTTATGCCCTTTGGCGTGCCTATGAGCATGAGGACCACCAGTTCCTTGATCTGATAAAGCTCAGGTTCGACAGAATTGGCGAGGCTATTCATGGCCTCCACATCGTCAGCCTATCAGACGCCGAATAGGCCGGGGCATCTCCCCCTTAAAACTCCAGCCCCGCTGCCACCCGGTTCTCGATCCGGACGACCAGACCGTTGATCTTCGCCATCAGCACATCGAAGTCGATCGGTTTGGTGAGATAGCTCTCGGCACCGGCGCCGAGCCCTTCGATCATCTTTTCCCGGTCTGCCAGCGCCGTGAGGAAGAGGAAAGGCATGTTGGCGAATTGCGGATGGTTGATTTGCAGCTCGCCGAGCATGGAGATCCCGTCCATTTCCGGCATGGTGATGTCAGAGATGACGATATCGGGACGCTGGGTCAGGATCTTGTCGAGGCCCTCCTTGCCGTTTTCCGCCTGCAGCACGCGGATGCCGGCCTCCTCGAGTTCCTCGACGATCAGTTCCCGGACGTCTCTTTCGTCTTCAACGCAAAGCACTGTGATCATGGCATTGTCCTTTCTGATCACGACACATCAAGCGACGCTGACCTCAAGCGCCGGTTCGATCGTTTCTGGGATGACCGGTCCCTGGACCGGCAGCACGAGGGTGAAACAGGTACCCTTGCCGCGTTCGCTTTCGACGAAGATGTCGCCGTCATGCAGTGTGACGATCTGCTTGACGAGCGACAGGCCGATGCCTGTGCCGGCAATGCCGGTCGAGGTGCGGGCGCGGAAATAGGGCTGGAAGAGTTTGGGCACATCCTCGGCGTCGATGCCGACGCCTTCGTCCTTGACCGAAAGAAAGACAAAACCGTCCTCCTCCCAGCCACGAATGGTGATGTCAGGCGCGCGCGGGGCATATTTGACGGCGTTGGAGAGCAGATTGGTGAGGACCTGCGAGATTCCAAGCGCGTCGCAACGGATCACCGGCGGCAGGCCCTCGATCTGGGCATCGAAGCGGTGATGCTGCGATGAAAGCTTCTGCCGCTTGAGCGCCTGCTCGATCAGCTTGTGCAGCGAGCAGTCGACGAGCGAAAGTTCGATCTTGCCTGTATCGATCCTGCCAGCCGACAGGAAGCTCTCCATCAACTCCACCATGCGGGCAACCGCAGAGCGGACCTGCTGCGTCTTGTCGGTGAGGAAGCGCGCGTCCATCTCGCCCTTCTTGCGCTGGATGCGCTGGGCAGCGCCATCGATGATCGCAAGCGGCGTGCGGAACTCGTGGCTGGTCATCGCCACGAACTGCCGCTGCATGGCATTGATGTTCTTTTCCTGCTGCAGCGCCTCTTCGAGCGCCGCCGCTTGGGCCGCGATCTCTGCCGTGCGCTGGCGCACCGTCTTTTCCAGTTCGTCGCGGTTGCGGATCAGCTCCTTCTCCGCCCGCTTGCGCAGCGTGATGTCGCTGTAGCTCAGCACGTAACCACCGTTCGACAGCGGCTCGGATCGGACGGTCAAAACCTTGCCGCTCTTGCGCTCGCGCTCGAAACTGTAGGGAAGCCCAAGGGCTGCCTGCTCGACCCGTTCGCGCACCATGGCCTCGGGGTCACCATCGCCCCATTCGCCACGGCTGGCATTGTAGCGCAGGATGTCCTCGAACTTGGACCCCGGCGGGAACATCTCGGGCGGAATATTCATCAGGTCGTAGAGCCGCCGATTGGCCATCAACAGCCGCGAGCGATTGTCGAAGACGCCAATCCCGCCCGGGATCGCATCGAAGACCTGCTCCAGCAGCCCGAAGGCCTTGCGCTGATCAGCGGTTGCGATCGCCACCTCGGCGAACAGGTCGGAGGAGGGGCCGCGGATGCGCCAGACATGCACCTTGACCGGATAGACCGTTCCGTTGCGCCGCCGCTGGATCGCATCGAAGGTGATGCTGCGGGCGCTCCCGTCGACCAGCGGCATCAGCTTGGCGCGGTAGTCCAGCTCCGATAGCCCGACCTTCAGCGAGGCGGGTGTCATGCCGCACAGCGCCTCCGCCGAATAGCCCGTGCGCACGCTCGCCGTTGCATTCGTCCGGTTGATCGTGAACCGCAGCGGATCGAAGATGTAGATCTCGTCGGTCGACAACTCCACCATGTCGATCAGAGAAGCGGTGCAGCCATTGCGCTGCTGGATGATCGGGCCGAACTCCTGGGCGAGCACTCTGAGCGCTGACAGGCTCTCGATATTGATCGGCCTTTCACTGCGGCTGAAGAAGACCGCCGTGCCGAAATCCGGATCGCCGGCAACCGAGATCGGTATCCAGTAGGGAATGAGATCCTCACGCTCGGCGATGCATTCGGGCATGCGTGCGCCCGACGGCAGATCGAGCGGCAGTTCCATCTGGTCTGCCGTATTGTTGTGAAAGAGCCGCTGCCGATCCTGTGCGGCGTCGCGGATATAGATGGCGGCCATGTCGGAGAGATCGAGCTGCGGCAGTGACGTCAGCACGCCGAGAATGCTTTTCAGCGTGTCGCTGAGCCGTCGTTCGGGGATCGCCGCCTTGAGAATGTCTCGGCTTGCGAGCAGCGCCCAGATGGGCAGGTTGTTCCAGGTCGTTGCTTGCATGCGACAGCTCCGCTGCAAAACCTCTTGGAATCCCATATTAGCGGTTACGGATTAATGGAGCGGTTCCCGATTCCTCTCAATTTGAACCATCCGTCGTGTCATTCCCGCACGCTTTTGGCTGATTTCGAATGAAACTTGCATCATGACTTTGCATCCATGACCCGCTAACGTGCGGCCAATTCAGCTGGGGAGCCTTGCACACCATGTTCACGACACTTGCCATCCTCGCCGCCATCGGCGCCTACCTCGTCTTCATCTACAACGGCCTGGTCAAGGCCCGGCAGATGGCCGAGGAAGCGTGGTCTGGCATCGATGTGCAGCTGAAGCGCCGTGCAGACCTCATCCCCAATCTGATCGAGACGGTGAAGGGTTACGCCGGCCACGAAAAGGGCACGCTCGAAAGCGTCATCGAGCTGCGCAACAAGGCCCAGGCCGTACCCGCAGGCGATGTGGCTGGCCGCGCTGCAGCCGAAGGCCTGCTTGGAGCCGCGCTGGGCAAGATCATTGCGCTCGCCGAAGCCTATCCGGATCTCAAGGCCAACGAGAACTTCCTCGAGCTGCAGAAGTCGCTGGAAACCGTCGAAGGCGAGATCCAGATGTCGCGCCGCTATTACAACGGCGCCGCCCGTGATCTGAACGTCAAGGTCGAGAGCTTCCCCAACAACCTCGTCGCCGGCCAGTTCGGCTTCTCGAAGAAACCCTATTTCGAGATTGCCAACGAGGCCGACCGTGCGGTACCGACGGTCAAGTTCTGACGTCCACACAAGGACGCGACAGCAGAGACTGAGATCAATGACGACTGACAGTGTGACCATCCTTCCGCCCACCCATGCCCTGACCGGCAAGGTGAGCCCTCCGGGTTCGAAATCCATCACCAACCGCGCGCTGCTTCTGGCAGGTCTCGCGAAGGGCACCAGCCGGTTGACCGGCGCCCTGAAGAGCGACGACACCCGTTACATGGCGGACGCACTGCGCCAGATGGGCGTGACCGTCGAGGAGCCGGATGCCACCACCTTCGTCGTTACCAGCTCCGGCGAGTTGAAGGCGCCGGACGCCCCGCTTTTCCTCGGCAATGCCGGCACCGCCACCCGCTTCCTGACCGCAGCACTGGCACTCGGCCACGGTCGCTACATCGTCGATGGCGACGAGCATATGCGCAAGCGCCCCATCAAGCCGCTCGTCGAGGCGCTGCAGTCACTGGGCGTGGCCATCGCCGCGCCATCGGGTTGCCCGCCGGTCGCGATCGACGCCAATGGCGCCTTCAAGAAGAACCACGTCGTCATCGATGCCGGGCTTTCGAGCCAGTATGTCTCGGCCCTGCAGATGGCAGCGGCCTGCGGTTCCGAGCCTTTTACCATCGAGCTTGCCGGTGCCGATATCGGCGCCCGCGGTTACATCGACCTGACGATGTCGGCCATGCGCGCCTTCGGTGCCAAGGTCGAGCAGCCGACACCGGCCTCCTGGCGCATCGAGCCGACGGGCTATACCGCGACCGATTTCCACATCGAGCCGGATGCCTCTGCCGCCACCTATCTCTGGGGCGCGGAAGTGCTGACCAAGGGCCAGATCGACATCGGCACGCCGTCTGACGCTTTCACCCAGCCGGATGCCAAGGCCTATGACGTGATCGCCCAGTTCCCGCACATGCCCGCCGTCATCGACGGCAGCCAGATGCAGGACGCGATCCCGACGATTGCCGTGCTCGCCGCTTTCAACGAGACGCCGGTGCGCTTCGTTGGCATCGAGAACCTGCGCGTCAAGGAATGCGACCGCATCCGCGCCGTCTCGACAGGTCTCAACAACATCCGCGAGGGCCTGGCGAAGGAAGAGGGCGACGACTTGCTCGTCTTCTCCGATCCGGCGCTCTCAGGCCAGTCGCTGCCGGCTGAGATCGACACCTTCGCCGATCACCGCATCGCCATGAGCTTTGCGCTCGCGGGCCTGAAGATCCGCGACATCACCATTCTTGATCCCGCCTGTGTTGGCAAAACCTATCCCGGCTACTGGGATGCGCTCGCCTCGCTCGGCGTCGACCTCGTCAGGAACGACCAGAAATGATGTCTCTCCTCCGCCTGTGCTCCGCTTTCCTTCTTGTTCTCTGGATGGCATGCGGCGCGCAGGCCGAGGAAGTCATCCGCGACTACCACGCCGATATCACGGTGTTTCCCGATGCCACGATCGAGGTGACCGAAACGATCACCGTCTATGCTGAGGGTGACAAGATCCAGCGCGGCATCTTCCGGGATTTCCCGCTCTATGCGCAGGACGCACGCGGCTTTCGACAGAAGGTCGATTTCGACCTGATCTCGGTCGAGCGGGACGGTCAGCCCGAAGCCAACCACACCGAAACGATCACCGGCGGCATCCGCATTTATGCCGGTTCGGGCGACGTCTTCCTCAAGCCCGGTGAATACACCTACACCATCACCTACCGCACCGGCCGCCAGATCCGCTATTTCGACGACCATGATGAGCTTTACTGGAACGTCACGGGCAATGGCTGGCTCTTCCCGATCGAAGCGGCGAGTGCCTCGGTCTCGCTGCCCGACGGTGCTGTCCCGACAAAGACCACCTTCTTCACCGGGCCTGTTGGCTCGCAGGCTCAGAATGCCCGCGAGGTACCTGGATCGGATGGGCTTGAGTTTCATACCCTTGGGTCCCTCGGCCCAGGCGAAGGCCTAACCATCGTGCTCGCCTTCGACAAGGGCGTGGTCGCTGCCCCTTCGTCGGAAGACAGCACCTGGTGGTTCATCCGCGACAATCTCAACACGATCATCGGCTTCGGCGGCCTTGCCGTGATTTTCCTCTACTACCTGCGCTCTTGGGCAACGGTCGGCCGCGATCCACCGAAGGGCGTCGTCGTGCCGCGCTGGGATCCGCCGGAAGGCATCTCGCCAGCGCTGGTCAACTACATCGATAACAAGGGCTTCTCCGGTGCCGGCTGGACGGCACTGTCCGCGGCCGCCCTCGATCTCGCGGTCAAGGGCTATGTCGAGCTCGACGATCTCGACAGCCGCATCACGATCCGCCGCACGGGCAAGGCCATTACCGGGAAGCTGCAGGCCGGCGAAGCCGCCCTCGTGGCGGAGATACCCTCTGCCGGGGACGCGCTCGTCATCGACAAGGCCAACGGCAAGAAGGTGCAATCGGTTGGCAACCGCTTCCGCCAGGCCATCGAGAAGGAACATCGGAACAAGTATTACAAAGGCAATGCCGGATATACCTCGCTCGGCATCGGCCTGTCGATCGCCGTCGTCGCCTCGCTTTTCATCTTCGGCGACCTGAGCGAGGACGTCTACGCGCTGATCTTCGTCCCGACCTTCTTCTCGATCTTCTTCGGCACCTTCACCATCGGCCTCGTCAACATGTTCCGCGGCGGTCGCTCGCTGTTCAGCAAGATCATCGCCGTACTCGCGCTCGCACTGATCGGTTTCGTCGCGCTCTCGACCCTCGGGCTGATGCTGATCTCGATGTGGATGGATCTGGAGGCGACCCACCAGTTCCCGGTCCTCATTGCCTTCGGCGGCATCCTTCTGATCAACATGCTCTTCTTCTTCCTGATGGGCGCGCCCACTCCGCTTGGCCGCAAGCTGATGGACGGCATCGAGGGCCTGCGCATCTATCTGACGCTCGCCGAAAAGGACCGGATGAACATGGCCGGCGCCCCGACCATGTCGCCTAGCCACTTCGAAAAGCTCCTGCCTTACGCGGTAGCCCTCGGCGTCGAAAAGCCCTGGTCGCAAGCCTTCGAAACCTGGCTTGCCACGGCAGCAGCCGGCGCCGCGGCCGCCGCCTACAGCCCCGGCTGGTACCACGGCAGCAATCCCGGCGGCTTCGGTGACCGCATCGGCGGCTTCTCCTCCTCCATGGCCTCGACGATCGCCTCCACCATCCCGACGCCCCCGCCTTCCAGCTCCTCGTCCTCCTCAGGCTTCTCCGGCGGTTCCTCCGGCGGCGGCGGTGGCGGCGGTGGCGGGGGAGGGTGGTAAGCCTCGACAAATGTATCACGCGATGATACATTTTTGATCTTGGAGGTTTCAGATGATCCGGTCCTATGCCAACGCAATGACGGAGGCCGTGGCATCTGGGAAGGCACCGAAAGGTTTCCCGGCGGATCTGTTGAGACGCGCAATCGTGAAGCTGACGCTGATCGACAATGCCACGTCCCTGACTGATCTGATGCGCCCACCCGGTAACCGGCTGGAAGCTTTGAAGGGCGACCGGGCTGGGCAACATTCGATCCGGATCAACGACCAATGGCGGATATGCTTCGTCTGGTCCGACAACGGGGCCGATCAGGTTGAGATCGTCGACTACCACTGAGAAGGAGACATGCCTTGACCATCGTCCTGCCGCCCGTCCATCCCGGTGAAATTCTGCGAGACGAGTTTCTGGAGCCCATGGGCCTGAGCGCCGGCGCCCTTGCGCGCCTCTTGAACGTGCCACGCACCCGGATCGAGCGTCTGGTTGCGGAGCAGACGTCCTTGACGCCCGACACGGCGCTGCGCCTTGCCCGCTATTTCGACATGTCGCCACAGTTCTGGATGAACCTTCAGACCAGCTACGACCTGAAGACGGAAGCGACGGCGAAAGCCGCCGAGCTGGCCACCATCCCGGTACGAGCCGATCTGACCGCCGCCTGATCCGCCCGCCATTTTGCACGCATCCATGGATGACTTTTGCCGCGCGGCTTGCTAAGTCCGCCGCAGCCCTTTGCAACAGCTCAAAAAGTCAGACCCGATGCCCGATCTCCTGCTCGAACTCCGCTCCGAAGAAATCCCTGCCCGTATGCAGCGCAAGGCGGCTGGCGATCTGAAGAAGATGGTCACCGACGCGCTGGTTGATGCGGGCCTGACCTATGAGGGCGCGCGCGAATACTGGACCCCGCGCCGCCTGACGCTGGATATCCGCGGCCTCACGGCCCGCTCGGCCGATATCAAGGAAGAGAAGAAGGGCCCGAGCGTCTCCGCACCGCAAGGTGCAATCGACGGCTTCCTGCGCGGCGCGGGCCTCACCTCGATTGACCAGGCCATCATAAAGACCGATCCGAAGAAGGGCGACTTCTATGCCGCCTACATGGAAAAGCCCGGTCGTGCGGCCGAAGAGATCATCGCCGATGTCATGCCCGGCATCATCAGGGCCTTCCCCTGGCCGAAGTCGATGCGCTCCGGCTTTGCCTCCATGCCCAAGGGCTCCGGCTATGGCGGCATCGAGGGCAAGGGCATGGAAAGCCTTCGCTGGGTGCGCCCGTTGCAGTCGATCGTCTGCACCTTCGGTCCCGAGCATGACGAAGTCCAGGTGATCCCCTTCGAGATCGATGGTATCGTGGCTTCCAACGTCACCTATGGCCATCGCTTTCATGCGCCCGACGCCATCACCGTCAAGCGCTTCGACGACTACGTCTCGAGCCTGGAACGCGCCAAGGTCATCCTCGATGCCGAGCGCCGCAAGGACATGATCCTGCACGACGCCCGCGACATTGCCTTTGCCAATGGTCTCGACCTGGTTGAGGACGAAGGCCTGCTGGAGGAAGTCTCCGGCCTCGTCGAATGGCCGCAGGTCCTGCTCGGCACGTTTGAAGAGGATTATCTCTCGATCCCCGCCGAGATCATCCGCCTGACGATCAAGACCAATCAGAAGTGTTTTGTCGTCCGCCCGCAGGGTGAGACCGACAAGCTCTCCAACCACTTCATCCTGATCTCCAACATCCAGGCCACCGATGGCGGCCGCGAGATCATGCATGGCAATGGCAAGGTCGTGCGCGCCCGCCTGTCGGATGCGCTGCATTTCTGGAAGCGCGACCAGGGTGACCTGCCGGACCTCGACACGCTGAAGGCCTCGGCCGCCAAGTTCGACCTCGACCTCAAGAAGCCGCTCGACCAGCGCATGGCCAAGCTCGATGCGCTGAACGTCACCTTCCACGCCAAGCTTGGAACGCAAGGCGAGCGCGTGGCGCGCATCCGCGAACTGGCCAGGGTGCTGGCGCCGATTGTTGGCGCCGATGCCGCCCTGGTCGACCGCGCGGTGGTGCTCGCCAAGGCAGATCTGCGCACCGAAGCCGTCGGCGAGTTCCCCGAACTTCAGGGCGCCATGGGCCGCAAATATGCGCTCCTGCAGGGCGAAGATGCCTCCGTTGCCGCCGCGATCGAAGACCACTGGAAGCCGAACGGCCCGTCCGACCGCCTGCCGGAAGACAAGGTTGGCCTGACCGTCGCGCTCGCCGATAAGCTGGATACGCTTGTGGGCTTCTGGGCCATCGACGAAAAGCCGACCGGCTCGAAGGATCCGTATGCGCTCCGCCGTGCGGCTTTGGGCGTGGTGCGGATGATCCTGGAGAAGGGTATCAGGTTGCCGCTCACGCTTGCGATAGCATCTTGGTTCAGAGAAGTGACTTCGAACATCATCTTCTCCGCGAACCCAGAAGATGTCGAATTCGAAGTCGCTGCCGACCTCCTCTCCTTCTTCCACGACCGCCTGAAGGTCTACCTGCGCGACCAGGGCGCCCGCCACGACATCATCGATGCCGTCCTGACGCCCGAGGCCGACGACCTCTTGATGGTCGCCCGCAAGGCCGAAGCCTTGACCGCCTTCATCACCTCGGAAGACGGCCTGAACCTGCTCGCCGGCACCAAGCGCGCCACGCAGCTTTTGGCCGCCGAAGAGAAGAAGGGCACCGTCGTCGCCGATGGCGTCTCGGAAGCGCTGCTGAAGCTCGACGCGGAAAAGTCCCTCTTCGCCGCCATCCAGTCGGCGTCTAAGTCGGCAGCTGACGCCGTGGCATCCGAAGACTTCCGCTCCGCCATGCATGCGCTCTCGACGCTCCGCGGCCCGGTCGACACGTTCTTCGAGGACGTCTTGGTCAACGACGAGGACGCCGCCATCCGCGCCAACCGCCTGGCGCTCTTGAAGGCGATCCGCGAGGCGACGGCAACGGTTGCGGACTTCTCCAAGATCACAGGCTAAGCATTGAGGACCCCGCTTCGGCGGGGTCTTTCGTTTCAAGTGACCCGTTTTCCGAGCTTGGTGTCTTGTGTTACTCTCAATGCAAGGACATCCGGAGCCACCCCCATGAACAAGCCCGTTCAGGTCACCATTGCCGAGCCCTATGACAGCTTCGTCGAGTCCCAACTCGAAAGCGGAGAGTTCAAGTCGGCGCAAGAAGTAGTGGAGGCCGGCCTCAAGCTTCTGAAGGAAGAGCAGGCGCGGATCGAATGGCTGCGGAATGCGCTGATCGAGGGTGAGAACAGCGGGCCGGCGCGTCCGGTTGATCGTGAGGAATTCAAGGCACGCATGCGCGAGAAGTACATGCGATGACCGGCTACCGTCTGCGTCCCTCTGCCGAAGAGGACATGGATGCGATCTGGGATTATACGTGCCGCACACGGTCCTCCGCTCATGCAGACCGCTACATCGATGATCTTTTCGATGCGTTCGAACGCCTGGTTCAGACACCGCAATTGGGGCAAAAGGCCGTAGGGGTATCGGACAGCTATCGGCGGCTGCGCGTCAATCACCATCTGATCTTCTATCGGGGGGTGGAGACCGACAGCATAGAAGTCGTCCGTATTATCCACGAGCGAGCAGACGTCTCACGCCTGCGGGACGAATGACAGCAATGCCCTCAATGCCCCCCAAGATCCTCATCAGTGCCTGCCTTCTTGGCCGCCCTGTCCGTTACGACGGCAAGGGCAAACCCCTCCATGATCCCTTGATTGACCGTTGGAAGGCCGAGGCACGGCTCTTCGGTTACTGTCCCGAACAGGCCGGCGGCCTGCCGACACCCCGTCCACCCGCCGAGATCGAAGGCGGCATGAATGGAGAGGATGTGCTGGCCGGTCGCGCCCGGGTGCTGGAAGTCACGGGCGGCGATGTGACCGAAGAATTCATCCAGGGTGGGAAAAAGGCCGTCGCCTTCGCCCGCGAGCAGGATTGCCGCTTCGCGTTGCTGATCGATGGCAGCCCGTCCTGCGGTTCAGGCTTCATCTATGACGGCTCGTTTTCCGGTACCCGCCATCCCGGCTTCGGCGTCACCGCAGCCCTGATGCGCGCTGCAGGCATCGAAGTTTTCTCTGACCGAGAACTAGGCCGGCTCGAAGCGCGCCTCGCAGATACCGCCTGAAACGAGAAAGGCCGCCGGATTGCCCCGGCGGCCTCTTTGCCCAATATGGTCCTGGCCTCAGCTCGCCATGCGATACTGCTGCTGGCCGGCGCCGGCCTGGCTGGTCTTGAAGCTGCGGATCAGGCTGAGCAGGTCGCCGGTGTCGTTGGCGAGAACCTCGGCAGACGCCGTGGTTTCCTCCGCCATGGCTGCGTTCTGCTGGGTGGCCTGGTCGAGCTGGTTCATCGAGGCCGAGATCGAGCGCAGGGTCGTGTCCTGCTCCTGGGCGGAGTGCGAGATCTTCGATACGATGTCGTTGGCACTGGCGATCTGGTCGGAGATGCGCTTCAGCGCCTCACCGGTCTGGCCGACCAGTTGCACACCCTGTTCGACCTGAGCCGACGAGCGGGCGATCTGGTCCTTGATCTCCTTGGCAGCCGCTGCCGAGCGCTGGGCGAGTTCACGCACTTCCTGCGCAACAACCGCAAAGCCCTTGCCGCTTTCGCCCGCACGGGCCGCTTCGACGCCAGCGTTCAGCGCGAGAAGGTTGGTCTGGAAGGCGATCTCGTCGATCACGCCGATGATCTTGGTGATCTCGGCCGAAGACTGCTCGATGCCGCTCATCGCATTGATCGCCTTGCCGACGATCTCGTCGCTCTGGCGAGCCTCAGCGCTGACCGTACCGACGCGGTTGGCGGCTTCCCGCGCACCATCCGCCGTCTGGCGGACCGCGACGGTGAGCTCGTCAAGGGCGGCAGAGGTCTCTTCGAGGTTCGCTGCCTGGCGTTCGGTCCGGGTCGCAAGTTCGCCCGAGGCGCGGCGGATCTCTTCCTTCGAGACAGCGATGTCGTTGCCCTTCAGGTTGACGCGCGCCATGGCTTCTTCGAGGCGGGCAAGCGCATCGTTGAAGTTGTCGCGCAGGCCGGCATACTTGGACCCGAGATCCGCGCAGCGCACGGTCAGGTCACCATGGGCGAGCTGCTCGAGCGACTGTCCGATGGTGGCAACCACGTGCGCCTGCTGGCGGGCTTCGGCGAGCTGCGCCTCTGCATTCTGGCTGCGCTCGCCGTCGAGCTCGCGCTGCTGTTCTTCCTGGCGGGCGGTCAGTGCATGGCGCTCGCGCACCTTGTCCTGAAGGCTCTTGGTGGCCTTGGCCATCATGCCGATTTCGTTGCTCATGTCGGTATGCGGAATGGCGATGCTGACATTTTCGTCCGCGACCGCTTCCAGCGCATCATGAATTGCCTTGAGCGGCGTCGTGATGTTGCGAATGACGATGTAGGCGGCAATCAGCGCCAGCACGAAGATGCCGGCAGACCAGCTGATCGTCTTGATCACGCTGGAGCGGATTTCGGCCTTCAGGTCGTCGGTGTAAAGGCCGGTCACGATGACGACCTTCCAGGGTTCAAAGGCCTTGCCATAGGATGCCTTCGGATAGGAGCGGTCTTCGGGATCCTTGCCTGGCTTCGGGCCGATGAACTCGACGAAGCCACCGCCCAGCTGGCCGAGACGAACCAGTTCGTCACGATAGGCAAAGCCATTGGCATCGGGCTTGCCCTTGTTGCTCTTGCCAACGTCCTTCGAAGTCGGGTGGAAGAGCATCACGACGTCGTAGTCGTATCCGAAGAAATAGCCATCCGGCTCGAACCGCATCTTGTTCAGCATGTCGTAAGCCCGGGTCTTGGCTTCCTCGACGGTGAATTCGCCTGCGACCGCACGGTCGTTGAAGTCCTTCAGCACCGAGAGCGCAGTTTCGACCTGGGTGCGCAGAAGTTCGTAGCGCTGCTGGTAGATCGTCGTCGTCGACGAGCGGACCTGGAAATAGGTGGCGGCGGCGAATGCCGCCATAAGACCGCCGATCAGCAGGATCAGCTGGAGCGATATCCGGAGGTTTTTCATGGGTGCGGGAGCTTTCGTCTGTCGAGCGGTTCGGGCGCCGGTGAGATGGATCAGTCGAACGGATCGGCACGTCATGTCCCGAAGATTTGGGACACAGTCTCGCCCCCAAAGATTGAGAGGGCTTTAAGCACCTTCGAATATCGGGCTATAAGAATGTATGGGTGAATAATTGGGGAGGGGTAACGGCATAACGCCCGGGACTGGGCCGGGCGTTATGTCCGTGTCGACCACGAGAAACCGCCGCGCCCGGATCGTTTGGCGGGCGGATGGGGATCAGTTGAGACGAAGCTCGAAGCCGGCGAGCGCAGGTGCGGCCTTCTCGTCAGAGGGGACATCGACAGCAGCGGTCGTTGCGTCATGGTCGATCTCGCTCGGCGCAGGCAGGGCGCCGGCCACGACCATGGAGCCGTCGGTGGCCCAGCCGGCAGCCGAGCTGTAGACAACCACGGGCGAACCGCCAAACCAGCTTTCGACGCGCTTCAGTTTCTTTTCGCCATCCACGTCGACCACTTCGGCAGTCTGGTTGCCTGCCGGGATGGCGGGCACCGTGTAATCCGACTTGCCGATCCTCTGTTCCAGAGCCGGGCAGTGGCCACATTCAACGTCAACAATGCTCGGCTGGGTCGTGGCCAGTCCTGTAACGGTCAAGATCGAACCTGCCATGGCGGGCATGGCCAGCATGCTGGCGGCTAGGATCATGGATGTCGAAACGATACGGCGCATCACGTTTTTCCCCGATTGTTGGGAAGAACATTAGCAACCGTTTCTTTCGATCCAGTCAGAAGCATCGATAAAATTTGAACGAACCGGCGGATTCCCGATCAAAAACCGCCTGAAACCCCGTGATATCAGGCTTTTTCGCGGGCGATCGCCTGCCAGCCGATGTCGCGGCGGCAAAAACCGTTCTCCCACTGGACCGCGTCGACCAGCCGGTATGCGGCAGCCTGTGCCTCCGCGACCGTCGCGCCGCGCGCTGTGGCATTGAGCACGCGCCCGCCGGTCGCAACAAGCTGGCCGTCCTTGAGTGCCGTTCCCGCATGGAAAACCTTGGCGCCCTGGCCGGCTTCCGGCAGGGCTGCGATCGGCGTCGCCTTTTCATACGAAGCGGGATAGCCCTTGGAGGCGAGAACGACGGTCAGTGCCGGGTCATCGCTCCATTCGGCAGTCACCTGATCCAGCGTGCCGGTGGCCGAGGCGTGAAGGATCGGCAACAGATCGCTCTTCAGCCGCATCATCAGCACCTGGCATTCCGGATCGCCGAAGCGGACATTGTATTCGATCAGCTCCGGACCTTTGGCCGTGATCATCAGTCCGGCGAAGAACACGCCCTGGAAGGGATGCCCCATCTCGGCCATGCCGCGCATGGTCGGCTCGATGATCTCCTTCATCGTCCGCTCGACCATCTCTGATGTCATGACGGGGGCCGGAGAATAGGCGCCCATACCACCGGTATTCGGGCCTGTATCGCCGTCGCCGACGCGCTTGTGGTCCTGGGCGGTGGCGAGCGGCAGAAGCGACTTGCCGTCGGAAAGGCAGAAGAAGCTTGCTTCCTCGCCATCAAGGAAGGCTTCGACCACAACTTCGGCGCCTGCCGCACCGAACGCGCCCTCGAAGCAGTCGTCGATCGCCGCCAGCGCTTCGTCCAGCGTCATCGCCACCGTCACGCCCTTGCCGGCGGCAAGGCCGTCAGCCTTGATAACGATCGGTGCGCCCTGTTCGCGGACATAGGCCTTGGCCTTCGGCGCATTGTTGAAGCGCTGATAGGCACCGGTCGGAATGTTGAACCGGGCGCAGACATCCTTGGTGAAGCCCTTGGATCCCTCGAGCTGGGCAGCGGCTGCAGACGGTCCGAAGACGGCAAAGCCCGCCTCGCGCAGACGGTCGGCAATGCCGGCCACCAGCGGCGCTTCCGGTCCAACGACGACGAAGTCGATCGCCTTGTCCTTGCAAAACTGGACGACCGCGCCGTGATCCTCGGTATCGAGCGAAACAAGCTCCGCCTCTTCCGCAATGCCGGGATTGCCAGGGGCTGCATAGAGCTTGGTGAGATCAGGCGACTGGGCAATCTTCCAGGCCAGCGCATGTTCGCGTCCACCCGATCCGATCAACAAAACCTTCATAACCAGCCTCCAGCGCCACAAGGGAATGCCCGGCGGTTAAGGGGGAAGGGGGCAAAGGTCAAGCCGAATTGACCGTCAAAGGCCCCGCTTTCCTGTGAAGTGGGCCGCATGCCCGTTGCCTTGCCGCATTCGCCCGCTATGGTCCGCCGCTTACCAGATCAGACGGATGACCCATGGCCGACGACATCAGATCCATTGCCGCCCTTATCGCCACCGAGATCAACGCCCGGCCCGACCAGGTCATATCGGCCGTCGGCCTGCTGGACGAAGGCGCCACGGTTCCCTTCATCGCCCGCTACCGCAAGGAAGTAACAGGCGGTCTCGACGATACGCAGCTGCGCAATCTCGCTGAACGGCTGATCTATCTGCGCGAGCTTGCCGCCCGCCGCAAATCGATCTTCGAAAGCATCGACGGCCAGGGCAAGATGACCGACGATCTCGCTCGCAAGATCGCGGCTGTCACCACCAAGGCAGAACTCGAAGACCTCTATCTGCCCTACAAGCCGAAGCGCCGCACCCGCGCCGAGATCGCCCGCGAAAAGGGGCTGCAGCCGCTGGCCGATGCGATCCTTGCCGACCGCACGAGCGACCCGCAGAAGCTCGCCGCAGCCTACATCACCGAGGAAGTCCTCGACGTGAAGGCAGCCCTCGAAGGCGCCCGTGACATCATCGCTGAGCAGATTTCGGAAAATGCCGATCTCATCGGCCGGTTGCGCAACGACATGAAGGACCGCGCGATCCTCTATTCCAAGCTTGTCGACGGCAAGGCCGAGGCGGGTGCCAAGTTCTCCGACTATTTCGACCATTTCGAACGCTGGGCAACGGTGCCCGGTCACCGGGCGCTCGCCATGCTGCGCGGCTGGAACGAGGAGTTCCTGTCGCTGTCGATCGAAGTCGACCGCGACGACACGTCTCCGGTCAAGACCAGCCAGCGCATGATTGCCAGCGCCTATCAGGTCGCGGGCAAGGGGCCGGCCGACCAGTGGCTCTTGGAGGTCGCCGGCTGGACTTGGCGCGTCAAGCTTTCCGTGTCCCTCTCGCTCGACCTGATGCGCGAACTGCGCGAGCGGGCCGAGGAAGAGGCGATCCACGTCTTTGCGCGTAACCTGAAGGACCTGCTGCTCGCCGCCCCCGCAGGCTCCCGTCCGACCATGGGCCTCGATCCCGGCATCCGCACCGGCGTCAAGGTCGCCGTCGTCGATGGCACCGGCAAGGTGGTGGAAACGACGACCGTCTATCCCTTCCCGCCGCGCAACGACATCCGTGGCAGCCAGACCGAACTCGCGAGCCTCATCCGCAAGCACAATGTCGAGCTGATCTCGATCGGCAATGGTACCGGCAGCCGCGAGACGGAAAAGCTGGTGGCCGATATGCTCGCCCAGTTCCCGTCCACCGCGCCGAAGCCGACCAAGGTCATCGTGTCTGAAGCCGGCGCCTCGGTCTATTCGGCCTCGGAAACGGCGGCCAAGGAATTCCCCAATCTCGACGTCTCGCTGCGCGGCGCCGTCTCGATCGCCCGCCGCCTGCAGGATCCGCTCGCCGAACTCGTCAAGATCGAGCCGAAGTCGATCGGCGTCGGCCAGTATCAGCATGACGTCGACCAGGGCCGTCTCGGCCGCTCGCTTGATGCGGTCGTCGAAGATGCGGTGAATGCCGTTGGCGTCGATGTGAACACGGCATCCGCCCCGCTGCTCGCCCGCGTCTCCGGTCTCGGCAAGACGACGGCCGAAGCCATCGTTGCCCATCGCGACGAGACCGGCCCCTTCGGCAGCCGCAAGGACCTCCTGAAAGTCCCGCGCCTCGGCGCGCGCACATTCGAGCAATGCGCCGGCTTCCTGCGCATCCCGAACGGCAAGGAGCCTCTGGATGCCTCCTCGGTCCATCCGGAAGCTTACGGCGTGGCCAAGAAGATCGTCGCCGCCTGCGGCCGCGACCTGCGCTCGCTAATGGGCGAAAGCGCGACGCTGAAAAGCCTCGACCCGAAGCGCTTCATCGACGAGCAGTTCGGCCTGCCGACGGTCAAGGACATCCTGTCCGAACTGGAAAAGCCCGGCCGCGACCCGCGCCCGTCCTTCAAGACCGCGACATTTGCGGAGGGCGTCGACGAGATCACCGACCTGAAGATCGGCATGACGCTGGAAGGCACTGTGACGAACGTCGCAGCCTTCGGCGCCTTCGTCGATATCGGTGTGCATCAGGATGGCCTGGTTCATGTCTCCCAGCTCGCCGACCGCTTCGTGAAGGATCCGCATGAGGTGGTGAAGGCCGGCGATGTCGTGAAGGTCCGCGTCGTGGAAGTCGACGTGAAGCGCAAGCGCATCGCGCTCACCATGCGGAAAGACGGCGGCGAGGCGCAACAACCCTCCATGCGTGGCGATGCCAAGGGCAATGCCAATGCCATGAAGCATTCGAACGCCCGCCCGCCGAAGCCGGAGCAGCCGGCAATGGGTGGCCTCGGCGCCGCACTCGCCGAAGCCATGCGCAAGAAGTAACCGCAAAACAGAAACAGGCCGGAGCTCATCACTCCGGCCTGCCCATCGCCCCTCGAAAACGGCCTCTCAATGGGAGGCTGCACAGTCCTTGCAGAATGGTGTGTGCGGCACGGCCTTCAGCCGTTCGACCGAAATCGGCTCGCCGCATGTGACGCATTGACCATACTGCCCCTTGGTGATGCGATCCAGCGCAGCGTCGATTGCCCTGAGTTCCTCTTCGCCGACCTGACCGAACTCCTCCAGCACTTCGTCGTTCTCCGCCTCGGTGGCGCGCTCCGCGCTATCGGCACTTTTCAGCGTGCCGAGGTCGGTGTCGATCTTCTTCAGCCGCCGCTCGATCTCGTCCTTGCGAGCGAGCAGAATGCGTTCGAAATGGGCTGTGTCCATGGCCTGAACCGGGTTGTCCATCATCTCACCTGTCGACCAGCACGGAAATCTTGGAGTGACGGACCAGGCGGTCGGCCGTCGCGCCGATGAAGTAGTTGGAGAAGTCGGGCACATGCGAGCCGACGACGATCAGGTCGGCCTTGTGCTCCTCGGCTGTTGCCAGGATCTCGCGGGCAGGGGCACCGGAGCGGATCTCGATATGGGCTGCAACACCGGTCTTCTGCTTGAGCGTGACCAGCTTAGCCTTGGCGTCGTTGATGGCGCCTTCGATCAGGTCGACGGGCACATCGATGGCGAGATAGCCCGGAATGTCCTCGATGATGGTCACAAGCACGATCTCGCCACCGTCATCGAGCAGGGACTTGGCCTTGGTCAGGATCTTCTCGCCAATGGCGATGGCAGCCGGATCGACTGGAACGATGATCTTCTTGTACATTGTTCTCTCCTTTGTCACCCGCCGGGTGTTTCCTCTTTATGGCGAGACAATGCGTCGGGGCAGCGGGCGCCGCATTGATCAGGATCAACTTTGACGCGCCCGTCGATCGTCAATCATTATCGAACGATCTTTCGAGAAAATGCCAGCTTATGTGAACGATGGTTTGCACCATATAAGGGAGATATCGCCGCCAAGCGGCAGATGGAGAGACCCGATGACCGCCGTATCCGAACACACCGAATCCTTTGCCCTGAGCCGTCCCGTCCATGTCGGGCGCGCCCATCTCGTTGTCCGCGACCTCGAAACGATGGCTGGCTTCTACGAGCAGGCGCTCGGCCTGAAGCGTTTTGAACAGAGCGCAAGCGGTGTCGAACTCGGCGCCGGTGACCGCGTTCTCCTGACCCTGACGACGCGCGGCGATGCTGCCCCGGCACCCCGCAATGCCGCAGGCCTGTTTCACAATGCCTTCCTCATGCCGGATCGTGCCGAGCTCGCCCATTGGCTTACCCATGCCGCCCATCTCGGCCTGCAATTCGACGGAGCAAGCGACCATCTGGTGAGCGAGGCGATCTACCTTTCCGACCCGGAAGGCAACGGCATCGAGGTCTACCGGGACCGCAGTCCGACAGAATGGACCTACCATGCCGATGGCACGGTGGAGATGGCAACCAACCGCCTCGACCTCCAGGCGCTTTACGACAGCGCCGCCAAGACCCCATGGGGTGGCATGTCGCCCGAGGCAGCGCTCGGCCACATCCATCTCCAGGTCGGCAGTGTGCCGGAGGCGGACCGCTTCTATGAAGGTGTGCTCGGTCTGAAGAAGATGGCGAGCTATCCGGGTGCGAGCTTCTTTGCAGCTGGCGACTATCACCACCATGTCGCCGCCAATGTCTGGAACAGCCGCAACGCACCCGCCCGCACCACGGCCATGGCCGGCTTGCAGGACTACACGCTCGCCTTCAACGACAAGCAGACCCTCGACAAGGTTCTGGCAACGCTGGAAGGACTGGAGATCAGGGTCGACCGCAGCGCCGAGGGCCATCGTCTCACAGATCCCTGGGGCATCGGCATCACCCTCGTCGGCGGAAACGCCTGACCGGACAGGGGCCGGGATCGGCCCCTGTACACGCTCTAATTCCCCCGGTGGAACGGAAATTGTTCCCGAACGTTGAGAGGCATCTCGAAGGGGGAACAACGTCGTGTTCAAGTCAACTCAGCCTGCCAATTCTCATCGGAGGACGTCCGGTGAACATTGAAGTTCCTCAAGAAGCCAAGCCTTCCCGCAAGGTCCGTTTCCACAAGACGGGCCTTGATTACGTCGTCTCCTGGAGCGTCGTCGGCCTCTTCGCCATCTTCGCCCTGATCTCGCTGCACCTCGCCTCCTTCGTGCTGATCCCGCTCACCATGGCGATCGTTGTCGGCCTGATCCTCGGCCTTGCGGCTGACCGCCTTGGAAACCTCGGCGTTCCCCCAACGCTGACGGCGATCATTCTCTCCAGCCTCTTCCTGGTGATCATCCTGTTCCTGGTCAGCATCGTCTGGACACCGGTCAACATGTTGATCGAAAACGGGCCAGACATGATCAACCGCACGGTCGAGTATCTGCAGCAGATCCCGTGGCTGGAGCGCCCGATGGCGGCACTCTCGCGTGGTCCGGATTCGATGGAAGCCATGCTGGAAAACTCCGGCACCATCCTGTCGACCGTGGCGACGGGTGTCGGGCCGGCACTGGTCCAGCTCTTCATCTTCATCGCCGGCCTGCTGCTGTTCCTGTCGTCTCGGCTGCCGCTCCGCCGCGCGCTGATCCGCGCCTTTGCACGTCGCGACCGCCGCCTGAAGGCGATCCGCATGCTGAACGAAGTCGAGGAATCGCTCGGTTATTATTTCGCCACGGCCGTCATCGTCTACGGCTTCTTCGGCGTGGTAGCCGGCGTGGTCGCCTTCGTCGGTGGCCTTGGCAATCCGGTGCTCTGGGGCGTTGCGGCCTTCCTTCTAAGTTTCATTCCCTTTCTCGGCATCGCCATGGTGACCGTCGCCATGGCGGTGAACGGGTTGCTGGTCCACGAAGGTGTCCTGATCGGCCTTCTGCCGGCCTTCATCTTCTTTATCCTCGACGGCGTTCTGGAAAACCTGCTGATCCCGTCCGTCATGGGCAAGCGCCTGGAGATGAACGCCTTCATGCTCTTCATCGCCATCGTCTTCTGGACCTGGCTCTGGGGTGCCGTGGGCGCGATGCTTGCGGTCCCGCTCACCCTGATCTGCATGACGCTTTATTCGGGCCTCATGCCTCAGACCAAGCTCCAGCCCAATCTGCCGGGCTGAGTGTCATCCGGTCGTCATGGGCCATCCGTAAGGCTCCGCCCCGAACAGCAAGCGGTGCAACCCATGACGACTGACACTCCCCGCCTGAGGCTCGGCATCATTGCCGATCCTCAATATGCCGATCTCGACCCCAATCTTGTCGCCGATCGCTACTTCCGCCGCTCGCTCGACAAGTTGCGCGCCGCTGTCGATCATTTCAACAGTCAGGATCTGGATGCCGTCGTGGTTCTGGGCGACCTGATCGATCGCGGGTGGGAGAACTTTGAGCCCGTCCTCGATATACTAGACGGTCTGAAAGCACCGCGTATTCTCTTGCCCGGCAATCACGACTTCCTGGTCGAACCTGATCGCCTGACGGATATCCATGCAGCACTCGGCATGCCCGCTCCCTATTGCGAAGTGGAGCTCAAGGGCATGCGCCTGTTGGTGACCGATGGCAGCGAGATCTCGCTCTTTGCTCCGCCGGAAGGGGATCAACGGCGTGCCGAGGCTGAGAAACGTCTGGCTGAGTTAAAGGAGAAAGGTGCACCGAACGCCCATCTCTGGAATGCCGGCATCTCCGACAGCCAGATAACCTGGATTGCGGAGCGGCTCACTGATGCCGAGGCCAGCGGTGCAGATGTCATCCTCCTCGGTCACTATCCCGTTTATCCGCCGTCCGATCACACGCTCTGGGATGCCGAGGAGCTCGCCGCGCTGATTGCCGGCTCCTCATCCGCACTTGCCTATCTCTGCGGTCACCATCACGTCGGAAATTATGCCGAGTTGAACGGCGTCCACTTCGTCAATTTTTGCGGCATGGTCGACACGGAGCACGAAAACGCCTTCGCCGTCCTTTCGGTCTTCGACGATCGAATTGAGATTGCCGGACATGGCCGCGAGCCGAACCGGCGTCTTGTGCTGGGGGCGACAAAGGCGCGGGCAAGCAGCCTTTCCTGACAAATCGCTGACAGCAACTTGACGCAAATTCGTCATAGATATCCGAAAGTTGCCTGGGCTGGCGCCTATCACTGCTTTGTGACTTCAAACGGCAGTTCCGAGGTTGCAAACATGTGCGGCTCGCTAACGATCGCCGGTGCGCCCGGCCGAACTCTGGAGAAAAGCTGATGAAGTTGAAAGTCGTTCTGTCCGCCGCGGCGGCGATCTGTCTTGGCGTGTCCGCAGCGATCGCTGCGGGCGAACCGCAAGTCGTCCGTCAGGAAGAAATGAAGAAGGTCGGCGGTGCCATGGGCGCGCTCGGCGCCATCGCCAAGGGCGAAAAGCCCTATGATGCAGCAGCCGTGACGGCCGCGCTGACCACCCTGGCCGAAGTCAGCAAGACCTTCCCGGATCACTTCCCCGCTGGCAGCGAAACCGGCATGGACTCCGAGGCAGCTCCCGCCATCTGGCAGAACATGGATGACTTCAAGGCCAAGGCCGCCAAGCTCACCGCCGCTGCCGAAGCACAGCTGGCATCCATGCCAGCCGACCAGGCAGGCGTTGGCGCCGCCATGCAGGCCATTGGCGGCACCTGTGGCGATTGCCACCAGACCTACCGCCTGAAGAAGTAAGAACCTCCCGGCGGGCGTTATCCGGCAGACCGGATCGCCCGCCGCATTGCGCTCGACCGGGCGCAGCATTGAGACGATGGAGGCCGCGATGGCATCGACTTTGGTCAAGGGATTGGGCACGCTAGCCGCGCTCGGCGTTGTCGGTTTCGGCGCGTTCCTGCTGATTACAGCGCCCGATCGTCAGGATGCTGCCGTCTGGGCCAATCTTGGCGAACCTGATCTCGCCCGTGGCCGGGAGGTCTTCTTCGCCGGTGGTTGCACAAGCTGCCATGCCCCGGCCGGTGCAACCGGCGATGCGCGGCTCATCCTGTCCGGCGGTGCGCCGCTGAAGAGCGATTTCGGCACCTTCCATGCCCCCAACATTTCCAGTCATCCGCAAGCCGGCATCGGCGCCTGGACGCTCGCCGAATTTGGCGATGCGATGACCCGTGGCGTGGGCCGCGAGGGCGAGCATCTCTACCCGTCCTTCCCCTATGGCTCCTATGTGCGCATGACGCCCAAAGACATCAACGATCTCTA
The DNA here is from genome assembly GCA_051861045.1 of Allorhizobium sp. GTDB lineage: Bacteria > Pseudomonadota > Alphaproteobacteria > Rhizobiales > Rhizobiaceae > Allorhizobium. The sequence continues at coordinate 410,743 of JBHYDI010000002.1, forward strand.
CGGCTTCATGAAGACGCTGCCCGCGAGCGATGCCGTCGCCCCGCCACATGAGCTGGGCTTCCCCTTCAACCAGCGGCTCGTGCTCGGCGGCTGGAAATTCCTCTTCTTCACCGATGCGCCCCGGGTCGAACTGGCTGATGCCTCCGACATGGTGAAACGGGGCCAATATCTCGTCGAAGGCCCCGGCCATTGCGGCGAGTGTCACACGCCGCGCAACGCGCTCGGTGGCTTCCTGTCCGAGCAGTGGCTTGCCGGTGGGCCGAATCCGGAAGGCGAGGGCTCGATCCCGAACATCACGCCCGGTTCGAAAAGCATGGGTTCCTGGAGCGAAGGCGATATCGTCACCTATCTCGAAACGGGTTTCACACCCGATTACGACAGTGTCGGCGGCTCCATGGTCGAGGTTCAGAAGAATATGGCCGAGCTGACCGCCGCTGACCGCGAGGCGATTGCCGCCTATCTGAAGGCCATTCCCGCCGTGCAGTAATCTCTCACGATTCTGTTCAGCATCGCGCAAGCCTTGCCTGTCATCCTTCTGTCGTCGAAAAGACCGTGGAGGGGATATGAGCATTGAACGCCGGCGGATGGAGTATGCGCTCCGCTCCCTGCTCGACAATTATCCCGATCCTGCTCTACATCGGTGGGTTCATGAGACCGTCGGCGCCTTCGAAAAACGCCTCTCGGCCATCGTCGATCCGCGCGAGCGCGATCATGCTCAGCAGGCAGCCCTGATCCTGATCAAGACGACACTGCAGAAGTGGTCGGAAAACCCGCCCGTCAGGCACTGACGCCGGGGGCATTCCATTCAGCGGCGATGTTCGGCGGCAAAGGCTGCCAGCTCCGCCTCGGCCTCTGGCCCATAGAGATCCAGCGCCTTCAGCACCTCGATCGTGAATGTGTCGGGCGACGATCCCGCTGCCGTGACAATCTTCCGATCGCCGACTGCCTGCGGCTGGTCGATGTAATGGGCCTCGCCGCGATAGCCGGGATACTTCTGGTGTGAGGCGAGTGAATTTCCGGTATGCGCCACACCATCCAGCACGCCGGTCGCGCCCAGTGCGCTGGCGGCCGCACAGATCCCGCCCAGCACCTTGTCCTTGTCTCGAAACGCAGTCGCTAGTGCTGTGAAGTCATACGCCACACCCTTTTCCCAGGCATAGCCGCCCGGAATGATCAGCGCGTCGAACTCTTCGGCATCGATTGCGTCAAAGCTTATATCGGGCGTCACCTTCAGGCCACCCATGGAGATCACGGGCCGCCCATCCGGGCTCGCCGTCACGACTTCGCAGTCGAGCCAGTATCGCGTGGCCGCCATCAGGAGCGCAGGCTCCCAGTCGGCATAGTCGTTCTGAAGGGCAATCACGATGCGGGCCATGCAAACTCTCCTCGGTTACTTCAGGTCTGTGCGCTCAGCTAAGTGCCTGCAGGTAACGCATGCCGGTCACCGGCCGCGGAATGAAGTCCATGTTCTCGTAGAAGCGATGGGCGGCGAAATTGCCGGTGGCGGCGGAGACCGAGAGGAAATCGCAGCCCGAGGCGCGCGCGATTTGCTTGGCGCGGTCGACGAGATGCTGACCGATGCCGTTGCCGCGCTGGCCGTCGCGCACGAAGAGATGATGAAGCTCCATGCCGCGCTTTCCTTCCTGCGCCTTGTAGAGCGGCACGAGGATGGCGTAGCCGATCAAGCCTTCTTCGCCACTGTCGGCAACCAGTGCCTGGATCCAGGGCATGGGCCCGAACAGGTCGCGCTCCAGCACTTCTGGCGTCATGGCCGAGGCATCGCCATGATGCTGAGCAAGCGCCAGGATCATCGCGTTGAGTTCCGGCAGGTCGCGCGGCTTGGCGTGGCGGATGGCCACGATCGGCGGGCGGGGGAGGGTCAGGTCGGTATCTTCGGTCATGTCACTTTCCCTTGGTCTCATTTCGTGCCGTCAGGGGGAAAGTCGTCCGGAAAACAACAAGGCCGCCTGACGGCGGCCTGTTGACAATGTGATCTTGTCAGGCCGCCGGTTACCGGTAGGCCCAAAAATACGTGCAGGTGATGTTTGCGCGGATGTCGATCATGGCGGCTGTGATGCGCCGAATTGAATCGATTGTCAACGGGGGGAGGCGAGGTGTTTCCGGCTTGTTAGTATGCTATGGTCCAAGCGATAGGAGATCGCAGATATGACGATCAGTCTGAAGCTCGATGACAGTGACCGCGAGAGGATCGAACGCCAGCTGGCGAGCGGTCGTTTTGCCGATGCCTCTGCCGTGGTCAGCGCTGGGCTCGAACTCCTCGAAGAGCTTGGCGGTGGGAGAGACCACTGGCTGGATATCGAAATCCCTGCCCGCTTTGCCGACGCCGAGAAAAATCCGGACCGTCTGATCTCTGGCGACGAGGTGTTCTCTCGGCTGGAAGCGCGGCACCTCAGCCGCGAGAGTGGCCGATAGAATGGCCAGGCCGCTGATTGTCCATCCGGATGCGGCCGACGAACTCGATCAACTCTATGACTACATTGCCGAACAGGCTGGCTCGGAGCGAGCATGGAGCTATATCAGCGCCATCAGGTCCTTCCTCGGTGATCTCTGCAATTATCCGGAGCGCGGCAGCTTGCGCGGCGGCACGGTGGAGGGGCTTCGGATTATCGGCTTTCGCCGACGCCTCAGCATTGCATTCGTAGCACGAGAAAGGGACGTTTTGATCCTGGGCTTCTTCTATGCGGGGCGAAACATCGATCCTGCACTGCTCGACGAGAGAGCCAAGCCGCCTTCGGATCCTTGAGCTTCACCGCTCCACCGTCACCCCCGCTTTCGTCGTCAACCGCTTCTCAAACCCCACCTTGGTCAGCAGCAGATCCTTGTCCGCATAATGCACCACATCATCTGGCGATCGTGTGCCGACCACCAGATAGGTCGCTGGCTGGTCGGACCGGTTCTCCAGCCGATGGCCGACGGCGACGCCCGCCTTGAAGGTTGCCGCATCGCCCGGCCGCATCTCGGTCAGATCGTCACCCTCGTTCAGCGTCACCCTTCCCGAGAGTACATATACGAATTCGTCTTCCTGCTCGTGCCAGTGTTTGTGCGAGGACATGGCTCCCGGCATCAACGTCTCGACGAAGGCGCCGAACTGCGTCAGCCCGCCGGCATCGGACAGCAGCCGGGCCTCGTAAGGGCCAAGTTCGGCGTTCGCGCTGGTGCCGCTCCAGGTTTCGAGCGGCGCGTCTTCGGATCGGATAACAGGCATGGCGTTCTCCTCAATGCTCCTGCTCACACAACCCGTGATCGGACAATGCCCGGATCACATAACAATCCCCCACCGTATGGCATTCGCCATGCGAGACGATCCGGGCGAGCTCCGCTTCCAGCTTCTTCAGCCGCGCGATCTTCTCCCTGACATCGTCGAGCTGTTCCCGCGCGATGTGATCCGCCCGCTCGCAGGGCTCCTCCGGGTGTCGGCTGAGTGTCAGCAACTCCCGGATCGCATCGATCGGAAAGCCGAGATCGCGGGCATGGCGGATGAAGGTCAGGCGCTCCAGATCACTCTTCTCGTAGCGCCGCTGGTTGCCTTCGGTTCTATCCGGTGCCGAGATCAGGCCCATCTGCTCGTAATAGCGGATGGTCGGCACTTTCACGCCAGCGCGCTTGGAGAGATCGCCGATCGAATACATGAAAAAACCTCTTGAACCTCTAGTCACTAGAGATCCTAGATTGAGTGCGTGACCACATCAAGACCTGAAGGATGACTGATATGAGTGCTGCCTGCGGCCATGACCACGCCCCTTTCGATGGAATGTCCGATATTTATAAACGCCGGCTCTGGATGGTGATCGCCATTAACGCCGGAATGTTCGCCGTCGAAATGACCGCCGGCCAGCTTGCCCGTTCCCAGGCGCTGCAGGCGGATGCGCTGGATTTCTTCGCTGATGCCGTGACCTATGGCATTTCGCTCGCCGTCATCGGCGCATCCTTGAAGACCCGCAGCATGGCTGCCGCCGCCAAGGGCGTCAGCCTCTTCCTGATGGGGCTCTGGGTCTTCGGCTCCACCATCTGGCGTGTCTTTCAGGGCGGCGTCCCTGAAGCGCCGGTCATGGGAGTTATCGGCTTCCTGGCGCTCGCCGCCAATGTCGCGAGTGTGCTCTTGTTGATGTCCTACAAGGACGGAGATGCGAACGTCCGCTCCGTCTGGCTCTGCTCGCGCAATGATGCGATTGGCAATGTCATCGTCATGATCGCCGCGGTCGGTGTCTGGGGCACGGCCACCGCCTGGCCGGACCTGATCGTCGCCAGCATCATGGCGGGCCTGTTTCTCAGTTCCTCGGTCCAGATCCTCTCGCAGAGCCTTGCCGAATGGCGCGCCGGCCAGCCGGTCACTCTGTCCTCGTCCTGCTGCGGTGTCGGCGAGACGAGCCATGGACATGATCACGAGGGCCACGCCCACGCCCACGCTCACGAAGAGGCTTCAGATCACAGGCATGGCCTGAAAACTGAAGGCTGAACGCAAGAAGGCCGGCCTGGCATCATGCCGGCCGGCCTTCTTGACCACATCGTCAGATCAGAATTCCTGATAGGCCGAAGGGGATATCTCGTATTCCCGGTAAGCCGCCTCGACTGCCTGAATGCGCGAGGTGTCTTCAAGCCGGCTGCGGTTCTGGTTTGCGCTGATCTCGACCGCAGCCTTGCGCGATCCTTCCACGGTCCACAGTGCCGAGGCGAGCTGGTTCGACAGGAGGGTGCTGGAGAAAGTGCTGGCACCGCTCGCGCGGGGCGCGCTGGTATTGGACGTTTCGGGGGCGACATCCTCCGCGCCGGCCGTGCTCGGCACGTGGCGGCTCTGGTAGGAGTAGCTGCTTAGGCCGCTTTCGATCCTCATGGCGGACACCTCGGTTGAAGAATTAACCTTTTGTTAACCTTTCAACCTTGCGCGAGGCTTGCGTCCCGCATTGCGTCATGACGATTGGCCCTTGCGGAACGGCGCGAGTGAAAGTACGCGCGCCGAATCATGTCCTTCAGGTGTCACTGTTTCAGGCATTGCCGAAGCAATGCCCAAAACACACCCGTTATTGCTTGGAGAATGTGATCGGCGTCACCGCCTCACATCTTGCCCGCCACCTTGATCGCATAGGCATATTCGAACGCGATCTCCTCCAGCCTCTGGAAACGTCCCGACTTGCCGCCATGGCCGGCGGCCATGTTGGTCTTCAGAAGGAACGGCCCGGAATCGGGAGCGGTGGCGCGCAGCCGCGCGATCCACTTGGTGGGCTCCCAATAGGTGACGCGCGGGTCGGTGAGGCCGGACAGCGCGATAACAGGCGGATAGCTCTTGGCCTCGACGTTGTCGTAGGGGCTATAGGCCGCGATCCAGCGATATTCCTCTTCCGACTCGATCGGATTGCCCCATTCCGGCCATTCCGGCGGGGTGAGCGGCAGGGTGTCGTCGAGCATGGTGTTCAAGACATCGACGAAGGGCACGGCGGCGATGATGCCGGCAAACTTCTCCGGCGCCATATTGGCGACGGCGCCCATCAGCATGCCACCGGCGGAGCCACCTTCGGCGATGATCCGGTCGTAGGAGGTGAACTGCTCCTTCACCAGGTGGTCGGCGGCCGAGATGAAGTCCTTGAAGGTATTGACCTTCTTTTCCATCTTTCCGTCTTCATACCAGGAAAAGCCCTTGTCCTTGCCGCCGCGGATATGGGCGATGGCATAGACGAAGCCCCGGTCCACCAGGGACAGGCAATTGGTGTTGAAGCCGGCGGGAATGGTCATGCCATAGGCGCCGTAGCCATAAAGCAGGCAGGGCGCGGAGCCGTCGAGCTTGGTGTCGCGACGATAGAGCAGGGTGACCGGCACCTTCTCGCCGTCATGCGCCTCGGCAAACACACGGCGGGTGATATAGTCCTCCGGCTTGTGACCGGACGGCACTTCCTGCGTCTTCAGAAGCGTGCGCTCGCGCGTCGCCATGTTGTAGTCGAACAGCTGGCTTGGCGTCGTCATCGACGAATAGGAGAAGCGGATGACATCGGTCTCGTATTCGGCAGCCCCCTGAAGCCCCAGCGAATAGGCTTCCTCGGCAAAGGCGATCGAATGTTCCTCGCCGGATGTCCGGTCGCGGATCATGATGACGGGCAGGCCCTCTCTGCGCTCCAGCCAGACGAGATGGCGGGCAAAGGCCATGTGGTTGAGGATCAGCCGGCCCGGCTCGTGCGGCACGACCTCTTTCCAGTTCTCCCTGCCAGGAGCCGTTACCGGCGCCTCGACGATCTTGAAGTCCTTGGCATCGTCGGCATTGGTCAGGATGTAGAAGACGTCGCCGCCTTCGGTCATCGAATACTCGACGCCTTCCTCGCGCTCAGCGACCAGTTGGGGCTCAGCCGTCAGGTCCTTGGTCGAAAGCAGGCGATATTCCGAGGTCTCGTGGTCGTGGATGTCGACATAGATGAAGTCGTCGAGCAGGGAGCCGCCGACGCCCATGAAGAAACCGGGATCCTTCTCTTCATAAACAATGCGGTCGGAGGATTGCGGCTGGCCGACGATGTGGTGGAAGACCTTGGAGGGCCGGTGGTTCTCGTCCTGCAGGGTGTAGAAGAAGCTCTTGCCATCAGGCGCCCAGACGCCACCGCCGGCGGTGTTTTCCAGCACGTCGTCGAGATCCTGCTTGGTGGCGAGGTCGCGAATGCGCAGCGTGTAGTATTCCGAGCCCTTGTCGTCATAGCCCCAGATGCCGAAGCTGTGGTCGCTGGTATGGTCGATGCCGGACAGGCGGAAATAATCCTTGCCGACGGCCTCCTTGTCACCGTCGAGCAGCAGGTCGCGGATCGTCTCGTCCTTCGGGCTGCCGTCGCGCGGGATGCGGAAGTAACGCGGCTGCTCGCCGCCGGTCACGAAAGCAGAGCCATACGCAAACGGCCCGTCCTTCATCGGGATCGAGGAGTCGTCTTCCTTGATGCGTCCCTTCATCTCGGCAAAGAGCTGGCCCTGCAGCGCTTTCGTGTCGGCCATCGCCGCTTCCATATAGCCGTTTTCGGCTTCCAGGTATGAGCGGATCTCCGGATCGAGGATCGATGTGTCCTTGAACATCGCCTGCCAGTTGTCGGCGCGCAGCCAGGCATATTCGTCCGTGCGTGTGATGCCATGCCGGGTATCGGAAACGGGCTTCTTGGCAACGACGGGCGGGGAGGGCAGGTTCTTGAAGACGGACAAGGGATATCCTTCCGGGAATGGAAACATTCAGCTTAGCGAGAGATAGAGAGGCGAGGGGCCGCGATCAAGCGGCCCAGAGGGGCGAAGGTCGGCGCGTGCCGATCAGCCGTCCGTGCCGGCCGTCGACTTTGCCCAGTCCATGTAAAGGTCCAGCGCCTTGCGCGTGACGGGGCCTTCATGGAATTGCGCGTCGTCGAGCCGCGTCACAGGCACCACCTTGGAATAATTGCCGGTCTGGAAGATCTCGTCGGCATTCATGAAGTCTTCGACCGAAAGGGTTGCCTCGCGCACCTCAAAGCCCGCCTCGCGCAGCAGCCCCATGACGCGGGCACGCGTGATGCCGGCAAGGAAGGTGCGGTTGGCAGCGGGCGTGTAGACGATCCCGTCCTTGACCATGAAGACGTTGGAGGAGGCGGTCTCGACCACATTGCCGTTCATGTCGCGCACCAGCGCATTGTCGAAGCCGCGTTTGCGCGCGTCGATGATCATGCGGCCGGAATTCGGATAGAGGCTGCCGGTCTTGGCATCGGTCATTGCACATTCCGGCGTCGGGCGGCGGAAAGGCGAGAGCGTCAGCGAGGAGGGCTTGGCGGTGTGCATCGGCGCTTCAAAGAGGCAGAGCGCAAACCGGGTCGATTCGGGATCGGCCGCAACCACCGAGCCCATCTGGCCGTGTTCTGCCCAATACATCGGCTTGATATAAATCGCCGTCTTGCCGTCGAACTTGGCGATCCCCTCCCAGGCTAGGCGTTCGATCTCTTCAGCCGCCATCACCGCCTTCATGCCCATGTTTTCGGCCGAGCGGTTGACGCGCTGGCAATGCAGGTCGAGATCCGGCGCGATGCCGTCGAACCAGCGTGCCCCGTCAAACACCGTCGAGCCCAACCACATGGCATGCGACACAGGGCCGATCAGCGGCGGATTGCCGGTAAACCAGTCTCCATCGACATAGGTGAAGGTGGGTGTGCGGGCGGATGTGTCGACGGCCATGAGGATCTCCTGTTCTCGTTGCTTTGCAGCAAAGTCGCAGCCGACGGCGAGGTCAAGGCGAAACACGCCATGAAAACACGAATCCGCAGACAAGAAGGGCCGCAGGCCGGAAAATTCCCGATTTCGACGTAAATCCAGAAGCTTGCCTGATGGGCCGATCAAAGCGGCTGATGATGTCGCCTATTTTTTGCCGGCGGTGCAGGCGGCGACGTGGTTAAAGTTCCCGTAACGCATTTCTGAAATATTGCACGAAGATGAAGTCGTGATCTGCGGGTCATGTGTTCTGCGTTTTCTTGGGGGTCATCATGAACAAGGTGCGTCTCGTCGCCCTTCTTGCCGCGTCAACTGCGGTTATATCTTCGCCAGTCCACGCTGAAGGCTTCTTCTCCGGCAACTGGTATGTGACGCTCGGTGGCGCTGGCATCTCGGCCCCGACCTTCGAAGGCGCCAAGGACAACAAGTTCTTCTTCTCGCCGATCATCTCGGTCGGTCGCGGCGGCGCGCCGCGCTTCTCCTCGCGCAACGACAATCCGAGCTTCGCGATCTACGACACGGACGTGCTGCGCGCCGGTGTTGTCGGCAAGTTCGTGCCCGGCCGCGACGGTGGCACCGACGACGCCCTGCGTGGTCTCTCCGAAGTCAAATGGGGCGGTGAACTCGGCGGCTTCGTTGACGTCTATGTCACCGACTGGATGCGCGCCCGTGGCGAACTGCGCCAGGGCATCCGCGCCCATGATGGCCTCGTCGCCGATATCGCAGTCGATGCCTTCACCGATATCGCCCCCAATCTGCGCGTCTCCGCCGGCCCGCGCATGACCTTTGCCACCAGCGGCTATACGGACGCCTATTACGGCGTGAACGCTTCGGAATCCGCTGCCTCCGGCCTCAGCCAGTATGATCCCGATGGCGGCATCACCTCTTACGGTGCCGGCGGCGCGATCACCTGGGATGCCACCGACAAGATCTCGATGAGCGCCTTTACCGAATACAAGCGCCTCTCGGGCCCGGCTGCCGACTCGAGCCTCGTCGAAGAGCGGGGCTCCAAGAACCAGCTGATGTTCGGTGTCTCCGCCAGCTACAAGTTCGGCGTCAGCTTCGACTGACGAAAGGCCGCAGCCGATTTTCGAGCCGGGAGGGCGTGGGGCAGTTTTCTTGGCCCCGCCCATGCTCTATCAACAGGGGCATGAGCACCGCCGATCAAAACATCGACCGCGTCATCGACGCGCCCTCCGACAATTTCGTCTATCGCATCCTGCCGCGATGGCTCTGGCCGCATGCCCAGCTTGCCCGCTGGGATCGCCCGATCGGCTGGCAGCTTCTGATGTGGCCCTGCTTCTGGTCCTCGGCACTGGCTGCCAATGCGCTCGCGGCCGAAGGTCGGCTGAACCTGGCGCTCTTTGCCTTCCACCTTTTCCTGTTTTTCGTTGGCGCGGTCGCCATGCGCGGCGCCGGCTGCACCTATAACGACCTCATCGACCACGACATCGACAATCTGGTGGCCCGCACGCGGTCCCGCCCGCTGCCGTCAGGCCGCATCTCGCGCCGCAATGCAAAGATCTTCATGGTGGTGCAGTCGCTGGTCGGGCTCGCCGTGCTGCTCTGCTTCAACGGTTTCTCGATCCTGCTCGGCATCCTCTCGCTTGCCATCGTCGCCATCTATCCCTTCGCCAAGCGCTTCACCGACTGGCCGCAATTCTTCCTCGGCCTTGCCTTTTCCTGGGGTGGCCTGATGGGCTGGGCCGGACTTCACGGCAATCTCTCGCTGGCCGCGATCCTGGTCTATGTCGGGGCGGTTGCCTGGACGATCGGTTACGACACGATCTACGCCCATCAGGACCGCGAGGATGACGCATTGGTCGGCGTGCGCTCGACCGCACGGCTGTTCGACCGCGACACCAAGATCTGGCTCACGGGTCTCTACGGCCTGACGCTGGTTTTGCTGGTGTCTGCGGTCATTGTCGCCGGTGCCGCCTGGCCCGCGATTGCCGGCCTGCTTGTGGCCGCCGGTCTCTTTGCCTGGCAGATCAAGGTGCTGGATATCGACGACGGCGCCCAGTGCCTGGCGCTCTTCAAGTCCAACAATCGGGTCGGCCTGATCATTTTTCTCGGGCTTGTCGCGGCCATCCCTTTCGCCTGAGCTCTCTTCAGGTCGCGCTAATAAGCTGGGTGCGCTCGTGTCATTTCGGCACGGCTGTCTGCAAAAGACCCTCAAAAGCAGAGGCCCGGAAGTCGCCTTCCGGGCCTCTTGCATGTCCAGTCCTGGGACAGGATCAGTTTCTTGCGATGATTTCCTTTCCGGAAATCTTCATGGTTACACCCAGCTTGCCGGTCGTGCGGCGAACCAGGAAGCGCGGACGGCGCTCTGCGAAATAGGAATGGCGGCGACGCGGCTGCGTCTCCTTGGTGCGAACCTCGCCAAGATGCTCTTCGAGCGGGCGGGCAACGCCATCGGCTTCCACCATCAGCATGGGGATCCGGAAGGCATCAGCCCAGCCGCGCCAGTCGGCGGCGATATCGCAGAGATCGTGGGCGACGAGCAGCGGAATGCAGAGATCCGGGTCCTCGTGATGCAGTTCCAGCGTCACGGTGACTTCGCCGTCGCCGTGGTCAATGGCACGCGCAGCAACGCCCTTGAAGGCGCGGGCCGGAAGAGCGAAGGAAAGCGGCAGTCCGCTGCCGGGAAGGATCTTGCGCAGAACGGCGCCGCGCTCGTCAATCGTGATCGTGACGTCGCCCAGCGCACCGCGCAATGCGTAAGTAACCTGCTGGGGGAACCGCGACGGATCCAGACGCAGAGTGGCGCCGGCCCATGCTGGCTTCAAAACGGTGTTCGTCATCTTCATGCTACCCTTGTTTTACCCGAGAGCGCGTCATGTGCTCGTCTGTTGGGACTTTTCGTCCTCTGTGGGTTGGAACATAGCCAGCCGCTGTTCGAGACAGCTTAAAAATCGCGGTAAAAAAAACCTTGCGGCGTCAAATGGTTAGTTTTGTCGTACCGGCTAGGGTTTCAGAATCGTGAACCTGCCGCAGTCCTGTTCCAGGACGAAACGTTCTGGCAGGCTCCCCAGGCCCGCTCCCCGCAATGCCTGTTGGCCGAACCTTCGCTTCTTCACGATTTCATAAAGCTTGAGGCAAGGATTTTGCCCCATACTGTGATTCGCGCGCCTTATCTTCTGCAGGGAATTCCGATGGTCTCGACCTATCTGAGCTATAATCTCGTCAATCGCGACATCAAGGCGAGCCTCGAGCGCACCGTGTCCGATCCGCTGGTGGCGCGCCAGACCGAGTACTTCAAGGAGAACATCGGCAACGTCACGACGGTCGAGGAGTTCCTCGACGATTACCAGCTCTATTCCTATGCGATGAAGGCCCACGGTCTGGAAGAGATGACCTATGCCAAGGCCTTCATGAAGAAGGTGCTGGACAGCGATCTCTCCGACGATTCCAGCTTTGCCAATCAGCTATCGGATGAGCGCTACCGCAACTTTGCCGCCTCGTTCCAGTTCTCCGCCCAGGCCACCGACCTGCAGACCGATTCTCAACAGGCGATTCTTCTTGAGCAATACGAGGCCTCGCTGACGGCCCAGAGCGATACGCTGGAGGCGGAGGCTTACTACTACGAGGCCATGATCGACAAGGTCACCAATGTCAGCGGGTTGGTCAACAACAGCCGCCTGATGACGTTCGCGCTCGACGCCTATGGCATTGATGGCACCTATTATACCAAGGATCATCTCACCCAGATCCTGACCAGCGACACCTCCGACCCGGACAGCTACGTCAACCAGATGGTCACCAATGGTGCGGCCAATGCGGCGAACTTCCTCAAGCTGGCCGAAGCCTTCGACTTCAACACGGATGGTTCTCTCTCGGGAACGACCGCCCAGACGGCGGCCCAGAAGGAAGCGACCGTCTCGCTCTATGTCGAAGAAGAGCAGATCTACGTCACTGATTATTATCGCCAGCGTGAACGCGCCTATTACGAACAACAGATCTCGACCATTACCACGGTTGACGAACTGACCGCCGACACGCGCCTGTTCAACTACGTCAAGACGGCCTTCGAGCTCGGCTCGATGAGCGCCTCGACCTTCAAGTCGATCGTGACCAGCGATACCTCCGACCCGGACAGCTATGCTGCCACCAATGGCGGTGATGAATGGGTGGCCATTGCCGGCAAGTTCAACTTCGCCACCGATGGCTCGGTGGAATCAGGCATGAGCGCCCAGGGCTCGACGCAGCTCGCATCCACCCATTCGGGCTTTTCGACCTATTACGACGATGCCGATGAAGAGCGCAAAGAGGCGCTGACCGAACTGTTCAAGACCAACATGGCCGAGGTCGAAAACGTCGATGACCTGCTCTCTGACACGACCACGCGCCTCATCCTGCAGCGCACCTTTGGCTTTGATGCCAATGAATTCTCGGTACGTGAGCTGAGACAGGCTCTGACCAGCGATTTCACCGATCCGAACAGCTATGCCAACAAGTCGAAGGACAGTCGTCTGATCGAAATGTCGAAGCTCTTCAACTTCGACAGCGAGGGCAATGCCGCAGTGCCGTTGCAGGCACATAATTCGCTGACAGCGACGATGATCGCCAAGCAATATGTGATCAACGAGGTCCGCTTCCTGGATGATCCGGAAAAGACCGAGGTTCGCACTGCCGCGACCGAGAAGGCGGAAAACTACCAGGAGAAGATCCAGACGATCGACAGCGTGAGCGAACTGCTGGCGGATCGCGACGTTCTCGACGTTGTCATCGGCGCCTTCGGTCTCGATCCGGACGAGGTTACCGACGACTTCCTCAAGCAGGCTTTCGGCTCTGATCTTTCCGACCCGAAGAGCTTCGTCAATCAGCAGACCGACAATCGCTGGGCCGAACTCGTCGCCTCTTTCAACTTTGACGCAGAAGGCAACCTCACGCGCGAAACCATCGGCACGGTCCAGCAGCGCGGCGAGACCATGGAGACCGTCAACAAATACCTGCGCCAGACCCTGGAAGAGGCGGAAGGCGAGAGCAACGAGGCGGTTCGCCTGGCGCTCTATTTCCAGCGCGCCGCACCGACCATCACCGATGCCTATGGTCTCATCGCTGACGACGCGCTCATGGCCGTTTTCCTGACCACCTTCGGTTACTCGGATGAGTTCTCCAACATGGATGTCGACCAGCAGGCCCGCATCATCGAGGACAACATGGATCTGGCCGATCTGCAGGATCCCGACAAGATGGAGCGTTTCCTGCAGCGCTATACGGCCATGTACGACACCGAGAATAGCGTGACGGATTCATCCGCGCTCACCATTTTGAGCGGCGGCAGCAGCGGCATCTCAGCCGATCTTCTCTTCAGCCTGGCACAGCTCAAGGCCTGATCCCTTGTCTTCCGGAAACCCGCCGCTTGCCGGCGGGTTTCTTTTTCGCTATCGATATATCCAAACGGATATATCGGCTCGGAACACGGCATGGCCCGCCCCATCAAGACTTCGATCCTCGCACTGCTGATCGCAGCTGTTACAATGTCGGTTGCGATCGTGAGTGCCGCGCGGGCTGCGGAACCGGTGACCGTTTTCGCCGCCGCCAGCCTGAAGGAAAGCCTCGAAGAGGTTGGAGACGCCTGGAAGTCCGAGACGGGCCGGGAGATCCGGTTTTCTTTCGCCGGAAGCTCGGCACTCGCCAAGCAGATCGAGGAGGGTGCACCGGCGGATATCTTCATTTCGGCCGATCTCAAATGGATGGATCACCTCGATCAGGCCGGCCGCATCAAGTCCGAGGCGCGCTTCGATCTGCTCAGCAACCGCATCGTTCTCGTCGCCCCGAAGGATTCGGACCTCACGACGACAATCGTTCCGAATTTCCCGCTCGCCACCCTTCTCGGCGATGAGCGCCTCGCCATGGCCAATGTCGATGCCGTCCCCGCCGGGACCTATGGAAAGGCGGCGCTCGAAAGCCTCGGTGTCTGGGACGGCGTGAAGGACAAGGTCGCGCAGGCGGAAAACGTCCGGGCCGCCCTGCTGCTCGTCTCGCGCGGCGAGGCGCCGCTCGGCATCGTCTATGAGACGGATGCCAGGGTCGACCCATCCGTGAAGATCCTCGACCGTTTCCCAGAGCAGAGCCACCCGGTAATCATCTATCCTGCGGCGCTGACCACGGACGGAAAGAACCCTGCCGCAGCCGACTTCCTGGCTTACTTGCGAGGGGCAGACGCCCATGCCATCTTCGCGGCCGCCGGCTTTACCGTGCTTGCCAAGACCAACTGAACCCACCTTGACCATGCATCCGGGATGCCCCTTTTGACCCTGACGGCTGAAGAATGGACCGCGATGCTGCTCAGCCTGAAGGTTGCGGCTATGGCCGTCACCTTCTCGCTGCCGCTGGGACTGCTCGTCGCCTGGCTGCTCTCCCGCAAGGACTTCTGGGGCAAGTCGCTTCTGAACGGCCTCGTGCATCTGCCGCTCATCCTGCCGCCTGTCGTCACCGGTTATCTGCTGCTCATCACATTTGGCAGGCGTGGCACGGTCGGCGCCTTCCTCGAACAGACCTTCGGCCTCGTCTTTTCCTTCCGCTGGACGGGGGCAGCACTCGCCGCCGCCGTCATGGGCTTCCCGCTGCTGGTGCGCTCGATCCGCCTGTCGATGGATGCCGTCGACCGCCGCCTGGAAGCGGCTGCCGCAACGCTCGGCGCCCCGCCGCCTTACGTCTTCTTCACCGTCACCCTGCCGCTCATCCTGCCCGGCATTGCGGCCGGCGCGATCCTCGCCTTCGCCAAGTCGATGGGCGAGTTCGGCGCAACGATTACCTTCGTTTCCAACATCCCCGGCGAAACCCAGACGCTCGCCTCGGCGATCTATACCTATACCCAGGTGCCGGGCGGGGATTTGGCGGCGATGCGTCTGACGGTGATCTCCATCGTCCTGTCGCTCGGCGCCCTGATTGCCTCCGAATTCCTCTCCCGGCGCATCGCCGCCCGCGTGGGAGCCGCCTGATGCTGGAGCTCGCAATCCGCCACCGCCAGGGCGACTTCACGCTTGCAGCCGACCTGACGCTGGGCGAGGGGCTGACCGCCCTCTTCGGCGCATCCGGCTCCGGCAAGACGACGCTGATCAATATCGTCGCCGGCCTGATCCGCCCGGACCAGGGGCGCATCACCTTCAACGGCGAGAGCTGGAGTGACACTTCGACCTTCCTGCCGCCGCACCGCCGCCGCATCGGCTATGTCTTCCAGGAGGGCCGCCTCTTCCCGCATCTGACCGTCTTGCAGAACCTGCGTTACGGCGAACACCTCCTGCCGCGCACTGAGCGTCGCGAAGACCTCGACCGCATCACCACCTTGCTTGGCATCGCCGACCTGCTCACCCGCCGCCCGGCAAACCTCTCCGGCGGCGAAAAGCAGCGTGTGGCCCTCGGCCGCGCCCTGATGGCAAGTCCGAAGCTGCTCTTGATGGACGAGCCACTCTCCGCTCTCGACAGCGGCCTCAAGGCGCAGATCCTGCCCTATATCGAGCGCATCCGCGACGAGTTCGGCGTGCCCATCCTCTATGTCAGCCATTCCGTCGAGGAGGTCGCGCGCCTCGCCAATGCGGTGGTCACCTTTGCCGATGGGAGAGCGCAGGCCGTCGGCAGACCCGACGAGGCCTTGGCGACTGTTGCCCGCGCTTCCGGCGATCTTCCGGCTGGCAATTTCATCGAGGCCGAGATCACCGGTCACCATGAGGAAGACGGCCTCACCGAAGCGCTTTCCCCGGCCGGACCCCTTCTTCTGCGGCGAACCCATCTGCCCGTCGGAACCCGTGTGCGCGTCTTCGTTCCCGTGTCCGATATCGTCGTCGCCACCGAACCGGGAGAAGGCCTCTCGGCCCTCAATCGCCTCTCTGGTCATGTTGTGGCAGTGGGCGAGGGATCGGGCGGAAGTGCGACCATCACCGTCGACTGCCAGGGCCAGCCGATGGTGGCCGAGGTCACGCGCCGCTCCCTGCGCCAGCTGGCGCTTGCACCCGGCAAGCCGGTGCATCTCTTGTTCAAGACTGTCTCGATTGCCTCGGAAGGTCTGTTCCGGCGGGCCCTGGGCTGAACGAGGCTGACCACCCTTCAGCCGTCGTCTTCGACCTTGCGTCCTTCGGCAACGAAGTCCACGGCCTCGACGCTCTGGAGCCAGTCCAGATCCGCCGCCAGCGTCTTGCGGCTCTCCGCATCCATCCGACGGCAGGCGCCGAGCAGCGTCTCGCCGAACGGCGTCAAACCTGCGCCGCCACCGCTCTTGCCCCCGTGGCGGGTGAAGATCGAAGGCTCGCGGAACATGCGGTTGATCTCGTCGGCCAAAAGCCAGGCCCGCCGATAGGACATGCCCATCGCGGCTCCTGCTGCCCGAATCGAACCATGCTCCTCGATCAGCGCCAGAAGCTGCGCCTTGCCCGGCCCGAGCCGGGCGCCATTGGCGAGATCGATCCGGAGCGAAAGGCGAGGGGAGCCGGTCATCGGATCAGCCGATCACCTTGCCGGGGTTCATGATGCCGGCCGGATCGAAGGCCTGCTTGATGCGGTGCATCAGCTCGGTTTCGATGGCCGGACGGCTGGCCGCAAGCTCGTCGCGCTTCAGCTGGCCGACGCCGTGCTCCGCCGAAATCGAACCGGTATGTTTGTGAACGACCGCATGCACCACGGCATTCACCTCGCGCCAGCGCGCGATGAACGCAGCCTTGTCGACGCCGACGGGCTGGCTGATATTGTAATGGATGTTGCCATCGCCCAGATGCCCGAAGGCGCAGATGCGGGCATCCGGCATCAGCGCATGTACGGCAGCGTCGGCTTCTGCGAGGAAAGCCGGGATGCGCGAAATTGGCACGGAAACGTCATGCTTGATCGACCCACCCTCGGGGCGCTGCGCCTCCGACATGCTTTCGCGCAGGTGCCAGAAGGCATCCTGCTGGGTGATCGAACTGGCGATCGCCGCATCTGACACCAGTCCAGCCTCATGCGCCTCGGCGAGCAGCTCGTGCATCATCGTGTCTGCAGCCTCGGCGGAATCCGAGGTCGAGATGTCGACCAGCGCATACCAGGGATGGATTGAGGCCAGCGGATCGCGCACGCCGGGGATATGCTTCGTGGTGAATTCGATGCCGATGCGCGGCATCAGCTCGAAGCCGGTCAAAGCCGAGCCGCAGCGCTGCGAGGCCTTTTCGAACAGCGCGAGCGCCGCGTCCGGCGAGGCAAGCCCGACATAGGCCACCTGCCGCCCGCGTGGGCGCGGTACCATCTTGAGCACGGCGCCGGTGATCACGCCAAGCGTGCCCTCCGCGCCGATGAAGAGATCGCGCAGGTCATAACCGCTATTGTCTTTCTTCAGGCGCCGGAGGCCATCCCAGATCTCGCCGGTCGGCAGCACCACTTCAAGACCAAGGCAGAGCTGGCGCATATTGCCATAGGCGAGCACGGCCGTGCCGCCGGCATTGGTCGCAAGATTGCCGCCGATCCGGCAGGAGCCTTCAGAGCCCAGCGACAGCGGAAACAGCCGGTCATGCGCCTCGGCAGCCTTCTGCACGTCGGCAAGGATTGCCCCACCATCGGCAACGATCACGTCGGCGACCGGATCGACTTCGCGGATCTTGTTCATTCGCTCCAGCGAGAGCAGCACGTCGTGTCCGTCTTCGCGCGGCACTTGCCCGCCGACAAGGCCCGTCCGGCCGCTGACCGGCACGATCGATGTGCCCGTCTCAGAAGCGAGCTTGAGGATGGCTGACACCTCCTGCGTCGAGCCGGGCTTCAGCACCAGCGGCGATGCGCCGTGATAGAGCCCCCGGTTCTCGGTCAGATAGGGCTTGATATCATGGGCGGAGGTCAGCGCATTGGCCTCGCCGACGATGTCGACAAAGGCGCGCAGACGCTCAGCAAGGCTCATGGTCACGGTCATCTCAGTCATCCCTCGGTCCCGCGGGGTGCAGCCGCCCGCATTAGCCGGTCGTTGATCGCCTCGCCCAGACCCTCGTCCGGGATCGGTGCCACGGCAATGCCTGCCGCCCCGCTCGCATCCGCACGCTTCAAGAAGTCGAAGAGATTGCTGGCGGCCTCGGCAAGGTCACCATCGGGGCTGAGGTTGAACACCGCCGTTGCGGTCGATGCGCCGGATATGTCGTTCACGCCGAAGGCGATCAAGACCTCCGTGCGCGACACCTCTGTCGCATTCAGTCGCACCGAAGCGTTGGGCGCATAATGTGAGGCGAGCATGCCCGGCGCCTCGATCGCCGCCGTGCCGGACGCTTTGGGCCGGATGACGGTCTTGCCCGTCACCGCTGCGATCGCGTCCGCCTCGATCCCGCCCGGGCGTAGCAGCCGTATCTCGCCATTCTCGACCTTCACGATCGTTGATTCCACCCCGACGGGGCAGGGGCCGCCATCGACGATGACCTCGATCTTCTCGCCGAGATCTGCCTCCACATGCTGGGCAGTCGTCGGGCTAATTCGCCCCGATGAGTTGGCGCTGGGGGCAGCAAGCGGTCGCCCCAGGCTGCGGATAAGCTCTGCCGTAAACCCGACGGGCACGCGGATGCCGACCGTGTCGAGACCCGCCGTCGCCAGCGGGTGAATGCCGCAGTTCTCTTTCAGCGGAAGCACCAGCGTCAGCGGCCCCGGCCAAAATGCCTCGGCCAGCTTGCGCGAGATCGGGTCGAACACGGCATAACGCTCCGCCATGGCGAGATCCGCCATATGGCAGATCAGCGGGTTGAAGCGCGGGCGCCCCTTGGTCTCGTAGATGGAGGTGATCGCTGCCGCATGGGTGGCGTCGGCGGCAAGCCCGTAGACGGTCTCCGTCGGGATGGCCACGGGCCGGTGGCGCAACAGCCCGTCGGTGGCAGCTGCGATCGCCTCCGCCCTGTCCGTATCCGTTGCGATCGGGATGATCCGCGCCATGTCTCCGAGCCTTCCAGTCTGCCTTTGCCCGTCCATATCCCGAGCCGGGCAAGGCGACAAACCTCTTTTTCGGCGCAAGCAACCCCAGATTCCACCCTATTTTTTTAAGGGGGTGCGCAAACCGTTCGAATTTTAACTACCGACGTAACCGAAAGAAAGAATTGTTCGCCTATGGTTTAGCCAAGAGACGGAAAAGCGTCATTCGGGGATGTGGACAGATGCAGCAAGTCAAGAATCCGGCCGCAAGCATTGCGCTACGCGTCGCGACCGCCATGCATCAGATGGGCATAGACGGTCTGCCGCGCAATTACGAACTGGTCTACGAGGCCTATTCGGGCAGCAATCCGGAACTCGTGCGCGAATTCATTGCCCTCGGCAAGATCAAGTCCCAGGAAGCGCTCGACGAACTCGGCCGCAAATATCTGCCGCATCATCATGAAGACGGGCTGCTGAGCCGCCAGAATGGCCAGGTTCGCGCCGAGATGAGCAACTTCATTTCCCTCCTCAATGAGGAGAAGATCTCGCTCACCGACTACGGCCGCGTCATTGGCCATGCCTCCAAGACCATCCTGACGGAAGCCGATCTCGAAGGCACGCCGCTTGGCCAGTCGATCAAGATGCTGAAGGCCGCGACCGAAAAGCGCGCCCACCAGAACAGCAATGTCGTGCGCGCCGTGGTCGACAAGACCGCATCGCTGGCCGACCTGCAGCGTGAGGCGGAAGAGGCCGAGGCCGCGAAGTTCGTCGATCCGGTCACCCGCCTTGCCAGCCGCCGCGCCTTCAACAAGGCCGTCGCCAAGATCTATGCAAACCCGGAAATGCCGGTGCTCTGCGGCGTCGCGATCGGTGAGATCGACGACTACGCCCGTATCCAGGAGCAGATGGGCCCGGCCGTTGCCGAACGCTTCCTGATGCAGGTCGCCAAGGTGCTGGAAGCTGTGTCCGGCGGCGGCGATCTCGCCTGCCGCTTCGATGCCGGCCGCTTTGGTCTTCTGCTTTACACGTCGGACCAGGAAGAGATCAGTCGCGTCGTCGATCTCGTTCGCGCCAAGCTCAAGGCCACCAATTTCGTCGGCTCGTCGACCGGTGCCCGCATGGGCCAGCTCGGCATGTCCTTCGGCATCTGCTTCTCGGAGCAGGCCCCGAACGCCTTCGACTTCACCAACTTCGCCGAAAAGGCGCTCGCCACCTCGAAGGCAGCCGGCGGCGACACCGTGACGATCTACGGTGCGAGCGACTATGTGTCGAAGGATTGGCTGCTCTACAAGAAGAAGCCGGTCGGCGGTTTCGGCGCCTGAGCGCCGAACTCCACTCTCAAAGCTTTGCGATGATCTTCCTGAGCTCGGCGTCTCGTGCGCCGAGCATCAGCACGTTCCGCAGCGCCTCTTTCGGATCCACCGTCTGGAACAGCAGGCCATTGTTGCGGAACGAACGGTCGATGGCCATCGACTTGGCCTCCGCCTCGGGCTTGATCGCCACGGCGAAATACATCCGTCCGTAATTCTGCTTGATCTGCTCGAAGAACACCTCTTGACCGCCAAGTTCGGCAAAGAAATTGGCGATGTAGAAGGCCCATTTGACATCGGCATATTGCGCGAAATTCGTGCGCGCCGCCGTCACATGACAGTAGCCGAGATGTGGACTGTTGTTCAGCGTGCGGTGGAAGATGACTTTGGGAAACTTGATCGAGCGATGGAAGCCGTTGATCCGCTCATGGGTCGTTTCTGCTGCCCGCTCGAGCCGCCGACCTGTCCGTGCCGCCACTTCCTCGTAGGAAAGATAGCGTCGCTCGTCCGGCAGCCAGTCCTCGCGGCTACGCGAAATCCGACCGGTTCTGAGGAACTCGGAATGGACTGCCTTTGAGGATGGCGGCGATTTCGTTTCCGCTTTGGGAGCCGCGTAGTATCTCAGTTTCTGCATCTTGACGCTCTGACGTACCCGGACTGATTGCTTGAGCTTAGCGCAGCATGGTTAATCATGATTTGATGGTATTCTACATGAGCGAGGTTTCGCGAGGCTTGCCGCAGTGCAAATCTTGAAAGTCGCCCCCTGATCGCGCGTTTGCGCCATCCCGTCTTCGGGAATTTCTTTGCCTCTACTCTACGCCACGGAATTTACAGGAGAATTCGTCTCCTTGTGTTTTCGCGGGCATTCTGTCGTCATGTCGCAAACGATTTCGGGCGTGTCGTTCCGCAATGCAGCGTCGGTCTGCGTCCTGTGATTAGATAATTGTGAGCTCGAGGTGCTGCCACTCTAGGGAGGGCGGGAAATCGGGAAGCCGGTCGAAATCCGGCGCTGCCCCCGCAACGGTGGTGGAGAATGCGTTTTGGCAAAAGGCCACTGGGGGCAACCCTGGGAAGGCGCCGACGCGGTCCGCAAATGGGCCACTCCTGAGCCCGGAAACCAGCCTCGGCAGATGGACATTTGAGGTTGCGGAGGGCGACCGGAGATAGCCATGCAAACCGCCTTCCCAGGGCGATGGCAGGCTGTGCTCTTTTCTCCCCCGAGTTTTGAAACGAGGACGACATGGACCTGCAGGCCAACGTGCTGCGCCAGCTGAAGAACCGCCGCGAAGGCTTCTCGCTCGAGCAGCCCTTCTACATCGATCAGGATTACTTCAAGCTCGACATGGAGATGATCTGGTATCGCGACTGGCTGTTCATCGGCCATGACTGCGAGATCCCGCGCGCCGGCAACTATTTCACCGTCCAGATCGGCGACTATCCCGTCGTTATCGTGCGCGGCAAGGATCAGGCCATCCGTGCCTTCCACAACACCTGTCGCCATCGCGGCCACCGCGTCTGCACGCAGGACAAGGGTGCCTCCGCCAAGCTCGTCTGCCCTTATCACCAGTGGACCTACGACCTCGACGGTTCGCTGGTCTTCGCCCGCCAGATGGGCGAGAATTTCGACAAGGCCGAGTTCGGCCTGAAGACCGTCCATTGCGAAAGCGTCGGCGGCTATATCTTCGTCTGCCTCGCCAACGAAGCCCCCGACTTCGCCCCGATGCGCGCTTCCATCGAGCCGTACCTCGCGCCGCATCGCCTCTGGGAAGCCAAGGTCGCCCACAAGAATACGATCATCGAGAAGGGCAACTGGAAGCTCGTCTGGGAAAACAACCGCGAGTGCTACCACTGCGCCGGAAACCATCCGGAGCTTTGCCGTACCTATCCGGAAGCCCCGACCGCAACCGGCGTACAGGGTGCCGGCGATGACCCGTTCATTTCCGAGCACTGGGCACGCTGCGAGGCCGCCGGTCTGCCGTCCGAGTTCAAGATGGATCCGTCGGGCCAGTTCCGCACCGCCCGCATGCCGCTGATCCAGGATGCCGAGAGCTACACCATGTCCGGCAAGCGCGCGGTCAAGAAGCCGCTTTCTGCCGACGTACCGATCAGCCATATCGGCACCATGCTGCTCTTCCACTACCCGACGACCTGGAACCACATTCTCGGCGATCACGCGATCTCCTTCCGCGTCCTGCCGCTCTCGGCTGAAGAAACCGCCGTCACCACCACCTGGCTGGTCAACAAGGATGCGGTCGAAGGCGTCGACTACGACCTCGAAGAGCTGACCCATGTCTGGAACATGACCAACGATCAGGATCGCTCGATCGTCGAGGAAAACGCCTTCGGCATCCGCTCGCCGGCCTATGAGCCCGGTCCCTATTCCGTCGATCACGAAGGTGGCGTCATGCAGTTTGTCGAATGGTATTCCAACTTCATGACGGGCCGCCTCCAGGGCGACAAGGCCCGCCTGTCTGCGGTGGCGTGACCATGAATATCGCCGTCACCCAGTACCGCCATGTCGACGAGATGCGCCCCTGGTCCGACCGGGAGCATCTGCTCGAATGCGTCGCTGTCACGCCGGAAGCCGCCGACGTGATGACCTTCACCTTCAAGCCGAACAAGCCGGGCCTGTGGTTCCGCTACATGCCGGGGCAGTTCGTGACGCTCGAGATCCCCGTCGGGCCTGAGCCGGTGATGCGCACCTATACGCTCTCCTCCAGCCCCTCGCGGCCCTACACGGTCGCCGTGACGGTCAAGGCGCAGAAGGACAGTATCGGCACACGCTGGATGTTCGACAACCTGAAGCCCGGCATGGCGCTGAAGGCCTTCGGTCCGCTCGGCGACTTCTCCTATGCCAAGTATCCCGGCAAGAAGTATCTCTTCATCTCGGCCGGCTCCGGCATCACGCCGATGGTCTCGATGACCCGCGACATGAGCGACCGGGCTCCCGACAGCGACATCACCTTCCTCAACTGTGCCCGCTCGCCCGACGATATCATCTTCCGCTGGGAGCTTGAGGCCAAGGCGCGCGAGATGCCGCATCTGACGCTTGGCTTCATCGTCGAGCAGGTGTCGCGCGGCCAGCTCTGGTCGGGCCTGAAGGGGCGCATCGACAAGGCGAAAATCGCGCTTCTGGCGCCGGACTTCCTGGAACGTACCGTCTTCTGCTGTGGCCCCGCGCCCTTCATGGCGACCGTGCGCGAAGCGCTCGAAGGTGCTGGCTTCGACATGAAGCAGTATCACGAGGAAGCCTTCCAGCCGGTCAAGCCGGAGCTTCCGGAAGTCGTCATCTATGCCGATGGCGAGCAGCCGACCAAGGTCACCTTTGCCATGTCCGGCAAGGACGGTCTTTGCGCGCCGGGCCACACGGTTCTGCAGGCGGCCCGTGCGGCGGGCGTGCGCATTGGCGCAGCCTGTGAATCCGGTCTTTGCGGCACCTGTAAGGTGATGAAACTGTCAGGCGAGGTCGAGATGGACCACAATGGCGGTATCCTCGACGACGAGATCGACGAGGGCTACATCCTCGCCTGCTGTTCGCGGCCCAAGGGCGATATCGAGATCGACGTCTGAGCCGACGATCTCAGATCAATTGCGTGTGAAAAGAGGGCGGAACCGGAGCGGTTTCGCCCTCTGCCGTTTGCACGATGGCGCGACGGCGCACCTGCCACTTGCAGCCGCTTCTCTGGCCGTTTAGCATCTTCTGGTGGAGGCTGCCCGACCGCTGTCGCGGTCCGGCCAGGCGTCGGCCATGAGGGCCGGGGCGGGCGATGGGTGGCTCCGGGTCAAGGGGGATCACGCATGAAGCTTGTTTCTGCTCTCGCTGCCGCATGCCTCGCCGTTGCCGGTATCATGATGTCGGGTCCTGAGGCGCATGCCGGCGGTATCGAAGTCCGCATCTATGAAAGCCACACCAGCTATCGGCACTATCAACGCGTCACCGTCGTGTCGCGCCACCAGGGCTATCGCGCGTATCGCCACCGACTGCACCGCCCGGGCTATGTCTATCACAATGGCCTCTGGATCTCGCCGCGTTCCATGCGGTCAGGCGTCATTGTCGACCGCCCCATCCCGCGCCGCCATGTCGTGAACTACGCCGGCGGCATCAATCCGCGTCACTACAGCTGGTGCGCCGAACGCTACCGGTCCTACCACTGGCGCAGCAACAGCTTCCAGCCGTATCACGGGCCCCGACAGCAGTGCTACTCGCCCCATTATTGAGGGCTAAAGGAACAAAATCTGGCGTTCTCCGTTGACGGTCACTTGCGCGCGCAAGTGGCCTCAAAGCCCTGACGCGCGAAGCGCGGGTCATGAACGAGATGTTAATTTCGAGTTCAGGCTGGCTCCAATAAGTTGATTTTCATAGGTCGAGGGACGGGTTTCGCCCGCCCCGGACGACCGTGAAAACATGCAGGGAGAAACACCATGAAGACTGCATTCAAGACGACCGCTGTGGCAGCGCTCGCGTCGATCCTCGCCATCACCGGCATGGTCCCGGCCCAGGCCCAGGTCATCCGCCCGGTGGCCCCGGTTGCCGCGACCACCGATGCCACGACCGTGCAGTATCGGGAC
Source organism: Allorhizobium sp. (assembly GCA_051861045.1). Taxonomy (GTDB): domain Bacteria; phylum Pseudomonadota; class Alphaproteobacteria; order Rhizobiales; family Rhizobiaceae; genus Allorhizobium. Next base: position 435,672 of record JBHYDI010000002.1, read on the forward strand.
CGCTATGAGCGCCGTTTCGACCGCCGCATCGACCGCTATGAGCGCGCTCGCTACTGGAATGGCCACCGCGGTTACAGCGATCGCCGCGCGGGCTACCGTTACCACAACGGCTACTGGTATCCGCTGGCAGCCTTCGCAGCCGGCGCCATCATTGGCGGTGCGATTGCCCAGCCGCGTCCGGCTCCGGTCGCGCCGCGCGCAGGTCTCAATCCGCGTCACTACAGCTGGTGTGAGGCTCGCTATCGTTCCTACGACAGCTACTCGAACACGTTCCAGCCATATAACGGCCCCCGCCAGCAGTGCCTGTCGCCCTATTATTGATCGGCTGTGCTGACTGACCGGCTTCCTCGAGAAGCCGGAAAGGGTTAACATTAAACCGCCCCGGCCCCGTGCCGCGGGCGGTTTTTTCGTGAGCCCGATCCGCCTGTTTCCTAACGGCAAAATCCCCGCGTTAACCATTTGTTAACCAAATCGGCGCTACTCCTTTCATCAACGATTTGTTTACGTAGATGACCAAAGTGCTAACCGAACCCCGCTCCATCCGCATCAAGGGCAGATCCTTCCTGGCCGTCGTTCTGACGCCGGATCCGCCGTTCGACGACTGGCTCGTCCGGCTCGACGATCTCGCGGCCCGCTCGGCCGGTTTCTTCCTCGGTCGCCCCGTCGTTCTCGACGTGTCCGAGATCGAGATCGACCGTCCGCAGCTGAAGGCGCTGATCGCCGAACTCGCAGCGCGCAATGTCTCGATCATGGGCATCGAGGGTGGTCGCCCGTCGCTGGTCGAGCCGGGCATGCCGCCACAGCTGAAGGGCGGCAAGCCCGCCGCAGACTACGAGGTGCCGCGCGAAGAAGCGCTTGAAGCCTCGGCCGCCAAGCCCAAGGGCAAGGCGGAGAAGCAGCCGGCAGAGCAGGCGCCGCCGCAGGTGACGGTAGCGCAGAGCCCGGTTTCGGCCCCGTCGATGATCGTGCGCGAAACCATCCGCTCCGGTCAGTCGGTCATTTACACACAGGGTGACGTCACGGTCATCGGTTCGGTCCAGTCGGGCGCCGAAGTGATTGCCGGTGGCTCCGTCCATATCTACGGCGCGCTGCGCGGCAGAGCACTCGCCGGATGCGTTGGCAATGCCGACGCAAGGATCTTCTGTCGTAAGTTCGAATCCGAGCTGGTTGCAATCGACGGCGTCTACGCGATGACCGACGACATGGATCCAGAATTGAAAGGGCATCCAGTTCAGCTTTGGCTGGAGGGGGATGCAATCATGACAGAGAGAATGACGTGAACTTGAGCGGGGACAGACAGGAGAACCACATGGGCAAGGTTATAGTCGTGACATCCGGCAAGGGCGGGGTCGGCAAGACCACCTCGACGGCCGCTCTCGGTGCAGCGCTGGCACAGCGCAATGAAAAAGTCGTCGTCGTCGATTTCGACGTCGGTCTTCGCAATCTCGATCTGGTGATGGGCGCCGAGCGCCGCGTCGTCTACGATCTGGTCAACGTCATCCAGGGCGATGCCAAGCTGCCGCAGGCGCTGATCCGCGACAAGCGGCTGGAAACGCTCTTCCTGCTGCCCGCCTCGCAGACCCGCGACAAGGACAACCTGACCGCCGAAGGCGTCGAGCAGGTCATCAACGAGCTGAAGAAGTATTTCGACTGGATCATCTGCGACAGCCCGGCCGGCATCGAACGCGGTGCGACGCTTGCGATGCGCCATGCCGATATGGCCGTCGTCGTCACCAATCCGGAAGTTTCTTCGGTCCGCGATTCGGATCGCATCATCGGTCTGCTGGATTCCAAGACGCTCAAGGCCGAGCGCGGCGAGCGCATGGAGAAGCACCTCCTGCTCACCCGCTACGACGCCGTTCGCGCCCAGCGTGGCGACATGCTGAAGGTCGATGACGTGCTCGAGATCCTGTCGATCCCGCTGCTCGGCATCATTCCGGAAAGCATGGACGTGCTGCGCGCCTCCAACATCGGCGCTCCGGTGACGCTGGCCGACGCCCGCAGCGCGCCTGCACTCGCCTACTTCGACGCTGCCCGTCGTCTGGCCGGCGAGACCGTTCCGATCACCATCCCTGGCGAGAAGCGTGGCCTCCTCGACAAGATCTTCGCGCGGAGGGCCGCATGAGCATTTTCTCCCTGTTCCGCAAGCAGCGTTCCGCCCCGATGGCGCGCGAGCGACTGCAGGTCCTGCTCGCCCATGAACGGGCGTCGCTGGAAAGCGATCTGGTGGCCATCCTGCGTGAGGAAATCCTCGCCGTGATTGCCAAGCATGTCGAATTCGATCGTGACAAGGTGCAGATCAAGATGGACCGCGACGAAGACGTCTCGATCCTCGAGATCGACGTCGAGATCCCGCGCAATGCACAGCGCCTCGCCGCCTGACAAGACCATTCTCTGAAATGAGAAAGGCCGCCGCCGGTATCCCCGGTCGGCGGCCTTTTCATTGTGTGACGAGGGCAGGGCGGTCGTGCCGCCCTGCCTTTCGCGACGTCAGCCGATCTTGGCGTTGTCGTCTTTCTTGATCGCAATGATCGTCGAGCGCGGCAGCTTGCCTTCGCCGTCCGGGAACGGCGCGTCGGGATGCTGGATGCCGGCAAACATGGTGCGCTTGTCGGCAGACCAGGTGAGTCCGGTCACTTCCGAACCCTTCGGGCCGGTCATGAAGCGCTCGATACGACCGGTGACCGGGTCGCCGGCGAGCATCTGGTTGTTGCCCTGGCCTGCGAAGTCGCCTTCGTTCGAATCTTCACCATCCGTCTGGATCCAGACGAGACCGGTCGAATCGAACATCATCCCGTCAGGCGAGTTGAACATGTTGCCTTCGTTGATGTTGGACAAACCGGCATAGGCGCCGTCCTTGTGCACGACCGGGTTGCCAGCCATGGCGAACAGGTCCCACTTGAACTTGCCGTCGGCATGGTCGTCATTCTCAGGGTACCAGCGCACGATCTGGCCGTATTCATTGCCTTCGCGCGGGTTGACGGCGTTGATTTCCATCACGTCGCCACCGGCATTGGTGCGCATCTTGCCATCCTTGAGAACGGCGCGGTTCGAGTTGTTGGTCAGGCAGCAATAGGCTTCGATCGCAACCGGATTGATGGCAACCCATTCCGGGCGGTCCATGGTGGTTGCACCAACCTTGGAGGCTGCCTGACGGGTGAAGACGGCGATCTCGTCGGCCTTCATGCCGGTGGTCTCCGGCGTCAGAGCCAGCCATTCGCCGGTGCCCTCGTCGGAGAACTTGGCAACGTAGAGCATGCCTTCGTCGAGCAGCTTGGAGGTGTCGCCACCCGGGACGTAGATGCCGTTGGAGACATACTTGTAGAGGAACTCGCCACGCTCATCGTCGCCCATGTAAACGACCACGCGACCATCGCGTGCGATGACGACGGCAGCGTTTTCATGCTTGATGCGGCCAAGAGCGGTGCGCTTGATCGGCGTCGAGGAAGCATCCGACGGATCGATCTCGACGATGTAGCCTGCGCGGCGCGGCTCGTTCGGGTTCTTCGCGACGTCGAAGCGCTCGTCGAACTTCTCGTAGCCGTAGCGGGTCTCGGCCACGATGCCGTAACGCTTGTAGTCGTCGGGCATCTTGTGGTCGGCGGCGGTCGTGCCGAAATAGCCGTTGAAGTTTTCTTCGCAGGTCAGATAGGTGCCCCACGGCGTCTTGCCGGCGCCGCAGTTGTTGAAGGTCCCGAGACAGTCGACACCATTGGGATCGGCGGCCGTCTTGACGAGGTCGGAACCGGCGGCAGGACCGGACAGCTTCATCGGTGTGTTGTGATGGATGCGGCGGTTGAACTTGCTGTCGAGCACGATTTCGAAACCGTCGGCGCCTTCGGTCACTTCCATGACGGTCACACCCTGCATGTTCTGCAGGATCTTCACGTCGTCGAGGCTCTTCGGCATGCCCTCTTCATTGTTGGGCAGGTTCGTCTCGTTGTTCACATATTCATGGTTGACCGCGATCACCTGGGCATTGCCGATGACGAAGAGCTCCATGCCGTCGGTGTTCTCGCCGAAGACCTTGTCGGAGGCCTCGAGCGAAACGCCATTGATCGGATCGATGTCGGCGACGTTGGAGAACAGCGGCTGGCCCCACTTGGCGAGCGGCTTCCAGCTGTAGCCTTCCGGCACATGCACGGTGTTGTCGGTCGCAATCGCGATCGGCTTGAATGGGAAGCGCGAAGCAGCTTCCTGCGCCTGGGCCGAGGTCGAGCTCATCAGGTTGCCGACGGAGCCCATGGCAACGGCGGCCGAGCCCATGGCCAGCACGCTGAGGAATCCACGACGCGAGATCGCGCGTTCGACGACGCGGTCAAAATCGGTGACGGCCGGCGGCGGGTTGTGCAGTTCGTCCCACTCGTCCCAGGACAGGTGATTGGTGTTGGTCTCGGTCATCGCTGAGCCTCCTATGGGTTGAAGTTCACCTCCGACTAGCCATCGCGGGTAACAGTGATGTGACGAAATCCGGGCAAGCCAGTGCATCGCAAAATGCTCATTGAAGCGACCCGAGGATGACATCGGTCCTCTCGTCTTCAAGTCCTTGTCGCTGTTTGTCTTTCCCTGGTGTCGTCATCGGTTGGCACTGCAACCGCAGCCCGGCTTTCACACATCTTTGTTTGAGGCTTTGTCCGCGAACTTCCGGTGCTCCCGTTCCGATGGTGGACGAGACCGCCTGCCGCATCCAAAAGATTTGACGTTTACGTAAAAATCAATTAGCCAAAGGGAAGAATGTGCCGCGCTTCCTGGGTGGAGACTGGGCGTGGCTTTGGACCATACGCCAGTTGGAGGAGCACGTCATGTACAAGGCGCCCGTTGAAGAGATCGCGTTTACCCTGAAGCATGTCGCCGGCCTGACAAAGGCCATCGAAGACGGCAAGCTGGGCGAGCTGAGTGACGATCTCGTTGATGCCATCCTCTCCGAAGCCGGCCGTTTTGCAAGCGACGAAGTCGCACCGCTCGCCGAAATCGGCGACAAGCAGGGTGCCCGCATGGTCGACGGCAAGGTCGTCGTTCCCGATGGCTGGGACAATCTCTACCGCGCCTGGGCCGAAGGCGGCTGGAATTCGCTGACAGCGTCCGAAGATTTCGGCGGGCAGGGGCTCCCCCATATGCTGAATGTCGCCGCTCTTGAGATGTGGAATTCCGGCTCCATGGGCTTCGCGCTCGGCCCGACGCTCACCATGGGTGCCGTTGATGCCGTCACCGCCCATGGTTCGGACGAATTGAAGGCGAAGTATTTGCCGAAAATGGTCTCCGGCGAATGGACCGGCACCATGAACCTGACCGAGCCTCATGCCGGCTCCGATCTCGGCGTCATGAAATCCCGTGCCGAGCGCCGCGACGACGGCACCTACCGCATCTTCGGCCAGAAGATCTTCATCACCTGGGGCGAACACGAGATCACCGAGAACATCATCCATCTCGTTCTCGCGCGCCTGCCCGATGCACCCGCCGGCACCCGCGGCATCTCGCTCTTCCTCGTGCCGAAATACCTCGTCAACGACGACGGCTCGATCGGCGCCCGCAACGACCTCCACTGCCATTCGCTGGAGCACAAGCTCGGCATCCACGGCTCGCCGACCTGCACCATGATCTATGGCGATGGCAAATATGGCGATGAAGCCGGCGCCATCGGCTGGCTGATCGGCGAGGAGAACAAGGGCCTCGCCTGCATGTTCACCATGATGAACAACGCCCGCCTAGCCGTCGGCATGCAGGGTGTTGCGATCTGCGAAGCCGCCACCCAGAAGGCCGTGCAATACGCCAAGGACCGCACGCAGGGGAAAGCTCCCGGTTGGACCGGCTCCGGCCAGATGGGGGGCATGTCGCCGATCATCGAACATCCCGATGTCGCCCGCATGCTGGTGACAATGAAGGCGCTGACCCAGGGCTCGCGCGCCATTTGTTATGTCTGCGCCCATGCGACCGACATGAGCCATCATGCTGCCCAGGGGAAAAATGCCGACGAAGCCCGCCACTGGGCCGAGCGCGCAGCCCTGCTGACCCCGATCGCCAAGTCCTTCGCCACCGACGCCGGTGTCGATGTCGCCTCGCTCGGCATCCAGACCCATGGTGGCATGGGCTTCATCGAGGAGACCGGTGCCGCCCGCTACTGGCGCGACAGCCGCATTGCCCCGATCTACGAGGGCACCAACGGCATCCAGGCCGCCGATCTGGTCACCCGCAAGCTGCCGCTGTCGAACGGCAACCATGTTCGCGGCTACATCACCGAACTGAAGCAGGTGGTAAACGCCGTGCGCGCCTCCAATCTCGAAGGCTTCGGCGACACCGCCGCTCGCCTCGACGCGAGCCTGTCGGATCTCGAAGACACCACCGAGTGGCTGCTCTCGCAGCTCGCCGCTGGTAACGCGTCTGCAGCGCTGGCAGGCGCCACACCCTACCAGCGCCTCTTCGGCCTGGCCTTGACCGGCGTCTACCTCGCCAAGGGCGCCCTTGCCGACGAGGACCACGGCCGCGACAACCGCCTGGCGCTCTGCCGCTTCGCCGCCGAAAACCTGATCGCCGAGACCGCTGCCTTGAAGGATCGCGTCGTCAACGGCGCTGCGAGCCTGGAAGCAGCACGCGCGCTGTTTGCCTGATCTCCCACCTCCCCTTGAGGGGGGAGGTCGCCGCAAAGCGGCGGGTGGGGGTGACCACCCCTCAGCGGGCCACGATCGCCCCTCATCCGCCTGCCGGCACCTTCTCCCCGCAAGCGGGGAGAAGAGCGACCGCCGCAGCGCCACCGGTCCCCCCTCGCCCCGTTTACGGGGAGAGGGAGCGCCGAGCGAAGCGGAGGCGGGGTGAGGGGCCATTCGCAGCGATGGACATAATTCAAGAGGGACAAAAATGACCGACCACATTGAGATCACCCGCCCAGAAGCCCATCCCGGCGTCCTCGTCCTGCGCTTCAACCGCCCGGACAAGAAGAACGCGATCACGCAAGCCATGTACCAGAAGCTGACCGCAGGTCTGCTGGAGGGCGAGCAGGACGACACGATCCGCGTCATCGTCTTCCTCGGCACCGAGGGTTGCTTCTCCGCCGGCAACGACATGGCCGATTTCCTCGGCTTCGCCATGGCCGGCGCGGTCGGTGAACCCGCCGCCTTCGGCCTCCTGCGCGCGCTCACCGAAGTCACCAAGCCGCTTGTGTCAGGCGTCGACGGTCTGGCTATCGGCATCGGCACGACGCTGCACATGCATTGCGACATGACGGTGGCCTCCGATCGCAGCCTGTTCAAGACCCCCTTCGTCGATCTGGCGCTCGTGCCCGAAGCCGCCTCCAGCCTGATTGCCCCGCGCATCATGGGTCACCAGCGCGCTTTTGCCATGCTCGCCGCCAGCGAAGGCTTCTCCGCTGAACAGGCCCGCGAGGCAGGCCTCATCTGGAAGGTCGTCTCGCCGGATCAGGTCGAGACTGAGACCATGAAGATCGCCTCCTCGCTCGCGTCCAAGCCGCCGGCCGCGATGAAGATCGCCCGGGCTCTCGTCAAGGGCAGCGCCGACGAGGTGCGAACCCGCATGCAGGAAGAGCTCGTGCATTTCGTCGCCCAGCTGAAAAGCGCCGAAGCCCGCTCCGCCTTCGAGGCCTTCATGAAGGGCCGCGGATAAAACCGTCGGCCGTATGTGAGGCCTGCTTATTTTTCGGGTTTCGCTTAAGTATCCGTTAAATCCTGCGGGGTATCGGTCAGGGAGCGGTAAATCCACCGCTCCTGCACCATGATGGTGCCATGATCACACAATGCCCCGTGACCCCTCGCGCCGAAGTGGCGCGAAGAGTTTTTGCAGGACCGTATCGTGAAGACCAGTTCCAACCTGATGACCAAGATCCTGGTGGTTGCCTCCCTCGTGGTGGTGGCTGCCCTCTCCGGCTTCTCTTTCTATATCGACAGCCTCCAGCGCAATGCCACGAGTGCGGCCGTCAGGAGCGAGATCGATAGCTCCGGTCTCCAGGCCTCGCAGAGTATCGCGAACTGGCTTGGCGCCCGTGTGATGCTCACCGAGCTTGCCGGCAACGCCGCCGCAAAGGCCCCGGATGCGGCTGCCATCACCGCCGCTTTCGACAACCCGGTCCTGATCCGCGAATTCATGTCGACCTATGTCGGCGACGAGCAGGGCGTCTTTACCAGCGTCCCCAACCAGCCGCTGCCGGAAGGCTATGACCCCCGCAAGCGCCCGTGGTACCAGGACGCCGTCAAGGCCGACAAGATGGTCCTGACAGACCCCTATGCCGACGCTTCGACCGGCAACCTGATCATCAGCGCCGCCATTCCGGTGAAGAAGGACGGCAAGCTCTACGGCGTCGCGGCTTCCGACTTCTCGCTGAAGTCCCTCGTCGACATGGTCAATTCCGTCGACATGGGCGGCAAGGGCTCCGCTTTCCTCGTCAAGCAGGATGGCACGATCCTCGTCCATCGTGACGGCAACCTCGTCACCAAGACGCTGAAGGATGCCTTCCCGAACCAGACACCCGCAGTTGGCGCCGGCATCACGGAAACCACCTTCGCCGATGCCAACGTCCTCGTCTCCTTCCTGCCCATCAAGGGCCTGCCGCGCGAAGACTGGTATCTCGGCGCCCAGATCGACCGCGATCTCGCCTTTGCCGCGATCGGCGAATTCCGTACGGCCGCCGCTGTCGCCACCCTCGTCGGCGTCGTCGCGATGATCGGTATTCTCGCAGCCCTCCTGTCGGGCCTCGTCGTTCGTCCGGTGGTCCAGATGACCGGCGTCATGGGCAAGCTTGCCGGTGGCGATGTCTCGGCAGAGATCCCGGGCACCGCCCGCAAGGACGAAATCGGCCAGATGGCAGCAGCCGTTGCCGTCTTCCGCGACAACATCATCGAGCGCGGTCGCCTTGCCCGCGAAGCGGATGAAACCCGCACCATGACCGAACAGGAGCGCCGCGAACGCGAAGCCGCAAGGACGCGCGAAGCAGAGCAGGTCTCGTTCGCGGTCCACTCGCTGGCAGACGGCCTTGGCCGTCTGGCAGATGGCGACCTCGTTTCGCGCATCGAGACCCCCTTTGCCGGCGACCTCGACCGCCTGCGTGTCGACTTCAACGCCTCTGTCGAAAAGCTGCATGATGCGCTCGCCACCGTCGGCCGCAACGCCCGCGCTATCGATGGCGGTGCTGCCGAAATCCGCTCCTCTGCCGACAATCTGGCCCGCCGCACCGAGCAGCAGGCAGCTTCGGTCGAGGAGACGGCTGCGGCCCTCGAAGAGATCACCACCACCGTCAAGGACAGCGCCCGCCGCGCCGAGGAAGTCGGCCAGCTGGTGACCCGTGCCCGTGCCGGTGCCGAAAAGTCCGGCGAGATCGTCGAAAAGGCCGTCGATGCTATGCAGGGCATCGAGAAGTCCTCCGGCGAGATCTCCAACATCATCGGCGTGATCGACGAAATCGCCTTCCAGACCAACCTGCTTGCCTTGAACGCCGGTGTCGAAGCCGCGCGTGCCGGTGAAGCTGGCAAGGGCTTCGCCGTCGTTGCCCAGGAAGTCCGTGAACTCGCACAGCGCTCTGCGAACGCTGCAAAGGAGATCAAGACCCTGATCAGCGCCTCCGGTACCCAGGTCAAGCACGGCGTCGAGCTCGTCAACGAGACGGGAAAGGCGCTCGACGTGATCGTTCGCGAGGTCCAGGAGATCAACGGCCACGTGAACGCCATCGTCACCGCCTCGCGCGAACAGTCGACCGGCCTGCAGGAGATCAACACCGCCGTCAACACCATGGACCAGGGCACGCAGCAGAACGCCGCCATGGTCGAGGAACAGACGGCGGCCAGCCACGGTCTTGCCCAGGAAGCAGCAGCGCTCACGGCCCTGCTCAACCAGTTCCGCATCGACGAACGCGCCTCCGGCACATCGTCCGGCCACCGTCGCGCCGCCTGATCAGGCGCACTTGCCTAACCTAGGAACGGCGCCCGCGTGGCGCCGTTTTCCGTTTCTGGTCGGACACGGTTCAGCCTGTGTTCAGTCTTTGCCGCTAGTCTCTGCAACTCTGGGCCATCTCGGACGTTCGGTTTTAGCCGCGCGTCCCATCTGATCGCGGTCCGTCGAAATCAAGCTGTCTTATCGAGGTTTTCATGTTGCGTTTGTTCTGTGTCGCACTCAGCCTGCTGTTCATCGTCTCCCCATCATCGGCCGAAACGCTCGAAAGCAGCCAGTCTCCCTATGTGCTGATCAATGATGCCAATGGCGTTATCAGCGAAACCCAGAAGACCCCGGTGCAGACCCAGCGTGTCCGCCCGCAGCGCTATATCTGTGTCGTTGATCAGTCCGGCAGCGTCGGTGGCGGCGGGCAGGTGTCTTGCCCGGCAAATGCTGGTCGCGTCGGCGGCCGCTGCCGTTGCGCCAACGTCACCGGTTCCGGAACGCTGCTCACGTATTGAACGCGCCGAGGTCGGGGCTATGCGCCCCGACCGTCCCCCACCGGATTGATATCGCCGACGAAGGTGACGAGATCCGCCATGGTGAAATGCCCGGGCGTCTTGGATGGCAAATGCGGCGTCCAGTCGGATCTCTGCCAGATGAAGGAGTTCTGATCGCCATGCACCAGACCGAGAAAGGTCTCGGCGACGATCGTTGATCCGACAGGCCCGAGCCTCAGGCCCTCATGCAACTGCTCGGCCTCCTTCAGGACGTAGTACCAGAGCGGCGTTGCCTTGCGGAACCCGTTCTGCGCGGCGGCCTCGCCGTCGGCACCGCGCGAGAGCTGCATGTCGCTGAGCGGCTCGAAACCCATGGCGCGGGCCACATCCTGACCCGATGGCAGTCCGATCTGCGATCCGCGCCTCAGGTTGCGGAAGGGCAGAACGAACTCCCGGGCGGCAACAGTCTCCATGTCGTCCGGATGGCCCGGCAGAGTATGCAGCGCCGGCACGATGAGGGGATCGAGCCTGCGGGCATGATTAAGCGTGAAATCGGCTTCAGGCGGCGTTTCGAGATCGAAGAAACGGCGCCAGTCTATCGCCCAGTTGGAGGGCAGAGACCGTAAGGGGCCAAGCGGGCCAGGTGGCACCTCCGGCGCAAGTTCGCCGACGATCTGGCCGGATTTTCCGGTGAAGTTGAACATCAGATCGAGCGTGCCGTCCGTAAACCCGTCGGGTCGGAAGACCGCGTTGTGACTATAGGCCTCCCGCACCATGGAATGCCCGAGGCGATAGGCGGCCGCCGCGAACTCTGCGGGCATATAAGGCCGACTGCGGAAGCGATAGAAACGCCGCCCCTCATGCTTGATCTTGCGGACCAGTCCCGGCTCCGTCAGCCTCTCGACGAAATCGAAAAGCACGATCCATTGATAGTGCCAGGTGACGATGCGCCGTGCTTCCAGAAAGAGCGCCATGCCCTTCAGGCCGGCATTGGTTTTCTCGAGGTGGTCGACTACGGCATTGTGGAACTTCAGCATCAAAAGGTGAAACTGCGCCACCAGCAGGTTCTCGTCATTGCGCTCGTCGAAGATCAGCGCCCGCCCATGGGCATTACGCGGCAAGTCGTTCGGCAGCGCCGGGATCGTACCGGCAAAGCCTGCCGAGGCATCGGCCTTGCCGATCAGAAATCTCGGCCCCGGCGGTTTGCCGACCGCGTCTTTCGCATAGAGATAGGGGTGTAGCCCGGGCCCATCGCCATAGAGGGAATCGAGATCCAGCGCCGGTGTGCGGAAGTTCTGTGTCGCCAGCGGATCGGCGCGCTGCTTGTCGAGCGGTGTCGTGTCGAGCGTGATGTCGTGGTCGACGAACTGGCCGAGATAGGTATAGCCGGCCGGCAAGGTCGGGTGGTCGCCCGTGTCACCCTTTTCGTCCCGCATCGCCTTGGCAAGCGCGAAGAGCGCATCATCCTCGGCATGCAGTGGTGCCAGCCGCGGAAACATTTTGCCGAATTTGCCCGGATCGGCATTGCCGGCAAGCGCCTGCAGGGATTCACGGCTCATTCCACGAACGCCATGCCCATGGGCTGCGATTTCAGACATCGTCATTCCCCCTTTGATCCCGTTATTTCTGAATAGCGGGATCAAAGGATAAAATCAGGAATGGCGCAAGAAACCGGAGGCAACCTTTGATTGCAGTTGCGGATTAGCCCTTGCTGAGCGTCGCGACGGCCTCGACATGCGGAGACCAGAGGAACTGGTCGATCGGCGTCACCTTGTCGACCCGGTAGCCGCCGGCGATCAGGATCGACAGGTCCCGGGCAAGCGTCAGCGGATTGCAGCTGATCGCGACGACCTTCTTCACCTGTGACCTTGCCAGTTCCGCACACTGCACTTCGGCACCTGCGCGTGGCGGGTCGAAGACGACGGCATCGAAGCCCTTGAATTCGGAGGTCATCAGCGGACGACGGAAGAGGTCGCGGCGCTCGACCGTCACGGGCTTCAGGCCCTGCGTATTGCGGGCGGCAAAATCCAGCGACTTCACAGCCTTCTCGTCGGATTCGACCGCGAGCACGGAGGATGCGCGGGCAAGCCGCAGCGCGAAGGTGCCGACACCGGAGAAGAGATCCACGACCTTCTTCGCCTTGCCGATATGGGCGCTCGCAAGTGCGGCCATATGCTCTTCCGCCTCGTGCGTCGCCTGGGTAAAGCCACCCGGCGGCAGGACCACGCGGGCGCCGGCAAAATCGAGCAGCGGCTTGTGCGGCTCGATGACGATCTCGCCATTGGCAGACACGCGGGCGATGCCCTTGAGCTTGATCACGGCATTGGTGACCGCGCGCCGTTCCTGGTCGCCCAGCCCGCCGCGCAGACCGTCGAGTGAGATGTCGAGGCCGGTTGTCGTCTCGGTCACGGTGATGCGGAAGTGCTCGGCCCCACAGGCATTGGCGATGATCTTGATCGCGTCCAGCCGGGAAATGAGCCCGTCCGACGCGATGGGACATTCTTCGACCGGCACGACATGATGCGTTTCCGCCTGCATGAAGCCCATGACGAGACCCTGTTCCCGCCGACGGGCGGTGAAGACGAGGCGGCGTCGCTGATGCGGATGGGCCTCGAAGATCTCGCCCACCGGAGCCTCGATCCCCTTCGACTTCAGGGCATCGATCAGCACCTGCCGCTTGAAGGCATTGTAGGCGGGCTTGGCCATATGCTGCAGCGAGCAGCCGCCGCAGACACCACCGACGCCATCAGGACCGAAATGCTTGCAAGGCGGCTGAACGCGATCGGGCGAGTTGGTGGCGAAGGACATGATCGTGCCCTCGTTCTTCACCTTCGCGATTGAGACCGTTTCGCCGGGCAGCGCGAAGGGCACGAAGACCGGCCCATCGGCGCCATGCGCCACACCGTCGCCCTTGGCGCCGAGGCTCGAAATCGTGACGGTTTCGGCGCTCATGCTGCGTCCTCTTCGTCGTCCTGATTGTCGTCGCCATCGTCGGCATCATCAGGCTTCACGCCGGCAAGCAGGAATTCCTCGTTTCCATCGCCACCGGCGATCGGGGAGGGGATGAGACCGAGGCTTGTCCAGCCCATGTCTTCAATCAGCCAGCGCTCCAGTTCGGCGGCGACCACCGGTGCGGTTTCCGGTTCTTTCAGCAGCCCCGCCTTGCTGATCGCTTCGCGGCCGGCCTCAAACTGCGGCTTGACCAGGAGTAGGCAATGGGCGCCGGGCTCGGCCTGCTCGAGGGCGGGCGCCAGTGCCAGCTTCAGCGAAATGAACGAGACGTCGGAGACGAGAAAGTCGAAAGGCTGATCGTCATAGTCCTCGGGCTCCAGGTAACGCGCATTCAATCCTTCCAGATTGGTCACGCGTGGATCGTTGGCAAGCCGCGGATGCAACTGGTCATGGCCGACATCGATGGCCGTCACGTGGGCAGCGCCACGCTTCAGCAGGACCTCGGTAAAGCCACCGGTGGAGGCGCCGACATCCAGACAGTGGCAACCCTCCGGCGAGAGGTTGAAATGATCAAGCGCGGCGTCGAGTTTCAGCGCCGCGCGCGAGACGTAATCCTGAGCAGGATCATCGATATCGAACTGGTGCGTGGCGGCAAAGACGAGGCTGGGCTTCGCCACCACCTTGCCGTCCACCTTCACCGTGCCACGCTGAATGGCGTCACGGGAGCGGGACCGGCTGGCGAAAAGGCCGAGGGCGACCAGGAGCTGGTCGAGGCGCTGGGGTTCTGGGAGCTTCTTCATGCCCCGTCAATGCGGTGAGATGCGCCGCCGCGCAAGTCTTTTTCGCGGTCCGGCCTCAGGACCCGTCCCTCAAGGTCAAAGAGGGTTGCGATTTTCAACGCGACGGCCATTCCAGGTTTTATTAGCAATCATTTAAGCAATTGCAGCTAATGTTCACTGGCCGGCGCGATGTGATCATCCCCTCCCAAGCAGCGCGCTCCGACAAAACACTGCGGGCCCTCCTCCTCCTCCTTCAGGCCTGCAGGAATAGAAGCCCCCCGGTTTCGGGCCCGGGGGGCTTCGTTCGTTTTGGGGCCAGCGGAAGTTGGACCGCCGCCGTGACAGGCGGCGGTGGGGCGCTGCCGACATAGTCCCGTTGATACAGTTCTAAGTTTTGGTCCGCTGAAGGTGCCCGTTTTGGTCACATGAAATCAACTTTAGTAACTTTTTATATAGAGACTCATAATAAACTCTGGGTAAATTCAAATCAGAGGCGCAACCATGTCTTTCATGAAGTTTCTCCAGAACGAACCGCGTGCCATCCTCAACGCCCTAGACAGATCCCAGGCCGTGATCGAGTTCGATGTGACTGGCAAGATCCTGACCGCCAATCCGAATTTCTGCAATGCTGTCGGCTACAAGCTCGCGGATATCGTTGGCAAGCACCACAGCATGTTCGTCGAGAAGCAATACGCGGCCTCCCCGGAATATCGCGATTTCTGGGCGCGCCTGTCGCGCGGAGAATTTTTTAGCGCCCAGTACAAGCGCTTCGGAAAGGATGGTCGCGAGCTCTGGATTGAGGCCTCCTACAATCCGATCATGCGTGGCGGAAAGCCCTTCAAGGTCATCAAATTCGCCACCGATATCACCGAGCGGAAGCTGGCCGAGCTGGAGAATTCCGGCAAGCTCGACGCGATTTCCCGTGCGCAGGCGACGATCGAGTTTACCCCGGATGGACAGATCCTGACGGCCAACAAGAACTTCCTCTCTGCCGTCGGCTACGAGTTGAGTGAAGTCGTCGGCAAATATCATGCGATGTTCTGCGACGCGGAATATACGCGATCGCCGGAATACCAGGCATTCTGGAAGTCCCTGCGCGACGGCGAGTACAAGTCGAGTGAGTTCACCCGCATCCGCAAGGACGGCAGCAAGGTCTACATCCAGGCCTCCTACAACCCGATTTTTGATGATGCGGGCCGTGTCTTCAAGGTGGTGAAATTCGCCATCGATGTGACCGGGCGCGTTCAGGCCGTGGATCAGATCGCAGCCGGCCTTGCGCGCCTCTCCGAGTGCAACATTCGCATATCGATCGACGAGCCCTTCATTCCGGAGTTCGAGCGCCTGCGCCAGGATTTCAACACAGCGATCAGGGAATTCCAGAAAACCCTGGAAAGCGTGCTGGGCGAGACCGGAGCCCTGACCGAAAACAGCCAGAGCCTGCAGAACGATGCCGAGGCACTCGGCCGGCGCACCGAACAGCAGGCGGCGGCTCTCGAACAGGCCTCCGCCGCCCTGGAGCAGATCACGGCCACCGTGAAGGAGGCCTCCATCCGGGCACGCGACACGCGCGACATCGTCAAGGATGCCCGCATGGCGACCGGCGAGTCCGTCGAGGTGGTGCGCTCCACCGTCGAGGCGATCGGGCGGATCGAGAACGCTTCCAAGGAGATCGGCAGCATCATCGATGTGATCGACCAGATCGCCTTCCAGACCAATCTTCTCGCGCTCAATGCGGGTGTCGAGGCGGCGCGCGCCGGTGATGCCGGCAAGGGCTTCGCCGTTGTGGCCCAGGAAGTGCGCGAACTGGCCCAGCGCTCGGCAGCGGCTGCGCGAGAAATCTCCGCCCTGATCCAGAACTCCACCAATGAGGTGGCCGAAGGTGTCCGGCTGGTCAATGCGACAGGCTCATCGCTTGGGCGCATCGAGAAGTTCGTCGATGAGATCAACAACAATGTCGACGCCATCGCGACCGGCGCCAACGAGCAGGCCTCCAGCCTCAGCGAGATCAACAACGCGGTCAACCAGCTGGACCAGGCGACCCAGCAGAATGCCGGGCTGGTGTCGAGCATCAGCACGGCAAGTGAGGTCATGTCGACGGGCGCCGGCAAGATGAAGACCCTGGTTGACATCTTCAAGCTCAATCGCCGCTCGGCACCGCGTGAGCCAGGCTCTGCGGCTGCGGCAGCCGGTTCGCATATGCGCGGTCGACCAAGCGCCGCCGCCTGAGCGTGACATCCATTCCTGCGGCCTGATCCCCCTCAGGGAACGTAGCGATAGAGCCAGTCGCGTATGTCTTCGGGCAGCGCGACCGGCTCGCCGCTGTCTGCGTCCCGCGCGGTCCAGGTGACGTCGATCTCGGCCACCGTCTGCCCGTCTTTTTCGATCGCGACTTCGAAGCCGACGGATTTTCCACCGATCTTGTCGACCTGGACAATCATCCGTACGGCATCCTCGATCCGCAGCGGCTGGTGCAGGCGAACCTCGAACTTGGCGGGGCTGTAAATTGGCTCGTTTTCCAGCGGCGGGCGATAACGCCAGAAATGCCGCACGGCGTCCTCGGCATGGTCAACATAGGCCGAAGCGCGCATCTCGCCCGTCGGGCCGATGTCGCGATAGGCGACGACAAGTGCGCTCACCTCCACCCGTTCCATCTCGTCCATGCGCTCCCCCAATCTTATCCAAGTGTTAGCGGCATCTAACGGCATCGCCGTCGCCTTCACAAGGTCTGCGCCGCAGCCCGGTGCTGGTGTGATGCCGCAGTGGGTTGGGTAAAACCGGGATGCGAGGTGGAAGATGACGGCCGAGCGCATTATGTTGCCCCCGACCCAGGAAGGATGCCCCATGGCCACCCGTCTCTACGAGAACCCGATCTTCCTCGAGCACAACACGCCCGAGGGCCATCCAGAGCGCGCCGACCGCTTGCGTTCGCTCAACATCGCGCTGGAGCATCCGAACTTCGCCCGTCTTGAGCGCATCAATGCTGTTCAGGCGAACGAGGATGCGGTGACGCTCGCCCATCCCGAGGAGCATCTCTTCGCGGTGATGCGCCAGATCCCCGAAGAGGAGGATCGCATCAATCAGATTGAGGCCGACACCTACGCCTCGCAAAAGAGCCTGCAGGTGGCGCTGACGGCAATTGGTGGCGCCATGGCCGCGGTCGATGACGTGATGACCGGCAAGGCCGATAATGCCTTTGTCGCTGGCCGTCCGCCCGGCCACCATGCGGAAAAGTCAAAGGCCATGGGCTTCTGCCTGTTCAACACGGTGGCGATCGCCGCCCGCCATGTGCAGAAGACCTATGGCGTCGAGCGCGTCGCGATCGTTGATTGGGACGTGCACCACGGCAACGGCACCCAGGACATCTTCTGGGACGATCCGTCGGTTCTCTTCTGCTCGACCCACCAGATGCCGCTCTATCCCTATAGCGGAGCGAAGGACGAGACGGGCACGCATCGCAATATCGTCAATGCGCCTCTGTCGCCCAATGTCGGCTCGGATCATTTCCGTGAAGCCTTCAAGAGCCGCGTTCTGCCGGCTCTCAACGATTTCTCGCCCGATTTCATCCTGATCTCAGCCGGCTTCGACGCGCATCACCGCGATCCGCTGGCGCAGATCAATCTGGTCGGCGAGGATTTCGACTGGGCGACTGGCAGGCTCTTGGAAGTCGCCGACCGTTTCGCCCATAACCGGGTCGTCAGCCTGCTCGAAGGCGGCTATGATCTCGAAGGCCTCGCCGAATCGGCAGGCCTGCACATTCTGAGACTGATGAAGGGTTGAGTATGTCCGACGCCGCCGTTCCCGCCGATTTGACCGGCATTTCCTTCGAAAAGGCCGTGGCCGAGCTCGAAAGCATCGTGGCGCGGCTGGAACGCGGTGACGTGGCGCTCGACGAATCCATCGCCATCTACGAGCGCGGCGAGCTGCTCAAGAAGCATTGCGAGCAACTGCTCTCCGCTGCCGAAAACCGCATCGAGAAGATCCGCCTCGACCGCGCCGGCAAGCCGACCGGTAGCGAGCCCCTCGACGGCGCGTGATCTAAGGGCGGCTATCACGTCGCCGATCACCAAAGACTAAGTCGCACACAGCAGAATGGCCCCTTTCGGGGCCATTTGTCGTTTTCGGGTGCTGAGATCCGAGCTTACTCGGCCGGGTTCTTCGCTTCCACGGCCTTGGGGCCGCTGGTCTTCCACAGCGAGTATCCGACGCCCACGCCGAGGATGAGGAAGGTGATGCCGAGCGACCACTCCGGCGGGAACTTCTCCCAGCCCATGACCCAGGCGATGAAGATCTTCGAGCCGATGAACATCAGCAGCACCGACAGGGCATACTTCAGATAGGCGAAGCGGTGCAGGATGGCATCCAGCGCGAAGTAGAGGGCGCGCAGACCGAGGATCGCGAAGATGTTCGACGTGTAGACGATGTACGGATCGGTCGTGATCGTGAAGACGGCCGGCACGGAGTCGACGGCGAACACCAGGTCCGCGATCTCGATCATGACGAGCGCCAGCAGGAGCGGCGTGGCGAAACGCTTGATCTTGCCCGTCACCGGATCCGGCTTCTTGACGATGAAGGCGTGGCCGTGGATCTCCTCCGTCACGTTCATCCGGCGCTTCAGGAAGCGGATCAGGGCATTGTCCTCGATCTTGTGCTCCTTGTCGGCGACGAACAGCATCTTGATGCCCGTCAGGATCAGGAAGCCGGCGAAGAAGTAGAGAACCCAGTGATACTGCTCGACGATCGTCGCACCGAGCCCGATCATGATGCCGCGCAGCACGATGACCCCGAGAATGCCCCAGAACAGGACGCGGTGCTGGTATTCGCGCGGGATGGCGAAGAAGCTGAAGATCAGCGCGATGACGAAGATATTGTCCATCGCCAGCGTCTTCTCGACTACGAAGGCAGTCAGGTACTGCGCGGTCGCGGTCGTATCCATCTGCCAGTAGATGAAGCCGGAGAAGAGAACGCCCAGCGTGATGTACATGGCCGAAAGCTTCAAACTTTCGGCGATGCCGATTTCATGGTCCTTCTTGTTGAGGACGCCAAGGTCGAAGGCAAGAAGTGCCACGACGAGGAGAATGAACAGCAACCACATCCAGAGTGGCTTGCCGAGAAAGAGTATGAGCAGGAGTTCCAAGTGTCTGACCTCTGTTGCATTGACCGGTGCTCGATGCAACGCGCGCACGGTCTCGCTGAAGAGAGGTCCGGTCCGGGCATGGCATCGAGCGTGCTCGATGCGGTCCGACATCACGAGGGTATTCCGTCGTCAGAGGGGCCCGGTCCGCAAATCCTCAAATGGGGCCTGTCATCCGGAGTTCAAGGCCGCCGACGAGAAAAAAACACAGGAATGACACAATTCGACATTTGCCGGGTGCCGGCCTAGAGGGCGATCACAGTGCGTATCTCGTCATAACCGGTACTCAGCGCCAGACCGTCTCGTGCGATCAACCCGGCTGCCGTCAGAAGCTCGACATCCTCGTGAACACGCCGGTAGTCGCGCTGCAGGTTGCGGGCAAGTGCTGCGACGCTTTCCTGCGGATTGCGGTGCAGATAGCGCAGCAACTCCAGCCGCTTTGCCGTCATGGTACGCGCAAATGCGTCCCAGTCGACGAAGGTCAGATGATCCTCATGGACAGGCTCGCCATCCCGGTGCCGACGCAAGGCGTCTCTGACCCGCGCCTGCAGGGCATCAAAACCGCCGCCGACATGAACGTCCAGTTCTCTCGTCATATCGTGTCTCCTCGCAGCCGTTCGACATCGGCCCGGAAATCTCTGAGAAGCTGCTCATGCCGGCGAACGCATAGGGTGTCTCGATCGCACCATGATGCCGATGGTCACCCTTGCCACGCTCATTGTCGTAGCAAACAAGTCGCTCGCCCGGATATCCGTAGAACAATGCGTACTTGAACCGGTGCAATGAAGGCGGCACCGGATCGGGCACAGACCGGATCCGAACCTCTAGAATAGCACCGTCATTGAAGACGATGCGTTCTCGGATGACCAGATCTGCCTTCATGACCAACTATGGCACTGGATGCCATAGCCGTCAAACCAGCGGCCTAGGCCCGGGCTCGAAGCGCGCCCGCCACCCGGTGGATATGCTCCGCCCCGATCCCGCAGCAGCCGCCGATCATGGTCGCGCCAGCTTCCGCCCAGTCGCAGGCGAAACGGGAATAGACGTCGCCGGTCAGATCACCGCGGGTATCGTGCAGCCCTTCGTTCGCGGCCTTGTCGTCGGTGTCGGTCTCGAAGGCATTGGCATAGACGCCGATCTTCAGCTTCACGCCCTTCTCGGCAAAGACGGCCGCTGCCGTCTCGACTGCCTTTTTCATCACTTCGGGCTTGGCACAGTTGAAGAGCAGCGCCGAGGCACCCGAGCCTGCCGCCCACTCGGCAGCCGCCCGCACGGTCTCGCCCGAGCGCAGCTTCGGCTCGCCACCGGCGATCTGGGCAGCATCGTCGGCGAGCGTAAAGGAAATCCAGAACGGCTTCGGCTGGGCCTGGATCGCCTTGAGCACGGCCTCGCCCTCGGCAATCAGGCTGAGCGTTTCCCCGAGCCAGACATCGACTTGGGGGGCAAGGTTCTCGACCAGCACCTTCAGATAGTCCTGTACGGTCGAGGGATCGAAATTCTCGGGCTCATAAGAGCCGAAGATCGGCGGCAGGGATCCGGCGACCACCACCTTGCGGCAAGCCCCGTCGGCTGCCTCCCTTGCCAGTTGGCCCGACAGCGCGATCAGGGCCGGACCGTCCTTGCGGAACCGCTCCTCGCCGATATGGAAGGGCACCAGCGCATAGGAATTGGTGGTGACGACATCGGCACCGGCCGCGATGAATTCTTCATGCACCTGGCGCACGATGTCAGGGCTGTTCATCAGGGCCAGCGCCGACCATTCCGGCTGCTTCAGCTCCGCACCGAGCCGCAAAAGTTCGCGGCTCATGCCGCCGTCGAGGATCATGGTGTCAGTCATGGGTAAGTCTCCGTCGGATGCGGTCAGGGGGTAAGGGCCTGGTCGAGGTCGGCAATGATGTCGCCTGTGGTCTCGAGGCCGATCGACAGGCGGAAGAGCCCGTCGCCGGCATAGGCGCGGTAATCGGTGAGGGCCTCGCCCGTCAGGCGGAAGGTCGAGGTCATCATTTCCTCGGTATCGAGCAGCACCACGAGGCTGCGCTGGTGACCGAGCGAAAAGGCATAGTGGGCAACACGCAGCCTTGTCGCGAGCCGCTCGGCGGCGGCTTTCGGGTTGCGCGTGCGAAACGCGATCATGCCGCCGAAGACATCCATCTGGCGTTTGGCGAGATCGTGCTGCGGGTGGGAGGCGAGACCCGGATAGATGACGCGCTCGACCTCCGGATGCCCCTCCAGGAAGGTGGCGACGGCAAGGGCGCTGTCTGACGCCATGCGCAGACGTGGATAGAGCGTGTCGATGCCACGCATGATCAGCCAGGCGGACTGGGCCGCAAGCGACGCCCCGAGATAGACACCGGCGCGGCCCCTGATACGGGCGATCAGTTCCTTCCGCCCGATCACGGCCCCGCCCAGCACGTCGCCATGGCCATTGATGAACTTGGTCAGCGAATGGATGACAAGATCGACGCCGAGCGTGAGCGGCCGTGTCGCAACCGGCGTGGCAAAGGTGGAATCGACCGAGATCAGCGCCCCATGTTTATGGGCAATCGTCGCCAGCGCTTCGAGATCGACGATGCGCAGGATCGGATTAACAGGACTTTCGCAATGGACGAGCCGCGTGTTCGGTCGCATCGCTGCCTCAACCAGATCAAGACGCGCCATGTTGACCGGCGTCACCTCGACGCCGAAATCGGGAAGCACCCGCTGCGTCAGTTCGACGGCGCCCGCATAACAGACATCCGAGACGACGAGATGGTCGCCGGCCTTGAGGAAGGTGAAGAGCGTACCGGCAATCGCGGCCATCCCCGTCGCCGTCGCCAGCGCATCCTCGGCGCCTTCGAGGGCTGCCAGCCGCTGTTCCAGCTGCCGCACGGTGGGGTTCGTCCAGCGGGCATAGAGATAGGGCAGATCGGCGAGGTCAGCGACGCCATCGGCGGAGAAGGCGCCATCGCCCGGCATCAGTACATTGTTGACCGACATCGAGACGTCAGGCGCAATCGCCCCGGTCGCGGGATCGATCACCAGGCCGGCATCGAGCGCCCGCGTTTCAGGCCCGGCAGATGCGGGCAGGGGATGGGTCACGAAGACATTCGTCATGGCATTTCGCTTTCAAGCCGCATCAGCGGCGGATCGGCACCTGCGCCTCGACCACCCCGAAGGCGCGGGTGATGAGCGCAGTCAGCGCGACGTAAAAGAGTGTGACCACAAGCAACGGCTCGTAGACGAGAAGTGTGTCCTGGCGGACCTTGAAGGCGACCGCATAGAGATCCATCACGGTGACGGTAAAGGCGAGCGGCGTTGCCTTGAGCTGCAGCACGATCTCGCCGGCAATCGTCGGCAGCGCCGTGCGGATCGCCCGGGGCAGCCAGATGCGCCTGATCAGCATCAAGGGGCTCATCCCGAGCGAGCGTCCCGCTTCGAGCTCACCTTTCGGCACGGAGAGCAGCGCCCCGCGCAGCACTTCCGACTGATAGGCGGCAAAATTCAGCGTGAAGGAGAGGGCAGCAAAGAAGAAGCCTTCACGCAGGATCGGCCAAAGGAAGCTCTGCCTCAAGCCCGGCACCATCGGCAGCAGCGAGCCCACGCCGTAGTAAAGGAGCCAGAGCTGGATGAGCAGCGGCGTGCCGCGAAAAACGGTCGAATAGCCGAGTGCGAGATTGCGGATAACAGGCCCGCCGCTGACCCGGGCAAAGGCCAGACCGACCGCCAGCACGAAGCCAAAGCCGACCGAGATGACCAGCAGTGCCACCGTCTGGAAGGCGCCCTCGATCAAAAGCGGCCAGTATTTCGCGATCCACTCGAAATTCATCTGCATCTCTCCCTCAATGCGCCGGCCGCTGGCCCCGGCGCACGCGGCGCTCGATGCCATGGAAGACGAGGTTGGAGAGAAGGGTGATGACCAGATAAAGAACCGCCGCCGCCAGGAAGAACAGGAAATATTCCTTGGTATTGGCACCGGCGAGACGCGTCGTCAGCGCCAGCTCCTGATAGCCGACCACAGCGACCAGCGCGCTGTCCTTTGTGACCGACATCCAGAGATTGGCCATGCCGGGCAGGGCGTTGGGAAGCAGTGCCGGCAGCGTCACGCGACGAAAGCGAAGCAATGGCGACATGCCGAAGGCCCGCGCCGCCTCGAGCTGTCCGGTGGGGATCGCCAGGATCGCGCCACGCAGAACCTCAGTCATATAGGCGCCCTGCACGAAGCCGAGCACGGCGACGGCAGCAACGAAACCATTGACCTCGATCGGCGGCAGGCCGAAGGCCATCAGCAGTCGGTTGAGGCCATCGGTGCCGGCATAATAGAGCCCGACGATCAGGATCAGTTCCGGAACCGCCCTGATGACCGCCGTGTAAGCCTTGAGGACCAGTCCCACCGGCCGATTATCGGAAAGCTTGCCGATCGCGCCGAAGAGACCGATGACCAGCCCGATCGAAAAGGCGCAGGCCGAGATGGCAACGGTCGTTGCGGCACCGGTCAACAGCGCGCCGCCCCAGCCCGGAGGCTGAAGCGCCAGCAATTGCCATGCCGTCATCGACCCTGTCGCCATCTCGTTTGCGATCCTTGCCGATTACTGGCCGTAGACGTCGAAGGTGAAATAAGCCTTCGTGATCTCGTCATACTTGCCGGAAGCGCGGACGGCGGCGATCGCCGCATTCAGCTTGGCCTTGAGCTCGGTGTCTTCCTTGCGCAACCCGCCGCCAATGCCGGTGCCGAGAACGGCCGGATCAGCCGCCACGTCGCCCATGTCGGCGCAGCAATCCTTGCCGAATTCGGTCTTGAGGAAGTCGGCAAGCGGGATCGCGTCGCCGAAGACATAGTCGATGCGGCCGGCGGAAAGATCCTGGAAGGCTTCGTCCAGGGTGGCGTAGGTCTGCTCCTCGGCCTTGTCGGCAAAGTGCTTCGCATAATAGGCCGACTGCACGGTCGAGACCTGGATGCCGATGGTCTTGCCGTCGACGGCCTCAGGCGTAGCACCCGGCGTCGCGTCCTTCGGTCCGATCAGCTTGCTCGGCGTGTTGTAGTATTTGTCGGTGAAATCGATGGTCTTCAGCCGCTCCTCGGTGATCGACATAGACGACCAGATGACGTCGAACTTCTTCGTCTGCAGCGCCGGGATCAGACCGTCCCAGGAAACGTCGACGACCGAGCAGGTCTCTTTCATCTCTGCGCAGACGGCGTTCATCAGATCGATTTCCCAGCCCTTCCAGGTGCCGGAGGCATCCTTGGCGAAGAAGGGCGGATAGGCCTCGTTCATGATGCCGAAGCGCACTTCGGCCTGGGCGGTGACGGCGGTTCCGGCAAAGGCGGCACCGGCGAGAAGAAGGGAGATCATTTTCATCGTCGTTTTCCCCGATTGGTTGGATGGTTCTGGATTTCTGTTCAAGCGGTCCCGCGCCCACCAAGACTGCGGGTGAATTCACGGCAACGGGCGCTTTTCGGGTCGCCGAAGACCTGGTCCGGCGGTCCCTCTTCCTCGACGCGGCCCTTGTCGAGGAACATCACATGGCTGGAGACCTCGCGGGCAAAGCTCATCTCGTGGGTGACGAGAAGCATAGTGCGGCCCTCTTCGGCCAGATCGCGGATGACCTTCAGCACTTCGCCGACGAGTTCCGGGTCGAGCGCCGAGGTCGGCTCGTCGAACAGCATCACGGCCGGATCGACGCAGAGCGCGCGGGCAATTGCCGCGCGCTGTTGCTGGCCGCCGGAGAGAAAAGCTGGATAGGCATCGCGCTTGTCGTAGAGACCGACCTTGGAAAGCAGCTCTTCCGCCTTTTCGACCGCTTCGCGGCGCGGCATTTTCAGAACGTGAACGGGTGCCTCGATGACGTTTTCCAGCACCGTGCGATGAGCCCAGAGATTGAAGCTCTGGAAGACCATTCCAAGGCCGGTACGCAGCCGCTCGAGTTGCTTGCGGTCGGCGGCTTCGAGGCTCCCCTTGCGGGAGGGCTTGAGCTTCAGCTCTTCACCGCTCACCACGATGCGGCCGCGATCGGGCGCTTCCAAGAGGTTGATGCAGCGCAGGAACGTGCTCTTGCCGGATCCGGACGAGCCGATGATCGAAATGACGTCGCCACGATTGGCCTTGGCCGAGATGCCCTTCAGAACCTCAATGCCGGTGAAACTCTTGTGGATGTCGTGCACGTCGAGCGCGGCCGGGGCAGTTCCTGTCATCTTGATCCCAGGTAGTTTGGCAATTCCGAGACCATAGGAGGCCGAAGCTGCGGATTTCGAGCGCATTTCCAGCGCATGGCGGGAAAATCCTGCATGAATGCATTGGATGCTGCGGAAAGATGGCGCAATCCGCCGCAATCGGTTATGCAGCGAAAAATGCGGTGCGCGAGGAGGGAGAACGCATGCCGGACAAGCTCGATCAATTCGACCGCAGCATCCTCGAAGTGGTGCAGCGGGACTGCCAGCTGAAGGCGGAGGCGATTGCCGACAAGGTGGGCTTGTCCCCGTCGGCTGTACAGCGCCGCCTGCGCCGTCTGCGCGACGAGGGCATCATCACCGCTGAGATCGCGGTGGTGAATCGTAAGGCGACGAGCTTCCCAATGACCTTCATCACGGGCATGGAAATCGAGCGTGACAACTATGATGCGCTTACCCGCTTCCGCGCCTGGGCCGACAAGCAGGAGCATGTCCAGCAGGTCTATTACGTCACCGGCCAGGTCGATCTCGTCGCCATCATCACCGCCCGCGATGTTGAGCACTATGATGACATTAGTGCCCAGCTGATGGCCGAGAACCCGCAGATCCGCCGCATGCACACCAATGTCGTGCTACGCGACGTGAAGGTAGGCCTGCACATTCCGGTCAAGGAATAGCCGTCTCCTCCGTTCCGACGAATACTGAACGATGCGTCACTGCGCGCGCAGTCGATCCGTTCTATGATCCTCATCGAGACCTGTTAGTCTTCACCGGATTGAACGAAGAGGTTTCCCATGTCCTTCTTTCCTGGAACCGATCCCGTCCCAGGTGACGCCTTTGCCTGCGACGCCATCGAACATCTGATCATTCCGCGCTCGAGCGATATCGGCGGCTTTTCCGTGCGCCGCGCGCTCCCCTCCGTCCGCCGCCGCCTTGTCGGCCCCTTCATCTTCTTCGATCGCATGGGACCGGCGATCCTGAAGGCGGACGAGGCCATGGATGTGCGCCCGCATCCGCATATCGGCCTCTCCACCGTCACCTATCTTTTTGACGGGGAGATCAAGCATCGCGATAGCCTCGGCACCGAACTGGTCATCGCGCCTGGCGATATCAACCTGATGACGGCAGGGCGCGGCATCGTGCATTCGGAGCGCACGCCGGAGAACCTGCGCGGCCATCCGCTCTCCATGTCCGGCCTGCAGACCTGGATCGCGCTACCCGACCAGCTGGAAGAGATTGACCCGGCCTTTGCCCATACGGCAAAGCGCGAGCTGCCGACCTTTGTCGATCGTGGCGCCTCGGGTCGCGTTGTCATTGGATCCATGGGCGGCTTGCGCTCGCCGGTGAATACCTTCTCCGAGACGCTTTATGTCGATCTGACCCTCGAAGCCGGTGCCCGCTTCCCGTTCGACGCCACCCAGGAGGAGCGCGCCCTTTACATCCTGTCAGGCGAAATCCAGATCGCCGGGGACCGTTTTGCACAGGACCAGCTGCTCGTCTTCCGCCCCGGTGACGAGATCACGCTCATCGGCGGCGCGACCGGTTGTCACGTCATGTTGTTCGGTGGTGCCGCACTCGGCACCCAGAAACATATCTGGTGGAACTTCGTTTCCTCGTCCAAGGAGCGCATCGAACAGGCCAAGGAGGAGTGGAGAACTGGCCGATTCGACATCGTTCCCGGCGACGAAGAAGAGTTCGTGCCTTTGCCGGAGGGCCGTTGACGTCTATATAACAGCGTGGTGTCGGATATTTGCCCAGTTCGTCTTGGGATGCTATCGCGCACCCAAACGAGTTGAAGAGGCAAGAGCCCCGTGACATCCATGCCCGATACGCCGCTGCTGGACAAGGTCGAGTTCCCGAGAGATCTGAAGGCCATCGAGGACCGCGATCTGCCGCAGCTGGCGCGCGAAGTGCGCGACGAGATGATCGATGCCGTGTCGAAAACGGGTGGTCATCTGGGGGCAGGCCTCGGTGTCGTCGAGCTGACGATCGCAATCCACAAGGTCTTCGAGACGCCGGATGATAGGCTGATCTTCGACGTCGGACACCAGTGCTATCCGCACAAGATCCTGACCGGCCGCCGCGAGCGCATCCGCACGCTGCGCCAGGAAGACGGCCTCTCCGGCTTCACCAAGCGCGCCGAGAGCGAATACGATCCCTTCGGCGCTGCCCATTCCTCGACCTCGATTTCCGCCGGCCTCGGCATGGCAGTCGCCGCCGAACTGTCGAAGACCGACCGCAAGGTGATCGCCGTCATCGGCGATGGTGCCATGTCCGCCGGCATGGCCTATGAGGCGCTCAACAATGCAGGCGCCCTCGATGCCCGCCTGATCGTCATCCTCAACGACAACGATATGTCGATCGCCCCGCCGACGGGCGCGATGAGTGCCTATCTCGCGCGCCTCGCCTCCGGCCGCAGCTACATGGGCTTCCGCGAGTTCGGCAAGAAGCTGACCGCCTATCTCGGCAAGACCGTCGACCGCGCGATCACCCGCGCCGTCGAGCACGCCCGTGGCTATGTCACCGGCGGCACCATGTTCGAGGAACTCGGTTTCTACCATATCGGCCCGATCGACGGTCATTCCTTCGATCACCTTCTGCCCGTGCTGCGCAATGTCCGCGACAATGCCAAGGGCCCCGTGCTGATCCACGTCGTGACCCAGAAGGGCAAGGGCTACGCACCCGCCGAAGCCGCCGCAGACAAGTATCACGGCGTCAACAAGTTCGACGTCATCACCGGCACCCAGGCCAAGGCCAAGCCGAATGCGCCGGCCTATACCGCCGTCTTCGCCGATGCGCTGGTCGAGGAAGCCCGCCACGACGAAAAGATCGTCGGCATCACCGCCGCCATGCCGAACGGCACCGGCCTCGACAAGCTGCAGTCGCTCTTCCCCGAGCGCACCTTCGATGTCGGCATCGCTGAACAGCATGCGGTGACCTTTGCAGCTGGTCTTGCTGCCGAAGGCTTCAAGCCCTTCTGCGCGCTCTATTCGACCTTCCTGCAGCGTGGCTACGACCAGGTTGTTCATGACGTCGGCATCCAGGGTCTGCCTGTCCGTTTCCCCATCGATCGCGCCGGCTTCGTCGGGGCCGACGGTCCGACCCATGCCGGCTCCTTCGACACCGGTTTCCTTGCAGCACTGCCGGGCTTCGTGGTCATGGCCGCGGCCGACGAGGCAGAGCTGAAGCATATGGTGCGTACGGCAGCTGCCTACGACGAAGGCCCGATCTCCTTCCGCTATCCGCGCGGCGAAGGTGTCGGCGTTCCGATGCCTGAGCGCGGCGAAATCCTCGAGATCGGCCGCGGCCGCATCGTCAAGCAGGGTTCCAAGGTTGCACTCCTCTCCTTCGGCACGCGTCTGGCTGACTGTTTGCTGGCCGCCGAAGACCTCGACGCTGCAGGCCTATCGACCACCGTTGCCGACGCCCGCTTCGCCAAGCCGCTGGATCACGATCTGATCCGCCAGCTCGCCCGCCACCACCAGGTGGTGGTCACCGTCGAAGAAGGCGCCGTCGGCGGCTTCGGCAGTCATGTCATGCATTTCCTCGTCAACGAGGGCCTGCTCGACAACGGCCTCAAGGTCCGCTCGCTGGTGCTGCCCGATGTCTGGATGGACCAGGCCAAGCCCGAGACCATGTATGCCAAGGCCGGATTGGATGCCGCGGGCATCCTGAAGACGGTGTTTGCAGCACTGGGCCAGGACGTGCCAGGTGTGATTGCGGCGGGGTGAGCCACCTTCAGCGGCGAGATTGAAGTGTACGCCAAAACGGCGTACGCTTGTGGCGAGACTTGAGGGCCGCCATCATGAGCACTGCCAAGAACATCAGCCAGACCAAAGAAGACCGTGCGACAGAGCGGATGCACTTTCGCACCAAGCCGCATGTCAAGCAGGCGATCCAACGCGCGGCTGCGATCAGCGGCATCGACGAGACGGCTTTTGCGATGAATGCGGCCTATGCCTCGGCGCTCGCGACCATCGAGGCCCATGAACGGACACTTCTGCAACCGATCGATCACGAAGCCTTCTTCGACGCACTGGATAACCCGCGTTCCCCGACCGACGCGTTGCGAAAGGCCTTCGCCAGCCACAAGTCGCGCGTCATCAGCAGATGAATGACGAGGGGCACTCGGTCATCATCGAGTTGCTCGATCCCGAGCGCCATGACCGGGACAGCTTTTCCTGCGGCGTCGAAACCGTCGACAACCACTTCCGCAAGACCGCAAACAAACTCGCCAAGGCCGGCAATTCACGCGTCTATGTGATGACCTCTGAGACCGGCGATGTGATCGGCTTCTACGCCCTCAATGCCCATTCTGTCGATTTCGCCGAGTTGCCCTCACGCTATGCCCGGTCCCGCCCATCCCATGGCGCGATCCCAGCCGCCTTCATTTCGATGATCGGTGTGGACCAGCGATATGCCGGACAAGGGTATGGTGGCGATCTGCTTGCCGACGCTGTGCTGCGGATCGTGCAGGCAGCGGATCGGATCGGCATTGCTGTTGTCATTCTGGACGTGCTGGATGACGGCAATCCGGATCTCGTGCAGCGCCGAAAGGCCCTTTACCTGCGGTACGGCTTTGAGCCGCTGCCGTCGAAGCCGCTCCGGCTATTCTTGCCGGTGTCAGCAATACGCCAACTTGTTTCACAGCTATAACCCTCTTCTCAGCCAGAGTGGCAGCCCAGTGGCAGTCTCTTGACATACTGAGAATAAAGCAGAATTATACGTAAACCCGTATAATCCTCGGAGGTGCCCGTTGGAGCGTCTGGAATACGACAATATCTTCGACGTCATCGCAGACAGCCCGGCCGAGGCTGCGGATCTGCAATTTCGCGCTGACCTGATGTTGACCATTCGCAAGCTGCTTGAGGAAAGAAAGCTACGGCAGGCTGAGATCGCACAGGCGCTCGGCGTGTCCCAGCCGCGCGTCAGCGAACTGATGCGCGGCAAGATCGACCTCTTCTCCGCCGACAAGCTGATTGGTTTGCTCGCACGCCTCGATGTTCGGCTAAGGCCATCTGTCGACGCAAGTGGCCGGGTCGTTTGTGAGGTTGTCCAGGCCGCCTAAGGCTTCGCTTTCAGCGTCTGCAGCATGACCTTGTATCGCTCGCCGGCCGTTTTCATAGCGTGCCGATCCACGCCGTTGGTCGTCTTGGTGAAAGCGTGCAGTATGTAGACGGTCTCGGCGAACTTGGCACAGTAGATCGCTCGATAGGCATTCGGGGCATTCTCGATGAGCTCGATGGCTCCAGGACCAACGGTGTCGGTCAGATGCTTCCAGCGCGAAAACGGCGGTTCGCCGCGCTGCACCGCCTGCAGATCAGCGCCGAACTGGCGCTGGATCTCCCTTGGCAAATCGAGGAAGGCCCGTTTGGCCGCCTCGTTGACAAAGACGAACTTCTTCATGCGTCGACCGTACCAGACAATGAAGGATTTACTCTGGGTTGCATTTCCGCATATCCCCGCCGGGACTGCAAGCCCGGCACGCTCTGGACTTCCCCCAAACGCCCCGCTAGACCGGGCCTTCAATCGGCGGGCACGGAAGCGCGCCTCGGAGGCTCTATGCACACGGCACACAGCACGGATATCGCACCCGACTTCGCGCCCGACTGGGCAGCGATCGCGGTCGTCATCCTTGGGGTCACCGCCTTTGCTGTGGGGCAGGGCCTCACCTATCCGCTGATCGCGCTGATCTTGGAAAGCCGGGGTGTCTCCTCCAGCATGGCGGGTTTGAACGCATCGGTCTTTGCGCTCGGCCTCGCCTCGTCGACGCTGATGATCGGGACGCTGACCCAGAGGATGCGCGGTGACCGGCTGATCGTCGCCTCGCTGCTCGGCGTCTCCGTCTGTCTTGCGACCTTCTCGGCTTTCGACCAGCTCTGGATCTGGTTCGTCGCCCGCTTCCTGCTCGGCTTCTGCACCAGCATCATCTACACGGTCTCCGAAGCCTGGCTGAACACCGCCTGTCCGGACCGTCTGCGCGGCCGTGTCTCCGGTGCTTATAGCGCTGGCATGTGCGCAGGGTTTGCTGCAGGCCCGCTTGCGATCCCGCTTGTTGGCATCGAGGATGGTTTCGCCTTCGCGCTGACGGCGGCTTACGTGGCACTCGTCGCCTTCGCCTCCGTCATGCTCGGCCGTTATGCCAAGACCAAGCCGGAAGCCTCGGAAGCCGGCGGTCTCATGACCTTCGTCAGGATGGCGCCGGTCCTGACCCTGATGGTCGTCGCCTTCGGCTTTTCGGATATCGCGGCGATCTCGATGATCCCGCTCTATTTCGTCGAGCGCGGCTACAGCCAGAATTTCGCGGCCTTCGTCGTCACCATGGTGGCCCTGCCGACGGCACTCGCCCAGCCCTTCGTCGGCTGGCTGCTGGATCGCCTGTCGAGGCCTGTCATCGCCGTCTCAGGCTCGGCCATCGCCGCTGTCGCCTTCTTGGCTCTGCCCTTCATGACGTCCCAGGCGGCCCTGCTGATCACCATCTCGATCCTCGGTGCAGCCAGCTTCTCGCTCTACACCGCAGCGCTCACCCTGCTCGGCGAACGCTTCCGTGGCGGTCTTCTCGTCTCCGGCAGCGCCGTCTTCGCGCTGGCATACGCGATCGGCAGTGCAGCCGGCTCCGGCAGCACGGGGCTCACCATGGATCTGATCTCTGTCGATGCCGGCCCGGTCTTTGTCGGCCTCTTGATGCTGGTCTTCACCGCTTTCTTCGCCGCCAATCTGATGCGCGCCCGAGCCGCGAGGCGCTGAACCTATGCTCGAAACCTCTCCGCCCGAGATCTTCGACTGC
This sequence comes from Allorhizobium sp., assembly GCA_051861045.1. Classification (GTDB taxonomy): domain Bacteria; phylum Pseudomonadota; class Alphaproteobacteria; order Rhizobiales; family Rhizobiaceae; genus Allorhizobium. Next base: position 467,836 of record JBHYDI010000002.1, read on the forward strand.
CAGGCCTGCGGCGCCTGTTGCGCCTATTCCGCAGACTGGCCGCGCTTCTCGCTGGAAAGCGACGAGGAGATCGCCGCAATCCCCGAAGCGATGATCGCCAAGGATGAGAGCGGCATGAAGTTCGAGAACGGACGCTGCGCCGCACTCACCGGCGAAGTCGGCAAACATGTCGGTTGCGCCGCCTATCTCGTGCGACCGCATGTCTGTCGCACCTGCATGCCCGGCGACGAGGAATGCAAGATCGCGCGCGCCGAGTTCGGCTTCCCGATCGATGGCCTGCCGGAGCCCGAGGTCTACGAGGCCTGAGGCCTTAGGGCATAGTGATCGTCACCTGATCGGCCGGCAGCTCGCCGCCGATCTCCGCCGTTTGGCTCTTTTTGTCATAGACGCAGATCGAGCTGACTGTCGCATCTGCACCCACGGCCTTGCCGGTCAGGATCGCCACCCCGTAGTTCTCCGTGCCGAAGGGATCGACCACCACCTTCGGCTCCTCGATCCGCCCCTCGGCAAGCGCAGTGCATTTGGCCGCAACATCCTTGGCAAACGCGTCCCAGGCGTCGTCCGACGAGGCGAATGCGGATGAGGAAAGGGTGATCAAGGCGAGCGCGGTAGCCGCGAGAGGCGGGCGGGAACGGAACATGGGGTACCTCGGTTGGGTGCACTGTGGCGCGGAGCGTCGGCCGGAACGCCAAGTCGCGCAAGTCCAAAAACGGAAGACATTTCTTTCGCTTGAAGGCCGGATTTTAGAAGAGCGAAGGTTGCCTGAGCGATGTTCCGCACCTATGTTCCCGTCACCTGCCAAAACGCAATCCATTTGCCAAAAGGAGATCTCACATGGCCTTCGAATTGCCCGCCCTCCCGTATGCTTACGACTCGCTGGCGCCGTTCATGTCGGCTGAAACGCTCGAGTTTCACCACGACAAGCACCACCAGGCCTATGTGACCAATGGCAACAACCTCCTGAAGGATTCGGGCCTCGAAGGCCTGTCGCTCGAAGAAGTCGTCAAGCAGTCCTATGGCAAGAACGCCGGCCTCTTCAACAATGCAGGCCAGCACTACAACCATATCCACTTCTGGAACTGGATGAAGAAGGATGGCGGCGGCAACAAGCTTCCGGGCAAGCTGCAGGCTGCAGTCGACAGCGATCTCGGCGGCTATGACAAGTTCAAGGCCGATTTCGTCGCAGCCGGCACCACCCAGTTCGGCTCCGGCTGGGCCTGGCTCTCCGTCAAGGACGGCAAGCTCGAAATCTCCAAGACCCCGAACGGCGAAAGCCCGCTGATCCACGGCGCGTCCCCGATCCTCGGCGTCGACGTCTGGGAACACTCCTACTACATCGACTACCGCAACGCCCGTCCGAAGTACCTCGAAGCCTTCGTCGACAGCCTGATCAACTGGGACTACGTGGCTGAAATGTACGAAGCCGCGACGAAGTAATCGTCTAGCATTAGACGCTTTCCGACGCCCGGTGCCTCGCACCGGGCGTTTTTCGTTTCAGACGCGCTCTGACATTCTGCAGATGGAACCATCCGGCATTCGCAACGTTTCTTCGGCAACACCACGAACAACGGAAAGGGTATCACCATGGCGTCTTCCAACCTCCAGGCAGAACTTCGTGAACTGCGCGAACAGATGAATGATCTCAAGGACATGATCAGCCGCGAAGCAGGCCGCAGCAGCCGCAACGTGCGCAATCGTGCCTCCGAAGCGCTGGACGAAGCAGGCCGCGCGGCCTCTTCGGTCACCGGCTACGACCGCGATGACATCCGCAACCGCGCGTCTGATGTCGTCAACGGAGCGACCCGCACGGCGCATGTCGTGGCTGACTACGCCCGCGAAGGTGCAGACACGGTCGCTGGCGTCGTTCGCCGTCATCCGGCTGCCGCTACTTCCGCTGGCCTGATCACGCTCGGTATCGTTGGCGGTGTCGTCGGTTACCTGCTCGCAAACTCCACGCCTCCGGCCCGCGACAGCCGCTGGCGCTGGAACTGAGACCAGCCATGGTCAAGGTGACCTATCACGTCGTGGAGCATGACGAAGGTTATGCCTACCGTCTGGGCAACGTCTATTCGGAACCATACCCCACGCACGACGAAGCGGTGGCTGCAGCCCGCAAGGCCGCAGGCGCCCAGCAACTGACCGATGGCGATGCCGAAATCAGCTGGCAGAATGCCGAAGGCGAGTGGATCCACGAACATGCGGACGGTGCGGACCGCCCCATGACGGACGTCGTCGATGATGTCGAAGACGACCGGTAAGCCTGATCGTTTTTGAGTTCAGGCCAAAGGAAAGCCCGTGGCGCGAGCCACGGGCTTTCTCATTCTAATGTGCCGACGGTAACGCCTGTCAGGCAGCCCGGCGGTGTCCGTCGCTTGTCGATGGCAGCTTGAAACGCTGGATCATCTGGCTGAGCGAGCCGGCCTCTGTTGCAAGCCTGTTCGCTTCATTGCTCGACTGTTCGGAGACCTGTGCGTTCTGCTGGGTGACGATGTCGAGCGTGTCGACCGCCCCGCCGATATCGCGCAGATTGCTCGCCTGGTCCTGGGTGAAGTCGGCGATCGCGTCCATGTGCTCGTTCATCGTCTGGATCAGCGCACCGATTTCCAGCAAGGTCTCGCCTGTGCCATGCACGAGGCGCACGCCATTCTCCACTTGAGACGTGGAGTTCTGGATCAGTGTCTTGATCTCCTTCGCCGCATTCGCCGAGCGCTGGGCGAGCTCGCGGACCTCCTGGGCCACCACGGCAAAGCCCTTGCCGGCTTCGCCTGCACGGGCGGCCTCGACACCGGCATTCAGCGCCAGGAGGTTGGTCTGGAAGGCGATCTCGTCGATCACACCGATGATGTTGGAGATCTGCTGGGCACTTTCCTCGATGCGATGCATCGCCTCTTCCGCCTCGGTCACCACCTTGCCGGAGGTGAGCGCGCTGCCATTAGCCTTCTTGGCAACGGTCTGCGCCTCCGCCACCCGCTGGTTGGCGGCAGCGACGGTCGCGTTGATTTCCTTCAGCGACGCGGCGGTCTGCTCGAGCGATGCCGCCTGGCTCTCCGTTCTGCGGGCGAGGTCCCTTGCGCCACCGGCGATGGTCGCGCTACCACCATCGATGATGCCTGCCGTCTGGCGGATCATGTCCATCGTGGCTGCGAGTTCTCGAACAGACGAGTTGAAGTCATGCCGCAGCGCCTCGAAGCTCTCGGCGAAGGGCTGCTCGATCTGGAAGGCGAGATCACCGGTCGCGAGACGACGAAGCCCGCCGGCAAGGCCGGCCGTGGCCACACGCAGCCGTTCGGCTGCCTCGTCCTCGGCGCGGCGCTCGACTTCGAGACGGTGCGCCTCGGCCTTTTGCCGGGCCTGGTCCGCTTCCGATTCCAGGGCCTTGTTGCGTCGCAGATTGTCACGGAAGACTTCGAGCGCGCGGGCCATGATACCAAGCTCGTCGCGCCGCTCGCGGTTTTCGATCTCGATGTCCAGCTGGCCGCCCGCAAGTTTCTCCGTCGCCTGGGTCAGGTTGCGAAGCGGGTTGATGGCCGTAATGCGCAGCATGGCGACCACGAGTGCGATCATCAGGCCGATCGCACCAGCGCCCATCCACACCCGCGTCCAGACATTGGCGCGCCAGGCGGCGAGTTCCGGGGCGAGATTGACCTCGGCGCTGTAGACGCCGATGACCTCTCCCGGCTGAATATTCATCTGTGCGGTATGACAGGCCGCGCACTTCTCGTCCGAGGCGCTGCCCTGTCCCAGCACGACCGGGCGGGTCATTCGGAAAGTCTCGCCTTCGAGACTGTTCAGCGTCTGCAGCTTGTCGATCGTCTGTTGGTCGAGCGCATCACGAGGGCTTTCGAACTCGGTCTCGCCTTGCGCCCTCTGGAAGTCGATGACCTTCGGGCCCATCACCAGCCAGATCTTGACGCTGCCGCCGGCATTGGAGAACTGCTCCATCGTCCCATCGAGCGTCTCGATTGCCGGATCGTCCTCGCCGACCTCCTTGCGGTTCAGCATGGCCTGCGTATGCACGGACTCGAGCATATCAAGGGCAGCGTCGCCGCGCATGGCCGCCTTGTCCGTCAGGCTCAGCCGCTCGGCGGAAATTTCATAGGCTGCGGTGCCTGCCTGTATGGCGGCCACCGCGATCCCGATCCCGAGCACCATCTGCACCGAGAGTGGTATTTTCTTCAACGAATTCAGCATGTTTTGTCCCATCCCCACGGCCGCTGGTACGGCCCCGTCAATTGCGGCAGGATGGCGAAATATCGTTAATTCTTTGGGCAAGAACCGTTAAATCTTGCGGCATTTCTTAAACCCTCATTGAGGATAAAGGTACGCTTGCGGCAGACGGCCGGGCTTCGCAGCCCGGCCCTGAAATCAAAATTCCGTCCAGTCCTGCTTTGCCGGTTCGGCGGGTGCCGCAGAACTCATTCCAAAGACGCGACCGAGCTTGCCGGCCAGCGCCCGGGCAGGCGAGGGGGCAGGGCTATGGGAAGCCGAAGCCGCGGCCGGTTGACGGAGGGCGGGCTGTCGAACAGGGGCGGGCGAGGGTGGGGCTGCACGATGCTGCGCCATTCTCCCTGCAGGCACCGTCCCGGCCTGACCGAGCCGGAACTGCGCAAGCAGCGTGTTCAGCGAGTCCGCTTCCGCTGCCAATGCATGCGAGGCCGCCGTCTGCTCCTCGACCATGGCCGCATTCTGCTGCGTGCCCTGGTCCATGGCGGTGACGGCGAGATTAATCTCCTGCAAGCCTGTCGACTGTTCGCGCGCCGCAGTGACGATCGCGCCGACGTGGTGGCTGATCTCCTGGACGGCGTTGACGATCTTCTCGAGCTCCGTGCCGGTCTCACCGACGAGAGCCACACCATTGCCGACCTGGGCGGTCGACTTCGAGATCAGCGCCTTGATCTCCTTTGCTGCATTGGCGGAGCGCTGGGCGAGTTCCCGCACTTCCTGGGCAACGACCGCAAAGCCCTTGCCCGCCTCGCCAGCGCGGGCGGCCTCGACGCCGGCATTGAGCGCCAGCAGATTGGTCTGGAAGGCAATATCCTCGATCACGCCGATGATGTTGGAGATCGACTGGGAAGACTGCTCGATATCGGTCATGGCAGACACGGCATTGCGCACCACCTCGCCGGAGCGCTCGGCGCCGGACCGCGTGCTCTCGACCAACTGGCCGACATCTTCGGCGCGCTTGGCCGTGTCGCGCACAGTCTTGGTGACCTGCTCGACGGCGGCGGCGGTTTCCTCGACGGAGGCCGCCTGCTGTTCCGTGCGCTTTGCAAGATCGTCGGCCGAAGAGCGGATCTCGGCTGCGCCGGCATGGATCGCCTGCGCATTGGCACCCACTGTTCTCAGCGCAGCATGCAGCTTCTCGAGCGACTCGTTGAAATTCCCTCGCAGGCTGTCGAGATGAGCCGCGAAGGGTTTCTCCAGGCGAAACACCACGTCGCCGTTGGAAAGCGCCGAAAGGCCCTGTGCTAGTTCGGTCATGGCAAAGCGCACCTCCTCGGCCTCGCGGGCCTTCTCCGCTTCCGCCCGCTGGCGGTCGGCCTCGGCCTGTTCGCGCAAGCTACGGCGCTCGTCGGACATGCGCGCGCTCTCGATCGCGGCATCCTTGAAGACCAGCACGGCTTTGGCCATGCGGCCGACTTCGTCGCCACGGTCGACAGCCGGCACATCCACGGCGTGGTCGCCGGCGGCCAGCCGCGTCATGGCATTGGTCATGCCGGTGATCGGCGTGACGATGGAGCGGGCAAGCAGCCAGATCAGGCCGACGGCAAACACACCGGCAACGCCGGCACCGAGCACCAGCGCCAATTCCAGCGCCAAGTGTGCAGCCTCAAGACGCGCGCGGGTCGAAGCCGTTTCAGCGGCCAGCACGCCCTTGATATCCGTGGCGGCAGCCCGGAACGTATCGAGGGCACCGGTCGCGTCAGTCGTGCCGATGGCGGCGATATCTTCAACGGCCGTCTTACCCGCCTTGCGGGCGGCGATCTGCGGATCGGCCACTTTGGTGGCGTAGGCGTCTGCGGCAGAGCGCATGGCATCCACACGCGCGGTAAGTGCGCTGTCTTCGCCGGCAAGCGTGCGGGCTTCGGCAAGGGCGGCCTCAAGCGCCTTTCGCTCTGTCGCAACCGCCGCCAGCGTGCTTTCGCTGCCGAACAGCAGATAGCCGCGTTCGTTGGCAGCCTGCTCGGCCATGGCAGTGGTCGCCGCATCGACGAGGTTGACGATGCGTTGTGCCCGATCCTGTTCGATCAGCGTGGTCTTTGCCGTGTAAGCCTGGACGAAGACGACGACGGAGGCCAGGAAACATCCAGCCATGATGGTGCAAAAGGTAAGGATCAGCTTCTTGCTGAGAGAAAGGTTGTTGAGAAACATGTCGTGACTTTCGGGCGCGCGAAATGGGCAGACGGCCGGAGACCCGGCGTCGCGATGCAGCGGTGACATGATCCGTTCGGGCGTTTGCGTCTCCGTCATGGAGCGCTCAGGGGGACACCGGAAACGACCGATCAGCCGGGATCCTCTTCGAAACGATTTTACAAGCCGTTACCAGATCATGCGCGAATTTGCCTGACGCGTGAATTTCGATCGCAAACGCAACTGTTACGGTTGGTCCTGCGTCGCCACCTTGTTTGTAACGACCAGCAGGATGTTGAGATCGTTTGACGGATAATAGTCCTTGGCGCGCATTTCGAAGGTGGTCGGCCCTGTCTTCTTCACGCTTTCCCCGCAGAAGCTGACGATCGAATCCTCATTCAGCTTGTCGACGGTCAGGTGGAAGTCACCGATCGGCCCGTACCAGTTGTTTCCGGTCGTCAGGATGTAGGAGAGCCACTGCTCGAAATAATAGACGCCGGCATCGGGGTTCTGCTTCTTTTCGAGCTTGATCGCGGCGTTGAGGAAGTCGTCGTCGACGCAGTAGCGCTTCTGGTAGTCGGCATAGGAATCGGAAGGTTTGCCGTCCCACATGAAGACGAGGCCCGCGCTTCCGCCGACGCTCGGGCGATAGCGATGCTCGACCTCCACCTCTGCGCCGGCCGGGAAGGTCGTCTCCCACCAGTAGATCGATTCAAGCTCCCACACGGGAACGTATTCCGGCTCGGACGTGCCGCCCATCCCGTAGTTCAGGTCGACGATCAGTCCCTTGGCGAGCCAGTCCTTGATGACATCGGGCTCCAGCGTCTTCAGCGCTTCCGTCGTCTCCTTCAGGAGCGGCTGCAGCGGGATCTCCTGTTCTTCGACATCAGCGGTAAAATCGATGCCGCGCACCAGCACGCGCTGCTGCAGGTTCGGCTCGATCGCCTCGCCGTCCTGGACCACGGAGAAGTCCATGAAGTTGTCGCTCTGCTCGTCCGGCACCGCCGACATGATCTCCACTGGCCCGCCGATCTTCGGCATGGGGAAGGCAACGATGGTGTTGACCGGCTTGTCGCTGGTGTTGCGGTAGAGATATTTCACCTCCACCTTTTCCGGCGAGATGTAGAGATCTTCCTTCGCCATGGTGATCTCTTCGCTGCGCGTGAACACCAGGCCACCGGCCTCGAGCGTGGCCATGGAATCATTTGCCAACGTGGACGTGGCGGCAAGTGCCTGGAAAGCGCAGGCGAAAATCAGTTTGGCGGTCGTCGACGTCGTCACGGTTCAAATCCCCCAGAACCCAAAACGGAAAATGCCACCTTAGCGGTGGCATTTCGATTATTGAACGACGCTTTCTGGGTGTTACGCGCGAGCCGGCAGAAGCGGATAGCCAACGATCACGGCGCGGGCTGCAAGCGTTGCAATCGCGGCCTTGACGAGGTCGCCCGGGATGAAGGCGAGCGAGCCGAGGACCACCTTGTCGAAAGGCGTGCCGGCCATGACCGAGAGCCACGGCATGCCGCAGAGATAGACGACGCCGATGCCGCCGACGACGCTCGCCACGAAGAAGCCGGTCATCTGCTTGACGGCCGACTGGCCCTCGCGGACCAGCTTTTCAGCGAGGAAGCCAGTGACGAAGGCACCGATGATCCAGCCGAAGATATAGCCGCCGGTCGGCCCCATCAGCACGTTGAGACCGCCGCGACCGCCCGAAAGCACAGGAAGGCCGACGGCAACGAGCACGACGAGCAGGGCATAGGCGAGCGCCCCGCGCTTGGCGCCGATGATGCAGCCAGCCAGCATGACACCCATCGACTGGGCCGTGATCGGAACCGGCAGCAGCGGGATCGGCACGGGCGGAATAAAGCCGAGCACGATGATGATGGCGGTGAAGAGTGCGGCGAGCACGAGGTCTCTGGTGGTCATGAAAGGTCCCCGAAAAAGATCGCCCCGTTACTGGCCCCGAATGCCCCGCGCGTCAATCGCCTCGGCGATCCGATCGGCATCCTTCAACGTCGAAATGATCAGCGGGCCGAGCATGCGCGACAGCTTCACCGGGATGCCGCGCGCCGCATGCGCCTCTTTCAGTGCCTCGTAGCGTCCCGCAATCTCCGGCACGAAACGCAGCACCAGCCCCAGCGCGAGACCCAGATCGGCGGCCTTCATGAGGCCGAGCCGCTCCAGCGGCCGGGCGAGATCGGTGACCGCAGCCATGAAATCCGCAATCGTGGTGGACGCCGTCACGGCCGCGGCCAAAAACAGGATCGCAATGAGCCTGAGCGTCGTGATCAGTGCCTCGAGCGGCGAGAGCAGCAGGAGGTTGACCGCCGCCAGAAAGGCGATCGTGAACAGCACGGGCCGGAGCCGCCTGAAGCCCTCGGACAGTCCGACACCCGTGGAGAGGTAGAGCAGACCGGTCAGCAAAAGGGCCGCCCCGAGCATGACTGGCTGGTCAACGAAATAGAGCGCCAGCCCAAAGGCCATCAACCCGAAAAGCTTCGGCTTTACCGGGATGCGATGCAGGAGGCTTTGCCCCTCCACATGCAGGCTCGTCAGCATCCGGCGATCTCCCGGTAGCGGGCGATGGCGTCGCCTCCGTGACCGTCGAACGCGAGCGCGCCCTGATGGAAGACCAGCACGCGGGAAAAATCCGCCACGAGCTCGAGGTCGTGGCTGATGACGACAGCCTGCTCGACCAGCCCCTCGATCGCCGCCTTCACCCGGGCACGGTTCCTGAGGTCCAGCTGGTTGGTCGGCTCGTCGAAGATGACGACGTCAGGCCGGTTGACACAGACTGAGGCGAGTGCCGCAAGCTGCAACTCCCCGCCGGACAGCTCATGCGGCCGCCGCGGGCCGAGATCGCCAATGCCGAAGCGGGCCAGCGCCTCATCGACCAGCCGCTCGACCTCCGCGGCATCAAGCCCCCGCGACTTCGGCCCGAGCGCCACGTCGTCGCGGATGACAGGCAGGATGATCTGGTTGCCGGGGTTCTGGAAGATGAACCCCGTCTTCGCCCGCGCCGCCTTCTCGTCGATCACAGTATCGAGCCCATCCAGCGTCACGCGCCCGGATGTCGGCTTGGCGAGCCCCGCAATCAGCCGCGCAAAACTCGTCTTGCCGGAGCCATTGAGGCCGATCACGCCGATCCGCGGCTCGACAAGCGACAGCGAGAGCGGCTGGAGCGCCACGCGATTGCCGAAGCGCAGGTCTGCGTTATCGAAGCGGATATGCAAGGTGGTGGGCTCCTGGGTTTATCGCGCTTCTATAGCGTTCAGGGCTCCGCAGGGAAATGCTTGAGAAATGTATTAGCCTGCCGCCAAGACCAGACTTCTTGGGACTAGCGATGAGAAATCTGATGTTCGATTGAACAGCTTTGACATGGGTTGCCTGCGCACGCAAAGGTCAGTAGCCGTAGGCTCGATATGTCAGGGCTTTGGCATTCGCCGAATGTTGAAATTCCGGCGCCCCAGTTGTGCCCGCGCCTTTCTATGTCACCTTCAGGTGTTGATCACACAAACCAGCGCGTGAAGCCTGCTTTGGCTCAAGGAAAAAGACTGTCGCAGCGCTTTGCGAAGCCTATCACCAAATGCGCATCTCCTCTCGCGGCGAGCGCTGCCAAGTCGTCTACATGCCGTTGCATATACGCCTGCGCATCTTCTTTCGAGCGCCCAATTCTAAGGAACGCTTCTTCCGCATTGCCGGCGAGAGTCGTGAATTTCATGCGATAGCGTTCTGACTCCTGCAGCTTATCCGTAAGGCGGAATGTTTCCGCCAAGATTGCGTAGGCTGCACCACATTGGAACGGATAGTCGTTCCGCGGTCCCTCAGCGCCCGTTTGTGCGACCGTCATGGCAGGCGTTAAGATGATTGACAAAAGAAATGCTGCGATCCGAAATAGCATAGAGCAATTTCCAAGAGTTGGGGCGGCGGTCTGCCATCTTGTCGTGTGCAACCTATGCGGGGCAGAGCGGAAGTTCAAGAAGTGGGATGTACAGCCTTCAACGCATTCGATGGTTGAACAAACCACGAACATGCCCTAGCCTGCCTCCATGTCGATTCCGGTCCCCAACGCCCTTGCGCGCAAAATCTTCCTCGAACGGCAGGGCTTGTCCCGCTCGCCGACGAAGGCGCTCGGGCGCGAGGGGCTCTATGACCTGATCCATGATCTCGGCTTCGTCCAGGTCGACAGCATCCAGTGGGTTGAGCGGGCGCATCACCAGATTCTCTTTTCCCGCAACCAGACCTATCGCCAGTCCGATCTTGCCCATCTGGCCGAGAAGGATCGCTCGCTGTTCGAGCACTGGACGCATGATGCCTCGTTCATCCCCTCGGCCTTCTTCCCCTATTGGAAGCACCGCTTCGTCCGCCGCGAAGAGCGCATCCGGCAGAACTGGGCGAGATGGCAGGGGGAGGGCTTCGATCAGGCCTTCGAGGAAACCTATGCGCGCATCCGCGACCACGGCCCGGTCATGGCGCGGGATGTGAAGGCGGAGGACCACAAGTCCGGCGGCTGGTGGAACTGGCATCCGTCGAAGACCGCACTCGAATTCCTCTGGCATACCGGAAAGCTTGCGATCGCGCGTCGCGAGGGTTTTCAGAAAGTCTACGACCTCGCTGAACGGGTGATCCCCGCCGACCATCACGCAGCCGAAGTCGACCACAAGACCTTCGTCGACTGGGCCTGCCGGGCAGCACTCACCCGCCTCGGCTTCGCCACCTCGGGCGAGATCGCGGCCTTCTTCGACATCGTCACGCCGGATGAAGCCAAGGCCTGGGTGGCAGCCCATCGCGACGAGCTGGAAGAGCTGCTGCTCGAAACCGTCGACGGAAAGCCGCGCGCCTCCTTCGCCTTCGCATCTCAGGTTCCCGCATTGCTCGACGCCCCCGAGCCCCCGGGGCGCATCCGCGTCCTCTCGCCCTTCGATCCCCTGATCCGCGACCGAAACCGCACCGAACGCCTTTTCGGCTTCTTCTACCGCATCGAGGTCTTCGTGCCCGAGCCGAAGCGCCAATACGGCTATTACGTCTTTCCGCTGCTCGAAGGCGACCGATTGATCGGCCGCATCGACATGAAGGCCGAGCGCAGGGAAGGTGTACTCGATGTCCGCCGCCTCTGGCTTGAGCCGGGCATCAAGCCGAGCGCCGGCCGTCTGGAAAAGCTGGAAGCAGAACTCCAACGCGTCGCGCGCTTCGCCGGCATGGAAGCCGTGCGCCTGCAGCCGGGCTGGCTCGGCTGAACAAATCAAACACCATAGACAGAAAGATCCGACGTGACCGACAACAGCGCCTACCGCATCGAACCCCGCGTGCCCGCCATTGATGACTACATGCGCCTGCGCCTGCAATCCGGCCTCACGCCCTTTTCCCGCGAAGCCGCCGAAAAGGGCCTGCCCAATTCCATCTTCGGCGTCTGCCTGATGCTGGGCGAAGAAACGGTCGGCATGGGCCGCATCATCGGCGATGGCGGCTGCTTCTTTCAGGTGACGGACATCGCCATCCTGCCGGACCATCAGGGCAGGGGCCTCGCCAAGTGGATCATGGCGGCCCTCTCCGACTTCATCGCCACCTTGCCGAAGTCTGCCTATGTCAGCCTGATCGCCGACGTCCCCGCCAACCGCCTCTATTCGCAGTTCGGCTTCGATGAGACAGCCCCGCGCTCTGTCGGCATGGCGCGACGGGTGGTCTGAGCCCCCCAGGCGCCTTCCGCGTCGTCAACGTGTCCAAAATATGCATGCAATCTTTGGAGTTGTACATCAGTCACAACTCACACAGTTCTTTCGCATAACAACCGCTCACGGCCTTAACCGTGCAGCGGATCAGTCCTTTGCGAAAGATCTGTTTCATGCGCTCATTGCTCCCCCTTCGCCCGCTGCCGCATCTCTGTGTGCTCCTTGCCGCGTCCGCATTGTCGACAAGCCAGGCCCTCGCTGCCGATTTCGCCTGGGAGCAGATCGAAAACAATGTTGGCACGGCGACCTCTCGCGCGATTGCCATCAGTGGCGACGGACGTTTTGTCGTCGGTAATGTCAGTTACACGGATTCCAGCGGCCCGATGAACGTGGCCGCGAACAGAGGCTTTGTCTGGCGCGCTGCGGACGACACCTACGTGCTCGACCAGTACTTCGGTCGAGATTACTCCAACCTGACGGACATAGACGATGATGGCTCCGTAATGGTGGGCACGCTCTTTGGGTCCCTGTCGACCGAAGCCTTCCTCATCTCGACCGCCGACAGTGCCATCATGTTGCTTGGCAATCTCGGAGGTGCCAGTTCGCGGGCGACGGGTGTCAGCGGTGACGGCCGGATTGTGTCCGGTTGGGGGGACCTCGCAGATGGATCTCTGCGCGCTTTTCGCTGGACTTATGTCAGCGCCGCGAGCCCTGGCGTTATGGAATTGCTCGGCACACTCGGCGGCTCAAACTCAATTGGCCGGAGCATAAGCCGCGACGGACACGTGATCGTCGGCAGTGCCCAGACCGCTGCGGGCGTGACAACCGCAGCCTATTGGATCGACACGGGCCCGGCAGTTGAAATCGGCATCCTTCCGGGCGGGGGCTCTTCCGCGGCGAACGCAGCCAGTGCGGATGGCTCCGTCATTGTCGGTGAATCCGAAGCCGGCGGCCGCTACAGGGCTTTTCGCTGGACATCTGCGACAAACGCGATGGTCGACCTCGGAACGCTGGGTGGTCTTGAATCGTCCGCCCTTGGCGTCAGCGACGATGGCTCGGTGGTGGTCGGCCAAGCGGGCCAGGGACTTGGTGTTTACAATGGCTTTCGCTGGACCGAAGCGTCAGGCATGCTTTCCGTGGACGACTGGTTGCGTCAGAGCGGCGTCGAACTCGCCACCGATATCACCAACACGGCCACCGCAGTCTCCGCCGACGGTTCCATCGTCGTCGGCACCCTGCGCAACAACAAGGCCTTTGTCGCCCGTGGGGCGTCCACGGATCCCTCCGGCCAGACCGCCGGCATCATCGCTGTCGAGGACTACATGCAGAGCTTCAACGGCCTGCCCCGCCACATTTTCGTGCCCCAGCAAGTTGCCGATCTCGCCATGAATGGCGCCAATTCCTCGCCCATGTTCCACCGTCTCTCCGCAGGTCAGCGTGCGCTTTGGGCGACGGGAGACCTCGGTGCGGTCACCAACGACTTCGGCACGGGTCCCACGGGGACCGGCGAGATCGGTTTTGCCTATGCGCCGACAGACGAGATCACCCTGCGTCTCGCTCTCGGCACGTCCTATTCCAAGGCGGATCTCGATCTCGGCGGTTTCAGTCGCGTCCAGGGGAGCTACATATTGCCCGAGATCAGCATGGCTGTCTCACCGGCCGTCTATGCAACTCTGACAGGCTTCGCCAGCGTTGGCGAACTGTCGATGCGTCGCGCCTATCTCAATGGGACAGGCACTGATGTCTCCGAGGGCGCTGCCGATACTCGCACGCTCGGTTTCCGTGCGCGTCTTGACTGGCTCGACGCCTTCGCCTTCCGGGATGTCACGTTTACGCCCTATGCCAGCTTCACCCACCTCACGACGAAAACCGATGGCTACAGTGAAACCGGCGGCAGCTTCCCAGCCCGGTTCGATACGACACAAGGCTCCTCCAACACGGTTCGAATCGGCCTTGATGGTCGCCTCGACCTCACCTCGACCGTCAGCCTCGTATCCCGCGCAGAAGTCGCTCACCGCTTCGAGGATCAGGCACCGAACACCACGGGCGAGATCATCGGTTTCACCAGCTTCGATCTGCCGGGCGCACCCGTAGAGCAGAACTGGCTACGCGGCGGCATTGGTATCCAAACGAAGTCAGGCCCGCTGGAAGGGCAACTCATGTTGAATGCCTCAAGCCAGGATAAAGGCAGCTACTGGCTGAGCGCCAGCACGCGTGTGGTGTTCTGAGGCGAGAGTCCAACACACTTTCCTTGAATTGGCCCTCAAATGACGTATATTCAAGCTATCATTTGAGGGAGCCATCATCGTGCTCAACGCCGCAGAACGCCACCCCGCCCCATCCCCAGTCTCGCAAGGCTTTGCCTCCGAGGCGGACCGCAAACGGCTCTCGGCCGCAGCGCTGAAGGCATTCCGCCGCCTCGTGACCCAATGGGACTTGACCAGCCAGCAGGCGGCAGCCTTGCTCGGGGTCTCCCTCAGCACCTGGGAACGCTTGAAGCCGGAGACCGTCACGAAAACGCTGAGCCAGGATCAGATGACCCGGATCTCGGCGCTTCTGGGTATCTACAAGGCGCTGCATCTGCTCTTCGTTGACGCCATGGCCGATCGCTGGCCGAGCCTCGAAAACTCCGGCCCGCTCTTTGATCGCCGTACCCCCGTCGCCGCCATGATCGAGGGCGGCATTCCCCACATGCTCGAGGTTCGCCGCTACGTCGACGCCGTGCGCGGGGGGCTCTGAGTGCTGATCGCCGGCCTGCCGGTGTCGACGGTTGCTTATCCGCGGACCGTGCGGCTCGTTTCCACCGCGCGCCTGCGCCCGCCTGTGCTGGCCCCGCTCGCCGATACAGCCGAGGAACTAGCCGAGCTTGCCGAAATCGAGGCCGCAACATCGAGCCGCATGCAGGCACAGGCAACCGGCATTTCCGGACTGGCGGCCAACGAACTCGTCTACGACGTGCCCCATGCCCATTTCATCAATGCGAGCTTCGCCTATGCCAAGCCCCGCGAGGCCAATCGCTTCAACGGCGAGACGCGCGGTGCCTGGTATGCAGCGCTTGCGGTCGAGACCTGCCTCGCCGAAATCACCTTTCACATGACGGAATTTCTGGCCCGCACCGGCGTCTATCAGGCGGTGGCAGACTATGCCGAGATGGTCTGCAGCGTCTCCGGCGCGTTTCTCGACCTGAGCGACGCGCCCGGCCATCGTGCGCTCTCGCCGGACAAGTCGATCGGCTACCCGCAGGGAAACCACCTGGCGCTTGAGGCGAGACGCGCAGGCCTGAACGGGATCATCTACCCTTCCGTCCGCCATCAAGGTGGCACCTGCTTCGCCATCCTGCGCCCCGCCGCCGTCCAGTCCGTCCGCCAGGGCGATGTCTGGCGGCTGAGCTGGAAGGGCAAGCCGGAGCCGGTGGTCGAGGGGCCGATCGGGTCTTGATCGTATTCTACGTCTGTGTGGGAGGATTAGGCCTCTGAGCCTTTTGGCGTGCCCACGGCACCCGGGTCACCCCCACCCGCCGCTGCGCGTCGACCTCCCCCCTCAAGGGGGAGGTGGGTGGCCGCTGCTTGCGGCGGCGACATGCTGAAAGGTCGGCAAGAGCCCCGCGGCAGCTCCACCCTCCCCTTGAGGGGGAGGGTCGGACCGCAGGTCCGGGGTGGGGTGAACAGGCGGCTGTAAGCCACCACCACGGCATCAATCGATACGGAAGGCCGGCTGTCCCTCAGACGATTTCCGTCGCAGCAATGCGGATGCCGAACCCTTCGAGGCCCACGTAATGGCGTTCGCGCGATGAGAAGAGCCGGATCGAGGTGACGCCGAGATCCTTGAGGATCTGCGCGCCCAACCCGATTTCCAGCCATTCGCTCTCGCGGGCCTGGGCTTCCGAATGATCTTCGCGGTCATGCTTGCCGCCGCGCGCGGTGGTCGAGACGCCCACGCCGACGGAGCCTTCACGCAGGTAGACGATCACGCCGCGGCCCTTGTCGGCGATCCGCTTCATGATGCCGTCGACCTGCCGGTTGGTGCCGAAGACGTCCTGACCGACATGCTCGAGATGCAGGCGCACCGGAATGTCTTCGCCGTCCCGGATATCGCCGAAGACGACAGCGAGATGCTGCATCGGATCCCAGGGAAGCGAATAGGCATAGGCCATCGCCGGACCATAGGGGGTCTGCAGGTCGAACTTGGAGACGAGCTGGATCAGCGTCTCCTTCCGCTGGCGATAGGCAATGAGGTCTGCGACGGAGACCTGCTTCAAGCCATGCTTGACGGCAAAATCCGCCACCTGCTGGCCACGGGTGACCGTGCCATCGTCATTGACGAGTTCGCAGATGACGCCGATCGGCGGCAGACCGGCAAGCTTGCAGAGATCAACGGCGGCTTCCGTATGACCCGAGCGCATCAGAACGCCGCCTTCGCGGGCAACCAGCGGGAAAATGTGGCCGGGGCGCACGAAATCGGCTGGGCCGACATTTGGGTTGGCAAGATTGCGCACCGTCAGCGTCCGGTCGTCTGCCGAAATGCCTGTTGTCGTGCCGTGCTTGAAGTCGACCGAAACGGTGAAGGCGGTGGTGTGGGCGCTATCGTTTTCGGCCACCATCGCCGAGAGGTTCAGGCGCTTGGCCTCTTCCTTCGGCATTGGCGTGCAGACGATGCCCGAGGTGTGACGCACGATGAAGGCCATCTTGTCGGCCGTGCAGTGAACGGCGGCAACGATCAGGTCCCCTTCGTTCTCGCGGCCGTCATCGTCGGTGACGACGACGATTTCGCCGGCTTCAAAGGCGCGGATCGCCTCGACGACGCGCTTCTGGTCATAGCTCATGGGGAAGTCCTCATCTGGTCCGGCCGTTCTGGCCGCGGTCTCTCAGGATATGGTCGAGAATGATGCAGGCGAGCATCGCCTCGCCGACAGGCACGGCGCGAATACCAACGCAGGGGTCGTGGCGGCCCTTGGTGCGCACATCGACTTCGTTCCCATCGGCATCGATCGAGCGCTTCTCGGTCAGGATCGACGAAGTCGGCTTGATGGCAAAGCGCGCAACGATCGGCTCGCCGGTCGAGATGCCACCCAGCACGCCGCCGGCATGGTTCGACAGGAAGACGGGCTTGCCGTCAGCTCCGATCCGCATCTCGTCGGCATTTTCCTCGCCGGTAATCTCGGCCGCCTCGAAGCCGTTGCCGACTTCGACGCCCTTCACCGCATTGATCGACATCAGGCCAGAAGCGATCTCCTGATCGAGCTTGCCGTAGACGGGAGCGCCGATGCCGGCCGGAACGCCCTCGGCCACGACTTCGATCACGGCACCGACGGAGGAGCCTGCCTTGCGGATACCGTCGAGATATTCCTCGAAGACGGGTACCATGGCTGCGTCAGGGCAGAAGAACGGGTTCTGGTCGACCTGCGCCCAATCCCAGTTCTCGCGGTTGATCTTGTGCGTGCCGATCTGCACCAGGGCGCCGCGAATGGTAACGCCCGGCATGGCGAGGCGGGCGAGCGCACCGGCTGCCACGCGGGCCGCCGTCTCGCGGGCGGACGAGCGTCCGCCGCCGCGATAGTCGCGGATCCCGTATTTCAGGTCATAGGTATAGTCGGCATGGCCGGGGCGATAGCGCTTAGCAATGTCGCCGTAATCCTTGGAGCGCTGGTCGGTATTCTCGATGAAAAGCGAGACCGGCGTGCCGGTCGTGATCATCGTGCCGTCTTCCTGCGGCATGACGCCGGAAAGCACTTTCACGATATCGTCTTCGCGCCGCTGGGTGACGAAGCGCGACTGGCCGGGCTTGCGCTTGTCCATGAAGACCTGCAGGTCTTCTTGGGCGAAACGGACGCCCGGAGGGCAGCCGTCGACAACAGCGCCGAGCGCCGGCCCATGGCTTTCGCCCCAGGTGGTGACGCGGAAGAGGTGACCGAAGGTATTGTGCGACATGCGTGAGCTACCGTTCCATTCTCTCCCGCCGGAACATCGTCCGGCAGGCCTTGCCTTGGATGGCGTCACTCATAGAGCAAATCCACAATTTCTGTGAAGCGCTTTTGCGCCCGTTGCCGCCGATTTGCGACGACACTGTGTCACCACGGGCGGCATGATCCACCGCCGCGTGTGCTCAAGACGCCTTGCGCTGCGGCAGACGGTCGACGAAACGGGTGAAATCCTCGAACGAGAGCGGCTTGGCAAAGGCATAGCCCTGCAGATAGTCGCAGCCGAGCTGGCGCAGAATGCCGGCATGTTCCTGCGTTTCCACGCCTTCCGCCACGGTCTCGATGCCGAGCGAGCGGGCAATCTCGACGATGTTGCGCACGAGACTGCGTTCCTGCGGCTGCACGGTGACAGGCATGACGAGCTGACGGTCGATCTTCAGCCGCTTCGGCTTCAGCTTCAAAAGGCTGACGATCGACGTATGGCCGGTGCCGAAATCGTCGATTTCGATGTCGATGCCGAGCGCCTTGATCTTCTCGATATTGTCCGAGGCAACCGTGTCGCTCTCATCGAGGAAGATCGATTCCACCAGTTCGAAACAGATCGAGCCGGGGGAAATCTGAAGGCCCCTCAACTGTTCGATGAGGTTGTCGTCATGCAGACGCTTGGAGGACACGTTCACCGAAATGCGCGGCACGGCCATGCCGAGTGCCGTCCAGCGCATCTGATCCTTCAGCGCCGTCTGCAGGACCAGTTCGTCGATCCGGGCCATGACGTTCAGGTCTTCGGCGACCTTCAGGAAGTTGCCGGAAGCAAGGATCCCGCGATCCGGATGACGCCAGCGGATCAGTGCTTCCGCGCCACAGAGCTGCATGTTCGAAGCCTCGAACTGCGGCTGGTAGTAGACGACGAACTCGTCCCGGTCGAAGCCCGCGAGAATGTCGTCGGCCATGCGCTTCTTGGCGACGATGTTCGCCTGCAGATCGGGCGTGAAGAACTCGTAGCAGTTCCGGCCCTTTTCCTTGGCTTGATAAAGCGCGATGTCGGCGTTGATGAGAACCTTGCGCGCATCGGGCGAGGCACCTTGTGCCTGCGCAATGCCGATCGACACGCCGCAGCGACAGTCGAACCCTTCGAAATCGAGCGGCTGGCGCATTTCCTCGATGATCTTGTTGGCCAGCGCGGCCAGTTCGTCGACGGTGGTCTGACGACGGGCGAGAACGACGAATTCGTCACCGCCGATACGGGCGACGAGATCGCCGCGCGGCACGTGTTTCATCAGGATCCGCGAGGCGTGCACCAGCATGGCGTCGCCGGCTGCATGGCCCAGCGTGTCGTTGATTTCCTTGAACCGGTCGAGGTCGAGATGCAGGAATGCGAACTTGTTCGTCGGGCGGTCGCCATTGCGGACAAGCAGGTCGAGTTCGAGGTCGAGCTTGCGACGGTTGGCAAGCGAGGTCAGCGGATCGTGAAGCGCGTTGAATTCGATGCGGTTCTTGGCGAGCTCCAGCTCGATGTTGCGCATGTCGGTTTCGGCTTTGGCGTTCCGCAACTGCTCGGCAAGCAACGCATCGGCGGTCACGTCGAAGGCAATCCCGATCAGCTTCTTCTTGCCGTCGCGACCGATATGCGGCTGGCCGACGGAGCGGATGTAACGGATCTCGCCATTCTGCAGCACGACCCGCTGGGTCGTGTTCATGACCTGGTCAAGTGTCACCGCCCGCTTTGTGGCGAGCTGGATATTCCCGCGGTCGTCGGGGTGGAGACGAGAGAGCCAGACATGTTCTGGAACGGCCTTGTCGCTGAACGGTATGCCGTAGAGCTGGTGCATGCGCTCGTCCCAGATGGCGCTCCGGGTCACCGGATCACCTTCCCAGGTGCCGCAACTATAGGAGCCGAGCGCAAGATCGAGGCGCTGCGAGGCTTCGGCCAGCTGGTGCTCGCGGCTCGAGAGTTCCTCAAGCGCCAGTTCCAGCTCGGCATTCTTGATGTCGCTATTCTCCTTCGCCCGGCTGAGCGACTGGGTGACCAGCGTATCGGTCGTCACGTCGCAGACGATGCCGGTAATGCTGCCGTCGAGCGTGCGGGCACCGACGGAGCGCAGGTAGCGGAAGCTGTTGTCGGACAGAGGGATCCGGTAGCTGATGTCCCACTGATCAGCCGTGCCGGCAACCACGCAGTCGAAATAGAACTGTTCGGCTCTGCCGATATCGTCGGCATGCAGCGAAGCGAACCAGTCGGCAAGCCGATCCTCGTCGTCTGAAAGGCTTGCCGGCAGCCCATGCAGGCCGGCACTCCGGCCATCCCAGATCAGCGCATGGGTCGTGCTGTCGATTTCCCAGATGCCGATATTGGAGGTCTCCAGAGCCAGCTGGAAACGTTGCGACAGCTCCAGCAACCGCTGTTCGCGGCCCCGGAGGCGGGCGATGTTCATGTTGCGCTCACTGAGCAGGAAGACGGCCAGCAGCACCGAGATCATCATCGCGAGCACGCCTGCCAGCACCAGCAGACGGCTTGGCAGCAGACGGTTCATCGCCGCATCCCAGCCGTCGCCGGGAACTCCGTATAGCTCGATGGGCAGGCTCCCATCCTCCAGGGATACCGCGACGGGTTGTTCTGCGAAGATCGACGCATCCCCAAAGATGCGCTCTGTGCCAGAGACGGGCGGCAGCGTCACAGCAAGCTTGGTGTGTTCATGCTCCTGATGGTTCGGCAACTCGGTATCGGTTAGCAGGTCGTAATGATCGAAGAAGCGATCCGCATCGATTTCTGCGACCAGCGAGATCCAGGCATCCGAGGTTTGCCAGGGCAGGGGAGGCACCGGAACATCGATGATGAAGGTCCTGTCTCGGCTGGTGATCGAGGCCGTGAAAGCCATGCGCCTCGGATCGTCAAGCGGGAGGAACCGAATGCTCTTGATATGGGGATTGCCGGCGAGGATCTGCCGGATTGTCCGGTTCAGCTCGGGCGGCGACAGGGTGCTGTCATCTGCGATATCATCAGCAAGCGACAGAACCAGATCCCGGTCCCGCAGGATCTTGTTCTTGATCTGGGACTTCACATGCAGCAGGCGATCCAGCACCGTATGCTCGATACGGCCACGCTCGTTGAACGCGGTATTCCGATCGATCATCAGACCTACCGACACGATCAGGACACTCAGCAAGGCGCCACCGATCAGCCAGAGCATGCCGTTGCCCCATCTGCTCTCGGCCTGCGGGTCCTTCATCAATTTACGCAAGTCTAGGTTCCCCTGATCCCAACTGCGCTAAGTGTATGGCTTGGCGGTTAATTTAGGATTTCGGTAGACGCGGGCTTTTTCCCCTCACTGTACTTTGTCGATCACAATGGCATTTCTTCCGATCCTGCCCTCATACAGCGTCAACCGCACATTCCCCCAAGGATAACCACCTGATAGCGCTTGATCCTGGCTGCCATTCGGGTCCACAATCCCCTTGAAATGTCATTTTCACGGGCGAATTCCGCCACATTCGGGAGGCTATTTTGCAGTCGTTTTCAGCATCGATTTGGTCGAAGGTGGTTCGCATGCGTGTCGTGATATCCCTGCTTCTTGCCACGGCAAGCTTCCTTTCCCCCGTCGCGGTGCTCGCTGGCAGCGCCGATGTCGAGTCGACGATCCGGGACGTGAATGTCGATGGCATGAGCCTCGTCCTCGAGGACGGCAAGACCTATGCGGTTCCGGCGGAGTTCAACTTCGAAGGGCTGGAGCCCGGCCAGAAGGTCATCGTGTTCTACACGGAAGTGGACGGCAAGCGCGTCGTCGACGATCTGGAAGTCCTGCAGTAAGGCAGGCAGTGGCCGCCTGAACAGGGCGGCCGGGATCGGTGATCAGAGCCAGCCGATGGTCTTCTGATCGCGGTCGATCTTCAATATCCGGTCCTGCGGGATGTTCATTTCGCAGGCCTCATCCTCGCTGACATCGCCGATCAGGCGGAAGCAACTGCGGATGACGCCACCATGGCTGACGCAGACGGTGGGCCGCTCCACCGATTTCAGCCAGGCGCCAATCCTCCACGACAGGATCTCATAGCTTTCCGCATCGTCGCCGGGAGGAATGAAACCCCATTTCTGCCGGGCCCGTTCGGCGACGCGCTCGGGCGAGACCTCGGCCAGTTCCGGTAGCGTCGATCCTTCCCAGGCGCCGAAGGACAGTTCCTTCAGCCGATCGTCGAGACGGTATTCATGAGGGGCCAGGCCCATAGCGGTGCGTGCGCGTTCCATCGTGTCGCGGGTGCGTCCGAGCGGGGAGCTTACAAAATCAAAATCCCCGGCATGGCTGCCGAGGATTTGAGCGAGCTTGCGCCCGTTTTCGGATGCCTGCTGGCGGCCGATATCGTTGAGGCCGATATCCTTCTGCCCCTGCATGCGGCCTTCGGCATTCCAGTCGGTCTGGCCGTGACGGATCATGTAGATGAGCACGGCGCAGTCTCCGATGTCAGTCCTTGCCGAGCACGATGTCGGGCGCGTCGACCGACTTCATGCCAACCGTGTGATAGCCGCAGTCGACGTGGTGCACTTCGCCGGAAACACCCGTCGAAAGATCGGACAGGAGATACATGCCCGATTTGCCCACCTCGTCGGTGGTGACGTTGCGCTTCAGCGGCGAGTGATACTCGTTCCACTTGAGGATATAGCGGAAGTCGCCGATGCCGGAGGCCGCGAGCGTCTTGATCGGGCCGGCCGAGATCGCGTTGACGCGAATGCCGCGGCCACCCATGTCGACGGCGAGATAGCGTACGGACGCTTCGAGAGCGGCCTTCGCCACACCCATGACGTTGTAATGCGGCATGACCTTTTCGGCGCCGTAATAGGTCAGCGTCAAAAGCGAGCCGCCATCGTTCATGATCTTTTCGGCGCGGGCAGCGACAGCGGTGAACGAGTAGACCGAGATGTCCATCGTCCGGGTGAAGTTGTCACGGCTCGTCTCGATATAGCGGCCGGTCAGCTCGTCCTTGTCGGAGAAGGCGATCGCATGCACGACGAAGTCGATCTTGCCCCAATGCGCCTCGATATTGGTGAAGACGGCGTCGATGCTGTCGAGATTGGTCACGTCGCAATCCCCGGCAAGGAAAGCGTCCAGTTCCTGGGCCAGCGGCTCGACACGCTTCTTCAGCGCGTCACCCTGCCAGGTCAGCGCGATCTCGGCACCCTGGTCACGACAGGCCTTCGCGATACCCCACGCGATGGAGCGATTGTTGGCGACACCCATGATGACGCCGCGCTTGCCTGCCATAAGGCCGGAACCTTGAACCATATCGGGACCCTTTGATGCTTTCTGTGGAATTGCCTATGGCATAGGCCGTTCCGGCGTTCAAGATTGCAGCCCGACATCCGTCGATCGGTCCCTCGACAATCGCCGCCTCCGTCAGAAATCCTTCATATGTCAGGCAAAAACGCACCAAGGGTAGGCGAGGGGGATGCGCCTAGATGTAGAGCCCCTCGCGCATCAGGCGCATGAGGTCGGTGACCTTCTCGTCCGGCTTTTCCCACAGCATGACGCGCAGCTCCACGACGAGCGCACCGCGTCCGCCTTCACCATTGGGCAGGCCGAGGTCGTCGATGCGGATCACCTGGTCGGAATTCGACCACGCAGGCACCGTCACCGGAACCATGGTTCCATCCGGGCCTTCCACCTGGCTCTCGTAGCCAAGCACGGCGTTTTCGAGTGTGATCGGCAACACCGTGCGGATGTCGAACTGGTCGACCAGGAAACGCTCTGCCTTCAGAACCTTGATCGTCACGGCCACATCGCCGCGCTGCAGGCCCTGGAACTTCAGACCCTGGTTCTTCAGGCGCACGACATGACCCTCGGTCACGCCGTCGAGCGGCACACGCACTTCGCGGCCGTCATTCAGTGTCAGCGGTACGGATTTCTGTTCGAGCAGGTCGGCAATCGCGACGACGGCTTCGGCAAAGATGTCCGGCGCCTTTTCCGGCAGCGGCGGCGGGGCGCCGCGCAGGCGCCGGACGAACGAGCTTAGAAGTTCGATTGGTGCCAGCAGGGGAGAGGCTGCCGGCTTGAGCGGCATTCCCTCGGCGAGGTCAGCCGCTTCCTGTTCGCGACGCAGGTTCTCGGCGGCCGCTGCCGCTTCCGGGCTGTCGCCAAAAATGCGGGAAACCGTTTCCTCGGGGCCGGATGCCGTGCCCCCAACGGAAGCGCTCGGACCGGCGGTCGAGCCGCCTGTTGCTCCGGAAGCCGCGCCCGCTGCCTTGTCGGCACCGCTTGCAGAGGCGCCGGCAGCTGCCGCGTCCGCAGTCTCTTCCTTCACACCGGTCTGGGTCTGAGCTTTGGCCTTTGCTTCGGCGGCCTGTTCCTTTGCGGCCTTCATCTTGGCAGCCTGGGCGGCATCGGCCTTGGCCTTCTCGGCCTCGGCGCGCGCAAGTTCCTCCAGCACGCGTTCGGCATTCGCCTTGGCCTGCTTGGCCTTTTCGGCTGCCTCCCGCGCCGACTGGCGCTGCTGCATGATCGTCTGCTCGCGTTCCAAGGCTTCCACCTTCATGCGTTGTTGATCATACCGGCTGCGTTTGGCCGGATCCTTCAGCACTTCATAGGCCCGGCCGATCTCGGCAAAACGATTGTTCGCCAGCGGATCGTCCCGGTTCTGGTCCGGATGCACGGATTTCGCTTTCGTGCGCCATGCAGCCTTGATTTCGTCCGCGCCTGCATCACGCTTCACGCCGAGAATCGAGTAGAAATCACGCATCGAGGACACCAACACACCTCAGGCGGCAGGGCCCGATCATGGCGCCCCGTCCGCGAACTTTCATGCCGTCCCCTCTGATACATGCGGGTCCGGTCGCTACAGTTGGCAGAAAGCCTCGCACGCGAGTGCTAATCGAAGGTTACGCTGCGTGAGGGCGGGGTGGTCTATTTCTTCGGGTTTGCTTAAGCAATTCTTTCGAATGCGACCGAAATCGCTCCGCCGTTTACGACCGCCGATCGAAGCTCATCAGCTGCCAGCTTCCGGAGCCTGCCGTGCAGGTCTTGCCCGAGAAATAGGCGATGCCTTCATAGGAATGGCGCGTGGTGGAGAAATTCCGGCAGATCATGCCATCGCCCTTCTCTTCCTGAATGGCGGTGACCACGCCGGCGCTGCCGGTAGTCGCGTTCGCCCAGGGAAGCGGTTTGCCTTCCGTCTTGGAAAGATCGGCCGACGACACGGCGCTCTGCACCGTCAATTCGTCCGAATGGCTGGTTCCATTGCCCTTCTTGGCAACGGTGGAGGTGGAGATCGAGCTATCGACGGTGTCTGAACCGAACAGGTCCATGCTGCTGCCAAAGCATCCGCTGAGCGGAAGTGTCGCAGTGATGATGAGCAAGATCGAGCTTCTACGCATGCACCAACCCTTTGTACGCTCGACCGACTTTGCTATGTCTTTCAAGGGGCCTACGATCCAGTGCTTCGTCATCGGCGGCCAATATGCATATCGGGAGCATTTTACACAATATGTCAGATATCGGGTTAACAACTGGTGACTTCACGGAAGAGAGCGAACCCTTTGCCCTCTTCGCCACCTGGCTGAAGGACGCCGAAGCCTCGGAGATCAACGATCCCAATGCGGTGGCGCTCGCCACCGTGGATGCGGATGGTCTACCGAATGTGCGTATGGTGCTTCTCAAGGGGTTCGATGTCAGAGGCTTTGTGTTCTACACGAATTTCGAGAGCCAGAAGGGACAGGAAATTCTCGGCCAGAAAAAGGCAGCCATGTGTTTTCACTGGAAATCGCTGCGCCGCCAGGTCCGCCTGAGAGGAGAGGTCGAGGTCGTCTCCGACGCGGAAGCGGACGAGTATTACGAGTCGCGCCCGCTCGGCAGCCGCATCGGTGCCTGGGCATCGAAACAGTCCCGTCCGCTCGAGGGCCGGTTTGCGCTGGAAAAGGCAGTTGCCGAATACACCGCGAAATACGCGATCGGAAATGTGCCGCGCCCACCCCACTGGTCGGGCTTCCGCATCATTCCAAGCTCGATCGAGTTCTGGCACGACCGCAAGTTCCGCCTGCACGACCGCATCGAGTTTCGCCGCGATGGCGACGGCTGGTCGAAGGTCCGCATGTATCCTTGAGGCGAGGGGGAGGGGTTCAGCCGCCGGCGAGTTTCGACGGCAGCCCCGATGCCAGAGCCTCGACATAACGACCCTTCTGGTAGAGCCCGTTGAGCGAGATCCGCGGCAGGAGCTGCGGGCTTGCCATCGAGGCCGGCGTCAATGTGCCGGGCCGGGTCGTCACCGAGAGCTTGAAGCCCGCCCAGTCGGCATAGCCGGCAGTTCGCACCGTCGCACTGCGGGCATCGCCATAGGGATAGGCGAATGTCACCGGTCGCTTGCCGGTGATCGCGCCAACATATTCGGCGCTTTCGTTGAATTCGGACAGAAGCTCGATATCGGTGAGTTGGGCAAGGCCCCGGTGGCTCACGGTATGGGCGCCGTAGGAGACAAGCGGATGGCTGGCAAGCGCCGCCAGTTCCTGGCCGTCCATCACGGCCTCTGCGACAAGAGCATGCGGATTGATCCCTGCAGCATTGGCTGCCGCATCGAGCTGCGCCACACCCTTTGTCTCGTCGCCCGCCATCAACGCCCCGGCGACGGCATCGAAAGCGGCCGACTTTGCACGCGCCGTCCCGCAATCAAGGTCGATCCGGCCCGCCGGCAGGCAGAGCGCCACTCGAGACTTCGCCGCGATCATCGCTTCCGCCGTATCCCACCACATCGTGTGGCTGCGTTCTGAAAGCCCCTTGCACACGAAGATCGTGAAGGGAACGCCGTGGCGCTCGAACACTGGCAGCGCATGATCGCGGTTGTCGCGAAAGCCGTCGTCAAGGGTGAAGACGGCAAAAGGTGCGCTCCCCTCGGGCGCGGCAAGGGCTGCCGGTACGTCTTGCAACCGCAAGAACCGATAGCCGCGTGCCGCGAGCGCCCGGATTGCGGCATCGAGAAAGTCTGGCGTGATCGACAGATGCCGGTTCGGTTGGAAGGCACCCGCCTCGTCCGGCCGGACATGATGCAGCGTGAAGATCACGCCGCGCCCTCTAAGGCTACGGGCAACCCCGAGCCGCGACATCAGAAAGGACGCCTCCAGCCCGGCGGTGATCACCGCCCGTTTCAATCGTTGTCCGATCCGTCCCGCCATAGCCCTGCCTGAAATAGCCTTCTTAACAATGGCCGGAAGGCTACCCTTCAAGTCTTTATACTAGGTTCAACAGGTCGCCTCAATTTATGCTGAAGGCGGCAAAACGCCCTCGGCGAGCCGGGTGGAGCGTCTGGCGAGCAGAACGGCGGGGACTGTCCACAGGACGGGGATCACGAAGGTGACAGCAAATGCAATGTTCGTCGTCTCGTTGTTCGAAGCCTCGGCAAGGCCAAGGCTGTTGCCGGCAAGTCCGGCAAAGGCGGCCCCGATCGCAAAACCGGCCGATTGCAGCGTCGGGATCAGGCCCGAGGTCTTGTCACGCTCTCCAGCGGCACTTGCCTCCATCAGCATCTGGCTGAGGAATGCCCAGCTCGCGCCGAAGGCCGCACCCACGACGATCTGCCCGGCAATCAGGAGGGCCAGAGACCCCTGATGAAAACCGAGCGCCACCAGGATCATTCCGCAGCATTGGAGAACGGGGCCCGCCTCGATGGCTCGCCGCCGGGCCGACCCCGCCCCGATATGGGCGATCAAGACGGCGACGAGGCTCCAGCTCATCGCCATGACGGCGCCGAGGCCGCCCGCCGCCATCGGACCGAAGCCGAAGCCACGCTGCAGGCCGAAGACGAAATAGACGCTGCTCGTGGCCTGGGCGATCGGCATCAGGAGCACCAGCCAGAGACCCGTGCCGACCGTGGAATTGAGACCAAAGGCGCTATGCGGCATCAGGCTGGAAGGGGACAGGCGGTCCCGGATGACGCTGAAGCCGAGCAGGACGAGGCCCGCAAAGACCAGGGCCGCCGACATCAAGGCCTGCCCGACGATGCCGGAGTAGAGGACCATCAGCATGCCGAGCGAAAGCAGCACGAGCGGCGAGAGTGGCAGGCCCGATGCCTCGACACCCTTTTCGCGTCTCGTCGCCGTGAAGGCGGCAAGCACGATGAAGATGAGACCGAAGGGGACATTGATCAGAAAAGCCATGCGCCAGGAAAAGCTCTCGGCCATCCAGCCAGCCGCAAACGGGCCGCCGAAGGAGGCGCAGGTCCAGACCAGGGCTTCGACCCCGAAGACCTTGGGTACCAGCCGGGCAGGAAAGAGCGCCGGGATCAACGCATAGCAGATCGCCGCCACGACGCCTTCGCCCAGCCCCTGTCCGACCCGACCGAAGAGCACCTGCTCCATGGACGTTGCCACGGCGGCAACCACCGTGCCGCCGATGAAGAGGAGGGTGGCCACGATCAGCACCCGCCGCGCGCCGAAGCGCTGCTTGAGCTGCGCAGCCGTCACCCCGGCGACGATCGAGCCGATCAGGTAAAGCGAGACCGACCAGGCTATCAGGTGCCCGCCGCCGATCTCCGCGATCGCACTCGGCAAGACGGTCGAGACGAAGAAGCCGTTGAACGCAAAGAGCGCGACACCCATGCTCAGCATCAGGGTCGTGGCGAGATGGGCGGGCTGCAGCAGATCGAGCCAGCCTCCTTCATCGACGGTCGCCGATTGGGCTGCCCCGCTGCCGTCTAAGGCCGTGGCGGGTGTGCCGTCGAGGATCTCGGTCGGGGTATCGGTCATCAAGGAACTCTCTCTGCGGGATGCGATAGAATGCGATTTCCGACCATGCTACAACCTCAACCGAAGTTGAGGTAAAGCCATGGCGAGCCAAAAAATGCATCTGACCGTCGGAGACGTCGCCCGCCGCAGCGGACTTGCGGTCTCGGCCATCCATTTCTACGAGCGCAAGGGCCTGATCTCTGCCGACCGAACCGGTGGAAACCAGCGCCGCTATGGCCGCGACGTCCTGCGTCGTCTGGCCTTGATCCGCGCTGCGCAGGAGGTGGGGCTGCCGCTGTCGGAGGTCGCGGACGCCTTGTCGGCCCTTCCGGCAGGGCGGACGCCAACGCCCGAAGACTGGCGCCGTATCGCAACAGGATGGGCCGAAAGGCTCGATGCCCGCATCCGTGTCCTCCAGCGCTTGCGCACCGATCTCGACGGCTGCATCGGCTGCGGCTGCCTGTCTCTTCAGCGCTGCCAGCTCGTCAATCCCGCGGACAGGCTCGCAGAGGAAGGCACAGGCGCGGTATCGCTTGCCCGCTGACGGCTTCGTGACCGCCACTGCGAGCATTCGCCCTGTGAATTAACCCTCCATTCACCATGATCGGGCGACCTTCTGTGGACTGATGGTTGCATTTGATTCCGATCGGCTGATTGTCGCCCCATTCTTGCCATAGGGCCTCAACCACAAGACGGCGGGTCGATCGAATCGGACCAGTCTCTGTCATCATTGAAATCCGGCGGCATTGGAGTTTTCATGAGCAAGTTGCTGATCGCGTTATCGTTTTGCGTAGCGATCCTTTCCCTCTCGAGCACCGCTCATGCCGGCAGCGCCCAACTCCTCCTCGATGCCCGCACCGGTGAAGTTCTCGCCTCCGAAAACCCCGATGACCTCAATCACCCGGCCTCGCTCACCAAGATGATGTCGGTCTACATGGTCTTCGACGCCATCCGCGCCGGAAAGCTGAGCTGGGACAGCCCCGTTCCCTTTTCGAAACACGCAGCCTCCCGCCCGCCGACAAAACTCTTCGTCAAGGCAGGTGACAGCATCACGGTCCGCGAAGCCGTGCTCGCGATGATCGTCAAGTCGGCCAATGATGCATCCGCCGCGATCGGCGAAAAGCTCGGCGGCAGCGAAGAAGGCTTTGCTGCCTTGATGACCCGCAAGGCCCGCTCGCTCGGCATGATGAACACCACCTTCTTCAACGCCTCGGGCCTTCCGCATGCGCAGCAGTTCACCACAGCCCGCGACATGTCGACCCTCGGCGTCGCCCTGATGCGCGACTTCCCGAAGGAATACGAACTCTTCGCCACCAAGAGCTTCACGTTTCGCGGCAAGACCATCAACGGCCACAACAACCTGATGTATCGCTACAAGGGCATGGACGGCATCAAGACCGGCTACACCAATGCCTCCGGCTTCAACCTCGTGAGTGCCGTCGAACACAATGGCCGCCGCGTGATCGGCGTCGTCATGGGCGGCAGAACGGCGGCAAGCCGCGACAAGATCATGGAACGCCTGATCGACGCCAACATCAAGAAGGCCTCGTCGGGCGAGCAATTGCTGGTCTCGCGCTCGACCGGCGTTCAGATGGATCTCGCCCGCCTGGGTGACGATATTCCGGTTCCCGCTTCGCGCCAGTCGGCAGTCGCTGCCGTGCAGGGCATGGCCGGCGCCACCGGCACCTCCGCCCAGAGAGCTGCCGCTGCCTATGCCCCATCGGAAACGGCCGCCGCCGAGCTGGTCGCCACACCGGCAAGCCGTTTCGCTCCCGTCGACCCGCAGCACACGGCGAGCACGCCGACGGCCATCGATCGCAAGTGGCAGATCCAGATCGCCGCCGCCACCTCCGCCCGGGCCGCCATGGATCTTCTCTCCCAGGCCCGCCAGAAGGTCGGCACCCCGCTGCAGGATCTCGACACCTACACCGAAATGGTGACCCGCAACGGCATCACCTTCTACCGCGCCCGCTTCACCGGTTTCGAGACCAAGGAAGAAGCCCGCATCGCCTGCGACAAGCTGGTGCGCCAGCGCTACGACTGCGTGCTGATGCCGGCGCGGGGGTGATTGGCCGTATAGCGGAGCCATCGCCAAGTGTATCCCGTTCGTGACGTCAGACCACGCCGGACTAGGTTTACTGCAGCGGATCCCTTGCCATCTGGATCAGTTCTCTTCTCAGCTTCCTCGGCATATCGCGACGAACGTCGAACAGCCTGAGCACACCCAGCCTATCCTCGGGGAGCCTGCGGAAGAACATGTAGTGCATTCGATAGCGTGAGACATAAATCGGTTCATCCGTTTTGATCAGAACGGTGAGCCTGCTTGAAAGCGGTCGCCAGAGGCCTGGTGATTGCGCGAGCAGATGCAGATGAGCGTGTAGCCCCGTCAAGTAGGCGGCCGCCTGGCCTTCACCCCAGTTTTCAGCCGTCCATCGATAGATTTCGTCCTGATCACCGTCAGCGATCGGGTGAAACAGGACGGACCCCATGTCATGACTTCGCGTTGCGGCGAAGAACGTCTGCAGCACTCACTGAGCGATAAGACTGGTCGTAATCCGCCAGGGCCTCCGACAGCAGGTCGTCGAGAAATTGTGCGGCGTCGATATCTTCCGCCATGTCCCGACGGATCAACTCACCGACATAGTCATCGGCTGACCTGAACGCGCCATCACCTTGAACCCTGCGATCGAGATGCGTGGCGAGATCATCATCGAGGATGATGTTGAGGTGGCGGCGCTCCATGATGGACACACTCCGTGGTTTGCGAGGCAAGGTGGCAGTCTGCCATGCGGCCAGCCGCTTGCCAATGATTTGGCTGCTCAGCCCGCCTCGGCCACCCCAAAGAACCGCATGCACTCGGTCAGGTCCCGCGCCACATGCGCGCAAAGCGCCTCGATCTCGTCGGTCGGTGCCAACAGATCCGGCACCATCACGGCCATCATCCCGGCGGCATGCGCCGAGCGGATGCCGTTGTGGCTGTCCTCGAGCGCCAGGCAATCCTGTGGCGCCACGCCCAGCCGCTCGGCCGCCAAGAGATAGGGATCAGGCGCCGGTTTGCCCCTGGCATAATCGCCTTGCGCCACCACCGCATTGAAGCGTCGATGCAGGTCGAAGCCCGCAAGGTGATGCTCCACTTGATGATGCGCCGATGAGGTGGCGATCGCCCGAGGAAGACCGAGCAGGTCGAGCAGATCGAGAAGTTCGACCACGCCCGTCTTCAGCCTGAGATCTTTGTCCAGAAGCGTATGGAAATGCTCAAGCCACAAAACCCGGAAACCATCGGCGTCGAAGTCGTCACCCCAGGTGCGCTTGAAGAGCGTCGAGATCCCGGCCCAGGGCTGGCCCAGCATGCCTTCATAGACGCGTTCATCGATCGACAGACCAAGCTCCCTCGCCGCCGAGATCACCGAGGCGCGGTAGTGGATCTCGGTATCGAGCAACAGGCCGTCCATGTCGAAAACGACGGCCTTGGGCGGGCGCGGGAGTTGAAGCATCGGATCTATGGTCTCGGCTGTTGGGGGAGGGGGATCAGGTCACGAGATTGGCGGCTTGACCGACCTGTTTGAGAAGGAGAACGGCTTCCCTGTCGAAAGAGACAAACTCCTCGCCGCCGAGCCACTGGCCTTCAAAGGCGATCACGCCGTCTGCGAAATCGCCACCGGCCTCCAGCATCGCAAGCCCGGCTTCCACGGCCGGGCGGTTCATCGCCACATTGTCGGCCATGACCAGATCGCGGATCGACTGTGCCACATCGTTCGTCGAGAGCTTCGCCCCTCGGCGCAGCACCCAGACAAACTCGCAAAGACTGGGAAGGGGAATGGCGATGAGCGACGCTTCGGACAGCAGCTTCGCCGCAGCCGGTCCCTGCTCGGGGTCGTCCTGCAGTACGGCACGGATCAGGACATTGGTATCGACGGAGATTTTCATCGGTCGCCGGCCCAGCCGGCCGCAGCGATCTCGTTCATGTCGTCAATGGTGAGGGTCTTGTCCACCTTGCCGGCATGGCGTCCGATGAAGGATGCAATGCTTCCCGCCGGCTGTTCGGCCCGGACACGCAATTCGCCGCCCGGAAGCTTATCGAGCGCAATCCTGTCCCCCGGTTTGATGCCAAGATGCTGGAGAAGCTCCCGCTTCAGCGTAACCTGACCTTTCATCGTGACCGTGAGCAACGTCATGGCGATCTCCTTCACGGAGAGTGTAATGGAAATTTGCATTCCTGCAACAAGCTCACGTTATCGAGCGCATCCCCAGATCCTCAAACAGCCTCAGCAGATAGCCATCCGGATCGGGAACAACGAATTGCCGATTGCCGACCTCGTGATCGTCGCGCCGATACCATTTCTCTTCGAGAGGCAGATAGAGAGACGCTCCTGCTGTCTCTAACCGGTCGAGAATGGGCCGAACCTGAGGCACGCGGATCTGTAGGTTCATTCCCCGACCGAATGGTCGATCCAGTGGCGCTTCCGCCGACTCGAAAGTCCGGCCGAGCCCGACCTGGTCGATCATCAGTTGCGCGTCGCCGAGCGTGAGGAAGCTGAAGCCTTCCTCAGGGCGTTCGTAGACGACCTCAAAGCCAATGAGATCGCAGTAGAAGGCGCGGCTCGTTCGCCAGTCACTCACCGCGAGTTCGGGAACGACCGCGTTTTCTCTCAAGCCTTCGTGCCCCCCACCGTGATCTGGTCCATCCGCAAATGCGGCTGGCCAACGCCGACGGGGACCCACTGGCCAGCCTTGCCGCAATTGCCAATCCCGGTGTCGAGCTTCGTGTCGTTGCCGATCATCGAGATCCGGCGCATGGCGTCCGGCCCGTTGCCGATCAGCATGGCGCCCTTGACCGGGGCGCCGATCTTGCCGTTTTCGATGAGGTAAGCCTCGGTGCAGCCGAAGACGAACTTGCCGGAGGTGATGTCCACCTGGCCGCCGCCGAAGGAGACGGCGTAGATTCCCTTTTTCACCGAAGCGATGATCTCTTCGGGGCTCTTGTCGCCTGAGAGCATGTAGGTGTTGGTCATGCGCGGCATGGGCTGGTGGGCGTAACCCTGACGACGGCCATTGCCGGTCGCCTTCATGCCCATCAGCCGGGCGTTCTGCCGGTCCTGCATATAGCCGACCAGCCGGCCATTTTCGATCAGCACGTTATAGGCCGATGGTGTGCCCTCGTCGTCGATGGTGATCGAGCCGCGCCGATCATTAATCGTGCCGTCGTCGACCACGGTGACGCCGGGGGCAGCCACCATTTCGCCCATCAGGCCGGCGAAGGCCGAGGTCTTCTTGCGGTTGAAGTCGCCTTCGAGGCCGTGGCCGACAGCCTCGTGCAGCATAACGCCCGGCCAGCCATTGCCGAGCACGATATCCATCGTACCAGCAGGCGCCTCCTGGGCTTCGAGGTTGACCAGCGCCTGGCGCAATGCCTCGTCGGCCCCGCGCTGCCAGCTCTCTTGTGTGAGAAAATCATTGAAACCCATGCGGCCGCCGACCCCAAAGGAGCCGCTTTCCTGGCGGTCGCCTTCGCCTGTCACGACGGAGATGTTGATGCGGGTCATCGGCCTGATATCGCGCACCCGGTGTCCATCGGCGCGCAGGATCTCGACCACCTGCCAGCTTGCGCCAACAGTTGCCGTCACCTGCCGCACCTTGGGGTCCTTGTCGCGCAGATAGGCGTCGATTTCAGACAGCAGTTTCACCTTCTCTTCGAAGGTCGGCGAGCCGATCGGATTGCCGTCGCCATAGAGCTTGGCATTGGTCCGCTGCGGGGCAGCCGCATAGGAGCCGGAATGGCCATGGGTTACGGCACCGACGGCATCGGCGGCGCGGGAGAGGGCGGAGAGCGACAGCTCGCCGGCATGGGCATAGCCGACAGCCTCGCCGGCCACAGCGCGAAGCCCGAAACCCTGGTCCGTGTTGAAGGAGCCACCCTTGAGGCGACCATTGTCGAAAGTCAGCGATTCCGCCTGGGCATGCTCGACGAAGAGCTCTCCGTCATCGGCACCTTTCAAGGCATCCGCGACGCGCCGCGTCAGCGTGCCTTCATCGCAATCGAAGAGGGAGAGAAGGTCCTGGGTCATGCGGGTCTCCTTGGGTCGCTGGCTCTGCATGTAGGCGCGCAACGAAAAAGGGGCAAGCCCGCCGGACTTGCCCCTCATCTATAAAGTCATCACGATCCGGCGACCGGCCACTCAGGGCAGCTTGTCATAACCTTCGCCGAAGCCGGCAAGCTCGATCGGAATGCCGACACGGTCCTGGTCGGCGGATTCGCGCAGCGCGAAGACGGCAGCCTTGCCGGCGCGCAGGATCTTCATCAGTTCCTCATCGATCTCCACTTCCACATAGCAGCCTTCCGAGAAGCAGCGGGTGAAATAGGCGCGGCCGATATTGTTGCCGTCGACAAAGAGCTCCATGCCATCCTTCAGGAGAACACCGAGCGGGGCGAGGATACGCAGGATGCGTGCCTTGCGGTCGGCGGTCTTCAAGACGACGACGGAGAGCCCGACTTCCGGACGATCCTCGGCAATGACGTTCTGCATCAGAGCGCATTGCTCTTCGGATGCACCGGCCGGCTTGTCGCAGATGACAGACCAAGCCCCGTGGTTGGAGCGGATCGAACCCGGCTGTTGTTGCGGTTGCTGGCTCAGCGCCGGCGTCGCGAGAGCGACGATCAGCACGGCGCTCGCGGTCAGGCTGGACCAGGCAAGTCTAGGCAGACCCATGAAAACCTCTGGAAAACGAATCATTGCCGACATTCTTGTCGTCGGGGTGCGCAAATGGGAAGCCCCGACGCCTGTTTTAAGACCGACTACGGCATAATTGGGACTGCGTTTTGGATGTGGAAGCGCAATCATGCGCCTCATGGTGCCCCAACTGGTTAAAGCCTGTGCATCGAGGTCGCATGTATTTGATGAAGCGCAAAAATGCCGCACCGGCTTTCGTCCGGGCGTATTGCGATTGCGGCCAATCTGTGATTTGAAACGGCGACACTAGCATGATTTTTGCGCTATGGTTTGATGTGGATCAAGCGCTTGTGGGAGACCAAACCGTGATGAAGAGAACCTATGCAGCCTTGGCCGCTTTGGCCTGTCTGCTTTTCGCTTCTGTAGGCTTCGCCGATCAGCCGAAGCCCTGGCAGATGGGTATGCAGGAACCAGCAACCTCCATCATGGAGTTCAACAGCTGGTTCGAGCAGTACACACTGTGGTTCATCGTTCCGATCACCATCTTCGTTCTGATTCTTCTGATCCTCGTGGTCGTCAAGTTCCGCGCTGCCGCCAATCCGGTGCCGTCGAAGACGAGCCACAACACGGCGATCGAGATCGTTTGGACGGTTGCTCCGGTTCTCATTCTCTTCGCGATTGCGATCCCGTCCTTCAACCTGCTGACCTACCAGCTGAAGATGCCGGAAAACCCGGACATCACCATCAAGGCGACCGCCACCCAGTGGCTGTGGTCTTATGAGTATGAAGGTGAGCAGGCTGTGTCCTTCGACAGCTACATGCTGAAGGAAACCGACCGCGCCGCCATCGGCAAGGAAGACGTTGCCCGTTACCCGCGCCTTCTGGCTGTGGATAACGAAGTCGTCGTTCCCGTTGGCAAGACCGTTCGTCTGCTGGTCACGGCAGCCCCGACCGACGTCATTCACGCCTTCGCCATGCCGGCCTTCGGCATCAAGATCGATGCCATCCCGGGTCGTCTGAACGAAACCTGGTTCCGCGCCGACCGTGAAGGTCTGTACTACGGCCAGTGTTCGGAGTTGTGCGGCAAGGACCATGCGTTCATGCCGATCGCGATCCGTGTCGTGACCGACGAGCAGTACGCGACCTGGCTGCAGGCCGCGACCTCGGATCTCTCCGGCGCCAATCGCGCTCTCATGGCTGCTGTCGATGGCGCTCCCGCCGCCGTCCAGACAGCTGAAAACATCACGAACTGAGAGGAGTGAGGTCAATGGCTGGCTCTGTTGCCCACGACGAACACGCGCATGGCGCACATCACGACCATAAGCCGGGCTTCTTCGCCCGCTGGTTCCTGTCGACCAACCACAAGGACATCGGCACCCTCTACCTGATCTTCGCGATCGTGGCGGGTATCATCGGTGCGGCCCTCTCGGTCGCCATGCGCGCCGAACTGCAGGATCCGGGCATCCAGATCTTCCACGGTCTGGCCTCCATGGTCTACGGATTCGAAGGTGATTCCGCCATCGACGGCGGCAAGCACATGTACAACGTCTTCACGACGGCCCACGCCCTGATCATGATCTTCTTCATGGTTATGCCTGCGCTGATCGGCGGCTTTGCCAACTGGATGATCCCGATCATGATCGGCGCTCCGGACATGGCCTTCCCGCGCCTCAACAACATCTCCTTCTGGCTGATCGTCCCGGCCTTCCTGCTGCTCGTGCTCTCGATGTTCGTCGAAGGCCCGGCAGGCGCTTACGGCGTCGGTGGTGGCTGGACGCTCTATCCTCCGCTCGCGACTTCGGGTCAGCCCGGTCCGGCTGTCGACCTTGCGATCTTCGCGCTCCACGTCTCCGGTGCGTCCTCGATCCTCGGTGCGATCAACTTCATCACCACGATCCTGAACATGCGCGCTCCGGGCATGACGCTGCACAAGATGCCGCTCTTCGCCTGGGCCGTTCTGGTCACTGCCTTCCTGCTGCTGCTGTCGCTCCCGGTTCTCGCCGGTGGCATCACCATGCTGCTGACCGACCGTAACTTCGGCACGACCTTCTTCTCGCCCGAAGGCGGCGGTGACCCGATTCTCTATCAGCACCTGTTCTGGTTCTTCGGTCACCCGGAAGTCTACATCCTGATCCTGCCCGGCTTCGGCATCGTCAGCCACATTATCTCGACCTTCTCGAAGAAGCCGGTCTTCGGCTACCTCGGCATGGCCTATGCCATGGTCGGCATCGGCGCCGTCGGCTTCGTCGTCTGGGCACACCACATGTACACGGTCGGCCTGTCGCTTTCGGCCCAGCGTTACTTCCTCTTCGCAACCATGGTCATCGCGGTGCCGACCGGCATCAAGATCTTCTCCTGGATCGCGACGATGTGGGGTGGTTCGCTGACCTTCAAGACCCCTATGGTCTGGGCGATCGGCTTCATCTTCCTGTTCACCGTCGGTGGCGTCACGGGCGTCCAGCTCGCCAACGCCGGTCTCGACCGCTCGCTGCATGACACCTACTACGTCGTGGCTCACTTCCACTACGTTCTGTCGCTCGGCGCCGTCTTCGCGATCTTCGCCGGCTGGTACTACTGGTTCCCGAAGATCACCGGCTACATGTACAACGAGTTTGTCGGTAAGCTGCACTTCTGGGTCATGTTCGTCGGCGTGAACCTCGTGTTCTTCCCGCAGCACTTCCTCGGCCTCGCCGGCATGCCGCGCCGCTACATCGACTATCCGGATGCCTATGCCGGCTGGAACTATGTCTCGTCGATCGGCTCCTACATTTCGGCCTTTGCGGTTCTCGTATTCCTCTACGGCGTCTTCGAAGCCTTCGCCAAGAAGCGCGTCGCCGGCGACAACCCCTGGGGTGAAGGTGCAACCACGCTGGAATGGCAGCTGTCTTCGCCGCCGCCGTACCACCAGTGGGAACAGCTGCCGAAGATCAAGTAAGCCGGAAGGCTCACTGAAAAGAGTTCGGGCGCCGCGGTCCAGGGGATCGCGGCGCTCGACAAAACAGCAAGCAAGACGGAATTCGAGAGTATGACGGTTATCGACAGTGGCGACGTTTTCGGCATGGAAGGTGAGGTTCGCCTCTCCGAGGCCGGTCCCCGCGATTTCTTCGCGCTTCTCAAGCCGCGTGTCATGTCGCTCGTCGTCTTCACGGCGCTGGCCGGCCTGCTGCTCGCACCGGGCGAGATCAACCCGGTCATCGGTTTCATCGCGATCCTGTGCATCGCGGTTGGTGCGGGTGCGTCCGGCGCGCTCAACATGTGGTACGACGCCGACATCGACGCGATCATGACGCGCACCGCGACCCGTCCGGTTCCGGCAGGCCGCGTGACACCGCATGAGGCGCTCGCCTTCGGCCTCGTCCTCTCGGTGTTCTCCGTTGGCATTCTCGGCCTTGCGGTCAACTGGTTCGCCGCCGGCCTGCTTGCCTTCACCATCTTCTTCTACGCCGTCGTCTACACGATGTGGCTGAAGCGCTCGACCCCGCAGAACATCGTCATCGGCGGTGCGGCCGGCGCCTTCCCGCCCATGGTCGGCTGGGCCTGCGTCACCGGTGGTGTCGCTCTCGACAGCGTCATCATGTTCATGATCATCTTCCTCTGGACGCCGGCGCATTTCTGGGCGCTCGCGCTGTTCAAGATGAAGGACTATGGCGCAGTCGGCGTCCCGATGATGCCCAATGTTGCCGGCATCCCCTCGACCAAGCGCCAGATCGCCGTATATGCCGTCCTGACGGCCGTAACGGGTGTGCTGCCGACAGTCACGGGTCTCGCCTCCATCGGCTACGGCATCTTTGCCGGCCTGCTCGGCGGCTATTTCGTGCACTGTTCCATCGCCGTCTGGCGCATGGCCGACGGCGACGAAAAGATGGTACCGGCCAAGAAGCTCTTCGCCTATTCGATCTTCTATCTCTTCGCGATCTTCGCGGCCCTGATGATCGATTTCTACCTCGCGCCGTTTGTCGGCTCGCTCGGAGGTGCACTGTGATCGAAACCGTTCAACTCAACGACAAGCAGCGCAAGTCGCGCCGTGGCCGCAACATCGCCCTCGGCGTCGTGCTCGCGGCTCTCGTCGTGATCTTCTATGTCGTGACCATCATCAAGATCGGCAACGTGGGCTGACGAGGCAAAGATCGTGACCGTATCGAACGACCATCTCCAGCAATCCAGCCGCCGCAATCTCGGCGTGGCGAGCGCCTGTGTTGTCTTCGTTGGCGCCATGGTCGGCATGGCCTATGCGGCTGTGCCGCTTTACCAGCTGTTCTGCCAGGTCACCGGTTACGGTGGCACGACCCAGCGCGTCGAGCAGGTGTCCGAAGTCGTGCTCGACCGTACGATCAACGTCACCTTCGATGCCAATGCCTCTCCCGGTCTGAACTGGGATTTCAAGGCCGTCGACAAGAAGGTGACGCCGAAGATCGGCGAAACCGTCCAGATCACCTATACCGCGACGAACAATTCGCCCCATCCGGTCACCGGTGAGGCGATCTTCAACGTGACCCCCGGCGAAGCCGGTGCCTACTTCAACAAGGTCCAGTGCTTCTGCTTCACCAAGACCACGTTGC
Source organism: Allorhizobium sp. (assembly GCA_051861045.1). Taxonomy (GTDB): domain Bacteria; phylum Pseudomonadota; class Alphaproteobacteria; order Rhizobiales; family Rhizobiaceae; genus Allorhizobium. Next base: position 507,693 of record JBHYDI010000002.1, read on the forward strand.
AGCCGGGCGAAACACTGGAAATGCCGGTCGTCTTCTTCGTCGATCCCGCCATCGTCGAGGCGGAAGAGACAAAGGGCATCGGAACGATTACCCTGTCTTACACCTTCTATCCGCGCGATGATCAGGAGCCGGTGGCCGCATTGTCGGTCGGTGAAGACAAGGAACAGCCGAAACTGTGAGAGGGCTCCGGTTCGCCGGAACTCGTAATGAAATTGACATTCGGGGATTGCTGAAATGGCCGAAGCGCACCAGAAGAACCACGACTACCACATCATCGATCCGAGCCCATGGCCGCTCCTGGCCTCGATCGGCGCCTTCGTCCTCACCTTCGGTGGCGTCGGCTACATGCGCTACCTGAATGGCGGCTCGCTGAACCTGTTCGGCATCAACTTCGCCAGCCCGTGGCTCTTCTACATCGGCCTCGCCATCGTGCTCTTCACGATGTTCGCCTGGTGGGCCGATACCATCAAGGAAGCCCACGAAGGCCACCACACCCGCGTCGTGTCGCTGCATCTGCGCTACGGCATGATCATGTTCATCGCGTCTGAAGTGATGTTCTTCGTCGCCTGGTTCTGGGCCTTCTTCGACGCCAGCCTCTTCGCCAACGAAGCGATCCAGGCAAGCCGCGTCGAGTTCACGGGCGGCACTTGGCCGCCGCAGGGCATCGAGGTTGTCGATCCGTGGCACCTGCCGCTCTACAACACCGTCATCCTGCTGCTGTCCGGCACCTGCGTGACCTGGGCGCACCATGCGATGCTCCACAATGACCGCAAGGGCCTTGTCTCCGGCCTCGCACTGACGGTCGTGCTCGGCATCCTGTTCTCGTTCGTCCAGGCCTACGAGTACATGCACTCGCCGTTCGACTTCAAGAATTCGATCTACGGCGCCACCTTCTTCATGGCGACCGGCTTCCACGGCTTCCACGTTCTGGTCGGCACGATCTTCCTGATCGTCTGCCTGTTCCGTGCGCTTGCTGGCCACTTCACCCCGCAGCAGCATTTCGGCTTTGAAGCTGCCGCCTGGTACTGGCACTTCGTCGACGTTGTCTGGCTGTTCCTCTTCTTCGCCATTTATATCTGGGGCGACTGGGGCGCACCGCTCGCCCATTGAGGCAAGTGGTTTCAGGTTGATTTTGACAAAGGCGGCTGCAAACCAGCCGCCTTTGTTTTGCCATCTGCTCGGGTCACGGAATGCGCTTTGGATGCTCACGGAAGATGCAGCCATGGCAACGAACGTCTCAAGTCTATTCTGTGCGTCAGTTTTGGCCGCCGCATCTACTGTTGCGGTGTGGTTTCAGACTTCTACATCCTCCGCAGCGACCGAAATCGCCAGCCATATCCTGGTCGACAAATCCGATCGGCGTCTTTCCCTGATGCAGGGACAAACGATACTGGCGACGTTTCCCATTGCACTTGGTGGCGCACCGGAGGGGCACAAGAGCGAAGAGGGCGATCAGCGCACACCGGAGGGGCGCTACCGGATCGACTGGCGCAATGACAAAAGTGCCTATCATCTCTCTCTGCACATTTCCTATCCAGATGCCGCCGACATAGCCCGTGCCGAAGCTTCAGGAAAAAGCCCGGGCGGCATGATCATGATCCATGGCCAGAGGAACTATCTCGGCTGGTTGGCGTATTTGACGCAGCGTTTCGATTGGACGGATGGGTGTATCGCCGTTACCAATGCGGATATGGATATTATTTGGAATTCCGTGCCTGATGGCACGCCGATCGAGATCACACCATGACCGAAGACGAAGCGAAATTTCCGCCGGTAGATCCGGTCAAGGCGGCGCTGACGGCGTCCTGCCCGCGCTGCGGCAACGGCAAGCTGTTTGACGGCTTCACCAAGCCGAAAGCCCGCTGCAATTCCTGCGGCCTTGATCTCTCCTGGGTGGATGCGGGCGATGGCCCGGCAATCTTCGTCATCCTGCTGGCCGACCTTCTGGTCGTTGGTTTCGCAGTCTGGGTGGAACTCACCTACCAGCCCTCGATGTGGCTCCACATCCTGGTCTTCGCGCCGCTCGGCGTAGCGCTCACCCTCTGGCTGATGCGCTTCCTGAAAGCTTTGCTGATTGCCCTCCAATACAAGCACAACGCCTCTCAAGGGGTCATCGACCGTGGCTGACATGGGCATGGGGGAGGGCATGGGAGATGGGAGCGGGACCGGCCGCCGCACCTGGCGATTCTGGATTGCCCTGGTGCTCGTTCCCGCAGCACTTGTCATCCTCCTGTCGCTCGGCACCTGGCAGGTCAACCGCCTGCACTGGAAGGAAGCCCTGCTTGCCGACATCCAGCAACGCAGTACCGCAGCACCCGTCGATATCGTCGAGCTGGAACGGCTGCTGGCAGCAGGGGAAGCGGTCGATTATCGCCATGCAATGGCGAGCGGTCGTTTCCTGAATGATAAGGAACGCCATTTCCTCGCAACCTTCCAGGGCCAGTCGGGCTTTTACCTCTACACGCCGCTCGAGCTTGCCGATGGGCGCTATCTTTTCGTCAACCGGGGCTTCGTCCCCTATGACCGCAAGGATCCTGCAACCCGCCCGGAAAGCCTGATCGAGGGCGAGCAGACGATCACGGGTCTCGCCCGCGCAGAACTGACCGAAAAGCCGTCTTCGCTGGTTCCGGACAATGACGAGACGGCCAACATCTTCTACTGGAAGGACCGCACCCGCATGGCGGCTTCCGTCGATCTGCCGGCAGACCGCGTCCTGCCCTTCTTCCTCGATGCCGATTCGACACCGGTCGCAGGCGGCCTGCCCAAGGGTGGCGTGACCCAGATCGACCTGCCCAACAACCACCTGCAATATGTCATCACCTGGTATGGCCTTGCCTTTGCCCTGGTCGCGGTCGTGCTTGCAGGCCTGATCCGTCGGAAATCCCGATAGAGCCACGGAGAATTTTCCGCTAGAAGGACCGGATGAAGACGGCGAATAGACCGCCGTGTCGGGGAAACTGCATGTCCTATCTCGCCTCTACGCTGGTGGCGCTCGTCGCGCTCGAACACATCTACATTCTGATCCTCGAGATGTTCCTCTGGACCACCCCGACCGGGCGCCGCGCCTTCGGCATGAAGCCCGAGCAGGCGGAAGCGACCAAGGTGATGGCGGCCAACCAGGGCCTCTACAACGGTTTCCTCGCCGCCGGCCTGATCTGGGGCCTGCTGCACCCGGATGTTGCCGTCGGCACTCAAATTCAGTTGTTTTTCCTTGGCTGCGTGCTGGTCGCCGGCCTATATGGGGGTGCAACGGCCTCGCGGAAGATCTTCGTCATCCAGGCGCTTCCCGCTGCCCTCGCCATTATCGCTGTCCTGATTGCCGGTTGATCCGATGAACATGCACCTGAACCGCCCCCCTCTGACGATCAGGCTTTGCGGCCCGCGCGGCTTCTGCGCCGGCGTCGACCGTGCCATCCAGATCGTGGTGCTCGCTCTCAAGCGCTACGGGGCGCCGGTTTATGTGCGCCACGAAATCGTCCACAATCGCTATGTCGTGGAAGGCCTGGAAGCCAAGGGCGCGATCTTCGTCGAGGAGCTCGACGAGATCCCGGCAGAGCATCGCCAGCAGCCGGTAGTCTTCTCCGCCCATGGCGTGCCGAAGTCGGTGCCGGAGGATGCAGCAAGCCGCAACCTCTTCTATCTCGACGCCACGTGCCCGCTGGTCTCCAAGGTCCACAAGCAGGCCATGCGCCATGAGCGTCTCGGTCGCCATGTCATCCTCATCGGCCATGCCGGGCATCCAGAGGTGATCGGCACCATGGGGCAACTGCCGGAGGGCACCGTCTCGCTGGTCGAGACGGTCGAGGACGCGGACGCCTATCAGCCGCTCGACGCTGATAATCTCGGTTACGTCACCCAGACCACGCTCTCGGTCGATGATACCGCCGGCGTCATCGCCCGGCTTATGGAGCGCTTCCCGAACCTGACCGCGCCGTCAGCCGACTCGATCTGCTACGCCACCACCAACCGCCAGGAAGCGGTGAAACACGCAGCCCCCGGCTGCGATCTCTTCATCGTCGTCGGTGCGCCGAACTCGTCCAACTCCAAACGTCTCGTCGAAGTGGCCCTGAGGGCAGGGGCCACCCGCTCGCTGCTCGTCCAGCGCGCCTCAGAGATTGATTGGGACTATGTCGGTGAAATCGGCACGCTCGGCATCTCCGCCGGCGCCTCCGCGCCTGAGGTCATCGTCGACGAGATCATCGACGCCTTCCGCCAGCGCTTTGACGCCAAGGTGGAGCTGGCGATCACGGCCGAAGAAAACGAACATTTCCTCGTCAATCGCGAGCTGCGCGAGGTCGAATTGACCCGTGAGGACATGGCCTGGGTCAACGGCTAAGCTCAGGTGACCTGCGCTCGCCTAGTGCAAGCCGGTTGCGCGCATATCCCGGTAAAGTCCTGCCGTCCGCTGATAGAGCGAAAGCGCATCCCGCGCCGGCATCGGCCGACCGAAGAGATAACCCTGGCCCTGCAGACATCCCATGGCCAGGAGCACGGCGGCCTGAGCTTCCGTTTCGATCCCCTCTGCCACGGTGTCCAGACGCATTTCGCGGCTCATGGCAACCAGGGCGCGGGTGATGGCAGCATCTGACGGCGACGTCTGGATATCGCGGATGAACCCCCGATCGATCTTCAACGTCGAAAGTGGATAGCGCTGCAGCGAGGACAGCGAGGCATAGCCGGTTCCGAAGTCGTCGAAGGCGACGCCGACACCGATGTCGCGGATGGCCTTCAGCGTCAGCAGGCTGGCTTCGTCGTCATTCAGCGTCACCTCCTCGGTGACTTCGAGCTCCAGCCAATTGGCAGAGATGTCGTGTCGCTGCACGGCCTCGACCACCCGATCCCGCAGGTTCGCGGCGCGGAACTGTTGCGGGAAGAGATTGACGGCCACCTTGCAATCTCCGCCACCCGCGTTGAGTGACTTCGCCATCCGGCAGGCCTCGTCGATCGTCCACCAGCCGATTTCGGCGGCAAGCGTGCTTTGCTCCAGCGCCGGCAGGAAGCGACCGGGCAGCAGCAGTCCGTGCTGCGGGTGGTTCCAGCGGATGAGTGCTTCAAAACCGACGATCCGTCGTGAGCTCAGCTCCACCTGCGGCTGATAATAGAGCTCCAGATCGCCGTTGCGCATGGCGTGACGAAGCTCATCGCGCATATCCCGCTTCGCCTGGCTCTCGCTGCGCATGGCAGGCTCGAAGAAGCGGTAAGAGCGTCCCCCTGCCGCCTTGGCGCAGTAGAGTGCAAAATCGGCCGAAGCCAGTAGCTCGTCCGCATCAGCCCCATGCTCGGGCGCAATCGCAATGCCGAGGCTCGCGCCCAGTTCCAGATGCATCCCGCCGAGGCTGAACGGTTTTCGAAACGCCTCAAGGATCTTCACTGCCTCCTGCTGCACGAGCAGCGGATCGCTGCACGGCGCATAGAGAATGGCGAATTCATCACCGCCGAGGCGTGCAACACGCGCCGTATCGCCCAGCAGGTAGGGAATGCGCACGGCAATCGCCTGCAGTAGGCTGTCCCCCATCACATGGCCATGCGTGTCGTTGACCTCCTTGAAGCCGTCGAGATCCATCAGGATCAGACTGCAGGGCTCGCCAGAAGACATCTTTTGCGCAAGCACGGTCATGAACTCGTGACGGTTCTGCAGACCGGTCAGGGTGTCGTGCGAGGCAAGGCGCATCAGGCGGGCATCCCGCTCGCGCCGTTCGGATATGTCCTTGATCGCAGCACCTGCCCAGAACCCGTCCTCGGCAGTCCAGGTGGAAAGCGTGATCTCGATCGGAAATTCGGACCCGTCGCTCCTCAACGCGGAGACTTCCACCGGCTTGCCACCGAGTCCCGGCTTGGCGCCGCCTGCGACATTGGCCATGCCCACCGTATGGGCACCGCGCATGCGCTCCGGAATGATCATGGTAACCGGATGCCCCCGGATCTGATCCGGTTCGTAGCCGAACATGCTGCAGAACGCGTCATTCGCAAAGCGGATGTCGCCGTGACTGTCGACCACAATCAGCGCGAGGCTCATGGCCGCGGCAAAGTCATGCGCCATGCGGGCGGTTGGCGGAAGGTCCATTGCGTCATTCCGGTCATTATTTGAGGCAATACTACAGGAGCAATATTAGCGAGCTGTAAAATTTGCGTCGGTTTGGGACAGGCTGAGTAACTTGAGCAGTGCGCATCAAGTGTGTATAGTTCTGTGATGAGGAGTTCAGCAGTCATTGCCGCGTTGAAGGCGGACGGGTGGTACGAAGTCTCCACCAAGGGCAGTCATGTCCAGTTCAAACATGACGCAAAGCCCGGCCGCGTGACTGTGCCCCATCCAAAGAGGGATCTGCCGATCGGAACTCTGAAGAACATCGAGAAACAGTCTGGGTTGAAGCTGAGGTGATCGCATGCACAATTTCATCGGCCTGATCCACAAGGATCCTGACAGCGATTATGGCGTCTCCTTTCCCGACTTTCCGGGCGTAGCGACGGCTGGCACGGATCTGGACGATGCACGCCGAATGGCGGAGGAGGCGCTGGCTTTCCATGTCGAAGGCATGATCGAGGACGGTGAGGCGATCCCCGAGCCTTCTTCGCTCGAGGCGATCATGTCTGATCCGGAAAACAGCGATGCCGTGGCCGTTCTCATTCCGCTCAGAGGTCCTGCCAAGAAGGCAGTTCGCGTCAACATCACGTTGGCAGAGGATCTGCTGCGTGCGATTGATTCTCATGCAGAAGCGCATGGTCTGACACGCTCAGGCTTCCTCGCGCAGGCAGCCGAGCGCCAAATGAAGGATGATGCGAACCACAACAACGCAAAGGGCTATGCACTGTCAGCCTGATGCAGCTGGCCCACGCCCCATTTCCTGTGCCCCGTGTCGTTCCGGGGCTGGCATGCGCGCCGCACCCGTTATAGGACTCGGCCCATCCCCGAAGCGGCACGGAACCTCAAAGCTGTGGCAGTTTACACCGACATCAACGAAATCGATCTCAAGGCCTTCCTCGCGCAATATGATGCGGGCGAACTCCTGTCCTACAAGGGCATCGCGGAGGGCGTCGAGAACACCAATTTCCTGCTGCACACGACGAAGCAGCCGCTGATCCTGACGCTTTATGAAAAGCGCGTGGACCGCAACGATCTGCCCTTCTTCCTCGGCCTGATGCATCACCTGTCGGAACGCGGCCTGTCTTGCCCGCTGCCTTTGCCGCGTAAGGATGGCGCGCTGCTCGGCGAACTCTCCGGCCGACCCGCTGCCCTCATCTCGTTCCTGGAAGGCATGTGGCTGCGCAAGCCGGAAGCCCAGCATTGCCGCGAAGTGGGCAAGGCGCTGGCCGGCATGCATGTGGCGGGCGAAGGCTTCGAGCTCACCCGCCCCAACGCGCTTTCGCTGGAAGGCTGGCAGACGCTCTGGGCAAAGTCCGAAGCCCGCGCCGACGAGGTCGAGACCGGGCTGGAAGACGAAATCGGCGCCGAACTCGATTTCCTCGCCGCCCACTGGCCGAAGGAACTGCCATCAGGCGTCATCCATGCCGACCTCTTCCCCGACAACGTCTTCTTCCTTGGCGACGATCTCTCGGGCCTGATCGACTTCTATTTCGCCTGCAACGACTTCCTGGTCTATGACCTGTCGATCTGCCTGAACGCCTGGTGTTTCGAAAAGGACGGCGCCTACAACATCACCAAGGGCAAGGCGATGATCGAGGGCTACCTCTCGGTGCGCCCGCTGTCTGCCGACGAGATCGCAAGCCTGCCGGTGCTCTGCCGTGGCTCGGCGCTGCGCTTCTTCCTGACGCGGCTCTATGACTGGCTGACCACGCCCGAAGGCGCGCTGGTGGTCAAGAAGGACCCGCTCGAATATCTGAAGAAGCTGCGCTTCCACCGCGCCGTCACCAATGCCTCCGAATACGGACTGATTTCATGAAACATGTCGACATCTTCACCGACGGTGCCTGCTCGGGCAATCCAGGCCCGGGCGGCTGGGGAGCTGTCCTGCGCTATGGCGAGACCGAAAAGGAGCTCTGCGGCGGCGAGGCGGATACCACCAACAATCGGATGGAACTCTTGGCCACCATCACGGCGCTGAACGCGCTCAAGGACGCCTGCGAAGTCGACCTCTACACCGACAGCAAATACGTGATGGACGGCATCTCCAAGTGGATCTTCGGCTGGAAGAAGAACGGCTGGAAGACCGCCGACAAGAAACCGGTCAAGAATGGCGAACTCTGGCAGGCACTCGACGTCGCCAACCAGCGCCACAAGGTTAAGTGGCACTGGGTCAAGGGCCATGCCGGCCATCCTGAAAACGAACGCGCCGACGAGCTTGCCCGCAAAGGCATGGAGCCCTTCAAGAAGACGGGTGGCTTTCCGAAGTCGTTGCTGGTGAAGTGAGCGTCGGGCGAGGATGGCGCGCCGCGTCGCCCTCTTGCCCTTTCCTCCGTTCACCCTATGCTCCCCGCAAAACAACACGACGGGAGGCATCCATGATCCAGCACTGCGTATTCCTGCGCTTCAAGGCGGCAGTTCAGGAAACCGAGAAGCAGGCGATCTATGCCGCGATTGCGGCCTTGAGGGACGTGGTCCCGGGAATGCTGGAGGTCAAGGCAGGACCGAATGTCTCGCCCGAGGGCCTGAGCGGCGGGTACAACGATGGATTCATCGTCACCTTCGAGGACGAGCTGGTCCGCGACTACTATCTGAAGCACCCCAAACATGTCGAAGTGGGCGAGCGTATCGTCAGCGCCACCGATGGCGGTCTGGCCGGCATTCTGGTTTTTGATTTGGCCCATTGAAAGCGAAAAGCCCTCCCGGCAAGGGGAGGGCTCATACTGCTTCGCGAAGCGTTCCAGCCTTAGCTCGACTTCGCCATGGCGGCCGACATCAGGTCGACATTATAGCGGAACATCTGCTCATAGGTCGGTGCCGGGCCGTCCCCTGCCGACAGCGACTCGACGTAAAGCTCGCCGCCCGACTCTGCGCCCGTGGCATTGGCGATCTGTTGCACTAGCCGAGAATCGTTGGAGTTTTCGAGGAAATAGGCCTTCACATGTTCGCTTCTGATCTGCTCGATCAGCGCCGCGATGTCGGCTGCCGAGGCCTCGGTTTCCGTTGAAAGCCCGAGCGGCGACAGGAAGGTCACGCCATATTCCCGCCCGAGATAGCCGAAGGCATCGTGACTGGTGAGGATCTTGCGGCTGGCCTCGGGGATCGGATCGAATTTCTCGTGCGCATAGGTGTTCATCGCATCGAGCCTTGCCTTGTAGGCCGTGGCATTCGCCTTGAACGCCGCAGCATCCTCCGGATCGACCTTGGCAAGCGCCGCCTCGATATTGTCGACCCAGACCTTGACGTTGACCGGGCTGTTCCAGACATGCGGGTCGGTCATGGTCTGGCCGTCCTCTTCCATGCTGCGCAGGGCAATGCCCTCCGACACCACGACCGGCTTGCCTTCGTAGCCGGAGGCCGAGATCAGCCGCTCCATCCAGCCTTCCAGCCCCTCGCCGCTGATGAAGGTGACCTTGGCGGCCTTTAGCGCCTTGGCATCGGCCGGGGAGGGTTCGAATTCATGCGGGTCGCCATTGGGGCCGACGAGGCTCGACACCGTGACATGCTCGCCGCCGACCTGGGACACCACGTCGGCCAGCACGGTGAAGGAAGCGACCACCTTGACCGGTTCACCGGCCAGCGCCGTCGTGCCGGTCAGGGCAAGCATCAGAGGGAGGGCGGAAAATAGGGTGAGCTTGCGGATCATGAGGCACTCCTTTGGTTTGGGCTTTGTGGTGCAGCAGTCTCAACCCTTGAGATGCGGCTGGGGGAAAAGGCGTCGCGCAATGCCCATCGGGGCGGCGATGATAGACAGACCGTAAAGGACTGCGGCCGTCAGGATGATCGTCGGCCCCGAGGCGAGCTCAAGATGGAAGGAGGCGATCAGCCCGGCATAGCTGGAGACGATCGCCGTCACGGCCGAAACGAGCATCATTCCGGGCAGGCTGCGCGCCCAGAGCTGCGCGATGGCGGCCGGCAGCATCATAAGCCCGACCGCCATCAAGGTGCCGAGTGCCTGGAAGCTTGCGACCAGATTGAGCACGACCAGCAGCAGGAAGCCGAAATGGGTCAGCGACCCCCATCCGCCGACGGCGCGCAGGAAGCCGGGATCGAGGCACTCGAGCACGAGCGGCCGGTAGATGAGCGCGAGAGCGGCCAGCGTCACGGTGCTGATGGCGCCAATCAATGTCAGCGCCGGCGCGTCGATCGCGAGGATCGTGCCGAACAGCACATGCAGAAGATCGATGTTGGAGCCGCGCAGCGACACGATCAGTACGCCCAGTGCCAGAGAAGCGAGATAAAAACTGGCAAAGCTCGCATCCTCGGGCAGGACCGTCGCACGGCTGACGAGGCCGGAGAGAACCGCGACCGAGAGACCGGCGACAAGACCGCCGATGCCCATGGCGGTCAGCGACAGCGAGCCGGCAACGAGATAGCCGATCGCGGCCCCCGGCAGCACCGCATGGCTCATCGCGTCGCCCATCAGGCTCATGCGCCGGAGCAGCAGGAAGACGCCGATCGGGCCGGCACTGAAGCCGAGGCAGACAGCGGCCATTAGCGCTCGGCGCATGAAACCATAATCGACGAAGGGCGCGACGAGGAGATCATAAGCGCTCATGCTGCAGTCCTGTCGTTTGTTTCCTCCGGGCGGCAGACCTCGGCATCCTCGTCCCAGCGTTCGGCCATGGTCCGCATCGACAGGAGATTGGCAGGTGTCAGCACCTCGGCTGTTGGCCCCCAGCCGACGAGCTCGCGGGCGAGCAGCAGGGTTTCGGGAAAGTGGTTGCGCACCTGGTCGAGATCATGCAGCACGGCGACCACCGTGCGGCCCGCCCCATGCCAGCCGGCGACGAGAGCGATCAGGTCGCGGGTGGTGCGTGCGTCGATCGCGGTGAAGGGCTCGTCGAGCAGGATCACCTGTGCATCCTGCATGAGCAGTCTGGCGAACAGGACCCGCTGAAACTGGCCGGCCGACAGCGAGCCGATCACCCGGGTGTCGAACCCATCGAGGCCGACGGTTGCCAGCGCCTCCCGGGCTCGCTGCAGTTCCGCTCGCCCGATGCTGCCGAAGGCGCCGACCCGCCGCCAGGCGCCCATCGTCACAGTGTCAATGACGGTGATCGGAAAGCGCCGGTTGATATCCGCGGCCTGCGGCAGGTAACCGAAATCATGCCGGGTCAGTCCGTGGGCGATGACGCCTTCGGCCGGGCGGATCTCACCCATGATCGCCTTCAGCAGGGTGGATTTACCCGCCCCGTTCGGCCCGGCAATGGCCGTCAGGCTGCCCCTGCGAATGGTGCCCGAGAGATGGTGGACGGCCGGATGCCGCTCATAGGCGAGCGTCAGGTCGTCAATGCGGATCAGCGCCTCGCTCATGGCAGGGCGATCGCCCACAGGATGCCAAGCCAGACAAGGCCGATCAGCACGATGGAAAAGGCGAGGCGGGCAAGGGCCGAGCGGGCGAGCAGGCTCGGCAGAAAGGCGGGATCGTCCATTGGTCGTCCGTTATATATGTAATAACATTACAACTTCATGGGCGCCTCTATTGTGGCGAAATCAAGGTAGGCGGCCGCAGTCGGCGAGGATAACGCCGCAGCCAGTTGGAGCCTTAAACGCATGAGGCCGCCCGCGATGCGGACGGCCTCTGCTGAATTGCCGGGGAACCGGTGCGGTTCAGAGCTGCTCGATCATCGTGGCCGCGGAAGACACGGTCGCCTGGCCGGGGTTTTCTTCGATGTTGAGGCTCTTCACCACGCCGTCTTCGACCAGCATCGAATAGCGCTTCGAGCGTACGCCGAGACCGCCGCCCGACAGGTCGATGTCGAGGCCGATCGCCTTGGTGAAACCGGCGTCCCAGTCGGCGAGGAAGTGGATCTTGCCCATGCCGCCCGAATGCTGCGCCCAGGCGCCCATCACGTGCCAGTCATTGACGGAGACGACGGCAATCGCGTCGACGCCGCGCGCCATCAGCGCATCGCGGTTTTCCAGATAGCCCGGCAGATGGTTCAGCGTGCAGGTCGGGGTAAACGCGCCGGGGACGGCAAAGACGACGACCTTCTTGCCGGCAAACAGCTGTTCCGTGGTGACTTCCACCGGGCCGTCAGCGGTCTTTTCCTTGAAGGTGGCCTGGGGCAGCTTTTCGCCAATGGCAATGGTCATGAAATCGTCCTCGCTTGCGTTGAACCGCCCGAAACCCCTCCGGACGGCGGTCGAGGCGAATATAGGTGGAGGTCATTCAAAGGCAAGCACGGTTTCCATGGCGCGGCTGTCGCTGACGACAAGGATGCCCCACTGTTTGCCGGCGATCCGATACTTCTTCGGCAGCTTTTTGATCGGCAATGTCAGCACCGTTTCCCCCGAGGTTTCCGCAGTCATCGAGGCCTTCACGAAGACATGTCCGCTCGGGCCGCTGACAAATACCTTCGGCTGGGCTTCGGACGCAGGCATCTTCAGCCGAATGACAAGCTCCTTGCTGTCCATCTTGAGCTCATGCCCGACAACGTGGAAGTCTGGGGAAGGGCCGGGCGGTACCTTCGACTGCGCGGAAGCAACGAGTGCCGCCTCCACCGGGTTGGTGGTGCCGCCTTGATCCGCCGGAACAGTCAGGTCGGCCTGAAAGGGAATGCAGATGTTCTGGCAAACGCCGACAAAGGCACTCAGTGTCACGCCGGACGTGTTCGGAGCGTCCTTCAGCGTCAGCGGCAGCGTGACGGGATGGTCGTAGCCGACATCGATCATGTCACCGTTCATCAGCACCTTGGGCACTGGAAAGCCGACGCTGTCGACCGTGTAGGAAACACCCGGAACCGGCGTGATGTCGGGTGGGATCCCGACGTCGCCTGGTTCCTTCCAATAGGTGATCCAGCCCGGCTTTGGCTCGATCACCAGAGCTCCGTGCCGCACGCCGTTGCCGGTTTCGGGCAGCAGGATCAGCCGCATCCGCCCACCTTCGTTCACGGCCCATTCGCTGCTGGCAGCCGCCACGGGACCCGCCGTGTCCAGCGAGGCAAGGCCGATCGCAAGGGAAAGCATCATGAGCCGATAGCTGCGCAAGCCGCATGACAGGCTGAAACGAGACATGTCTACTGCCGTTTTTGAGTTCATGTAATCGGCTCTAGAAGATCACTCTCGCCTTGGCCAGTCACGCTTGCTTCATGCTCATCATTTTGGGTTGATCACAATCCGCTTCTGCCTCATCTTGGATAGGAGACCACATCTGAACCACGCATGAAGCCGATTGCCGTCGAGGCAGCCAAGGAGGCGGGCATGGCATTGTCGTCTAAAACCAGTCTGAGAGAGCGCGGTTTCCTGGATGGCAACCTGCTGATCGCCATGCCGGGCATGGCGGACGGCAATTTCGCCCGCGCCGTCGTCTATATCTGCGCCCATTCGGATGCCGGCGCCATGGGCTTCATCATCAACCGCTCGCAATCGGTGACCTTCGCCGATCTCCTCCTGCATCTCGAACTGATTGATCGCAACGATGCGATCATGCTGCCCGATCACGCCCGCCATTTCCCCATCCAGTGCGGTGGCCCGGTGGAGCAGAACCGCGGCTTCGTTCTGCATTCTGATGACTATCTCTCCGACAGCTCCATCCCCGTCAGCGACGACATCTCGCTCACCGCCACCCTCGACATCGTCCGCGCCATCTCCGACGGCCGAGGCCCCCGCCACGCCACCATGCTGCTCGGCTATGCCGGCTGGGGCCCGGGCCAGCTGGAAGAGGAAATCGCCCAGAACGGCTGGCTGCATTGCGCGGCCACCGAAAGCCTGATCTTCGACCGCAGCCTCGACAACAAATACGACCGGGCGCTGGCCCTGATGGGCATTAACCCGGCCATGCTGTCGATGGATGCGGGGCACGCTTGAGGGCCGGGCGTCCTTGACCTTCCCCTCTCTTCAGTTGCGAGAGCCTGTGCGCCTCCGCCGATGATAGGTCAAAGCCGCACTCAGGCAGAATAGCAACGGCGCGCGGGGCAGCTCTCGGTCTGCCGGGATCACCAGTGCGCGGTTTCCCTCGAACGTGAAGTCCGCTGTAAACGTGTTGCGAAACATGTCGATGAGGCTTGTCTTGCAGTTGAACAGCAGCGCGCTGTTATGGGGCGCCTCTCGGGTGGCGCCGAGCCGAATGGTGGTACCACTTCGGCTGATCTCGGTCAGGTAAGCGGGCTCGCCCCATTTGAGCGTCTCCGTCAGAGGGCCGACATCTCCGATGTCTTTCGCCACCGCAAAGATCAGCAGGCGGATCTCCAGAAGACGTGCCCGCACAGTGTCTGGGTGGCGCGAGAGTGCGCGGTAAACGGCGTCCGGTACAGGCGGCACAGTCATGGCAGTGTCTTCAGAGGCAGGTGAATGTCTGTGCGCAGTTCCGCTTGCGGCACGTGACGCGGGTCGCTGAGATAGGCTTCGAAGATGGGTGCATCATCCGGCTCGTAACCGGAGGCGGGCAACCAGGTGCCGAGCAGCCAGCGATAGGCACCCCGCATATCGGCATAAGGCCCCTTGTAGCTGAGCTTGGCATAGGCCCCGCCGCGCAGCACTGTCTCCACCAGCGGCATTTCGATGGCAATGGAAACGGGTATCGGCAAGCAGGCCCGCGAACGCAGGGCGTGCTCGGGTCCGAGATCGGGATCGTCAAAGAACACGCCGATCATGGCAGGCTCCGCCGGTAGAAGAGATCGCTGGACAAGTTCGGCAAACAGTTTGCCCATGGCATGGTCGATCGTCATGTAGGACCCCGTGTGATCAATCCCGGCGCAACGGCGCTCCGGCAAGATTTCCACCGTCACGGGGAAGCCACAGCCGTCGCTGGCCATGCTTGCGGCCTTGAACGCCGCATGCGAGCCCATCTCGCGGTAGGCGGTCGGGCTCGTCCCGAAGCTCTCCTTGAACGCGCGCCCGAAACTGTCGCTGGAGCTGTAACCGGCCCGCCGGGCGATGGCCTGGACATCCGCATCGGAGTTCGCGAGTTGATCCGCTGCACGCTGGAGCCTCAGCCGCCGGATGGTTGCAACAATTGTCTCCCCACGCATGGCCGAATAGATCCGGCTCCAGTGATAGGACGACAGGCAGGCGACTTCCGCCAGATTGTCGAAGGAGAGATCGTCGTCCAGATGGGCGTAGATGTAGTCGAGGACCCGATCAAGACGATCGCGATAGGCTTTCTGGTGATGCATGAGAACCCCCTGGCGTGCTGAATGTGTCTGAAGTCTTGCACGTCCTGGACCGGCAAATCCTGCGGAACTGGCCCATGCTTTGTCGTCGACCCGGTTGCAAGGCTTGCATCTTGCCACCTGAGGGGTCAATGTTCCCACCGTCTGGCCATAATGCTCAGATCACAGTGAGACCCTATCCCATGCCCTCCACCGACATCCTCATCGCCTTCTTCATCACCACCGCCGTCTTCGCCTTCATCCCGGGCCCTGCTATGCTCTATGTCGCGGCCCGCACGCTGGCAGCGGACCGCCGTGCAGGGCTGATGGCGACATCAGGTATTCATGTTGGCTGTTACGTGCATGTGGTGGCCGCAGCAGCCGGTCTGTCGGTGCTCTTCCATGTCGTCCCAACGCTCTATCTGGCGGTGAAGCTGGCAGGGGCTGCTTACCTGATCTATCTCGGCGTTCGCATGTTCCTCGCGGCTAGGGCGGTTGGCGCAACGCCCGTTGCAGTGCTGGCGCAGAAATCGACGGGCCGTGCTTTCCTGGAAAGCATGCTGGTCGAGGTGCTCAATCCGAAGACGGCGATTTTCTTCCTCGCCTTCCTGCCGCAGTTCATTGACCCTGCTGCGAGCTTCCCCGTCTGGCTGCAGTTCGTGATCCTCGGAACGCTGGTCAATGTGATGTTCACGATCGCCGACGTGGCCTGCGTTATGGCCGCCAGCACCGTCACCAGACGCTTGGCGCGGGTTTCATCACTGCAACGCAATCTGCAAAGGGCAGGCGGAGCAATCCTTGTCGGCCTCGGCCTTCACGTCGCCCTCCAGCGCACGTGAAGCCCTTTCGCCTCACGCCCGCTTCATCAGCGGAAACCGCTCCTTGAGCAGCCTCAGCACCGATTCCGACCCGAGCGGCGGGCCGAACAGGTAGCTCTGGCCGAAGTCGCAACCCATCATCGCAAGATCGGCAGCATCCTGGTCGGTCTGGATGCCCTCGGCCACCACCTGCATGTCGAGCCCGCGCGCCATCGAGACGACGGAGCGCAGGAGCACTGACTTCTTGTCCGACTGGTCGCAGACCAGCGCCTTGTCCAGCTTGATCGTGTCGAAGGGGAAGCGGGTGAGATAGGCAAGCGACGAATAGCCGGTGCCGAAATCGTCGAGCGCCAGGCTGATGCCCGTGTCCTTCAGCTTCTCCAGCATCAGGCGCGCCTGTTCCGGGTTCTCCATGACGACGCTTTCGGTGAGCTCCAGCTTGATCCGCTTCGGATCGCACTGGGTCTTCACCAGCATGGCGCGGATGTCGTTGTAAATTTCGCTCGAAATCAGCTGGGCCGACGACAGGTTGACCGAGACGAAGATCGGCAGCTCGCCCGTCTGGCGTTCCCACTCCATCAGGTCGCTGGACGAGCGCTCCAGCGCGAACATGCCGAGCGGCTCGATCAGATCAGACATCTCGGCGATCGGAATGAACTCGGTCGGCGAGATCGTGCCGCGCTTCGGGTGATCCCAGCGCATCAAGGCCTCGAAGCCGGCAATCTCGCCATTGGCGAGCCTGACGATCGGCTGATAGGCCATCGACAGCTCCTTGCGCTCGATGGCGCGGCGCAGATCCGTCTCCAGCTGTAGCCGGTCGGTGCTCACAGTGCGGAAGGCCGGACGGAAGGGCTCGACGCGATTGCCACCGGTGCGCTTTGCCCGGTACATGGCAAGCTCCGCATCGGCGAGCAGGCTGGCAGCGCTCTCCTGCTGGTCCACCCAGGAAACAAGGCCGATCGAGGCCGTCAGGCTGATCTCGCGATTGGCGAAGTTGAGCGGCACCATGATCGCCTTGGAGACCGCATCGGCAAAGTCGGCGATCTTGGCAGGGTCCTTTTCGGACACCAGGATCAGGCCGAACTCGTCGCCCGAAAGCCGCGCCAGCGTATCCTGTGGCTTGAGCAATCGGCGCAGGCGCCGCGTGATCGCGATCAGGATGTTGTCGCCGGCGGCGATGCCGAGCGCGTCGTTCACCTGCTTGTAGCGGTCGATGTCGATGGCGAGCACGGTCGGCCGCACGCTCTCGGATGTCGAGGCGAGCGACAGGATCGCCTGCAGCCGGTCGAGGAAGACCTCGCGGTTCGGCAGGCCCGTCAGGTTGTCATGCATGGCATCGACCAGTAGCCGGTCAATCGAGTTCTTCTGCTCGGTCACGTCGATGATCGTGCCGACGCAGCGGATGACTTCGCCGTTTGATCCCAGCACTGGCCGCGCGCGGATCTTCAGCCAATGGAAGTGGCCATCCTCGGCGCGGATGCGGAATTCGTGGCTGAGGCGTCCCTTGCGGTGTTCGAGCAGCACGTCGAGCGTGGCGCGGAAGCGGTCACGGTCATCGGGATGCAGGCGCGGCAGCCAGTTGCGTGCCGGGCCATGCATTGTGCCCGGCGACAGGCCGAGCCTGATGGAAACATCCGGGCTCGTCACCACGCGGTCGCGGGCCACGTCCCAGTCCCAGACGGTATCGCCGGACCCGGTCAGCGCCAGCGACTGGCGCTCGAGATCGGAGAACAGACCCTGCTGATAGGCGCCGCCGGCAAAGGCGTGCTGCATGACCGTGAAGCCGATCAGGAGAACGATGAGTACCAGTCCGCCGCCGAGTGCCGGCTGGATGATGTCGTTGTCGAGCTGGCCGGTCACCGTCATCCAGCCGCCGAACAGCCAGACCAGGATCAATGCCCAGGTGGGCACCAGAAGCACGGCGCGGTCATAGCGGTTGATGCCGAGATAGATGATGAGACCGATGCCAACCACGCCCGTCAGCGCGAAGGAGACACGCGCAATGCCGGCTGCGACCGAGGGGTCGAAGATCGCCACGCCGAACAGCACCGTCAGACCCAGCATCCAGGCAAGCGTCGCATAGCCGAGATGCACGTGCCAGCGATTGAGGTTGAGATAGGTGAAGAGGAAGATGACCAGCGATGAGGCAAGCGCAACTTCGGCCCCGGCGCGCCATATTCGAACATCCGAAGCGGTGAGCGAGATCAGCTTTTCAAGGAAGCCGAAGTCGACGCAGATGTAAGCGAGTACCGCCCAGGCGAGCGCCGCTGCCGCCGGCAGCATGGACGTGCCCTTGACGACGAAGAGGATGGTCAGGAACACCGCCAGCAGGCCGGCAATGCCGAGCACGATGCCGCGATAGAGTGTAAAGGCGTTGACCGTGTCCTTGTAGGCGTCCGGTTCCCAGAGATAGATCTGCGGCAATTCCGGCGTCGCGAGTTCGGCGACGAAGGTGATGACCGTGCCGGGGTTCAGCGTGATGCGGAAAACGTCGGCATCCGGGCTCGGCACGCGGTCGAGCGCAAAGCCTTCCGATGGCGTGATCGCCATGATGCGCTGCGAGCCCAGATCAGGCCAGAACAGCCGCGAGCCTGACAGGCGGAAATGCGGGGCGACAATCACGCGCTCGAGCTGCTCTTCGGAGACGTTGGCGAGCGCAAAGACGGCCCAGTCGCCCTGATGTCCCTCGGTGGACGAGCGCACCTCGATGCGTCGGCGGATGCCGTCTGCACCGGCGGCTGTGGAAACCTGGAAGGCCTCGCCCTGGTTCGTGTAGATCTCGGTCGTCGCCGTCAGATCCAGCGCATTGTCGTCACGCGCGATCTTGACGGGTTCGACGGCCAGCGCCGCCGAGGCGGCGAGCCCGACATAAAGCGCTGCAAACGCAGCCATGCAGAGAGCGGCCAGGCGAGGCACGGCGCGCAATCGGTTTGCGGTATGTGTCATGAGGACGTCTTGCCGTTCCGCGCCTTCGGAGCGCCGATCCGGGAGTAGAGCAGATGGTCGCGCCATTCCCCGTTGATTTTAAGATAGTCGCGCAAAAGACCTTCCCGCTCAAATCCCGTCTTTTCGAGTAGCCTCAGGCTGTTGACGTTGTCCGGAATACAGGCTGCCTCGATACGGTGCAACTCGAGTGGCCCGAAGATGTAGGGAATAGCCAGTTGAAGTGCGGCAAACATGTGGCCTTGCCGCGAATGGCGCTCGCCCATCCAGTAGCCAATCATGCAGCTTTGCGCCGCACCACGTCGGATAAGGCCGATGGTAAGCCCGCCCAGCAAGGTGTTTTCCTCCTTATCGAAGAGGAAGAAGGGCACGGCCATGCCAGAGTGAAATTCCTGTTCATTACGCAGGACGCGCTGCCGGAAGGCCCGCTCGGTGAGTTCATCCGGGCGCCACAGGGGTTCCCACGGCTGCAGGAAGGCGCGGCTCTCCCGTCGCAACTGGTGCCATGGCTCGAAATCGCGAAAGCGCGGCAGGCGCAGCATATGCCGGTCGCCGTAAAGCTCCGGCATGTCCGACTGCCGGGACAGAAACCGAAAGACCGAACGCGTCATGGTCAATCCCCGAGCGACAACCGGCGAAGATCCCGCCGGTCCAGTTCATTGGATGCGGCGTTCAGCCGACAGCCTTGCGGATACCGGCCGGCTGTTGGGTGAGGGCGCCTGCGATTTCATCGAGCGAAACCAGGTGGTCGACAGGGCCGATCGCCGAGAGTGTCGGGGCCGTGTCGAAGAACAGGCGTCCGGCAAGGTCGGTCAGGCGTTCGGTGGTGATGCCGGCAAGCCGCTCCATCATCTCCTGGTTCGGAATGGTGCGGCCATAGAGCATCATCTGCCGGGCGATCTGGCCGGCGCGGGCGGCCGGGCTTTCCTGGCCCATCAACAGCTGCGCACGGATCTGTGCGCGCGAGCGCTCGATTTCCTGCTGGTCGATGCGCTCGGAAGACTTGCGCAGTTCGTCGATGATGACCGGCACCAGTTCCGGCAGGTTCTCGCCACCGGTCGCGGCATGGATGCCGAAGATGCCGGTGTCGGAAAAGCCCCAGTGGAAGGCATAGACCGAGTAGCAGAGGCCGCGGATCTCACGCACTTCCTGGAAGAGCCGCGACGACATGCCGCCGCCCAGGATATTGGCCAGGATCTGCGAGCAATAGAAGTCGCGCATGTGGTAGGCCTTGCCCTCGAAGCCGAGCAGAACCTGGGTATCCATGAGGTCGCGTTCGACGCGCGACTCGCCGCCAGTATAGCGGGCTACATCCATGACCGGCGTGGCCGATGGGGTCGTCGGCAGTGAGGCGAAGCGCTCCTCGACCTGCTTGACGAACGCGTCGTGATCGACCTTGCCGGCGGCGACGACGAACATCCGGTCGGTCGTGTAATTGCGCGAGAGATAGGCGCGGATCTGGTCGCTGGAGAAGGACTGCACCGTTTCAGGCGTGCCCAGAATGCTGCGCCCGATCGTCTGGCCGCGATAGGCTTCTTCGGAGAAACGGTCAAAGACCACATCATCCGGCGTGTCGTCGGCGGCGCCGATTTCCTGCAGGATGACGTGTTTTTCGCGTTCCAGTTCCTCTTCGTCGAAGACACTGTCGGTCAGGATGTCGGCGAGAATATCGACCGCGAGCGGCACATTGTCCTTCAGCACGCGGGCGTAATAGGACGTGGTCTCGGTCGAGGTGGCGGCGTTCACTTCGCCGCCGACATTCTCGATTTCCTCGGCAATCTGCCGGGCGGTCCGCTTGTTCGTGCCCTTGAAAGCCATGTGCTCGAGCAGATGCGCGATGCCATGCTCGCCCTCCGTCTCGTTGCGCGATCCGGATTTGATCCAGGTGCCGAGAGCCACGCTTTCCAGATGCGGCATGTTCTCGGTTACAACAGTCAAACCCGAGGCAAGCCGGGTGCACTCAACATTCATGGTCCGTCTTTCTGCGCTTCTCAACTGTCCGCACGGGCATGTGCGCCGACAAAGCTTTCGACGGCTTTAAGGTCCGCGGGCAAGATTTCGAAGCGCTCCTCCCTGTCCATCAGATCAGCAAGCCATGTCGGAAGCGCGGGGTCAATACCGGAGGCCGATTTTACTGCCGCCGGGAATTTCGCCGGATGGGCGGTCGCGAGCACCACCATTGGGCTCTGCGGCTTCTCGAATTTCTTCGCGACATGCACGCCGACGGCGGTATGCGGGTCAAGCAGATAGCCGGTCTCGTCGAGCACGGCCCGGATCGTCTTTGCCACCTCCTTCTGGGTGGCGCGGCCGGCGCGAAAATCCTTGCGGATGAACTTCAAGGCCTCCGGCTTGATCTCGAAAGAGCCGGACTGCTTGAGCCCTTCCATCGACGAGCGGATGGCAGATGCATCGCGGCCATAGGCCTCGAACAGCAGGCGTTCGAAGTTCGACGAGATCTGGATGTCCATCGACGGCGAGGTGGTCGCCGAGACGCCCTTCATCTCGTAGCGGCCTGTCTTCATCGTGCGCGCCAGGATGTCATTATCATTGGTGGCAATGACGAGCTTGTCGATCGGCAGGCCCATCTTCTTGGCGACGTAGCCAGCGAAGATGTCGCCGAAATTGCCGGTCGGCACGGTGAAGGAGACCTTGCGGTCCGGTGCGCCGAGCGCGACGGCGGACGTGAAGTAGTAGACCACCTGCGCCATGATGCGCGCCCAGTTGATCGAGTTCACGCCGGAAAGCTTGACGCGGTCGCGGAAGGCGACGTCGTTGAACATAGCCTTCACCAGGTTCTGGCAGTCGTCGAAATTGCCTTCAAGCGCGATGGCATGCACGTTCGCATCCTTCGACGAGGTCATCTGGCGCTGCTGCACCGGCGAGACCTTGCCATGCGGGAAGAGGATGAAGATATCGGTGCGGGCGCGGCCGGCAAAGGCGTCGATGGCAGCACCACCCGTATCACCCGACGTTGCGCCGACGATGGTCGCCCGTTCGCCGCGCTTTTCCAGCACATGGTCCATCAGGCGCGCGAGCAGCTGCATCGCCACGTCCTTGAAGGCGAGCGTCGTGCCGTGGAAGAGTTCCAGCACGAAGGCGTTCGGCCCGGTCTGCACCAGCGGCGCGACAGCCGGATGCTTGAAGGTCGCATAGGCCTCGTCGATCATCCCACGGAAGATCTCCGGCTCGATCTCGCCATTGGTGAAGGGAAGCAGGACTTCGAAGGCGACCTCTTCATAAGACTTGCCGCGCAACCCGCGGATCGTCTTTTTCGACATCTGCGGCCATTCGCGCGGCACGTAGAGCCCGCCGTCCCGGGCAAGGCCTGCCAGAAGTGCGTCACAAAAGCCGAGGCTCGGAGCCTCGCCGCGGGTCGAGATATATTCCACGTCGCTCATCCCTATCGTTCAAAAAGTCGGAGCCGAAGCCGCCGTCAAATCTATGGCGTTTCGGATAGTGAGGTTTGCCCGTTTGCGCCAGTGCGCTCGCCAAGATTTCGCAAGCCCGGCAATCGCAAGCGGGCTTGCCGGAGCCGGCCCGCAGGCCTGAGGTTGAGGACCGGTTGAAATTTGACGCAAATTGCCGGCTACCCAATCGATTTTTGTCGTGGCCGCTGGTATAGACCATCCGCGAGGGCGCTGAAAAGCCTCAAGTTTGACTGTTTTTCGGCCTTTGGCCGAGCATGCGGAAGGTGAAGTCTCGTGTCTGTAAACGTGTCGCGCGGTGTTGTCGCCGTTTCGCTGATGATGGTTCTTTCGGGTTGCAATGCCGGCAGCCTGGGTGGCGGTCTTGGGCTTTCGTCCTCTGAACCGGCTGCCGCGACGCCCGCCGCAGCGCCGGCCCAACAAGCCTTCGTCCAGGGTTTCTGCCCCCAGATTTCGCTCCGTGACGGCACCGCTGTCTATCGCTCCTATGCCCGTGGCAAGGAAGGCGATGCAGAGCAGGTCGTGTTCCAGGCCTCGCTCGCCGACTCGACGCGCTCGTGCTCCCGCACCGAGACCACACTTACCGTCAACGCGCTCATCCAGGGACGTCTCGTCTCCGGTCCGCAGGGCAAGGCTGGCACGATCAACCTGCCGGTCCGTGTCACCGTCACCGATGGCGGCCAGGAAGTCTTCAACGAGCTCGAGCAGTATCCGGTTTCGCTTGCCGACGTGAACACGCCGACCCAGTTCGTCTACACCAAGGCGATCAACGTGCCCGGCAATGTCTCCGGCATGACCCGTGTGTTCATCGGCTTCGAACAGCCGAAGAAGAAGTAAGTTCCTAAGGACAGGCGCCGGATCCGAAGATCGGCGCCTAGACCCGCCGCGTCAGCGCCACCAGATAGCGGATCGCTCGGTCGCTGGCATTGATGAAGACACAGTCGGCAGGCGCTCCGAGCTGCAGGCAGTCGCCGGTCGAAAGCCGATGGCTGCGTGCGCCCTCGATGAAGTCGAGATTTCCCTCGAGAACATAGATCTGCTGGTGCTGGAAGCTGAAGGCGGAAGCCGGGTAGGGCACCTTGACGCCAGCCGGCAGTACCACCTCCAGGAGTTCCAGCTGCCCGCCATTGGCGGGCGATAGAGTCCGGCGCGTATAGCCCGTATCCGGGTCGGTCCAGACCGGCTGCTCCGCATGGCGGGCCAACTGCTCTCCCTCCCGTTCGGCCAGCGCCAGCAGCACTGAAAGCGGCAGGCCGAATGCGCCCGACAACCGCCCGAGCACGGTGGCCGTCGGGCTTGCCTCGCAGCGCTCTACCTTGCTGATCATCGCCTTGGAGACGCCGGACCGGACGGAAAGCTCCGCCAGCGACCAACCACGGCTATCGCGTTCCAGCCGCACACGCTCGGCGATGGCCCGTGCCTGGCGATGCTCATCATGGCTCTCGAACTTGCCTGCCGTATCGTTCATCTCAGCCCTTGCCAAATCTGTCGTGTGCGTCTTCTATAGTGGACGGGAACATAAGATAGATGACGGGGCGTCCACAAGCCATCGGATCTATCGAGCCATTGAAGAGGGATGAAACACAAGTGGCACGCGAGATCCATTTCAACGCATTCGACATGAACTGCATCGGCCACATCCAGCAGGGCCTCTGGTCGCATCCGCGCGACCGGTCGATGGAATACAACAGCCTCGCCTACTGGACCGATTATGCCAAGCGTCTGGAAGCGGGCCTCTTCGATGGCATCTTCCTCGCCGATGTCGTCGGCATCTATGACGTCTTGAGCGGCAGCCCCGCGCCGGCCCTCAGAGGTGCCGTCCAGGTGCCGGTCAATGATCCGATGATGCTGGTCCCGGCCATGGCTTCGGTTACAAGGCATCTCGGCTTCGGCGTGACGGCGAACCTCACTTACGAGCAGCCATTCCTGTTTGCCCGCCGCATGGCGACGCTGGACCACCTGACCGGCGGCCGCATGGGCTGGAACATCGTCACCGGCTATCTCGACAGTGCGGCCCGCGCGATCGGTCTGGATGGCCAGATGGCCCATGACGATCGCTATGATCTCGCCGATGAATATATGGAGGTGGTCTACAAGCTCTGGGAAGGCAGCTGGGAGGATGGCGCCGTCGTCGCCGACAAGGCCGCGCAGATCTATGCCGACCCCTCACGTGTCCACCCCGTCCATCATCATGGACGGCAATACCAAGTGGATGCCTATCATCTGAGCGAGCCCTCGCCACAGCGCACGCCGGTCCTCTATCAGGCCGGCTCTTCGCCGCGCGGTCGCCAGTTCGCTGCCACCCATGCCGAATGCGTC
This sequence comes from Allorhizobium sp., assembly GCA_051861045.1. Lineage (GTDB taxonomy): Bacteria > Pseudomonadota > Alphaproteobacteria > Rhizobiales > Rhizobiaceae > Allorhizobium. The sequence goes on from JBHYDI010000002.1 coordinate 532,372, forward strand.
TTCGTCAACGGCCAGAAGAAGGAGGGCGTGCGCGAGATCGTCACCGATATCAGGGCAAGGGCTGAAGGTTTCGGCCGAAATGGAGACGACATCAAGGTCTTCCTCGGCGCCACCATCGTCACCGGCCGCACCGAGAAGGAGGCGCAGGACAAGTTCGAGGATTACAAGCGCTACGTCAGCTCCGAGGCAGCACTCACCCATGCCGCCGCATCCATGGGCATCGACTTCGACAAGTTCGACATGGATGAACCTGTCGAAACGGGCAAGAGCCAGGCGATCACCTCCAACATCAAGGCCATGGACCGCGCAGCCGGGCCGCAATGGACCAAGCGCAAGCTGATCGAGCAGATGGTGCTCGGCAGCCGCCAGCCGCCGCTGGTCGCCTCGGCCGATCAGGTTGTCGAATGGCTGGTCGACTGGGTCGAGGATACCGGCGTCGACGGCTTCAATCTCTCCCGCACGGTCGTGCCGGAATGTTTCGACGACATCATCGAACTCGTCGTCCCGCGCCTGCAGGAGCGCGGCCTCTACAAGACGGAATATCGAGAGGGTCCGCTGCGCCAGAAGCTCTTCGGCGAACCACGTCTCAGCAACCGGCACATCGCCTCGACGCACAGGTGGCAGCAAGGCTGAACGCCTAGCGAACCCTGTGCAAGGCATAGTCCGGGCCAGCCGCCTCGCCTTGCTCTCGCGCCTCGCCGAATGCTAGTTTGCGACCCGACGCTTGCCGTGGGGAACATTCGCAAGCCGGCATTTGCGCGCGTGGAAGTGCCCTAAATGGGGTGCCTTCCGGGGGAGACCTGATTGAAAATTGCAGTCGTGAGAAACCCCATTGCGGGCGGTCGTCTGGGCCGGAAGCAATGGGCGCTGTTGTCCGCCGCCTTCCGCAGACATTTTCCCGATATGGAGATCCACGAGAGCCGCTCCAGTGGCGACGCTCGCAGGCTTGCCCGCGAGCTTGCCGCGGGTCCTTACGATCTCCTGCTGGTCGCGGGCGGTGATGGCACGATCAGCGATGTCGTCGACGGCGTCCTGACCTCCACGCGGCCCGATATGCCGCTCGCATTCCTGCCGATCGGCACGGGCTGCGATTTCGTCCGCAACTTCGCGCTTCCGGCTGATCCCGCCGCCCTTGCCGATCATATCGCCAACGCGCCGCTGCGCCGCATCGATGCCGGGCTCCTGACAAGCCACGATGCCAATGGCCAAGAGCAACGCCGCTACTTCGCCAATATCACCAGTGTCGGCATTTCCGGCGAGATCGTCGAGGCTGTGAACGCGCCGGGTCGCATGCGCATCCTGAATGGCCCGCTGCGCTTCCTCGTCCATTCAGCACTCGCGATCCTGCGCTACCGGCCCTATGATTTCGAGGTGCTGATCGATGGCATGCGCGTGCATCACGGCAAGCTCGCCTTGACGGCGATCGCCAATGGCGGCTGGTTCGGCGGCGGCATGCACATTACGCCGGACGCCGATGTCGCCGACGGCCAGTTCGACATTGCCGTCATGCGCGAAGAGAATGTCTTCGGTCTTCTGAATTTACTGGGACGCCTGCATAAGGCCGGTCATGTCGGCCATCCGCTCTTGAGCTTCCACAAGGGTCGTCGGGTGGAGGTTCGGCCGCGAGACGCCGCCCGCTTTCCGATCGATGTCGACGGTGAAGCTCCGATCCGTGGCGGCTTCGTCGCGGAAATCATGCCAGGCGCCCTGACGATCAGGACGTGATGACCAAGCGAGCCTTGCTCAGAAAACGCCTTCCCATTCGGCCATGGCAGCGATCACGCCCGGCAGGTCCTGCATCCGGGCGATGACCGTTTCCGCACCCGCGTCGGTCAGCTTGTCCGCATGCGAGGGATAGGTGTGCGAGGCGCCGGTAAAGCCGATCACCCGCATGCCGGCTTCGCGCGCCGCATGCACGCCATGCACGGAATCCTCGATCACGATGCACTTGGACGGGCTGACATTGAACTGTGCCGCGCCATGCAGGAAGATGTCGGGCTTCGGCTTGACGCGGTCGGCGCCGAGATCCTTGGCCGAATAGATATGCGGCGCGAAGAATTCCTTCAGCCCGACCTTCGTCAGCATCATGTCGAGCCGCTGCGAGGACGAGTTGGAGCAGATGCAGCGCGGGCCAGTGATCCGGGACAGCGCATACTGCACGCCCTCGATCGCCTTCACCTCACGCGCAAGTTTCTGGTCCAGAAGCTGTTCCGACTTGTCGATCAGGCTCGCCGACAGGGGAATGTCGACTTCCTTCTCGATTGTCAGAAGAATGTTCTTCCAGGTCATGCCGGCAAAGCGTTCGCCCATTTCCTCGACCGAGATCGGGTAACCGGCTTCCGTCAGAAGCTTCGACTCGACCTTGGCCGCGATGATCTCGGAATCGACGAGCACGCCGTCGCAATCGAAAAGGGTGAGGTCGAAGCCGCTCATGGAAACATCCGTCATGTGGTCCAGGGAAAGTCGCTCCCTACACGATCGGAAGGGCAAGGACAATCACGCGTCATGCAGGTCTGCCGTGCGGAAGGTCGCTGGGGGCCGCCTGGTCTCAAGCCTCAGCCATCGTCAGCAGCACGGCCTCGAAATCCTGAGGGTAGCGCTTCAGCCCGCCGTCCTTCTCCATCATGTCCGCAAGCCACACACCGTCGGCTGCAAGCCGCACGGCAACGAGCCTCGGATCGCCGTCGGTCTCGGCATGCCGCGCCATGCGCCCGTCGAGCCAGGCCGACCACAGCGCGCGCAGCGCCGGTTCGGACACGATCGCGACCGACAGCGCACCCCAGAGGCTGCGATCGCCGAGCAACCGGTCGGAGAAACAGGCGCGCACATAGGCCCGCGTGAAGCGTCCGCGCGAGGCCGGATCATCCGCCAGCGTCCGGTCGATTTCCTGATCCATCTTGTCGAGCAGATCCTTGAACACGGCCGCCAGGAGCGCCTGCTTGCTGTCAAAATGATGCAGCAACCCGCCTTTGGTCACGCCCGCCCGTGTCGCCACGGCCTGGATCGTGATCGCGGCTGCCCCGTCTTCCGCCGCGATCTGGGCGGCGCAATCGAGCAGCGCCCTGCGCACCTGCTCCGGCTGCTTCTTGCGGTGATGGGCCGACAAGGTTCCGTCGGCCGGCGAAGGGGAGGCTGCCATCAGTGCGACACCGTGCTCGACAGCGTGTTCATCACGATTACGCCCGTCACGATCAGCGCGATGCCGGCCAAAGCTGCGAGATCCAGGCTCTGCTTGAGATAGAAGACGCTGATGAGAGCGGTCAGGACAATGCCGAGCCCGCCCCACATGGCATAGGCGATGCCGAGCGGCATGCCCTTCAGTGCTTGGGAGAGCAGATAGAAGGAGGCGACGTAGAACATCACCATGCCCGCTGTCGGCAAGAGCTTGGTGAATTGCGCCGACTTCTGCAAAAGCGTCGTGCCGATGACTTCCAGTACGATCGCAGCGGCAAGCGCGCCATAGGCGGTGAGGGCGGGGCTCATGACAAACACATCCTTTGGTCAGATTTGAGATAAACATACCATACGGTAGGTTTGTTTTGAAAGCGCCTTCTGGATGCAATGGAAACGCATCCCCGCAACCTCTGAGGCACAAAACATTAATTATAGATCATAATATTGACATATCACAATTTCGCCGGGATCGGCGAGCGACCTTGCCCTCGGCCGTCCGGCCACCCCATCATCAACAGGACATCCAGCATGTGCCAGGAATGCGAAACGCAAGGCCTTAACCGTCGCAACCTCTTCAAGCTCGCAGGCGTCGGCCTGACCGCGGCCGCCCTCATCGGCAGTGCGCCCGCGCGCGCCGCCACCACAGCGCCCGCGACCTCACCCGTGACGACGCCGGCAGAAGCGCTGGCGCGGTTGAAGGAAGGCAACAGGCGTTTCGTCGAGGACGCCGAGGCCTGCGCCTCCAATCTTGTCGCGGTCCGCGGCGAACTCGCCGGCGGTCAGCATCCCTGGGCGACCATCCTCACCTGTTCCGACAGTCGCGTCAGCCCCGAACTGGTCTTCGGCGGCTCGACCCTCGGCGAACTGTTCGTCATCCGCAATGCCGGCAACGTGCTCGACACCGGCGCGCTCGGCACGATCGAATACGGCACCGAACACCTGAAGTCGCCGCTGGTCGTCGTCATGGGCCACAGCAAATGCGGCGCCGTCACCGCCGCCTGCGACGAAGTCACCAAGGGTGCAGTGCCCGGTGGCTCGATCGGCAAGATGGTCCAGCCGATCCTCCCCGTTGTTCTCTCCGCCAAGGACAAGGGCGAGGGCCTCGTCGCCGAGACTGTCCGCTTGAACGCGATCTCCGGCGCCCGCCGCATCGCCGATGAAAGCCATATCGTCAGCGAACTCGTGACTTCGGGCGCGGTCCGCGTCGTGGCGGCGGTCTATGACATCGCCAGTGGCGAAGTCGAATTCATCGAAGACATCTGAATGACAAGGGCAGGGGGCAGCAATGCCCCCTCCAGCGCCGATGCGCGCGTCTTTTTCCCCGTTCAGTCCGCTGTCGGAAACATCGCAAGAAACCGGCGCTCGCCATCAGGCGAAAATCGGATGATCCGGCTCTCCTCCACCCGCCTCGCATGGCCTCGATCGAGAAAATGCGACAGCAGTGCCGCTCCGAGAGCGCCGGCCAGATGCGTGCGCCGCTCGCTCCAGTCGAGACACGCTCGACACAGCGGCCGCCGCTTGGCCCGAAGGCTGCTGATATCGAGCCCCTGACCCACCAGCAGGCTCTCCCCGTCACCCGTCAGCGTCAGCGCCTCGTCCTCGGCGCGGATCGCGCCTTGTGCGATCAGGCTGTCCAGCATGCGCACGCCATAGTCGCCAGCCAGATGATCATAGCAGATCCGCGCCTTGCGCAGTTCCGGCTCTTTCGGACCCGCACGATGGCGCAGATGCCCGCGTGTCGCCGAAAAGCTCATCAAGCTTTCGATCATCGCGCCGACATGACCGTCGGCCAGCGCAAAATAGCGATGCCGCCCCTGCTTGCGCTGGGCAAGCAGTCCGCCCTCTTCGAGCTTGGAGAGATGCGAACTCGCCGTCTGCAACGTCACGCCCGCCGCCCCCGCAAGCTCCGTTGCCGTCAGTGCCTGACCGCCGAGCAGTGCCAGCAGCATGTTCGAGCGCGCGGGATCGCCGATCAACGAGGCAATCCGCGCAATGTCAGGTCCTTCCGCCATGTTCGTCTCCTTGGGGTGGCATCATTCTGCATGTCGAGTGTAGCCAATGCTTCGATCCCGGTCGAACTATGAGGCATGGAAAACACCGGCGAGACTTCGACCGCGATCGAAGCATCAGCCGTCGGCACCGTGGCAAGACCCATCTCGTCAACCACGAGGAGCCCTCCATGATCACCTGCATCATCCGCTACCGAATCGACCCCTTCGGCCGCGACGACTTCGCCACCTATGCCCGCAATTGGGGCGAGGCGATCCCGCGCTGCGGCGCCGATCTCATCGGCTATTTCGCCCCGCATGAGGGATCGGCGACGACGGCCTATGGCATCTACAACATCGAAAACCTCGCGGCTTATGAAGCCTACCGAGCAAGGCTCGCCGCCGATCCGCTCGGCAAGGCCAATTACGACTTTGCGAAAAACGCCCGCTTCATCCTGGAGGAAGACCGGCTCTTCCTGAAGAACGTCTCCAGCCCGCCGTCCCTGAAGGTCCAGCCATGATCGCCGTCATCTTCGAGGTGATCCCCTTCATCGGCGAGCGCCACCGCTATCTCGATTTGGCCGGCGAGCTTCGTGACCATCTGGAATCGATGGACGGCTTCCTTTCCGTCGAGCGCTTCGAAAGCCTGACGACCCGCGGTAAGCTCCTGTCGCTCTCCTTCTGGCGCGACGAGGAGGCCGTGCGCCGCTGGCGCGAAACGGAAGAACACCGCGCCGCCCAGGCCGCTGGCCGCGGCGGCGTCTTCGCCGCCTATCGCCTCCGCGTCGCTCATGTCATGCGTGATTATGGCCTCGACGATCGCGCGGAGGCGCCGGAGGATAGTCGCGCGAGGCATGGGTGAGTGGACGGCTTTGACAAACTTTGCCATCACCGCCATCTTGGTCGCATGACTGGAGGCAGACCATGGCAACGATGAACGTATCCCTTCCCGATCCGATGAAGGCCTGGGTCGAGCGTCAGGCTGAGAGCGGTCGCTACGGCAATGCCAGCGACTACATTCGCGACCTCATTCGCAAGGACCAGGAGCGATTGGCCGCGTTTGACCAACTCCAAGCCGCCATCACCAAGGGTGTTGAAAGCGGTCCGCCGGAAACTTTCGATCCCGAAGCCTTCAAGCGGCGTATGCGCGAGAGCCATGGCGCCCGCTAGTCGCGGTTATACGATCGCGCCTGAAGCCCTGCGCGACCTGGAAAGCGTCTGGGCCTATGGCGCTGAAACGTGGTCCCCCGATCAGGCCGATCGTTACTTCGACGAACTCGTGCAGGCCTTCGATCGGGTTGCGCGATCTCCGGCGTTGTTTCGCGAGCGCTTGGAATTCACACCACCAGTCCGGATTTATCCCTATCGCAGCCATCTGATCGTCTATCTTGGACTGGAGGGGCAAGTGACCATCCTGCGCATTCTCGGCGGACGGCAGGACTGGCAGGCGATCTTGCGGGCGCTTGACTGAAGCGCGCGCTGCCACTCCCTCGACAAGCCGGCAGCCGCTGACTATGCAGGAACCCATGCCGAAAAAGCCCGAAGATTCTCCGGAGGATACGATTGCGAGCCGCATCAGCCGTGCGCTGGCGGAGCGCATCATCCATGGCGAACTCTTGCCCGGTTCGCGTCTCGCGCAGGACCATATCGCCGAGGAATTCGGCGCAAGCCATGTGCCCGTGCGCGAGGCTTTCCGCCGGCTGGAAGCGCAAGGGCTCGTCGTCAGCATTCCCCGTCGCGGCGTGCGTGTCGCAAGCTTCGACCTGAAGCAGGTGCGCGAAGTGGCCGAAATGCGGGCCGCCCTCGAAGTCCTGGCACTCCGCCACGCAGCCCCGAACCTCACGCCAGAGGTGCTGGCTGCCGCAGAACAGGCTGCCACGGATGCCGACAATGCCAAGGATGTCCGCACCTGGGAGGAGGCCAACCGCCGCTTCCACCGCCTGATCGTCTCCACCTGCGGCATGCCGCGCCTTCTCTCCGTCATCGACGACCTCCACGCCGTCTCCGCCCGCTTCCTCTTTGTCGCCTGGCGCGCCACCTGGGAAGCCCGCACCGACCACGACCACCGCGCCATCCTCGAAGCGCTGAAATCCGGCGACGCGGCTGAAGCCGCCCGCATCCTCGAGCGCCACGTCCAATGGATCGGCCGCGCCCCCATGCCGGTGCCGGGCCGCGCCGAAACGGAAGGCTTTGCCATCGTCGGGTGAGCCTCACCGATCCGCTCCGCGGCACTCCACCTCCCCTTGAGGGGGAGGTCGCCGCAAAGCGGCGGGTGGGGTGACCTCGCTGACATGTCCAACTTCCCACACTTTTAAGTCTTGCGGTGTCGCCTCCGTTTCCGACAAGCGTTGCGATCACCCCACCCCGGACCTTCGGTCCGACCCTCCCCCTCAAGGGGAGGGTGTGGGCGACGAAGCCAATTGCCCAGCCCTCACCTGGCAGAGGAACGTGCCGTTCTCCGCTGATCAGCTATCGCCCTGCGATGGGAGCGCTTCTCTCTGCTGACCAGCCCTCATCCTGAGGTGGGAGCGAATGCTCCCCTCGAAGGACGAGGGCGGGTGGCTCCTCCCGTGGTCTCGCCCTTCGAGGCCTGCTGGTGCAGGCACCTCAGGGTGAGGGTTTGCGCGCTCAGCCCCTCATCCGCCTGCCGGCACCTTCTCCCCGCATGCGGGGAGAAGGCCGAAGCGCCGACCACGCGTGCCTCCCTCTCCCCGCTTGCGGGGAGAGGGTAGGGTGAGGGGCAGCGCCTTAGTATCTATCTCAAAATTATAGATAAAATTAAGGGTAGGCCTCAGGCGGGTCGGCTGCCTACTCCATTTCCCTCTCTTTCGCTGCTTAACTCGCAAGAATCCTCACCCGGCCACCTTGGCAGCATCTGATTCCATAGATAAAAGATTCTCTGTCGCTCAAAATTATCTATAAAATGGAGATTGCCCATGACGACCATCCTCGCGCCCGCCGCCCGCGGTTTCGATCCGCTCGGCATATCAGGCCGTTCGCTGCCCATGCAGGCCGCGCTTCTCCTCTTCGGGACAGGCGTGCTCGCACTCGCCTCGCAGGTATCGGTCCCCATGGTGCCGGTGCCGATCACCCTGCAGACCCTCGCCATCACGATGCTCGGCGTACTCTATGGCTGGCGCCTCGGCGCACTGACAGTGCTTGCCTGGCTCGGCGAGGCGATGATGGGCCTGCCGGTTCTGGCCGGTGGCAGCGGCGGTCTCGCGCCTTTTGTCGGCCCGACCGCCGGCTACCTCGCAGCCTTCCCGATCATCGCAGCACTTGCCGGTTATCTCGCGAACAAGGGCTGGACGGGCAGCCACGTGGTCAAGAGCTTCCTCGCCCATTTCGCCGCCAACATCCTGTGCCTCGCCATCGGCGGCGCCTGGCTTGGCTATCTCATCGGTGCCGAAAAGGGCTTGGCTCTCGGCGTCACACCCTTCATCCTCGGTGCCGTGCTGAAATCCGCACTCGCCGCCGCCCTGCTGATGGCGCTTGCCCGCCGCAACACACAGCCGCTCGAACTCTGAGCGCCTGAGAACCGACTGAAAGACGCATGACCGTCCGGCTCCGCGCCCACCATCTGCTCTGCATGCTGACCTATGTCGGCAAGGGCTATTCGCCCGCCTTCGTCGAGAACTACGAGGCGATTGCCGCAAGGCTCTCGGCCGGCGAGGAGATCGAGCTGGTGGCGGGGCCGGACGACATCTGCGGCCCGCTGACCGCAGATCCTGGGGCTCATTGCCATGGGGCAAGCGTCATCGAGCGGGACCGGGCAGCGGCAGACGCCGTCTCCCGCCTGATCGGCAGCCCACTTCCGCCCGGTGCTCGCATAACCCCGACGTCCGCTCTGCTGACGCGCCTGAGAAAAACCTTCGCCACCGGCGAGATCCGTACCGCCTGTTTGGGCTGCGAATGGTCGGAGCTTTGCGACAACGTCGCGGATGGAGGTTATACGGGCGTGCGCATCGCCCCCTGAACGAGCCGCAGGCTTGCCGCACTGGCACCAAGTGGCCGCACGAAACGTTGCTCAAGCACCTCGCTGCCCCATTGGCTGCCTTGCTGCTCCTCGACACAGGCAAAGCCCTGCGCCTCGTAAAGATGCCGTGCTGCGTTCAGGCCGGCAAAGGTCCAAAGATGGGTTTTCGCAAAGCCCTGCCCATCGACGAAAGCCATGGCAGCGGCAAGCAGCCGACGCCCGACGCCTAACCCCTGCAGGCCGTCCTCGACGATGAACCAGCGCAGATGCGCAAACCCGCCCCCGAGATCCTCGCCGTCGATCGCGACCGAACCGACGATCTCGCCGTCGCGAAGCGCGCACCAGATTGCATTGCATGGCCTGTCCAGCCGCCCGGCGAATTCGGCGAGCCCCGAGGCCACCAGGCTTTCGAAACTCTGGCCAAAGCCCGAGCTTCGGGCATAGTGCCTTGCATGCATGTCGGTGATCCGGCCGATCAGCCCGGGCCGATAGCCCGCCGCGATCTCGATGCCCGAGGAGGCCGGTCCCGACGGCGGCGACAGCGCGCCGGCATAAAGCCGCAAGCCATCCAGGGTGGTTGCCTGCTCGCGCGGCGTCAGGCGGTCCATCGCCTGCGTCACCTGCTGTTCGGCAAACCGGTGGATCTGCGCCAGCCGTGCCTCGCCCTGAGGCGTCAGATGCAGCCGCTTCACCCGCTTGTCGCGGCTGTCGGCTCGCTCTTCGATATCGCCGGAAAGGGCGAGCTGGCGCAGCATCCGGCTGACGCTCGATTTGTCGAGGTTGAGCAGGCCACAAAGCGCCTGCGCCGGAATGCCGGGCGCCGCACCAATCTCGATCAGCGCATGCACGGCTGACGGCGAAAGCTCGGTCTGCGCGAGCGTCTTGCCCATGAAGCCGAGCTTGCGCACCAGCATGCGCGAGGCAGAACGGATCTCGGCGACGTCAGGGGCATGCAGCGTCATCGTATTCTCCAAAGATGTTGCAATATGCAACTATAGTGGAGAAATCGCCATGCGCAAGTCGGGCTTATTGGGGGCCCGAACCCTGCATGCACCAGAAATGCCCATGGCGATGGCAAGGGCCTCCGCACACCCGACCGGGAACCGGGGGCGCTGAGCGCTCAGGTGCAACTTGGTGCACCGGGGATGAGGGCCGTATCAGTCGCTTTCGCCTGGCCTCGGTTGGGTGTAGGCTCTCTCCCATCGACACCGGAGGAAGCCGAGATGAACATGCGGTCGATCATTGTGCGCGCCACCTGGGACGACGAGGCCGAGGTCTGGGTCGCCACAAGCAATGATATCGAAGGCCTGGCGGTTGAGTCGGAAAGCATGGAAAAGCTTCAGCCGAAGGTCATGGCTGCTGTCGCAGATCTATTGGAGCTGAACGGGACGGGCTCGGACCTGCCGGAAATTCCCGTACACATTGTTGCCGAACAGATCGGCAAGGTGCCGAACCCGAGCTTTTGATGCGGCTATGGCGAGTTATCTCCGCGAGTTGAAGGAGCGCTTGACCGCAGCGGGCTGCACCTTTGTCCGGTCGGGTAAGGGCGATCACGAGATTTGGTATAGCCCCATTACCAATCGCCATTTCACCGTCGATCACGGTGTGAAGTCCCGCCATACAGCCAACGAAACGCTCAAACAGGCAGGTTTGCCGAAAGCGTTCTGAGTGGAAGGTGAAATAGCCATGATCACCCTCGATATGCTCCGCCAGATCATCCTTGCCCTGCCGACCACGGAGGAAGCCACTTCCTGGGGCGCCGTGTCCTTCAAGGTCAACGGCAAGGCTATGCTGTTCTGGAACCCGATCCATGACTGCCCGGTCTTCAAGGTTCCCTTCGAGGAGCGCGACCACCTGATCGAGATGGCCCCCGAAACCTTCTTCACCACCGACCATCACCGGCCCCATCGGCTGGTGCTGGCTCGCCCGGATCGACTCGACATCGAATGGGCGCGGGAAAACCTCACCCGCGTCTGGCGGGCGCAGGCGAAGAAGGCGGTGGTGAAGGCTTGGGATGCGGGACGCTGAGGGGCGCCGCAGGTGTGTGACGCTCTGACGTTACACTGAGATGTCGAACTACCTCGGCTTAGCCCCGGGACTGCAACGCCTGAGCAACCATCTCGGGCGCTTGGTCAATCACCTTCAGCAGCACCAATGCAGCCCGGTCAGGCTGGCGACGCTTCTGTTCCCAGTCCTTGATCGTGCCTGCGGGCAGGCCGTAGCGCCGCGCAAACTCCGCCTGTGAGAGCTTAAGACGTTTTCGGATCGCTGCGATGTCGATGGTTTCCGGAACGAAGACAGCCGCAGGCTCGGCCCGGCCCTCGGCAATAGCAAGCGCCTCTTCCGCGCTCTGGAGTAGTTCTTTTCCGAAACTCATGCTCTGGTCTTTCTCTGTCTGTAGGCATCAGCGAGCCTGGGAAGGATGCGTGCCAGTTCGTTCCGTTCGGCCTTGGAGAGGTTGCCTTTGTCGTTCTTCCCGTAAATCGCCAGCGCAAACACCGGAATGTCTCCACCGCCGAAATAGTGGATGGTTCGAAAGCCGCCGCGCTTGCCTTGACCCTGACGCGCATGCCGCAGCTTCCGTGCCCCACCCGTTTCCGGCATCAGGTCTCCGCCTTCGGGATCTGCTGCGATGACGGCCAAAATGTCTTGCAGTTCGTCGTCCGAAAGGCCGCAGCGCTTCGCCTGCACCAGAAAAGTTTGCGTCTGGATGACAGTCTGCATGAATTCCCTCTTGTACGGCATTGCCGTCCCTCTGTCGAGCCTCAGGAGTGGCAATACCGGACACTTAGAGTGGGGCACTTTGGGTTGGAAATGGTAACTCGCGCAATGGTTGCTTTCAAGTGACGCGTTCCCAATGCCCCCCATCCCCATCCCACCCCCGCACAAAATCTCACCCCCTCTTCACGCTTCAGTAACCAAGTTCGGTAACCATAAGCCTCACATCCCGTGCTGCGTCAGCGTAAGAGTGAGTAACCAATGGCTTCTGTATTCCCGATTGCCGAACTCCGCCGTTCGTCCGACCCGCTGGCCTGGGTCGACAGCATCATCAAGGGCGATTGCGTTTCCGCCCTCGAAGCCCTTCCCGACAAATCCGTCGACGTCATCTTCGCCGATCCGCCGTACAACCTGCAGCTCGGCGGTGCCCTGCATCGTCCCGACCAGTCGCTCGTCGATGCCTGCGATGACGAATGGGACCAGTTCGCCTCGTTCGAAGCCTATGATGCCTTCACCCGCGCCTGGCTCTTGGCCTGCCGCCGCGTGCTGAAGCCGACCGGTACGATCTGGGTCATCGGCTCCTATCACAACATCTTCCGCGTTGGCGCGACGCTGCAGGATCTCAACTTCTGGATCCTCAACGACATCGTCTGGCGCAAGACCAACCCGATGCCGAATTTCAAGGGCCGCCGTTTCCAGAACGCCCATGAAACGATGATCTGGGCCTCGCCCGATCCGAAGGCCAAGGGCTACACCTTCAATTACGATGCGATGAAGGCGTCGAACGACGACGTCCAGATGCGCTCCGACTGGCTCTTCCCGATCTGCTCGGGCGGCGAGCGGCTGAAGGGCGACGACGGCAAGAAGGTCCATCCGACCCAGAAGCCGGAAGCCCTTCTCGCCCGTGTCATCATGGCGTCCACCAAGCCGGGCGACATCGTGCTCGATCCCTTCTTCGGCTCCGGCACCACGGGTGCGGTGGCAAAACGTCTCGGCCGTCATTTCGTCGGCATCGAACGCGAGCAGGATTACATCGATGCAGCCTCGGCCCGCATCGCCGCCGTCGAGCCTTTGGGCAAGGTCGAGCTGACCGTCCTGACCGGCAAGAAGGCCGAGCCCCGCGTCGCCTTCAACGTTCTGCTGGAAGCAGGCCTCGTGAAGCCCGGCCAGGTCCTGACCGATGCCAAGCGCCGCCACTCCGCCATCATCCGCGCCGATGGCACGCTGACGGCAAACGGCGAGGCCGGCTCCATCCACCGCGTCGGCGCCCGCGTCCAGGGTATGGATGCCTGCAACGGCTGGACCTTCTGGCATGTCGAAGAGAAGGGTGCCCTGAAGCCGATCGACGACCTGCGCGCGGTCATCCGCAGCCGCATGGGCGGCCTGGAATAAGCAGTTTCATACAGCAAGCAGCCGGCGCGTCTCCACGCGCCGGCAAACTGCTATGACAAAAATATTAGAATAGCATCACATACTTGTGATCAGCTTCGTGCAAGTCGAAGCTTCTATCTGGGCTGAATTCGATCTCTTGAGATCGATCTGGCGCGGGCAGGGGTCCGCCAACTCCACCCGCGCCAGCGCCTCACTCTCAGGCCATGTCCAGAGTCAGGTGTTCCACGCCCCTCCATCTTCCCAATTTGTGCTGGATCGTCATCTGCATGACGGAAACGCATGCCGAGTGATAGGAAACACTTGATCAGGCGTTGTGCACACGCCACCATTCGGCCAGGCGGCAGGCCATTGGGGGATTGCCCGGTCAGAGGTGCAGCATGGTCCGGCTTTCCAGGAAATTCCTCGCCATTCTTGCATTCGCGCTTCTGGGATTGGCGCATAATGCGTCTGCGGAAACCTGTCCGGTCTTGGACGGCTTTGCCCCGCTTGAGGACATGGCCGTCTACGAAGGTGCCTGCCTCTACGGCGCGGAAGATGCCGGCTTTGTGCGCTTTGATCTGCCCGTCGGCCCGATGAAGGGTAGGGCCCCCTCCGAGCTCAAGCCGGTCGAGGGGCAGCTGCAGCGTCGCCTCTATGTCGCTCCGGAAGGCGCAAGTGCTGCGGATGTCTTTCTCAACTATCGCACGTCGTTGATCGGCGCCGGTTTTTCGCCCCTGTTCGAATGTGCCGGCCGAGCCTGCGGCAGCAACAATGCCCTCTTGGGCAAGGTGGTCATCTATCCGGCAAACCGGAGGCTGCGCAATCTGGGGACTGCCTCCGAGTTCGCGCTCTACATCAAGGATGGCGAGCATTACATGGCAGCCGTTTCGGCGGATGGTACGCGCCATCTAGCGCTCTACGTGGCGCAGAACCAGAAAGCACCACTTGCGGAAAATGCATCCGAACGCACGGCTGTCCATCTGGATCTCGTCACGTCTTCTGCACTCGAGACCCGCATGATCGATGCCGCAGCCATGGCCAAGGGCATCTCGGACGAGGGGCATATAGCCCTCGACAACGTCTATTTCGACTTCGGCACGGCCAACCTGTCGCCCGAAGCCGCCCCGGCGATCGCCGAGATGACAAAGCTCCTGACCTCGAACCTGGGGCTGAAGGTTTATATCGTCGGCCACACCGATTGGATCGGGGATGCCGAGACGAACCTGTCGCTGTCACAAAAGCGGGCGCAAGCGGTGATGGCAGCCCTGGTCTCGGCGGGCATCTCGAAAGAACGCCTCGCCGCTGCCGGAATGGGCATGCTGGCACCGCGCGCCAGCAACCAGACCGAGCCGGGCCGCGCCATGAACCGCCGCGTAGAGCTGGTCGAACGACCAGGCTGAGACGCAGGAGCGGCCGTTTCAGCCGCCGCCCGATGCGCCTTCGTGTGGACGATTAAACGCTGATACCCAGCCCCTGCAGGTCCGCCTTCAGCCTCTCCGCCCCCGTAAAGTGCACCGCATGCCAGCCGGCAGCGCGCGCGCCTTCGACATTCGGCAGACTGTCGTCGATGAAGAGGCTATGCTCTGGTGACAGGCCGAAATCAGCGACATGCCGCTCGTAGATCGCCACGTCAGGCTTGATCAGCCCGACTTCGCCCGAAACCGTGACGCCGCGCGGCAGGTTGAGGAAGGGATACATCTTGCGCGCCTCGGTGAAGGTGTCGGCGGCGAAGTTGGTAAGCATGGTCACGTCGCGACCGGCATCGATGAGGCCGGTCATGATGGCGACACTGTCGTCATAGGCGTGAGGCACCATCTCGGCCCAGTATGTCCGGAAGGCGCGGATATGCGCTTCCTTGTCCGGAAACTGGTTGATCAGCAGCGCCTCGGCATCGGCCCAGCTGCGGCCGCGATCCTGCTCGATGTTCCAGTCATGGGTGCAGACCCGCGCAAAAAAGTCCGCCCGCTCGTCGGCGTCCGGGATGATCCGCGAGAAAGGCAGGTTCGGATCGTAATGGATGAGCACCTTGCCGATGTCGAAGACGATATGGCGGATTTCGGTCATGTCTTAGCCCTTGGCTGTTGGAAAGGCGGTTGGAATAGCGGCTGCAATTGCCTTCTTCATGACAGTCGGCAGCGCTTGTCCATCAAGTTCGGTGACCGGCACCCAGAAACCGTGATGATCAGATGGACGGTCGATCGGCCCGACGCGAAAGATCGACAGCCTCAGTTCGAAATGCGTGAAGACATGGGAGATGCTGCCCGCTGCTTGCCAGTCGGCCGGGAAGGGGGCTGCCTCTGTCCCGGTCTCCCCGTCCTGCCGCGAAGTCCACTCCGTCGTTGGCACCTCCGTCATACCACCGAGCAGCCCGCTCTCCACCCGCTTACGCAATAGAAGCCGCCCCTCGCGATCAACAGCGATGAAGGCCGCTCCGAGCCGCAAAGGCTTCGCCTTCTTCGCCGCCTTGACCGGGAAGCGCTCAGGCTCGTCGGTAGCGAGCGCCACACAGGCATCGTTGAACGGACAGAGCGCACAGGCCGGCCGCTTCGGCGTGCAGATCGTGGCGCCGAGATCCATCATCGCCTGGGCAAAGTCCCCCGGCCGGTCTGTCGGCGTCAGTTCCGCCACCTTCGCCTTCATCTGCGGTTTCGATCCCGGAAGCGGCGCCTCGATGGCGAAGAGCCGCGAGATCACCCGCTCGACATTCCCGTCCATGACAGCCGATGGCCGGTTGAAGGCAATCGCCGCAACCGCGGCCGAGGTATAGTCGCCGATGCCGGGAAGCGCGCGCAGACCCTCTTCGGTATCGGGAAAGACGCCACCATGCTCTGATGCCACCGCCTCCGCGCACTTCTTCAGGTTGCGGGCGCGGGCGTAATAGCCAAGCCCCGCCCAGGCGGCCATGACATCCTCGTTTGGTGCATCGGCCAGATCCTTGACCGTCGGCCAGCGGGCGATGAACTTGGCGAAATAAGCCTTCACTGCCGCAACCGTCGTCTGCTGCAGCATCACCTCGGACATCCAGACGTAATAGGGATCCGGCGTCACGCCGCGCTTCGCCGCTGACGGCGAAATGCGCCAGGGCAACTCCCGGTGATGCCGGTCATACCAGGCAAGCAGTGCGGGCGCCGTCGGTCGTGTCAGGGCTTTGCTGGGGAGCGTCAAATCGGTCATTTGCGAAAAGAGGGCGAGATGGCCTATATCTGGCCAAAGCAGTCGCCCGTTCAAGGGCCGATGTGAAGGATCCCCAGACGCAATGGCCACCTTCAAGGGCGCAAACCAGATTGCCGACATCGCCAACGGGATCGTCGATCCCGTGCTGGCGCGCCGTGCCGGCATCAACACCGCGCTGCTCGGCTCCTGGGAAGACATCGTCGGTGAAAACTTTGCCGATTGCACCCGGCCGGAAAAGATCGCCTGGCCGCGCCGTTCGGACCTGCCCGAGGATGGCGGTCATCGCCCCGGCGTGTTGACGATTGCCTGCGAGGGTGCCCGCGCGCTCTTCCTCTCCCATGCCCAGGGCGAACTGATTGCCCGCATCAACGGCTTCTTCGGCTATCCCGCCATCGGCCAGGTCCGCATCGTCCAGAAACCGGTTTCGAACGCGAGTGTCAGGCCGAAGATCAGGAAACTCGAAGGCGAAAAGGCTAAGCGCCTGGAAGCGATGATGGACGGCATCGAGAACGAGAATCTCCGCCGCGCCGTCGAGCGTCTCGGCACGGCCGTCCTGCAGGCCAAGCGCAAATAGCCCCTCGCTCCTGCCACCCGGCTTGAACCTTTGAAACACATGGGTTTTCCCGGTTCCCGTCCGCCTATCTGCTGACCTCTGCGGCCAAGTTTGGGCCGATCCGGATCGTCGCGTTGCCCGCCACTCCTGCCGGGTCTACCACTCGTGCGATCGGCCTTCGATGTCCGGCCGCGAATGCCTTCCAGCAGCAGGAAAAGCCGTGAACCTCCACAATCGGACTCCCATCCCGGATCGCAAGAGCGCGATTGCCGCCGTTCCGAGCCGGCAGGGATGGCGTTTTCCTGTTCCACGCGTATTTGCACCCTTCATGGCGCCCGTGCTTTTCGCGGTTATTGCCGGCATTGATGGCCTCGGCACCAGCATCGCCTTTGCCGCGCTGATCTTTGCGGGTCCTCTGGCAGCCGGCTTCGGCATGGGCGTTGGCGTCATCCTCCTGTCGAGCATCGTCATGGCGCTCTGGATTGCGCTGCGCAGCCGCTATCCCTCCAGCATCGGTCAGGTGCAGGAAGCCAGCATCGCCATCCTGGCCACAGCGATTGCGGCGAGCGCAGCCCATCTGGAGTTCGCCCCGCAAGAGGTCAAGGTCGCAACGGCATTTGCCATCCTCGGCTCCAGTGCCGTCGTCACCGGCCTTGTCTTCTGGATCTTCGGCCTCTGCCGCTTCGGCCGCCTCGTGCGTTTCATGCCCTATCCGGTGGTCGCCGGTTTTCTCGCCGGCTCCGGCTGGCTCCTGATCCAGGGGGCCGTGATGATGGTCGTCGGCGACCGCGCCATCGTCGACCTTCTGGTTCGACCGGATGGCCAGCAGGCGCTCGCCAATCTCTATGTATCAGTCGTTTTCGCGGTGGTGATGGTCTTTGCCCTGCGCCGCTCGACAAGCCCGCTTACCATGCCGCTGGTCCTGCTCGGTGGTGGTCTGCTGTTCTATGCCATGCTGGCCGTCATCGGCGTCGACAGCGACCAGGCGCGCACCATGCAATGGCTGCCCGCCCTGCCACCAGGCGACGGCTTTGCCCTGCCGCAACCGGCCCACGTTGTCATGACGGCGGATTGGACGGTCGTCCTGCAGGCCTTGCCCGCAATCATCTCCGTGGCCCTTCTCGGCATGGTCGGCCTCCTGCTCAACACCAGCGGGCTGGAAGTCGCCACGCGCCAGGAGATCGATGCGGATGCGGAACTGCGCACCACCGGCATGGCCAACCTGGTTGCCGGCGGCTTCGGCGGCGCCCCCGGTTTCACCGGGCTTTCCATGACAATGCTCGCCAACCGCATGGGCGCGAAGGCCCGCTCCGTTGGCGTGGCGACCGCCCTGATGCTAGCCTTGATGCTGCCCTTTGCCGGCGAACTCGCCGGTGCCATGCCGACCTTCGTCGCCGCCGGCCTGATGATTGCGCTTGGTGTCGAGCTGATCCACGACTGGCTGTGGCGCACGCGCCGGCAGTTGCCGCGCATGGAGTGGCTGGTCGTGCTCGCCATTCCGCTCGGCATGGCCGCCTTCGGTTTCATGGGCGGCATGGCGCTCGGCCTCGGCCTCTCCATTGTCACCTTCGTCTATAATTATGCCCGCCTCTCGGTCATCCGCGTCAATGCCTCGCTGCGCGAGCGCAAAAGCAGCATCGATCGGCCGCCGGCAGAAAACAGCCTGATCGAGCTCGAAGGTGAGCAGGTCCAGGTGCTGGAGCTGCAGGAATTCCTCTTCTTCGGCACCGCCGAACAGGTGGTCGAGGCGATCCGCCAGCGCTTGCTGGATCGAAGCCGGCTGTCGCTCCGCTTTGTGGTCATCGACTTCCGCCGCGTGAGCGGCATGGACGCCGCCGCTGCCGCCACTTTCGTCAAGATCCGCAACCTGCTCGCCGGAAGCGAGGTCGAACTGATCTTCAGCAGTCTCTCACCGGATATCGAGCAGGCCCTGGCGAGAAACGGCATCGATTTTTCCGCCGACCCCTCCGTCGGGCGAGAACGCGACCTCGACCATGCGCTGGAGCGCTGCGAGGACCGCCTGCTAAGCGCGATCAGCCGCGAAGAAACCTGGCAGGATGTCGAGGACTATCTGGCCCAGACCATCGGCCCGAGCACGCGGCTGAAAGATCTCGTCGCCTCCATGCAGGAAATCCGCCTCCAGCCCGGCGATCGCTTCATCCGGGCCGGCGAGGCCGGCGACGATCTATTCCTGCTCTGGACTGGCCGCGCCAAGGTCGAAGCCGTGCTCGGCAACGGCAAACGCCTGCGCCTGCGCACGGTGAAACCCGGCGTGGTGCTCGGCGAGATCGCCATCTATCGCGGCGGTCCGCGCACGGCAGACGTGGTGGCCGAAGTGCCCTCCACCGTCTACCGCCTTGCCCGCCGGCAATTGCGCTATCTCGAACAGTCAGATCCGGAACTGGCGCTTCTCGTCCACCGCCTCTGCGCCACCACGCTTGCCGAACGCCTGACGATCGCCAACCGCGTGGTCCAGGCGCTGCACGAGTGACAGGATCGGACGGACCGTGAGCCTGCAGGACACCTCCCTATTGCCACAACCGGCTGCACTGCCGGGTGGCACACATCCAGTGTCCTCCGGTCGTCTGCGCCCGGCAACTGTTACCGCGCTCCTCGCGCCACTGCTCTTTGCGGTGATTGCCGGCATTGACGGTCTGGGGACCAGCATCGCCTTTGCCGCTCTCATCTTTACCGGCTCGGTCTCCGCCGGTTTCGGCATGGGGGTGGGCGCCATCCTCATGTCCAGCATCCTGCTCACCCTCGTGATCACCATCGGCAGCCGCTACCCGGCCAGCATCGGCCAGGTTCGAAAGCCGAATGTCGCGATCCTTGCCGCCGCAATTGCCGCGGCACTCGCCTCTCCGACGCTGCTGGACGCGCCGGATGAGGTCCGCATCATGACCGCCTTTGCCATCCTCGGCACGAGCGCCGTCGCAACCGGTCTCGTTTTTGTGGTCTCGGGCGCCTTCGGCTTTGGCCGGCTGGTGCGCTTCATGCCCTTTTCGGTCATCGCTGGATTTCTCGCCGGCTCCGGCTGCCTGATGATGCAGGGGGCGGTGAACATGCTGCTCGGAGCCCATGCGATATCAGACCTGTTTGCCACGGTGGACGGTCGCCAGGCTTTCGCCAATTTGCATATCGCGCTGATCTTCGCCTTCATCCTGAATTTCTCGCTCAGGCGATCCTCCAGCCCGCTGATCGCACCCGGGATCATGATCGCCGCAGCCCTGCTGTTCTATGGGCTTCTGTCAGTGCTTGGCATCGATCCGGAGGCCGCACGCGCCTTCCACTGGCTGCCGGCGCTGCCGCTCCAGACGGGGCTGGAACTGCCGTCTCCCTTGTCGATCTTGTGGCAGGCCGACTGGTCTGCCGTGGCTCATGCCGCGCCGGCCATTGCCTCGGTGGTCCTTCTGAGCATGGTCGGGCTTCTCCTCAACACGAGTGGCCAGGAGGTCGCCACGCGCCGCGAGATTGATGCGGATTCGGAACTGCGCACCACGGGCCTCGCCAACCTGCTTGCCGGTGGCTTCGGTGGCGCGCCCGGGTTCAGCAGCATGAGCATGACCCTGCTTGCAACCCGGATGGGCGGCGCGAGCCGCCTGCCGGGCTTTGCCACCACGCTGGTTCTGGTGCTGATGCTGCCGTTTGCCGGACAGCTTGCGGGTGCCATGCCGACCTTCGTTGCCGCCGGTCTGATGATCGCGCTCGGTTATGACATGGCGGAGGAATGGCTCTGGGGCGCCCGCCGCCAACTGCCGCGCAATGAGTGGCTGGTGGTGCTGACCATCCCCGCCGGCATGCTCGCTTTTGGCTTCCTGACCGGGATGATGATGGGGCTTGGTCTCGCCATCCTATCTTTCGTCTACAATTATGCCCGCCTCTCGGTGATCCGCAGCGACACATCACTCCGCATCCGCCGCAGCAGCATCGACCGTCCGCTCGTCGAGAGCGAACGCTTGGAAGCCGAAGGCGATCAGGTCCAGGTCCTCGAACTCCAGGAATTTCTGTTTTTCGGCACGGCAGAACAGGTGGTGGCAATTGTGCGCAGCCGCCTGAAGGATACCTCCCGCCCGAAACTGCGTTTCGCCGTCCTCGATTTCCGTCGGGTGAGCGGCATGGATACCGCCGCTGCCGCCGCCTTCGTCAAGATCCGCAATCTCCTCGCCACGGAGGGCGCCGAATTGCTGCTAAGCGGCCTCACGCCACAAGCCGAGGCCACGCTCCGCCGCAATGGGCTCGACGAGCAGGGCGACCCCACCACGCGGTTCGAGCCTGATCTCGATCACGCCATCGAATACTGCGAACAGCGACTGCTCGGCGAAATCGCCCGCGAGGAAACCTGGCAGGATGTCGAGGACTATCTGGCCCAGACCATCGGCCCGAGCACGCGGCTGAAAGATCTCGTCGCCTCCATGCAGGAAATCCGCCTCCAGCCCGGCGATCGCTTCATCCGGGCCGGCGAGGCCGGCGACGATCTATTCCTGCTCTGGACTGGCCGCGCCAAGGTCGAAGCCGTGCTCGGCAACGGCAAACGCCTGCGCCTGCGCACGGTGAAACCCGGCGTGGTGCTCGGCGAGATCGCCATCTATCGCGGCGGTCCGCGCACGGCAGACGTGGTGGCCGAAGTGCCCTCCACCGTCTACCGCCTTGCCCGCCGGCAATTGCGCTATCTCGAACAGTCAGATCCGGAACTGGCGCTTCTCGTCCACCGCCTCTGCGCCACCACACTGGCCGAACGCCTTGCTATCGCCAACCGCGTGGTCCAGGCACTGCACGAGTGAAGGCGAGCTACTTGGTATTTGCCGTGAACACGCCGTCCCAACCGTCCGGTGCCGTCTCACGCAGCGCCTGAAGGCGCTCCTGGTAGAGCTTATGCGTGCCGGAAAGCGCATTTTGCGGCAGCGCCTGGAGCACCCGCAGATGCTCGCGTGCGGCGCTGAGATCGCCGGCCTGCCAGGCGGCGATGAAGCTCCTGTGCCGTTCGAGCAGTTCTGTCTGCCCCAAGGCGGTGTCGTCAGAAGCCCCCATCAGCGCATGCAGCGTCACCGGCGCCTGCCGTCCGACCACGCGAACCCGGTCGACTTCGGCAAACAGCAGGCCCGTCGTCCGCACCCGCACCTCCTCGGTCACCAGGATCGAGACGTCGTAGAGCTTGGTCATGCCCTCGACGCGCGAGGCCAGATTGACGCTGTCACCGAGGCAGGAATAGCTGAAGCGCTGGTCCGAGCCGAGATTGCCGACACAGGCCATGCCGGTATTGAGCCCGATACCGATCTTGAGGCCCATGCCGCTCTCGCGGTTCAGCCGCTCCAGCGCTGCGATCATATCGAGCGCGGCAAGGCAGGCCTTTTGCGGATGGTCGGTAATGTCCAGCGGCGCGTTCCAGAAGGCCATGACCGCATCGCCGATATATTTGTCGATCGTTGCCTCGCGCTGCAAAAGCACGTCGGTCATCGGCGTCAGGAAGTTGTTGAGAAGCCCGGTGAGTTCGGTCGGGGTCAGCTTTTCCGAAAGCGTGGTGAAGCCGCGGATATCGGAGAACAGGATGGTGAGCTCCCGGTCCTCGCCGCCGAGCGTCAGGCCTTCCGGGTTTTCCGAGAGCCGTTCGACCAGCGTCGGCGAAAGATAGCGCCCGAAGCTTTCGCGCACGAAGCGCTTTTCCCGGTGGGTCAACATCAGGAGAAGGGGCAGAGCCGTGAGCAGCACCACGCCAAGGCTGGCCAGCGGCAATAGCGGATCGAAAAGCGTCAAGGCCTGAGAGAAGGCGAGCCATGAGCCACCGCCAACAAGGCTGCCAAGCAGAAGTGCGACGACGACCGAAAGGGCAGGGGTGGCGGTCGCCAGCACCAGAAGCAGCACGAGCCCGACGGCGATGGCCGCTGCCCGCTCGGCGCCAACAACCCAGTCCGGTCGCTGCAGGAAGACGCCGCTCGCGATCTGGTCGATGATCTCGGCATGCACCTTAACACCCGCCATGGCCGGATCGACAGGCGTCGCCACGATATCGCGCAGGCCCACCGCGCTGGTGCCGACCAGCAGGATACGCCCCTGAATCTGGCCCATCAGTGTCGCCGCCTTGGAAGAATCGAAGAGATCGGCCGCCGAAATCACCGGCATGTTCGGCAGGCCGGAATAGTAGATCCAGATCTCGCCATCGGCGGACACCGGAATGTCGAGCGCGCCGACCCTCAAGTCCGTCATCGCCGAGCCCTCGGCCGTGCCGGCAGAGCGCAACACGAAGGACCCGGCCTGCTGGGCAATCCGCAGCGTCTCGATCGACAGCGCCGGGTAGAGCCGGTCACCACTTTTGGAGATCAGCGGAAAGGTCCGGATGATGTTGTCGGGCGTCGGCGGGAAGGAGAAATAACCCATCGCCGTCGCCCGCTCGTTGAGCAGGGAGAGATTGGAGAGCGCGCCGGAATAGGGCAGAAGCCGCGCCTGCGGATCCGGCCCGACAAAGGAGAAGCCGGCCTTCGGTTCAGGGGCCGACGCCGATGTCTCGTTGGTGAGCGCGATCCCGAGCGCCACGGCATTTGCGGCAACCGCGTCTGCCAATTGGGCATCCGGATCCGGAAGATCGGGGCCGACCTCGATGGCAATCCCCTGGCGCCGCATCTCCTCCACCAGCCGTGCAGGTGCTGTTCGATCCGGTTCGGAAAAGACGATGTCGAAGCCGATCGCCGCGGCTCCCAGGCCGCTTGCCCGTGTGACGATCTCGGCGACCGTCCGGCGCGACCAGGGCCATTGCCCGAGCCCGCCGATCGAGGCTTCGTCGATATCGATGACCGCAACCGGCGGATCGGTCGCCTCGCGCGGCTTGATGGTTTGATAGGTATCGAACACCAGCGCCGTCAGCCGGAAGGCCTGCGGAGCAAAGGCCGCATGCGCAGTGATGACCGCAACGAGTGCGGCCACCCCCATCAGCATCACGCCGAGCTTGCGTCGCTGCGAGGAGGAGAGGCGACGACGCGGGCTAGGGGCCTTGGCCATCGTCGGGCGCCCCGGCGCAGCCGCTGTCACTGGGTGCCGCCCGTGGTGCTCCCGGCGAAGATGCCGGTTGAAGACCAGGTGCCGTCGGTTGCCGTGAAGTTGCCCATGATGCCCTTGACCGGGTCCGTGCCATTGGAAGCGAAGGCGCCGGTGACGCTGGTGGCAATCCCGATCATGGATGTGCTGGTAAGGGTCGAGACAGCATTGGCACCGGATTCGAAACTGACTTCCGCTCCGAAAGTGGCTTTTCCGTCGAAGTCACTGATCTCGATTGTCCCTCTCCGCGCGCTAAAATCCATCGTGGCCGACAGATCGCCGGTTGCGATATATTGCGATCCATCATTCACGACGGTGCCCACGGCATGGCCGGAATAGGTGGCGGTGCTGGTGAGCGACTGGAGTGCTGCATCATCCGGCCTCTCACCAATGATCCAGTTGCCGAGATGCGCTTCGGAACTGCTCTCAAACCCGTTTGCCTTGCCCCACCAGCCCCAGGTCATGAAGCTGCAGCCTGTGCAAATCTCGCTGGTGCGAGGCGAGTTTGCCGCGCTGCTGGTGCGAAAAATCTCGACCGGGACGACGTCGGAAGAGACGATGTAGGAGCCGTCCACGTCACTTGCGGCGGCGATCAATTGATCCGTCAGATAGGCAGTCTGAGAATTGCTGGACGTCAGGTAGATCTCGTCACGATTATCCGTCGTCTCGACGTCGATGACACCGGTGAAGCTGTTTGTTTCACCATCAAACGTCATGGATGCCGTGCCGGCTGCGAGCTCCATCGTGCCTACCAACTGTTCGTTGGCGTCTCTCGTGTATGTGGTCACGGCTCCCGAAGAAAAACCCGAAACCGTTTTGTCGGCAAACTCGCGGTCACCGTTCTCTTCCGTCAGCGAGTCGTCGCGGCTGACGACATTGGCCCCAACGTTAAAGTTGATGGCCCCCGCGCCCTGGTTGGCGTTTTCGTCATAGGTTTCGCCGCTGCCGACAATCACCATGAACTCGCCGTCGTCACCGAACAGGTGGTCGTCGCCCTCACGGCCTCCAATGGTTTCCACAACGGACTGCTCGTTCACCACGCCGGAAGTGGCGCTCGCCATGTAACCGCCTGAACTCAACGCGTTCAAACCATTGCCACCGCCGCTCAACTGGGCGAACGTTCCCGCCGTGACGTTGATCGCGCTCGTCTGACTGGTTCCGTCACCGCTGATCGATAGCGAGGCCTGGATCGCCTTGCCGACGATCGCATTGTCGTCACTGTCTACACCGGACGCGGCGACGACGAGCAGATCGCTCTTTACCGTGCCGGTTGCGGCAAGCGCCGCTGCGAGGTCCGGGTTTACGGCGCCGATCGAAAAGGCGCCTGTCGCAGGATCTTCCTGCACAACATAATGCATGACCCCGCTGCCGCTGAACGTCGAGGCCATGCTGGCCGCCTTGCCGCCGACCACGTAGAACGGAGTGTTATCGTCTGAGCGCATGAGATAGGCGATAAAGTCGCCACTGCCTGCATAGGCCATGCCGTTGAGGTTGCTATCCAGTATGGAACTGTATCCAGCGACATCGGCCCAGGTCAGGGCGTCCGATTTGGCAATGCCCTCCAGTGTCAGGGTCTCGCCATCATCATCGACGCCCTCCCAACTGCCGTCGGCCTGCTCTGTCAGCTGTCCAAAGGTCTCATAGAGCGATCTATAACCCGGCTCTTTGTACACGACACCGATCGACCCATCCCAAGGCTCCTCCGGCTCAGGGTCACCGTCATCCACCGGCACATCCGGTCGCGGCCCCACATCCCGCTGCGATTCTCCCGCCACTTCTTCCACCGGCGTCGTCACGATCGGGCGCGGTTGCGGCACAGGGATCGAGTTTTCCGAAGGCAGCTGCGCCGAGTTGCTTTGGCTGACCGAGCTGCCCGCGACCGTCTGGTCGGTCGGCGTATTGCTCGTGCCACCACCCTGGCCGGGCCGGCCGGCGAGGGTCTGTTGCAGGCCGCTCACCCATTGCGGCGGCGTGCGCTGCACACGCGGCTGGCCGTCGCCTGCGACGATCGAGAAGCCCTGCTTGAAGAGGCGCTGCGGCGAACCGTTGCCAGTCAGCTGCACTTCCTTGCCATAGACCAGCGTCATATGCGGCGGCAGCGGCTGGCCGTCGGGCGTCTGGCCGTTGAGATTGATGTCGACCACGGCGCCACGAATGCCGGCAGTCCCGATCGGCGTGTCGATCTTCACATTGCCGCTCGCCTTCGAGGCCTTGCCGCCGATGAAACGCAGCGCGCCCTTGGTCATGGTGGCCGCCAGCGAGGCCGTGTTCTTCTCCGGATCATAGACGAAGCTGTCGATCACCACGGAGGAGTTGGGCCCGACGGTAAACGATGTCCCGTCGGCCAGCAGGATCTGCACCAGACCTTCGCCGCTGGTCTCGATCCGGTGATTGCGGATCACGGCATCGCCAAGCGAGATCAGGCGCGGCTTGCCTGAAGCATCAAACGCCGTTGCCCGAGGATTTACGGCGGCCGTCACGCCGGCAACGTCAGTCTCAGCCAGCGCCGGAGCCCCCGCGAGCATCAGCAGAGCGGCAGAGGTGCAAAGCAGGGCATGACGCGTATTCGTCTTCATCGTGATGCTCCTAGAAGGCCGACTGGATGCCGATCGACACCGAAATGTTGTCGAAGGACTTGATGTCATAATTCGACCAGACCTTGCGGTAGCCGGCCTCGGCGACCAGAGCCACGCGCTCGGTAAAGGGCGTGATCTGCTTGAGGTTCAGGCTGAATTCGGTGTCGCGCTGGCTCTCGCCCGAATTGATCATGGTGTCGGGGTCGTCATAGCCGCGACCTGCAACGGCTGCTTCAAGCCCGACGATCCAGGCCGGTCCATCGCCGATCAGCGCCGCATAGCGGTAGGTGCCCGAGATCGCGCCGCCCACCTCGGTGGACGAGAGATAGCCCGTCTCGGCATCCCGCCGTGACGCGAGCAGCCGGCCAGTCAGGCTGAAATCTGCGGTCACATTGTGCGACCAGGAGACCTGCGCATCGAAGCGGTTGCCGCTCTGAAGCTCCGCCGTCTTGCGCGACTTGGTGTTGGAATAGTCCTCGTAGCGATATTGCAGGCTCGCCGAGAGGCTGTCGACCGGCGTCACCTGCCAGTCGAAATTCGTCGAGATGCCGGCCGAGGCCAGGTATCGATCGCCCTCGATCAGGACACCGCTGGTCAAGAGCATGACGGAGACCGACCGGTCGTCCAGCCCGAAGCGGCCAAGATCGAAGACGGGCCCGGCATAGGCCTCGACCGCCGCCGTGTTCAGCGTGTCGCGGTCGCGATATCCCGCCGCATAGCCGGAAATCCCGGCTTCCAGCGCAAGCCCCTGGATATCCGTGTCGTGGCGATAGCGGACCGCCCCGTTGATGAAAGCATTGTAGTCCTCACCAGCGACGCTCAGATTGTCGAGTGTGTAGGAAAGACCGTTCAGCGTCACGGTGGAATTGCCAGGCCCGGCATTGGCATTGCTCTGGTAGCGCAGCCCGGCGCGCAGCATGCCTGAGAATTGCGACGGATCACTCTTCTGGTCGATCGCGGCAAGATACTGGTCGACCTTGGCGGCAACCTCGGGCGGCACGTCGCCGGCAGTCTTCGCCCCGTCGAAGTATTGCCGCGCCGTCTCATAGGCACCGAGCCGATAGTAGAGCACGCCGAGTTCAAGCTGCAGCCGGGGCAGGCCCGGCGCATAGATCAGCATGCGTTCCAGCGTGGAGATCGCACCCTCAAGATCGCCCGCCTGAGACGAGAGAGCCGCATATTCGAAGGCCGTGTCGAGATCGTCGGGTGCCTCGATCATCCGCGCAAAGAGCTGGCGGCGCTGCGCTTCGATCTGCTCGAGCGACGTTGCTCCCGCCCGTGGCGCGACGTTCTGCGACTGCTGGGCAGCGGCTGGAACGGTCGTGACGGTCAGGCAGAACGCGGCAAGCGCGAGGCTCAAACTATAGGCGGGGTGGGCTGCGATTCCCCGGCTCTTCGGCAACAGCATCTGAAAAGCTACTTTGACAATGAATGGATGAATTCCTTTAAGCAGGTTAACCTCTTGTTAGAAGGTGCAAAACATGAACATACCGGCCAACATTGGGTTTTTCCTTGTCCTTTGTCACAAGCGATGAATGCTGTTCATCCGCAGCCCTCACTGCGGCCAGGGCTACGCGTCAACAGCATCAGTATGCCGGTTTCTGCCCGGCCATCTCAAGCCATCATCCGTCACGCATGCCGGAAGCGGCAAGCGAAATTCGCACGCCGTGTTCCCATGCCCGGCCAAGAACGCGCATCCTCCTTCGGGGCTGGCAGCGAAAAGGTCACGGAACTTTGATTTTTCGAGGGGGTGCCTGCCTTGTTTGGCGCCTTTTGCCGTTATAACGGTGAACCCATCCAAGACCCTTGCAAGCAGGTAACTGACCCATGTCGACTTCCGAACTCTCGATCACCAAGCGCCGTTTGCTCGGCGGCATCGCCATCGCCGCCGTCGGCATCGCGCTCACCGCCTGCAGCGACGCTGAAGACAAGGCCGCCAGCGCTGAACCGAAGCCGGCCGTCAGCAACGAGACCACGGCCTCGACCACCTCTGCCGAGATCCCGACCGCCGACCGCGATGTCGATATGGAAGCGGCCCTGAAGCCCGGCTCGCTGAAGGAAATGGCGCTCGGCGATCCGAACGCCCCGGTCAAGGTGATCGAATACATGTCGATGACCTGCCCGCACTGCGCGCATTTCCATGAAAACACCTTCGAGGCGATCAAGACCAAATATGTCGACACCGGCAAGGTCTATTTCGTGCTGCGCGAATTCCCGTTCCCGCAGGACACCGCCTCGCTCGCCGCCTTCATGCTGGCGCGCTGCACGACCGAAGACAAGTTCTTCCCCTTCGTCTCCATGCTGCTCAAGCAGCAGCGCACCTGGGCTGCTCCTGGTGATGGCGACGTCCGTGGCGCCATGCTGCAGCTTTCCAAGCTTGGTGGTTTTACACAGGAGACCTTCGACGCCTGCTTGACGAACGCCCAGCTTGCCGGTGATGTGTCGGCAGTCCGCGATCGCGGTGCTGAGGAATTCGGAGTTCAGTCGACCCCGACCTTCCTGATCAATGGCAAGGCCTATTCGGGGGACATGTCGGTTGACTCCATGTCGGCCCTCATCGACAGCCTGCTCTGATCGACGTTCCGTTCTGACGACGGGCGCCGGCGGCGCCTACTATCGCCCTTCTCCCCGCCTGCGGGGAGAAGGTGGCGGCAGCCGGATGAGGGGCAGATCGCTGTCGTCTCATTCCGCGTTACCCCTCTGTGCCCTTCGGGGCCTAAATAGCCGTGAAGCCTTATCTACCCTCGGCCCCTCATCCGGCCCTGCGGGCCACCTTCTCCCCGCAAGCGGGGCGAAGGGGAGGGTAGCCAAATGAAATTCAACCGCCTGCGTGTCGTCGGCTTCAAGTCCTTCGTCGAACCCTCCGAATTCATCATCGAGCGCGGCCTGACCGGCATTGTCGGGCCGAATGGCTGCGGCAAGTCCAATCTCGTCGAGGCGCTCCGCTGGGTGATGGGCGAGAATTCCTACAAGAACATGCGCGCGTCCGGCATGGACGACGTCATCTTCTCCGGCTCCGGCAACCGCCCCGCCCGCAACTCGGCCGAAGTCGGCCTCTATCTCGACAATTCCGACCGCACGGCGCCCGCCGCCTTCAACGATGCCGACGAGATCCAGGTGACCCGCCGGATCGAACGCGGCAATGGCTCGGTCTATCGCATCAATGGCAAGGAGGCCCGCGCCAAGGATGTGCAGCTTCTCTTCGCCGATGCCTCGACCGGCGCCCGCTCGCCATCCATGGTTGGCCAGGGCCGCATCGGCGAGCTGATCCAGGCCAAGCCCCAGGCGCGCCGGCAATTGCTGGAAGAAGCCGCTGGCATTTCCGGCCTGCATTCCCGCCGCCACGAGGCGGAACTGCGCCTGCGCGCCGCCGAGACCAATCTCGAGCGCCTCGAAGACATCACCGCCCAGCTCGAAAGCCAGATCGAGAGCCTGAAGCGCCAGGCCCGCCAGGCCAACCGCTTCAAACAGCTGTCCGCCGATATCCGCGCGCACGAGGCCATGCTGCTGCATATCCGCTGGGCGCAGGCCAAGCAGGCCGAGGGTGAGGCCGAAAGCGCCTTGAACCAGGCCATGTCCACGGTCGCCGAAAAGGCGAACCACCAGATGGAGGCGGCAAAGCTTCAAGCTGTGGCGAGCCTCAAGATGCCGGAATTGCGCGAGGAGGAGGCAAAATGTGCAGCAAGCCTCCAGCGCCTGCAGATCGCCCGCAGCCAGCTTGACGAGGAGGCAAGCCGTATCCTGCGCCGTCGCGACGAACTCACCCGCCGTCTCGCCCAGCTCGATGAAGACATCCGCCGCGAGGAGCGCCTCGTC
The DNA here is from genome assembly GCA_051861045.1 of Allorhizobium sp. Taxonomy (GTDB): domain Bacteria; phylum Pseudomonadota; class Alphaproteobacteria; order Rhizobiales; family Rhizobiaceae; genus Allorhizobium. The sequence continues at coordinate 562,744 of JBHYDI010000002.1, forward strand.
TCGGAGAATGCCGAGGTCATCAGTCGCCTGGCTGAGGAAGAGGCCGAGCTCGAAGAAATCCTCGCCGATGCCGGACGTTTTGCCGAGGAGGCGAAGGAGGCCTTCGAGGCGGCTGCCGCAACGCTCGCCGACAGCGAACGCGATTTCACAAGGCTGACCGCCGAACGCGCCGAAGCCGCTGCCGGCCGCAACCAGCTGGACCGCGCCATCCGCGATCTGACCGAACGCCGCGCCCGCCTTGAGCGCCAGGTGTCGGAAGCCTCCCGCGAACTCTCTGAGATCTCCGACCGCATCGCCGCTTTGCCCGATCCGGACGAGAAGCGCGAAATGGTCGAGATCGCCGAACAGGCCGTCGCCGATGCCGAAATTGCGGCCATGGAGGCAGAAGCAGCGCTGACCGAAGCGCGCCGCACCGAAAGCCATCTGCGCCAGCCGCTCGAAGCGGCCCGCGCCCGCGTCAACGGTCTGGAGACCGAAGCCCGCACCATCGCCCGTATCCTGTCCTCAACGACCACGGGCGACTTCCCGCCTGTCGCCGACGACCTCTCCGTCGATCGCGGTTATGAAACCGCGCTGGGTGCCGCCCTCGGCGATGATCTCGACAGCGCGCTCGACCAATCTGCCCCGGCCCATTGGCATGGCAATGGCGACGGCGCAGCGGACCCGAGCCTGCCATCCGGCGCAAAGCCGCTCATCGCGCATGTCCGCGCACCGGCAGCACTCACCCGTGCGCTTCGCCAGATCGGCGTCGTCGAAGAGGCCGATGCACTGTCGCTGATGGCCAGCCTCGCCCCCGGCCAGCGCCTCGTCACTCGCGACGGCGCCGTCTATCGCTGGGATGGCCATGTCACCGGCGCTGACGCCCCGAGTGCAGCAGCGCTCCGCCTCGCCCAGAAGAACCGGTTGGCCGAGATCGAGCGCGAAACGGAGGAAGCCCGCGACCAGATGGTCGAGGCAGAGGATCGCCTGGCCGAAGCCGCAGACGCCATCCGCACCGAAGAGGCTCGCCTCACCGATGCCCGCGACCGCAGCCGCCTGACGGTCCGCGCGCTTGCCGAAGCCCGCGATGCCCTTGCCCAGGCCGAACGCGCCTCGGGCGATCTCATCCGCCGCCGCGAGGTGATCGAGGAAGCGGTCAACGGTCTGAAAGCGCAGATCGAGGAGATCGTCGAGCAGGAAGAGACCGCCCGCATCGAGATGGAAGAGACGCCTGACCTTTCCGCCCTCGATGCCCGCCTGCGGGAGGCAGAAAGCCTGGTCGCCCGCGATCGCGGCCTGCTCGCCGAAGCCCGCGCCCGGTTCGAAGGTCTTGCCCGCGAAGACGAGATGCGCCGCCGTCGCATCCTCTCGATCCGCCAGGAAAAGCAGAACTGGCAGAACCGCGCCAAATCCGCCGAGGAACACATCGCCACGCTGCGCGAGCGCGAGGCCGAAGCCCGCGAGGAGATCACCGATCTCGAAATGGCGCCCGATGAATTCGAGGACAAGCGCCGCAACCTGATGACGGCACTCGACAAGGCCGAGAAAGACCGCCGCGACGCCGCTGACCGCCTGATCGAGGCCGAGACCCGCCAGCGCGAGGCCGACCAGAAGGCGGCAGCCGCCCTGGCCGAACTCGCCGAAAGCAGAGAAAAGCGCGGCCGCGCCGAAGAACGCCTCGTCTCCGCCCGCGAATGGCGTGTCGATGCCGAGGCCCGCATTGCCGAAGCCCTGAACGTCCCCCCGCATGAGGCCTTCCGGCTGACGGGCCTGAAGGACCCCTCCCAGATCGGCGACCTGCGCGAAGTCGAGCGCAATGTCGACCGGCTGAAGATGGAGCGTGAGCGCTTAGGCGCGGTGAACCTGCGCGCCGAGGAGGAGCAGAAGGAGCTGTCCGACAAGCTCGCCGCCATGATCAAGGAACGCGACGACATCATCGATGCGATCCGCAAGCTGCGCGGCGCGATCCAGAGCCTCAACCGCGAAGGCCGCGAACGCCTGCTCGCCGCCTTCGACGTCGTCAACGCCCAGTTCCAGCGCCTCTTCACCCACCTCTTCAACGGAGGCACGGCCGAACTGCAGCTGATCGAAAGCGATGATCCGCTCGAAGCCGGCCTCGAAATCCTCGCCCGCCCGCCGGGCAAGAAGCCGCAGACCATGACGCTGCTCTCGGGCGGCGAGCAGGCGCTGACCGCCATGGCCCTGATCTTCGCCGTGTTTCTCACCAACCCGGCGCCGATCTGCGTGCTCGACGAAGTCGACGCGCCGCTCGACGACCACAATGTCGAGCGCTACTGCAACCTGATGGACGAAATGGCCGCCTCCACCGAGACCCGCTTCGTCATCATCACCCACAACCCCATCACCATGGCCCGCATGAACCGCCTCTTCGGCGTCACCATGGCGGAGCAAGGTGTGAGCCAACTCGTCTCCGTCGACCTGCAGACGGCGGAGGCGCTGCGCGAGAGGGATTTGGTGTGACGCGGCATGTTGCCGAATGGCGGCCCATGCAGCTACAATCAATGCAAGGGTTTGACGATGCAGACTATTCTGCTGAGGTGCAGCGAGCCGTGTTGAAAGAGATCTCCAACGACAGCGACTATCGAGCCGCGCTTTCAGCGGTTCGTCCATTTTTCGACCGTGAGCCTGCAGAGGGCACCGCAGAAGCGCTGGAATTCGACCGCCTAGTTGCGCTCATCGAAGGCTACGAGGCTCTTCATTTTCCGGTGACGGAGAACGCGGCGTGAAGTTAAGCCGCGTCTGGACCCAGCTTGCTCTTCTCGCCGTGCTCACTCTGAGCGCCACCCCCCTCCACGCCCAGACGGCCTCCCCCTCGCTTGCCGGCAACTACCTGCCGAGTGTGCTGGCAACCTCGCCGGCCCATCGCGACAGCCTGATGGAGATGATCAAGGGAAAGCCGGGGCTGCCCTTCTGGGTGCGTGCTCTCGTGCGCCAACCGCGTTACGTCGCGCTTGCATCGGAAGAAGTGGCGGTCAAGGACAGGCGCATGCAGCTCTTCCGCGCCTGCGAGCCGCGCACCTGCGAAACCAGCTGGATCCGCGTGCTTTATTCCGAAGATGGCAAGCGGGCGCTGCTTTACATCTCCGATGCCAAACTCGGCATCAAGATCTTCGGCGATCCGACGCCGGAAGAGCTGGCTTTCCTCACCCGCTAAAGGTTCAAGCCGCCACCTTCTCCCGCCGGGCCGGTCCGGCCGGCAGCGCGCCGCTCGCCAGGATCGAGCCGAGCACCAGCGGCAGGCAGACCAGATAGGCGTTGCGGATGCCGAAGGCCTCGGCGACGAAGCCGAGCAGCGGGGGGCCGAGGAAAAAGACGACGAAGGCCATCTGGGCGATCGCCGCGACATTGATCACGGCGGGGCGATCGGTGCGCTGGGCCGCGGCCGAGACGGCCATCGGATAGACCGCGCTGCAGCCGGCGCCCATCAGCGCAAAGCCAATCAATGCCAGCGAGGGGGAGGGCGCAAGCCAGGCCATGGCGATGCCCAATGCCGCAACCGTCAGCAACACCCGCCCGACGAGCCGTGCCCCGTGGCGGTCGACCACCGGGTCGACGGTGAGCCGCGCCAGCGCCATGAAGAAGGCAAACAGCGTCAGTCCCGAACCCGAGATGAAGGGCGAGACGTCGAAGACCTCTTCCATGTAGATCGTCGACCAGTCGATGCCGGCACCTTCGATCAGGAAGGCAGAGGTGCCGATGATGCAGAGGGGCAGCAGAGCCAGCGTCGGCAGCGCGAAATGCGGTGCCTTGTCCTCGGCTCCGGCAGTGGTGAGGACAGGCGCATTCTTCATGCCCGCAATCGTGATTGCGCCGATGATGAACATCAGCCCGAGCAGCACATGCATATGCACCTGCATTGTCACGCCGGCCTGGCGCACCAGGGAGGCCGTCACGGCCGTGACGAAGAAGCCGAGGCTCCAGCAGCCATGCGCGCGGTTCATGATGCCGAAACCCGCCTGCGCTTCGATCCGCCCGATCTCGACATTGAGGCAGATCTCCAGCGCGCCGGCGAGAAGCCCCACGGCAAAGAGCGTTGCAAAGACGAAGGGCGCGGACGGCAGGAGCGAGATGAGGGACAAGAGCGCCATCACGCCGAGCAGCGATATGGCAAGCGTCGTGCGCGAGCCGAGCCGGACGATCAGCGGCGAGGAGAGGGTGAGCGAGATCAGCGAGCCGATCGCCATGCCGATCAGCGTCAGCCCCAGCTCCGCCTTGTTGACGGAGAGCTGCACCTGCAGGTCTGGCAGCCGCGAGAACAGCGAGCCTGTCGACATGGCGAAGAGAAAGAAGGCGATATAGACGCGATACTGCGGCTGAAAATGCATCGGGAAGACTCGATTTGTCTGATGACCAGTCATCCCTGCCTGCCAGCAATGGTGAACCAAGTCCAGCCGTGCAAACCGGCGATCAGTTCGCCCCCGGAAAAGGCTCTGTCTCGAGGAGGCGGCTCACGGTCAATGGCCCGCACTGCCCGGCCCACACCCGCCGTCATCCTCGGGCTTGTCCCGAGGATCTGCCAAGGTTGGTCATGAATGGGACGCTCAAGGGAGCGCCCTGACCGTCGAGCCAATTGCGGCGGCAGTAGATCCTCGGGACAGGCCCCGAGGATGACGATCCACCGAAACGAAAAATGCCGGAAGCAAAGCTCCCGGCACAATCCTATTGGCTACTGCCTACTGCCTGGCCGCTCAACCAGCCGAATTGATCTGCCGTGCCACCATGTCATGGTTCAGCCAGAGCACCGGCGCCGACGGAGCAGCCACTTCGCCGAAAATCAGCGCGCCGGTCGCCTCGACAACGAGCACGCTCAGATAGTCCGAGATCAGCGCCTTGCTGTCCTTGTGCATCTGGGCGATCTCTTGCGAGGTGCCGATGGTGATGTCCGACTGGCCCTGGCTGTTGGGCATCGGCCATTTGTTGAAGTCGTAGAACGGGATCATCACGTCGCTGGCCTGGAAGTCGGCGATCTTCGTGAGCACGTCCTCGATCGTCGCACCCTCGACCAGCAGCGCTTCGCAATCGGCCCAGACCTTCTGCGCCCGCGCGCCGCCGTTTTCCTTCTTCAAGGCCTTCAAGAGCGGCAGAAGCGGAAGCTCGATTCCGGCGAAGACGTCCGACGAATTGGTGCGGATCTCGGGGCAGTTGAAGACGGTCGCCTTGATGCCGGCGGCAAACGCCTCTTCGGCAATCGCCTCGAGCTTCATTTTGGCATAGCCCTGAGTGTAGTTCGTATAGGTCTGCCAGCGGTATTCGTCGCCGATCAGAATGCCCGTGCCGTGATAGCCATAGGCCGAATAACGCACCTGGCCGCCGCTCTTTTCGATGCGGGCGCGGATAGCAGCGCTGCCTTCGATCAGGTGACGGAAGGTGTTGGCCGAGACTTCGTCGAAGTTCTGCAGGATCAGCTTGCCGAGATCGCTGTCGAGCAGCACCTGCGAGGACATGTGACGGGCGCCGCGGCCCTTGTAGATGCGGTTGGCAAGAACGAGGAAGACCTTGGCCTTGGGAATGCCGCCAGCCATTGTGTGGGCGAAGTGAACATTCTTGCCATCGGCAATCATGCCTTCCAGCTCGGCCATGATCTTGGCGACCGCCTTCTGGAAACGTTCAACGCCAACCTGGCGGCACTTCTCGATATGCGCCCAGTCGAGCTTTTCCGTTTCCCAGTTTTCCAGCGTCAGCGAAGATAGAAGGTCCGTCGGTGTCGGCTCGCCTTCAGGCGAGTCGAGATCGAAGCCGGCCATGGCGGGAATGTTGATGATCCGGCCACCGAGATTGGCTTCCGCCTGGGCGAGTTCCTCTTCGGTCAGCGGGCGAAGCTTGTTGTTCTCGTCGCGGCGGCCAACGGTGATCCCGATGATCTCCATGCCGGCCTTCTTGGCCTGGTCGAGCAGGCCCGTGACATAGCCACGACCGAACAATTCGCCGAACAGAACGAAGACGTCGCCCTTCTGGTAAAGCTTGTTCTGCGGGATCTCAGTCAGGGAAACCGGGCTGGTCAGGGTCATATTTGATTCCGGATTACAATTTACTAGAATGCCACCTAGCAAACGCTGGCCCCGAGCGCATCACCCTCAATTGATTTGTCTGGTCATTTTCCGTGACCGTTCATTGCATTGCGTGATGACCCTGTAACAATCGTCCGCCAGTTCCGCCTCTGCCGAGAGCTCGGGCAGCACATCGGCTGCCGGCGCATCATGTATCCTGGATGTTGACGAAACTTCACATCGCGGTGAGCTCTTTCGGGTCGAACTGCCGCAATTATGATGCATTGCAGCATAAACTTGTCTGTTGAACGTTTCCAATCCGTCACAATTGCTGTAAACGGTGGAAAAACAAGCCTGTTCGGGTGGAGAGGGCAATGCGCAAGTGGGTTTACACCTTCGGCGGAGGAGCGGCCGAGGGGAGTAGGACCGAGATTGACCAGCTGGGAGGGAAGGGGGCCAACCTCGCCGAAATGGCGGCGCTCGGCCTACCGGTTCCGCCCGGCCTCACGATCGTGTCAGATGCCTGCGGCATCTATTACAAGAGCGGCAAGACCCTCCCCGATGACCTGAAGGCCCAGGTTCTCACAGGCATCGAAGGCATCGAGGCCGCCACCGGCCGCGCCTTTGGCGATACCAGCCAGCCGCTTCTCCTGTCCGTTCGCTCCGGTTCGCGCACCTCCATGCCCGGCATGATGGACACCGTCCTCAATCTTGGCCTCAATGACCACACGGTCGAGGCACTCGCTGAGCACTCGGGCGACGCCCGTTTCGCCTGGGACAGCTATCGCCGCTTCATCCAGATGTATGGCGATGTCGTCATGGGCCTCGATCACGAGGTCTTCGAGGAGATTTTGGAAGACGAAAAGGCCCGCCTCGGCCACGAACTCGACACCGATCTCTCGGCTGTCGAGTGGCAGCATGTCGTAAAACTCTACAAGGAAGTGCTGGAGCAGGAACTGGGCGAGCCCTTTCCGCAGGATCCGCATGTCCAGCTCTGGGGCGCGATTGGCGCTGTCTTTTCCAGCTGGATGAACCCGCGCGCCCAGACCTATCGCATGCTGCATTCGATCCCTGAAGGCTGGGGAACCTCCGTCACCGTTCAGACCATGGTCTTCGGAAATCTCGGCTCCACCTCCGCCACCGGCGTCGCCTTCACCCGCAATCCCTCGACCGGCGCCAAGGAGCTCTACGGCGAATTCCTCGTCAATGCGCAGGGGGAAGACGTCGTGGCCGGCATCCGCACGCCGCAATCGATCACCGAGGCCGCCCGCATCGATTCAGGCTCCGACAAGCCCTCGCTCGAAAAGCTGATGCCGGAGGCCTTTGCGGAATTCTGCGCGATCTGCGACCGGCTCGAAGCCCACTACCGCGACATGCAGGATCTCGAATTCACCATCGAGCGCGGCAAGCTCTGGATGCTGCAGGCCCGCTCGGGCAAGCGTACGACCAAGGCCGCGATGAAGATCGCCGTCGACATGGTGGCGGAAGGCCTGATCTCGGAAGAAGAGGCGGTGATGCGCATCGAGCCTTCCTCGCTCGACCAGCTGCTGCACCCGACCATCGACCCGCGCGTCACCCGCCATGTCATCGGCTCGGGCCTTCCCGCCTCGCCGGGTGCGGCGACCGGTGCCATCGTGTTTACGGCCGAAGAGGCGGTTGAAGCCGAAGCCGAGGGACGCAAGGTCATTCTCGTCCGCGTCGAAACCAGCCCCGAAGACATCCATGGCATGCACGCCGCCCAGGGCATCCTCACCACCCGTGGCGGCATGACCAGCCATGCGGCGGTCGTCGCCCGCGGCATGGGCATTCCTTGCGTCTCCGGTGCCGGCACCATGCGCGTCGACCTGCGCAACGAAAAGCTTGTTGGTATGGGCGTCACGCTGACCAAAGGCGACATCATCACCATCGATGGCTCCTCCGGCCAGGTGCTGAAGGGCGAAGTGCCGATGCTGCAGCCGGAACTCTCCGGCGATTTCGCCCAGCTGATGCAATGGGCCGACCGCACGCGTCGCATGACGGTGCGCACCAATGCCGACACGCCTGCCGACGCCCGCGCCGCCCGCTCCTTCGGCGCCGAAGGCATCGGGCTGTGCCGCACCGAACACATGTTCTTCGAAGGCGAGCGCATCCATGTCATGCGCGAAATGATCCTCGCAGAAGACGAGGCCGGCCGCCGCGCCGCGCTCGACAAGCTGCTTCCCATGCAACGGTCGGACTTCACCGAGCTCTTCACCATCATGCATGGCCTGCCGGTGACGATCCGCATGCTCGATCCGCCGCTGCATGAATTCCTGCCGAAATCCGACGAGGAGATCGAGGAAGTGGCAAACGCCATGGGCCTCGAACCCGGCTTCATGCGCCGCCGCATCGATGCCCTGCACGAGTTCAACCCCATGCTCGGCCATCGTGGCTGCCGCCTTGCCATCTCCTATCCCGAGATCGCCGAAATGCAGGCCCGCGCCATCTTCGAGGCCGCTGTCGCCGCCGCCCGCGAAACGGGCGCCCCGGTCGTGCCGGAAATCATGGTCCCCCTGGTCGGCCTGCGCTCCGAGCTCGATTATGTGAAGGCCGTCATCGACCGCGTCGCAACCGAAGTCATGGGCGAAGCCGAACTCGAGATCTCCTATCTCGTCGGCACGATGATCGAACTGCCGCGCGCCGCCATCCGCGCCCATATCATCGCCGAAGCTGCCGAATTCTTCTCCTTCGGCACCAACGACCTGACGCAAACCACCTTCGGCATGTCCCGCGACGACGCCGCCCGCTTCATCCCGACCTACCAGAAGAAGGGCATCATCATCCAGGATCCCTTCGTCTCGCTCGATTTCGACGGCGTCGGCGAACTCATCCGCATCGCCGCCGAACGCGGCCGCAAAACGAGGCCTGACATGAAACTCGGCATCTGCGGCGAACACGGCGGCGACCCGACCTCGATCCACTTCTGCGAGGATGTCGGACTGGATTATGTCTCGTGTTCGCCGTTTCGTGTGCCGATTGCAAGGTTGTCTGCGGCGCAGGCGGCGATCAAGGCTAGGGGATAACTTCGCAGGGCTTGTGCATTTGTAGTTTTTGGACGACAATATGTTCGAGTTGAAGCAGACCGAGACTTTTCGAAAGTGGCGCCTCGGTTTGAAAGACCGGCGAGCCGCAGGTTTGATCGCTGCGCGCCTTGACCGCCTCGGCTTCGGCCATGTTGGAGATGCGGCATCCGTCGGTGAGGGCGTGCAGGAACTACGCCTGCACTACGGCCCCGGCTACCGCATCTACTTTATGCAGCGGGGTGCTGAGATCATCGTCCTCCTCTGCGGCGGAGACAAAGGCAGTCAGGTCAGAGACATCGAGACCGCAAAACGCCTGGCACGGATCTGGAAAGAGACAGATGACTGAAATCCTGACCGACTATGATCCCGCCGAAGACCTCGATACGCCCGAGGCGATTTCCGTTTTCGTCAATGAGGCACTGAAAACCGACGACGCTGCCTATATCGCCCACGCACTGGGTGTCGTCGCCCGCGCCAAGGGCATGGCCGGCATCGCGCGGGAGGCGGGGCTGTCGCGGGAGCAGCTGTATCGGACGCTGTCCAGCGAGGGTAATCCGACGCTCAAGACCACGCTTGCGGTGATGAAGGCGCTCGGGATTTCGCTGACGGCGGATGTGTCCGCAACACACGCCCCGACATGAAACTCGGGATCTGCGGCTAACACGGCGGCGACCCGACCTCGATCTATTTCTGCGAGGATGTCGGCCTGGATTATGTCTCGAGTTCGCCGTTCCGCGTGCCGATTGCAAGGTTGTCGGCGGCACAGGCGGCGATCAAGGCGCGGGCGTGCGGCTTCACTTGCGTCCGACCGTCAACGTCATCGGCAGTGCCCACGGCACGTCGAGAGGCGAGCGCAACAGGTGAACCTGTCCGTTATCGAATTGCGATTCCCATTTTGCGTGGTGCTTGCGTGTGAAACCGTCGAGCCGCACGCTTTGGCTTGCAATCGGGCCGCCATCGAGATTCAACGCCAGCTTCAGGTCGAGAGGCGCGTCTTTGAGGAAGATGGCCAAACGGGCAAGTGAGAAGAATGCATCGGTCGTTGAGCCAATGATGATACGCCCGCTGCCATCCTGACCGAGAAAGGTTCGATTGGCCAGCCAACGGCTTTCCGGCGCGGTGCGCGTCTGACCATCAGCGCCGATCAACATCGGATAGGCGATCATTGCATTTTCGGCGCCGGCAAATACCTGCCTCCAATCCTCTCCGGCCAGATCGACCAACCGGGCGCCCTGCGCAGACACCACGAATGCCCCCGCCCGGGCGTCATATTGCTCGGGTCCAGAGGGCCTGCCCTCACTGATGATCGGTGTAGCTGGCAACCCCTTGTTGTCGTAGTAGGAGCTGTTCACGATCAGCACTTCCTGTGGAAATGCGCGCTCCCACTGATCGATATCCATGCTGCCGGTATGGTCGTTGCGAACGGTGAAGCGAAAACGGTTTGGGTCTACGCGGTTGAGCAGAAGCCGATCGACTTCCGCCCCCTTCACGAGGACAGGTATCTCTGTCACCTCGAAGCCCGGTTCTACCTCCCGCCAGGCAAAATCACCCGGCTGCGCGTCGGGGAGGTTCTCGGTCATCGCCAGACGCATGGAAGGCGTAAGCCGCGCGTCATCGGGCGTCATCGTCTCCCAATATGATCCGCCGCGCCGAAGCAGCACGTTGACGCCGTAGACACCGTGTCGCTGCCAAAGCCAGACACCGACGGCGGTCGCTCCAAGCAATGCAACAAGCGCCGTCACCGCAACAAATTTCCTGCTTAATAGAACTGCCATTCTTTCCCCGCTGATCCATCAACTATGCGTTGAATAAGTGACGGGCTTGCAGTCAAATTTAAGGCTGAATCTTGCACCATCTGCGGCATTCACAAGTGCCAGCCGCCGCACGAGGCCCGACATGAAACTCGGCATCTGCGGCGAACACGGCGGCGACCCGACCTCGATCCATTTCTGCGAGGATGTCGGCCTGGATTATGTGTCCTGCTCGCCGTTCCGCGTGCCGATCGCGAGGTTGTTGGCGGCCCAGGCGGCGATCAAGGCGAAGGGGGTAGTTTGGAGTTTGGCAGTCGAAAATCTCGCAGCGGAGTGTGGTCGCATCAGTAAACACATGCGTCGTGTAATTTGAACGACTCGCCGAAATGTAGATGATATACAAGAATTGCACTCTCGGCGGTTGTAATCGTTTGTCGGTATCCATAGATGTAATTTATCGATGGGAGGGTTGGATGCCGATTTACAATATAATCGTTACGGACGTTACCTGCTATGGCGATCTGTTTTGTGTAGCAGGATGGGATCTGCGGAACGGCTGCATGCTTCGGCCGGAACCTTCTACGGCCAACATTGTCTCCGAGGTGTCTCGTTTCTGGAATAATGAACACGCAGGCCCTGGCCAGCTTTTTTCAGTCGGCAATATAGTTCGCTTTGAGGCAGTAATGCCCCCAGTCAATTTCCCGTTTCCACACGCGACTGAGGATCGTCTCGTCGTAGTTGGAAACAGCACGCTCGTCGGTCAGATGACGGAAATACAGATCGTCCAAACCGTTGCGCCTGGCTTGTCGGCATCGATTGGAGCGGCTTTTGGTGGGCATCTGAATAGGGCGGCTTCCGGAAAAGCGCACGTTGTTGCAGGCACGCAGGCCTGCTCGCTTGACGCAATTAATATCTCGCCTGCTTCAATTTCATTCTACGAAGACAACCCTTCGCCTGGAAAGAGGCGGCTGCGTGCGATAATAAACGAGAACTCCCTTCAGTACGACTTTTCCGTCCCTGCGGATGCGGCAAGACGCATCTTTCTCACTGAAGGAGTTGGAGCGATACAAGCCCAAGCCGCTGCAAGCCAGATAATTCACGTTCGCCTCGGGCTGTGCCGGCCGTTCGCGGGGATGCCAAATTCTTGCTACGCGCAAGTGAATGGGCTGTACTTCTTGTGAGCGCCGAGCTGGTGAATCGCTAAAGGTGGATTCGAAATTGAAGAGCGCTGGTAGGTTAGCAATACGGTTGATAAGGTCTCCAGGGTGCGTGGGGATCGCGTACAAAGTCGCCGCTGTAGCGTGAAGGAGACCACAATTGGGAGATGAGAGTGTTGAAGTTCTGACGATTGGCCATTCGACGCTCACCTACGAACGCTTTCTGGAGCTTCTGCGGCAATCGTCGGTGACTGCTGTTGCCGATGTGAGGACTTCGCCGTTTTCAAGACACTTTCCGCATTTCAATCGGGATGCCCTGCGCGATGAACTGCGACAGGACAATATAGCCTATGTGTTTCTTGGTGCTGAATTGGGTGGGCGTCCGAAGGGCGCGCAATTCTATTGCGATGGCGTCGCCGACTATGAAAAGATGGGCCAAACACGCAATTTCCAATTGGGGCTCGGGCGAGTTGTCGAAGGCTCGAAGAAATATCGGATTGCCATGATGTGCTCCGAGCATGATCCGCTCGACTGCCATCGATGTCTGCTGGTGGGGCGAGCATTGCACGAGCGAGGAGTTCCAGTACGTCACATCTTAAGCAGTGGGAAAATTATTGATCATCGGCAGATCGAGGAAAAGTTGATGGAAATCTCTGGAAAGAGCGTCGTCGATCTTTTTGAGCCACCCGACAAGCGGCTCGCTGCCGCCTATCGGGACAGGGCTATGAAAGTTGCATTTTCAGAAAAACAAGGCGATAGACTTAAGCCTGCGGCTGCGGAGTAGTTGGTTTGAGCAACATCGATCTAACGACAATAGGTTTCACCAAGACTACGGCGGCCAAGTTTTTCGGAAGAATAAAAAGTGCGGGCGTTAAAAAAGTAATCGATGTTCGATTGCATAACACGTCTCAGCTCGCGGGTTTCGCAAAGGCAGACGACCTTTCATTTTTTTTGAAAGAGATTTGTGGTGCCCAATATTCGCATCAGCCCCTTCTTGCTCCGACAGACGATATATTGAAAGCTTTTAAACGCGATAAAGGCGACTGGTACACATACCAAAATTCTTTTATGCGGCTGATGGAGCAACGGCAGATTGAAGCTCGGTTCAAGCCTGAAATGTTTCAAGGCGGATGTTTGCTCTGCTCCGAGGACACGCCTCACCACTGCCACCGGCGGCTAGTCTGCGAATATCTGAACGTCAAATGGGACGGAACGCTGAAGGTTCGTCACCTCTGAATGTTCCTGACAAACTTGCTACCATGCTTGCTATTGCGCACGCTTGGGACAAGCATACATACCGATCCATATGAACGCTACAGTCGCCGGCGAGGCAAACTCAAACGGTTCAGCTTCGCCTATTCGCCGCGCTTCGCGCCATGCCGTCAACATCCTGTCTCGCCTCGCGTGTCAGGCGAAGCCGATACCTCATTCCGCAGCCGATGCCTTGCCGGCCTTCAGACCCTCGCGAATGCCATCGAACACCGTATCGAGATCCAGCAAGCTTTCGGGCTCGGCCATCGCCCGGTCGTAGGTGGGCGCCACTTCGTCCCGAAGCCAGGCCTCCAGCGCGTCCTCGTTTGACGCGAGCAGCCTCAGGCCCTCCGAAACGACTTGGCTCTCATCGGCAGAAGCCCCCGACTCCACCTTTGAGCGGATAAGGTCGAGAAGCTCGGTCGGCAACGTGACGGTGACTGTCTCGTATCTGGGCATGATGATCCCTTCTGACGGTGCACGCAGAATATCATGGCCCGTCCAACGCCCAACAAAAAATCCCCACCCATGTCACATTGACCGTCCCCCGATCGTCATGATCTCGTACCCAACAGAAGGAACCGACATCATGACCGCAACTCTTGATCCTTTCGCAGCCGCTCCCACTATGATGAAGAAGTGGATGGCCGTCTCGACCGACATCGCCGCAAGCCTTGAGCCTGGTCTCGTCGAACTCGTCAAGATCCGCTCGTCCCAGATCAATGCCTGCGCCAACTGCATCAACATGCACGCGGCGGAAGCCCGCGCCCAGGGCGAGACGGAGACCCGCATCTATCTCCTCTCGGCCTGGCGCGAGGCGCCGTGTTATACGGAGCGCGAGCGCGCAGCGCTGGGCTGGACCGAAGCGCTGACCACACTTGCCACCGGCCATCCGCAGGAAACGGCACGCCTTGATCTGCAGGCGGCCTTTACCGAGGAGGAGCAGGTGAAGCTGACGCTGATGATCAATGTCATCAACGGCTGGAACAGGCTGGCCGTCGGCTTCGGCCTCTGGTTTGAGACACCGGCGACCCGGGCTCAGGGAGTGGCCGCCTGATGTTGCCCTCCGAGCATAGAGATGCGGCGGCGAGTTTCGATCCCCTGAGGCGCAAGCTAATGCGGCTCGCCTATCGCATGCTGGGCTCGGTCACGGATGCTGAAGACATGCTGCAGGAGGCCTTCATCCGCTGGATGAGGGCCGATCGCCGCGAGATCCGCGAGCCCGAGGCGTTTCTGCGCCGCATCGTCACAAGGCTTTGCCTCGACCAGCTGAAATCGGCCCGCCTGAAGCGCGAGACCTATATCGGCCCCTGGCTGCCGGAACCGGTGGTCGAAGACGAGGACGAGCCCGAGGACGTCACCCTGCCGCTGATGCTGGCGCTGGAGCGGCTGTCGCCCTTGGAGCGGGCAGCCCTGCTGCTCCACGATGTCTTCGGTCAGCCCTTCGAGGAGATCGCCGAAACCTTGGACCGCGACGTCGCCGCCTGCCGGCAGCTGGCAGCCAGGGCACGCCGCAATGTGCGGGAAGCACGAACCCGCTACACCGTCGACGCCAAGCGCGGGCTGGAGATGGCAGAGGCCTTTTTCAAAGCCTCGCGCAGCGGTGACATGACGGCGCTTTCCGCCATGCTGGCGGCCGATGTCGGCCTGCATTCCGATGGCGGCGGCAAGCGGCAGGCCGCGATCGCGCCGATCCTCGGCCATCAGGCAGTGATGAAGGTTCACACCTATCTCTCGGAAAAGATCTGGCCTGCGGGATCAGCCCTCCTGCGTGTCGGCCTCATCAACGGTCTGCCGGGTTTCGTCACCCGCGAGGCGGACGGCGAGTTGCAGACCACAGCGCTGCAGATCGAGGACGGCGCCATCACCGCTATCTATGTCATGCGCAATCCCGACAAGCTCAGGCATCTGCAGTGAGGAACGGGCAGGGGCGGTTCGTCGACGCGCCGGCATTTGTCAGCCGCCTTGCGCTTCCCACGATGCTTGGTCTTCAGTGTATCCTGTAGCACTTGCCGACCGCGCAAACCGCCCCGGCGGCACACCCACATGCCGGCTGAAGGCCGTGCTGAAGGTGCTGGCCGAGCCATAACCGATCTTTTCGGCGACTGCATCCAGGCTCAGGTCCTGGCGCTGCAGTAGGTCCTTGGCGAGTGCCATGCGCCAGGTCATCAGATATTCCATCGGCCGCATGCCGACCGTCTGGTGAAAGCGGTCGAAGAAGGCCGAGCGTGACATGGCCGCGAGCCGTGCCAGCGCCTCCACCGTCCAGGAGCGCTCGACCTCCGCATGCATATGCTGGAGCGCAAGCGCGATGCGTGGCTCGGCCAGTCCGCGCAGCAGGCCGGGCGGGCCGTGTTGGGCAGGCGCGCTGCGCAGCGCTTCGATCAGCAGGATCTCGACGTAACGTTCGAGGATCAGGTCGCGTCCGACATCCGCGCGCGCCGCTTCGTCCCCGAGCAGCTGCACGAGTTGCGTCAGCCGGCTGGCACCGCGCACATGGATCATGCGGGGCAGAAGCGAGACGAACAGCGAGGCATCGGGTGCATCGAAGGAGAAATAGCCGCCGAACTGCCGCATGTCAGGCGGTCCATCCTGCCGCCCGTGCCGCGTTTCGCCCTCCGGTGCGGCAGCCACGGCCACCGGGTCGATGCAGACGGGCGATGCAGGCTCGATGCTGCCCATGGTGAAGGCCGGCGTTGCCGGCAGCAGCACAAAATCCCCCTCTTCGAGGAGAGCAGGCGCTTCCCCATCAACCACGAGACGGCAGCGCCCCTCCGTCACCGCACAGAAACCCGGCTGGCCGAAGGAGGCGTAGCGAACCGCCCAGCGCCCGGCGCCGCTGATGCCCTTGGAATAGACGGCGCGCGGTTTGAGGAGGGCAATGACGTCGGACAGCGGATCACGCATTTGGACTATCGCAAATTAAATGACGACGTTTGATTGATGATAGTCCAGTGTAGCGCGGCTAAACCTGAAGCGTCAACAGCAACCATCTCCAGGAGTTTCACATGCCGACCATCCTCATCACCGGCTGCTCGTCAGGCTACGGCCAGCACATCGCCCAGCATTTCCTCGACCGCGGCTGGACCGTGATCGCCACCATGCGCACGCCCCGGACCGACGTCTTCGCCCCCTCGGACCGTCTGCGCATCCTGCCGCTCGACGTCACGAAGACCGACAGCATTCGCGCCGCCTTTGAAGCCGCCGGTCCGATCGACGCGCTGGTCAACAATGCCGGCATTGGCGTGGTCGGTGCCTTCGAGGCAACACCGACGGAGCATATCCGCAAGGTGTTCGAGACCAATACCTTCGGCACCATGGCGATGACCCAGGCCGCCATCCCCGCCATGCGCGAACGGCGCTCAGGCGTCATCGTCAACGTCACGTCAAGCGTGACGCTGGCCCCGATGCCGCTTGCTGCGGCCTATACGGCGAGCAAGCAGGCGATCCAGGGGTTCACCCAGTCGCTGGCCCATGAACTTGCCGCCTTCGGCATCGCCGCCAAACTGGTCGAGCCGGGTTATGCGCCGACGACCCGCTTTGCCGTCAATACCGATATCGACGTGATGGATCTCATTCCGCCCGCCTATCTCGATTTCGCCCGGCCGATCTTCGAGGCCTTCGCCGCACCGGCGGCCGTCACCCGCGAAAGCGATGTCGCCGAAGCCGTCTGGCAGGCGGTGACCGATGGCACGGCGCAGGCGCGTTATCCGGCCGGGGCAGACGCGGTGGCGCTCGCAGCCGCTGCGTAATCGCGCGACACTTGCGTCAGCGATCGAGCCTGGGGCAGTTGCCGCAGGCTCCGGCCCGGGTATAAATCGGGGGGACGTCGCATCCTGCGTCGCCCCACCCGGAGACATCCATGCCCGGCTATTCCGCCCGTCCGCCCGCCATCCCGACTGTTGTGCTCGATGATGCCGTCACCCGCATCACCCGCTGGGACTTCGAGCCGGGTGCCGCGACCGGGCATCACACCCATGGCCTCGGCTACGTCGTCGTGCCGATGACCGACTGCCATTTCCTCATCGAGGATTCCACCGGCGAGCGCCGTGTGACGTCGAAGGCCGGCGAGGCTTACCGCCGCGATGCCGGCGTCGCGCATAATGTCGTCAATGGTGGCGACCAGCCGATGAGCTTCATCGAGATCGAGTACAAATGAGCTTGGGTGACGATCAGCCGGTGCCGCAATTCATCACCGAGTTCGAGCCGCAGCATGGGGTGGCGGTACCCGTTGCCGAGGGCGTCCAGCGCCTCACCGTGCCCAATCCCAGCCCGTTTACCTTCCACGGCACCAATACCTATATCGTCGGCCAAAACTCCGTCTGCGTCATTGACCCGGGCCCCGACAATGACGCGCATTTCGAGGCGCTGATGGCAGCCCTTGAGGGCAGGGAAGTGACCCACATCGCCGTCAGCCACACCCACCGCGACCATTCCCCGCTCGCCCGCCGGCTGAAAGCCGCAACCAGCGCCGTGATCGTCGCCGAAGGCCCGCACCGTCCGTCGCGACTGCTGTTTGACGGCGAGGTGAACCCCTTCGCCGAAAGCTCCGACACTGACTTCGTCCCCGACCGCGCGCTTGCCGATGGCGAGACGGTCGAAGGCGATGGCTGGCGCCTCACTGCCGTGCACACCCCGGGGCATACGGCCAACCACGCTGCTTTCGCCCTCGAAGACACCGACATCCTCTTCTCCGCCGATCATGTCATGGCCTGGGCGACCTCGATCGTCGCACCCCCGGATGGCGCCATGAGCGATTACATGGCCTCGCTCGACCGGCTGCTGGAGCGCAACGACCGGCTCTATCTCCCCGGCCATGGCGGCCCGGTCACCGAGCCCCAGGCTTTCGTCCGGGCGCTGCGCACCCATCGCCGCCTGCGCGAACGCGCCGTCCTGGAGCGGATCCGCAAGGGGGATCGCCTGATTGCCGACATGGTCAAGGTCATCTACGCCACCACCGATCCGCGCCTCCATGGGGCGGCAGCCCTCTCGGTGCTCGCCCATATCGAGGATCTCGTGGAAAAGGGTCTGATCGCCACGGACGGCCCGCCGAAGCTCTTGGGCGAATATCGACCCGGTTAGGGTCGTCAGCCTTCGCCTTGCCCCCCTCTGTCGGCTGCGCCGACATCTCCCCCACAGGTGGGGAGAGTGGAGGTGGTCGCCTATGCCAGCGTATATTCGATCTCCCCCCATGTGGGGGAGATGCCTGGCAAGGCAGAGGGGGGTACCATTCGGCGCAAGGCTTATGGCCGTCTAATACGGACTCGTCAGTTCCCTGCAATCCCCAGCAATTCCGCATCCAGCGCATGCAGGAAATCTTCGGCGATCCGGTCGCTGATGCCAAGGTCATGTGGCCCGTAGCGCGAGGCGACGCGCATATCGACCAGCGTCATCTCCGCCTCTTCGCGCAAGCGCACGACCGCATCGAAGGGCAGGCCGAACACCAGCGTGCGGGTGGAAAATTGCAGGCGCGCCGTGCCTTCCGGTTCGCCATCGGAGAGCGGAACGAGCAAGCTGGGCTCCGGTCGCGCAGTCGGCAGAGGCCCGCTTTCCGGCAGGGCCTCGTCGGCGGCAGGTGGCGTTGCACCACCCGGTGTCTCCGCCACAACAGGGCTTTCCGCCGTCGGGCGCAGCTCCAGCGCCGGCAGGCCATATTCCTCGCCGCGGCTTGCCGTCACAACCAGCCGGTTTTCCGCCGCCACCTTGCGCACGGCCTCATAGACGCGGTCGATCGCCCCTTCGTAGCGGCGACCATTGAGACCGGGATAGGCGGCAAGCTGCGCTGTATCGGCATTGTCAGGCAGGGCAGGGCGCGGCAGCAGATGCTGTTCCGCTGTCGGCACGGAAACCCAGGCGGGCCGGTCGGACAGATCGGTTGCCACTTCGGTGAGCGGCGGCTTGGTTATGGAGAGATAGTAGCCATAGGCCGGCAGTCCGAGCGGGAGCGCCGCATAGATGAGCGCCCAGGCAGCCGCGACCCCGCCCAGGGCCCCGACCTGCCAGAGCCTGGCCAGTCCCAGAAGCGCCAGCGGCACGGAGAGTGCTGCCGGCACCGCGCAAGCCAGCACCAGCAGAACGAAATCCGGCGTGGCAAGCGGCCCGAAGCGATGTGCAAGCACCACGACAACCAGCATGCCGAGCGCAAACAAGGCCAGCCGCCGCGCAAGAAAGGCGGAGCGGGACACCGGACGGTCATAGCGGACGAGCATGCGGTTCTACCGGAATCAGGAGGCGTTTCGCCCAAGGTGTAACGGCTTGCGCGAAGGGCGTCGACAGACAAAGCGATCGACCAAGCTCAAGGCTGGTTATTGCGCCCGCCGCCCAGAAGCGGATTGTCGCCGAGCTCCGGTGCCGGAATGCCGCCGTCTGGCGGTGCCCCATCAAAACCATCGGGTGCCTCCATCAGCCCTTCCTCGATCGCGGGATCAAGCGGCGGTAGTGCCGGAGCGTCAAGCGTTACACCGCCGTCCGGCAGGCTCGGATCGGCAAGCGGCGGCGCATCGGGGGCAAGCGGCACATAGAGCGAGACGGTGACGATGACGGCGATCGCCATCAGCCAGGAGCCGATGATCCGGGCAGGGATAGTCAGCCACCCACCCCGGAAAGGCCGCAGCATCAGCCCGGGCACGAGCAGGATCCACAAGGCCCCGAGGACGGCGGAGAAGGCAAACTCCTTGATGCCGATGCCGAAATCATCAAGCCCGATGAAGAGCGACAGCGAAAAGCCAACCACGACCGCCGCCACCGGCGCCACAAACCGGCGCAGAGACGCCGGCAGCCACAGCACCACACCCGAGAGTATCACGGCCACAGGCGCGATCAGAAAGAGCTCGTGGCCGAGCGGGCTCTGCAGGATCGCATGGAAGATCGGGTCGAAGAAGACAAGCATGGGCGCGACGACGCCGAGGAAGGCGAGCGCAATCGCCAGGACCTCGCTTCGACGCTCCGCCATGCCGATGGCGACGGATAGGCCCAGCATAGCAAGCACAAGGTCGTAGATGGAAAGCGTGAAGAGATAACCGAGCTCGAAGAAGGCGAATTCATGCGGAATAACGAGGGAGGCAGCGACCGTCGCCACGCCGAGAAGAAAGACGAGAAACGCGACCTTAAAGGCCCGCGTCCGCACCCCAGCCAGGAAGCGCGCACGCCCACCCTGCATCGTGCCGCCCAGGGCCCGAGGTGAAGTCCCAGCATCTGCCGCCAAAGCGCGAGAGCCCACCACCGGAGCGTCAGTCGCAGGTTTCGCCGCATGCCCATGCCCCGCGGCCGCGCTATTGCGTCCCGTCTTCCTGTGTGGCTGCTTCTGCTTCTTCATGTCCGTGACCTGATCTGGCGCCGGAAGGCGTGTGCATGCCTATTCCACAGCACGCTTGATTTGTCACCGCCGCCTGCTGCACTCTCTGATCAGAGGGAAGGGAAGTCTTATATGGCCATTGTCATGCTGTCGGCTGTCACGCGCGTCGAGCGAAAGTCTGCAACAAGTTTCGTCTTCGACACCGTCAACCGCCTCGGCGGCTGGATCGACGACACGCGCATGTATTCCAACCTGATGAACACGATCCGCCTGACGCTCCCGGCCGGTGCCTTTGCCGAGCTGGTCACGGTCCTCAGGGAGGCGGGCATTGCCGTCGACCCGCCGGAGGGCTTGGGCGAGATCCGCGATCCCGCCGCCGAGCGCATGGCGACCCTGCAGCTCACCTTCATCCACGACGAGCCGGATCTGAAACGGGAAATACCGGCCGTCCCCGGCTAGCCAGAACAAACAGTCGCTCGACTGCCTGGAGATGAAAAAAACCCGGCAGTCGCCCGCCGGGTTTTCGCGTTGTTTTCAAGATCTGGCCTGAGGGATCAGGCCGCGCGGCGCTCGTGGCGGCCTTCCTCGATCTCCTCGACGATCTTCGCCACGAAGGCATCGAGATCATCGGGATTGCGCGAAGTGATGATGCCCTGGTCGGTGACTACGGCCTCGTCGCGCCAGTCGGCACCGGCATTGATCATGTCGGTCTTGATCGACGAGAAGGAAGTCGCCTTGCGGCCCTTGACGGCGCCGGCCTCGATCAGCAGCCACGGACCATGGCAGACAGCCGCCACCGTCTTGCCGGACTTGATGAAGGTCTTTACCAGGTCAACGGCCTTCTGTTCCTTGCGCAGCAGGTCCGGATTGATCTGGCCGCCGGGAATGACGAGCGCGTCGAAATCATCGATCTTGACCTCGTCGAGGGTCAGATCGACGTCGACGGTGTCGCCCCAGTTTTCAGCATCCCAGCTCTTGATCGGCGCCTTTTCGAGAGACGCGATGCTGACCGAAGCGCCCTTAGCCGTCAGCTGCTCGAGCGGCACACGCAGCTCGGAACGCTCGTAGCCATGGGTGGCGATGATCAGGATGCGGGCGGAAGCAATGGAGGGCATGAGATGTCCTTTCGTCTGGGTTTCTCTCGTGGGGATGTGAGAGAAACGACCTGCCCGCCGCATCGTTCCGGGAAAAACTGCAAAGTCCTCGCGTGAAGGTGTTGCCGCCCGGCTTAGGCTTTGATAATCAGGCCGCGATTTGCAGCGCCGCCCGCGGCCTCGCAATCCTGTTGGGGCGTCGCCAAGCGGTAAGGCATCGGTTTTTGGTACCGACATTCCCAGGTTCGAATCCTGGCGCCCCAGCCACCGTCAAATCCGCCCTTTCACGCTCACCCCACCCGCGCATATTGCAGCGCAAGCCGCATGCCGCCCGCCTCCACGACCGGCACCGAGAACCCGTAGATCGCCTCCAGCACGTCCGAGCGCATGATCGCGTCCGGCGTGCCGTCGGCTGCGATCCGGCCGTTTTTCATCGCGATGATCCGGTCGGCGCTGGCTGAGGCGTGGTTGATGTCGTGCAGCACGATGACGATGGTGCGGCCGGTCTCGTCGGCAAGCC
Organism: Allorhizobium sp.; assembly: GCA_051861045.1. Taxonomy (GTDB): domain Bacteria; phylum Pseudomonadota; class Alphaproteobacteria; order Rhizobiales; family Rhizobiaceae; genus Allorhizobium. The sequence continues at coordinate 584,839 of JBHYDI010000002.1, forward strand.
GGCGCAGTTCCAGCATCAGCTGGCGGGCGTGATACATGTCGAGATTGTTCAAGGGCTCGTCGAGCAGGATATAGTCGGTCCCCTGCGCATAGGTCATCGCCACCATCACCCGCTGCCGCTGGCCGCCGGAGAGGCGGTCGAGCGAGCGGTTGGCAAGACCTTCGAGCTCGAAGCGGGCAAGCGCCTCCTCGACCATGGCCCGATCCTCTGCCGTCATCCGTCCGCCACTATGCGGAAACCGGCCGAAGCCGACCATTTCGCGCACGCTGACGCGCGGCGGCGGGCCAGAATCCTGCCTCAGAATCGCGAGCTTTTTCGCGAGCACCTTGCCGGGTGTCGAGCCGACCGGAAGCCCGTCGATGGTCACGGATCCCTGCTGCAGCGGCAACAGCCGGGCGGCGAGCGAGAGCAGGGTGGATTTGCCCGCCCCGTTCGGGCCGACCAGGGCGGTGAGGCCACCCCTCGGCAGAATAAGGTCGATGCCGTCGAGCACGCGCTGACCCTCGCGAGTGAGGCTGACGGATGTGATTTCGATCATCGGGTGCGCCTCGCAAACAGAAGCAGGATGAAGACAAGGCCGCCGAGGAAATCGACGACAACAGAGAGAGTGCCGGCCTGGCCAAGCCCGTGCTGCAACAGCGTCTGGCCGCCGACCAGCACGATGACGCCAAGAAGCATAGCAACCACGAAGACGGAGGCATGTCGGCGCGAGGTCGTGAGCCGTTCGGCAAGCGCTGCGATCAACAGACCGAAAAAGGTGACGGGGCCGACGAGCGCGGTGGAGACGGCGACCAGCAGTGACACGGTGATGAGCTGCACCAGCACTAAGAGGTTCCAGTCGACGCCAAGGCCGATCGCCGTGTCGCGTCCGAGTGCGGCGATATCAAGCTGATGGCGGCGCGAGAAGAGGAAGCCGCCGGCCAGGATCGTGACGAGGGCTGCAATGGCGAGCAGGTCCGTATTCGGCGACGAGAAGTTGGCATACATCGCCCGCTGCGCCACGGCGAATTCCTGCGGGTCGATCAACCGTGCCAAAAGATTGGTGAGGCTGCGGAACAGCCCGCCGATGACGACCCCAGCGAGCAGCATCAGTGTTAGGTCCATTCGGCTTTTGAGCGCCGGCCACAGGATCAGCATGGCAAGCAGCATCAGGGCGGATGCTTCCATGCCGAATTTCAGATGCGGCGAGAGCGAGACATAACCCAGCCCGCCAAGCGCAAAGACGAGGGCCGCCTGACCAAACTGGTAGAGCGCATCAAGGCCCATGATCGAGGGTGTGAGGATGCGGTTGCCGGTGATCGTCTGGAAGGTGACGGTCGAGAGCGCGATGGCGATGGCGACGGTCACCAGTGCCGCAAGCCTGACGCCGCGCAGCTCCAGCGCAAAGGCGATATTGCCGCGCAGATTGACCGTCATGAAGGCGATGACGGCCAAGAGCGCAAGACAGAGGAGAAGGCCGATCACGATCCGGTCACGCATCGCGCCGCTCCCGAAGGATGAACCAGAGGAAGACGGCAGGTCCGATCACGCCCATCACGGTGCCGACAGGGATCTCATACGGGAAGCGCATGAGGCGACCGGCGATATCGGAGGCGAGAACGAGGATCGCCCCGCCGAGCGCTACAAGCGGCAGCGTGCCGCGCAGATTGTCGCCTAAGATGCGCGAGACGAGATTGGGCACGACGAGGCCGACAAACGGGATCAGTCCGACGACGACGACCGAGAGCGCCGACATCACCGAGACCAGCACCAGCCCGATCTGCGTCATCCGGCGATAATCGATGCCGAGGCTGGTTGCCTGGTCCTCGCCGAGCGCCATGATCGTCAGCCGGTCGGCAATCAGCATCGCCGCCGCGACGATGACCACGGCGACGAACAGCAGTTCGTAGCGGCCCTTCAGCACGCCGGAGAATTCGCCATTGGTCCAGATGTCGAGATATTGCAGGAGATCGGTCTGCCAGGCGACATAGGTGACGGCAGCTCCGACCACGCCGCCATAGACAAGGCCGAAAAGCGGCACGAGATGCGGCTGTTCCGGCGGCAGGCGGTGCGCGGTGGCAAGGAACAGTGCGGTGCCCGCGAGCGCACAGCCGCTGGCGACCAGCGCCTTCACGCCAAGGCCGGCGGCGGGCAGGAACAGCGTCACGATCAGGATGCCGAGCGCTGCACTCTGGGCGGTGCCCGCCGTCGAGGGCTCGACGAAGCGGTTGCGCGTGAGCGTCTGCATGATCTGGCCGGCAACGGCCAGCCCCGCACCGCAGAGCACGGCAGCGAGCGTGCGCGGCAGCCGGCTTATGGCCATGAGATCGGCAAAGGGCATCGTGCCCTCGGTCTCCGAAAACGACAGCTCCTGCACGCCGATGGCCAGGCTCAACACGACGAGAAGCGCCAGGCAGAGCCCGGCGCCAATCATCACGCGACGATGGTGTGTCTCAAGCGTGGCAGACATCACTGGCTGGCGGAGAAACCGGCCTCGATCGTCGCCAGAACCCGTTCGGTGGCCTTCAATCCGCCGGCTGCGATGTAGAAGTCCGCCGATGGCAGATAGATCACCTGGCCGCTCTTCCAGGCCTTGGTCTCGGCGACCAGCGCATTGTCGAGCGTTGCCTTGGCATTCTGGTCATTGGCGCCGATGGCGGCGGCCCGGTCGAGCACCAGCAGCCAGTCGGGATTGGCCTTGGCGATGAATTCGAAGGAGACCGGCTCGCCATGGGTGGCGGCCTCGACATCTTCGACAGCCGGCGGCAGGTCGAGCGCCTTGTGCACCCAGCCGAAGCGGGAATCGACACCGTAAGCGGTGATCTTCGGCCCGTTGGTCATCAGGATCAGGCCCTTGCCCTTGCCCTGTACGGCGGCCTTGGCGCGGGCGAGCGCCGCGTCGAATTCGGCAACCGCCTTCTCGGCCTCCGCCTGCTTGCCAAGGATCGCGCCATAGGTCGTTGCCCGCTCCCGCGCCTGGTCGACCACATCGACACCGTCCATGGTCATGTCGAGCGAGGGCGCGACCTTGCCCGTTTCCTTTTCCTTGCCGGAGGAGCGGCCGCCGACGATGATCAGGTCAGGGGCAAGCGCGCTCAAGGCTTCGAGATTGGGCTCGAAGATATCGCCCACCACCTCGGCCTTGCCCTTCAGGTCCGCGAGTTCGGAGAGATAGAGGTTTTCCGGAATGCCCGCCGGCATGACGCCGATCGCCAGCAGCGTATCGAGCGCTGCGATGTCGAAGACGGCAACCTTCGACGGCGTTCCCTCGACGGCAACCTTGCCGGCATAGGTCTCGACATCGAGTGCCAGCGCCGGCAGGGCGGCAAGGGTGAGGCCGGCGGCGATCAGCGCGCGGCGGGTGAAGGGTCGGATGGTCATGGTCGTTTCTCCCAGATGTCAGATGGTCATGGATCAGCCCAGCGCCTTCAGGCGCGGAGCCGCTGTGTCTTGAAAACCGGCACTCCAGGCGTCGAAGGCAGCGCCCAGCCGTGTCTTGATGGAGGTCTCGAAGTGATCGGCGCGGTCGAGCCGGCGCGTCACATCCTCGATCAGCCGCCGGTCGCCGGTCTGGGCGAGCTTCATGGCGGCGAAATGGATGTTCTTCAGCTCCTGATGCAGCGCCTCGATCTCGGTGCACCAGTGCTCGAACTCGCTGTTGGCAAGCTTTGCCGCCCGCCAGATGAAGGCAAAGCCATGCTCATAGGCATATTTGCGGATGGCGAGCACCGGCAGTTCGCGAAGCCCGGAGGAGAGGTCTGAGAGCTTGAGCCCGTCGCGCCCTTCGACATGGGCGGCGAGGATCGATCGGAGCGCGTCGATCAGCGGATTGCGGTCGCGGATCAGGCATTCGTTCAGATAAGCCGCGACATCGGCATTATCAGCCGGCTGGAAGACGGCACGGTCGAAATGATAGCCGCCAGCGACGGACGGCTGGGCAATCGCGTTCAGCACCTTGGCGCTCTCGATCTGCCCTTCCCAGCGATAGTCGGGGTCGCGGATAAACCAGACATCGGGGTCTTCGGTCATTTCCGGCATCAGGTAATGCGGGAAGGGGTTCTGGTTGAACTTGTTCTCCCGCTCCGGCAGGTGGAAGAGGTCGAGCATCACCATCACGCCCTCGGTTTCCCGCCGCTTTTCGAGCAGATCGAGGAAAGTCGCGATGTTCTCGTCCTTGGAGCGGGAATGGTCGTACCAGGGTGTCACGGGGGCGCGGTAGAGCCGCTCGAACCAGAGGCGGAAGGGCTCATGGCTGACGGTGGCGTCGTGATAGAGCAGTTCGTGGCGCGGGCTGATCCCGAAGGGCGCATCCCAGATGCCGAAATAGAAGGGGCGGTGGTCGATGCCGCGCCGCTTCAAACCATCGCAGAGGCAGCTGACGAAGCAGTGCACCTTGATGTCGTAATATTCCTCGCCATGCACCCCGCCTTCGAATTCCGCCATCGGTTCTGCGGCAGGCTCCGGTTCGGCGAGTGCCGCGTCGTCTTCAGGCAGGAACAGATCGGCGAGATCGGTGACCGTCACCACGTCCTTACGGCTGATCACGGCATCATCGACCATCAGCCCGTGTTCGAGCTCGAGATTGAGGAAGATCTGCAGGATTAGCACGGAATCGAGATAGAGGTCCTGGTTGAGCCGCGCCGTGGGAGAAAACGCCTCCATATGCCGATGCTGCATGGGGCCGGCCAGCACCTGTGCGATGGCGTCGATGATGTCGCTTCGGGTCACGAGGCGCACTCCTTCTGATCGTTGAATTCTCCGGCAAGGAAGCGCCTCGCGATCTCGCGGCGGCTGATCTTGCCATTCGCCTGGCGCGGCACCTCGGCCACCTGCACGAGATGCATCGGCACCTGATGCGGCTGCAAAACGGCAATCAGCCGCTCGCGCAGCTCTGATGACGGCATGATCCGGTTTGCCGAATAGACGAGCGCCACCCGCTCGCCGGCAAAACTGTCGGGCACGCGGAAGGTCACCGCATCGGTGACATCGTCGACGGCAATCGCCTGGTCTTCGACATCGCGCGGATAGACGTTGAGGCCCGAGACATTCACCGTGTCATCGAGCCGCGAGATGAAGACCAGCATGCCGTCGGCGCTGACATAGCCGAGATCCTTGGTCTCGATCCTGGTGATCCCATCCAGCACGATCTCGACCGGCGCATCCGCCGTGCCGCCGTCAGCCAGCGAGAAACGCGGCAGAATGCGGCCCATGTCGGCGGGATGGCTAAGGTCGCTGTTGATCGCCACGCAACCGGCTTCCGAGCAGCCATATTGCTGGTAGAAGCGCTCGGCCTTGGCGCGGATGGTGGAAAACCAGCTCTCCGGCAACAGCGTGCCCGAGGTCATGATCGCATGCACCGTTTCGCCTGATGGCAGGAGCCGCGCCAGCGTGTGCAGCATGGCGGGAGACGAATAGAGGATCGGTCGCTCGGTTTCGCGCAGCAGTTTGATCAGATGCTTGGGATTGGCGGTGTTCACCACATGCGGCACGCGCCCGCGCTTCAAGCCGACCAGAAGCCCGCAGATCAGCCCGTAAGAATGGGTGGTCGGGCAGGCGACGACAGGCGTCATATTATCAGGCTCGCGGAAGAAGCCGACATAATCTTCCAGCTCCCGCTCGATATCGTCCCATCCGCGCGCCACGCATTTTGCAGCCCCCGTGGTGCCCGAGCTCATCTGCAACAGCCGGCCTTTTGGGCTCTCGTCGTCTGGCTCGCCCAGCCATTCGGCAGTCGTTCCGCCGTGATAGAGCCGGTGGCAGCCGGCCTCCTTGGCAAGCTTGCGGGCGGTGGCCAGCGGCGTGCCGGGCAGAAGCGGCAGAATGCTTGCCCCAAGCCGCTTGATGGCAAAGAAGGCCGAAAGCCAGTCGATGGTTTCGGGGAGGCAGACGGCGACGCTGAGGCGCGGATCCGCAATCCCGGTTGCCGCAAGGAAGGCCTCACCTTTGGCGTCGATCTCGGTCTGGCTATGGAAGGTTCCGTCGATCAGGATCATGGCTGGTCGCTCCTTTCTCTCATCCCAAGCGGATTGGGCACCCGGTGGCGATAGAGGTTGCGGTCGCGGAAAAGCTTGCGCGACAGCAGCGATTCCGTTGAAATTTCCGTGCTGTCATGGGCGAAGAGCTGAAGCCGCGCCTTGTCGGGATATTGCTCGCCGTAGCTGTCGAGCAGTTCGCTCACCAGATCCCAGAAGGCCTGTTCGGAAAGGCCATAGGCCGTCTCGATCAACAGCGAGATCTCCGTCAGGCAGTAGATGAACAAGCAGTCCATCACCAGCTCGCGCAGCTCGTTGGCATGGTCGGTCCAGTAATAGGCATCCGACGGCGCCCCGTCATAAATGGGGTCGATCGCGGCGAAATCCGGCAGGTCCTCCGGATGGCGCAGAAGTGCCGGGCAAAATTCGACGCTCTCGTGGAAATCGCGCAGGATCAGCCGTTCCGGCCAACCATTACGCAGGACGAGGATCATGTTCTGCCCATGCGCCTCCAGTGCTACGCCGTGATGCACCATCAGATGCCAGACCGGCAGAACGGCGACCTCCAGCATTCGGTGCAGCCAGGGCCGGAGCCCGTGCCGTGCGATAAAGGGCGCGATGAACGGCTTGCCGTCCGCCTCCAGCATCATCAGCGCGTTGAAGGGCACTGCCTGTTCGCCGGGCAGGATTTCCGGGCTTTCGCGCAGCATCAGCCCGAGCTTGCCGTCGAGCGGGCCATGCGCATCGACGCGGATGCCGGCATATTCCTGCAGGATGTCGAGCGGGTAGCGGCTGCGGAAATCCGGGTCGCCTGCAACGAGCCCGGCAAGCCACCGGCTGAGATGCGGTGCCGTCACGATCGAATGCGGCTCCAGCACGCGCTTCGAGGAGGTGTTGACGATGTCGAGCGGCAGCTTCACATGCGCGCGGGCCGGATCGGCATGGTTGATGAGCGTCCGGATCGATTGCGTCGCCCGATAGGGATCGCCGTTTTCGCCGAGTGAGGCCACGCGTCCGTCGGCGATCCAGTCGGCCAGCAAACCGTCCTTCAGATGCCGCCACTGCCAGGGATGCAGGGGCACGAGCGCATGGCTGTCGAGCGAGACGCCCTTGCGCTTCATCCGCGACAGGAGACGCTCGGCATGCGCTTCGCCCAATTCCCTCAGCCAGAAGGCCTCAGGATCAGACGGCAGCGCCTCGCGCACATGGTCTCGCGCCACAGCCAGCCAATGCAGCCGGAAGGGCCGGGCAGCCTCCGGGCCAAATAGCGCATTGTCCTCGATGCTGAAGCCGGTGCGCGACTTGAAGCAGGGATGATAAGGATGCGCCTCGGAAAGCGCGCAATCGAGCCGGTCGAAGGAGAGCGACCGGCGGTCACCGGGTTGGGGCAGGGTGCTGTCCTGTTCCAGAAAGACGATCGTGCTTTGCAATTCCTTCAGCAGCGTCAGCCGTGCCGCCTCAGGGGCCGGTACCAGATCGACCAGCCGATCAAGCGCGCCATCGGTCCAGGCGCGCGTTTGCGGGCAGCGCAGCTGCAGCGAGCCGGGCGCCATGCGGGGGCGACCGAACGGCCCCTGATGCAGCCGTGCACGGGCCCCGCCGCTGCCGATCGTCAGGCGCGTCGTGCCGTCGTTCGAACCGGGATCGTCGATCTGCGCCACGCCTTCAAAGATGAGCGCGGAGACAAGCTGACGGAGCACGCGCTCCTCCGATTGGCCTGGCAGGTCAAGAGGCAAGGGCATCGTCTAGCCTCGCGGTCTTGAGGTTGGCGGGATGAAGCGGGTTCGGCATCTCGCGATAGAGCGAGGCTCCCGCCCCACCTTCGAGCTCGTCGATGCCGGCGATGCGCACACCCAGATTGGCCTTGGTGATGATCGTCCGGTCGTCGAGAAGATGCCGGACGAAATCGAGCCCGCTGCCGCGCAATGTCCTGGTCAGCGCCGTCAGATGGCCGCGCAGCCGGGCCAGCAGGCAGGCTTCGTCGGCGAGCCCCTCGGCGCCCATCCGGTGGATCACGGCAAAGACCTGATTGACGACAAGGTAATAGCCGAAGCGCCGGCGGATCTCGGCGTCGGGATAAAAGAGGTCGCAGACCTCGGCCAGTTCGGGCAGGGCAGCCGTCAGCGCTGGCCTGTGCCGCTCCGAGAGATAAAAGCCCTGGCTGTCGCGATAGATCACCTTCGACGGCCAGCCCTCGGACACATCGACCAGCATATTCTGCTGATGCGCTTCGAGCGCAATGCCCGTCTCGTCATAAAGCCGGACAAGGGCCATCACGGCGCAATCGAGATAGCGGTCGAACCACTGATGCGCCACCTCGGTTCTGGAAATCCCGGCCTCATTGGCCAGCCGCTCGATGAGTGCCGCAAGCCGCTGGCACCGGCCGGGAAGGGCGGGCGCCGTCAGCGCCGCGAGGCTCACCACGCCTTCGCCATTTGCGCCGCGATAGGGGTTTTCCCGCAGGATCACCTCGAAGCCGCTTTCCGTAAAACCGGGCAGATCGAGGGTCAGATAGGCGGGATCCCTCAGGAAACCGAGCTTCGGCAGCCGGGTCTCAAGGTCGAGCAACTCGACCAGCCGCGCCATGACGACGCCCGCTTCCAGCTCATGGGCCCGGTTGAGCCGGAGCGAATTGGTGATCTTCACCGGCAGCGAGAATTTCAGCATCCAGTCGCAGTCGTCGGAGGCGATGGTGCGCACCGAAGAGGTCGCGGTAAAGAGAACTCCGCCACTGCCGAGCGGACGCAGGAGACCTGCCTCGATCAGCGCCTGGACGCGCGGCTGAAGCAACAACGCCTCGGCCTGCAGCGGATGCATGGGCAGAAGCATCTCGTCGTCGCCGAGCGCCCCCGCATCGAGCAGGTCGCCCGCCATGGCGCCCACGATCGCATTGAGGTCGCCCGCGACCGAGCAGGTCCGCACCATATCGCGCGGTGCGGCGAAATAGCTGAGCGCAAAACGCCCGCCACCTTCGGGGGCATAGACCGCCGATTGCCAGTCGCTCATGCCGGTGAGGCTCTTCGGCGTCGGGTGCATCCAGTGCCCGAAGGTGAGCGATTGCTCGCTTTCGAGGAAACCCTCCGGCTGGTTGTCGCGCCGATCCTGCGCCGCGTCTGCCAGCGTCGCGATCCGCGCGCAGCTCTGCAGCGTCCTCAGCATCAGCTCGAGCCCGGCGCCCGGGCGGCTTTCACCCCTGGTCTTTTCGCTGAGATCCTGCACCAGGCATTGTACGGCCCAAAGCGGATCGATCGGCTGCCAGCCCGTATCGCCCGGTTGACGGCTGAACAGCGGCCCGAAGGCCTTAGGGCCTACCTGGCTTTCGGCCTGAAGAACCGCGCGCAGATGCAGCCGCTGTGCTGCGAGATACCAGTCGAGGCAGCGCCGCTCGCAGCCATCAAGCGCCATGCAACCCGCGCAACCGGCATCGATCTCGCGGATATAGCAATTGGCAAAGCTCTGGAATGTGGCAGCGGCTGCGATCGCATGCGGATCTGGCCGTGCCTGGGCCTGGGCCTGGGTCTGGGCGCGCGCCATCATGACCACGCTCCGGTCGGCCGAATATCCGGTCCGCGAAGCCCGTGGCGGAAATCCCCAATGGGTTCCAACTCGCTCATCGAGGTTGTCCTCGTCACTCGATACAGAAAAGCCCTTCGCCGGTCTCCCGGCGAAGGGCTGTCTTGTCTGATCAGAAGGTCGCCTTGACCGACAGCAGGAAGGTCCGGCCCTGCTCGTAGAGCGGGGTTACGTTGCCGAACTCCTGGCCGTAAGTGGCGCGGCTCGCATAGGTCTCGTTCAGGAGGTTCTGCACCTCTGCACGGAAGGTCATGTGCGAAAGCTGTTCCGGCTTCCACTCGGTATAGAGATTGACCACTTCGTAAGCGGCATAGGTGATCGTGCCGTCCTTGTATTCCGGCGCGAATTCCATATCCGTCCCGACAGTCAGGCCCCAATCGCTGAAGGTATGGGCGGCTGATACTGTAATGATGTCGCCAACCGGTGTGGTCAGGTAATTGCCGGTATCGGAATCAGCTGGCTTGCCATCGATCTTCGCATCGACATGGGCGTATTTCACCTTGATGAAGCCGTCGGTCCAGTCATAGCCGGCACCGACTTCAAAGCCCTGCGTTTCGACGTCGTAATTCAGATTGGCACGGGTCGCGGTATACTTTGCCACGCGTGCGTCCTGGATCATGCTGCGGAAGAGGCTCCCCTCAATCGTGAAGCCCTGATGATGGATTTCCAGCCCCGCTGTGGCGTTGTTGGATGTCGTGACTTCAGGCCCATCGACGCCATAGTTCCAGCCAGGGTTCATGATGAAGGCCTCGGCGAGCGGAATGCCAGCCCAGACATGCGAGACGCCGGCCTTGGCCGTCAGGAAGCTCGTCAGATCATATTCGACCGAGGCGTTGCCGCTCAGGCCCGCGTGATCCCATTCCTCGCCGGTCGTGCCCTCGAACCACTGCTTGTCGGCGCGCCCGCCGAAGGAAAGCCGCATGGCGTCGAGCGGCTCGATCCGCGCCTGGGTGTAAATGCCGATGTTCTGTGCCTGCTCGGACGCGTCCTCAGAGTATCCGAGAGGCTCGCTGGCTGTCTCGAGCTCGATCTTGTCGCTGTAGAAATCAACACCAGCGATAATATTGCCATTGTCGAGCGCGAACTTGTTCTCGAACTTGCCGTTCAGGCTGCCGCTCTCGCCCTGTCCATCATACGAAGCGCCGACCCCACCGCCGGCATTGTAGAAGATCGGCGTCTCCACCGAGCTATGGCTGTAGGCCAGCCGCACCGTCGGGTCCCACCAGCCTTCAGGTGTCGTGTCCGTATAGGTGAAGACCGTGTTGTCGCGGTCGATCTTGTAGTTCCTGTACTTGGGTTCCCAAGCGCGGCCAGTGTCGACAACGCTGGCGTTTGCACGGTAAGGCCGCTCCGCATCGTCACGCACCCGCTCATGACTGAACTCGAACCGATCGCCGCTCTCGGCTTCATAGGCAAACTTGCCAAGCCCACTAAGCAGATTCGTCTCGGTCCCGCGGACCTCGTCGCCATTGCCCGCTTCGTAGTTGTCACCCTTGCCATAGTTCAGGAAGCCGAGGAATTCGAAGCCGTCCTGCATCGCCCAGCCGCCAAGCCCGGTGGTGAAGGTGTTGCTGTTCGAATTGTAGGTTTCCGACACCATGCCGCCGAAGCCGTCTGCGGTAAGCAGGTCCTTCACGTCCTTCGTCTCGTAGGCGATCGAGCCTGCAAGCGCGCCCGGACCTGCATCGGCCGGCGCGATGCCGGCGTCGACGTCTACGGCTTTCAGCAGCGACGGGTCTATCAGGTTGGTGGCATTGTGGTGGAAGACGCGGTTGTTCTGCCGGCTGCCGTCGATGCTGACCGCAAGCGTCGTTTCTTCCAGCCCGTTCACATAGACCTTCTGCGAGGTCGGGATCGAGCTTCCGACGCTCACTCCCGCTTCGTCACGGAAGACATCGGCAACGCTGGTCGGATTGCGCGCCGCGAGTTCTTCGGCCCCGATGTTGACGGAGCTGACGCTGGTCTCGGCCCGCTGGCCGGTGACGTTGATTTCGCCGATCACCGTAGAACCATCGGCTGCAGGCGCCCCACCGGTGACCGCGGAAGACTGGTCGCCGACGACGACCGTGCCATTGCTGATGCGATAGGAAAGTCCGGTGCCGGACAAGAGCTGCGAGAGCGCAGCCTCGGTCGACAGCGTCCCGGAGACGGCTGCGGAATTCGCGCCACGGGCCGCCTCTGCCGGCAGGGAAACCTGCAGGCCGGACTGGCGGCCGAAGGCTCTCAGCGCATTGGCAAGCGGTTGTGCCGGAATGTCATAGGCGCGGGTCGCCGCACTCACAGGCGCCGTCTGCGCCATAACTGGCAGGCTGAATGGCCCCGCCAGAAGCGCCAGCGCGCAGGCCGTTGTGGTCAGAAGCCGGCGCGACGCAGCCCCGATCAAGGCGTCGCGATCCGCAGAAAGTCTCGTCACAGTCATACTCGTCCCCATACTCAAACTGGCTCAACGCCGTGTTCGAGGTTAAATACGAGTGAAAGAGACAAGTTTTTCAGACAACATTCATCTTTTTGCGATTGGTTCGCGAAAAGATGATTAAGCTACTGAATTGTGGGCGTTATTTCAACGGCTGGTGACGATGCGGAGATAGGGAGACGCCGTACGTACCTGCAGACCGAAGGCCGCAGCCAGCGCCATCAGCGCCCGGTCTGGATCGCTGAGGTCATAGAGACCGGTGACCCTGAGCGCGGCTAGATCGCTTTCCGGCAACATGATCCAGGCCGGGTGCTGGCGCTGGATGAGCGCCACGACATCGCCGAGCGGCTGATCGGTGACGGCAAGCCGTCCCTCGCGCCAGAGCGCGATATCGGAGGGCTCGATCCGGCTCAATTCCGCCTTGCCACCCTTGCGATCCACGGTCACCACGTCGCCGGGTACGAGCGCGAGTTCTTCGGCGTCTGGCGCACCCTGCGGTCTAAGCGCAATCGACCCATGCGCCAGTTCCACCCGCGTGCCGTGGCCCGTGTCACGCACGCTGAACGCCGTGCCGAGCACCCGCACGGAGGCATCCTGCGCATCGACCACGAAGGGGCGGGCGGTGTCCCGCTCCACCTCGAAAAAGGCTTCGCCCGAGAGCAGCCGGACATGGCGGGATGTGCCGTCGAAGTCATCGGCCAGCGCTGTTTCCGGCGCAAGCGTCACCCGCGAGCCATCGGCAAGCGTGACGACTTCCGTCTCGCCCGCGCCCGTGCGGAAATCCGCCTTCAGCCTGATCTGCAGCGCCGGTCCAAAAGCACCGGCAATCAGCGCTAGCGACATCAGGCTTGCGCCGGCAAGGCCAAGACCGCGGCGGAGAAATCCCGAGTTCCGCATCGGGACCTGAGGTGCCGGCGAGGGGCGGGCAGCCATCGGCGCGATCTCGGGCGACGCAACCGGCGTTTCGCCGAGCGCCGCCCAGGTGCGACAGATCCGTGCCCAGGCCGCGGCATGGGCGTCCGAAGCGTGCAGCCAGTCGCCCCAGGCGGCAGTCAGCGCAGGGTCCGCTGGCGCATCACGCAGCAACATGAACCAGTCCATCGCCTCTTCGAGAAGCATGGCGTCCTGCTGTTCTGGCTGATCCGTGACACTCACCGCGTGGCTGTCCCCTGTTGGCTCCGGCTCGCTACCACCTTCAGGCAGCGCGCGATGCGGGCACGAGTGTGATCCGCCTTGGCGGCGAACTCATCTCTGCCTGCAGGATATACGATCGGATCGATCTGTTTTTTCATGTGCCCCCCGACATTTTTCAATGGCTCGCCCGATCGAGCGACAGGGCGATCTTCACCATGCCACTGCGGATCATCCGGTGCGTCGTCGCGACCGATACGTTGAGCTCGGAGGCGATCGCCTCCAGCGTCCAGCCTTCGATGCGGTAAAGCTCGATGGCCCGGCGGGTCTCGGGCGGCAATGCGTCCAGCGTCTCCGACGCAACCCGTGCCTGATCGGCGAAAAGCACCGATTCCTCCGGCGAGCCCGGGTCCTGTGGCAGGATCCAGAACGGCGGATCCGTGTCACGGCCACGCGTCTCGATATTGCGGCGCTTCAGCTGATCAAGGGCCAGATTGCGCACGATGCTGTAGAGATAGGACAAGACCTGGCGCGGCGCATAGTCACCGGAATCAATCGGCGTCAGCCGCAGGAAAGCGTCCTGCACGATGTCTTCGGCCTGGTCACGCGAACCCAGCAACCGGGCGGCATAGCTCACCAGGGCCGACCTGTTCTCCAGGAAAACCTCGAGCTGGCTCTGGGATTCTGCAGCCATGGGGCGTCGACGTCACCGGTTAAAATATGAGAGATGCAGGAAGCTTTCGCTCTAGCCGATTAGACCGGGGGTGGCAATCCGTGCCGGTTGGAATGCCGTTCTCAGTCTCACCCTGTCCAGATCCGGCGTCTTTCCCGCGATATGAGCTGATTTTTGGCCGGTTTTCGCCGTTTCCTGCTCTTTTCGCGGCGCGACGTGGCGCATTTGCTGGAGCGAATCATCTGCAAACTCGCTAGCTTCGGGTTCCATGGGGACTTTCATACGGGGACTGCATGGCACATCTTGCCGAAGGTGAGATCGCAATACCGCGCATCGCGCGCATCGAATGGCCGACCGTCGCATTGGCCGCTCTGATATACGGAGGCTTTCTTGGCCTCACCTGGTTCTGGCGCGACATCCCGCTTTGGATCTTGATACCGCTCGGCGCCTGGCTGATTGCCTGGCATGGTTCGCTGCAGCACGAGGTGATCCACAATCATCCGACCCGGCACGTCTGGATCAACGATGCGATCGGCGTTCCGCCGATTTCGCTCTGGCTACCTTATCATGTCTACAAGCAGAGCCATCTTGCCCATCACCGCGACGAGCATCTGACCGATCCGATCGAAGATCCGGAATCCTATTACTTTACGGCCAAGGACTGGGACCGCTTCGGCTGGTTCGGCCGCACGCTGCGCGAGTTCAACCTGACGCTCGCCGGCCGCCTGACTGTCGGTCCTGCCATCATCCTCGGCTCTTTCCTCTGGCATGAGGCGATCAAGGTGATCCGCGGCGAGGGTGACAGCCGCCGTCTCTGGGCATGGCATGGTCTGGGTGTCGCCATCGTGCTCTGGTGGGTGCTCGCCGTCTGCGAGATGCCCTTCCTGCTCTTCTTCTTCGGCTTCGTCTATTGCGGCACGGCGCTCTCGCGCCTGCGCTCCTATGCCGAGCACCGCTTCGCCGATGACCATGAGGAGCGCACGGCGATCGTCGAGAAGACCCCTCTGTTTGGGCTGCTCTTCCTCTACAACAACCTGCATGTCCTCCATCACCGCGTGCCGGCACTGCCCTGGTACATGCTGCCCGCCTTCTACGAGCGGCATCGTGATTTCCTCGTGCGGCTGAATGGCGGTCTCGTCTATCGCGGCTACAGCGATGTCGCCCGCCGCTTTCTCTTCCGCAAGCACGACCGGCCGACCCATCCGAGGCACTCCTGACCGGCGCCTCCGAGACGAGGCTTGCCAGCCTCTCGATGTATGTCGCCCCACAGGTGGTGGTAGAGGCGCAGCGTCTCCTCTGGAGCTTCCTCCGCGACCGGCTCCGCCAGTCGGGCGTGACCGGCGTGCCGGATGCCCTTGATGAGGCGATCCCGCATCACGAGGCCTGGCTCGATCCCCGCCTGCTTCTCGCCCAGACCTGCGGCTTTCCCTTCGTCAAGCATCTGAGGGGCCGTGTGCGCCTCGTTGCAACACCTGTCTATGAAGCACCAGGCTGTGACGGGCCGACGATGGTGAGCGTCATCGTGGTGCGCCAAGAGGGCGCCCCGCCAGACCTCGCCGCCGCCGCTGGCCTAAATGTCGCGATCAACGAGCGCGGCAGCAATTCCGGCTACAATCTCCTGCGCGCCGCCGTCGCCCCCCATGCCGCGGGAAAGCCCTTCTTCGCCGGCGTTATCGAGACCGGTGGCCATCTGGCCAGCATGGCGGCGGTGCTGACCGGCAAGGCCGATCTCGCCGCCATCGATTGCATCACCTTCGACCTCCTGCACCGCCATGCGCCGGAACGCCTGGAAGGCCTTGCAGTGCTGGGCAGAACCCCCTCCGGCCCCAATCTCCCCTTCATCACCCGCTTGTCCACTTCCGACGAAGAACTCACCGCGCTCCGCGCCGCCCTCAAGGCCGCAATCATCGCCCCCGCGCTCGCCGATGCCCGCGCAATCCTTGGCCTGAAGGATGTGGTGGTGCTTGAGGAGGGCGCCTACGACATCCTGCTCGACCACGAGCAGGCAGCGATCGCCGCCGGCTATCCGGATCTGCCCTGATCCATGCCGCGAGGTGGCTTAGGCGGAAGCCAAACCCACACCGACAACCCTTGGCATGAACCTCAAAGCTTCACCTTCACCGGCCGCCAGACGATCGTCTCCGGTGTGCGGTCGTAAGGATTGTCCATCAGCGTGATCTTGCAGTTGCGCGTGTCGCATTGCTTGCAGCGGAACTTGAGCGAGAAGGGGTCGCGGCCATGGCCGTAGAAGGTCGCGAGGTCCTTCGCCATGAAGCGGGCCTGGTTCTGGCACTCCCGGCAGGTGGTCACCACCAGCATGTTGTGGCGAAGTGCTTTTCCAAGCGTGTCGATCGTCTGGGTCATGGGAATGATCTTGAACAAAACAAGAACATCGTCAAGTGCTGACATGATCACGAAACGCTGCAGGCGCTGGTTTCCAAGGCTTTTCGCATATTGCGGGACTGGGCGCGCCTCATCCGGGACGATCCGCCTAGGTCACTGAAAATTAACTATAAATTCTTCGGTCTGTAAGCCAACTGTTAACCTTGATCTCTCTATAAAGAAGTCGCTTCCACCAAGGTAATGCGTCGCGAAGCGCTCGGTTTCTGTATTGCGTATTGGGGAGAGTGTCATCCACGGCGCTCTCCCACATCCGCCTTGACCGGGCGTCGCAAGGGCATGAGGCCCTTCGGGCGAGAAGCGCCGTCTCCAGACACGGCAATCACCGATCTTCCAAACCGCAGACACGAAAAAGCCTCCACGCCATCAGGCGGGAGGCTTTCGGTCTTAGTCGTCAGTCAGCCGATCTCACTCGGCCGTCAGGAATTCCGCGCAATAGCTCTTGCCGCCGTTCGTGCCGGGACGATCGACAACCGTGCGCACGCCGCGGATGACATAATCCGAGGACACCGTGAGCTGGACTTCGCAGCGCAGATATTCGGTACGCGCGCGGGTCAGCAGCTTGCCCTTCTTGCCATCGCCGAGATCTTCATAGGTTGCCGGCACGACGCGGCTGTTGAAGCCACCGCGCCAGGTATAGAGCGTCGATGCACCGGATGCGGCATCCGAAACCGGCGGGCCGAACTTGGCGAAGAAGGCGCCGGCCTGCTGGCCGTTCCACCGCGTCTCGATCTCGTTTTTCGGCAGGCCTCCCGTGGTCGTGCAGCCTGCGGCGGCAAGGCAAAGTGCGGCGATCAATCCCGATGTCGTGCTCTTCAGCAAATTCATTGTCACTGTCCCTGGAACCCCTCAAAGGCCGGCCTCGACAATCGTCCAAGACGCACCGTCCAGTACAACCGACCCACGACTGCTTTACTGCGAAACGCTTCGAGACGAAATGGAAAGAGGGACGTGTATCCGCAATTTTTCCACCGGTGACTTCTGAGCAACGGCACGCTCGCGAAGCGCAACAGGCGCCGCCGAGGTGTCGGCCACCCCGCTGTCCTCGGCATGGAGCACTCGCTCATATGGAAATGAAATCAGTGGGATGCCGAAGGCTGTCACGAATATTTCAACTTTCTCGCCGCTTTTTGCGTTTCCCTGCTTGTGCAACGAAAAACGCTGGTCTATAGAGGCGCCGCTGGTCACGGAGTGTAGCGCAGTCTGGTAGCGCACCACGTTCGGGACGTGGGGGTCGAGTGTTCGAATCACTCCACTCCGACCAGCTTATTTTCCCGAACAATCCCCGCACCGAAAAGACGTTTGCCGCAGCCCGGCCGAGGGGCGCGCATGCCGTGGCTGGATCCTGGCCGTCGCAGTTTGTTTGCGTGACATTGTATATCCTGCAAACAGTGGTAGTGGACACGCATCTCCGGCTCAACTCAAAGCTTGGGGGAAATCCCTGCAAGTCGTTGCTGAGGCATATAGATTAGGCTATCTTGAATTGTATTCGGTGTCGCACTTGGTGGCCCTACAAAAACTGCAATTGCCACCAGTGATTGCAATCAGGCTGGTTCGGTGAGCATGCTTCCAGGTACGAGAAAACGTCGTCAGCGCCAGGATAAGGTCACTTTGTCTGACGTCGCCCATCAGGCGGGTGTCAGCGCCATCACCGTTTCCCGAGCCCTGCGCGATCCTGAAAAAGTCTCACCCCATTTGCGCGAAACCATCCTCAGGGTTGTCGAGGAGATGGGCTATGTGCCCGATCTTGCGGCAAGGGCGCTGGCCAGCAAGAACAGCGGTCTCGTCGGCGTCATGTCTCCCGGTCTGACCAGCCACGCCTTCCTGGCCCTGATCCGGGGCATCGAGGATCGCGTCCGCTCCTCCGATCTGCGCATCCAATATGCAAGCGCCGATACCGACGCCGAGGATCAGCTTCGCCAGTTGCGCTTCTTTCTCTCGCAAAACCCGGCCGGCCTCATCCATGTGGGCCAGATCGGCGATGCCGCGATCGACGATCTCCTGCGGCGGGCGCCTTGTCCGGTCGTCGAGATCATGGATGTCAGCCGGCAACCCTCGGACATGGCGATCGGCATCGATCACCGCCTGGCGGCCGAGACGGCCACGCGGCATCTGATTGAGAAGGGCTACAGGCGCATTGCCATGCTCGGCGGCGCCTGGGATTTCCGCGCCCGGCGGCGTCTGGAAGGCTTCCAGGCGGTGCTCGAAGAGGCGGGCCTGTTTGATCCGTCCCTCGTCCTGTCCATCGACGGCAATACGAGTGTTGGATTGGGATGCCATCTTCTCGACCGGCTGAAGAGCGAAGCCCCGGATGCCGATGCTGCCTTCTGTCATAACGATGACATCGCTCTCGGCGCGCTCTTCGAATGCCAGCGCCGCGGGCTGGCCGTGCCTGAGGCTTTCGGCATCTGCGGCTTCAATGATCTCGACTATGCCGGCTTTGCCTTCCCGACGATCACCTCCGTGCGCGTCCCGCGTTACGAGATCGGCTATCGCGCGGTCGACATGATCATCCGGGCAGCCGGCTCAGGCGCGTCACCGGCAAAGCTGGTCGATCTCGGCTATCAGCTCGTCCAGCGGGGATCGACAGCACGACAGGGGTGACCAGAGGCCACCCCCGCCTGCCGATGCTGTGTTTCTTCTGCCCCGATCAGGCGGCGCGGGCACTGAGATGCACGCCGCTGCCGCCATGGTGATTGCCCAGATTGAACTGGTTGATCATGCCGCGCAGCTTCTGCGTTTCGCTGGAAAGGGTGGAAGCTGCAGCACTGCTCTCTTCCACCATCGCCGCGTTCTGCTGCGTGGTCTGATCCATGCCGTTGACCGCGCTGTTGACTTCCAGCAGACCCGACGACTGTTCGCGTGCGGCGGTCGAGATTGCCACCATATGATCGTTGATTTCGACGATGAACTTGCTGATCGATTTCAGCGCACCGCCGGTATCGCTGACCAGTCTCACACCGCTCGAAACCTCGCTTGCCGAATTCTGGATCAGGTCCTTGATCTCCTTGGCGGCCTTGGCTGAGCGCTGTGCGAGTTCGCGAACTTCCTGGGCAACCACCGCAAAGCCGCGACCGGCCTCGCCGGCGCGGGCAGCCTCGACGCCGGCATTGAGCGCGAGCAGGTTCGTCTGGAAGGCGATTTCGTCGATCACCCCGATGATATTGGAGATCTTCGAGGAGGAATCCTCGATGCGGCTCATGGCATCGACGGCCTGCGACACGACTTCACCGGATTTCTCGGCGCTCGCCTTGGCAGAACCCGCGACATCGCGCGCTTCCTGGGCACGTTGCGCAGATGCGCCGACATTCGCGGTGATCTCTTCGAGAGCTGCCGCCGTCTCCTCGAGATTGGCCGCCTGGCTTTCGGTACGCCGCGAAAGGTCACCCACGCCCTGGCCAATCTCCCGTGTGCCCTGGCTGATCACCTCGACGCTGGCCGAAATCTCGCGGAACGTGTCGCAAAGCTGGGCCACCGAGCGGTTGAGATCATGGCGCAGAAATTCGAATTCGGTCGCAAAGGGGTCGGTGAGCTGGAAGGCAAAGTCGCCAGAACAGAGACGCTTCAGCGCGTCGCCGAGCGAGCTCACGGTGCGCACGCGGGCCGTGACGTCGGTCGCAAACTTGACCACCTTCACCACCTTGCCATTGATGTCGAGGATCGGGTTGTAGGAAGCGGCAAGAATGACCTCGCGGCCGGCCTTCGTCGTCCGACGAAATTCTGCTGCGATATATTGGCCGTCGCGCAGTGTCTGCCAGAACTTTTTGTATTCCTCACCGCTCGCGTGGTCTTTCTCGACAAACATGCTGTGGTGCTGGCCGATGATTTCCGACAGCGAATAGCCCATCAGAGTAACGAAGTTCTGGTTCGCGCTGATGATCTTGCCGTCGACCGAGAATTCAATGATGGCCTGCGAGCGGCTGATGGCGGCAATCTGGGCCGTGTAGTCCACATTCAGCAGGCGCGCTTTCGCATCGGCCCATTCGACCACGAAACCGACGGTCTTGGCGCCTTGCTGGAGGGGCGTGACGAGCAGGTCGAAGACGCGGTTTCCGACGGTAATCGTCGCGCTGTGGCGGTTCTTCAGAGCCGCCAGCATGTTGCGCTGGTGGGACGGGTTCTTGTGAAAGACGTCGATATTGCTGCCGATCAGGGATGCCACGCTGAACTTCGGCAGTTCCTTTTTCAGATCCGACTCGGCTTCTTTCAAGAGGTCCACGACTGCCGGGTTCATGTATCTGATGTTGAGCTTGGCATCGGCGACCATGACATTGGCTTGCAGCGCATCGAGCGCAAGCATCTTGGCAGCGTTCCCCGAATTCACGAATGCAGACAGTCCCATAATTCCTCCGATAGTTACAGCGGCGCGGCCCACTGGCGTTACGAAAATTAGACATTGTGAAAATGCATACAATAAATAAATGAAACGCTAAAATAGATGATGCTTGTATACCTTTTCGAGTTGAAAAGGCATTCGTGCAAAAAAATGGGGTCAGGTGAGGGGTGGATCGCTTAGACGGCTTCGCGAAGATCCGAAGCTTTTGCCGCCAGCATGTCGAAGAATGTATCGAGATCCTGGAGAAACAAGACGCCCGGCATCTCCGACATTGCCATATAGGCGGCGCCGCCGATCCAGATTGCGATGCTGGGCAAAAGCGCCGCGCGCAACTCGCTGAGGTGGCGCTCGAGAGGCGCCTTGCGTCCGGTGAGCGCGCTCAGGCAGACGCAGCGGACATTGCGCAGATGGGCGGCATCGACGATCTCGCGGGCGGGCAGGCTGGCACCCAGAAACAGCGCGTTCCAGCCCTTGAGACGTGCGAGCAGGGTGGCGACCAGCGCCCCAATGTCGTGCTCTTCCTTTTCCGGCGTCGTCGCGATGAGGCGCGGTGCGTTGACGGCAGGCGCCGGGCAGCGGTCGAAGATCCCGCCGAGTATGCGCTTGATCTGTGCCGTCGTCATGTGCTCGGCTGCAATGGTCAGATCGCCCGCCGCCCATAGCGAGCCGATTTCCCGCATCAGCGGCAAGACGGTCGTCCGGATGAAGTGCTCGGGCGCATCCCGTTCCGCCCGCGTCTGCAGCAGGCTCTGCAGCCGTTCGCTATCCAGTGCCTTCACCGATTCCAGAATCTCAGACAGGCCATTCCTGGCTTCCAGCTCAGATTCGAGCCGCGACAGCATCTCTGTCGAGAGCGGCACGAGAGAACCGATCCGGTGGCCGGCATCGCTGCAGCTTTTCAGCAATCTCAGGCGTTCCACCTGTTCACGGGTGTAGAAGCGCCGTCCCGTGGGGCTGCGTTCGGCAGGTGTGATTCCGTAGCGCCGCTCCCAGGCATGCAGCAAAAGCTTCGAAACGCCGCTCGTGGCGAGTGTTTCGGCAAGGCCAATCAGCACTTCCCTTTCCTGATGCCTGTTTCGATGCATGCCCACCCCGAACTGATTTGCAACCTATATTAGCGCGGCATTTCAGGAAGAAAAGCGGGCTTGCTTGACCGATGCTGAAATGCAATCGGCCCGCGCAAGGCGGGCCGATTGACACCGTTTGGCGGTGTATTCTGGGCCAGTCTGTCAGCCGTCGATATCGTCGAGCAGTTGCCGGGCTTCAGCCGTGGTGACGCGGCGGGTTTCCACCTCGTCACGGCGGCTTGCGAGCAATTCGGTCGCCAGCAGCTGTTCGGCGAGATCGGATGGCAGCGACAGGATCACGCGACCGTCATGGGCGTTCAGGCCGCCAAGTTCGGTGCGCTTGGCGGTGATCATACCACCGGCCACGGTGTTGTTGGTATCCGGGTCGATCAGGATGAAGGCGCCGGTGCCGCGGTTCAACTCATAGGGGTCGAAGATCGCGGTCTCGTCGAATGCAAGCTGCACCTTGCCGATCGCGTTCATCTGCAGCATCTCGGCCGCCTGCCACTTGCCAGACTTCAGCTCGAGCTGCTGTACCGGCTGCACCTGCACGCGCTGGCGGCGCGAGCCGGCCTTCAGCCAGTAGCGCTTGGCCGGTATGATACCGTCGGGCTGAAGCGCCACGATCTGCGCGTCGAAGGCAAGCCCCGTCTGCGGCTGGGCGTCGAGCGAGACGATCATGTCGCCGCGCGCCACATCCACCTGACGGTCCAGCACCAGCGTGATCGCGTCGCCGCTAACGGCCGCATTGCGCACGAGGTCGAAGGTGACGATCTGCTTGACGTTCGCCACCTGACCGGATGGCAGGATGGCGACGCTGTCGCCGGGCTTCACGGCACCGCCGGCAACCGTGCCCTGATATCCGCGGAAGCTTTCGCCCGGACGCGAGACGCGCTGGACGGGCAGACGGAAGCCAGTCGACTGACCGGAGCGCAGGGTTGCAAGCTCCAGCGTCTCGACCAGCGTCGGGCCTTCATACCACGGAATGACCGACTTGCCGGAATAGACGACGTTTTCGCCCTTCAGCGCCGACATCGGGATGGCGGTGACCTGGCGCACGCCGAGCGACAGCGCGAGCGCCTTGAAATCGGTGCTGATCTGGTCGAACACGGCGCGGTCATAACCCACGAGGTCGAACTTGTTGACCGCCAGCACGAACTGCTTGATGCCCATCAGCGAGGCGATGGTGGCGTGGCGGCGGGTCTGTTCGAGCAGGCCGGCACGGGCATCGACCAGCAGGATGGCGAGGTCCGCCGTCGAGGCGCCGGTTGCCATGTTGCGGGTATACTGCTCGTGACCGGGCGTATCGGCAACGATGAAGGAGCGGCGGTCGGTGGCGAAATAGCGATAGGCGACATCGATGGTGATGCCCTGTTCGCGCTCGGCTTGCAGACCGTCTAGCAGCAGCGCGAAATCGGGCAGGCCGAGATCGTTCTGCTGGCCGGAATCGCGCCGCAACGTCGCGGCCTGGTCTTCCTTGACGGCCTTGGTGTCCCAGAGCAGCCGGCCGATCAGCGTCGACTTGCCGTCGTCGACGGAGCCGCAGGTGATGAGACGCAGCGGGCGGCTATCACGGACGACCGGTGCGGTGTCGGCGAGCGGAGCCTCGGTGGCGAGGGCGGTATTGGCTTGGGCGGTCATCTCAGAAATATCCTTCGCGCTTCTTCTTTTCCATCGATCCGGCCTGGTCGCGGTCGATGGCGCGGCCCTGGCGTTCGGAGACGGTGGCGATTTCGAGTTCGGCGATCACAGCATCCAGCGTGGTCGCGTTCGAGCGGATGCCGCCGGTGAGCGGCCAGCAACCCAGCGTGCGGAAGCGCAGCATGCCTTCCTGGATCTGCTCGCCGGGCAGTGCTTCGAAGCGCGGATCTTCCGCCCACATCAGCATGCCGTCGCGCTCCACATACTTCTGGTTCTTTGCATAGTAGAGCGGCGGCAGCTCGATGTTTTCAGCCTGGATGTAGCGCCAGATGTCGACTTCGGTCCAGTTCGACAGCGGGAAGGCGCGCACGCTTTCGCCGCGGCGGATCATGCCGTTATAGATGTTCCAGAGTTCCGGACGCTGGTTGCGCGGGTCCCATTTGTGGTCGGGCGTGCGGAAGGAATAGATGCGCTCCTTGGCGCGGGAGGCTTCCTCGTCGCGGCGCGCACCGCCAAAGGCTGCGTCATACTTGCCGGCGTCGAGCGCCTGGCGCAGCGCTTCCGTCTTCATCACGTCGGTATGATAGGACGAGCCATGGCTGAACGGGCCGATGCCTTCTTCCTTGCCGCGCGGATTGGTATGCACGATCAGATCGAGGTCGAACTT
This sequence comes from Allorhizobium sp., assembly GCA_051861045.1. GTDB lineage: Bacteria > Pseudomonadota > Alphaproteobacteria > Rhizobiales > Rhizobiaceae > Allorhizobium. The sequence goes on from JBHYDI010000002.1 coordinate 608,691, forward strand.
CTCCGCCGTCGCATCGCGAAACGCGATCATCTCGGGGAATTTCCAGCCCGTGTCGATGTGGAGCAGCGGGAAGGGCACGCGACCTGGGAAGAAGGCCTTGCGCGCCAGATGCAACAGTACCGAACTATCCTTGCCGATCGAATAGAGCATGACCGGCTTTTCGAACTCGGCCGCCACTTCGCGGAAGATATAGATGGCTTCGTTCTCAAGCGCCTTCAGATGCGGATCGAGCGGCGGCTTGGTGACGGGATCCTTGGAATGCGGATCGAATTCGGATGTATGGGTGTGCATGGTCTCTGTCTGCCTTGATGGCCATCGGTGATGGCATTTCGTGGCACCCCCCTCTGCCTGCCGGCATCTCCCCCACAAGGGGGGAGACTGAAACCCGCTTCCGTAGCGCCCAGTCGAGGCGGGGAGGCGAGTGGCTGGCGCCCCGCTCTCCCCCCTTGTGGGGGAGATGTCACGAAGTGACAGAGGGGGGTGAATTCTAAAGTCTCAACTTAAGCCGGCGTCGGCACCGCAGACGTTGCCGCCTCCGGCACATGCAGCCCGCATTCCCGCTTCTCGTCATTTTCCCACCACCAGCGGCCGGCGCGTTCCGGCTCGCCGGGCTTGATCGCCCGGGTGCAGGGCTCGCAGCCGATCGACGGATAGCCTCGGGCATGCAGCGGATTGACCGGCACGCTTTCGGCCTCGACGTAAGTGTTGATGTCGTCAAGCGACCAGTCGGCCAGCGGGTTCACCTTGATCAGGTCGCGCTCGGCATCATATTCGGCAAAGGGCGTGGCCGCGCGGTTGCCGGACTGGGAGCGGCGCAAACCGGTGATCCAGAAGCGGGCGCCTGACAGCGCCTCCGCCAGCGGAACCAGCTTGCGCACATGACAGCAGGCATGGCGGGCTTCGACGCTTTCATAGAAACCGTTCAGGCCATACTTCGCTGCATAGGCATCGATATCGTCAGGCTTGGGGTAGAAGCGCTTGATGGAAATTGCGAAACGCTCTTCCGTCTCGGCGATCAGGTCGACCGTTTCCTTGAAGAGCCGTCCTGTCTCCAGCGTCGAGACGTCGATCGGAAGCCCGGCAAGGCCGATCGCTGCCGATATCACCTGATCCTCGATGCCAAGCGAGGTGGTGAAAACGGCACGGCCCTCAAGGGCTGCGACGATGCGCAAGCGGTCGGTGAGGTTTGCGGATGCCAGTTGCTGGTCCAGCGTCCTGGCCAGGTCTGCGGAAGTGTCGAAGGTCATGATAGGATCCCTGCTCAGTGCCGGCATTATCTGGCAATAGCAGGGGGACGGACAGAAATCGACGTGCGCCGAGCCGCGAACAAAGAGCAAATATCTCTCTCGCAGAGAGATATCGCGGCAATTCGTGCCGCAGGGCCCAAATGACACGTGGAACGGCATGCCGAATTGCGCTATGGCCGGAGGCACGATTTCCGGGCCGGCCCTGGCGGACAATGACGATCGATGATCACACAGAAAGCCAAATATGCGCTGAGGGCGCTGACACTTCTCGCTCGCGCCGAGCCGGGTGAGCCGATCCAGATCCCTGATATCGCCGATAAACAAAAGATCCCGAAGAAGTTCCTCGAGCAGATCATGCTCGACCTGAAACGCGGCGGCATGGTCGAAAGCCGTCGTGGCAAGCAAGGCGGCTATCTTCTGCATAGGCCGGCAAGCGAGATCACCTATGGCGAAGTGCTGCGCCTGATCGACGGTCCCGTCGCGCCCTTGCCCTGCCTGTCGCTGACGGCCTATCGCCGCTGCGAGGATTGCGATGGCGAGACCGATTGCGAGATCCGCCGGGTCTTTGCCCGCGTGGCCGACGAGACCCGCGCAGTGCTGCTCTCGACGAGCCTGGCGGATGCCGCAGGCGAAGTCAGCGAACCTCCCCACTGAACGGGACGGGCCGCAGGTCCTTCACACCACCTCTCCAAACGGAAAAAGGCCCCGGGGCCGAAGCCCCGAGGCCCACCACGCACCCTTGAATTAGGAGGCGTTGGAAACCGTGCGGTTGACGAGGGTCACCGACTTGTCGGCATTGACCTTGTAGATCTCGCGAACGTCGCGGCCGTCACCATTGGCAAACGTGTGGAAGAAGGTCGAACCGGCCGGAGCCTTTTCCAGCATGACGTTTGCGTTGTCGTAGGTGATCGAGCCCGGGATCGGCTGAACGGCGGCGAAAGCGGCCGAGCCAGCTGCGAGGGTGATGAGGGCTGCAGAGATGATGGTCTTCATGGTGATATTCCTTGTGTAGCGTTTGGGTTGGCGGCGGCTCAGTGTCAGGGGGGAGGGGTCGAGCCAGCCGCCGGGGGTCTTCTGTGCGTCTTGGGAGGCGCGTTGGTTCAGGCGCTTCGGATTAAGAAGCGTTCGAGACGGTGCGGTTAACCAGGGTCACCGACTTGTCGGCATTGACCTTGTAGATCTCGCGAACGTCGCGGCCGTCACCGTTGGAGAAGGTGTGGAAGAAGGTCGAACCGGCAGGTGCCTTTTCCAGCTGAACGTTTGCGTTGTCATAGGTGATCGAGCCCGGGATCGGCTGTACGGATGCGAAAGCGGCCGAGCCAGCTGCGAGGGTGATGAGGGCTGCGGAGATGATGGTCTTCATGATCTTAGTTCCTTTGTGCGTTTGGGTAGGCGGCGACCCGGTTGGGGGAAGGGGGAGAGGGGAACCGGGCCGTCCGCCGAAGGGTGCGTCTTGGGAGGCGCGTTGATTAAGAAGCGTTCGAGACAGTGCGGTTGACGAGGGTCACCGACTTGTCGGCGTTGACCTTGTAGATCTCGCGAACGTCACGGCCGTCACCGTTTGCGAACGTGTGGAAGAAGGTCGAACCGGCAGGCGCCTTTTCCAGCATGACGTTTGCGTTGTCATAGGTGATCGAGCCCGGGATCGGCTGAACGGCGGCGAAAGCGGCCGAGCCAGCTGCGAGGGAGATGAGGGCTGCGGAGATGATGGTCTTCATGGTGATATTCCTTTGTGCGTTGTGTGTGGCGGCGGCTCGGGGCGGTGGAGAGGGGCCGAGCCTGCCGCTGGAGGTCTTTGCGTCTTCAAGAGGCGCGTTGGTTCAGGCGCTTCGGATTAAGAAGCGTTGGAGACAGTGCGGTTGACGAGGGTCACCGACTTGTCGGCGTTGACCTTGTAGATCTCGCGAAC
>JBHYDI010000003.1:0-476641 GCA_051861045.1 Allorhizobium sp.
GACAACGCAAACGTCATGCTGGAAAAGGCTCCGGCCGGTTCGACCTTCTTCCACACGTTCTCGAACGGTGACGGCCGCGACGTTCGCGAGATCTACAAGGTCAACGCCGACAAGTCGGTGACCCTCGTCAACCGCACGGTTTCCAACGCCTCCTAATTCAAGGGTGCGTGATGGGCCTCGGGGCTTCGGCCCCGGGGCCTTTTTCCGTTTGGGGGGATGTGGGCTTTATTCAGCGTAGTCCACCGGCACGGCAAACCCTTGCTTGAGCGTTTCCATGGAAATGGAGGCGGACACGTCAAACAGTTCGACCCGCTTGACGAGCCTGCGATAGACGACGTCGTAATGCTCCACGCGCGGCAACACGACCTTCAGGATATAGTCGTAGTGACCAGTGAGCCGGTGCGCCTCGACGATCTCCGGAATGTCGCTGATGGCGCGCCGAAACTCTTCGATCCAGTCATCGGCATGGTGAGCGGTCTTCACCAGCGCATAGACCGTGGTCGGCACGCCGCTCTTTTCGCGGTCTAGCACCACAATCCGCCGCGCGATGTAGCCGCTTTCCTCAAGCTTCTGAATGCGCCGCGAGCAGGCTGACACCGAGAGGGAAACTCTCTCGGCAATATCGGTGACAGGCGTCGCGGCATCGCGCTGCAGGATGTCGAGAATCTTCCTGTCTCTATCGTCGATCACGCTATACACTCCGATGCAATTGACCAAGCGCGCAAAAAATCAGCGCCTAGCGATCATATGGCCGAAACCGCAGCGCCGCAACAACCGCATTTGTCCGTCAAAACGCAAACGTTGCGCACGGCTTTTGCAGCATTCTTTCCCCATCACAAACACGAGGGATGGACATGCGGACGATTGGTTTGATTGGCGGAATGAGTTTCGAGAGCTCGGCGGTCTATTACCGCCAGATCAACGAGACCGTGCGCGCCCGGCTGGGCGGCCTCGCCTCCGGCGAAATCATCATGCACTCCGTCAATTTCGAAGAGATCGTTGCCCTGCAGAAGGCCGGTCGCTGGGACCAGGCTGCCGACAGGCTGGCGCGCGCCGCCGAAGGTCTGGAGCGCGCCGGCGCCGACTGCATCCTGATCTGCACCAACACCATGCATCTGGTTGCCGATGAGGTCGCCGCCCGCGTCGCGATCCCGCTGATCAACATCATCGATGAAACCGCCTCAAGTCTGGTCAGGAATGGCGCCCGTCGCCCACTTCTGCTCGCGACCCGCTATACGATGGAACATGGCTTTTATGCTGAGCGCATGCGCCGCCAGGGCGTCGAGGTCATGGTTCCCGATGCGGGCGGCCGCACAACGACGCATGACATCATCTTCGACGAACTCTGCGCCGGACACGTCAAGGATTGTTCGCGGAAGAAACTGATGGCGATCATCGAACAGGCACGCGAAGACGGCGCCGACAGCGTCATTCTTGGCTGCACCGAGATCTGCCTGATCCTTGATCCCGCGCACCTGCCACTTCCAGGTTACGACTCGACGACCATCCATGCGGACGCGGCCGTGGCATTTGCTCTCGCCGGCACGCTTGGCAGGCAGGCCGCCTGAGGCTCAGATCGTCTGGCCACAGGCGCGGCAGAAGCGCCTGACGGTCTCGGCCATGCCATATTCGAGCGCATCGGCCGTCAGACCATGGCCGATCGACACTTCCGCGAGATGCGGAATGCGCTTGACCAGAAGCGGCAGGTTGGCGACCGTCAGGTCGTGACCGGCATTGACCGCGAGGCCCTGCACATTGGCGGCATCTGCCGTTAGTCCAAGCAGTTCGACCTGCCGTGCAGCCTCGTCGGCATTGTCGTAGCAACCGCCGTAAGGACCGGTATAGAGTTCGACACGCTCTGCACCGGTCGCCTTTGCAAGCGCCATGGCCTCTGCACGTCCGTCGCCATCAACGAAGAGCGACACCCGCATACCCTTGGCCTTGAGGCGCGTGACAACGCCCTTGAGGAACGCCTGGTGCTTGTCGAGATCCCAACCGTGATCCGAGGTCGCCTGGGACGGATCATCGGGAACGAGCGTCACCTGCTCCGGCTCCGTTGCTTCGCACAGCGCCAGGAAGTCCTCGCTCGGATATCCCTCGATATTGAACTCGGCGCTCGGGAACTCGTCATCGATCAGCGCCCGCAGCACCGGCAGATCGCTGAAGCGGATATGGCGCTGGTCTGGCCGGGGATGCACGGTCAGACCGCTTGCACCCGCCCGAAGCGCAATCCGCCCGAGATCGGCCACATCAGGCCAGGGGAGATCGCGGCGGTTGCGCAGCATGGCGATGGCATTGAGATTGACGGAGAGCTTGGCAGGCATGGCGGCATGATCCGGCGATGAAGATGTAGGCGGCATCCTTACGGCATCCCGAGACTGAAGACCAACGAGAATCGCAAATAATCCGATGCGCGAAATTGATGCATGGCAACTGCCAGCACCCCCTAGACTTTGGGGTATTGACCCCTCGCCCCCATCCGCTACTCAAGCTCCTGATTGTGACGGAACGCACAAATGCGCGGTGGCGGATGGCGCAGGCGTCCACCGAAACGGTTTGGAGCAGCTATGTCGATGGAAGCTAGGATCGATGGCGGTCAGGTATCTGAAGCCCTTCAGCGCGTGCTGCGGAGCCAGACATTTGCGCGCTCCGAGCGGCTGCGCTCCTTTCTCAAGTTCGTCGTCGAGATGGAGCAGCTCGGCCTCTCCCATCAGCTGAAGGGCTACACGATCGGCATCGACGTCTTCAGCCGCAGCCACGGCTTCGATCCGGGCACAGATCCGCTGGTCCGTGTTCAGGCCGGCAAATTGCGCAAGCTTTTGAACCAGTTCTACGCCTGCGAAGGCCGCCATGAAACGCTGCGGATCCGCATCCCGCTCGGTGGCTATGTCCCCGTCTATGAGCGGACCGACGACGAGACGCACACCATGCAGGGCAGCACCGGCGCGGATCTGATTGAAGCCCGTTTCGCAGACGAGGGCGATCAGATGGCGGTGGATGGCCGCGCCTCCCTCCCGCGTCTCTTCATCCGCAAGCCCGATAGCAGCGATCAACTGGCGTCGATCTTCATCAACGCCACGCGTCTCTGGAGTTCCCGCCTGTGGGCCGTGTGTTTTGCCAGCCCAGACGAGCGGCCGCAGTTTGAAGGAGGAGCGCCTCATCCGCTCCATTTCGAACTGAAGGTTCAAGGGCTTGGCAACACGTTGAACCTGCGCTTGCGCCACCTTCGGTCACGCAGCGATGTGCCGATCACGACCGGCATGTTCGAGACGACCGGCGATAGCCTCGAGATCGGCGCCATCGCCAATCAGTTCGCCGGCGCGAACCTCACGATCCCGGGCGCCATCTACCGCTTCTGCCACAGAAACGAGCTCTCGACCGGTCAGATGAAATGCCTCGACGCGACCTATCGCTACACGCTCGAAGGCACCGACGCCGCCTACATCAGCGCCCGTCTCTCCCAGCAGGAATGGGCGGGTCTCAGCCCAGGCGGCGAGATCATCACCGAGATGCGAAAACTGATTGCACGTTCCTCCCTGCCGCGCTGAACTGGGCCCCGAGCCCTCTCGCTCGGCAACGAAACCGCTCGAAAATTTATTTCACGAATATTGAATATACTATACCCTTCAAAGTGGCGGAGATTCGAAACACGATACGGAGGAACGGCAAACAACAAGCAGCAGACCATCGGCTCTGGCAGACACGTCGACACTGAACATGGAGGGGGAACATGTCGAACGGAACATATCATCTGCAACCGATCACCAGTGCATCCGGGCCTAGCGCGAAGGGCATGTTCATTCCGGACATCGCCTTGAACAGGCCCCCACCGAAGGAACCTGTCGCCATCGCGGAAATGGCGGAGTTTTTCGGCGTCACTCACAGGACACTGCATTTCTACGAGGAAAAGGGCCTGATCTCAGCGCAGCGGATCGGCCTGATGCGCGTTTACGGCCGAAACGAAGTCGCGCGCATGGCGCTGATCAATGTCTGCCGCGAGGTGGGCATGCCAGTGTCGGTCATCCAGGACCTGTTCGACACGCTGGCGAACGCGACGTCGAAGAGCGAAGCCAATCTCATTCTCGAGGAGGCCTTGCTGGCACGCCGCAGGGAACTGGCCGCCAATCTTTCGACCGTCCATCGCCAGCTGCAGCAACTCAATGCCCTTCTAGAGCATGAGGATGCGGCTCCCGGGCGCCTTGGCACAGAGCCGAGAGGGCCAGACCTCGACGACATGGAAACCCGCTGCCTCCAGTTGATGGCGGAAGGCTATACCTCGATCCGCATTGCCCGAACGCTGGAACTGAAAGCGGATGAGGTTGTCGCGCTCGAGTTGAGCATTGCCGGCAAGCTCGGCGCGCAGAACCGTTTTCAGGCCGTCGCGAAGGCAGTCCTTCTGGGCATGGTCGCAAACTGAGTGTGCTTGAGCGACGGTTTGAGGATCGTCAAAAGTGAAGGAAGTTTAACAGGACAGCGACAGGCGGCGGCGCTAGGAGCGGATAGCATCCACGCAGACCGAGGCCTTCGCCATGCCCAACCTTCTCTCGCGCTACGCCACGCCCTTCACGACAGGGCTGTTTCTCGTGTCCCTGATTTCGGGCATCGCGCTCTTCTTCCATTATGGAACGGCCGCCTTCCGCGAGATGCATGAATGGCTGAGCATGGTGCTGATCCTGCCCTTCGTCCTGCATGTCTGGAAAAACTGGCGACCGTTCCTCGCCTATTTTAAGCGGCTGCCGATGGTCCTGTCGCTTGGTCTCTGTCTCGTCGCCGGCCTCGCCTTTGCCTGGCCGGCGATCACGGGTACAGCGAGCGGCGCGGGCGGCAACCCGGCTTTCGCCATGGTCAACGTGGTGGCCGGCGGCACGCCGACCCAGGTGGCACCGCTGCTCGGAAGGGCGGAAACAGATGTGGTCACGGCACTCAAGCAAGCCGGCTTCACCACCGCCGACGCCGCAACGCCTCTCTCCGAGATCGCGAGCGCCTCCGGCAAGGACACGATGGCACTGATGGCCACGCTCGCCGCCCTGAAAGCAAAGTGATTTCGGACAACGCGCTCACCGAACGATGGTGAGCGTCTCTGCCGCACGGGTAACCGCCGTATAGAGCCAGCGCTCACGGGTGTCGCGAAACGCCCAGCTCTCGTCGAACAGCACCACGTCGTTCCACTGCGAGCCCTGCGCCTTGTGGACCGTCAGCGCATAACCGTAGTCGAACTCGTCGTAACGCTTGCGCGTCGACCAGGGTATCTCCGTCTCGATATCCGCGAACGCGTCCTTGAGCAGCTTGATCTTCGCGGCCCCGCGATCCATGTCGTCGTCTTCAGGCTTGATGAGGAGGTTGATGCCCGGCTTCACCGTCTCGCGCGACGACGTCATGACCTGCCAGAGCGAGCCGTTCAGCAGGCCCTTCACCTGATCGTTCCTCAGGCACACCAGCTTGTCGCCCGCCTGCGGATAGTCGACGGTGAACCCTTTCAGCTCGCGCAAGCGCATGTTGTAGCGCCGCCGCGTCTTGTTGGTTCCGACCAGCACCTGATCGGCTCCGAGCACGAGATCCTGCGTCACCTCGTTCTTTGAGATCACCCGCGCGGTGTCGCCGTAATCGCCATACATGATCTCCTTGCCTTCGCGGATATGCATCGCGAGCTGGATGATCGGGTTATCGCGCGCCTGGCGATGGATATCCGTCAGCAGATAATCCGGCTCCTGATCCGTGAAAAAGCCCCCGCCGGAAACAGGTGGCAACTGGCCGGGATCGCCGAGCACCAGGATTGGCGTGCCGAAGCTCATCAGGTCGCGGCCGAGCGCCTCGTCGACCATCGAGCATTCGTCGATGACGATCAATGCCGCCTTGGCGACCGGGCTTTGGCGGTTGATCGAGAACATCGGCGCAATCGAGGTCTTGCCGGTTTCCTCGTCCTCGACGGCCTCCTCGCCACGCGGGCGATAAATCAGCGAGTGAATGGTCTTGGCATTCGATGCGCCACGCGAGCGCAGGACCTGCGCAGCCTTTCCGGTGAAGGCCGCAAACAGCACGTCGCCATCAACATGCTCGGCGAAATGCTTGGCAAGCGTCGTCTTGCCCGTTCCGGCATAGCCGAACAGCCGGAAGACAGGGGTTTTCCCCTCTTTCAGCCATTTCGAAACGGCCTTGAGGGCCTCGTCTTGCTGGGGCGCGAATTGCATGGCCTAGGTCATGCGCGGATTCGTTGGCCCGATGCAAGGCCAAAGCCGGGGAAATCAGAACAAATCGTGGACATCATGTCCGAAGCGGGTCGTTGGCAAGCTCGATCGGCGCCCCATGCGGCGTGGCCTCCGCCGCCCGCTGCCAGCTTTCCCGCAAGGCCTCGACGGTGTCGCGATCGGCCAGCCCCTTGCGCTCCAGCAGTCCCGCCAAGGCGGCGACCCAGGCATCGAAATAGTCGGAACCATCAGCCGCCCTCCCCGGTCGATGCACTTCGGCAGACAGGCTCTCTGCCCATTCCGTCCAGCTGAACACGTCGCGCGCATGCAGATGCACCGTCATTGCGAAGGCCTGCGCATGCCAGGGTTCGGCGAAGACGGGGGCGCCTTCAGGCGATCGCGGCAAGCCCGGCGATGCCGTAAGATCGGTCACCGTGTCACACACGCTCAAGATAGCTCTCCCAGGCATCGATTGAGACGGTCAGCGTCGGATCGGTGCCCTCGCCCCAGATCTCGTCACCCGTGAACACGACCGTATAGACCCATTGCGGGTTCTCGCCCCGTCCATGGGCATTATCATCAGGGAAAACGAAGCTGCCTTGGACGGCCTCGACCACACCCGTTTTCGCCCGGGCGTAACGCGGCAGACGCGTGTGGCCGGTCGGATGGAAATTCTTCGTCCGCACCCGGTCGCCGACGGCAAATTTCGGCTCGGTCTCGACGGGTCGGTCGCATGGCCCGCCTCTGGCCAGCACACCCTCGACCATGTCGGCCTTCAGGATGCGCTTCGGCGCGCGGCCCTGTTCCAGATGATGCCCCGATGCCAGCTCCTCGGCGGTGGCGAAACCATGCCGCTGAAGCAGCATGTCGACGCCCCTGATCCAAACCTCGTAGTAGCTCGCGGCCAGATAGCTGGCAGGCGGAATAGTCTCCCGCGCATGTCGGCTCTCGTCGATCGACCAGGCACCGAATGCCCCGCAGGAGAGCGTAATGCCGAGCGCCCGCTTCTCCCATTCGGCATGAAAGTAGGGTTCGTCTTTCTCAGGCGCGACCGGACCGAAGCCCATCTGTCCACCAAGATCATGCGGTCCGTTCATCGCGGCCCCTCCGGCGAGAGCGCCAGACCCGTGCCGATCATCGAATCGCGCGTCACGAGGCTTGTGAGCGCCTCTTCGTCCATCCCCTCAGTTCCGGCGGGACACATGGGAACGACCAGATAGCGCAGCTCCGCCGTCGAATCCCACACGCGGATCTGCATCGTCTCCGCCAATGTCACACCGAATTCGGCAAGCACGCCGCGGGGATCGATTACCGCCCGCGAGCGATAAGCCGGCGCCTTGTACCAGACCGGCGGAAGCCCGAGCACCGACCACGGATAACAGGAGCACAGCGTGCAGACGACGAGATTGTGGGTATCCGGCGTATTGAAGACGGCCCGCATGTGTTCGCCCTGCCGGCCGGTATAGCCGAGGCTGGCGATTGCCGCCGTTGCATCGCGCTTCAGCCAGTCGGCGAACTCGGGATCGACCCAGGCCTTCGCCACGACCCGCGCGCCGTTTCTTGGGCCCACCTTCGTCTCATAGGTCTCGACGATAGCATCGATCGCATCAGGATCGATCAAGCCCTTTTCGGTCAAAAGCGTTTCCAGCGCCTTCACCCGCGCCTGCATGTCCGAATACTGGTTGTCGTGGTGGTGATCATGGCCATGTTGATGGTGATGATCGTCGTGGTCGTGATGATGGCCGGACATTGGACATTCCTATTTCAGCATGGGCCAGAGGCTGAGCACCAAGAGCACCGCCATGGTGATGTTGAACCATTTGAGCCTGACAGGTACCGACAGCCATTCCCGAAGTGCCGAGCCGAAGCCGGCCCAGGTCGACACACTGGGTACGTTGACAGCCGCGAATACCAGCGCGACGATGGCCACCGTCAGAGCATATTGCTCCGGATTGGGATAGACCGCCATGGCCGTGATCGCCATGACCCAGGCCTTCGGATTGACCCATTGAAAGGCAGCGGCACCCAGAAATGTCATAGGCCTCGCCTTGGCATCTCCCTCGCCCATCGACCGGGAGGAGCCAATCTTCCAGGCGATCCACAACAGATAGAGCCCGCCGGCGACCTTGAGCGCGATGAAGGCCGGCGGATAGGCGGACAGAAGCGCGCCCAAGCCCAGCCCCACTCCGAGCAAGAGCGACAGAAAGCCGGCGCCGATGCCCAGCATATGCGGAATGGTCCGCCGAAAGCCGAAGTTCACCCCGGAGGCGAACAGCATCATATTGTTGGGACCTGGGGTGATCGAGGTCGCAAAGGCGAAAAGCACGAGCGCGAACAGCGTATCGGCCGACATGGATGTTTCTCCCGAATTTTTATGTCAGCCTAGCTGTCATGTTGGGCGGCACCAGCCGCATTCTTGTTATGGTGACACGAAGCAGCGCGGCAATTGCCGCTTGCCTCGCCCGGTCGTGTGGCTATCCTCCAACCATCCCGCCCTGAGGAGCTTCACCATGCATGATGCCATTCCGACTGTCACCCTGCCGGGCGGCGAGGAAATTCCAAGCCTCGGCTTTGGCACCTGGATGATGGGTGAGGACCGATCGGCCGCGAAAACCGAAGTCGATGCCGTCAGGCTGGCGCTGGACCTCGGCATGACCGTGATCGACACGGCCGAGATGTATGGCGACGGTGGCGCAGAACGCATCGTCGGCGAGGCGCTGAAGGAACGGCGCGAGGATGCCTTCCTCGTCTCGAAGGTCCTTCCCTGGAATGCCAGTTACGACGGCACGATCAAGGCCTGCCACGCGAGCCTCAACCGCCTCGGCACCGATCACCTCGATCTCTATCTTCTGCATTGGCGGGGCGAGCATCCGCTCGAAGACACGGTCGCCGCAATGGAAGAGCTGAAGACTGCCGGTCGTATCCGCGCCTGGGGCGTCTCCAATTTCGATGTCGACGATATGGAGGAACTCTTCTCGGTGGCTGATGGCGAAAACTGCGCCGTCAACCAGGTGCTCTACAACCTCTCCCGCCGCGGCATCGAATTTGACCTCCTGCCCTGGTGCCAGGAGCACAAGATCCCGGTCATGGCCTATTCGCCGATTGAGCAGGGTCGCATTCTCCAGCACCCTGAACTGATCCACGTCGCCAAGGCCTATCAGGCGACCCCGGCTCAAGTGGCCCTCGCCTTCCTTCTGGAGCGCGAAAGCGTGATCCCGATCCCGAAAACCTCGAACCTGCGCCGCCTGCAGGAAAACCGCGAGGCCGTCGATCTCGACATCTCCGACGAGGACTGGGCACGTCTTGACGCCGCCTTCCCGCCACCGTCTCGAAAAGTGCCGCTGGCCATGTTGTAAAGGGTAGGAAAGCGCCGGGCGGCTGCCGATCCTACCCCACGCATCGGGAAATCGCGATCTATCCACAGGCCCTGCATTTCCGGCACTTTACGCCAGCCCCTCAGGAAATTAGGAGATTGCCTAATTCGAGAATTGCGGAGAAAGAGCCGCACTGCTGAGGGACGACATGGCAAAGCGCGGAAAAACCGAAATACATCCGGCAATGGACAAGACCTCGTCCCGCGTCTTCCACGCCCTCGCCTCCGATCCGCGCCGGATGATGCTGGTGCATCTGTCAGGGTCCACCCTGACCGCCGGCGAAATCGCCGCCCGCTTCGACATGGCCAAGCCCTCGATCTCCCAACACCTCTCGATCCTGGAAAATGCCGAACTGATCGAAGGCCAGAAGAAGGGCCAGTACATACACTACAGCCTGAGGTCGGCGGCACTGCGCCACGCTCTCATGGCCATGCTCACCACGACCATGGCGCCAGACGAAGAGGCCGACATGGAAACGGCAGAGGACACGCCGACGCCGCCGAAAAAGTCTGCCAAGAAGAAGGCCGACGAAGCCGAGACCGACACTTCGGGAAAGAAGGCCGAGAAAAAAGCCAAGGCGAAGCCTGCAAGCGAAAAGCCGGCAAAGGACAAGCCGAAAAAGGCAGAAGCCGATCTACCGCCGGCACCGCAGCAGATGGGCCTTCTCGATCTGCTCGGCATGAACTGAAAACAAAAAGGGCGACCGCAAGGCCGCCCTTCTTCATTTCGCGAAATCGCGAATTCCTTACATGCCTTGCGAGCCACGGTTCATCGCCGCGATCCCGGTGCGGCAGATCTCGTTGAGGCCGAGCGGCTTCATGATCGAGACGAACTGGTCGATCTTCGACGACTTGCCGGTGATCTCGAAGATGAAATGGTCGACGGTCGCGTCTACCACCTTGGCGTGGAAGGCATCGGCCAGACGCAGCGTCTCGGCGCGCATTTCGCCCGAGGAAACCACCTTCACCAAGGCCACCTCCCGCTCGATCGGACGCTCCTGACCAAGCTCCTTGGCCCGAACCGTCAGGTCGAGGACGCGGTGCACTGGCACGATGCGCTCAAGCTGCGCCTTGATCTGCTCGAGAACACCCGGCGTGCCGCGCGTGACGATCGTGATGCGCGACAGATGCGCCTCATGCTCCGTCTCGGAAACGGTGAGGCTTTCGATGTTGTAGCCGCGGCCAGAGAACAGTCCGATGACGCGGGCGAGAACGCCCGGCTCATTGTCAACCAGCACCGAGAGCGTATGGCTCTCGATGGCGGAGGTTTCCTTGGCGATGAAGTAGGCCGAACCGGTCGGCTGAAGATGTGCGTTCATGATCTAGTTCCTCCCGGTCAGACGAGCTGACGGCCCTTGGCATCGATGGCAGTGGCGACGGCTTCGTCGGTCGCCTCATCCGGCAGCAGCATCTCGTTGTGTGCCTTGCCCGACGGGATCATCGGGAAGCAGTTGGCGAGATTGGCCACGCGGCAATCGAACATGACGGGCTTCTTCACGTCGACCATCTCCTGGATGGCACCATCGAGATCGTCGGGCTTTTCGCAACGGATACCGACCGCACCATAGGCTTCCGCCAGCTTGACGAAGTCAGGCATGGCTTCCGTGTAGGAGCTCGACAGACGGTTGCCATGCAGCAACTGCTGCCACTGGCGCACCATACCCATGTACTGGTTGTTGAGGATGAAGATCTTCACCGGCAACTCATACTGGATGGCGCAGGACATTTCCTGGATGCACATCTGGATCGAGGCATCACCCGCGACATCGATGACGAGTGCATCCCGATGCGCGACCTGAACACCGATCGCGGCCGGCAAGCCGTAGCCCATCGTACCGAGGCCGCCCGAGGTCATCCAGCGGTTCGGCTGTTCGAAACCGATATACTGGGCTGCCCACATCTGGTGCTGGCCCACTTCCGTCGTGATGTAGGTGTCGCGATGCTTGGTCAGCTCATAGAGCCGCTGCAGCGCATATTGCGGCATGATGACGTCCTTGGACGGCGTGTAGGCGAAGGAGTTGCGGGCGCGCCACTTGGCAATGCTCGCATTCCATTCGGCCGTCTGCGAGGCCTCAGGCTTCTTCGGCAGGGCCCGCCAGGCGCGGACCATGTCTTCGAGCACGCGACCGACATCGCCGGTGATCGGCACGTCGACGCGAACATTCTTGTTGATCGACGACGGATCGATGTCGATGTGGATCTTCTTCGAGTTCGGCGAGAACGCGTTGAGGCGGCCGGTGATACGGTCGTCGAAGCGCGCACCGATGCAGACCATGACGTCACAGTCATGCATCGCCATGTTGGCTTCGTAAGAACCGTGCATGCCGAGCATGCCGAGCCAGTTCTTGCCAGAGGCCGGATAGCAGCCCAGCCCCATCAGCGTCGACGTGATCGGGAAGTCGGTCAGCGAAACCAGTTCGCGCAGCAGCTTGGTGGCTTCCGGACCGGAATTGATGACGCCACCACCCGAATAGATGATCGGACGGCGAGCTGTCGCCATAAGCTCTACGGCTGCCTGGATGGCGCGGGCGTCACCGGTCACCTTCGGCTGGTAGCTCTTCAGCGCCTTGTGCGCGTCCGGCGGCGTATAGGTGCCGGTGGCAAACTGGATGTCCTTCGGGATATCGACGAGAACCGGACCCGGACGGCCCGTCTGGGCGATGCGGAAGGCTTCATGGATGATCGAGGCCAGCTGGTTGACGTCCTTGACCAGCCAGTTGTGCTTGGTGCAGGGCCGCGTGATGCCGACGGTGTCGCATTCCTGGAAGGCGTCAGAGCCGATCAGCGAGGTCGGAACCTGGCCGGAGATGCAGACCAGCGGGACGCTGTCCATCAGCGCGTCCTGCAGCGGCGTAACCGCATTGGTCGCGCCAGGGCCAGACGTAACCAGCATGACGCCAACCTTGCCGGTCGAGCGCGCATAGCCTTCGGCTGCGTGGCCGGCACCCTGCTCGTGGCGCACCAGGATGTGCTGGATATCTTCCTGCTGGAAGATCTCATCATAGATCGGGAGCACGGCCCCACCGGGATAGCCGAAGATATGCTCGACACCGTTATCCTTGAGCGCGCGCAGGACGATCTCGGCGCCAGTCATCTGATTGTCTTTACCCGTCATGCTGTGTTTCCATCTGCCTTCTTGGTTTTTGGGGCTGATAACCCGGTTTAGGGCATAAAAAAAGGCCCCTTGAGGAGCCTGTCATCTAGCGCATGGGTGGCTATCGCCGGATGGTTACACCATCCTGCCCATGCGCCGTCCCACCACGATAAGTACAACCGAGTTTTTCATGGAGCGAAGTGTTAGCCAGAAAGCACCCCAGCGTCAACGCATCTTTCGGAAATTTTCGCCGCCGCTCGCGAAAGTTTGTTGCGCAGAGCCCGATCAAATCTCACTGCGCAGCTAACCGATTACACGAAATTTTAAGCGCTCGACCCTAAGCTTGCGCCAGCAGGGAGAATGCGCTTGTTGAACGATGATCTTCACAAGTCCGGCGATGCCGGAGAACAAGAGCGCCGCGATGGCATGCGGCCTGGCAACCGGATGCTCGGGCGCGTCGTCGCCTGTAATGGCTCGCGCGCGACCATTGCAGCCGTGGCCGCCGATGGCGGCACCGACCTTACCGAACTCTGGTCCGTCGGCCGACTGATCTCGATCAGCGTCGGCAAGAACCGTGTCGTGGCACTCGCCTATTCGATGCAGACCGAGGGCAAGGACTGGGGCGAAGGTGCCGACAACCAATTCCTGATTGAAGTCGAGCTGCTGGGCGAGGTCTATGTCCAGGACGACGGCAAGGAAGTATTCTCCACCGGTATCTCTCGCTACCCCTATCTCGGCGCCATCGCGCACCGCATCCGCGCAGCCGACCTTCTGCGCATCTATGATACGCGTCTCAACGACACCGCGGTCATCGGCAAGCTGACCCAGGACGAGACGATCGACGCGACGATCCATATTCCTTCGATGCTGTCGAAACACTTCGCCGTCGTCGGCTCGACCGGCGTCGGCAAATCGACCGCCGTCTCGCTTCTCCTGCGCAAGGCAATCGAGAGCGATCCGAAGCTGCGCATCCTGATCCTCGACCCGCATAACGAATTCGCCGCCGCCTTCCCGGAGCTTGCCGTCGTTATCGACACCGACACGCTCGACCTGCCCTTCTGGCTGATGCGGCTGGAGGAGTTCGCGGAAGTTCTCTTCCGTGGTCGCCCACCTGTTCCGGAAGAACTCGACATCCTGCGCGATCTGATGCCCGAAGCGAAGCGCGCCTTCCGGGGCAACGAAAGCGCCCTGATGCGGCGCATGGCCGATAAGAGCTCGATGACGGCCGACACCCCGGTGCCCTACCGTATCGCCGATCTCATGGCCCTTATCGACGAGCGGATCGGCCGTTTGGAGGGCCGCGGCGAAAAGCCGTTCCTGCGGTCGCTCAAGATGCGCATCATGTCGGCGGTCAACGACCCCCGCTATCACTTCATGTTCTCCAACAACACGATCAGCGACACGATCATGGAGACAATCGCGCATATCTTCCGCATCCCGGGAGATCACCGCCCGATCTCGACCTTCCAGCTGGCCGGCATTCCCTCCGAAGTCGTGAATTCCGTCGCCTCGGTTCTCTGCCGCATGGCCTTCGAGCTTGCGCTCTGGTCAAATGGCGCGATCCATATGCTGGTCGTCTGCGAGGAAGCCCATCGCTACGTTCCCGCGGATCCCACGCTCGGCTTCTTCCCGACCCGCCAGGCGATTGCCCGTATTGCCAAGGAAGGCCGTAAATACGGCGTGTCTCTTGGCGTCATTACCCAGCGCCCGGGCGAACTCGATCAAACGATCCTGTCGCAGTGTTCGACGCTGTTTGCCATGCGCCTCGCCAACGACCGCGACCAGGAAATCATCCGCTCGGCGATCCCCGACAGCTCGATCTCGACCACCAGCTTCATCTCGTCGATCGGCAATGGCGAAGCGATCGCCTTCGGGGAGGCGATCGCCGTCCCGATGCGCATGCGTTTCAGCCGCGTCGACGAATCGGCGCTGCCGAAGGCCAACGGGGTGAATGCCAAATACACGGAAGAGACGCCGGATACGGTCGACCTTCGCACAATCGTCGGCCGCATGCGCGCCATTGTCGGGCCGGATATCTCGGCCTTCCAGCAAAGCTTCGACGGCTACAGTCGCGATGACATCCCATCTGCGCCTGACGGCATCTATGACGACGAGGAACTGGACGACGATTTCTACGACGACCCGCGCGTAAGCCTGCGTCCCCGGGCATTGCCTGTAGCACCGCCAGCGGCGTCGCCTTATCAGCCCGCTCCTCGCCCGGCTTATGATGCACCTGTCCAGCGTCACACGCTGCCGGCCTCGGAGACACCGGCCATCGAGCCTTATCGCCCGGACATGCTTCCGCGCGCCGGGCTCGACGATGCGCCGCCCCCACGCCCTGAAGCCCCGGCGCCAGCCTTCGCAACCGAGCCGCCGGCAACGACCTTCGGTTCGCAGCCCCTGCGTCGCGAGGGCGGATCGTCGCTGCGGGAAAGCATTCTGAAGAAGCCGCTCTCCAGCCTCTACAAGCGCGATTGAGAACGCGTCAGCCGACCCGGTATGTCGCCGGGTCGATCCGCTGCCAGCTGTCGTCCATCTGATTGCGGAACCAGGTCATCTGCCGCTTGGCATATTGCCGTGTGGCAGCTGACGCACGATCGACCGCCTCGGCGCGGCTGATCCGACCCGCCATCATGTCGGCGATCTGCGAGACACCGATCGCCTTCATTACCGGCATTTCCGGCGCCAGCTGAAGTCGCATGAGGGCTTCGACCTCTTCGATAGCCCCCGCCTCCATCATCAGCGCAAACCGCCGATTGATCCTGTCATGCAGCAGCTTGCGATCCGGTAGGACGACAAGTTTCAAGGCGCGATCAGGATCGACCAACATGGGGCCTGACTGCTTCTGATACTCGGCGATCGAGCGACCGGTCGCTGTGAAGACTTCCAGCGCGCGGACGATCCGCTGGCCGTCGCTCGCATTGAGCCGTTGCGCCACCCGTGGATCAAGTGCTGCGAGCTCTTCGTGCAGAACCTCAGGCCCTTCCGCCTCCAGCCTTTGGCGGATCGTCGCCCGCACAGCGTCCGGAATCGCCGGCATGTCCGACAGGCCGCCCGTGAGCGCCTTGAAGTAAAGACCCGTGCCCCCGACGATGACGGGAAGCCGCCCCTCGTTCCGAAGATCGGCCAGAAGAGAACCCACCTCCCGCAACCAGTCACCGGACGAGTAGCTCCGGCTGGCCGGGACATGACCGTAGAGTTGGTGCGCGACGCCTCCCATCTCTCCCACGCTCGGACGTGCGGTGATCACTTGCAGCGTGTCATAGACCTGCATGCTATCGGCGTTGATCACCACGCCATCGTGTGCTCGTGCGAAGGCGAGTGCCAGCGCGGACTTGCCGCTGGCGGTCGGCCCGGTTATCAGGATCGCGTCATTGTTCTTGCTAGGATCTTCCATCATGGCCTTGGTTGCCACGCTTGTCGCCAATCCGTCAAACCCTGTTCTGACCCCGGCGCTTGCCGAGAAGGCTGCAGACGCTGTGGCATCCTCCCGTCTCTACTGGCTGGCTGACGGCATCGCTTGCGATATCCCGCTTCCGGACGGCACGGACGCCGCAGAGGCGGACCGCCTTCTGCGCGGGGTCGTGGCTGGTCACGCTGTCGACGTCGCCGTGCAGAACGCCGAGACCCGGCGCAAGTCTTTCCTGATCGCGGACATGGATTCGACCATGATCGGCCAGGAATGCATCGACGAACTGGCCGCAGAGGTCGGCCTCAAGGACAAGGTATCCCAGATCACGGCGCGTGCCATGAACGGCGAGATTGCCTTCGAACCAGCCCTTCGTGAGCGCGTGGCGCTGCTGAAGGGGCTACCGATCTCGGTCGTTGACGAGGTGATCGAAAAACGGATCACGCTCACCCCGGGCGGGCGCGAACTGATCGCGACAATGAAGGCAAGGGGCGGCTATGCAGCACTGGTCTCCGGCGGCTTTACCGTCTTTACCGCCCCGATTTCCGCCATGCTCGGCTTTGACGAGAACCGCGCCAATATCCTGATCGAACAGGATGGGGTTCTGACCGGCGAAGTGGCGGAACCGATCCTCGGCAAGCAGGCCAAGGTCGATTCGCTTCTCGACATCGCCGGAAGGCTCGGCATTTCGCCCAACGACGCCATCGCTGTCGGCGACGGCGCAAACGATCTCGGCATGCTCGGCATTGCCGGCTCCGGCGTGGCACTGCACGCCAAGCCCGCGGTCGCGGCAGAAGCCAAGATCCGGATCGACCACGGCGATCTGACCGCCCTTCTCTATCTGCAGGGCTACCGCAAGTCCGATTTTGTTGCAGCCTGAAAGACATGCGATGATCATCGTCGAAACAGAACGGCTCACACTTCGCAACTGGCGCGAGGATGACCGCAACCTGTTTCGCGAGATCAACCGCGACGAGAAGGTCATCGCCTTCTTTCCGTACCGTCGCAGCCACGAGGAATGCGATCTGCTCTTCAACTACAATCGCAACATGATCGCCGAGACCGGTCTGGGCTTCTATGCTCTCACCGATCGTCAGACGGACGAGGCGATGGGCTACTGCGGACTGGCGAAAGCCGATCTTCCGGGCATCCTGCCGGACGGATCGGTGGAAATCGGCTGGCGTCTCGCAACCCGCTTCTGGGGCAAGGGCTATGTCACGGAGGCCGCGGCCCGCCTGCTCGAATATGGCCGGCACACCCTAGGCCACCCGGTGATCCATGCATTCGCCGTGCATGACAATTACCGCTCGATCGCCGTCATGCGACGCCTCGGCATGCAACACTTGCAAGGTGAGGACTTCGATCATCCGAAAGTCCCGGACAGCCACCCTCAACTGAAGCGACATGTATTGTTTCGAACGTCTGACGATATTCGTGAGACCCAGACAAGACGACATGACTAATTTACGCCGACTTAAAATATAGCTGCTAAAAACTGCGCCATGGAGAGAACAATCCTCGCGCGTATAGCGGCCCAGACGGCAAGCATGTTCGACCGCTTCTTGCGCCTTGGAGAAGGTGATCAGACAGCGGAAGAGGCAGACCGTATCCGCGCCGTCCGGCTCTCGGTCGTCGGCACCAGCACCCCGTGGATGATGGCAGCCAACCTCTGCAATGCCATCCTGACACTGTTTGCCTTCTACGGCAGCCCCTCCGCAACAGCCGTCTATGTCATATGCGCCCTGATTCTCGTGGTCGCTCTGTACACCAGCGCTTCGTGGTGGCGACATCGCAGGCGTGGCATGCGGGATCGCGCAAGCCTCAGAGGAACGACCCGCGCGATTATCTATGCCGCCGTCCTAAGCAGCCTCTGGGCAGCACTCGACGTCGCCGCCTATCATTCTGCCGACGAAACCCAGCGCATGGTCCTGATCGCGCTGACTGTCGGCATGGCCGGGGGTGGAGGGTTCGCGCTGGCGACCATACCGCCCGCATCGATCGTCTTCTGCGGCACGATGGCAGTGGGGGCCGC
Source organism: Allorhizobium sp. (assembly GCA_051861045.1). GTDB lineage: Bacteria > Pseudomonadota > Alphaproteobacteria > Rhizobiales > Rhizobiaceae > Allorhizobium. Next base: position 18,094 of record JBHYDI010000003.1, read on the forward strand.
CATCGCATTGTCTCGCGACCCCACCATAGTTGGCGCCTATCTCTTTGTCCTTTATCTGGTCTTCGCCGCCATCATCGTTCGCTCGTCGCTCGCCGTCTGCCGAAGCCTGACCGAGCGTGTCCGGGCGAAGATCGCCGCAGACGAGCAACGTGATGTCATCAACCTGTTGCTGAACGACTTTGAAGAAAATGCAGCCGACTGGCTTTGGGGTGTCGATCGCGACTTCAATCTCGAGCGCGCTTCCGTACGCTTCTACGATCAGCTGCAGGTGCCCGAAGGAATGGTCCTGGGCCGTCCCATCACCACGATCATGCCCTTCTCGCCGGTTGGCGTCGACGGCCTCGATTGTCGCGACAATTTCATCAACTGCCTGCTCACCCGGCAGTCTTTCCGTGATCAGGACATCTGTGTCGAACTCGCCGGAGAGCTCGCGATCTGGTCCCTGACGGCCAAGGCGGTCCATGACGAGGACGGCAACTTCATGGGTTACCGGGGCGTCGGTCGCGATGTGACGGCAAGCCGCGAAAGTCGTCTGCGCATCGAGCACATGGCCCGCCACGACCCTCTGACGGAAGTCGGCAACCGTGTCCTTCTTTCTGAAGATTTCGAAAGGGCCGTCTCCCGCTACGAACGCTTTGGCGACCCGTTCTCGGTGCTTCTCTTGGATCTCGACCGCTTCAAGCAGATCAACGACAATTTCGGTCATACCGGCGGGGACGAACTGCTGCGCGCTGTCGCGAGCATTCTAAGCCAGCTGCGTGGCGAGACTGACACGCTGGCGCGCATCGGTGGCGACGAATTCGCCATACTGCATGCGACCGAAGATCCGCAAAGTGCAGCAAGCCTCGCCGCCCGTATCATCGAAAAGCTGCAGCATCCGCTAACACTTCGCTGTGGCTCCGCCCATGTCGGCGTCAGCATCGGCATAGCCTGCGCGCCGATCGACGGGATCGACCCGGACCAGCTGATGCGCAACGCCGATTTGGCACTTTACCGCGCCAAGACCGACGGACGAAATCGATACCGCTTCTTTGACAGCTCGCTGGATGCCGCAGCGCGCCGCCGCAGTCTCATCGAACAGGAACTGGCTCTGGCCATCGCCGAGGAGCGACTGAGCATCAACTATCAACCGCTGGTGGACGCGCAGACGCGCCGCGTTGTCTGTGCCGAGGCACTCCTTCGCTGGAACCATCCGACCCTGGGTTCGGTCAGTCCGGGCGAGTTTATCCCGATTGCAGAAGAATCGGGACAGATCGGCGCGATCGGCAGCTGGGTCTTGCGACAGGCCTGCAAGCATGCGGTCCGCTGGCCTGAGCACATCCGCATCGCGGTCAACCTGTCCTCGCGACAGTTCTTGAGCCCCGGGCTTCTGCCGCTCGTCGAGACCGCACTGAAACAGAATGAGCTACCCGCCCATCGCCTTGAACTGGAAGTCACCGAAAGCCTGCTGATGGAAACGACACTCGGCGTTGAAGAAACGCTCGTCTCCCTGTCGCGCCTCGGCCTGCGCATTTCGCTCGATGATTTCGGGACAGGCTTCTCGTCGCTCAGCTATCTGCGCCGCTACCGTTTCGACAAGCTGAAGATCGACCAGTCCTTCATCTCCGATCTGGAGACCAACTCAGACAGCCGTGCCATCGTCGAATCGGTGATCAAGCTTGCCCGTGATCTGCGAATGAGCGTTGCGGCGGAGGGCGTTGAGACAAAGGGGCAGTTCGAGCTGCTGCGGCAAATGGCCTGCGGCGAAATCCAGGGCTTTCTGGCTGGCCGACCGATGCCGATCGACCAATTCGAAGACTACCTGAGACAGAACAGCGACTCGGTGCAGCGCCTCTACGCTTAGACCGCTACTCGAGCGGCACGGCGACGAGACGCAGGTTGCCGTCCTTGTCGGCGATCATCAGATAGCCGCTGCGACGCCCCTCGCCCTTGATGCTGGTGAGCTTTTCGGCCACCTGCTGCGGCGTCTTCATGAACTCCTGCGCGACCTCGACGATCACCTCGCCAACCTTCAGGCCTTTGCCTTCGGCCTTCGAGCCGGGAAGAACACGGGTAATCAGAACACCCTCGACGCCCTCGGCGATCGCGAAGCTGACGCGATTGGCATCGTCGAGCGCGGAGAGTTCGACGCCGATCAGGCCTTCGGTCACCGGAGCGCTGGCCTGGTCCTGTGGCGGTGTCGCCGGCTCATCGCCGCTCTCGGCTTCGGAGTTCGGATCATCGGGCATCGGCTGGTCGCTCGGCGTATCGCCATCGGGCGCCGTGCCCTCTTCATTCGGTTCGACAGTGGTCTCCGGATCTGTCTCGTTGCTCGCAACTTCGTCATCCTCGAGGCGGCCGAGGGTTACCTTGACCGTCTGTTCCTTGCCGTCACGGATGATCACCACATCCAGCGGCTCACCGATCGGGCTTTCCGCAACGATGCGCGTGAGGTCGCGGGTTTCCGTTATGGCGCGGCCGTTGAAGCTCGTGACGATATCGCCGACCTGGATTGGACCATTCGCGACGGGCCCGCCCTCGACAACGCCACTGATCATCGCACCGCGGGCGCGGCCGATCTTCATGCTTGTCGCCACCTCGTCGGAGACGGGCTGGATTCGGACGCCGAGCCAGCCACGACGCGTCTCGCCGAACTCGATCAACTGGTTGACGATATTCTCGGCAAGCTCCGTCGGCACGGCAAAGCCGATGCCGATCGAACCGCCGCTCGGCGAGATGATGGCCGTGTTGATGCCGATGACTTCGCCACTCATGTTGAACAGAGGGCCGCCCGAATTGCCCTTGTTGATTGCGGCATCCGTCTGGATGAAGTTGTCGTAGGGCCCGGCATTGATGTTTCGGCCGCTGGCCGAAATGATGCCGACGGTCACCGAACCACCGAGCCCGAACGGGTTGCCGATCGCCATGACCCAGTCGCCGATCCGCATCTTGCGGGAATCACCGAACTTCACCGAGGTCAGCGGCTGTGGCGGTTCGACCTTGAGGACCGAGAGGTCGGTCTTGGTGTCCGTGCCGATCAGCTTGGCCTTCAACTTCGAGCCATCGGAAAAGATGACTTCGATATCATCGGCATTCTCGATGACGTGGTTGTTGGTCACGATGAAACCGGTTGGGTCGATGACGAAACCCGAACCGAGCGAGTTCACCTTGCTGTTCGGCTCACCGCCCTCGCGATTCCGGTAGAAGTCTTCAAACAGCTCCTGGAAGGGCGATCCTTCGGGAACCTGCGGAAGCGGTCCCTCGCCTTCTTCAGCGACACTTTGCGATGTCGAGATGTTGACCACGGCGCCCAGCAATCCACCGGCGAGATCGGCCACGGAATCGGGCCCCTGCGCGTGAACGGGAGCAGGCGCGCCCACTGCGCCAACAGTCAGCGACGTTCCCACGAGGAGGGCCGACAGAATCATTCGCGACGTGCGGGCGGGTTTCATCATCGGCTTCCTCACTGGGTTGTCTTGGGTCGAACTGAACATAAGGCGGATTGGGAGAAGGGAAAATCACAATTGCCGGAATAGCTCTATCCGCAGCTTGCGACCAGATCTTGTCAGCCGCGAAGAAACCACAGGATGGCTGCGCCAAGGGTGATTGTGGAGAGGCCGATGAGCCGCAACTGATCTTCGGGGATATGCGGCAGGAGCTTTGCCATCCGCACAAGAAAACGAGGGGCCAGCGCATAGGCCAGCCCCTCGATGATCAGAAAGATGGCGATCCCTGCGAACAGGTCATCCATCGTATCAGTTGCCGACAGCTGCCGGCGGCGTCACCGGTGCCGGTGCTGCGGCAGGCGGAACCTGTCCAGCTCCGCCAGTGCCAACTCCGCTGTTGAAGAAGCGGAAGAAGTCACTGTCCGGCGAGAGCACCATCGTCGTGCCCTGGTTGCTCATGGACGCCACATAGGCGCGCATGGAGCGATAGAACTCGAAGAAGCTCGGATCCCGCTGGAACGCATCGGCAAAGATGCTGTTACGCTGGGCATCGCCCTCACCGCGCAGGATTTCCGAATCGCGCTGCGCTTCGGCCTGGAGTTCGACGACCTGACGGTCGGCGATCGCCCGGCGACGCTGGCTCTCTTCGTTACCACGGGCGCGGATCAGTTCGGCTTCGGCGAGACGCTCGGCCTTCATGCGCTGGAAGGTCTGCTGGGAGACTTCCTGCGTCAGGTCCGTTCTGCGGATGCGGACATCCGTGACCTGCAGACCAAGGCTTTCGGCAGCGGCCTGGAGGTCGTTACGGACATCAGACATCATCGAACCGCGCTCTTCGGACAGAGCGGCGTCGAAGTTACGCAGACCGTAGACGCGGCGAAGAGCTGCATCGAGACGGGTGCGCAGACGCGATTCGGCGGCATCCCGATCGGCCGACACCGTTTCGCGGAAGCGACGGGCATCGGTGATGCGGTAGACGGCAAACGCGTCGACTTCGTAGAACGCGCCACCACGGACCTGCACACGGATGTTGGGCAGGTCGAAGCGCAGTGCGCGATCCTCGACATACTGGACGCGGTCCGCATCCATGAAGGCGAAGGGCAGCTTGAAGTAGAGGCCTGGTTCGGCCTTCACGTCCTGGATCTGACCGAAGCGAAGAACGATCGCCTGCTCGCGTTCGTTGACCACGAAGATCGACGAATAGACGAAGAACAGAGCGACGCCGATGGCGATGAGGAAGTAGGGAAGACGGTTCTGCATGTCAGTTCCCTCCCGTCGCCGACTGGCCTGCAGGCTGGCTGCCCGGCTGGCGCGTGATTTCGTTGAGCGGCAGGTAAGGCACGACCCCCTGCTTTTCGTCGATGATCACCTTGTTCGAATTGCGCAGGACGTTCTCCATGGTTTCCAGATAGATACGCTGGCGCGTGACGTCGGGCGCCTTGACGTATTCGTCATAGATCGAGATGAAGCGCTGGGCCTCACCTTCCGCTTCCTTGACGACCTGATCCTTGTAGGCGGCCGCCTCTTCGCGGATCTGGGCTGCCTGACCTCGGGCCTGACCGAGACGCTGGTTGGCGTACTGGTTGGCTTCTTCGACGAAGCGGTCTTCGTCCTGCTGGGCGCGCTGCACTTCTTCGAAGGCTTCGGCAACTTCACGCGGCGGGGCCGCGTCTTCGATCGGAACCGCGTTGATCGCGATACCGGCACCATAGGTGTCCATGGTGCCCTGGATGATCGCGCGGACCTGCGTCGAGATCTCCTCACGATTATCGCGGAAGACGTCCTGAGCAGGGCGGCGGCCGACGACTTCGCGCATCGCGCTTTCAGCAACCTGCTGCAGCGTCTGCGACGGATCTTCGAGGTTGAAGAGGAAGGCCCGCGGGTCGGAGACCGTGAACAGCACCGAGAACTGAACGCTCACGATGTTTTGGTCGCCGCTGAGCATCAGGCCAGCGCCGGGATTGTTCGAGGTCGGGCGGCTGCCGATATTCTGCTGCTGCTCCGTAACCTTGACGATATCGACAGATTCCACGGGCCAGAGATGGAAGTGCAGGCCCGGCATGGACACTTCATCCTTCGGCTTGCCGAAGCGAAGTTCAACGCCACGCTCGTCAGGCTGCACGGTATAGACCGCCTGCATCGCCCAGAAGGCGAGAAGCACGATACCGATGATGACGAAAGCGCCACCGTTGAACCCGCCGGGCACGACGTTCTTCAGACGATCCTGACCACGGCGGATGAGATCCTCCAGATCCGGGGGCTGGTTGCCGCCACCGCCGCCGCCACCGCCGCGTGGCCGGTTCGGCCCCTGCCCCCAGGGGCCCTGATTGTTACCGCCGCCACCGCCGCCGCCCCATGGACCGCCGCCGCCGCCGTTTTGATTGCTCCAGGGCATCAATACCTCTTTGCTGTAAAAAGCTCCCAAGTCCCCCGCCCGCTGGCCGATCGACCGACATGCATGAGGTTCCAAAGGTTTATAGGTATCGTGGTGTCGCCTTTCAACGCGAGGGGGGCAACTTCTTCTGCGGAAAGGGCAAATTTTGCGTTATCAGCGGTCCCTGCGACGGTATATCGCGTAGCGCGTCCGATAATTGTCCTTCTCACCGGCTGGAACTGCAGTTTCCTCGATCAATTCGAACGCAACCGGATCGATCTCCGGGAAAGACGTATCGCCGTCGACCACCGTCTCGACATGCGTGACATGCAGCACATCGGCAAGCGGCAACGCCTGGCGATAAATCTCGCCGCCGCCGACAATGCAGACCTCGTCAACACCAGTCTCGGATGCGATCGCCCTGGCCCGCTCGATCCCTGCCTCGAGGCTCCCGACGGTTTCCACCCCCGGCATTTCGAAGCTCTGACTGCGGCTGACAATGATGTGCGGGCGACCAGGCAGTGGCTTTGATCCGACGGATTCGAAAGTCTTGCGCCCCATCACCAGCGGCTTGCCCATGCTGAGCGCCTTGAAGCGCTTCAGATCCGTCGAGAGCTTCCACGGCATGTCGCCGTCGCGGCCAATGATGCCGTTTTGCGAAACGGCCACGATGATGACGATCTTGACGGGAGCCATGCCGGATATGCCTTCACCTCGCCTAGACGGCGATCGGTGCCTTAATGCTGGCATCGGCTTCATAGCCGATCAGCGTGAAATCCTCGTAAGCGAAGGAGAATAGATCCCGGACCTCGGGATTGAGTTTCATGACCGGCAGCGCCTTCGGCGTCCGCGTCAGCTGCAGCTTCGCCTGGTCAAAATGGTTGGCGTAGAGATGCGCGTCACCCAGCGTGTGAACGAAGTCGCCGGGCTCCAGGCCCGTCACCTGCGCCATCATCAGCGTAAGCAGTGCATAGGAAGCAATGTTGAAGGGCACGCCGAGGAAGATGTCGGCAGAACGCTGGTAAAGCTGGCAGGAGAGCCGCCCGTCAGCCACATAGAACTGGAAAAGGCAGTGACAGGGCGGCAGCGCCATTTCGTCGACAAGCGCCGGGTTCCAGGCGGTGACGATATGGCGGCGCGAATTGGGATTGGTCTTGATGCTCTCGACGAGCTTGGCCATCTGATCGATATGCCCGCCATCGTAATCAGGCCAGGAGCGCCACTGCGCACCGTAGACCGGTCCGAGGTCGCCATTCTCGTCAGCCCATTCGTCCCAGATGCTGACGCCGTTTTCCTTGAGATAGGCGATATTGGTATCGCCCTTCAGGAACCAGAGCAGCTCGTGGATGATCGACTTCAGATGCAGCCGCTTCGTGGTGATGACAGGAAAGCCGTCGGCCAGATCGAATCGCATCTGGTGGCCGAAGACCGAACGCGTGCCCGTGCCGGTGCGATCACCGCGGTCGCTGCCGTTCTCCAGAACGTGACGGAGGAGGTCGTGATACTGGTGCATGGATCCATTCATCGAGTCGTTGTCGTCGACATCATATCGCCGCGAGAGCCTCGAACCAATGCGTTTTCCAGCTTTATCCCCCGCAGAGGCCCGCACATCCCGTTGTTCGGGCACTCGTGTGGACGGATCGCCGTGCCGATTGTGCGCCCGCCCTCTTTTCATCGGGTCCGGAAACACCTATATCAGCCATGCCGGGGCTTGCTCCGGCTATGGCAATAAACGGTCGGTGTAATAAACCTATTGGACCCGGGGGCGGTACCCGGCGCCTCCACCAAAAACCGGTCGGTGACGAAGTCTCTTCGGACCGGCTTTTGATGGGGGCGAAATAGGATCGACAAGGGCGTAAAGATCGAACTTTTGCTCGGCATGATACCGCCGTTATCGGGTCACAAGTGTAGTTGCAAACGACAACAACGCTAAGGGTTACGCTCTCGCTGCCTAATGGCGGTGCGGGAAACCCGCTCTAAGTCCTTAGGGTTAGCCCCTTAAGGCGGGGTCCGAAGGCACCTGGCAACAGAAGCCTTCACCTAACTCCCTCCTTTCTCTTTCTCCATGACTTTGCTCGGATTTCGCTGCTACCCGCAGGCGCAGATTTGATGTACATTCGTCAAACCAGTTTCACGCGTCGGGGCTTTTCCGCATCGTCGCGTCATGGCATAAGCCGTCGAAATCGGCATGATTAGGAAAGCAGGGATCTGATGGGGCACGACCACATTCGCTACGACATTCTGGCCCAGGACGCTCTTCGCGGCGTCATCCGCAAGGTCTTGGCCGAGGTTTCCGCGACAGGCCGCCTGCCGGGTGACCACCACTTCTTCATCACCTTCCTGACCGGCGCACCGGGCGTGCGGATCTCGCAGCATCTGAAGGCCAAGTATGCCGAGCAGATGACGATCGTCGTCCAGCACCAGTTCTGGGACCTCAAGGTGACCGACAGCCTGTTCGAGATCGGCCTGTCCTTCTCCGACACGCCTGAGAAGCTGGTGATCCCGTTCAACGCGATCCGCGGCTTCTACGATCCGTCCGTGAACTTCGAACTCGAATTCGACGTGCCGCTGTCCGACGAGGAAGAGAACGACGCCGAAATCACCGCTTACCCGCTCGAAGCCATCGCCAAGCCCGAGGAATCGGAAGCGGCCAAGGCCGACGAGAAGAAGGAAGGCTCCGTCGTCTCGCTCGACGCCTTCCGCAAGAAGCAGTAAGCGCATGACGATCGGCCGGGCCCCTCGCCCGGCCTTTTTCGTGGAGCAACCCGAATGGCAGCCGACATCGTCAACCTCCGCCAGTTTCGCAAGACCAAGGTCCGCAGCGAGCGTGAAGCCGTGGCGGAGCAGAACCGCATCACTCACGGTCGGACGAAAGCGGAAAAGTCCCTGACGCGGGCGCTGAACGACAAGGATGCCCGCCAGCATGAGCAAGGCCGCCTTGAAAAGCCGGATCAGGATTGACGTGAGACCCATGCTGTCGGCCAATCATCCCGGCGCCGTCTCTCGATGCCTTCATCGGTCAACGCCATGATCCGCAAGCGCTCGATTACCCTTCATGGCCACCGGACGAGCTTCTCTGTCGAAGATGCCTTCCTCGATGAATTGAAGGCGATTGCCGCCAGACGCGGCTTGAGCTTTGCAGCCCTGGTCGCTGAGATCGATGAGGCAAGACCGCTCGACTCGAACCTCTCTTCTGCACTGCGTCTCTTCGTCCTGCATGCGCTGAAGCAAGCGCATCCGCTCCCCTCATAAAATACGATGTAGAACATACATATTTAAGAATCGCGATTTATCCTCCATCATGTGTTCGCACGCAGGTGTGAAGATCTCGCTGGTACCGTGTATTGCAACCGGCGGGGCGCTTGAATTTTTCCGTTCAGCTCGAGGTTTTTTATGACAACGATTTCAACATCAACGGGGACCACGCAATCCCTCTCATCATCCTCAGGCAATTCGACATCCGCAGTGAAGGCGCAGATCGCCAGCCTGCAGAAGAGCATTGCAAGCCAGGAAGAGGCCTTGGGTTCGGCCAGCACCGACGACGAAAAGGCAGAGATCAACGAAACTCTCACGGAACTCCGTGCCCAGCTGGCCAAGATCGAGGCGCAACTCGCTCAGCTGAAAGCCGCATCCGAGCAGACTTCGGAAGAACCGGCCAACACGCTGCTATCCGGCGAAAGCGACTTGATCGGCACCACGAACATTTCGGGTGATGTCGAGGACACGCCGTTCGGTGAGAGAACGGCATACGTCTGAGCCGCTTTGGAGCACGGCCAGCTTGCGTCAGTCGACGCCTGGCAATCCTTCGAACCGAATATCCGGCAGGGGCTGGCGAATGACCCGCTCCTCCGGCGCCACCTGTAGCGTCGGCTGTTCGGGAACCGTGTCGGTCGTCAGTTCCCCCGGCCCCTCCTGAGCGGGCGGCTCGACTGCAGTGTCAGCCGCACCGGTACCATCTGCCTCCGCTGCAGCCTTCTGCCGCGCCTCCTCCTCCAGTCGTAGACGTTCCGCCTCGGCCTGCGCCCGCTCCTCGGCGCGAGAACGAGCAAGGGCCGCTTCACGCCGGAGCCTCTGCTTTTCGAGAACGCTGGCCTGCAATGCCTCCACGCGCCGACGCTCGGTCTCAAAGGCCCGCAGCGACAGGAAGTTGGTCAGTTCCGTCACGTCGAGTTCAGATGCCGGCTCGAGAACCGGTCCTGTGAGCAGCAGCCGCACATTCGGCTGCGCACCCTCCATGGCGGCGTCTCCTGCGTCGAAACCGATCCCGACCTCCGCATCGAGCGTGCCTGCGCGCAGGTCCAGCCGTAGCGTGCCATCGAGCTTCGCCTCTGCCGTCTGATGGGTCGCGGCCTGCACCCGCACCGTTCCGTCGGAAAGTGCGAAAGGCACCGTCACATCACCGAGCTGTGACGCACCGTCCGTGACCAGACGCTCGGCAAGGGCCAGGACCTTCTCCTGGTTGATCTCGGTGCCGAGGGCATCCGCCTCGGTGATGATCCGCGGCATGGCCTTGAGGTCGAGGCCGCCCACGGCAAGCCCCTTCACCCGGACCTGCCCGGATCCGCTTGCCAGCCCGATGAGTTCGGTCGGCGTCTTGCCGCCGCCTTCCACGACGAAGGTGACATCCATCCGGCCGGATGGGCTGTCGTTCGCCTCGATGCCGCGCTCGACACGCAAGGCATTGAGACTGCGGGCGAGATCGCTGTCGGAAAGGTCGAGGCGAGCCTGCAGGAAACCATTTCCATCCGTATTGGCAACCGAGAACCGTCCGGTCATCTTTCCGCCCAGCCAGTCTGCAGAGACCTCATCGAGGGTCAGCTCGCCGGCCCGGTTGCGTAGTTTGGTGCCGACATCGGTCATCGCCTCGCCCAGACCCGGCCAGAAGCGCTTGATGGTCAGGCCAAGGTCAAGATCGAACGGCAGGGCAACGGGGCTGAGGGCAACTTCAGACAATGCACCACTTGCAGGATCGGTGAGCGGCCCAACCATGATCTCCGCCAGCCAGTCCAGATCGAGTTGATCGACAGCCACCGTCCCGGCGATAGCGGGAACAGTGGCCGTCAGGTCGACACTGCCTTGGGCACTGACCGCCTGGCCGGCCAGCTGGCCCTTCATCGTCTCGACCGCCAGTTTGCCTTCTGCAAGCGCAAACTGCATCTCGCCCGCCACGGGCAGACCGGTTGCGGCATCGGGAAGGCTGAGCCCGAGCGCCATCAGGTAGGGACCGATATCCTCGCTGTCGAGCGACACGTCCCAGCCGCCATCAAGGAGGTTCGGCGTGTCGAGCGACGTCAACCGTGCGGTCGCGTCGAGCGTCGTGACCGCACCGACAAAGCGCGCCAGGGCATCCGCATTCCCATCACCGGCGGCTTCCAGCGCAAGCGTCAGAACACCGCCTTCGCCAATGGTCCAGGGCAAGGGATCAAAGCCCACCTGCCCGAGAAGGATCTGCGCCTCCTGGTTTTCGAGCCGAAGATCGATCGTCCGCTTTCCGCCTGTGAAGAGCGATGTGAGGCTTTCCGCACCTGCCTTAAGAGAGACAGCGCTGTCGTTGGCGCGCCCACTTGTCTCCAGGCTGATCGCGCCCGTTTCAGGCACGCTCAGGACCATCCGCAGATCGGTATTCTCATACCAGGATGCAGCATTCGCGAGGCGCGCGATGAGGGGGCTGTTTGGAACCCGTTCCTGAAGCAGCGCGAGGAAAGGTCCGGGATCGGCAGACGAGAACTGGACCTGCGCCTCGCCGACCGGCTGAGTTTCGGCGTCACGCAGATTGCCGCTGATGCGCAGCGTGCTGCCGGCCACACTGCCGAGGTTCAGGCGCTCGATCTCGAGCTGACCGTCCTGATAGGTTGCAATCGCTTCGACATCCTCCGCCGTCACCCCGAAAGCCCGCAGCGCATCGACCTTCAGCCGTGTCGCCACCCGCTCGGCAAGCAGCCGCTGTTCGGCATCCTCACCGACCATGAGGGCAGCAATCGCCCGCGCCGCGTCGAGGTCGAGCCCTTCGCCCGTGAGATCGATGGAAAGGCTGGCCGCCACGCCATTGCGCGATTCCCGTTCGATCCGGCCTTTGAGCGGCTCTGCCCCAATGGCAAGCTCCAGATTCTCGAAGCGCTGCAGGTCCGGCGTAAGGTTCACCGAAGCAGAAAAACCGGCAGAGGCAAGCCCCCGGATCGCCGGATCGACACGACCGGAGATCCAGGTGGCCAGTCCCGACGGCTGCGTCGAGGCAACGAGCAGATTGCCTTCGAAAGACGGCGTGCCGACGAGCACTAGTCGTCCGCTCGCCTCCACCTGCGTGCGTCCCGGCAACAGGCCAACAGCGCGGTCCACAGTCCAGCCGTCGCCGGCAGGACGCACGTCGAGCTGCAGGTCGCGAAACACCGTGTCGCCGGCCACAATCGCCGGCAGGCGCAGCGTGGCTCGACCGGGGACCTTGGGGACTGGGATCTTAGCTGCCGTCGACATGAGGAGCGCCATTCGCTGCTGCATGGAAACGGAACCATTGCGTGCCGTCTTGGCCTGGCTTCCGCCCGCCGCAAGCCGGTTCACATCGACCTGCTGGCCCTCGGCGGTCAGCAGGAATTCGGGATTTGCACCCGTATCGAGCTTGGCTTCCCCTGTGATCACATAAGGGTCGGCGATCTCACCCAGTTCGAGGCGGTAGGTCGGGATCGCGAGGCTGTCATTGGCGAGTTTGAACTCGCCGCGCACCCGCGGTGCCGGAACCGGCTTCTGGCCCGGCTCTGTGCTGGGCTCGGTAACGGCCTTCCAGGTCGACGTAAAATTCCCCGTATAGTGCGGCTTGCCCTCTTCGAGCGCGAGTTCACCCTCCAGCATCAGGTCGAAGGGCCGAACTTCCGGATCGATCCGCAACCGAAGCGGCAGCGCTGCACCGATGGGTTCTGACGTCGTCAGGCCGAAGCGCGCCGCCTCACCGTCGAGAGCGGCTGTTCCCTCGACGGACCAGGGGCCTGCCAGCGTGCGGGCCGAGATGGCGGCATCGAGATTGGTGAGGATGCGGTTGCGGCCAGACTGCTGATCGATGAACTCGATCGTGCCGCCGCTGACAGAGACCTTTTCGAGCACGACGGTGCGCGCCGGAAGGCGGGGCTGGCTGCCGCGAAGCCAATCGAGTGTGCCGTCAGCCAGAAGTCGAACGCGTGCCTTCGGCTCTTCGATACGCATGTCGAAGATGCGCGCCTCTCCGGAGAGGAAGGGGGCCAGTTCGGCATCCAGAGAAAACCGCGCCACCCGCACGAGCGGCGTGCCATCGATATCGGTGCCGACAGTGACATCCTCCATCGTGACCGAAGGAAACGGCAGGATGCGGGCGCTGACGGCGCCATTGACCACGACCTTCTTGCCGAGCAATTGGCTCGCCTGGTCCTCGAAGTTTTGCCTGAAATTGGTCCAGTCGACAAAAACTGGCGCCAGCAGCGCGGCAAAGAGCGCAACCACCAGAAGTCCGCCGAGCGTTACCAGTATGCGTCCGAGCACCGAATGCTACTCCCTTGATTGACGGCCCGAAGGTAACGCAATTCACCGCCGGGGCAACCCGCAAGCTCTTGCAGTCACAGGCGAAAGATCTTGCCCGGGTTAAAGATGTTGTCGGGGTCCAGCCCCGCCTTGATCGCCCGCATGGCAGGCAGCGCCGAGCCGAGCTCCTGTTCCAGATAGCCGATCTTGCCCTGCCCGATCCCATGCTCGCCCGTGCAGGTGCCCTCCATCGAAAGCGCCCGTCCGTTCAGCCGTTCGAGGAAAGCTTCCGCCTTCGCAACGTCCGCCTCGTCCTTGTCGTTGAAGAGCAGGAGAACATGAAAATTGCCGTCACCCGCATGGCCGACGATCGGCGCGAGGAAGCCTTGCTCGCGAATGTCTTCTTGGGTTGCCGCCACGCATTCTGCAAGCCTTGAGATCGGCACGCAGACATCGGTCGACAGCGCCGCGAGTTCCGGAGCCAGCGCCCGGCTCGCCCAATAGGCATTGTGGCGCGCCTTCCAAAGCTGGGTCCGCTCCTCTGCATTGGCTGTATAGGCAAACTCACCGCCGCCAAACTCAACTGCGATCTCGCCGAACTGCGCGGCTTGCAGCGCCACCGTCTCTTCCGTTCCGTGGAATTCCACGAAGAGCGTGGGGCGCTCGGCATAGGAAAGCTTCGAATAGGCATTGCAGGCGCGGATCTGCAGTTCGTCCAGCAGTTCGATGCGGGCGACCGGAATGCCCATTTGGATCGTCGTGATCACCGCATTGCAGGCATCTTCGAGCGTTGGAAACGCGCAGACGCCGCCGCTGATCTTGGCCGGAATACCCTGCAGGCGCAGCGTCACCGACGTGATAACGCCGAGCGTCCCTTCCGAGCCGACAAACAAGCGGGTGAGGTCGTAGCCGGCCGACGATTTGCGCGCCCGCTGCGCGGTGCGTATCTCCTCGCCATCGGCGGTGACGACGGTCAGCGCCAGCACATTGTCCTTCATCGTGCCGTAGCGCACCGCATTGGTGCCGGAAGCCCGTGTTGCCGTCATGCCGCCGAGCGAGGCATTGGCACCGGGATCGATGGGGAAGAACAGGCCGGTATCGCGCAGATAGGTGTTGAGGTCCTCCCGGGTTACGCCGGGCTCCACGGTGCAGTCGAGATCCTCGGCGTTCACGCTGATGATCCGGTTCATCCGGGTGAAATCGACCGAGATGCCGCCGAAGGGGGCGTTGACCTGTCCCTCGAGCGAGGAACCGGTGCCGAAGGGCACGATCGGCACGCGGTGCGCGGCGCACACCCGGACCACCTCCCGCACATCGTCGCTGCTGTCGACGAAGACGACACCATCGGGCCGCTGCGACGGCAGATAGGTGGTGGTGTGGCTGTGCTGGTCACGGAAGGATTGTCCGGTCTGGAAACGCTCACCGAAACGCTGCTTGAGGATGGGCAAAACCAGCGCCATGCCCTCTTCGTTGCGCTTGCCGTCGATCACATCCTTGCGGGCCATCCGCGACCTCCCGATACAGTCTCATGGGGCGCACCGGCACTGCGCCGACACGCCCCTGCTATGGGATAGGGTTCGGGAATTGTCCAGACGTCCGAAGGGCGCAGGAGGAGCATCGCGCCCCTCCCCGTCACTCTGCTGCGATCCGCGGCGGCAAGCCCGCATCATTGGCGATCTTGAGCGTGGCATCCTCCAGTTCCGTCTTCAGGCGCGCTTCCTCCTGAGCATGCGGCTTGGAGAAGCGGGCGAGCATCAGATAGGCGACCGGTGTGATATAGAGCGTCACCAGCGTCGCAAAGCCGAGACCGCCGACGATCACCCAGCCAAGCGCGATACGCGCTTCCGCACCGGCCCCTTGGGCGAGAACCAGCGGCACGCCGCCAAGCACGGTCGCGATCATCGTCATCATCACAGGACGCAGGCGGATCGTGCAAGCCGTCTCGATCGCCTCCCGCACGGAGAGCCCCCGGTCGCGCAGCTGATTGGCGAATTCGACGATCAGGATGCCGTTCTTCGCCATGACCCCGACAAGCAGGACAAGGCCGATCTGGCTGTAGACGTTGAGCGACGAACCCGTCACGACAAGTGCGAACACGGCACAGGCAAGCCCGAGCGGTACCGTCGCCATGATGATCAGTGAGGACACCACGCTTTCGAACTGTGCTGCGAGCACCAGGAAGATGATCGCAATCGCAAAGCCAAAGGTCAGCGCCATGCCATAGCTGTTCTGCTCCAGCGTCGCGGCCTCGGCGAGCGGAAGCAGACGCGAACCCGGCGGCAGAAGCGGCTGGGCAATCTCCGTCACCATCTCGACGGCGTCACCCAGGGCAACACCATCGCCAAGGCCGGCCGAGAAGGAGACCGAGGCGAGCTGCTGCTCGCGGTTTAGCGTCGGCGAAACGGCGTTTTCCTCGAGAGACGCGATGGACGACATCGGCACAACGCGGCCGTCAGAGGTCGTCAGGAAGATGTTCTCAAGATCCGTCGGATCGTTGATCGGCTGCGTGCTCGACACCAGACGAACCGGGATCGAGTTGCCGTCGACAAAGACATCGGTGACCGAGCGGCCCTCGAGCAGCGCCTGCAACGACGTGCCGATCGCCCCGATATCGATGCCGAGATCGGATGCCCGCTCGCGGTCGATCGTGACGGAGATCTGCGCCTGGCTCGGTTCGTTGTCGAGGCGAGGCGTCTGGAACTCCGGCCGGTCCCTCAGCTGATCGACGATCTGCAGGGCTGCTGCCGTCAGCGTCTCATGGTTGGAGCCGACAACCGCCATCTGCAGGCCACTGCCGGCCCCGCGGATGCGAAGACTGTTAGACTGGAAGACATTGCCGCGCAGCGCCGGCACCTGGGCGGCGGCGGCATTCACGTCCTGCACGATCTGGTCCTGGGTCCGCTCGCGCTCCGACCAGGGCGCCAGCGTCATCACCATGAAGGCACTGTTGGAGGAGCCCTGACCCGAGATCGAGAAGATATTCTGGATCTCACCGCTGTCGCGCAGTGGCTTGAGGTTCTCCTCGACCCGCTGCAGCTGATCGCGCGTGTAGGACAGGCTGGAACCCTGCGGCGTGGAGAGCCGCATCATCACCATGGAGCGGTCTTCGCGCGGTGTGATTTCGCTCTGGATCGCCGTGAAGGCGAGGTAAGCCGCCCCGGAGAACACCAGGGCGAAAACGCCGACGATCAGCGGATTGCCGAGGCAGGCGCGGAGCGTCCGGGCATAAAAACCGGCAAAGCGATTGCCGAAGGCGCCCAATACGCCGTGATCTTCCTTGGTTTCCCGCGTCAGCATGCGCGATGCCATCATCGGGCACAATGTCAGTGCTGTGACAGAGGAGAGCAGCACGGCGAAGGCGAGCACGAAACCGAACTCACGGAAAAGACCACCGAGCTGACCGGGCAAGAAGGAGAGCGGCACGAAAACCGCGGCAAGCGTTGCCGTCGTCGCCAGCACGGCGAAGAACACCTCCTGGGTGCCGAGCACGGCAGCCGCCCGCGGCCCCATGCCCTCGGACCGACGACGCACGATGTTTTCGAGCACCACGATCGCGTCGTCGACGACGAGACCGGTCGCAAGGACGATCGCCAGCAGGGTCAGGATGTTCAGCGAGAAGCCGACGAGATAGATCGCAACCAGTGTCCCGATCAGAGCAACCGGCATGGTCAATGCCGGGATCAACGTCGCCCGCCAGTCGCGCAGGAAGAGATAGAGCACGACGAGAACGATCACGGCGGAGAGACCGAGCGCAAGCTCCACTTCGTGCAGTGCGCCCTGGATGAAGACCGCGTCGTCACTGGTGATGATCACCCGCGTGCCGTCTGGCAGCGCGCTCGCCATCGCATCCACGGCGGCATGCACGCCCGCCGAGATGTTCAGTGTATTGGACTGCGCCTGGCGAATGATGCCAAGGCCGACACCCTGGACGCCATTGGATCGCAGCGAGGTCGACCCGTCATCGGGCCCAAGCGTCACGGTTGCCACGTCGCGCAACCGCACGCGATCACCGATCAGCACGTTCTCGAAATCATCGACGGTGGTGAGGCTGGCTGTCGTCCGAACGACGATGTCCTGCGTCTGCGATTCCAGCGAACCGGCGGGAACGTCGAGCGAGGAATTCTGCAACGCGGTCGCGAGGCTCGCCACACTCAGACCGCGGCTCGCAAGCGCCGCCTGGTTAACGTCGATGCGGAAGACCTTTTCCTGGTCGCCATAGATCTGAACGTCGGCGACGCCCTCGACAGCAGCCAGCCGGTCGGAGATCTCGTTCTCCACCAACAGCGTCAGGTCTTCCATGGAAAGCGTCGTGGATGTCACGGCAAGACGCATGATCGGCTGGGAATCGGCATCCGCCTTGACGATCCGCGGCTCGTCCGTGTCGTCAGGCAACTGGTTGCGCACCCGGCCCAGCGCATCGCGCACATCGTTTGCGGCAACGGCGAGATCGACATTGTCGCTGAATTCGAGCGTCGTCCGGCTTTCCCCGAACGAGGAGCGCGACGACATCGATTTCAGACCGCTCACGCGGGCAACGGCGCCCTCGATGATCCGGGTGACTTCCTGGTCCATGGTTTGCGCGGAAGCACCGTCGTAATCGGTGCTGACCGTGATCACTGGCTGGTCGACGTCAGGCAGTTCGCGGATTTCGATGCCTGCAAGCGCTGCAAGACCGGCCACGACAAGAAGGGTGTTGAGGACCGCCGCCAGAACCGGCCGGCGGACAAAGAGCGCAGTGAAGCTGCGCCCGGACTGTTCGGAACCGTTCTCTGTCGCGCTCATCGTACGGCAACCTCCTCGGACCCTGCCTTGGGCTGGCCGACAATCTCGACCGTTCCACCCTCACGCACGCGCTGCAGGCCCTCGACGGCAACCAGGTCACCCTCCTTGAGCTGCGCCTCGACCAGGATCTGATCGGAATTGCGCTGGACGATCCGCACGCGCGTCTTCACAGACTTGTTATCGACGATCTGCCAGACGAAGGAGCCTTCACCGTCCCACTGGACGGCAAGCGGGTTGACCGCCGCATAGCTGTCGCCTGGGAAGCGCATGCCGACGGCAAACGACATGCCCGCGCGCAGGACATCATCGGGATTGTCGATCTTGGCGCGGATCCGGATGGTGCGGCTTGCCTCGTCAACGCGGCTGTCGACCGCTTCCACGCTGCCCTGGAAGACCTGCCCCGGGCGCGAGACGGAATTGGCCTCGACCGGCATGCCTGGGCGCACGGCCACAGCGAAACGCTCCGGTGCCCAGAAGTCGACCAGCAACTGGCTGCGATTGTCGAGGGACACGATAGCCGTGGAATTCGTCACATTGTCGCCGACGCTGATGCCGACGATACCGATGATGCCGTCGATCGGGGCAACGATGTCACGACGCTTCAGATTGAGCTCGGCGGTGGTGAGCTGCAACTGCGCCTGTTCCTCGGCAATCTGGGCGTCGAGTACGTCGAGACGCGAGAAGCTCTGCAGGTTTCGGTAGGACTCGGCCTTTTCCTTCGCGCTGCGCAGCGCAACGGCCGCTTGGTCGCGCAGGATCACCTGTTCCTCGCGATCGAGCCGGGCAATCACGTCACCTTTCGTCACCTTCTGACCCGAGGACACGAGGATTTCCGCGATCGTGCCGGAGGCCTGCGGCATGACGGTCACGGCTTCGATGGCCTCGCCATCGCCGATCGCGCTCAGGCGATCATTGACCACACCCATGGCGACCGGCTGGGTTGCGACGAGAATGGCCTGGTTGCCACCGCCACGACGATTGCCCTGCGCTTGGCCCTGTCCGGAGCCCTGTCCGGAGCCCTGTCCAGAGCCTTGCCCGCCGGACTGCGCCTGCTGCCCGCCCTGCCCCTGGCCGCGTTGGCCTGCGGCTTCTCCTTCAGCGTCGCCACCCGAGATGAGTGCCACGGCGGATGCCGGAACGCCCATGGAAACCAGCGTCTGTCCGGCACCTGGCGAGAGATAGACCCAGGAACAGAGGCCAACGAAAAGAAGGGCAATACTGATGGCGAGTTGCTTCCAAAGCGGCATGCAAGGCTCCAAATAAATCGAACTGGATGATGGTGGTTAAGTATCGGGCGCAAACCGGAACTGGCAATGCCTGAACTTTAAGCTTACTGATTTGTAATCTCGCAACTTTTCACGCCCGCGTGATCGCGTCGACCACTGAGGCGGTCATTCCACTGTCTGTAGGATTGTAGCATGCCGAGAGACGGAAGACCTCGGAAATCCGTGGGTTGGCGGGCGCGAGGAATAAAACCAGAACGCCATCACTGGCCTTTACGACCCGAATCACTACATTGAGCCGCATGAGTAACGGTTTCGACGACATTCCCTTCTTCGATGAAGAGCCTGCGCCGCGCAAGCCGGCCGCTTCCCCTGCCCCAGTTCCAGCACCTGGGCCAGGCGTGCCCTCCGGCGGCGGCCTCGGCATTGCGGCCCGCGCCATGGCCGCCCGCGACCAGGCACGCGCGCCTGATTATCTCTCCGGCCTTAACCCGGAACAGCGCGAAGCGGTCGAAACCGTCGATGGCCCCGTCCTCGTCCTCGCAGGCGCTGGCACGGGCAAAACCCGCGTCCTGACCACCCGTATCGCCCACATCCTTGCCACAAATCGTGCCTTCCCAAGCCAGATCCTTGCGGTGACCTTCACCAACAAGGCCGCGCGCGAGATGAAGGAGCGTATCGGTCATCTCGTCGGTGGCGCGGTCGAAGGCATGCCATGGCTCGGCACCTTCCACTCAATCGGCGTCAAATTGCTCCGCCGGCACGCCGAACTGGTGGACCTTACCTCCAGTTTCACCATTCTCGACACAGACGACGTCGTACGGCTGATCAAGCAGATCATCCAGGCCGAAGGTCTGGACGACAAGCGCTGGCCGGCCAAGCAGTTCGCCCAGATGATCGACGGCTGGAAGAACAAGGGGCTCGATCCGGCGCAGATACCCGAAGGTGACGCCCGCGCCTTTGCCAACGGCAAGGGCCGCGAACTCTATGCCGCCTACCAGAAGCGCCTTCAGGCATTGAATGCCTGCGACTTCGGCGACCTGCTGCTGCATCCGATCCGCATGTTCAAGGCCAATCCCGACGTGCTGAAGGAATACCACCAGCGCTTCAAATACGTTCTGGTCGACGAATATCAGGACACCAACACCGCCCAGTACATGTGGCTGCGCCTGCTTGCCCAGCGCCCGCCCGGCGTGCCGCAGAATGTTTGCTGCGTTGGCGACGATGACCAGTCGATCTATGGCTGGCGCGGCGCGGAAGTCGACAACATCCTGCGCTTCGAAAAGGACTTTCCGGGCGCCAAGGTCATCAAGCTGGAGCGCAACTACCGTTCGACCGAACACATTCTGGGCGCCGCCGGCTTCCTGATCGCCCATAACGAAGGCCGCCTCGGCAAGACGCTGTTCACCGACCGCGTCGATCCGAATGATGACAAGGTGGTCGTGCATGCCGCCTGGGATTCGGAAGAAGAAGCCCGCGCCGTCGGCGAGGAAATCGAGCAGCTCCAGCGCAATCAGCATCCGCTGAACAACATGGCGATCCTGGTCCGCGCCTCGTTCCAGATGCGCGAATTCGAAGACCGTTTCGTCACGCTCGGCCTCAATTACCGCGTCATTGGCGGCCCGCGCTTCTACGAGCGCCTCGAAATCCGCGATGCCATGGCCTATTTCCGCCTCGTCTGTCAGCCGGCCGACGACCTGGCCTTCGAGCGCATCGTCAACACGCCGAAGCGCGGCCTGGGCGACACGACGATCCGCAATCTGCACGACTATGCCCGCGCCCGTGACATCCCGATGCTGGCGGCGGCAACCGACATCATCGAAACGGACGAGCTGAAGCCCAAGGCCCGCAAGGCGCTCTTCGACGTCGTCACTGATTTCCGCCGCTGGCAGTCGCTGCTGGAAAACACGCCCCATACCGAACTCGCCGAGCAGATCCTCGACGAGAGCGGCTACACGGCCATGTGGCAGAACGACAAGTCGGCCGAAGCCCCCGGACGTCTGGAAAACCTCAAGGAACTGATCCGCTCGATGGAAGCCTTCGAGAGCCTGCGCGGCTTCCTCGAACACGTCTCGCTGGTCATGGATGCCGAGACCAACGAGAACCTCGACGCCGTCTCCATCATGACGCTACATTCGGCCAAGGGCCTGGAATTTGAAACCGTCTTCCTGCCCGGCTGGGAAGAAGGTCTGTTTCCCCACCAGCGCGCGCTGGATGAAGGTGGCCGCTCGGGCCTCGAGGAGGAGCGCCGCCTGGCTTACGTCGGCATTACCCGTGCCAAGCGCCGCTGCCATATCTGGTTCGTATCAAACCGCCGCATTCATGGGCTGTGGCAATCAACCCTGCCGTCACGCTTCCTCGAAGAGCTGCCGCCCGCCCATGTGGAGGTGGCAGAAGCCGAGACCTCCTACGGCGGCTACGGCCGCAACCCATATGGCCAGTCCCGCTTCGACAAGCAGGAACCCTTCCAGAACAGCTATTCGACGCCTGGCTGGAAACGCGCCCAGGCCAACAAGACCGATGCGACGCGCGACAACTGGGGCAATCGTTCCGGCCATGCCGTGGAGCGGATCGGCTACGGCGAAAGCGGCCCGAGGGCGAAAACCATCGACGGCGAATTGGTCGCCAAATCGACGGCGACCGAACCCTCTCGCTTCTCCGTGGGCGACCGCGTCTTTCACATCAAGTTCGGCAACGGCAACATCTCGTCGATCGAAGGCAACAAGCTGACGATCGATTTCGACCGCGCCGGTCAGAAGCGAGTGCTGGACGGATTTGTCGAGAAGGCCTGAAGCACAATGATCGCGGGTCTTCAGGCAGCGCACTAAGACCGCCCGGTCGTAAGTTTCAGGCGGCGTCGTGGACTTCTTCCGCCGAAAAAGCGAGCTGCCAGTGACGGCGGCAGAGCGACGTATAGGTCTCGTTTCCGCCAATCAGAACCTGAGCGCCATCCCGCTGCGCCTTGCCATCTTCGCCCATGCGCACGACCATGGTCGCCTTGCGGCCGCAATGGCAGATCGACCGCGCTTCCGTCAGTTCGTCGGCGATCGCCAGCAGACCGCGCGATCCGGGAAAGAGCTCGCCGCGAAAATCCGTCCGCAGACCATAGGCCATCACCGGCAGATCGAGCACGTCGACAACACGCGACAACTGCCAGACCTGATCCGTTGTCAGGAACTGCGCCTCATCGACGAAGACGCAGGAGAGCGGTGATGCCTCATGATCTGCCTTGATGGCCTCGAAGAGATCCTCTTCCTGACCGAAGGCATCGGCTTCTGCCTTCAGCCCGATCCGCGACCCGATGAAGCCCTTGCCCGCGCGATTGTCGAGCGCGCTGATCAGCATGGCGACCCGCATGCCGCGTTCCTGATAGTTATAGGCCGCCTGCAAAAGCAAAGTCGATTTGCCGGCATTCATGGTGGCGTAGATGAAATGAAGTTTGGCCAAGGCGTCGCTACTGTCGAAGGAGTGTCATTCGGTTGCCGCACTTGTAGGAAGATCGGCAGGACGGGACAAGCAGGTGGCGGCCATTGCCAACAGCGAAAATCGCACGGCGCTTCGTTCGGGAGGCGTCGCGCCCGATCCCGGCTGCAGACCGCTTAAACTCGATTGGGATCACTGAGAGTGAGTTGAAGATTGCAGGTAATGTCCACGAGTGAGTTGAGATTTTATCGCGAGGCTACCTCAATGCGTCCGAGTTGACGCCCCGGTGGAGCTTGCTATGACTGCGAGCCTCGCCGCCTGCCTCATGGAGTTCCGCTTTGCAGTTCCTGCCCGAAAGCCGCCAGTCCCTGGCGGTCTATCTGATAAACATGGATCGTGCGACCGATCGCCTTGAGGAGATGGAGCGGAAAACGCGCGACGTCGGGCTCGTCTTCGAGCGCGTGTCAGGTGTGGACGGACGCAAGATCGTATTCCCGACGCCTGAGTTCAGCGAATTAAGCTACAAGCTTCTGCACGGCAGGCGCACCGTCCCGCCCGAAGTTGGCTGCTACCTCAGCCATGTGGAATGCGCCCGGCGCCTGCTCGCCAGCGATGCCGATCTCGCACTCATCCTCGAGGACGATGTTTCGTTCGAGCAGGACTTCATCGAGACCGTGGATCTAGCGGCGATTCATCGCAACGACTGGGATTTGCTGCGTCTGACAACGGTCAACCGAGGTCGAAAATACACGTTCAAGAGCCTCAAGCCCGGCCGAGGCCTCGCTATTGCCCTGACGCGTGAAAAAGGTGCCGGAGCCTACGTCATCAATCGGAAGGCCGCGCGGTGGATCGTCGAAAAGCTTGTCCCGATGAGACTTGCCTACGACATCGCCTTTGACCTGGAATATCTCTACGGTCTGCGGGCTGCATTTGTGTATCCGCTGGTCGCAAGCCAGCACTCGGAGCATGAGACTCAGATCCAGACGAACATCAACAGCTACAAGCTGCCGCGCTGGCGCTACCTGACGGTTCTCCCGTATCGGACCTATCTGGAGGTCACGCGCTTCGTCAGTCGCGGCCTCACATTTGTCAGGCACAAACTCACGCGTGATTGAGAGCCTCAGCCCTGGGCTGCTTCCTCGCGGTGCAGCCACATCAGCTCGATCTGGACAGCCGCCTGGAAGTCCATGATCTCGGCGCGCATCTCGTCTTCCGGGCAGCCCAGCGCCAGAAGTTCGTTACCGAGGCCCCGGCAGGTCGTCTTCCAGAATTCTGTCGCGGCATAGCCATTGAGGCGATCGAGTTCGATCGCGGAGCGGCGCACCAGATCCCTACGGTTCGCGAGCGGAAAGAAGGCGATGGTCGGGTTGGTCGTGCCGTTCATGGCTTGGCTACTCATGCGAAACATCCTCACGTTACGGCATGTGTTTAGAATCACATGGTTAACGTTCCGTTTCGCATCAAGCCGGGACACGCCGAAGTGTCCCGAAAATGAACCCGCCCGAGACATTGGGGCGGGTTCAAGGGCGTCAATCGTCAGTCCGGCAGCGTGTAGGCGATGACATAGTCGCCCGGCGTCGTGCCGACTGAGCCATGCCCACCGGCCACCATGACGATGTACTGCTTGCCGTTGTCCAGCGCATAGGTCATCGGCGTTGCCTGGCCACCCGCCGGCAGACGGCTCTCCCAAAGCTGATCGCCTGTGGTGAGGTCATAAGCACGCAGGTAGTTGTCGACCGCAGCACCAAGGAACACGACGCCACCCTTGGTGATCATCGGCCCGCCGATGCCAGGCACGCCCACCTTGAACGGCAGCGGCAGCGGCGTCATGTCGTAAACCGTGCCATTCCGCTTCTGATAGGCGATCTCACCGGTCTTCAGATCGACGCCGGCAATCGTGCCCCATGGCGGCGCTTGGCAGGGAATGCCGAGCGGCGACAGGAACGGGCCCATGATGACGCCGTAAGGCGCGCCCTCGTTACGGTTCAGTCCCTGCTCGGACCCTGTCGCCCCCTCCTCCTTCGGCGGGATGTCCGAACGCGGAACCAGCTTCGAGGTAAACGCCAGATAGGTCGGCATGCCGAACATCACCTGCCGCTCCGGATCGACTGCGACCGAGCCCCAGTTGAACGTGCCGAAATTGCCGGGATAGACGAGCGTCCCTTCAAGCGATGGCGGCGTGTACTGCCCTTCGTATTTCAGCTGGTGGAACTGGATACGGCACATCATCTGGTCGATGATCGTCAGGCCCCACATGTTGCTTTCAGTCATCGTCGGCGGCCGGAAGGTCAGATCCGAAATCGGCTGCGTCGGCGCGGTGAAGTCTTCGGGAATCGCCCCACCGGGTGCCGGCAGTTCGCGAACAGGAATGATCGGCTCGCCATTGCGCCGGTCCAGCACGTAGATGTCGCCCTGCTTTGTCGGCCCGATCAGTGCCGGCACGACTGTGCCGTCTTCACGGTTGAGGTCCATCAGCACTGGCTGCGCGGGCACATCCATGTCCCAGAGGTCATGATGCACGGTCTGCCGCACCCAGCGATCCTGTCCCGTGTTCACGTCGAGCGCGACGATCGAGGAGGAGTATTTCTCCACACTCTCGCTGCGTCCCATGCCGAGCTGGTCAGGAACCTGATTGCCGAGCGGGATATAGACGAGGCCAAGCGCTTCATCGACCGAGAAAATCGACCAGCTATTCGGAGAATTCGGCGTGTAGGTCTCGTCGGGGCCGATCGGAGCAGTTTCCGTTGGGTTACCGCTGTCCCAGTTCCAGACCAGTTCGCCGGTGTTGACATCGAAGGCACGGATCACGCCGGACGGCGACTGCGTCGAATAATTATCGTTGACAGCACCGCCAATGATGATCTTGCCAGCAGCAATGACCGGCGGCGATGTCGAGTAGTAATAACCCGCCGGATTGTAGGGCATGTTCTGCTCGAGACGCAGCGTACCGGCATTGGCGAAATTCTCGCAGATGGCACCGGTTCCGGCATCAAGCGCAATCAGACGCGCGTCCGAGGTCGGCAGGTAGACGCGTTCGGCACAAACAGTGCCTTCAACGGCTGTCGGATCGCGGTAGTAGGTGACACCGCGGCAGGTCTGGTGCTGGCGGTCGGGTTCGAGGCCGGCATTCGGGTCGAACTTCCACTTTTCCTGGCCGGTCGCTGCATCCACGGCAATCGCCCAATTGTGGGGCGTGCAGAGATAGAGCGTGTCGTCGACCTTAAGCGGCGTGACCTGATAGGTCGTCTCGCCGACGTCCTGCGGCAGCTTCACGTCGCCGGTCTGATAGGTCCAGGCGATCTTGAGATCCTTGACATTGTCCGTGTTGATCTGGGTGAGCGGCGAATAGCGCTGACCGTAATTCGTGCGGCCATACTGGTGCCAGTCGCCATCCGGTACATCGCCCCCGAGAGCGGGAGCGGCTGCGACCTGTTCGGTCGGAAGCGCACCTTCGTGCCCATAGGTCTCGACGAACAGCGAAATGCCGGCGACGACCACGGCGATCAGGACCGGCACGGCAACCGGCAACACGGGTGCCGCAACGCGGTCTCTTCGATGCGCCGGGCCGAGACGCTTGCGGATCGTAGGCAGCATCAGCCACAGGCCAAGGACGACAATGAGACCACCGCGCGGTCCGAGCTGCCACCAGTCGAGACCGACTTCCATGACCGCCCAGACGAGGCTCACGAGGATGAACACGCCGTAAACCCACAGCGCCTCGGCACGCTTGAGGTAAAGCAGGATAGCGGTGGCCAGGAAGGCAAGCCCGGCCAAAATGAAATAGGGACTGCCACCCAGGATCAGGAGCTGAATGCCCCCTGCCCCGAGGACAAGCCCCAGGATCCCGAAGACGACGGCGGTAACGATGAGAAACATGCCGGTTCCATTCGATTTTTGAAAATTGCGGATCTGACCGCAGTTGCGGCCGGGTCGAAGAACGACTTCAGTCGGAACGATGGAACCAATCGATTGTTCCATCTTTCGGAACCCGCTGAAATCGCGAATGTCGCCCTTGATCCTGAGCGCCGTCATTGCCATCTTGCGCCGCACAAGAAATGGAGCCCGATCATGACCAAGGCCCTGCTGCTCATCGACATCCAGAACGGCTTCTGCCCCGGCGGCAACCTGCCGGTCTCAGATGGCGATGCGGTCGTCCCCGTCGCAAACCGCCTGATGGCAAGCGGCGCCTATGAACTGGTCGTCGCATCGCAGGATTGGCATCCCGCCAATCACGGCAGCTTCGCCTCCCAACATGCCGGCAAGAAGCCTTTCGACATGGGAGAGCTTTCCGGCCAGCCGCAAGTCATGTGGCCTGATCACTGCGTGCAGGGCACGTTGGACGCAGACTTCCATCCGGATCTCGAAACCACCCGCATCGACTTCATCCAGCGCAAGGGCGAAAATCCCAAGGTCGACAGCTATTCAGCCTTCCGCGACAACGACAAGGCGGCACTCACGGGTCTTGGCGACTGGCTGAAGGCGAAGGGCGTGACCGAGCTCGACGTGATGGGTCTCGCCACGGACTATTGCGTTAAATTCTCCGCTCTCGATGCGGTCGACATGCTGCCGGGTGTGAAGGTCCGGCTGATCGCGGATGGCTGCCGCGGGATCGACCCGAAAGGCGTCGAGGAAGCCATCGAAGCCATGCGCCTCGCAGGCGTCGAGATCACCAACAGCGACCGAATCGGTTTCTGAGGAAGTTTCTGCAAAGGATTCGTGCGATTGCCTTTTTTGGCGGCAAGCGCTAGAGCCGAGCCAGTGAGAAGACAGGGAGGACGCCGGTCATGGAAATCGTCACCACGATCGCCGCTTTGCGACAGAAGCTCGCGCCCCGCCGCCGTGCCGGCCAGACCATCGGCTTCGTGCCGACCATGGGTTATCTGCACCAGGGCCACTTGAGCCTCGTCGGCCGCGCCAAGTCTGAAAACGACGTCACCGTCGTCTCGATCTTCGTCAACCCGCTGCAGTTCGGCAAGAACGAGGATCTCGAAAAATACCCCCGCGACCTCGCCCGCGACAGCGCCATGCTGGAAGAGGCCGGCGTAGATTATCTCTTCGCCCCCGGCGTCGAGGATATGTATCCGGAACCAATGCAGACGGTCGTCGATTTGCCGAAACTCGGCTCCGAGCTTGAGGGCGAGGCACGTCCTGGCCATTTCGCGGGCGTGGCAACCGTTGTCACCAAACTCTTCAACATCGTCCAGCCGGATGCCGCCTATTTCGGCGAGAAGGACTATCAGCAGGTCACGATCATTCAGAAGATGGTCGAGGATCTCGCCCAGCCGGTCCGCGTCGTGCCTGTCGCAACCGTGCGGGAGGCTGATGGTCTCGCCTGCTCGTCCCGCAATGTCTATCTGTCGCCCGCAGAACGTGCGGCAGCGGTCATCGTGCCGAAGGCGCTCGCTGAAGCCGAGCGCCTGCTGCTAACCGGTCTGCGCGACGTGGCGACGCTGGAAAGCAAACTGATCGAGTTCATCCGAACCGAACCGCTCGCAGAACCCGAGGTCGTCGCGATCCGCGATCCCCGCTCCCTGGAGCGCATCGAGACGGTGAACGCCACCGCGCTCTTGCTGCTTTACGTTCGCTTCGGCAAGACCAAGCTTCTCGACAACCGCATCATCGGCCAAGCGGCCGCCACCGGCATGGAGGCCGCCTGACATGAGCACACCACCCCGCCAGAAGCGCTTCACACCTGCCGACATCACGGCCCTCAAGAGCGTGAGGCCGATCGTCTCGCTGACCGCCTATACGACGCCGGTCGCGCGCATCCTCGACCGCCACTGTGATCTGCTGCTCGTTGGCGACAGCCTCGGCATGGTGCTCTACGGCATGGAGACCACGGTTGGTGTCACCATGGACATGATGGTCGCCCACGGCCAGGCAACCATGCGCGGCACGTCGCGCGCCTGCGTGATCGTCGACCTGCCCTTCGGCTCCTATCAGGAAAGCAAGGAACAGGCCTTCCGCAATGCCGTGCGCCTGATGAAGGAAACCGGCTGCGACGGCGTGAAGCTCGAAGGCGGCGCTGAAATGGCGGAGACGGTGGATTTCCTCGTCAGCCGCGGTGTTCCGGTCTTCGGTCATATAGGCCTCATGCCGCAGCAGGTAAACACCTCGGGCGGTTACCGGTCAAAGGGCCACAGCGAAGCCGAGCAGGACAAGATCCGCCGCGATGCCAAGGCCATTGACGACGCCGGCGCCTTCGCCATGGTCATCGAAGGCACTGTCGAGCCACTGGCCCGCGAGATCACCACCACGGTGAAGGCGGCAACCATCGGCATCGGCGCATCGCCCGCCTGTGACGGCCAGATCCTCGTCTCCGACGACATGCTCGGCCTGTTCAACGAGTTCAAGCCGCGCTTCGTCAAGCACTACAGCGAGCTTGCAGAGGTCATCGACAAGGCCGCCAGCGACTACGCCGCCGAGGTGAAGGAGCGCATATTCCCGGGCCCGGAACACACCTTCCAGATCCGCCCGAAGAAATAGTCACGTCTCCGGCAGGCGCTCCATTTCGTAAAGCGCATCGTTGATCTGGTCGACCTGCCGGGCAAGCAGCGCCTGCGCATCGCGCAGTCCCTTGTTGTAGTAAAACGGGCCGATCACTGCGGCGACGAGGTCAACGAGAGCCTCGGCGTCGAAACGCCCGAGCTCCACCTCGGCTTCGTCCGACAGATGGCGCTGAACCTTGAGGAGCAGGCGCTCCTTCTCTTCACGGCTGATCAGATCCTTGTCCATCCTGCCTGCTAAAGCTCCACCATGCTCGGTTGCGACTTTTCGACAAGACGACGGCAACCATCCAATGGCAATGGGCAATCATCAACGACGATGGTCGTTCCATCAGCGGAATTGGTTTGTCCACCGGACAAACAGGCTTTAGCCAGCAGAGAAACGCGAGAATTGCCGAGATGTCCCGATCCGAATTCACCCAAGGTGCGCTGAAGGCACTTCCCGTCATCATCTCTGCGGGTCCCTTCGCGATCCTGTTCGGAGCCGTAGCCGTCGCCAATGGCCAGACGGTCGCCGAAGCAGCCCTGATGAGCGCGACGGTCTATGCCGGCGCCAGCCAGTTGGTCGGCATCGAACTCTTTGGCCAGAACGTGCCCATGTGGGTCGTTATCCTCTCGATGCTGGCCGTGAACTTCCGCCACGTCCTCTATTCGGCTGCACTCACCCCCTTCATCGACCACTACACGTTTCCCCAGAAGATGCTGAGCTTCTTCCTGCTCACAGATCCGCAGTTTGCAGAAGCCGTCGCCCGCGGCGAGAGCGGCCGCGAGGTAAGTTTCCCCTGGTATCTCGGCTTCGGCGCGATGATCTACGTGCCCTGGGTTGCCATGAGTGGTGTCGGCGGGGCGCTCGGCAGCGTCATCGGCAATCCCGCCGACTGGGGCATCGACGTCCTGCTGCCGATCTATTTCCTCGGCCTGGTCCTCGGCTTCCGCAAGCGCGGAAATTTCCTGATGATCGTCGCCATCAGTGCCGTGGTCTCGGTGATTGCCCAGCACCTGATCGGCGCCCCCTGGCACATCAGCGTCGGCGCCCTCGCAGGCATTCTTCTGGCCGCAGTTCTCCCGCTGCCTGCGGCCCGTGAGGAGACAGCACCATGACCACTCTGCTCACGCCCTACATGACGCTTCTGATCGCGGCCGCCGCCGCCGCGACCTTCCTCACCCGCATCGCCGGCTATGTGCTCGTCAAGCGGCTGAAATCCATGCCGCCACGCCTGGAGGCGGCCCTCAATGCCGTTCCTGCAGCCGTCCTGACAGCCCTCGTCGCGCCCGCCTTCTTCTATGGCGAGATCGACGTGAAGGTCGCGATGGCCGCGGCCCTCCTGATCGGCTTGCGCGTCGGCGCCATCCCCATGCTGATCGGCGGCTGGGCCACCGTCATGCTGATGCGCCAGTTGATCGGCTGATCCTCAGCGCGCAAACGGCGCCGTTGCCTGCTCAAGCCACTCGCGCGTCGCTGCATCGGAGATCAGCGGCGACAACTCTTCGCGGGTCTTGGCATGATAGGCGTCGAGCCACTGCAGCTCGTCGCGCGTCAGCAGGTCCTCGACGATGAGGTTGCGATCGATCGGCACGAAGGTCAGCGTCTCGAACCCGAGCATCGGCTGGTCGCCGCCCTCGATTGCCTCGGCCTCGCGCACATAGATCAGGTTCTCGATGCGGATACCAAAGCTGCCCGGACGGTAATAACCCGGCTCGTTGGAGAGGATCATGCCGGGCAGCAGTTCTTGCGTCGAAAGCCGGGCGATACGCTGAGGACCTTCATGCACGGAGAGATAGGAGCCAACGCCATGGCCCGTGCCATGCGCGAAGTCGGCACCGGCCTTCCACAGTGCGATACGGGCCAGGGGATCGAGATCGCAGCCGCGCGTGCCCTTCGGGAAACGCGCCGTGCTGATCGCAATCATGCCCTTCAGCGCCAGCGTGAAGAATCGCTTCTGTTCGTCCGGTACCTCGCCGACCGCGAGTGTGCGGGTGATGTCGGTGGTGCCGTTCACATACTGCGCGCCCGAATCGATCAGAAACATCTCGGCGGACCGGATCTGTCGGTCGCTTTCCGTCGTCACGCGATAATGCATGATCGCAGCATTCTCGCCGGCCCCAGAAATGGTGTCGAAAGAGATATCCTTGAGTGGGTTCTGCATGCGCTCGCCGACCGAGGCGCGCACGGCTTCCAGCTTCTGCGCCGCCGCAATTTCGGTCAGGCTGCCATGCGGCTGCTCGTCGAACCAGTGGAGGAATTCCACCATGGCCACACCATCCTGCAGATGGGCCGCAGCCGAGCCATTGAGCTCGACCATGTTCTTGACCGCACGTCCAAGCTTTGCCGGATCATTGCCCTCGACCACCTCGCCACCGCTGTCGCGGATCATGCGGGAGAGTGCGTATGGCGCGAGATCGGGATCGACAAGGATGCGGGCACCATCACGGGCCACCCGCTCCAGTCGCTCGGACAGGACGGCAGGATCAACCTGTTCGCAGAGGTCGCGCAGATAGCTCTCGACTTCGAGATTGGTCTTTGCGCTGTCCAGGAAAAATTCGGCCGAACCGTCTGCCTTGATGATCGCGCGAGACAGCGGATGTGGCGTGTGCGGCACGTCGCTGCCGCGCAGATTGAAGATCCAGGCGACCGACGAGGGATCGGTGATCAAAACAGCCCCGAGGTTTTTCTCAGTGAGATCTGCGGAAATCTTCTTCAGCTTGTCCGCAGCCGATGCACCCGCCTGATTGAGGGCCTGGATCATCACGGCGCCCTTAGGCTCGGCCGGGCGATCCGTCCAGAGGCGATCGACGGGGTTGAAAGGAAGGAAGACCAGACTGCCGCCCTTGTCGGCAAGCGCCTTTTCCAGACGACGCACTTCGGCGCCTGTGTGCATCCAGGGATCGATGCCGAGGCGGAAACCCTTCGGTGCCCGGTTTTCGATCCACTTGTGCGGCGGTTCGCCGACGAGATCGCCAGGCGTGAAGACCGCAGGATCCACCTGCTGAGCAAGCTGCGTGACATAGCGCCCGTCGACAAAGACGACGGCCAGCGTTTCGGTCACCATCAGCATGCCGGCCGACCCGGTAAATCCGGTGGCCCAGGCCAGGCGTTCGGCGGATTCGGGAACATACTCACCCAGATACTCATCCGAGCGCGGTACGAGCACGCCGTCGATCCCGAGTTCGCCGAACAAGCCGCGGATCGCTGCGATGCGGGACTTGCCGTGAAGCGGCGTGGACTTGACCTCGAAGGACTGAAACATGGGACTTGCTCGCGCTGAGTTACGGATTCTGTCAGCGCTTATAGCAAGGCCTCCCGGCCCTCACCACCACCGGCGCATCGTTTCGCAGCAGATGCCGCCCCTCTAAAACAGATATGCCGCAATTTCAGGCAGAGCTCATGTTGCTATGCAGCAAACGCAGATCTCCCGTGCTCCAAGCCATCTGACTGAAACGAGCCGATAGGACTATATCAGGGTCATCGAGGACGACAGAACAAGCGTCCGAAACCGAGAAGGAACCGAGAGATGGCCAAGTCTTTCCTGCGCACCGCCCTGAACAATCTTGTCGAGGCACGCCAGCGTCGTGCCGATCTCTATGCAACCGGCGCACTGCTGTCGCTTGACGACGCTTCGCTGGCAGCCATGGGCCTGACCCGCGACGAACTGCGCCGTCGTCCGCATCAGCGCTCGATCATCTGATCGGCAGCGGTCCGCAACGACCGTTAGTTATAGCATCCGCTTGAGCGCTCCTCCCACGC
This sequence comes from Allorhizobium sp., assembly GCA_051861045.1. Classification (GTDB taxonomy): domain Bacteria; phylum Pseudomonadota; class Alphaproteobacteria; order Rhizobiales; family Rhizobiaceae; genus Allorhizobium. Next base: position 51,054 of record JBHYDI010000003.1, read on the forward strand.
TCGCGGACTTCGGCGCGGCATGATGCCGATGCCAAAAAGGCGGCTCCATGCGGGGCCGCCTTTTTTTACTTGTCGCACAGGCTGACGTAACGTCTCAGCCCTTCCCTTGCGTGAAGTGAATGGTCACCCAGCCGTTGCGCCAGATCGTCTTCACATGGGACAGCCCTTCAGCGCTATAGGCGGCGATGACCTTCCAGCGCTGCTCGGCCAGAATGCCGGAGAGAACCACGGATCCGTTCGCAGCCAGATGGTTGACGAGTTGCGGCGCCATCTTGATCAGCGGCCGCGCCAGAATATTGGCGATGATGAGATCGAAGGGCCCGTATTCGCGAAACGCCGTGGAATGAAAACCGGGTGCCGTGCGGAAATCGATGCCGTCGACGATCTGGTTGCGCCGTGCATTGTCTTTCGCGACGCGGACAGCGATCGGATCGATATCCGTCGCGAGAACCGGCACCGGAAGCAGCTTGCGCACCGCGATTGCCAGAACACCGCTGCCTGTACCGAGGTCGAGCGCATTGCGCACCTTTCGCGAGCGAACCACCTTCTCGATGACTTCGAGGCAGCCTGCCGTCGTGCCGTGATGCCCAGTCCCGAAGGCCTGACCGGCGTCGATCTCGATCGCGACGTCATGGATCTGGACCTTGTCGCGGTCATGGGACCCATGCACCAGGAACCGTCCAGCACGGACCGGCTTCAAGCCTTCGAGGGATTTGGCGATCCAGTCGATATCGGGGATGACCTCGCGCGCGATCGTCAAATCCGGGAACTCTTCGGCGAGCAGGTCCTCAAAGCGAGGCCTGACCTCGTCTTCCTGGTCGGCCATCAAATAGATGGATGCCTCCCATATATCCGCCTTCTCGTCGACCTCGGTGGTCGCGATCGCAAAATCCTCTTCGCCGAAGGCAAAGCTCATCAGATCCAGGATCCGATTGACGTTCTTTTCGGTGTTGGTCACATAAAGGCGGATTTCGGCCACGATCGGTCTTCCTCGAAGGTCTGGGCGGTCAGGCGTTGCGGTACAACGCAAACGGCGCCATGGCAACCTCCGGCGAAGGGCTCGACATCAGCCCTTCATCAGGTTTTCAAGCTTCTTGATCGCCGTATCGGGGTTCTCGCCATAGGCAATTGTCCCCTTGAAGCGGCCTTCTGCATCGAGCAGGAAGACGGACGCCGTATGGTCCATCGTGTAGTCGCCATCAGGCTTGGCTTCGTCGAGCGGCACTTTCTTCGCGTAGACACGGAAGCCCTTCACGACGTCGGCGATCTTCGCCGGCTCGCCAGCGATACCCTTCACGCGGTCGGTCACGTTGGAGATGTAACGCCCGAGGATCTCCGGGGTATCCCGCTCCGGATCCACCGTCACGAAATAGGCCTGCAGCCCCTTTGCATCGGGGTCAACCGTCTTCAGCCAGCCGTCGAGCTCGAAGAGTGTCGTCGGGCAGACTTCCGGGCAATGGGTGAAACCAAAGAAGAGCGCGGTCGGCTTCCCCCGGAAGGCCTGCTCCGTGATCGGCTGGCCGTTCTGATCGACCAGCTGGAACGGCACGCCGAACGGCGCTTCCGCAATCGTCTGCTCCGACTGCGTCACCTGATATGTCAGCCAGCCAAGAACGCCCGCCATGACGACCACTGCCGCCCACAAGATGACCCTGACTGTTTTCATGCTGGCAATCCCTTGCATCCAAATTCATTGCCAAGTCGGATAAACCTCTGGACACGGGAAGGCAATTCAACTCGGTGCGGAAGGGGCAATGAGCGCTGATTTGTCACGGTCCGTGCCGAGCGCTGCGGTCAGAAGCAGTAGGCGAGACCGCTTTCGATGAGGGTCAGGAAGATCTCACCACCGAAGCGCATCCAGCCGAGAAACACGGCGAGCGTGAACACTGCCCCTGCGAGAAACAGGGCCGTGTATGGCAACCACTTTTGTGAGCGCGCGAGATCCGACATGACCGCATCTTACCGCAGTTTGTTCGGGATGAAACGGGAGAATCGCAGTGCAGCTAAGGCGACTTGACGGATATCAAGGAAGAGAATCATGATTTGCTGACAGATTGTCGCAATGACCAGGCGTCTTGGGAGGGACCAATGGAACAGCAGGCACTCGATCGCGGCTCACTGCCAAAACTGCAGATCAATCCACTGAGCATGCAGGACGTGCGTGCCGCCTTTGCAGACGGTTGGCGCGATTTCCGCGCCTACCCGGCCTTCGGCCTGTTCTTCGGCGCGATCTATGCGCTGGGCGGCATCTTCATCGCGGTGATGCTGACCCATTATCATTTGCCCTGGATGATCATCCCCGTCGCCATCGGCTTCCCCTTGATCGGCCCCTTCATCGCCGTCGGCCTTTACGAGATCAGCCGCCGGAACCAGCGGGGCGAAGCCGTCGGCTGGAAGGCAATCCTGGCCGAGGTTTTCCGCCAGCGAGAACGGCAGCTCTCCTGGATGGCCTTCGTCGTACTGTTCATCTTCTGGATCTGGATCTATCAGATCCGGCTGCTGATGGCGCTCTTCCTGGGCTTTCGCATACCGGCAACCCTGGATGCCTTCGCCAATGTCGTACTGACGACACCGCAGGGGCTCCTTTTCCTCGCCATCGGGACGGTCGTCGGTGCGGTGCTCGCCATGATTCTCTTCACCGCCACCGTCATCTCCATGCCGCTGCTGCTCGATCACGACGTAGATTTTGTCACGGCCATGCTGACCAGCATGCGCACGGTGATCGAAAATCCCGCCCCCATGCTGGCATTCGGACTGGTCGTGGCAGCGCTCGCGTTTGCCGCTCTGCTTCCCCTATTCCTCGGTCTACTGGTGGTTTTACCCGTGGCCGGGCACGCCACCTGGCACCTTTATCGTCGGGCAATTACAGCCTCTTGACGAAAGACAAGCACAGATTGCGGTGCAAATCGCCGTAGTTAGTTTTAGATTAACTAATATTAGCGATTCTGCGTGAGCGTTCTGGCCAACGAGGCCAAGCGGACATGACTGTCCACCGGGATACTCCTCCCCGGATTGCGCATGACACGTCACCGGCGTGCAGGGGCCGTCGGGATCGAGGCTGGGGAGTTACATGTTCAATCTCATCACGGGTAGAGACCTGTCGGTCAAACAGCGTCTCATGACGCTTGGAGCCGCGGCAGTGATCGGCATAGGCTCGATGCTCGCCATCGGCTGGTACCAGAATGCGCGGATATCGGCTGCGATCCATGATTCCATCGAAATCAAGGACGACGTCGAACGCATCAACGAGATGCGGCTGGCCAATGCCAATATGGTGCTGGCTGCCATGGACACGATCATCGATCGCGGCGAAGGCCAGATCCAGCAGGAACGTGTCGAAATCATTGCCGCGGCAGTGGCACTGTTGACCGAGGGCATCCCCATTCTCAAGATCGTCGCCGAAGAGGCTGGTGTTCCGGGAGAGGTCAGCACCTATGAGGCCGATCTCAAGATCGTGGTCAACGCCATCCAGGTCGATCTGAAGCGGATGGTCGAGACCGGAGCTCCCGAAGAAGATTACGCTGCGATCGACGATGCGATCGACGGCGCCGGCGAGCAGCTTGCTGGCGTGCTCAACAATCTGTCAGCCCTTGGCGGAAACCTCGTTGAAGACTACGTCAATGAGGCGACAAACCGAAGCGACCAGGCGCTGACCTACCAGCTCGGTCTGGGCAGCGTTGCCTTCATTACTGTCATCCTTCTCCAGCTCGTGCACGGCAACTCGATCGCCAGCGGCATCCACCTCGTCCGCAACAGCATGAAGCGAATCACCGAGGGAGACTACGATTCGCAGGTCGAGGGCACAGATCGGCGCGATGAAATCGGGGGCATGGCCCACTCCGCCGAGCTGTTCCGCAAGGCCGCAATTGAGAAGCGCGAACTTGAAGAGACCAGCAAGATCCAGCGCGAACAGAATGAAACCGAGCGCGAAACCCGCACGGCAACCATGGAGGCTGATACACGCGCCCTGAAACTGGCCGTCGATGCGCTCGGCGAAGGCCTCACCCGCCTGTCGAAGGGCGATCTCTGCGCCGCCATCACAGGCCCCTTCCCTGCCGATCTGGAGCGGCTTCGGACCGACTTCAACGAGGTTGCGACCAACCTCAAGCGGGTCATGACCGAGATCGCCACCAACAGCAGCTCGATCCATGCCAACAGCCAGCAGATGCGCAGCGCCGCCGACGACCTGGCACGCCGCACCGAACAGCAGGCCGCATCACTGGAACAAACGTCGGCGGCACTCTCCGAGATCACCGAAACCGTCAAGAGCGCGACTGAGCGGGCTGAAGAGGCCAGCCACATGGTCGACAATGCCAAGATCTATGCCGAGAAGTCGGGCGCCGTTGTCAACGACGCAATGTCCGCCATGAACCGGATAGAAGACGCGACCGACGAAATCGGCAAGATCATCAACGTGATCGACGAAATCGCCTTCCAGACCAACCTTCTAGCCCTCAATGCCGGTGTGGAGGCCGCGCGCGCTGGTGAAGCCGGCAAGGGCTTCGCTGTCGTGGCACAGGAAGTGCGCGCGCTTGCCGGTCGGGCTGCAGACGCGGCTCGCGATATCAAGACACTGGTCACCCGATCCAACGACGAAGTGCGCTCGGGCGTCGAACTGGTCACGGCGACCGGACAGGCGCTGCACCGCATCGGCGAAGATGTTTTACGAATTAACGAGCACGTTAAGGCAATCGTTACCAGCGCGAGAGAACAATCAGTCGGACTGAGTGAGATCAATTCGGCCGTCGGACAGATGGACCAGGTCACGCAACAGAACGCCGCCATGGTGGAGCAGACCAATGCGGCAAGCCATACGCTGGCAAGCGACGCGGAAAATCTTTCGCGGCTTGTCGGACAGTTCAAGGTGAACTTGAACGACACTGCTCATGATCAACATCAGGAGCCGGCCCGGGCCGCCTCCCCTCAGAAACCGTCTCCCGCACGGGCTCTGATGAACAGGGTTGCGGGATCGTTCAACCGTACTGCTTCGGCAACAGCTCCTGCTGCCGCGGCGCAGGAACACTGGGAAGAGTTCTGAACATGAGTAATGCCATCAAACAGTCGGGCGCCTATCTGGAAATCGTATCCTTCCACCTCGGCGACCAGGAATTCTGCATCGACATCATGGCCATTCGCGAAATCCGCGGTTGGGCACCGGTGACCCCGATGCCGCATACCCCGCCTTACGTTCTGGGTCTGATCAACCTGCGTGGCGCCGTTATCCCGGTTATCGACATGGCCTGCCGCTTGGGCATGAAGATGACTGAACCGTCGGAGCGCGCCGCCATCATCGTCACCGACATCGCCGGCAAGCTGGTTGGCCTTCTGGTCGAACAGGTGTCCGACATGATGACGATCAAGAGCGAAGACCTCCAGCCGGCACCGGAAATCATTCCGGAAGCACAGCGCGCCTTCTGCCGCGGCATCGTCGCACTCGAAAAGTCGATGGTCTGCTTCCTCAACCTCGACACCGTGATTGCCGACGAGCTGGCTCAGGCCGCCTAAGCCAACATACCTTCCCAGGAAAATGCTCCGTATCTGCGGGGCATTTTTTCTTGTGCTGAATACCAAACGCGATCGGCATCACCGATGGCGCTCTTTTTCGTTGCATAAAGATATGGCGAATATTGATTATGATTTATAAATAATTTTAGCGCCTGCCGGAACCCTAATCATGGTCCTGCGTTTTCCTGTCAGCTTCCCATGAAGCAGAAAATTCTGAAAAGAAACCAAGGAGAAAGATCATGAATTCTGCAGTAAAGCTTGCGCTCGCCGGTGCCATGTCCATCGCCTCCGTTTCGGGCGTTGCCCTTGCCCAGACAACTGCCCCGATGGTCGATTCTACGACCACCACGAATTCCACAACGATGGCGACCGAAGGCGTGAGCATCATCCGTCTCGACAGCCTGAACAACGATCAGGGCCGTCAGCAGCACACACGCCTTGAGCAGATGGCAAACGACCAGGCTGCGATGGCTGAAGCTCAGGCTGAAGTAAACGCTGATCCGGCTATCATGGCAGCTCTCCAGGAGGATAGCATTGAAACCATGAACGTGATCGACGTCGAGACCGCTGCCAACGGCGGCAAGATCGTCTACGTCAAGTAAGCTCTCTCGCGAGACTTCTGAGAACGCCCTGGATCCGAAAGGTTCCAGGGCGTCTTTGTTTGGAGTGGAGAACAGGTTCCGCTCCGGCCGGCTGCGAAATGGGGGTGACGCGGGCCAGCCCGACATGAATGGCGGAGCCGCCACGCTTCGGAAAGTGACCGGCGTCACACGAATGAGTGGCAACGCCGATCCCCCCTAAACTGGTCCGTTACTGCGGTTTGCCCGCGGTCCACACAACATTCTGATTGAACAGCGGCACGGTCGAGATCGCCATCTTGGCGGATCCCTCCACGACCTGGCGCGAGTGCGCCAGATAGATCAGCGTGTCGTTTTCCTTGTCGTAAATTCGGTTCACCACCAGCGACTTCCAGATGATCGACAGACCTTCGCGGAAGACTTCCTCGCCCTCTTCCGAAAGCTCGATGTCGCCGATCTCGATCGGCCCGGTCTGCCTGCAGGCGATCGAATTGTTGGAAGGGTCTTCGAACCAGTTGCCCTTCGACAGACGATCGATGATCGAGCGGTCGAAATAGGTGACATGGCATGTGACGCCCTTGACGGCGGGATCGGTCATCGCCTCGATGACGATATCGTTGCCGACCCAGTCCACCCCGACCTTGCCGACAACCTCGGCCGCGACAGGAACGGCAGCCACGACTGTCAGCGTGGCGGCGGCGAGGACGTGCTTGAAGGACATATTCTTCACTCCTTTGTGAACTGTCCCCCAAACATAAGGTGCCGCATCAGGCTTGCAAGGAGGCGACGCGGCGCGGCTTCCGCGCAAACGAGCACGGCTCATAGCCACGCCGGTTGAGGCGCCCGACATTCAGCCCGAGCTTCAACGCCAGATCGAAGCAATCCAAGGCCTCGGCTTCCAGCGCCATGGCAAGGCAGGCCTCGGCGCAGATCCGGGCATCTTCGGCCGCATTATGATGCGCAAAGGTCAGCCCCAGATGTGCCGCGAGAACGTTCAGCCGATGCGAACCCAAATCCGGCCAGTGACGCTGGGCGAGCTTGACGCTGCACAGATAGGAAAGCTCGGGATATTCCAGCCCGACGAGGTCAAGGCAGGCCCGCAGCACGGAGAAATCGAAGGACGCATTGTGCGCGATCATCCGCGCGCCTTCGAATTCGCCCGCAAATTCGGCCATGACATCCGCGAAGTCGGGCGCATGCGCCGTATGTTCGGGACGAATGCCGTGAATGGCGACATTGAAGGGGGAATAGCGATTGTCCGGCGGCCGGATCAGACGCTCCTCGATCCGGACAACCCGCCCATTCTCGATGAAGGCAAGGCCGATCGAGCAGGCACTGGCCCGTGCTTCGGTCGCGGTTTCGAAGTCGATGGCAATCGTCTTGCCGGAGAAATCGGAGATAGACATGGCAATTCCTTAGGCGTCGGGCGGGATTCGGGCAAGGCATCGGCTTGCACCCGCCTTCACCATAAGACGCCTTTTCCACGCCTCCCCCTCGACTTTCCGGGTCTGTGCGAGTAGGAACAGCGCCAACATACCCGCAATCGGCGGGCGCGGCGCTTTGGCCCGCATCATCCATCACATTCGAAAGACCAATTCATGACTGATTTTGACGCCATCGTCCCGGCGATCGCTGAGGCCTTGCGCAAGCGCGGGTACGAGACCCTCACCCCCGTGCAGCAGGCGATGATCGACCCTGACCTTCAAGGTCGCGATGCGCTCGTCTCAGCCCAGACAGGCTCCGGCAAGACCGTTGCCTTCGGCCTTGCCATGGCCCCGACGCTGCTGCCGGAAGGCGGCCGCTTCGAGCGCGCGGGCGCACCGCTGGCGCTCGCCATTGCACCGACACGCGAACTGGCCATGCAGGTCATGCGCGAGCTGGAATGGCTCTATGCCGAGACCGGTGCGATCATCGGCTCCTGCGTCGGCGGCATGGACATCCGCAATGAGCGCCGTGCGCTTGAGCGTGGCGCCCATATCATCGTCGGCACCCCGGGCCGCCTGCGTGACCACATCACCCGCCGCGCGCTCGACCTGTCGCAGATGCGCGTCGTCGTGCTCGATGAAGCCGACGAAATGCTCGACCTCGGCTTCCGCGAAGACCTCGAATTCATCCTCGAAGAATCGCCCGAGGACCGTCGCACGCTGATGTTCTCGGCAACCGTGCCGCGTTCGATCGCTGATCTCGCCAAGAGCTACCAGCGCGACGCCCGCCGCATCGAGACAGTGTCCGAGCAGAAGCAGCACGTCGACATCGAATACCGCGCGCTCGCCGTCGCGAACCCCGACCGCGAAAACGCGATCATCAACGTGCTTCGCTACTACGAAGCCCGCAATGCAATCGTCTTTTGCTCGACCCGCGCAGCGGTGAACCACCTGACATCTCGCCTGCACAATCGCGGCTTCTCGGTCGTCGCCCTCTCCGGCGAACTGTCGCAGAACGAACGCACCCACGCGCTGCAGGCCATGCGCGATGGCCGCGCCCGCGTCTGCATCGCAACAGACGTTGCCGCCCGCGGTATCGACCTGCCCGGTCTTGAGCTGGTCATCCATGCAGATCTCCCAACCAATTCCGAAACCCTGCTGCACCGTTCGGGCCGCACGGGCCGCGCCGGCAATAAGGGTGTCTCGGCGCTCATCGTGCCGAACAGCGCCCGCCGCAAGGCCGAGCGCCTGCTGGGCGGTGCCAATGTCCGCCCGACCTGGGCGCTGCCGCCCTCTGCCGACGAAGTTCAGGCCCGCGACGACGAACGCCTGATGGGCGATCCCTCGCTGACCGAAGTGATCACCGAAGACGAAGCGCCGATGATCGCATCGTTGATAGCGACCCACGGCGCCGAACAGGTCGCCGCCGCCTTCCTGCGCCTGCAGCGTGGCAAGCGTTCGGCACCGGAAGACCTGATCCCGGTCAGCCTGGAAGCCGGCAAGGCCCGCAAGGAGCCCGACTACGCCAACCCTTCCAATTCCGCGACCAAGCCGCGCGGCGATTTTGGCGCCAGCGTCTGGTTCTCTGTCTCTGTCGGTCGCCGTCAGAACGCCGAGCCTCGCTGGCTGATCCCGATGCTCTGCCGCAACGGCAACATCACCAAGAACGAGATCGGCGCCATCAAGATGCAGCCGGAGGAAACCTTCGTCGAAATCGCCGCAAGCGCCCTCGACACCTTCCTCGGCGCGCTCGGCCCCAACAAGGCGATGGAACGCGGCATCACCCTCGCCCAGCTGCCTGGCATGCCGGACTTCGGCGCACCGCCGAAGGAACGTGCACCCCGCCCACCGCGCGAAGACGGTGATCGCAAGCCTTACGGTGAAAAGAAGGCCTATGGCGACAAGAAGCCTTTCGGGGACAAGAAGCCCTTTGGCGATAAGAAGCCGTTCGGCGACAAGAAGCCCTATGCCCGCAAGGACGATGCGCCCGCCCGCCCGCGCGATGCCATGGCCGTGACCGATGCCGACGTCTGGGGCGACGCGCCCAAGCCGAAGCGCACCGACTGGAGCGACGACAAGCCGGCTTTCAAGAAGAAGCCCAAGGCCGCGTCCAACGCCTGGGACAAGCCTGCCAAGCCTGATTGGGCCGGCAAGCCGAAGGGTGACAAGCCAGCCTTCGCCGGCAAGCCGAAGGGCAAGTTTGAAGACCGCGGCGCAGCCGCCGGTCCGAAGAAGAAGACCTTCAAGCCCAAGGGCTGATTGCGCCGCGCGTGCAGTAGACTTCCCTCTCAAGTGAGAGGCATCGTGGCGGCCATTGGCCGCCACCTTCTGCCTCGGCAGATGGAACAACCATCGTCTGCTGCGCATTCCCTGCGCGGCAAGGGACGGTGGAACAATGACAGCAATCGACAATGAACATGACGATCCGGAACGGGTGAACCGGTTTCTGGTCGGCCTGGCGCGGGGCATCGCCGGCGCCCTGCTCTTTTCCATTCCGATGCTGATGACCATGGAGATGTGGTTTCTCGGCTTCTACATGGATCGCGAGCGACTGTTGATCCTGCTCGTCGTCAACCTCCCCCTCCTCCTGCTTCTCTCCCATCGCATCGGCTTCGAACGCACGGCAACCTGGCGCGAGTCCGCCCGCGATGCGATCGTCGCCTACGGCATGGGGGTCGCTGCAAGCGCGCTGATACTCTTTCTCTTCGGCGTGATTACGCTCGACATGTCACCGCGGGAATGGGTAGGCATGGTAGCGGTCCAGGCAGTGCCGGCAAGCATCGGCGCACTCCTCGGCCGCAGCCAGCTCAGCATGAAAGACGACGAAGACACCGACGAGGAGGAAGACGAACCGGGCGCCTCCAGCGAGAGCGGCTATGTGATCGAACTCTTCATGATGGCGATCGGCGCCCTCTTCCTGTCGCTCAATCTGGCGCCCACGGAGGAGATGATCCTGCTCGCCTACAAGATGACCGTTTGGCACGCTTTGGCCTTGATGCTTCTCTCCATCCTCCTGATGCATGGCTTCGTCTACGCCCTTGCCTTTCGCGGCGGACATCATCTGGATGCTGATACGCCCCTCTGGCACGCTTTCGTCCGCTTCACGATCCCCGGTTACGTCATCGCCCTCGCCGTCAGCCTCTACGCCCTCTGGACCTTCGGCCGGCTGGACGACATCGCCGCCGCCGAAGCCGTCCTGACCATTATCGTCCTTGGCTTTCCGGCCGCCATTGGCGCCGCCGCAGCCCGTCTCGTCCTGTGAGGTATCCACTCGTGACCCCTTCCACGCACAGCCAAAACGCCGCAAAGCTCCGCCCGCACTGGATCGAATGGCTGACGGGCGTCATTGCAACCTTGATGGTGCTTGCGATCATCGGCTGGACCCTGTTTGAAGCCGCAACGACCACCGACCGCCCGCCGGAACTGTCGACCCATGTCCTGGCCGTCGAACCCGTCGCCTCGGGCTGGCGCGTGATGATCGAGGTGCGTAACGATGGCGACCAGGCAGCAGCAGCCGTCGAGGTAAAGGCCGCCCTTCTCGACGGGACAACCGCTGTCGAGGAAGCCCAGACGACGTTCGACTATGTGGCCGCCGGATCATCCTCGCGTGGCGGACTGATCTTCACGCAGGATCCGGCTGGTTTCAGACTGGAGATTGCGCCTTCAGGCTTCACTGAACCGTGATCGTGCCGCTTCGACACAGGGGCATTTGCAATCCTGAGTTACAAATTCATTCAAACTTAATTTTTAAGGGATTAAGAGTAGTAGAAATGCAAATGAGCGCTTTACTGCTCAGGTTGCATTCGTCACCTTGACGTAAATCGGTCGCGGGGCACGGGGCCATACATATTCATGACAGCAGTCGGCGTTGATAGTCTTCCATGCTGCGCTACAATTTGTCGTTTCAAGTCTTATTGTGTGGTCAAAACTGATGTTGAAGAAACAGATTGAGGCTTGGGTCATCCGCGATATTGGACTGACGGAGTTCGACAACTGGGACACTGTGCTCCGTTTCGCCACTCGACTGTCGATCCGCAACTCCATAATTGCCTGCGTCATGGTCGCCGGGTTGCTGATCGTCCTGCACGCCTTCGATGTTCTTCTCAATCCCCTTGTTCGCGACATCGCAATCGGCTGCGGCATCGCGGTAATCGTCGCCTTTGTCCTGACAATGCTGTGCTGCCTCTACATGGGCTACGCCGTCATTCATCTCGCCCGCACGCGCCTCGAATTCCGCCAGATGAGCCGGACCGACATGCTGTCGGGGCTGCTGAACCGTCGGGCATTCATCGAGGACCTCTCCCAGGTCGAGCGTGGCTACCTGCTCATTCTCGATATCGATCGCTTCAAGCAGATCAACGACCGCTACGGCCATCTCGCCGGAGATGACGTCATCGTCTCCGTCGCAAATACGCTGACCGAGATCGTCGGGCCGACAAACCTCGTCGCCCGCATCGGGGGCGAGGAATTCGCCATTCTCTTCCAGGATGCGGACTTTGGCGAAGTGGTCGCCATGACAGAGCGCCTGCGCCGTTCGATCGCCAACCGGCTCATCGATGCCTTCCACCAGACGATCGCGGTCACCGTATCCGGCGGCCTCGCCGACATCACGCCCATGCGGGATTTCTCCGCAGTCTACGCCGCTGCAGACCGCGCGCTTTATGCCGCCAAAACCTCAGGACGCAATCGCATCGTGCTGGAGCGGGAAATGTCGCGCAGCCCGCAGGCTGATACCCCAACAAGCCTCACGCTGACGGACGCCGCCATCAGCGCGGCTTGATCTCAGCCCCCGATTAGGGCCAACCACTCGTCTTCGGTCATCACTGCGACACCGAGTTCACGCGCCTTGTCGAGCTTGGAGCCTGCACCGGGGCCGGCCACGACGTAATCCGTTTTCTTCGATACGGACCCGGCAACCTTCGCGCCAAGGCCCTCGGCCCGTGCCTTCGCCTCGTCGCGCGTAAAGCGTTCGAGGGAACCGGTGAAGACAACCGTTTTGCCAGCCACGGGACTGTCGCTGACAACGGCTGCCTCCGCGTCGAGAGGGGTGACTTCGCTGAGGAGACGCTGAACAACCTCTAGATTGCGTGGCTCCTTGAAAAACTCGACGATCGAAGCGGCGACGACCTCGCCGATCCCATCAATGCTGTTCAACTCGTTCCAGGCGTCGCCGAACTTTGGCCCGGCCGCCTGCATGGCCTCCGCAAAGGCCGCGTAGCTGCCATAGGAGCGCGCCAGGAGTTTCGCCGTCGTCTCGCCGACATGGCGGATACCGAGCGCGAAGATGAAGCGGTTGAGCGCGATCTCGCGCCGTGCATCGATCGCCTCGAAGAGCTTGCGCACACTGACCCGACCGAAGCCTTCAATATTCTCGAGCTTGGTCAGTGACTGGTCCTGGCGCGCCTTTAGGGTGAAGATGTCAGGCGCCGTGCGGATCATCAGCGCCGGGTCGTCGCTTTCGAAGAAGAAGTCGACCTGCTTGGTGCCAAGCCCCTCGATATCGAAGGCGTTACGCGAGACGAAATGCTTGATGTGCTCGACGGCCTGGGCCCGGCATACGAAGCCGCCGGTGCAACGGGTCACGGAATCGAGCTTGCCCGTTTTCTCGTTCTTCTCGCGCACCGCATGGCTGCCACAGACCGGGCAGGTCTTCGGAAACACGTAAGGCGTATGCCCTGCTTCACGCTTTTCCAGAACCACGTCGAGGACCTGCGGAATGACGTCACCGGCCCGCTGGACGATCACGGTGTCGCCGATCCGGATGTCATGCTCTTCCGGCCGGATGCGGTCGCCGGAATTGCCGATGCCCTTGATATAGTCCTCGTTGTGCAGCGTCGCATTGGTGACCACCACGCCGCCGACCGTGATCGGCGTCAGCCGCGCAACGGGCGTCAATGCCCCGGTCCGACCGACCTGGATGTCGATTGCCTCGACCGTCGTGAAAGCCTGCTCGGCCGGAAACTTGTGAGCGGTCGCCCAGCGCGGCGAGCGAGACCGGAAACCGAGGCGCGCCTGCAGGTCGAGACGGTCCACCTTGTAGACGACACCATCGATGTCATAGTCGAGATCAGGCCGCTGCAGCCCGATATCGCTGTAATGGGCGATGATATCAGCGACGGAGCTCAATCGCCGCGTCAGCGGATTGATCGGGAAGCCCCAGCGCCCGAAGACCTGCACCATGTCCCATTGCGTCTCCGCCGGCAGCTGGCTCATCTCACCCCAGGCATAAGCAAAGAAGCGCAGCTTGCGGTTCGCCGTCACCTTCGGATCGAGCTGGCGCAGCGAGCCGGAAGCCGTGTTGCGCGGATTGACATAGGTCTGCTTGCCCTCGGCCTCCATCTGCGCATTGAGCGCCAGGAAGTCGGATTTCGCCATGTAGACTTCACCGCGCACCTCGACGATATCGGGCGCATCGGCGGGAAGCTCGGTCGGGATTTCCTTGATCGTCAGGATGTTCGCCGTCACGTTTTCGCCGGTCGTGCCATCGCCCCGGGTCGCAGCCGTCACCAGCTTGCGGTTCTCGTAGCGCAACGACATCGAGAGCCCGTCGATCTTCGGCTCGGCAGTAAAGGCGATCGAATTGTCCGGCATCTGCCCGAGGAAGCGATAGACGGACGAGACAAAGTCCTGCACGTCCTCATCGGAAAACGTGTTGTCGAGAGACAGCATCGGCCGCGCATGCACGACCTGGGCAAAGATGCCGGCAGGGGCAGCCCCCACCCGTTGCGAGGGGCTGTCGGTGCGCACCAGTTGCGGAAACTGCGCCTCGATCGCATCATTGCGCCGCTTCAGCGCGTCGTAATCCGCGTCAGATATCTCGGGCTCGTCCTTGCCATGATAAAGCGCGTCGTGATGGGCGATCTCGTCCGCCAGACGCTGCAGCTCGGCCTTCGCCTGCTCCTCGGTCAGGGTTTCGACGGGAATGGTGTCAACGGCCATGGCAACCTCCGGAAATCTCCAGTCGGGTTTAGCGGAAAATCGGCGAATGAAAAGGCCCGGACCTCAGTCCTCCACCTTGCTGAGATCAAGACGCGCGGTGAGCGGCAGATGGTCTGACGCAAGCCTTGCGAGCGGCGTGTCATGCACCGTGAGATCGGCGATCAGCCCGGCGCGGTTCGCCATGATCCGGTCGAGCGAGAGCACCGGCAGCCGTGCCGGAAAGCTGGGGATCGCTGGCGGCAATGGGCCGAAAACCGGCTCCAGCCGCGTGAGCGCCGAGCCGGGCCCGAGCCGCCATTCGTTGAAGTCGCCCATCAAGAGCGTCGGGCGTTCGTCGCGGCTCTGCAGCAGATCGAGGATGACGTCGGCCTGCTGGCGCCTTGCCCAGCGCAACAACCCGAGATGGGCAGCGATCACTCGCAGTCCAGCCTTTCCCTCAAGGTCGATCTCCGCCACCAGCGCGCCCCGAGGCTCAAGCCCGGGCAGTGCCACCTGATGCACATCCCGGACGATCCCTTCGCGAAACAGAAGCACATTGCCGCGCCAGCCATGCGACTTCGGACCGGCAACCACAGGGACCGGCAGCAAGCCCGTTTCGAGCCGCAGCCGGTTGAGATCGAGCAGGCCGGAGCGCTCGCCGAAGCGCTGATCCGCCTCCTGCAGGGCAATCACATCGGGGCCGATTTCGTGGATGACGTCGATGATCCGCTCCGGATCGAAACGCCCGTCGGTCCCCACACATTTGTGGACGTTGTAGGAGGCGACCGTCATCACACCGTCAGGCGTATCTGAGACCTGCCGCTCGCCCGGGCGCCATTTGCGATTGCGCAGCGAGGTCACCATCGTGCGGGCGAGGCTGGGCTTGGTTTTTTTCATCACACCAGGGGCATCCGTCGTCTCTCCAGGCGTTGACCGCTCATGGCCATCACAGCCATGAGCGGCTGCGCTGTGTCAAAGATAGGGCGATCCGAGCCAGAACAAACGGTCGATCATGCGGTTCGGCAGAGAACGCGCCCGAAGGCCTTCCAGCGTGACCTGTTCGGCCGTTGCCAGTCTCTCGTCGATGCCGTCCTCGATCTGCTCGGCGAGAACCCGGTCATAGACTTCGAGATCGATCTCGAAATTAAGCCGCAATGAGCGCGAATCGAGATTGGACGAACCGATGAAACACCACTGTCGGTCGATGACCATCAGCTTCGAATGATCGAAATGGCCGCTCGACAGATGGACACGGCAGCCATCCCGAAGGATCTGGTCGAACTGCCCCATCATGGCGCGGGCGACAATGGCGAGATTGTTCTGCGACGGCACGATCACATCGACCTGCACACCACGCCGTGCGGCCGTGTTCAGCGCGGCGATAAAGGTGGTATCCGGCAGGAAGTAGGGCGAGACGATGCGTATCGACCGTTCGGCGACGGAAAAGGCACCGAGCAACAGCCGGTGATTTGTCTCGATATGCGTATCCGGCCCTGATACCACCGCCCGGATCGCGGTCCCTGCCCCAGGCAGCGCATCGTCGAGCCGCACGCGCCATTCCGGCCCAAGCAGCACCTCGCCAGTCTCAAAGTGCCAGTCTTCGGCCGCAACCGCCAGGATGTCGGCCACCACAGGTCCGGTCACGCGAAAATGGGTGTCGCGCGCGCTATCCGACCCGACAAATCCCGCGCGGATGTTCATGCCCCCGACAAAGGCGGTCGCCCCGTCCACCACAAGAATTTTGCGGTGTGTGCGCAGATTGGCGTAAGGGAGCCGCAGCCCCATGATGACCTGCCCGTTGAAGACAGCAACCGGAACGCCGCCATCTTCGAGATAGCCGATGATGCTGGGCACGCTGTAGCGTGCGCCGACCGCATCGACGATCACGCGAACGGCGACACCGCGCTTGTGCGCGGCGATCAGGCAGTCGGCCACCCGCCGGCCGACGACATCGCGATCGAAGATGTAGGTTTCGAGGATGATGCTGAACTGTGCGGCCTCGATTGCCTCGCACATCACATCGAAGGTCTCCTCGCCCGTCGTCAGCATGGCGATCAAGTTGCCCGATGACAGCGGATGGCGGCTCACCTTGTCGCCGAGCAGCTTCATCTGCCCGAAGCGGGGTCCAAACTGTGTCGCGACCGTCTCGCGGCTAATGGCGTAGAGAGACAGACTGCGCCATATCTCATCAAGTTCGAGGGCACGGCGGGAGATAAGGGTCGCGCGCCGGATGCGGTTGATGCCGGCGACCGCATAGATCATGGCGCCCACCAGCGGCGAGAGGATGATCACCCCCACCCAGCCGAGCGCCGAGCGAACCTCGCGTTTGGTCATCGCCGCATGGGTCGCAGCGACCGTGCCGAACACGACGGAGAGCACGGCAAGGGTCTCGGCCCAGTAGATCTGGATCACTTCAAGCATGGCAGATCAGCGAAACAGGTTTTGATAAGGAGCGCAACCGACACCGTGCGGATGGAGATCACTCCCCGGCCGCCAGGAGCTTTGCAGCAGCCGCACGCGCTTCGTCGGTCACGGATGCACCCGCCAGCATGCGGGCGATCTCTTCCTTGCGATGCTCCGGCTCCATGATTGCCACCCGCGTGGCAATCTTGTCGACCGCATCTCCGGTCGGCCCCTTTGAGATCAGGAAATGCGTCGAGGCCCGTGCCGCGACCTGCGGCGCATGGGTGACGGACAGCACCTGTACCTTGGCAGACAGACGCTTGAGCCGCTGACCAATGGCATCGGCGACCGCGCCACCGACGCCGGTGTCGATTTCGTCGAAAACGAGCGTCGGTGCAGATCCGCGATCGGCAAGCGCCACCTTGAGCGCCAGCAGGAAGCGTGAAAGCTCGCCGCCCGAGGCAACCTTCATGATCGGTCCGGGACGCGTGCCAGGGTTCGTCTGCACATGGAATTCGACCGTGTCGATCCCGTCGGCCGTGGCATTGTCAGGATCGGCCGCCACTTCCACCATGAAGCGGGCCCGCTCGAGCTTCAGCGCCGGCAATTCCTGCATGACGGCGTCCGCCAGTGCCTGGGCGGCATTCTGACGCTTCGCCGAAAGCTGCTGTGCCAGGTGATCGTAATGCGACTTTGTCTCGTGGACTGCGGCTTCGAGCTGTCCGAGACGCTCTTCGCCGGCATCAAGGTCGGCGAGATCCGCGACCATCTTTTCCGCAAGCGCGGGAAGATCGGCAACCGCGACGGAATACTTGCGCCCGGCCGCCCTTAGCGCGAAGAGCCGCTCTTCAACCCGCTCCAATTCGCGCGGATCGAATTCGGTGCGGCGCAGCGCCGCCTCGACTTCCATCTGGGCGGCAGACAGCGTGTCCAGTGCCGTGCCAAGCAGTTGCACGGTCTCTTCGAGCAGTCCCGGGGCCTCCTGGCTCTTGCGCTCCAGTCGGCGCATCAGGGATGCGATATGCGGCACAGGCGACGCATTGCCATTCAGGAATTCGGACGCCTCGGCGATATCGCCCGCGATGCGCTCGGATTTCTGCATGGCCGACCGCCGCTCGGCAAGATCGTCCTCTTCGCCGTCGAGCGGCGACAGCGTTTCAAGCTCCTCGACGGAGGCGCGCAGATAGTCAGCCTCACGGGCCGCAGCCTCGACCTTCGCCTTGTGGGTCTTGAAGGAACGCTCAGCATCCCGCCAGCGGCGATAGCTTTCACCGAGATTGACGGCTTCATCGGTGAGACCGGCAAAAGCGTCGAGCAACATCCGGTGGGCGTTGGTATCGATCAGCGCCCGATCATCATGCTGGCCATGGATTTCGACCAGCAACTGCCCAACCTGGCGCATCAACTGCACGCTGACAGGCTGGTCGTTGATATAGGCACGGGTGCGGCCGTCGGCAGACTGCACGCGGCGGAAGATCAGGTCGCCATCGTCGTCAACGCCATTGCCCTTCAGCAGCGTTCTGGCAGCATGGCTGTTGCCGATGTCGAAGACGGCGGTCACCTGCCCCTTGTCTTCGCCGTGGCGAACAAGAGAACCATCGCCGCGCCCACCGAGCGCGAGCGAGAGACTATCGAGCAGAATGGATTTGCCGGCACCCGTTTCACCGGTCAGCACGGAAAGGCCGGTCTCGAACGCAAGATCCAGCCGCTCGATCAGAACGATATCTCGGATCGACAGCTGGACCAGCATGAGCTCAGATTCTCACTTCGTCAAAAGAGACCGTCAGGTCCCGATCAGGAGCCTGCGACCAGCGCGGGTGATCCACGATCCGGTGTTTTCGCGCGGCTCTACGCCGCCCCGCTGCAGCAGCGCATAACTATCGGCATACCACTGGCTGTCCGGATAGTTGTGGCCGAGAACGGCTGCGGCTGCCTGTGCCTCGGAGACGACACCCATGGCGAAATAGGCCTCGACCAAACGCGCCAGCGCCTCTTCGATCTGGTTGGTGTTCGGATACTGCTCGACCACGACGCGGAAGCGCGAGACGGCGGCGAGGTATTCCTTGCGCTCCAGATAGTAACGCCCGACCTGCATTTCCTTGCCGGCGAGCTGGTCGCGCGCAAAACGGATCTTCGCCTGCGCGTCGTCGACATATTCCGAATCAGGGAATTCGTTGACCACGCGTTCCATCGCCTCGATCGTCTTGACCGAGTTGCGCTGATCCTGCGTGACGTTGGAGATCTGCTTCCAATAGGAAAGGCCGACCAGATACTGCGCGTAGGCCGCATCCTCGGACTTCGGATAAAGGCTCATGTAGCGGTTGCCAGTGGAAATAGCATCGGCATAGCGGCCAAGACGATATTTCGTGAAGGTGCTCATGACGAGCGCCTTGCGCGACCACTCGGAGAAGGGATGCTGCGCATCGACGGCATCGAACTTGCGCGATGCTTCGCTCATGTTCCCTGCCTTGATGTTGGCGAGGCCCTGATTGTAGAGCACTTCCGGCGGCTCGGTCTCGGCAGCAAGTTTGCTGATGTCGATATCGGGATCCGATTGGCAACCGGCAAGCACCGCGCCGACGGACAACATCACGCTCAGGCCTGCAATACGCGCGGCTTTCTTCACAACGACCGATCCCACTTGATTCATTCGAAAGATCCCGATTGCAGCGCCGCTTGAAAACCGTCGCCTTCAACTGGCGTTTCTAGCCACAAAAGCGGCACTAGGGCAACGCAGTGATGTGACTTTAACGCATTTTTGTGGCGAGACGTCCAGAAAGTGCCGTTCATTCAGCATCTTCTGTCACCCAGCAAAAACGCCGGCCTCCCTTGAGGAAGCCGGCGCTCGATCTGTAACTTGCCCGTTTTCTGCTCAGGCAGACCAGGGTGCGAATTCCGGCACCTGAACCGGAACGAATTCGCGGGCACGAACCTGGTGGCTGCGGCTCGGCGCTTCGACGACCTCATAGGCCGTGGGGTCGCTGAGCAAGGCCTTCAATGCATTGGCATTCATCTTGTGGCCACCGCGATAGGAGCGATAGCAGCCGATGAACTGCGCACCGGCAAGCGCGAGGTCGCCAACGGCATCCAGCGTCTTGTGACGGACGAATTCGTCCTTCTCGTAGCGCAGACCCTCAACATTGATGACGGTGTCATCGTCGGAGATGACGACGGAGTTTTCGAGCGAAGAGCCAAGTGCGAAACCGGCAGCCCAAAGACGCTCGACATCGCGCATGAAGCCAAAGGTGCGGGCGCGCGACAGCTCATTCTTGAAGGTTTCAGCCGTCAGATCGCCTTCCCACTTCTGCCGACCGATCAGCTTGCTGTCGAAATCGATTTCGACCTCGAAGCGCGTGCCGTCATAGGGGCGGAATTCAGACCAGGATGCACCCGATTCGATGCGAACCGGCTTGATGACGCGGATATAGCGGCGCTTGACGCCAAGATTGGTGATGCCGACCTGCTCGATGGCATCGATGAAGACTTCGGAGCTGCCGTCCATGATCGGCATTTCCGCGCCGTCGACTTCGACAATCAGATTGTCGAGGCCCAGCGCATAGATGGCCGCCATGACATGTTCGATGGTCGCAATGGAACGGGCCGGGTTGGTACCGAGTACGGTGCAAAGATCGGTATTGCCGACATGCGCCGAGACGGCCCGATATTCGCTCGTGGACCCGTCATCGTGCTGACGTTGGAAAACAATTCCCGTTCCGGCTTCTGCCGGCTGGAAAGTGATCGTAACCTCTCGTCCGGAATGAACCCCAATCCCAGTCAGCGTAAGCGGCGCTGCGATCGTGGTTTGAAATCCGAGCAAAGCAATTGCCATTCCGATAGCCTTAAAGTGAAGCGACGAGGCGGTGGATCTTGAACTTCCCGTCGCAAACGCGTGTCAAAGACTCAAATCGAGTCCTCTTTCGATCTCATACATACGTGGCCCCGCCCCTCCAGCCAAATCACTGATTCTTTCGCTTTGTAACGAAGCCAGGCCATTGATTAACATCAAGAAATCTACGTTCTGGAACAAGCCATGAAACGCAAGAAACCCGAGCCTCGCGGCCCGGGTTTCTTCAATCATTCTGGCCTGGCACTTAGCTCGTCTGGCGACGAAGGAAGGCCGGGATCTCGAGCTGGTCGTCTTCGCTGGTGGCGCGAGCCGGCGTTGCACGACCGAGGTCGTCCAGCTGGCCGCGACGCGGAGCGTAGAGGCTGGCTTCTGCAGACAGCGGACGGCGCTGCTGCGAGGCAGCGGCCGGTGCGGAACCGGTCATGTCACCCATAACCTGCTCGTCTTCAGCCTGACGGCCGAGCGAGTTGGTGATGCGCTTCAGGAGACCCATCGGGCCACGCTCGTCCTGGGCAGCCGGAGCTGCAGGCTGGGCGCGGTGATCGATTTCGGCGCGAAGCACCGGCGGGAAGTCCTCGACCTTCGGCATGCGGACCGCTTCGGCGGCCATGCGGGGTTCAGCTGCGACAGGAGCCGGCGCAATGGGCGCCTGCATGACGGGGGCAGGCTGCTGCATGACCGGAGCCGGCTGGCTCATGACCGGGGCCGGAGCAACCGGCTGCATCATCTGCGGAGCGGGAGTTGCTTCCGGAGCCGGCGAAGCGAACAGGCGGCTTGCCGGGCGGAATTCCTGCTGCGGAGCAGGCTGCGGCTGGCTCAGCGGCTGACGGGCAACGGCGATTTCGAGTTCGCGTTCCATGGCAGCTTCAGCCGAACGAATGGTGTCTGCGACCGGATCCATGGTCGGCTTGGGGGCCTGCGTCATTGCAGGCTGATATGCGGCCGGTGCCGGAGCAACGGCCGCGGAGGAACGCATAGCGGGCTTTGCCAGCGGAGCGGCCTCGAAGCCCTTGGATGCGAGCGCCGCACGGTCGATGCCGGTAGCGACGACCGATACGCGGATGATGCCTTCGAGCGCTTCGTCGAAGGTCGCACCGAGGATGATGTTGGCGTCCGGATCGACTTCTTCGCGGATGCGGGTTGCGGCTTCGTCGACTTCGAACAGCGTGAGGTCACGGCCGCCGGTGATCGAGATCAGCAGGCCTTGGGCGCCCTTCATCGAGGTTTCGTCGAGCAGCGGGTTGGCGATGGCAGCTTCGGCAGCCTGCATCGCACGGCCTTCGCCGGATGCTTCGCCGGTGCCCATCATCGCACGGCCCATTTCGCGCATCACGGAGCGAACGTCCGCGAAGTCGAGGTTGATCAGGCCTTCCTTGACCATCAGGTCGGTGATGCAGGCAACGCCCGAATACAGAACCTGGTCGGCCATTGCGAAGGCGTCGGCGAAGGTGGTGCGATCGTTGGCGATGCGGAAGAGGTTCTGGTTCGGGATGACGATCAGCGTATCGACCGACTTCTGCAGTTCTTCGATACCGGATTCGGCAAGCCGCATGCGGCGAGCACCTTCGAAGTGGAACGGCTTGGTCACGACACCGACGGTCAGGATGCCCTTGTTGCGAGCGGCCTGGGCGACGACAGGCGCAGCACCGGTACCGGTTCCACCACCCATGCCGGCGGTGACGAAGCACATGTGGGTACCGTTCAGATGATCGATGATCTCGTCGATGCACTCTTCAGCGGCGGCGCGACCGACTTCCGGCTGTGAACCGGCGCCGAGGCCTTCGGTGACGTTGACGCCTAGCTGGATGATGCGCTCAGCCTTGGTCATGGTCAGCGCCTGGGCATCCGTGTTGGCAACGACGAAATCGACGCCCTGCAGACCAGCGGTGATCATGTTGTTGACGGCATTGCCGCCGCCGCCACCGACACCGAAAACGGTGATGCGTGGCTTCAGCTCAGTGATATCTGGCTTCTGCAACTTGATGGTCATGGTACCCGTTCCTTCTTTTTCCGGCCGCATCGCCAAGCCGGCCATGTCATTTCAACAGATTTCCCTTGGCCGAACCTTGCGCCCAGCCGGGTGAACTCAAAAACTCTCTTTCAGCCACTGGCCCATGCGGGCGAACCGGCTGTTTCCGTTGCCGAAGGGCGAGAACAACCCGCCCTGCCCGGCATGTGTTTCCTGATCCGCCATCTGCGGATAGATCGTCAGGCCGACGGCCGTCGAGAAGGCCGGTCCCTTGGCCGCTGCCGGCAGACCCGACACACCCATCGGACGACCGATACGCACGTTCCGGGCCAGAATACGGCGGGCCGCTTCCGGCATGCCGGTGAGCTGGCAGGCGCCACCCGTCAAAACGACGCGTTTTCCGACCACCGGAGAGAAGCCAGACTTCTGGATCCGGTCGCGCAGCATCTCGAGGGTTTCCTCGATACGCGCGCTGATGATCCGGGTCAGAAGCGCCTTCGACACCTGGGTCGGCTGGTCGCGGTCGTCCTCGCCGATCGGCGGAACGGATACGACTTCGCGATCGTCGGCGCCGTTGGCGACAGCCGAACCGTGAACGACCTTCAGACGTTCTGCATCCTCGATACGGGTGGAAAGCCCGCGCGCCAGATCGGTCGTCACATGGTGACCGCCGATCCCGATGGCGTCCGTATGGATCAACTTGCCTTCAGCGAAGACAGAGATGGTGGTCATGCCACCACCCATGTCGATCGCCGCGCAACCGAGCTCCACCTCGTCGTCGACCAGGGCTGCAAGGCCGCTGGCATAAGGCGTTGCGACCACACCCTCGACGGTCAGATGGGCGCGGTTGATGCAGAGCTCCAGATTGCGGAGCGCTGCCCGTTCGGCCGTGACCACATGCATGTCGACGCCGAGAACATCGCCATACATTCCAAGCGGATCGCGGATTCCCCGCTCTCCGTCAAGCGAAAAGCCTGTCGGAAGCGAGTGCAGCACGGCACGGTCATTGCCCTGAGACTGCTGGCCAGCAGCGATCAGCACCTTGCGCAGGTCGCCGGCTTCGACTTCCTGGCCACCGAGATCGATGGTCGCCGTGTAGACATCAGAACCGATGCGACCGGCAGAGACGTTGACAATCAGGCTTTCGACCGTGAGGCCGGCCATACGCTCGGCAGCATCGACGGCGAGGCGTACAACGTTTTCGACCGCATCGAGATCAGCGATCACGCCGGACTTGATGCCATGCGAACGCTGGTGCCCAAGACCGATCACCTCGACATTGTGCGTGCGGCCCGGCAGGACGGCGGATTCGCGGCGCGGCGTCAGGCGAGCGATAATGCAGACGACCTTGGTCGTACCTATATCGAGAACCGAAACGACATGAGCCCGCTTGGAAGACAGCGGCCGGGTGCGCGGAAGACCGAAGGAGGAGCCACCAAAGATGCTCATATCTTCTGCTCCAGCTTCTTGAGGGCTTTGCGACGCTCTTCAAGCGCCGCCGTGCGGCGCTCCTGCGCACCGGGCGTCAGGCGCACAGCAACCCGGTCGGGAAGCCGCATGTCGATCAGCGCCACATCGCGAGACAGAACCTGCTGCTCGACGTCGAAACGATTGAGCAGGGCAAGGGCGCCAGCGACGTTGTCTTCCGGCAGGCGCACGACGATGCCGTTGTCGAGATGAACATCCCAACGACGACCGCCGACACGAACGAAAGCCTTCACTCGCGAAGCGATCGACGGCCACTTGGAGAACTCTTCATCGATGGAGGCTGCTGCCGTCTCGGCATCACGACCAACGAAGAGCGGCAGCGAGGCAAACTTGTTATCGCGCAGCGGCGCAATCACCGAACCCGAACGCTCGATGAGCGAGAGATCGCTGCCATGCTGCCAGATCGCATAGGCCTGGCGCTCGCGCAGCGTCACCTCGACGGTGGACGGATAGACCTTGCGAACCTCAGCCGATTCGACCCAGGGAAGCTCAGACAGCGACTTGCGGGCAGCCGCAATGTCGAGACCCAACAGGCTCGTCGAACCATCAAGGCCGAGCAACTGCAGGATATCGATTTCAGACGTATGCTGATTGCCGGAGACGCGGACATCCTCGACAGCAAAACCAGCCTTCGACGTCACTGCCTGCATCACCACAGGACCATGACCACCCACCACGACACCATGCAGCGATACGGCGCCGTAAAAGGCCGCCAGGCTGAACTTGCCGAGATGGCGAGGCAGAACAATACGCCCCGAGCACAGGCTGATGACGAAACGAACGACGCGACGCAGCGGACGCGGAAGCACCTTGGCCTCCTGGGAGGCGAGCGGTGCAGCCGGATACACTCCGGAAACCTCAGCCATTTTGTTACCGCTCAACGAGAACAAGAAGCGTCCTCCACCATCCAACGTACGAACTCACCAAAGCTATAACCCGCATGGGCAGCCATTTCCGGCAGCAACGAGGTAGGGGTCATGCCCGGCTGGTTGTTGAGCTCCAGCCAAATCAGATCACCATCTTCGGAGAGACGATCGTCGTAGCGGAAGTCGGACCGACTCACTCCGCGACACCCGAGCGCCTGGTGTGCCTTGAGCGCCAATGATTGTATTTTTAGGTAAATTTTCGGTGAAATTTCCGCAGGAAGCACATGCTGAGAGCCACCGGCCGCATACTTGGAGTCGAAATCATAGAAGCTGTGGCCGAGCGGCACGATCTCGGTCACGCCAAGCACCTTGCCGTCCATCACACCACAGGTCAGCTCGCGACCCGCCACATAGCGCTCGACCATCACAACGTCGCCGTAGCGCCATTCGCTGGAGGTCAGGATCTGCGGCGGATGCGCCATATCTTCGCGCACGATGACAACACCGAAACTGGAACCCTCGCGGACAGGCTTGACCACGTAAGGCGGCGCCATCGGATGGTTGTTGCCGATGTCGAAGCGGTTGATCACCGTGGCCTCGGCAACAGGAATACCCGCCTGAGCCGCAACGATCTTTGCCTGCTTCTTGTCCATGGCGAGCGCCGAAGCAAGAACGCCGGAATGCGTGTAGGGGATTTCAAGATATTCGAGCACACCCTGGATCGTGCCGTCCTCGCCGAACGGCCCATGCAGAGCATTGAACGCGACATCAGGCTTCAGATCTTCGAGGACGCGACCGATATCACGACCGACATCGACGCGCGTGACCTTGAAACCCTCGCCTTCAAGGGCGGAAGCGCAGGCGTTACCCGACGACAAGCTCACAGGCCGCTCGGAGGACAATCCACCCATCAAAACCGCGACATGCTTGCCACTCATAAACGCCTCGCAAAATTCCAAACCAATCGGTAGCCGCATCGATTGGACGGCTCCGTAGGCTCAGTTCAACAACATTAAGGTTAATGAAGCGTTTACTTTCGTTAACTTCCGACACACAGCCAGGCGCTCACACGCTCATCCGTGAGATGAAGATAATTATTCAAGATTATGATTTTAATGCAGTAATGACGACTTGAATGCCGTCAAGCCGTCTTGCGCTGCGCCGCAGGTTCCAGCTGCATCTCGGCACGCTGCAAGGGATCCAGGGCCGTTTCAGCAAGCTCTCTGGCATGCACGATTCGATTCCGGCCACTGGCTTTGGCAAGATAAAGTGCACGATCGGCTGCGGAGAAAAGCTCGCTGAAACCAAGTTCCGAGACGCCGGCAGACACGCCACCGGAGATGGTCACGGACACCGGAAGGCCGGCAACCTCGAAGCCCATGGCCTCGACAGAACGGCAAATCGACTGGGCAACCTCAAGTGCTTCCTCACTGCGGGGGCCCACAAGAAGCACGGCGAATTCCTCGCCGCCGATGCGGGCAACAGTCGCCCCCTCACCCAGCAGATCCGTCAGGCATTGGGCAACACGGACGATCACATCATCCCCGGCCTTGTGGCCCAGCGTGTCGTTGATTGATTTGAAGCGATCGATATCGAGCAGGATCAGCGCAACATCCCCTCGCGTGCGCTCGAAAGTGTCCAGGAATGCGCGGCGGTTCATCAGGCCCGACAGCATGTCCGTTCGGCTGAGCATTTCGAAACGCTGCCGTGACATGCCGAGATCGTAGACCGCAAGCCCGACGACGGAATAGGCGATCATGGCCACCAGGAAGGACACGGGCGGCGTGAGCATGGTGGCAACGACGAGTGCGGCCCCGAGCGGATACGGAAGAAGCCCAAGCGCCACCAGGATCAGATGTCCGACGATATTGAGGAGATAGGCAAAGATGGCGATCTTCGCCGCCATGAAGGCAGCCTTTGATACCACAGCACGCCGGGACGAAAACTCGCCCAGCGTCAACTGTCGGATCACCCAAACATGGACCAGATCGAACATAGCACTCCCCATACCCCAGGGGAGCCTAATTGAGCGAAGTTAAAACTTCGTGGGATCCGGCGTAACGGCCATCACACCGCGACGACACCCATGAATGGCTTCACTTCACGACCGGGCATGAAAATGCCGAGACGCTTGATTTCCCATTCGAGCTTGATGCCAGACGTCTCGAAAACCCGCTGGCGAACGGTCTCGCCGAGATATTCGAGATCGTAGCCCGTCGCATGGCCGACATTGATCATGAAGTTGCAGTGGAGCGACGACATCTGCGCCCCGCCGATCATCAGACCGCGGCAGCCTGCCTCGTCGATCAGTTCCCAAGCCGAATGGCCCTCGGGGTTCTTGAACGTGGAACCACCGGTCTTTTCCTTGACCGGCTGCACCGTCTCGCGATGGTGGCGAACAGCATCCATATCCGCGCGGATCTTGGCCTTCTCTTCCGGATAGCCCTCAAACACAGCGCTGGTAAAGATCAGGCCTTCGGACGCTGCCGAATGGCGGTAGCTGTAGCCCATGTCGGCATTCGACAGGACATGCACATTGCCCTTGCGATCAACCGCCTCAACCTCGATTAGCCGGCCAGCGGTGTCGCCACCATTGGCGCCCGCATTCATGCGGATCGCGCCACCGATCGAACCGGGAATGCCGTAGTAGAAGTGGAAACCACCGATATTGTTGTCCATCGCCATGGCGGCGATGTGCTTGTCGGGGCAGATCGCTCCGGCACGAATGCGGTTCTCGCCGGCGAGCTCGACCTGGCCGAAGCCCTTGGCGGAGAGGCGGATCACCACACCGGGGATCCCGCCGTCGCGCACAAGCAGGTTCGACCCGACGCCGACAACCGTTAGCGGCACCTCTTCGGGCAGAAGCTGGAGGAACGCAGTCAGATCCTCGACGTCATGCGGCTGAAACATCAGTTCGGCGAGGCCGCCGGCCTGGAACCAGGTCACCCGGTCCATCGGCGCATCGGGCGTCAGCCGCCCCTTGAGATCGTTAACTCCAGGGCCGAGCGACGCCAGAAGCTTTTCCCCATCCACCTGTTTCATTCAAGACTTTCCCGAAATTGCATCTAGTTCCGTCGGCAGTGCAGCAGCCCACTGGGTGATGTTGCCGGCCCCCAACAGGACCACGAAATCACCCGGTTGTGCAATGCCCGCGACGAGCGAGGCCAGTTGCTCAGGCGCGGCCAAGTATCGCGCGTCGCGATGGCCGCCCGATTTGATGCGCGAAACCAGCGTTTCCGAATCGATCCCCTCGATCGGCTCTTCGCCCGCAGCATAAACCGGCGACAGGAAGATAGTGTCGGCATCGTTGAAGCAGTTGGCAAAGTCATCGAACAGGCTTGCAAGCCGGCTGAAGCGGTGCGGCTGATGCACGGCGATGATCCGACCCTTGCACGATTCGCGCGCGGCGCGGAGCACGGCCTTGATCTCGACCGGGTGGTGACCGTAGTCGTCGAACACCTGCACGCCGTTCGAAGCGCCGGTCAGCGTGAAGCGCCGCTTAACGCCGCCGAAGCCGGCCAGCCCCTTGCGGATCGCCTCTTCCGGAATGTCGAGCCGGTTCGCGACAGCAATTGCGGCGCAGGCATTGGAAATGTTGTGCCGGCCCGGCATAGGCAGGACCAGATCCTTGAAGTTGAACACCCGGCCCGTGCGGCGACGGCGGATTTCGACGTCGAAGATCGAACGCGTGCCATCGAGACGCACATTCGAGAAGCGCACGTCCGCCTGCGGGTTCTCACCGTACGTAATGACCTTGCGATCCTCGATGCGGCCAACCAGCGCCTGCACTTCCGGATGGTCGAGGCACATCACGCCGAAGCCGTAGAACGGCACATTCTCGACGAACTGGCGGAAGGCAGCCCGTGCATTGTCAAAGGTGCCGTAGTGGTCGAGATGCTCCGGATCGATATTGGTGACGATCGCAACATCGGCGGGAAGCTTCAGGAAGGTGCCGTCGGACTCATCAGCCTCGACCACCATCCACTCACCCTCGCCCATGCGGGCATTGGTGCCATAGGCATTGATGATGCCGCCATTGATAACGGTCGGGTCGAGCGCGCCGGCATCAAGCAGCGCTGCGACCATCGACGTGGTCGTGGTCTTGCCATGCGTACCGCCGACGGCGATCGCATTGCGGAAGCGCATCAGTTCAGCCAGCATTTCGGCGCGGCGAACGATCGGCAGCAGCTTTTCGCGGGCGGCGACGAGTTCGGGATTGTTCTTCTTGATCGCTGTCGAGACGACGACGACCTCGGCCTCACCCAGGTTCTCGGCCTTGTGGCCGACAAAGACCTCGATGCCCTTGGCGCGCAGACGCTGGACGTTGGCGCTTTCGGCCTGGTCCGACCCTTGCACCCTGTGTCCGAGATTGTGCAGCACCTCGGCGATCCCGCTCATCCCGATGCCACCGATCCCGATGAAATGGACGAGGCCAATGGATTTCGGCATTTTCATTGTGTGGCTCCCTTCGACTGGGCAATGCCCTTGCCGGCGGCAATAGCCTCTACGAGGTCTGCGAGCAAGCCGGCCGCATCGGGCTTGCCCGTGCTTTTCGCGGCAGAAGCCATCGTGGCGAGCCGATCAGGCCCCTCCATCGCCTCCGTCAGAAGGCTTGCGATCCTGTCCGTGGACAACTGCGCCTGCGGGATGACCTGCGCTCCGCCTTGCGCCGCAAGCGCCGCAGCGTTTGCGGCCTGGTCATGGTCAAGCGCATGGGGATAGGGCACGAGCAGGCTTGGCCGACCGATGACCGCGAGCTCCGACACCGTCGATGCCCCGGAGCGGCAGATCACCAGATGGGCGGCTGCCAGCCGTTCGGCCATGTCGGTAAAGAATGGCGCTACATCGGCACGGATACCGAGCGTTGCATAGCTGTCGATGACCTTTTGACGGTCTTCAGGGCGTGCCTGCTGCGTCACGACGAGCCGCGCACGCAAAGCATCTGGCATCAGCCGGATGGCGCCGGGGATAGCGTCGGAAAAGAACTGCGCGCCCTGGCTTCCACCAAAGACAACAAGGTTGAACGGCGCGCTGTCGCGGGATGGAGAATAGGGCTCTGCTGCCGCAGTGATCACCGCCGGCCGGACCGGATTTCCGGTCAGCACCATCTTCGCTGCATGCTCACCGCTCGGCGACAGAAAACCGCCGGCGATTGCCCGAACCCGCGACGCGAGAAGCTTGTTGGCACGGCCCATGACAGCGTTCTGCTCGTGTACTGCGGTCGGCACACCGAGACCGGCTGCCGCGAACAACGGAGGCACAGTCGGATATCCGCCAAAGCCGATGACCGCTTTCGGCTTCAGGCGCGACACAAGGCTACGCGCCTCGCGATAGCCGCGCCAGAGCGACAGAAACGCCTTGATGACGGCGACCGGGTTCTTGGAGCCGATGGTGGCGGAGGACACGGTATGGATCTCGTCTGCAGGAAAGCTGCCAGCATAGCGTTCGGCGCGCCTGTCGGTCACCAGATGCACGCCATAGCCACGGGATTTCAACTCGTGCGCCAGCGCCTCGGCCGGAAAGAGATGTCCGCCGGTGCCACCGGCGGCAAGCAGGACGATACCTTTTGTCATACGCAATTACTCCGCGGGTACGCCCGCAACCGTCCGGAAGAGGCTGCGCTCCTGCGCGCGCTTTTCCGGACGGCGGCGGGTGAGCGCCAGGATGAAGCCGGCGGTAACGCAGATCGCCGTCATCGACGATCCACCATAAGAGATCAGTGGCAGCGTCATGCCCTTGGCCGGCAGCAGTTCGAGATTGACGCCAATATTGATCATCGACTGTACGCCGAGAAGCAGGACCAGACCGGACACGGCAAGACGGTTGAAGTCATTGCGTTCCTTATAGGCGTGGCTCAAGCCCCGAAGCACGAGGAAACCGAAGATCGCCACGAGCACCATGCAGAAGACGATGCCGAACTCTTCCGCCGCCACCGAGAAGATGAAGTCGGTATGACTGTCGGGAATGATCCGCTTGACGATGCCTTCGCCCGGGCCCTGGCCGAACCAGTCGCCACGAATGATCGCCTCGCGCGCCGTGTCGACCTGGAAGGTATCACCCTCCCCGGTCAGGAATCGGTCTATTCGTCCCGCCACGTGCGGCAATGTCATATAGGCCCCAAAGAAGCCGGCACTACCCAGCGCGCCGAGCACGACGATCCACAGCCACGGCATGCCGGCCATGAAGAACATGGCACCCCAGACGCTGCCGATCAGGATGGTCTGCCCAAGGTCAGGCTGCGCGATGAGAAGGGCCGCGGCGATACCGAACAACAGGATCGCAAAGAGATTGCCTGGAATTTCTGGCTGGCGCGCATGTTCGGCGAACAGCCAGGCGCAGATCACGACAAAGGCAGGCTTCATGAATTCTGACGGCTGGATCGACATCGAGCCGATCGACAGCCAACGCCGGCCGCCCTTGACCTCAAGGCCGATGAACAGAACCAGCACCATCATGATCAGCGAGGCAGCCAGGATCAGCATGGCCATGCGCCTGACCTGGCGTGGCGACAGGAAGGAAAGACCGATCATCACGCCGAGGGCCGGCATCATGAAGAAGGCATGACGCTTGACGAAGTGGAAGCTGTCGAGATTGAGACGTTCGGCGACCGCCGGAGACGCCGCGAAGGAGAGCATCAGCCCGATCCCCATCAGGAGAACGAAGGTGATCAGGAACAGACGGTCGATCGTCCAGAACCAGTCAGCGACCGGCCCTCTCTCTACGCGGCTTACCATCTCATTTACCTCCTGTCGGCAGGTCGATCAGCATCGTCACTCCATCGAGATCCGCCACATGCCCCACGAAGGCATCGCCGCGGACTTCGAAATTCTTGTACTGGTCGAAGCTTGCGCAAGCCGGTGACAGCATCACGGCAGAAGCGTCGCCATCCCGATCGGCATCGGCAGCCGCATGGGCCACGGCGCGCTCCAGCCTGTCCGAGATCTCATAAGCCACCCGGTCACCAAGCTGCGCAGCAAAAGCCGAAGCAGCCTCGCCGATCAGATAAGCTTTCACGATGCGCGGAAAGAGTGGTGCGAGGCTTGCGATGCCGCCTTCCTTTGGCAGACCACCGGCGATCCAGTAGATCCGCTCGTAGCTGGACAGCGCAGGTGCTGACGCATCCGCATTGGTTGCCTTGCTGTCGTTGACGAAGACCACCTGACGGCGCCGCCCGACGGGCTGCATGCGGTGCTTGAGGCCGGGGAAGCTCTGCAGGCCCTTGCGGATCTCGTCTTCCGATACGCCGGCTGCCAAGCAGGCGGCAATCGCGGCGCAGGCATTCTGCGCGTTGTGGCTCCCGCGCAGCGTCTGAATGCCGTCGAGATCGACAAGAAGCGAGGTCGCCCCCTGTTCGGCCCGAATGATCCGCGAGCCCTCGGCATAAAGACCATCGGCGAGCGGCTGGCGCTTGGAAATCCTGATAACCTTGGTGCCGGCGCGCCAGACACGATCGCCGATCAGCTCGCAATAGCTGTCATCGATGCCGATGATCGCAGTCTTGGCTCCCGCGACAAGGCGCTCTTTCACGTCGGCATAATGCTGTATCGTGCCGTGGCGATCGAGATGGTCGGGCGTCAGGTTGAGCAGGATACCAGCGGTCGGATTGAGCGTCGGCGCAAGGTCGATCTGATAGGACGAGCATTCAACGACGAAGAAGCGGCCGTCCTTCGGCGGATCGAGCGTCAGAACCGCACGGCCGATATTGCCGCCAAGCTGCGTATCGCGACCGCTTGCTTGGAGAATATGGGCAATGAGAGCGGTGGTCGTCGACTTGCCATTGGTCCCGGTGATCGCGATGAAAGGGCATTCCGGCGCCTGCGCCCGCCGCTCGCGCACGAAGATCTCGACATCGCCGATGATCTCCACGCCGGCATTGCGGGCAAAGCCCACCGTCCAATGCGGCTTTGGATGGGTGAGCGGCACGCCGGGCGACAGCACGAAGGATGCAACCGACGACCAGTCGATTTCGCGCAAATCCCGGGTCGGCACGCCGTCGGCATCAGCCCGTGCAACGCTGTCGGGATTGTCGTCCCAGGCAATCACATGGGCGCCACCGGCCTGCAGAGCCCTGGCCGTGGCGAGGCCCGAACCGCCGAGCCCGAACAGCGCGACGGTCTTGCCCTTGAAGGTGTTGGCCGCGATCATCGCCGCCTCACCGCAGCTTCAGGGTCGAGAGGCCAAGCATGGCAAGGCCGACAGCAATGATCCAGAAGCGGATGACGACCTGGCTCTCGGTCCAGCCGAGCTTTTCGAAATGGTGGTGGATCGGCGCCATCAGGAAGACGCGCTTGCCCGTCAGCTTGAAATAGCCGACCTGGATGATGACAGAGAGCGTCTCCATGACGAAGAGACCGCCGATGATCGCCATGACGATCTCGTGCTTGGTGGCGACAGCCACCGAGCCGATCAGGCCGCCGAGGGCGAGCGAACCCGTGTCACCCATGAAAATGGCGGCCGGTGGCGCATTGAACCAGAGGAAACCAAGACCGGCACCGATGACGGCGCCCAGCACTACAGCGAGCTCGCCCGTGCCCGGCGTGAAATTGATCTGGAGATAGTTGGAGAACACCGCATTGCCGGCGAGATAGGCAATCACGCCGAAGGAGGCGGCCGCAATCATCACAGGCACGATTGCAAGACCGTCGAGGCCGTCCGTCAGGTTGACCGCATTGCCGGCACCGACGATGACGAAGCCGCCGAACAGCACGAAGAAGATCCCGAGATCGATCAGGAAATCCTTGAAGAAGGGGAAGGCGATCGAGGAGCCGAAGGTCGAGCCCTGCGGCCCGGAGCTCAAGGCGGTCGACATCATGAAATAGACGGCGATGCCGGCGATCAGGAATTCGATGCCGAGGCGCGCCTTGCCGGAGAAACCCTTCTCCGTCTGCTTGGTCACCTTGAGGTAGTCGTCATAGAAGCCGATGGCACCGAAGCCGAGCGTCACGAGCAGCGTCGCCACGACGTAGACATTGGAGAGATCCGCCCAGAGCAGAGACGACACGACAATCCCGGCGAGGATCATCAGACCGCCCATGGTTGGCGTTCCCGCCTTCTTGAAATGGGTCTGCGGTCCGTCAGCCCGGATCGGTTGCCCCTTGCCCTGGCGCACGCGCAGCGAGGCAATCATCGCCGGGCCAAACAGGAAGACCACCAGCGCCGAGGTGAAGAGAGCTGCCCCCGTCCGGAAGGTGATGTAACGGAAGAGATTGAAAAACTGAAGGTTGTCCGACAGTTCCACAAGCCAGATCAGCATTGGAGCCCTTTCCCGAAGCCCGGATTAAAATTGGCGCTCCGTGTCGGAGAATGCTGGATGCTTGTCAAGCAGAGCCGATACGATCTTGCCGAAACCGATGCCGAGAGAAGATTTGACCATCACGACATCACCGGGGCGGACCTCTGCGGTGACGAAATTCGCGAGTTCCTCCGTGGTCTCGAGATAGACGACGTGGACCGTTTCGGGCAGCGCATCGCGCAGTGCCACCATTTCCGGTCCGGCGAGCCAGACATGTTCGATACCGGCTGCAAGCAGCGGCCCCGCGAGGTCTGCATGTACGCTGGGGGCGAATTCGCCCATTTCCAACATATCGCCAAGCACGGCAATCCGCCGCCCCTCGCCCGTCGGCTGGGCCGATGCGAGCACGGAGATCGCCGCGCGCATGGAGGCAGGGTTCGCATTGTAGCTTTCGTCGATCAGCGTCAGGACACCTTCCGCCATCTTCAGCTTGTGGCGCGCGCCGCGTCCCTTGACCGCCGTCAGATTGGCAAGCGCTTCGATCGCCGCATCGACATCAGCGCCGACAAGCGAAACGGCCGCGAGAACAGCCATAGCGTTCTCGGCCAGATGTCGTCCGGGCGCACCGATCGTTACCTCCCGCGTCTCGCCGCCAAAGGAAACCCAGACGGTCGAAAGCTCAGCCGCACCGTCGAATTCGGCAAGGCGGAACTCAGCCTTGGCATGCTGGCCAAAGCTGTGAATATTCTCGACACCCTGAGCAAGTGCGGCCTGTTCGAGGCGCTCGTAATAGGGGTTGTCACGGTTGAGGATCGCATCGCCGCCATTGACGACGCCCTCGAAGATCTCGGCCTTGGCGTCGGCGATTTCGTCGACGCTGGAGAAATTGCCGAGGTGCGCGGGCGCAATGGTCGTGATCACAGCCACATCAGGCCGCACCATGCGCGACAGCGGGCCGATCTCGCCGGGATGGTTCATGCCGAGTTCGAAGACGCCGTAGCGCGTGTCGATCGGCATGCGGGCGAGCGTCAGCGGCACGCCCCAGTGATTATTGAATGACGCAACGGAAGCATGCACCTTGCCCGAGGGCTCGAGCGTCATGCGCAGCATTTCCTTGGTGGTCGTCTTGCCGACGGATCCGGTCACCGCAATCACGGTCGCCGGCGTGCGGTCGCGTGCCGCCATGCCGAGCTTCTGCAGGCCGACCAGCACGTCTTCGACGACGATCATCGGAATGGTAAGCCGGCCGAGTGCTGGCAGCTTTGCTTCGCTGACAACGAGCAGCGAGGCGCCGTTGGCGATCGCGATGCTCGCATAATCATGGCCATCGACGCGGTCGCCCTTGATGGCAAAGAATGCTTCGCCCGAGGTGATCGTCCGACTGTCGATCGAGATACCGGTAATGCCTTCGGGCAGATTGCCGAATGGCCGGCCGCCCATGGCGACGACCATTTCACGCGCGGTCCAGAGCAGGGTCAACGGTCGAACTCCTCCAAGGCTTTGCGGACTTCCTGATGGTCAGAGAACGGCAACGTCTCCGATCCGACCGTCTGCCCTTCCTCATGCCCCTTGCCCGCCACGATCAGCGTGTCCCCGGCCGACATCATGGCGACGCCAGCCCGGATCGCCTGCGCGCGGTCGCCGATCTCGATACCCTTGGGCGTCGCGGCCATGATCTCGGAGCGGATGGTCGCCGGCACTTCAGAGCGAGGATTATCGTCGGTGACGATGACGACGTCAGCGAGCCGCGAAGCGATCTCACCCATGATCGGCCGCTTGCCCTTGTCGCGGTCACCGCCACAGCCAAAGACCACGATGACGCGACCGGTGGTGAACGGGCGCACCGAGGTCAGCACGTTTTCCAGCGCTTCCGGCTTGTGCGCGTAGTCGACATAGGCGAGCGCGCCAGCCTTGGACTGTCCGACCAGTTCGAGACGACCCGAGGCCCCCTTGAGATGCTCCAGAGCCTTGAGAGCAACGGCGGGCGCAACGCCGGTTGAAATTGCGAGGCCGGCAGACACCAGCGCATTGGCGATCTGGAAATCACCCGCCAGCGGGATATGCACCTCGAAGATCTCGCCGCCGTGGTGAACCTCGGCCACCTGCTTGTGGCGGAAATGCTCGACGCGCTTGAGGCTGAGGAACTCGCCCTTGCGGCCAACGGTCCGCACATCGTGGCCGGCAGCTTTTGCGGCAAGGATCGCCGCGTCAGACCAGGCGTCATCGGCAAAGATCACCGCCGGTGCGCCCTTCGGCAGCAGCGTTTCGAACAGACGCATCTTCGCCGCCATGTAGTCTTCCATGGTCGGATGATAGTCCATGTGGTCACGGCCGAGATTGGTAAAGCCGGCCGCCGCCAGCACGACGCCATCGAGGCGGCTCTGGTCGAGGCCGTGGCTCGAGGCCTCCATCGCAGCATGCGTCACGCCCTCGTCGGCGAGTTCACCGAGCAGTGTGTGCAATGCAAGCGGGTCAGGCGTGGTCAACGAGCCATAGTCGTTCCGCGACGGAGAGATGACGCCAGTCGTGCCGATCTGCGCGGCGGCATGGCCGGCTTCAGCCCAGATCTGACGGGTGAAGGAGGCAACTGAAGTCTTGCCGGCGGTACCGGTCACCGCAACCATGGTCTTCGGCTGGCGTCCGACAAGGCGGGCAGCCGCCAGCGCCAGAAAACGGCGCGGATTGCCGACGGTGATCACGGGAACGGATGCATCGACGGAATGCGAGGCGACGATTGCAACGGCGCCTTTGTCGACGGCCTGGGTGATGAAAGCAGATCCGTCGGCTTTGGTGCCGGAGAGAGCGAAGAACACGGTGCCCGGCTCGACCTTGCGGCTATCGGCAGAGAGCCCCCGTACTTCGACGGACGCAGCGCCACCCGCTGCCACCTGATCCCCAAACTCTTCGCCAGCCAGTGCGCCCAAAAGCATTTGCAGTCCATCCTTCCGGGGCAAGTTCCGCGAATCGCCCCGCCTGTAGTCGTTCTGATCAATAAGAGACGAGCAATGCTGAGCCGTCTTCCCCGAATGTGGGTTCTACACCAAGAATTGCGGCGCTTCTGCGGATGATCTCGCCGACGATCGGTGCAGCCGTCAGACCGGCGGTCCGGCCACCGCCCTCACCCGTCTTTGGCGCGTCGATGAAGCTCAGCACCAGATATTGCGGATTTTCGATCGGGAAGGCAGCGACATAGGAGTTGAAGTTCTGATCGTCAGAATAGCGGCCATTGACGACCTTTTCAGCCGTTCCGGTCTTGCCGCCGACATCGAACCCTTCAACGAGAGCATACTTGCCCGAGCCGCTCTTGCCGTTCAGCCAGAACAGGTGGCGGATATCGTCACTGGTCTGCTTTTTGACCACGACCTGGGCAATGTCTTCGGCCTGTTCACGTGTGCGGGTGAGGAATGTCGGCGCGATGAGCTTGCCGCCATTGACGAGGGCTGCAGCCCCGACAGCCGTCTGCAGAGGCGTGGTCGACACACCATGGCCGAAGGAAATGGTGATCGAGTTGATCTGCTTCCACTCGCGCGGCTGCGAGGGTGCCTTGACCTCCGGCAGCTCCGTCTCCAGGCGCGTGAGAAGACCCATGCGCGTCAGGAATTCCTTGTGCCCCGCAGTGCCCACGGCCTCGGCCATGCGGGCGGTGCCGATATTCGACGAATACTGGAAGATCTCAGGCACCGTCAGAACGCGGTGCTTTCCGTGAAAATCCTTGATTGTGAAGCGGCCGATTCGGATCGGATAGCGCGCGTCGAAACTGTCCTTCATCGTGACCTTGCCCGAATCGAGCGCCATGGCCGTCGTGAAGGTCTTGAAGGTCGAACCCATTTCGAACGTACCGTTCGTCATCCGGTTCATCCAGCCTTCCTCGGCCCCTTCCTGAGGGCGATTCGGGTCGAAGTCTGGGATCGACGACATGGCAACGACTTCGCCGGTATGCACGTCGAGGACGACGGCACCTGCAGCGATCGCCTCATATTTGCTCACGGCACTCACGAGCGCGTCGCGCAGGATGTTCTGCACGCGGATATCGACCGAAAGCCGCACCGGCTCCAGCGGCGCGTCACTGGTCATGCCGAGCGCCCGCAGATCCGCCATGCCTTGGTTGTCGATATACTTTTCCATCCCGGCCATGCCGCGATTGTCGATATTGACGTAACCGACGATATGCGAGGCAGTCGCCCCACCCGGATAGAAGCGGCGCTTTTCCGGACGGAAGCCGATGCCGGGAATGCCGAGCGCCAGGATCTGGCTCTGCTGCTTCGGCGTCAGCTGGCGGCGCAGCCATTGGAAGCGCGAATTGGACGACAGCTTGCGATAGGTATCCTTGGCGTCGAGATCCTTCAGCACCGTCGAAAGACGTTCGACAGCTTCATCGGGATCGACGATCTTGTGCGGCTCGGCAAACAGCGAGACCGTGCGAATGTCGGTCGCCAGGATCTCGCCGTTGCGATCAAGAATATCCGGGCGCGACGCCATCAGGCGGTCGGCGGGAAGGATGCTGGAAACGGTTTCCGGCTGGGCATTACCATATTGGACCAAGCGGCCGCCGATGATCGCATAGGCAACACAGAAGGTGGCGAACATCAGCCCGACGCGGGTCTTTGCCATTTCCGTCTTGCGTTTGCCGGTTCCCTTGAAGGTCGCACCGTTTACCACGGTACCGCCGCGCTGCACGTCGGTCGAGAAATGCGCCTGGCTCTTCAGCAGCATGATTCGCGAGAGAAATGTCATCAGCGGTCCACCGATCCTGTCGTGATGAGATCCTTGATGGGGTCGGAAGGTTCACCTGCGCTGGCGCTCTCCGCCGCCTCTTCGCCTTCCGGCACGGGAACCTGATCCTTCGGCATCGGCAGCTCCATCGGTCGTGCGAGCTGGGTCGGCAAGGTCGGAACGAGCTGTAGTTCGGCGGCATAGGTCTGCACCAGGCGCTCAAGCCGATTCGGCTGCGTCAGCAGCGCCTCATCGGCTCTCAGCAGCTCGATCGTATCCTTCTCAAGTTTGATCTCGGCTTCGAGGCGGCGCACTTCGGCTGCCTTGTTATCCGTGTCGTGCTTGATCTGGTAAGTGACCGTCGCCGCCGCCAGCATGGCCCCGATCATCAGAAAGTCGAAGGGTCTCAGCACGGTCAGCCTCCGATCTTTTCGAGAGTGGCGAGGTCAGGCAGGTCGAAGATCGACATGTCGGCGCGCTCGGCGGGCGCCGAGCTGCGGATACCGGCACGCAGCTTCGCGGAACGAGCACGCGGATTGATCTCCGCCTCTTCCTCGGTGGCTGCGACCATGCCTTTGCCGACGGGATCGAAGGTAGCCGCCCGCGCTTCGACCATCGGAAGATGGCGCGAACCTGACGCTTTGCCGGAACGCTCCGAGAAGAACTTCTTGACGATGCGATCCTCCAGCGAATGGAAGGTCACGACAACGAGGCGACCGCCCGGCTTCAGCGCCCGCTCGGCGGCAAACAGCGCCTGAGCAAGCTCGCCGAGCTCGTCGTTCACATAGATGCGCAGCGCCTGGAAGACGCGGGTTGCCGGATGGATCTTGTCCTTGGCCTTGCGCGGATTGACCGTCTCGATGAGGTTGGCGAGATCGCGCGTCGTCTGAAAAGGCTCGTTTACCCGCCGCTTTTCAATCGCGCGCGCGATTCGACCGGAATGCTTCTCTTCGCCGAGAAAGCCGAAGATGCGGATGAGATCGGACACCTTGGCACGATTGACGACATCGGCGGCAGAAACGCCGGAGACCGCCATGCGCATGTCGAGCGGCCCATTGCGCTGGAACGAGAAACCGCGCTCGGCCTCATCGATCTGCATCGAGGATACGCCGATGTCGAGAACAACACCGTCCAGACCACCCTCGGGAGCGAAGTCGGCGAGCTGGGAGAATTCCGTGTGATGAAGGGCGAGCCTACCTTCGCTTGAATCAACGAGAGCCTTGCCGCCGGCAATGGCATTCGGATCGCGGTCAAGCGCGATCACCTGAGCACCGTTTGCGAGAATGGCAGAGGTATAGCCGCCAGCGCCGAAGGTCCCGTCGAGGATGACCTTGCCGGCTTCTGGCTCGAGGGCCTTCAGAACCTCGGAAAGAAGAACCGGAATGTGGCGAACCGGTCCGCCATCGGCATCGGAATTACCTTCGCCAAAGTTCGCCGCCATTCCGTTTCCCCGTCTTTCTAGGTGCGCAGGCCGCGTTGCCTGACCACCTCTCTGGCCCTCGCCTGCGCCTCGTGAAACGCCTGCGGTTGCCACACCTGAAAATGATCCGAACGACCGACGAAACAGACCTCCGAGGAAATCCCCGTGAAATCCCGGATGAAATCCGTCACCGCCAATCGCCCCTCGGCATCGAGTCGCGCAAAGACGCCGCCACCATGAAGCAGCAGCGACATCTCGTTTGCCTCCAACGCGAAGGGATCCTCGGCCGCCATCTTCCGCTCGTACCGCTCGAGCAGATCCGGACCACCGATGTTGACTGCCGGATAGACGAAATCCTGGAGACAATAAAGCTCCTGAATTTCGCGCTGCACCAGCACGGCACGAAAGGCCGCAGGGACGGAAACCCGCCCCTTCGCATCGATCCTGTTTGTCGCGTTGGACAGGAAGCGGCTCATCACTGACAACCGACCTCCCCTTGAACGTAGGGTCGATTAAAGACCCCCGAATACACATGAATACGCCAGCCGCCACACCCGTGACACGACCACCCGAAGGACGAGAGGAAGCACTTGATTCACGAGACTTCGGGGATGAAACGACCCCCGCAACGGCATGCAAATGGGATACCATGGGACAATATGGGCGTCAATGGGAACGGTCGGGATGAGCCAGTTCCACGAGTCAAACAT
Source organism: Allorhizobium sp. (assembly GCA_051861045.1). Taxonomy (GTDB): domain Bacteria; phylum Pseudomonadota; class Alphaproteobacteria; order Rhizobiales; family Rhizobiaceae; genus Allorhizobium. The sequence goes on from JBHYDI010000003.1 coordinate 92,127, forward strand.
TGATAGGCGGTTAAGCTTAACGAATGGTTAGAAACCGCTGTTTTCCGACACCTTTTCGGATCCGGTTGCCGTGAACGTGATCGGCGAGACGCAGAAGCGTTCCGCCTTTGATTTCAGACGGTTCGCTCGAAAGCCCAAAAAGGGGAAATTTGCCAGTTGGCCTGTAAGCCGGGTTCTGTATGGCCCCGGTTTCCCGGAACGTGGCAGCCATTCATCTGGGACAGCGTTTGCACGCTGCCTCGCGCAACCCACCCGGATGACTGGCCCAGAAACAGGCTGTAGCAACGCTTGCGCGCCACCCGCGTCATCCCTATTCGGTCTTGCTCCCGGTGGGGTTTGCCGTGCCGTCCCTGTTGCCAGCGACGCGGTGGGCTCTTACCCCACCCTTTCACCCTGACCTCGCAAGCGAGGCGGTTTGCTTTCTGTGGCACTTTCCCTGAGGTCGCCCTCGCCGGACGTTATCCGGCACCGTGTTTCCGTGGAGCCCGGACTTTCCTCACCCTACCGCCTTTCGGCATTGGTAAAGCGCGGCTGCCCAGCCAACTGGCAAGGCGTCCTTAACCGACCCTTTGCCCGATTGCCATCGAAAAGCGAGCATCGAGGACCACTTGGGCGCTTTTGGTGAATCAGTCTCTGAAGACGGGTTGGAAGACGTCGCCATAGGCCTCATCGATGATTCGGCCATGCAGCAGAAGCTCGGCACCCAACCGGCCGATCTCGTCGGAGCTCTTGGCCGCCGCGCCACAGCCGCCCGTGAGCACGGCAATATGCTCGCTCGCAAAACCGATCGACGGATAATTCTCAGGGGTGAACGAGGTCACACAGGCCGCCATCGAAATAGGCGCATCGGCCAGGGTCGGCACGAGCCCCGTGATAATCCGGTGCAAGTGACCGCGCGTGGTCAGCCGACCACCCCGCCTGAACCAGGCCCGGATCTCCGGCTCCGTCTCCAGCTGCAGATCGTCCGGATCTCCGCCGATCTTCAGATAGGTCTTGCCGTCGGGATAGCGCACCGGCGGCAGCAGATAGATGTGGTCGATGGGATCAGCCGGCTGATGAATGAGCGACGGCATGCCGGAATAGGCGGCAAGGTCCTCGTCGGGGATCTCGAAGAAGGCGACGGTGCGACCATAGACCTTAAGATCGATGCGACGCGGCAACAGGTTCTCATTGATCGAGAAACCACCGGCGGCAATCAGCACGCGCTCGGCGGTATAAACGGCCCCGTCATCCGTGGTGACGATGGCAAGACCGCCCTCCTCCCGGACGGATACCGCCGTCTGACGAATCACCCTTGCGCCGGCCTTCTCCGCAAGCAGGCTCTGCGCCTCCACGAGCCGGCGCGGATTGACGTAACCCGCATTCCGCTGCTCGTAGACACCCTCGCAATCGGAGCCGAAGTCGAAATAGCGGAACCGCGACTTGAGTGCTGCGTCTGACAGCATCTCGATCGAGACACCAAGCTGCGCGGCCGCAGCCTCCACCTGGCCGACATAGGGGTCGTGTCCACCGCGCTTCGGCCCGACGATCAGGCATCCGACTTCATCATAAAACGAGACGCCGCTTTCGGATGCGATGTCGGCGTAGCGCGCGATCGAGCGATTGGCGAGCCGCGCCCAGATGGGGTTCGAATCGATCGTCCGGGTGATCCGGGCCTCGTCGTAGTGGCTGGCGAAGACACCGTGATGGCTCGACCAGTCCCTCGGCTCATCGGGCCCGATGACGGCGACGCCATCTCCGGAAAGTGCTAGATACCGGGCTGCCGCAGCACCCATCATGCCTCGACCAACGACAATCGACTTGAACCGCTCAACCATGCGTCACCATCCTTACGTTGCGTGCGGTGATAGCATGACGAAGCCGGCTGTCCAGCCGATTTGAAGCCGGATGGCGGCGTTTTTCAATTGCCGATCAAGGCGATCACCTTGCCGCAATAGCGCTTCGAGATCGGGTTCATGCGCTTGGCGCCATGGCCGGCATTGTAGCGCAGGATGGTGCCACAGGTCTCACCACCGCCCAGTTCGTGGGCCATGGAGAGATACTTCATGCCGTAGCGGATATTCGTCTCAGGATCATAAAGCCCCTTGGTCTTGCCACGGTAACCCATGGCCCGCGCCGTCGCCGGCTTGATCTGCATCAGCCCCACCTCGCCGGCACTTCCGCGCGCCTTGGGGTTGAAGTTGCTTTCTACGCGGACAACGGCATGGGCAAGATCAACCGGGACGCCGTAGCTCTTGGCGTATTTCGTGATGATCCCGCTGTAGGGGCTTTTCGAGAAGGAAGGCGCTGCCGGATAACCGGCATCGCGGGTGATCGTCTTGAGGGGCTTTTTGAAGCGGCGCTCCTCGCTGCCGGCAAGCGCGGACTGGACGTTGGTCAAAAGCATTGCAATGCATGCCGCGGCAGCAACAAGTCGTCGTGTCATGAGAAGGTTCAGTCTCCAGTCAAGAACCGGCATCGGCGCGCGTCAAAGCAAACGCAGATCATGCGTCGCGAGCCCAGGTCGGGCTGCCCGTTTCGGTTCTCTCAAGTTGATGTTTGCGCCGGGTCCTGAAGAGAACCACCCGCGCCGTTCAGCCCGTCCTTTAGAGCGGCGCAATAAGGAATTCGTGTGGCGCTGCAACAAAACGGTGCTGCGGTCGTTGACCACGATGGCCTTTTAAACCGTGTCGAAGAGGCCCGATCAGCTGAAACGCGGTAGGCTTGTCAGCAGCCGATGCAGCGTCTCGATGGTCGAGCTGTCGGCGACACCGTCAACCTTGGCTTGCCGGAAATGACGCTGGAAAGCGGCGACGACGCCTTCTGTCTGGGCGCAGAATTCACCAGAGATCTCAATGCCGTAACCGTAGAGCGACAGCATCGACTGGAGTGCCTCGACCGGCTGACCTCGATCACCCCGCTGGAAGAAGCGTCCACCCCCGATCACCGAGGGTTCAATCCAGTGTCCAACCCCTGCGCCATGCAGGCGGCCCCAGGGGAAATTTTCACCGGGATCGACCTTGCGAATGGGGGCCACGTCGGAGTGTGCCAGCACCCTTTCAGGGGCGATTCCATGCCGGTTGACGCATTCGAGACACAATTCGATGACGGATTCGATCTGTTTCTCGGGAAAGTCCGGAAGGCCGCCCGGGTGTCCGGCATTGGCGATCTCGATGCCGATCGAACGGGAGTTGATATCCATCTCGCCGCCCCAGATGCTCTTACCCGCATGCCAGGCGCGCCGCTCTTCCGGCACCATCTGAACCACGCGTCCGTCCTCATGCACCAGATAGTGGCTGGAGACCTGGCTTTCCGGCGTACAAAGCCACGCCTGTGCGCCTTCGGCGGACGGCATGCCCGTATAGTGCAAAAGGAGAATATCCGGTCGTTCGACGCCGACGCGCTCGCCATGATTGGGCGAAGGACAGACCTCCGCGCGCTTGAAATCCGCGGTGAACGAACTCATGCCGCCCGGCGCGCCTTCTCGATCGCCGAATAGGCCTCGTTGAACTTGGCCATGCGATGGTTGGCGACGCTGTGGAATTCCGTCGGAATGCCGCGCGCATGCAGTCGGTCGGGATGATGTTCGGCCGCCAGCGCCCTGTACTTCTTGCGGATCGTCGCGAAATCGTCGGACGGCTGCACGCCGAGAACCCCATAAGGATCGCCGTCGAGATGGATATGCCGTTCAGTGATCATCGCGAACCGTTCTTCCGAGATTGAGAAGATCTCGGCGATGCGTGACAGGAAAGCGAGTTCCTTCTCATGCACGAGGCCATCGGCCTTGGCGATGTGGAACAGAGCATCGATAATGTCTTCCAGGACCGGGCAGAACTCGTCACAGGTCCGGCACATGCCTGCGAGGTTCTTCGCATAGGTCTCGAAACCGGCGACGTCCTGGCGGGCCAGATTGTAGAGCCGGGCGACGTTGCGCGCTTCCTCAGGCGGAAACTCGAAAATCTTGCGGAAGGCCTCGACCTCGGCATTGGAGACAATCCCGTCTGCCTTGGCCATTTTCGCGGAGAGCGCGATGATGGCAACCGAGAAGGACACACGCCGGCGCGTTTCCGGATCGCCTTCGAAAGCCGTGCGAATGGCCTCGACGATACTGCCGATCACATTGCCGGCGGCATCCCCGATCGCGCCCAGAAGACGGTCCCAGAATGACGATATTTGTTCGCAGGCGAAATCGAAAATCATGGAGAAGCTTGACCAAAATTACCCAGAAAAAGCAAGGCGGGCCGGCCTTTGGTGAAGATTAAAGTTTCTTCATCTTGAATATGTTTCGCTGAACGCGTCCGCTTTGGCCGATGCTGGTATCGGCCCAATCTTATCCACAGACCGCGTTGCGCCACCGTCATCGATTGAATCGATTATATCCGATCAAGCGTAGCCAACACCGGCGAAATGCCCGTTTTCCTTGATTTTTTCGCTTTACAGCTCGGCTCTGCTGTCGCATCCATTTGCCACCTGAACACCCAGCAGCCGGGCGATGAAGACGCCTGAGGAGGATCGATGGCCAAGCAGAAAGTCGCGATGTTGACCGCCGGGGGCCTCGCGCCCTGTCTCTCGTCCGCAGTCGGCGGATTGATCGAGCGCTACACCGACATCGCACCCGAAGTCGAGCTCATTGCCTACAAGTCGGGCTTCCGCGGCCTGCTGATGGACTACAAGATCGAGATCACCAAGGAGATGCGCGAGAAGGCACATGTGCTGCATCGCTACGGCGGATCGCCGATCGGCAACAGCCGCGTGAAGCTCACCAATGTCGCAGACTGCGTGAAGCGCGGCCTCGTCAGGGAAGACCAGAACCCGCTGCGTGTCGCAGCCGAACGTCTCGCGGCAGATGGCGTGACGATCCTCCACACCATTGGCGGTGACGACACCAACACCACAGCTGCCGACCTTGCCGCCTATCTCGGCGCCAACGGCTACGACCTGACGGTCGTCGGCATGCCGAAGACCGTCGACAACGACGTCTACCCGATCAAGCAGACGCTGGGCGCCTGGACGGCCGCCGAAGTCGGTGCGCGCTTCTTCGACCATGTCTCGAACGAGCAGAGCGCCTCGCCGCGCACGCTTGTGATTCACGAAGTCATGGGCCGCCACTGCGGCTGGCTGACGGCGGCGACGGCCCGCGCCTACATGCAGCGGACCAAGCACAACGAATATGTCGAAGGCTTCATGATGAACCAGGAGCTGAAGAATATCGACGGCCTCTATCTGCCGGAAACCCATTTCGACATGGAGGGTGAAGCCGCCCGCCTGAAGGAAATCATGGATCGCACCGGATTCGTCACGCTCTTCGTCTCGGAAGGCGCCTGCATGGACGAGATCGTCGCCGATCGTGAGGCGGCCGGCGAAGAGATCAAGCGCGACGCCTTTGGCCATGTGAAGCTCGACACGATCAATGTCGGCAACTGGTTCCAGAAGCACTTCGCGAAACTCCTCGATGCCGACCGCTCCATGGTGCAGAAATCGGGCTATTACGCGCGCTCCGCCCCGGCAAATTATGAGGACCTGCGCCTCATTCAGAGCATGGTCGATCTCGCGGTCGAAAGCGGTCTGAGCAAGGTGTCGGGCGTGACCGGTCACGATGAGGACAAGGGCGGACGCCTGCGCACCATCGAGTTCCCGCGGATCAAGGGCGGCAAGCCGTTTGACCTCGAAACGCCGTGGTTCAAAGAAGTGATGGACTATCTGGGGCAGAAGTACCGCCCGATCCATTGACCTCGCGGCCGAAAGCTGGCTTCCTCTCAACCGAGGAGTGAGTGCCATGTCCCATGTTACCTGGATCCTGTTCGCTGTCGTCGCGACCGCCTTCTTGGTCGCGCCGGACCGGTCGAAACGGCTGGTTCTCGCCTATGCCATGGCGCATGGGCGAAAGAGCGCCTTTGCCACGGTGACCGGCGTTACCCTCGGCACTGCATTGACGGCTGCCGCGGTCTTGGCGGTGTCTTTCGCTGTGATCTCGATCTCCCCGTCGGCCTTCGCTGTCCTGCAGTGGATCGCGCTCGGTTGCCTCGTGCTGTTCGGCCTTGGCCTCTCTCGTGCCCCGGCCGGCAGCGAGCCGGTTGCCGACAACGACAATCTGCCGGAAGAAAAGCCGCTGCGAGTCATCTCCCATTGCGTCGCGAGCGAGCTGCGCGATCCGCGGAGCGCCCTGCTCATCGCCGCACTTCTGCCGCAATTCCTAAGCCCCGCGAGCCCCTTCCTTCCGCAGGCCGCGATCCTTGGCGGCCTCCTGATTTTCCTCTCCGCCACCACCTCTCTCGTCTATGCAATGCTTGCCGACAAGGTGCGAAAAACCATCAGAAAACATGTGGTTCGCCGGACAATCAACCGCTCCGGCGGCACGGTACTGATCGCGGCCAAGGCCGTGACGGCCGGCTATCGCAAGATCGCCGCTTGAGCCACTTCGCTTGCGAAGTTCCGCCGCTTCGACCGTAAGCTTGCCGCAATCTCGGGCATAGATTAAGAATTGGAAACGAACCGCCGGGTGATTTGCTCAGGTGTTCGCGTGCATCTCGTAACGGATAGTGGCATGAACGTCAGAACTGACCGCGGCATCGCTCTCTGCATGGCTGCTTCATTGTTGGCCGGACTGGGCGGATGCACAGCGATCGATGAGAGCGTCAAGGCAGATCTCGCCTCTGCTCCAGTTGCCAATCCCAAGTCCCCGGAAATGCTCGCAGCCTCTGCCGCCGAAGCGGCCGTGAACGGCGCATCGACGACGCCGGGTACGCCCACGATGACCCAGGCTGAACTGGCTGCCGCCAATCCAGGACCGGCACCGATCATTCCGGGCACCGAAACGGCAGCTCCGATCCCCGCGCTCAAGGCATCCGCGCTGTCAGCGACCGCACCCCAGACCGCTGCGACCGATGCACTCGCCATGGTGACGGCGCCTGCCACGCCGCAGACCGGTGCCCAGCAGATGGCAGCAGTGGCTGCCTCCACCGAAGCGACACTGACACCGCCAGGCGTGGCACCAGCCACGGCTACAGCGGCAACTGCTGCAGTTGCACCTTCGACTGAGCAGAAGCCTGTGGTTCTCGCTTATGCCGCGCCATTGCGCGCGACGGCGCTGACCAGCTTCGGAGACCCCTTTGACGTGTCTCCGCCCGGCGCACCGCCTACGCTTGATCTCGAGCGCAAACCTGAAACGGTTGGCCCGACGCGCCTCAACGCGCTGATCGAGAAGTATTCCAGGCTCTACGAGATCCCGGTCGATCTCGTGCATCGCGTCGTCCATCGCGAGAGCCGCTACAACCCCGCCGCCTACAGCAAGGGCAATTACGGCCTGATGCAGATCCGCTACAACACCGCCAGGGCCATGGGGTATGATGGCCCGGCCGACGGTCTTTTCGACGCGGAAACCAATATCAAATATGCGGTCAAATATCTGAAGGGCGCCTGGGTCGTTGCCGACAACGATCACGACCAGGCAGTCCGCCTTTATGCACGCGGCTATTATTACGATGCCAAGCGCAAGGGCCTGCTTCACCTGACACGGTAAAACCGCGACTTCATCTCAGCGCCTCGCGAACCGCCTGAACGAGCTTTTGCGGTCGGTAGCCGACACTTCGTGGCGTGAGGCCTAGCCTCACCACCACCAGCCCCTCCGACGGGATCACGGCAACCGACTGACCGTCATGGCCGAGCATCCAGAGCGTCTCGGCGGGAAGTGCGTAATTCTCGTCCTTGTCGACCGGACCGTTCTGCCAGGCTTGCCCCTGCGTATAGTCACCGCCAGAGACGGTCGTCGGCCGATTGATACGCTCTATGAAGGACGGGGCGAGAACCTGTTGTTCGCCCCATTTGCCGTTATCGGCAAGAAGCAGCCCGAATCGTGCCCAGTCCCGTGCCGTTGCATAGAGGTAGGAACTGCCGACAAAGGTCCCGGTTGGATCCGCCTCCAGCACAGCACTCCGCATACCGAGTGCATCGAAGAGAGCACGACGCGGATAGGCAAACGCTTCGGCGCGCTCCGTAAAGCGGGACATCCAGTAGCGTGAGATGAGCACCGTTTCCCCGGATGAGTAGTTGAAGCGGGTCCCTGGAGCGGCCTCAGTGGGAAGCGACGCGACGTAGGCGCCCATGTCACCCTCAAGATAGAGCATCCGGGTGACGTCGGTGACATCGCCGTAGCTCTCATTGAAGCTGATCCCGCTTTCCATGGCGAGCAGGTCGGCGAGCTTGATATCCCGCCGGGCATCGCCCGACCATTCGGGAAAGAGCTGGGCTGCGTCGAGATCCAGACGCCCCTCCCCAGCCATGAGCCCGACCAGCGCAGCCGTCACCGTCTTGCTCATCGACCAGCCCAACAGAGGCATGTTCTCATTGAACCCTGGCGCATAGGTTTCGCCAATGATGCGACCGTCCTTGACGACCACAACGGCGCGCCCCGCGGGGCCAATCAGCGCCGCATCGGCAAAAATGCTCTGAAGCCGGGGATCACCGCTCTGTACAGCCTCGCCCTCAGGCCAGGGCAGACTGAGATCGGCGGGAGCTGCCTCTGCCGGCGGGGCAGTCAGTCCTTTCGCATCCGCAATCTGCGCGTCGCTGACAGGCGTGCATCCCAGCCCCTGGCGATGGAGAGCGACTGAAGGCGCAATCATGCCCAGCATTGAGGTCCGCACGAGACCCTGCTCAAGATCCACCTCGGCTCGTACCAGCCGCAACAGCGCATGCCCGGGCGCCTGCACATCGTCACGCAGTACCTCGTCGGCATCGCGACCGGCGATGAAAACGTTGGAACAGATGATCTTGGCTGCGTAACCGGTTCCGACCCGGAGCAGTTCCGGAGGAAATGCAATGACAAACCCAATGCCGACGACAACGATCGCAGCCAAGGCCACCACCAGCCGCACACCCCATTTCACCAGTCTTCGCATCCGCATTCCTCCACGCCGCGCCATCGAAGCAGGAAAGCATGACAGACGGAAGGTGCTGAGCGTCGCGAGAGGACGATTTCCCGCCCGCTCTTAACCGGCGGGCGCCGAACTTGCCTGCTGGATCAGGCGGGCCTGCAGATAGGCAACCACCTCTCCGGCGCCGAAGGGTTTTGAGAACAGAAACCCCTGGGCCTCTCCGATACCGAGCCGCTTGACGAAATCGAGCTGGTTCTTCGTTTCGATGCCCTCGATCGTGGTGCGGATCTGGAAGGTCTCGGAGAGCTTGTGCATGAGATCGACGAGCTTGGCTCCCTGGCTCGTTTCCAGCATCTGCCCGGCGAAAGACCGGTCGATCTTCAGTTCGTCGAGCGGGAAGAGCCGCAGATTGTTGATCGACGAGAAGCCCGTACCGAAATCATCGAGCGCGATGCGCACTCCGCTCGACCGGAGTTCGGCAAGGCTCCGGCAGACGAGATTGATGTCGACGGAAAACACCGCCTCCGTCACCTCGATCGTCAGCCGCTCCGATGCAAGCCCGGTGTCGACGAGACAATCCAGGATATGCGTGACGAAGTTGGGATCCTTGAACTGGTCGCCGGAGACGTTGACGCTGACGCCCGTCGGCTTTGGCCAGGTGACCGCTGCCGCGCAGGCCTGCTGGACCACCCACTTGCCGATGACCTGGATGCTCCCGGTCTTTTCCGCCAGCGGAATGAAGACGTCGGGTGTGATCAAACCCCGCGTTGGATGGTGCCAGCGCAAAAGCGCCTCCAGCGATCGAACTTCGCCGTGCTCGACGCCGACGATCGGCTGATATTCGAGATAGAATTCGCCATCGACAAAGCCACGAGACAGGTCGCGCTCAAGTTCAAGGCCATCCATAACTTCGCGAGCCAGTGCCTCGTCATAGAAGGCATGGGCCGGGCCGAAGACTTCCTTGGCCCGGTAGAGCGCGAGATCGGCGCGTTGCTGAAGCGCCTGAGCATCGCGGTCCGAGGGAGAGATCACGGTCGCGCCGATGCTGACGCCCGCCATCACACGACCATGCTCAAGCTCGAAGGGCTGGGCGAGGACATGCTCGATTTCCAGGCAGACAAACTCGGCCACCGGCCGTCGCTGCACTTGCGGCAGGAGGACAGCGAACTCATCGCCGCCCAACCGGAAGAGCTGAGCTTCTTCCCCGGCAGCATCCCGCAGCCGCTTTGCCACACCGACCAGCAGCCCATCGCCCGCAGCACGACCGAGCGTGTCGTTGACATATTTGAAGCGGTCCAGATCGATCAGAAGAAGCGTTCCGCGGGGCTGGCTGCCTGGCTTGAGGACCGCCGCCAAGGCCTCGTTGAACGCCTGCCGATTGCCGAGCCCGGTCAACCGATCGACGCGCGATGCAGCTTCGAGTTCGCCCGCTCCGCCTTCCAGGCGAAGGATGCGCTCATGCAAAAGCGCCTCCCATGCAGCGATTCGCCAACCGATCGCAGCCCCGACAAAGGGCAGGCCAAAGGCTGCAAGCGACGACCAGTCAGCGAGAAATTCTGTGGAGAGCATGCCAAAACCGCTCTGTTTGTAAGCGGTGAGCAAGATGATAGCTGGCGCAACAGCACCACCAACAAAGCCGGCAAGACCGTAACGCAGCCGTCTGCCAAGCGGGATTTCAATTAACATCATGTTAAACACCCCTAAAATAACTGAGGATAAATTGTATTAAATGCGTTGAAATTCGGTTACCGCCCTCGGGCGCAAACGTCATCAAACTGTAGCAAGCGAAAGCTACACGCCGTGAAACCCAAGAGGACGGCGGATCGACATGACAGACCTTGCACCCGATGCCGGATTTCGTGGAAACGAGAAGCTGAAAGACGCGCTTCTCCAGCATGCGGCTTTGTCGCCCGCGGGCATGTCGGAGCGCCTGTTCGGCCTGCTCTTTTCCGGCCTGGTCTACGCCCAGATCTGGGAAGACCCCGAGGTCGACATGCAGGCCATGGATCTCGCTGAGGGCCACCGCCTTGTCACCATCGGCTCCGGCGGCTGCAACATGCTCGCCTATCTCGGCCGCCGTCCGGCCTCGATCGACGTGGTGGACCTGAACCCGAACCACGTCGCACTCAATCGCCTGAAGCTTGCCGCCTTCCGCCATCTCCCGGACCATGCCTCCGTGCGGCGCCTGCTCGGTGACCAGATGGTGGCGACGAATGTGAGCCTCTACGACCGCCACATCGCGCCCAATCTCGACGCGGCGACACGGCGCTACTGGGAGACGCGCGGGATCAGCGGCCGTCGCCGCATCTCCGTCTTCAATCGTAACATCTACCGCACCGGACTGCTGGGGCGCTTCATCGCCATCGGCCATCTGATTGCCCGCAGCCACGGCGTGCGGTTGGAGGAGCTGGCCGAGACCCGCTCTCTGCGCGAACAGCGCATGTTCTTCGACAGCCGTATCGCTCCGCTCTTCGACAAGCCGCTGATCCGCTGGCTCACCCGCCGCAAGAGTTCGCTCTTCGGGCTTGGCATTCCCCCGCAGCAATATGACGAACTCGCCTCGCTCGCCGACGACGGCACAATCGCACCCGTCCTGCGCCACCGCCTCGAAAAACTCTGCTGCCACTTCCTTCTGCGCGACAACTACTTCGCCTGGCAGGCCTTCATGCGCCGCTATCCGAAACCGGAAGAAGGCGTCCTACCGACGTACCTTCAGGAGGCGCATTATCCGGCCATCCGCGAATCTGTCGGGAACGTCACGGTCCACCACGCCAACTTCACCGAATTGCTGGCGAAAAAGCCTGCGGGAAGCGTCGATCGCTACGTTCTTCTCGACGCCCAGGACTGGATGAACGAGCGGCAGCTGAACGAATTATGGACCGAAATCACCAGGACGGCAGCCGACGGTGCCCGGGTGATCTTCCGCACCGCAGCGGAAGAGAGCATCCTGACCGGCAAGCTGGCACCTGCGCTGCTCGACCAGTGGCACTACCAGGTTGAACGCTCGCAGTCGCTGAACGCCCAGGATCGCTCCGCAATCTACGGCGGCTTCCACATCTATGAAAAGCGCGCGGCATGAGCGATATCCCGGCAATCCTGGCAGTCGATGACAAGAAGGATCATGCCGACCGCATGGACCGGATGTACCGCTACCAGCGGCACATCTACGACCTCACCCGTAAATACTATCTGCTCGGCCGCGACCATATGATCGCGGGCCTAGATGTGCCGAGCGGCGGCACGCTGCTGGAAGTCGGCTGTGGCACAGGGCGCAACCTTGCCCTCGCCCGCAGGCACTTTCCGGCGGCAAACCTCTTCGGGCTTGATATCTCGGCCGAGATGCTCGCCACGGCTCAGGCGAAGCTGGCACGTGACCACACCGCTCCAAGGCTGCAGGTCGCTGACGCCACGGCTTTTTCTGCAGAAGACTTCGACCAGCCGCATTTCGACCGCGTGATGATCTCCTATGCCCTGTCGATGATCCCGGACTGGCAGGCCGCGATCGATCGGGGCATCGAGGCTCTCGGGCCTGCGGGGTCGCTGCACATCGTCGATTTCGGTCAGCAGGAACGCCTGCCCGTGTGGTTCCAGAAGGCGCTGCAAGCCTGGCTGGCCCGCTTCCACGTCACGCCCCGCCATGACCTGCGCCAGGTGCTAGAAGAACGCGCGGAAGCCCATGGTTTGAGCTTGCGCTTCGAGCCGCTTTGGCGGGGTTACGCCTGGCATGCCGTCCTCACACGCTGATCATCTCGCTGATCAGCAACATTGCATCTAACCAGATTTTAACCATGATGGGCCAAGGGTGGTGTCGGCTCTCCCCGTGTTTCGTCTTGGTCGCACCGCCTGGGGGCATATCTCTTCATTCCCAGCAGACGGACCCTCCATGCGGTGGTTATCGACACTCCTTCTTCCCCTCTGTCTCACGGTGACGGCCTGCACTTCGGGCTCCTATGACCTGATGGACACGGCCTCCGTCTCACCCCGCTTTCACGACACCGACCCACAGCATTTCGACGGCAAGACACCGCATCGTCACGAGGTGCACGGCATCGACGTCTCCAAGTGGAACGGCGATGTCGATTGGCGCCAGGTGAAGAACTCTGGCGTCGCCTTCGTCTTCATCAAGGCGACGGAGGGTGGTGACATGCTCGACCCGCGCTTCCACGAATACTGGCAGGGTGCCCGCGCCGCTGGCATTCCACATGCGCCCTATCACTTCTACTATTTCTGCTCGTCTGCCGATGAACAGGCTGACTGGTTCATCCGCAACGTGCCGCGCGAAGCAAACCTTCTGCCGCCGGTGCTCGATGTCGAGTGGAACCCGACATCCCCGACCTGCCGCCTGCGCCCGGATGCTGCCACCGTCAGATCCGAAATGCAGCGCTTCATGCAGCGCATCGAAGCCCATTACGGCAAGCGGCCGATCATCTACACCTCCGTCGACTTCCACCGGGAAAACCTGGACGGCGCCTTCAAGGATCACCATTTCTGGGTTCGCGCGGTCGCCCAGCATCCAAGCGAGATCTATCCCGACCGCCGCTGGGCCTTCTGGCAATACACTTCGACCGGCGTCGTCCCAGGCATCCGCGGCGGCACTGATATCAATGTCTTTGCCGGCACCCAGAAGAACTGGCAGAATTGGGTCACATCCGTCTCGAAATGATCGCAAACGAGCGCTAGAGGCTCCGCAGAACCCGCCAGAAATGGCGGCACGAATGCGCGAGATAGAAGCCCTCGGCGCGCCAACCCTTGAAGGACCGACTGATGAACAAAGCCCTGCGTCATGCGCTCCCCCTCGCCCTCCTCCTCGCCTCGACCGGCCTTGTGCAGGCGCAGCAATGCGGTGGCGACCTCGCGGCCTTTCTCGAAGGGGTCAAGGCCGAATCCGTGGCAGCCGGCACGCCGCCTGAAATCGCGGACAAGGCGCTGGCGGGTGCCGCCATCGACCAGAAGGTTCTCTCCCGCGATCGATCGCAGGGCGTGTTCCGTCAGACCTTCCTCGAATTCTCAGGCCGTACCGTCAGCCAGGGCCGTCTCGATATCGGCCGCCAGAAGATCAAGGAATACGCCGAGGTCTTCGCCCGTGCCGAGCAGGAATACGGCGTACCGCCAGGCGTGATCACAGCATTCTGGGCCATGGAGACCGATTTCGGCGCCGTCCAGGGCGACTTCAACACCCGCAACGCCCTTGTCACCTTGGCACACGACTGCCGCCGCCCGGAACTCTTCCGTCCACAGCTCCTCTCCCTGATCAAGATGGTCGAGCATGGTGATCTCGATCCGGCCGGCAATACCGGCGCCTGGGCCGGGGAAATCGGTCAGGTTCAGATGCTGCCCAAGGACATCATCGAATTCGGCATCGACGGAGATGGCGACGGCCATGTGAACGTCAAGCAGAGCAGCCCCGACGCCATCCTGACGGCTGCCAAGTTTATCCAGCATCTCGGCTTCAAGCGCGGCGAGCCCTGGATCCAGGAAGTAACGATCCCGGAGACCCTGCCCTTCGAAAAGTCCGGCCTCGGCGGCACGATGACGGCAGCTGAATGGTTTGCGCTCGGCGTCCAGCCGCGCGATGGCAACACAGGCTTTGGCTCCCTGCCCGCCTCTCTGGTGCTGCCGCAAGGCCGCAAAGGCCCTGCCTTCATGACCTATCCGAACTTCAACATCTATCTCGAATGGAACCAGTCCTTCATTTACACGACCTCGGCTGCCTACTTCGCCACCCGTTTCGGCGGCGCGCCGGTCTACCAGAAGGGCACCCCTGAACCGGGCCTCGACGTCGACCAGATGACAGTGCTGCAGACGAAACTTCAGGGACTGGGCCACGACGTCGGCAAGATCGACGGCATCCTCGGCGCCGGCACGCGCGTCGCGGTCCAGAAAGAGCAGCAGCGGGTCGGTCTGCCCGCAGACGGCTGGCCGACACCGGCTCTTCTCAACGCCCTCTGAGACGCGGTCAGATACGCGCCAAATAGAGGAAAAAATGGCCGGGGTGGCATAGCTGCCCCGGCTTTTTGCCGTGCCGATGGCTGAGCGCTGAGCCTGGGCAGAAGCCCGCAAAATCGCTTATGCACAGCCTCTCGCGCTCACGGATATTAAACTTCATTAACAGCGCGAGATCGCCATCAAGCCTTTGTAATTCAATATTTATTGAAGAAATCCGGTAGGTTTCCCACTCCGAAATGCCGCATCGCAACACCGATTAGCCCTTGCGCAGACACAAAACAGACATAATATCTAACGGTCAACGCAAGGAGGCACACATGGGACTGACCAATTCTATCAACGTCCTGATCGTAGGTGCAGCGTTTGTTTTCGTAGCCACGATGCTGTTCATCTGACACAGGTCGAATGAACCAAAACCCATGGCTTGGCCGAACCAGGCCGCTCCAGCATCAATAATTTCCAAAAGAGCAAGAGGCGCATGACAAGGACCGTCATGCGCCTCTTTCCATTCTTCGGCATCTGGGATCAGGCAGCGGCGCCCGAAAGGGTCTGAGCCTTCGCGGACACGCCGAGGCGCTCGAGCGTCGCAATCGTCAGCGGCGCCCTGTTCATCGTATAGATGTGGAATTCCTCGACCCCGCGTTTAGCCAGGTCTGCGATCTGCTCGGCGGCGATATCAGCGGCGATTGCTGCTCGGGCCTGCGGGTCGTTATCCGTGCCCTCGAACCACGCGTCGAGGAAGGCAGGAACGCTTGCCCCGCACATCGCGGCGAAACGCTTGAGCTGGGTCAGGTTCTGGATCGGCATTATGCCTGGCACGATCGGGATCGAAATGCCTGCCGCGCGAACGCGGTCCATGTAGCGTTCATAGACGTCGTTATCAAAGAAGAACTGGGTAAGCGCGCGGGTGGCCCCTGCATCGACCTTCTGCTTGAGCATATCGAGGTCGACGGCCTCGCTCTCGCTTTCCGGGTGACGCTCGGGATAGGCGGAGACGGAGATCTCGAAGTCTCCCATGCCGCGCAAGCCCGCAACCAGATCGGCTGCATTGACGAATCCATCAGGATGCGGCGCATAACGCGTCCCGACACCGCCCTGCGGGTCGCCGCGCAGAGCGACGAAATGACGAACGCCAGCAGCCTTAAATTCCTCGACGACGGCCCGAACCTCTTCCCGCGACGCTCCGACACAGGTCAGGTGCGAAGCGGTGGCGAGCGGCGTGTCGGCGATCAGACGCTTGACGGTCGCAAGCGTCGGCTCGCGCGTCGTGCCACCGGCACCGTAGGTCACCGAGACGAAATCCGGCTGGTAAGGCTGCAGTGCCTCGACCGTCTGCCAGAGTTGCTCTGCCATGTCGGGCGACTTGGGCGGGAAAAACTCGAAGGAGACCTTGAGGTCAGAGGGCTTGGCGATCGGCCGTTCGGTCTTCGTCATTATCGGCTCCCGGTCAAGGCAAGAGGTTGGTCCTGGTGTGTGGCAGCGGCAGCGTCTCCTCGGCGGGCAAGCCAGATGGTCACGGTGAGACCGCGCCCGGCTGCACTCTGCGGCGGCAGGTCGATCACGTCTTCGACAGACAGCCCCTGCCGGTTAAGCCATTCCGCCATGACGCCATGCGAGAAGCCCAGACGCACATGGGCATGCTCGTCGCGCAGATATTCATGCGCATGGGGGGCGAGATCGATGATCGCCAGACGGCCACCGTCCCGCAGCATGCGCGCGGCTTCCGCCAGCGCCAGTTCCGGCTCTTCGAGGAAGTGCAGAACCTGGTGGATGGTCACGAGATCGTAGTCGCCGGCATCGAGCGGCAGGTTCAGAATGTCGCCATGGCGCACGCTGGCCGACAGGATGCCTTCCTTGTCGAGATTGGAGCGGGCAACCGCCAGCATGTCACGGCTGGCATCGATGCCGATCGCCCGACGATACCGCGGCGACAGCAACTGCAGGATGCGCCCCGTGCCGGTGCCCAGGTCCAGCATCGATTCGACCGCTTCGGTGCCAACGATCTGCAGAAGAGCGGCTTCCACATCGGCATCGTTGACATGCAGCCGACGAAGCTCGTCCCATTCGGACGCGTTGCGGCTGAAATAGGCTTGCGCCTTCTCAGCCCTCGCCCGCTTCACGCCAGCGAGGCGATCACGGTCACGCTGGAGAACGGGATCGCTCTCCTCGGCGGCATCGAGCAGCAGGCGAATGAGTTCGGCCCCGGCTCCGTCCTGCTTCAGACGGAAATAGGCCCAGGCGCCTTCCTGATAACGATCGATCAGATCGGCTTCCGCCAGCAACTTCAGGTGCCGGGAAATACGGGGCTGCGACTGACCAAGAATTTCTGTAAGATCGGTCACGGTCAAGTCACCGGAGGAGAGCAGCGTGAGCAGCCGCAGGCGGGTCGGCTCGCCCGCCGCCTTCAGCAAATCCACAAGAGTATCAACGCCCAGTCTCATCAGCACCACCGCAATAACGACATAAAGATATCTTTATGTCCGTTCGACGTGGGATGCAAGCCGAAAGTTTCGAGCTTCCCAAAAGTGAAACGGCCGCCACAGGCGACCGTGTCAGATGCGTTTGAACACCAGGCTTGGCGTCAGCCAGGAACAGTGAAGTCAGGCGGCCCGCCGCTGCGTCTGCGCTCTGCTTTCGTCAGTGCGGAACTGGCGCAGCAAATCGGCAAGGCTTGCCGCTTCCTGGGCGAGGCCGGCGGAAGCCGCATTCATCTCCTCCACCATCGCAGCATTCTGCTGGGTTGCCTGGTCCATGTGGTTGACGGCAGTATTCACTTCGCCAAGGCCGACCGACTGCTCTTGAGCCGCTGCGGCGATGGCATCCATATGCTCATTGATAGCCTGTACGAGACCTGCAATCGTGGTGAGCCCCTCGCCCGTCTCGTTTACGAGCTTGACGCCCTCACTGACGGCAACTTCGGAATTACCGATGAGAGCCTTGATCTCCTTGGCGGCATTGGCCGAACGCTGAGCCAATTCGCGAACCTCCTGTGCCACGACAGCAAATCCCTTGCCCGCTTCACCGGCACGCGCCGCCTCGACACCGGCATTCAGCGCGAGAAGGTTGGTCTGGAAGGCTATTTCGTCGATCACCCCGATGATCTGGCTGATCTGCTTGGACGCATGCTCGATCCGCTCCATCGCGGTCACCGCATTTCCGACCACGACGCCAGACTGCTCGGCATGACTGCGCGTATTGCGCACGATATCGCGCGCCTCGCCACTGCGCCGAGAGGTCGACTGCACATTGGCAGTGATCTGCTCAAGGGCTGCCGCCGTTTCCTCAAGCGAGGCTGCCTGCTGCTCGGTCCGCTTGGCAAGATTGTCTGAGGCATGCGAGATTTCGCCCGAACCGCCACTGACGGCTCCGGCCGATGCGCCAACCGATATGAGAACCGCGCGCAACTGCTGGACCGAGGTATTGAAATCGTGACGCAGCGCTTCAAATTGCGGGGCAAACTGCTCATGGATCTCGCATACCAGATCGCCGGCCGCCAGCCGTCGCAGCGCCGCAGCCAGCGAACCAGTCGCCTTGTTCAGGCGCTCCTCCGCCTCGGCCTCCGCCAGCCGCTGCACTTCGACGCGCTCGAGTTCGGCACGCTTGCGATTTTCTTCGGCCTCGCCTTCCAACTCAGCATTGCGGATCGCCGCTTCACGGAAGATTTCAACGGAACGCGCCATGCCGCCGATCTCGTCGACGCGAACCGTAAAGGGAATGGGCGCCTCGCGATCGCCCTCTGCCAGGCTCTGCATGCGCATCTGGATCTGCGTGATCATCTTTGAAACGGCGCGAACCACCATCAGGCACAGGCTGAGAACGAGCATTGAGACGAACAATGCGGTAACGCTGCCGCGAATGAAGGCCGATTTCAGATCAGCCAGCTCTCGCTTGGCAGCGGCGTCAAGGTCAACGCCCGTTTTCTGGATCATTGCCGAGAGGACACCGGCCTTGGCAAGGTTACCTGCATCCCAGGCTGCCAGCCCCTGTTCGTCCTTGCCCGTCGGGGCATTGTTGTAAAAAGAGTTACGGATCTTCTCGACTGCCTGCCCCTCAGGCGACTGCTCGAAGCGATCATACTGCTCGGTGATATCGCGCGGCAGCAGTTCCTGGAACTGCGGACGATAGCGGTCGTTCAGCCCCTTGGCGTGGATCAGGAAGGAAAAGGCCGGCAGCTCAAGGGCCGTGCCAGACAGCAACTGTCGGCCGAGATTGATGTGGATGAGCGTGCCGTCATTGAACTGCATCAGAGCATAATAGCCCTCAATGAAACGGGACAGTCTAAGGTCATCGATCGTGGCAGCCGAACGGCGAACCAATTCCAGACCTGCAGCCGACGCCGGCTGCAGGATGAAGAGAGCATCGTTGCGACCGGCCGTACCGGCATCGACATTCGTCCGATGCTGCGGGAGCAGATCCCGTTTTTCGATGATCGTGGCCATGGCCTTTTCGATCGGAGCATCGGCATTACCCTGGGATTTCCAGGCATCGAATGCCGACTGCAGGCCGGCGATGGATTCGTCGACAGCCTTTCTACGTTCAGCCCGATTGCTGGCATCGGCGAATGCCTCCGCTGGCAGCGCCTGCGCCACCAGCCCGCCGGCATGGGCGAGACGCTGCAGTGCCAACTGGCTGCCAAGGCTGGAATAGGCTGCGTAA
This sequence comes from Allorhizobium sp., assembly GCA_051861045.1. Lineage (GTDB taxonomy): Bacteria > Pseudomonadota > Alphaproteobacteria > Rhizobiales > Rhizobiaceae > Allorhizobium. The sequence continues at coordinate 111,581 of JBHYDI010000003.1, forward strand.
CTATCCCAGACGGAAACTCCACTTAGCCAGAGAAACGCCAAAAGCGGGGCGGTAGCAATGAGATAGAGCAATTTACGCAAGGATAGAGCAGTCATATGTCCTCCAGAACCGACACCCGAACGTAGACCTTCAACTACGATTCGCCCCCATAACTTCGGGAATACTGCCCGCTCCGCGTTAAACAAAAGTCAATGACACCATTGCTTTGCAGCTTATTCCGATAAGCTTCCTTTACGGCATTCTGCAGAACAACAAAAAAGCCGGCGCGAATGCGCCGGCTCAAAATCGAACAACAGGAAATCGTTGACGCGGTATCTGCTCAGCGCGTCAGGCGCTTGTAGGACTGGCTGCCCGGGTTCAGGGCATCCGGACCGAGGCGGCGGATCTTGTCCTGCTCGTAGTCTTCGAAGTTGCCCTCGAACCATTCGACATGGCCGTCGCCTTCGAAAGCCAGGATATGCGTCGCCAGACGGTCTAGGAACATGCGATCGTGAGAGATGATGATCGCGCAACCGGCGAAGTTTTCGAGCGCAGTCTCAAGCGCACCCAGCGTTTCCGTATCAAGGTCGTTGGTCGGTTCGTCGAGCAGCAGAACGTTGCCGCCGGCCTTCAGCATCTTGGCCAGGTGCACGCGGTTGCGCTGACCGCCGGAGAGATTGCCGACCTTCTGTTGCTGGTCGCCACCCTTGAAGTTGAAAGCGCCACAATAGGCACGGGAGTTCATGTCGAACTTGCCGAGCTTGATGATTTCGGCGCCGCCCGAGATTTCTTCCCAGACGGTCTTCGAACCATCAAGCGCATCGCGGCTCTGGTCGACATAACCGAGATGCACGGTGTCACCGACACGGATCGAACCGGCATCCGGCTTTTCCTGACCGGTGATCATCTTGAACAGCGTCGACTTGCCGGCGCCGTTCGGACCGATGATGCCGACAATGCCGCCCGGGGGCAGCTTGATAGAGAGATCATTGATCAGCGTGCGGCCTTCAAAGCCCTTGGTGATGCCGTCGAGTTCGATGACCACCTGGCCGAGACGCTCGGAGACCGGAATGATGATCTGCGCATCGCCGGGACGAATGCCTTCAGCCGCATCAACGAGCTGCTCATAGGCCTTGATACGGGCCTTGGACTTCGCCTGACGGGCCTTCGGGCTGGATGCGATCCATTCCTGTTCGCGCGAGATCGCCTTCTGGCGGCCGGCCTCTTCGCGGTTTTCCTGAAGCATGCGCTTGGCCTTCGCCTGAAGGTAGGCCGAATAGTTGCCTTCGTACGGAATGCCACGGCCGCGGTCGAGTTCGAGGATCCAGCCGGTGACGTTGTCGAGGAAGTAGCGATCGTGGGTGATCATCATGACGGCACCCGGATAGTCGCGCAGGTGCTTTTCGAGCCAGGCGATGGTCTCGGCGTCGAGATGGTTGGTCGGTTCGTCGAGCAGCAGCAGGTCAGGCTGCGACAAGAGAAGACGGCAAAGCGCGATACGACGGCGCTCACCACCCGACAGAAGGGTCACGTCTGCGTCCTTCGGCGGGCAGCGCAGCGCTTCCATCGCCATTTCGACCTGCTGCTCCAGATCCCAGAGGTTCTGGCTGTCGATGATGTCCTGAAGCTTGGAGCCTTCTTCGGCGGTCTCGTCGGAATAGTTCATCATCAGTTCGTTGTAGCGGTCGAGCACGGCCTGCTTGTCGGCAACGCCTTCCATGACGTTTTCAAAGGCGTTCTTGGCCGGATCGAGATGCGGTTCCTGCTCCAGGTAGCCGACGGTGGCACCTTCGGCGAGCCAGGCTTCGCCCGTGTATTCCTTGTCCTGACCGGCGATGATGCGCAGCACGGTCGACTTACCGGCACCGTTCGGGCCGAGGATACCGATCTTGGCATCGGGGTAGAACGAGAGATGGATGTTTTCGAGAATCTTCTTTGCGCCGTAGGACTTGCTAAGTCCCGACATGTGATAGATGAACTGGCGTGCCATGGGGTCTTGCTCCGGCGGGAATGGGAATTTGCCGCTATGTAGGCGAATTGCGTCGCGTGAGCAATGCAGACCGGGCCAGGATGCCGGGTTTTTCTGCCTCTTGTCGCGAGGAACAGAGCCTCACGATCACTTCAGCGCATCATGCACGACCCTGTAGATCTTGAGGCGGCCCGGCTCGGCACCCGCGACAGGCACGAGCCCCGGCCAGTCTTGTCCGCCGACCAGTGCCGCATAGAGTGGCGCCTCTTCGGACGGAACGGGAAAAGGCACGTGGCAGACCGCCACATAATCGGCTTCATCAAGTGAAGCCTTGCGCGCAGAAGCATCGGAGCCCGCAAAGGCAGTAAAACTCAGCCGAATTCCGGGGGCCGCACGATGGAACGGGATCGCCATGACCGAGACGCCATCGGGCACATGCGCTGCCAGGGCAAGCCCGATGCCGGTCGGCGCAAGGATCCGGCCAGGCGCCAGCCCCTTCAAGTCGGCGAAATCCTCGCCCCGGCAATCATCCACCGACATCAGCCAGACGGCGTCCTGCGGTGACGGTCGATAGGGCATGAGCGCGTAGAGGCCGCCCACAATGGCTGTCAGAACAGCGACGGGTGCGATCACGAGTGCCTTTGCCCGCCGTCCCTCACCGCCTGAGAGCGTATCGACACAAAGCTTGAGCGCCAGCGGCAGGAAGACCGGCATCAGGGCCGCCGGAAATCGCACATAGCGGATCAGGATCACGGTCATGGCAAGGGAACCGCAGGCAAACAGGTAGCCTGCCCAGTGCCGCGCGCTGCCTCGCGTCTCCTCACGCCAGAAAGGGCAGCTAAACAGCGCAACAAGCGCCATCAGCGCCAGAAACACCAGCACCGCCGCACCCGTCTGTCCGATCTGCCGGAACCCCAGAATGCTCTGTTCCTGCTGGATCCGCTCGAACCAGTAGAAGCGGGAGACTGGATCGATCATCTGGTAGGGGCCAGCAAGGCAGGACGGAAAGAGGAGCACGAGGCCGCAAGCCACGAGTGCGCCGGAAAACGCAAGCGTCAGCAATCGCGGCAGCGGACCAGCGCCTTCCGGAACCAACCGGCCTGAGATCCAGAAGCAGGCGCCAAAGCCGCACAAGGCGGCGATATAGGGCGCCGAATAGGCGTCGCAGGCCGTCTGCAGCATGGACGAGGGTCCAATGAAGGCAACCCCTGACACAAGCGCGACCACCACCATGGAGGCTCCGGTCTCGACCAGCATCCGGCGCGCGAAGGGAACCCGCAGAACAAAGCCCATGGCAACAAGCGCAAGGGCTACCGCGACGAAGGGTAGGCATTCCAGACCGATCACGAGAGAGATCGCCGCGCCGGAGCCGACGAACCGACCACCTCGACCCTGGTCCCTGACAAGTCCGTACAGGATCGCCATCATCGCCAGGATCTGAGCATTGTGGTGATCGATGCGTCCCGGCGAAAACTCGAAGGCGGCAAAGATCAGCACGAAGCCGACCACCAGCCAGACTGGACCGCTGAGCGCCTCCGGCGGTGTCAGGGCCTGCACCGTCCGCACGGTGAGAGCGGCAAAGACGAGCAGCATCATCGGCGGCCAGATCTGTGTCGCGGCGACCAAAGCGAGATCGAGCCCGAGGAAGGGCTGAAGGAGCAAGGTCAACACCGCATAGGGGAGATCGATCAGGCGTGACCACGGCGAAAGATAGATCTCGGGCGATTGGACCATCGGCAGAGTGAGGTCGTACCAACCGCCTGTCACCATCAGATGTTTCAGCTGCAACAACCTGAGATCATCGTCGATGTCCCCGAAAAACGAGATCCCGTCGATCCTGTCGAAAGCCACCATGACCAGCAGGAGACCGGCCACAATGGCGAAGGGCCACATGCCACCTCGCCCCGCTGCCGATCGCTCCGTCTCCGCCATGCCTGATCCCCGACCTTCGTTCGATGCGTGGAAGCTAGACGCAAAGGAATGAAAATTCCTTTGCCCTCGATCAAGGCCGTTGATTGACAGACGGGATACAGCAGGCAACACAAGGGAAAATGCAAGGGGATCCAGATGTTTGCAGAGCGACAGTGGCTCGACAGCCCAAGCGGGGCTCGCCTCGCCTATCACCACCAGCCTGCCGAGACCGCCCCGCGCGGCATCCTTCTCCTCTGCCATGGCCTTGCCGAACATTCGCGGCGTTATGAGGGTTTCGCAGGAGCGCTTTCCGCCTCGGGCTACCACGTCTACGCCCATGATCACCGCGGCCATGGGGAGACCACGGCTGCGGATGCGGCGCTAGGATCCTTCGCCCGCAAGGACGGATCTGCAAAGGTCGTGGCCGATGTCATGGCGATGCGCGACCTTGCGGCCGGCAAACATCCGGGACTGCCGATCATCCTGTTCGGCCATTCCATGGGTGGCCTCATCGCACTTAATGTCGCGACCGAGCATCCGCAGGCCTTTGCGGCGCTCTCGATCTGGAACTCCAATTTCAATCCCGGCCTTGCCGGTCGCTTCGCCCAGGGCGTCCTTTATCTCGAGCAGATGCTGAAGGGGTCCGATGTCCCCTCCTTGATCCTGCCGAAGGCGACCTTTGCCGCCTGGGGCCGCGCGATCCCCGGCCATCGCACGGCCTTCGACTGGCTGTCGCATGATCAAAAGGAAGTGGACGCCTATATCGCCGACCCGCTTTGCGGCTTCGACGCCAGCGTCTCCATGTGGCGCGACATCTTTAAGCTAACCTTTGCCGGCGCCGACCCGGAACGCCTCGCCCGCCTGCCGCAGCGGCTCCCGGTCTATCTCGTCGGCGGCGCCGAGGATCCGGCGACCAACAAGGGCCGCGAGATCCGCTGGCTCGGCCAGCGCATGCTGGATGCGGGCATGACCGATGTCGAGACCACCGTCTACGAGACCATGCGCCACGAGACGCTGAACGAGATCGGCCGCGAAAAGGCGATCGGCGACTTCCTCGCCTGGCTCGGCAATCTCGGCCCCTGATGCTCTGATCTCTTGCCGAAACGGAATGATGCCATGAGAGAATATCAGGTGCGGACGGCAAAATCCGGCGGTATAGCTCGCTCGACAGCAGTTCTTGTCATGGCCAGTGATCCAAAAGGGTCAGATATCAGGGCCTGACAACACGGCACAGGATCGCGCCATGACGACCAAGCCCTCCGCCCCGCCTCCGCTATCAGGCATTCGCGTGATCGAGCTCGCCCGCGTGCTTGCAGGCCCCTGGGCGGGCCAGATGCTGGCCGATCTCGGCGCCGATGTGATCAAGGTGGAAAACCCCGAAGGCGGCGACGATACCCGCGCCTGGGGACCACCCTTCGTCGAGGGCGCCGATGGCGAAAACCTCTCGGCCGCCTATTACCACTCGACGAACCGCAACAAGCGCTCGATATCAGTCGATCTGAAGACGCCGGAAGGCCAGGAGACGGTCCGCCGCCTTTGCGCCTCGGCCGATGTCGTCATCGAGAACTTCAAGCGCGGCGGTCTTGAGAAATACGGGCTGGATTATGAGAGCCTGAAGGCGATCAACCCCAAGCTCGTCTACTGCTCGATCACAGGCTTTGGCCAGAATGGCCCCTATGCCGATTTCGCCGGCTACGACTACATCGTCCAGGGAATGTCCGGCTTCATGTCGATCACGGGCGAAAAGGACGGCGAGCCGATGAAGGCGGGTGTGGCGATCGCCGACATCTTCACCGGCATCTATGCCGTGACCGCCATCCAGGCAGCGCTGATCCACGTCATGAAGACCGGCCAGGGCCAGTTCGTGGATATGGCGCTGCTCGACGTTATGTCGGCGGTGCTCGCCAACCAGAACATGAACTACCTGATCTCGGGCAAGCCACCGACAAGGCTCGGCAATGCCCATCCGAACATCAGCCCCTATGAAGTGGTGCCGACATCAGACGGTCACCTGATCCTCGCCGTTGGCAATGACGGGCAGTTCAGGCGCCTCTGCACCATCCTCGGCATCCCCACAGTCGCCGATGACGAACGCTTCGCCACCAACAAGGCCCGCGTCGCCAACAAGGTCGAAGTCCGCCAGATCGTCACCGCAGAAACAGAGAAGTGGCAAAAGCGCGATCTGCTGTCCGCCTGTGAGGCGAATGCCGTACCGGCGGGACCGATCAACTCGATCGAGGAAATGTTCGCCGACTCGCAAGTTCAGGCGCGCGGCCTCAAGATCGACCTCACCGACGACAAGGGAACCCTGATCCCAGGCGTGCGCACGCCGATCGTGCTCTCCGAGACCCCCCTGCGCTACGAGCGCCCGAGCCCGCGCATCGGCGAGCATGGAAACGAAATTCTGGCCGAACTGGCCGAGCTGGAAAGGAAGACGCAATGAAGAAGACCGGCGGTGAACTGATCGTCGAGGCCCTGAAGGCCAACGGCGTCGAGCGCGTCTCCTGCGTTCCCGGCGAAAGCTATCTGGCCGTGCTCGACGCGCTGAAGGACAGCGGCATCGAGACGCTGGTCTGCCGCCAGGAAGGGGGAGCTGCGATGATGGCCGATACCTGGGGCCGTCTCACCGGCAAGCCCGGTATCTGCATGGTGACCCGTGGTCCCGGCGCCACCAACGCCTCCGCCGGCCTGCATGTCGCAAAGCAGGATTCGATCCCGATGATCCTCTTCATCGGCCAGATCGGACGCGACATGAAGGAGCGCGAAGCGTTCCAGGAAGTCGAATACCGCCGCGCCTTCACCGAATTCGCCAAATGGGTCGGCGAGATCGATGATGCCCGCCGCATCCCGGAATTCGTCACCCGCGCCTTTGCCGTCGCCACCTCGGGCCGCCCCGGCCCGGTCGTGCTGACGCTGCCGGAAGATATGCTGCTCGACGAGGTCGACGCTCCGGAAGCCAAGGCTTACACCCCGGTCGAGGCCCATCCCGGCCCAAGCCAGATCGCCGCCCTCGGCGCGATGCTGAAGACCGCCAAGCGCCCGATGGTGGTTCTCGGCGGCACCCGCTGGAGCGAGACCTCGGTCGCCGGCATCCAGGCATTCGCGGAAAAATTCAAGCTGCCGGTCGGCTGCTCCTTCCGCCGCCAGATGCTCTTCGATCACCTGCATCCGTCTTACGCTGGCGATGTCGGCATCGGCATCAATCCGGCGCTGGCCAAGGAAGTGAAGGAAGCCGATCTGCTGATCCTGCTCGGCAGCCGTTTCTCCGAAATGCCATCCTCCTCCTACACGCTGATGGACATCCCCTACCCGGCCCAGAAGCTCGTCCACATCCATCCGGACCCGTCCGAGCTTGGCCGCGTCTACCGCGCCGATCTCGCGATCTGTGCCGCGCCTGAAGAATTCGTCGCAGCACTCGCCTCCCTGGACGCACCCACCGCCCCTGTATGGGCCGAGCGCACCGAGACCATGCACGCCGCCTATCTCGCCTGGTCGACGCCGCCCAAGGCAGGCCCGGGCGCCGTGCAGATGGGGCCGATCATGGAGTGGATCGAAGCCAATACGCCGAAGGATGCGATCTTCACCAATGGCGCCGGCAACTATGCCACCTGGCTGCATCGCTTCCACCGCTTCCAGGCCTTCAACACCCAGGCCGCCCCGACCTCCGGCTCCATGGGCTACGGCCTTCCGGCAGCAGTCGCCGCCAAGCAGCTGTTCCCGCAACGTGAGGTCATCTGCTTTGCCGGCGACGGCTGCTTCATGATGCACGGACAGGAGTTTGCCACCGCCATCCGCTACAACCTGCCGATCATCACGCTCGTGATCAACAACAGCATGTACGGCACGATCCGCATGCATCAGGAGCGCGAATATCCGGGCCGCGTCTGCGCCACCGATCTCACCAATCCCGATTTCGCAGCCCTCGCCAAGGCGTATGGCGGCCACGGCGAAACGGTTGAGAAGACCGAAGACTTCGCCCCTGCCTTCCTGCGCGCCCGCGCTTCCGGCAAGCCTGCGATCATCGAGATCAAGCTCGATCCGGAGGCGATCACGCCGACCCGGACCTTGACTCAAATTCGCAACAAAGCCTGACAGGCAGTTGAATCAAAACAGAATGGCCGGCTCATCCCCGGCCATTTTTCTGTCCGGGCAAAGGTCACTGCGCGAGAGGGCGATCACGAGGAGCGTGGCGCCGAACTCCGTTTGATCGCCGTCGGCGGTCGCTTGTACACCTCCTGAAAGACGGCATTGAACCGCCTGACGCTTCCAAAACCCGCCTGCAGCGCAATCTCGGTGATCGACATATCCGTGCCGGTCAGCAAGCGCTTGGCGCGCTGAACCCGCGCCGTTTTCGCCACCTGCAGCGGGCTTGCGCCGAGATGCTTTTGAAACAGCCGCGAGAGATGCCGTCCGCCCACGCCAACCCGAGCAGCAAGCGCCTCGACGGTCGCACCCGGCGCATCAAGCGCGCCTTCCTCGCGGATCAGTCTTGCCGCCCTCTCGACGATAGCAGCACTGCCCTTCCAGGCCGGACTGAACGGCGCCGTTTCCGGGCGGCAGCGCAGACATGGGCGATAGCCCGCAAGTTCGGCCGCCGCCGCACTCGGCAGGAATTCGATATTGCAGCGATAAGGCTGGCGCACCGGGCAGACACAACGGCAATAGATCCCGGTAGTTCGAACGCCGATGAAAAACCGGCCGTCAAACTGGGGATCACGCGCAAGCCATGCCTGCTCACATTGGTGGATATCGAGGCTCATGATCAGACATTACATCAGCGTTTTGAGCCCAAAAAGGACAGAGTCCGAATCCGGCGAGCAAATCGCGGTTCGGCCAGTCACTGATGGCCAACAGATCAACCCTGGAACCATCGCATGCAGCAAAACCAATCCATGGGCCTTGTCGACTGGGCTCTTCTCCTGGCACTCTCGGTCCTCTGGGGCGGCTCGTTCTTCTTTTCCAAAGTCGCCCTCTCCGAACTGCCTCCGCTGACCGTGGTCCTCGCCCGCGTGGCGATCGCGGCATTGGCTCTGTTCGTCTATTTGCGCATCCGCCGCCAGCCCATCCCCGCAGACGCCACCATCTGGGCCGCTTTCCTGGGCATGGGTCTCCTCAACAATCTCATCCCCTTCACGCTTCTCTTCTGGGGGCAGACCCAGATTGCCAGCGGCCTTGCCTCGATCCTCAACGCGACCACACCCATCTTCTCGATCCTCGTCGCGCATGTTCTGACATCGGACGAAGGCATCACGCGCAACAAGCTCGTCGGCATCGCCCTTGGGTTCTTGGGTGTCGCAGTGCTGATGGCCGGAAACCACGTGAAGACAGAGGCCATACCGCTCCTGCCCCTCCTCGCCTGCCTTGGCGCAGCCCTGTCCTATGGCTTTGCTGGCGTCTTCGGCCGGCGCTTCCGGCGGATGGGCATCTCGCCGGCAACCAGTGCATTCGGCCAGGTATCGGCGACGACGCTGATGATGATACCCGTGGTCGCGCTGATCGATACCCCGTGGCATCTGCCGATGCCGGGCATGACGACCGTCGCTGCGCTTCTGGGTCTCGGGCTGCTGTCGACGGCGCTCGCCTATATCCTCTTCTTCCGCATCCTCGCGGTCGGTGGAGCAATCAACAGCTCTCTCGTCACCCTGCTCATTCCCGTCAGCGCCATCCTGCTCGGCTATCTGTTCCTCGGCGAAAGATTGGCCTCCAACCATTTCGCTGGAATGGGCCTGATCGCGCTCGGACTGCTCTCCATCGACGGGCGCCTGTATCGCTGGCTCCTTGGCAGAAGACACAAGTCCGCCAGCCCATAAGCCCTGAGCAACAGCCGGAGAAAACAAAAAAGGCCGGGATCGCTCCCAGCCTTTTGCATTCTATACGTTGCCCTGAAAAATCAGATGGCCGCGGTGACGATGAACTCGACCTTGTAGTCCGGGGTCGCGAGCGGCGCACCGCTGGTGGCGCGGGCCGGCGGGTTGGCCGGGTCGATCCAGGCTTCCCAGACGGCGTTCATCTCGCCGAAGGTCGACATGTCCGAAAGGTAGATGATCGTCTGCAGGATCTTCGACTTGTCCGAGCCGGCAGCAGCCAGCAGGCGATCGACTTCGGCGAGAGCCGACTTCGACTGCTCGGTCACGGTCGAACCTTCGCCAACCTGGCCGGCCAGGTAAACGGTGTTGCCGTGGACGACGGCGCCGCTCATGCGCTTGCCGGGCTCGATACGCTTGATGCTCATGGGAAAACTCCTGCTTGAGGCTGGTTTAGAAAACAGACAGGCCGGACACGCAGGTCCGGCCAAGGATGATGGAACAGACGCGTCAGCCGCGCTGGCGCTGCGCGTGTTCGTAAGTTGCCGCCGAACGGGCGCCCGAACGGCAATAGCCGAACATAGGACGCTCGAATTCTTCGAGTGCATCAACCATGTCGGCAACGGCATCGGGTGTCACGCCCATGGGTCCGACGGGCACGTGTTTGATCTTGAGACCTAACTCTTCCGCGCGCTTGGCAACGGCTGCGAATTCCGGCTGCCCGAATTCTTCGCCGTCGGGGCGATGGCAAACGATCGACTTGAAGCCGAGCGCCTTGATCTCATCGACCTCATCGACCGTGATCTGGCCGCTGACCGAATATTCCTCGTTGATCTGGCGGATGTTCATCGGGGCACCTCGTCAATTTCTTGGGGCCAAACATCTACGACGGGCATCCGTAGGCGTCAATCTCGACGGCCTCGCCATCCATCCTCAGACGAAGGAAAACGCCAGCCCGTATTCGCGGCTCTCGCCTGGTTGGAGAATGTCGAACTCACCCGCGGCTCCGAGCTCGTTTCGCGAGACCCAGCGATGCGAGACGGGTTCGATACCGAGCACATGGGCCGGCAGCCTCTGGTTCCGCCAGACCTGCAGATGCGGCAGTGTGTCCGTGCGGAAGCGCACCTTCAGCCGCTTGCCACCGATCGCCTCCATCGGCCCGAGCCGGAGCTCCGCCCAGCCGCCATGCCCGGCGGGCACGCAGAAGATCCCGCTCTCTCCTTCGCCGAAGGCCCAGGGCAGACCGCCGCCCTCAAGCATGGCCCCTTGGAGCCGCGTGCCGGGATCGAAATGCCTGGCACCCAGATTGATGTGATACATCAGAAATGTCGGAAAGGCGGCATCGCCCACATTGACCACCGTGTCGGCAAGCTGCACCTCGCCGCTCTCGCCCTTCAGGCGCCACTGACGGCGCAACTGGGCATGTCCGCCCGCCGCAAGCGCAACGTCGACGACGGCCCGCGCCACGAGATCCTCGTCCTCAACCGTCAATTCGATCGAATGCGCCGGATTGGCGGAAAAGGAGCCATGCAGCGGATAGTTTCCATCCTTGCCGAATATCGGCTCGCGGTGGCGGATATGGTCAGGACCGCATGTGAACAGGAAGCCTTCAAGCGAATGATCGATGCGGGGGTCGCCGTCATCGGGAATGGCCCGACCGGGCGCCAGATCAACGCCGTCGACTATGCAGGCGCCAACATCGAAGACCGAGCCTTCGTCGAGAGCAAGACGCGGCCCCTTGGGGCCGGAAAACATGATCATGCGAGCGGTTCCTCGGCCTGCTGCTGCGGCGCTCTGAGGTGACCGGTGGAAATCAGATCCTCCAGTCCGACGAGCCCGCTGTCGAGCGAGGAGAGATAGGCGATGTTGACACTGCGCTCAAGCCAGCGCTGGAAGCCGCTCGCTTCACCCGCCAGTCGCTCGAAACGCTCCTTTCCCCTCTGCGTCAGGGACAGCAGTTCGAAGCGGCGGTCGGATCGGTCACGCCTCCGAAGCAGGTAGCCCTTGTCCTCGAGAACCTTCACGGCACGACTGATCTTGGTCTTGCTGAGACCCGCATAGCCGGAAATGGCCTTGGCAGTGGTCGGCGAACGCTCGCCCAGAGACCAGAGCACCTGCCACTCCGACCAGGACAGTTCATCCTCCGGACCACAGAAGTGCGCAAAGCCGTTATCGACAGTTTCCGCGACCCGGATCAGCCGGAAGGGTAAAAAGTCTTCCAATCTCAGTCGATCCTGCATCTTCCCCCCTTACAGCCGAACCACAAAGCTCTGTTCTAAAGCGTCTCGGCTCTACTGCCCCCACAGTAAGTTAACCCTATATTCACTATGAATTCACCTTTTCCACATTAGTGTCAAATTTCACGCGTTTGTCGCTGGTTCAGACGAGGAAAAACGAATCGTGTTCGATATCAAGAATACTGGCCTGGGATTGGCTGCCTTGACCGCCATATCGCTGACGGCGGCGCTTACCGCATCGGCGCAATCCGTCTACGACGACCGCAATTCGCACACGCTTCTGATCTCGCCCGAGGGCGATATTCTCGATTTCGTGCCGGAAGTGGGCGAAGTCGTGATCAGCCGCGATCGCATGGGCCGCACCGTTCTCATCGACCGCATGGGCAATCTCGTCGCGACCGAAATTCCAGCCGAGAGCTACTACCCGCCGCAAAACCGGGGCGGTGATCGCGGCCTGCCGGGCGTCTATGACCCCTACGGCCAGCCCCAGCAGCCGGAACCGCGCGGCTGGGACGATGACGTGACCACAGCGTCGATCCCCGATGCGATGCCGGGCGACCAGGTTCCTCTCGATCAGATGCCTCAAGACATGCCCTATGGCGGCCCTGATCTGCCCGCCCCCGCCGACAACGCCCCGGCCCGGATCGTTACCCCGGAAATTCCGGTGAAGAGCAACCTGTCGCGCCTCGAGATCACCGCTCTGCAGGTCTTCCTTGATCGCGAAGGCGTCTCGCCCGGCGTCATCGACGGCAAGATGGGCCAGAACGTCAACAAGGCGATCGTCGCCTGGGAAGAGATGACCGGCGAAACGCTCGACCCGAACAATGCCGACGATATCCTCGAACGCCTGCGCCTCTCCGGCGGCCTCGCAATCAAGAGCTACACGATTACGGCAGGCGACGCCGCCGGCCCGTTCGTCGCCTCGATCCCGGACGACTACGCCCACAAGGCACAGCTGCCCGCCCTGTCCTACACCTCGACCGTCGAAATGCTCGCCGAGCGCTTCCACATGGATGAAGGGTATCTGCGCGAGCTGAACCCAGGCGTCGACTTTTCGATCCCCGGTACGACCATCAAGGTGGTCGAGCCGGGCCCCGTCAAGAAGGGCAATGTCGCGCGCATCGTCGCGAACAAGGGTTTGAAGCAGGTCTTCGCCTATGGTGAAGACGGCAGTCTGGTTGCCGCCTATCCGGCAAGCATCGGCTCAGCCGACACCCCCTCGCCGTCTGGCACTGTCACCATCGAGCGCATCGCACTTGATCCGGGCTACACCTACAATCCGAAGGTCAATTTCCAGCAGGGCAACAACACCAAGGTCCTGTCGATCCCGCCAGGCCCGAATGGTCCAGTGGGCACGGTCTGGCTTGCACTCTCCAAGCCGACCTACGGCATCCACGGCACGCCCGAGCCATCCAAGATCGGCCGCACCCAGAGCCACGGCTGTATCCGCCTGACCAATTGGGATGCGACTGAACTGGCCAAGATGGTCAAGGCCGGCGTAACGGTGGAATTTGTCGAATAAGACACGGAGCCTGTCCAGACGCCTCTGCGTGAGGACAAACTCCGATCTGAATACGATGAGACCGCCGGCAGCACCGGCGGTCTCATCGTTTCTGGGCTATTGGAAGCGGAGCACTCAGGCGGCGGAGCGCACCAGCCGGAACAGGCGACGCGGCTCGCTCGAGCGGATGACCTTTACCGGCAGCAGACGCATGACTTCCGAGGCAAACGACTTGGCGTTTTCCTGGGCCTTGTCGAGATTGCTGATCTTCGCTGCATCCATCGAATACAGCGTGCCACCACAGTCGAAGATTTCGCGATAGGCGCTGCGCTCGGCGATCGGCGTGTTGATGACGTTGACGCCGCGCGCGGCAAGCAGGCCCTTGATGGTCAACAGGGCGCGCGTCGTCACCATCGAGGTGACACGGGTGAGGACGACCGAATGCGGAATGACCAGGTTGCCGGCATCTTCCATCAGCTTGATCAGGTCGAGGATCTGGGCACCGCCCTTGGCATCCATGGCACAGCCCTGAACCGGGATCATCACATGATCGGAGAGGCCGATTGCCGTCGTGACCATGGCGTCACGCGCACCGGCAAGATCCATGATGATATAGTCGTTTGTGCGCGACAGCTCGCGGATATGCCCCTGAACCGAAGCAACAGTCACTTCGGAGATGACTTCGATATTGCGCTGCGGACCGGAGATCTCGTGCCACTGGGTGATCCAGCGTTGCGGATCGGCATCCAGAATGGCGACGCGATATCCTTGATGTGCCAGTTCAGTGGCGAGAAGAAGGGCTGCGGTGGTTTTGCCGGCACCGCCCTTGGCATTGGCAAAAGAAATGACTGGCATGCTGCTTCCTTGGGAGGTCGGATCCGAGCGGCTCATCGCTCTTGAGCAGCCAGCATCATCGGCGCCCCATGCAGTGATCATGGCGCAAACATGGTTAACAAAGTGGAAACGGGACGCCTGGCACCCTCCCCCATAATGGGGAGAAGCGACGGAAAAACAAAGTATATTCGCAAACAAGAATGCGCAGGTCCGTCCCTAATGAGCCGCGCACAGATAGGCATCCGCCGACATGCGGCGGCGCGACTCGCTCTGCCTTCAGATCTGCCGGGAAGGGGCTGGACGGATCACCAACGCATGAGCAAGACACGAAAAAGACCCCGCCACACATTGTGACGGGGTCCTCAATGCGATCAGCACGCGCTGTTAGAAGCAGTCGGCAAACAGCTTCTTGGTGTTTTCGAGCGTCATCTTCACCGGATTGCCGCCAGCGCTCGGATCCTCGATCGCCATGGCCGAGAGTTCGTCGATGCGGTCACTGGCAATGCCCATGGCGGTCAGGTTCGCCGGCACATGCAGTTCGGCCCGGAGAGCCAGCACGTAGTCGTAGAAGCCGTCGAAGCCGCCGGCGATACCGAGATAGGCAGCCGCACGCTCGATGCGCTCCTCGATCACATGCCGGTTGAACTTCAGCACTGGCGGCATCACGACCGCATTGGTCATGCCGTGGTGGGTGTTGTAGACGGCACCGATCGGATGCGACAGCGCGTGGATGGCGCCGAGGCCCTTCTGGAAGGCGGTAGCGCCCATGGCAGCTGCCGACATCATGTTGGTGCGGGCCTCGATATCCGTGCCGTCGTGATAGGCGCGCGGCAGGAACTCCTTGACCAGCCGCATGCCTTCGAGCGCGATACCCTGGCTCATCGGATGATAGAAGGGCGAGGAATAGGCTTCGAGGCAATGGGCGAACGCGTCCATGCCCGTACCAGCCGTGATCATCTTCGGCATACCGACGGTCAGTTCCGGATCGCAGATGACGACGCCGGGCAGGAACTTCGGATGGAAGATGATCTTCTTCACATGGGTGACGGAATTGGTGATAACAGAGGCGCGACCGACTTCCGAACCGGTACCCGCCGTGGTCGGCACGGCGACGATCGGGGCGATGGCGTCGGAATTGGCGCGGGTCCACCAGTCGCCTATGTCTTCGAAGTCCCAGACCGGCCGCGTCTGGCCAGCCATAAAGGCGACGCACTTGCCAAGATCGAGGCCCGAGCCGCCGCCGAAGGCAACGACGCCGTCATGGCCGCCATCCTTGTAAGCCTTGATGCCGGCTTCAAGGTTCTTCTCATTCGGGTTCGGATCGACATCGGCGAAGAGCGCACGGCCGAGACCCGCCTCTTCCAGGACGTCGAGCGCCGTCTGCGTGATCGCCATCGGCGCGAGGCCGCGGTCGGTGATCAACAGCGGCTTCTTCATGCCGAGCGACTTGCATGCGTCCGCCAGTTCCTTGATGCGGCCACGTCCCATCTTGACGGCGGTGGGGTAGCTCCAATTGGCGACGATGTTCATTTCGTGACTTTCTTCAGGTGGTAGGATTTCGGACGGGTGAGGTTCTGGAAGCCGAGCACGGAGAGCGAGCCGCCCTTGCCGGTTTCCTTGACGCCGGTCCAGCAGAGCGCCGGGTCGAGATAGTCCGCGCGGTTCATGAAGACGGTGCCGGTCTCGATGTCACGGCCGATCCGCGCGGCGCGCTCCGGATCCTGCGTCCAGAGCGAGGCGGTCAGGCCATAGGGGCTGTCGTTCATCAGTTCGAGCGCCTGTTCGTCGCTCTTAACCTTCATGATGCCGACGGCTGGACCAAAGGTCTCGTCCTTCATGAAGGCCATGGAGTGATCGACGTTCGTGAGGACCTGCGGCATGATGTAGGCGCCGCCATCATCGGCCGGGAAGAGCTTCGGATCGACCAGAGCCTTGGCACCCTTCGAAACCGCGTCGGCGATCTGCTCGCGCACCACCTTGGCGAAGCGCTTGTTGGCCATGGGCCCAAGCGTCGTTTCCGGATCGAGCGGATTGCCGAGCTTGTAGTTCGACACCCAGGCAACCGACTTCTCGACGAAGGCGTCGTAGAGGCTCTCATGCACATAGATGCGCTCGATGCCGCAGCAGCATTGGCCGGAATTGTAGGTCGCGCCATCCATCAGCGTATCGACGGCGGCCTCCAGGTCGGCGTCTTCCATGACGTAACCCGGGTCCTTGCCGCCAAGCTCGAGCCCGAGACCGGCAAAGGTGCCGGCAGCGGCGCGCTCGATCGAACGACCACCTTCGACCGAACCGGTGAAGTTGATGAAGTTGAAATTGCCGGCCGCAATCAGGGCCGACGTCGTGGCGTGGTCGAGGAAGAGGTTGATGAAGACATCGTCAGGCACGCCCGCCTCGACAAAGGCGCGCACCATGCGCTCGCCAACGAGAAGCGTCTGGGTCGCATGCTTGATGACGACGGTGTTGCCGGCCATCAGTGCCGGCGCGATCGTGTTGATCGCGGTCATGTAGGGGTAGTTCCACGGCGCGATGACGAAGACGACGCCATGCGGCTCGCGCTCGATGCGGCGCTCGAACTTGTCGCTGGCCTCCACGACCAGCGGCGCCAGTGCGTCGGCAGCAACGTTTGCGACATAGTTCGAGCGTTCGTTGAAGCCCTTGTATTCGCCGCCGTAGCGTACGGGACGGCCCATCATGTGGGCCAGTTCCGGCACCACTTCGTCAGACATCTCGTTGAGGCGGGCAACGCCCTTCAGTACGAGTTGAACGCGGTCTTCCAGAGGCCGGCGCGCCCAGGCCTTCTGCGCCTTGCGGGCACGAGCCACAGCCTCGGTCGCCGCTTCCAGCGACATAGCCGGTCGCTCGGCGTAGACCGATCCATCGATCGGCGAAATGCATTGGATCATCGTCATTCTCACTTGCTCCTTCGGCCTAGCAGGCCAGTACTTTCACATGACCCGCCGCGCCATAGGTCAGAATGGCGCGGTCGCGGGTCACGATCGTCAAATCATAGGACCGCGCCGTGGCGATCAGGATCCTGTCAGCCGGATCGCCATGCAGCGGCTCGGGCAGGTAAGATGACTGCAACAGCAAATCCGCTGTCACACCCAGAATTCCCGCTCCAAATTTCGACACGGCAGAATCGAA
The DNA here is from genome assembly GCA_051861045.1 of Allorhizobium sp. Lineage (GTDB taxonomy): Bacteria > Pseudomonadota > Alphaproteobacteria > Rhizobiales > Rhizobiaceae > Allorhizobium. The sequence goes on from JBHYDI010000003.1 coordinate 128,963, forward strand.
CCAAAGTTTCGGCTCTCTCGCCGTCATCAAACGCCCTTTCCTCGCCAGCATGCCGATCTCCCACGCCGAGAAGACCGATACCCAAATGCCGCGACTGACAGGCTCGACTGTGCGCAACACTTCTTGAGCGTCAATCGCAATTGATTGATCTTCAGCAAGATAAATCAAGGCGCAGGTATCGAGCAGAAACCGCCTAGTCGTCATAGACCGTGGCCCATTCCGGATCAGCGGGCTCAGTCAGGTCCACCCCGGGCGCAATCGTAATCGTCCCCTTCATGCAACCGCGAACGCGATCGTAGAAATTCGTTGCCTCCAGGTTCAGTCCCTCTAGTGGGTCTGCATCCCACGGATCAGCGGACTGCGTTTTCTTCTTGGTGAGGTCCGCCTGAGGGGCATTTAACACATACCCCTCCTGCCCATCCTCCGCGAAACCCACGACGTCCCCGCGCCGCCTTACAGCGACGTCGGACAGCGACACGCCGAGATAGGCGGCAATGCCATCCTGCTCCTCGGCACTCATCTTCCGCTCGCCCCGCAGCATTCGGGACACGGCGCTCGCATCGAGCCCCAGCACCCGCGCCATGGCGCGAAGCGAACGTCCATCTTTTTCAAGCTGCTGATAGAACCAGGCACTGTCGATCATGAGGCACCTCCAGGCTGTTGTGATTTTACCAGCCCGTGGCTCTCACCGCAACAGCATCACGCCCGTTCGAAGCCGCGCGCCACCTCCCAGTCGGTGATCCGACGATCATATTCTTCCTGCTCCCACTCCGCGGCACGAACGTAGTGATCCACCACGTCATCGCCGAAAGCGGCCCGCAGCATGGCCGAGCCGCGAAGCGTTTCAGCAGCAGCCCGCAGCGTCCGTGGAATTTCGCGAGCGCCCTGCGCACCATAAGCATCGCCTGAGAATTCCGGCTCCAGCGCCATCTTCTTCTCGATCCCGTCAATACCGGCGGCCAGCAGGGCTGCCATGGCAAGATAGGGGTTGAGGTCGGAGCCGCCGACACGGCATTCCACGCGGATGCCCTTGCTCGCCTCGCCGCACAAACGGTAACCGGCAGTGCGGTTGTCCTTCGACCAGATCGCCTTGGTCGGCGCGAAGGTGCCGGCGACGAAGCGCTTGTAAGAGTTGATGTAGGGCGCGAGGAAATAGGTGAAGTCGCTGGCATGGGCGAGCAGCCCGGCCATGTAGTGCTTCATGGTTTCGGACATGCCGTATTGGCCGTCCTTATCGAAGAACAGCGGCGTCTTGCCGTCGGCAGACCACAGCGACTGGTGAATATGCGATGAGGAGCCGGCGGCATTGTAATGCCACTTGGCAAGGAAGGTGATGGCCTTGCCCTTCGACCAGGCAATCTCCTTGCAGCCGTTCTTGATGATCACGTGACGGTCCGCCATGGTCAGCACGTCGGCATAGCGGACATTGATTTCTTCCTGACCGGCAGACGCCTCGCCCTTGGAATTCTCGACCGGGATGCCAGCGCCCTGCAGACCCTTGCGGATCGCCCGCATCACGTCCTCTTCCTTGGTCGTCTGGAAGATGTGGTAGTCCTCGTTGTAGCCAGATACGGGCTTCAGGTCGCGATAGCCCGAAAGCCGCGCCTCGTCATAGGTCTGGTCGAAGAGGAAGAATTCGAGTTCGGTCGCCATAAAGGCCTTCATGCCCATGGCTTCCAGCCGGGCGACTTGCTTCTTTAGGATGGCGCGCGGCGAATGCGGCACTTCGGCATGGGTTGCATGGTCGAGCATGTCGCAGAGAACAAGTGCCGTGCCTTCGAGCCAGGGGATCCGGCGAAGCGTCGAAAGATCGGGCTTCATGGTGTAATCGCCGTAGCCCTTCTCCCAGCTGGTCGCCTTGTAGCCGGAGACGGTTTCCATCTCCATGTCGGTGGCGAGCAGGTAGTTGCAGCTATGGGTTTCCTTGTAGGCGCTCTCGACGAAGAACTCGGCCTGGAAGCGCTTGCCCATCAAACGGCCCTGCATGTCCACCTGACACGCCAGAACCGTGTCGATGCGCCCTTCTGCGACGTCTTTTTTCAACTCTTCGAATGTGTAAGTGGTCATCTCGGTGTTCCCAGGGCAGCGCTCGGCTCATGCCGTCTTGTTTTATGAAGGCGACCCGGCCGAAGCCGGATCGCCATGTCGTGTTATCAGCCGTAGCGGTAAGGCTTGCCGGCCTTTTCCATGTCGGCGTTGTACTTCTTCAGGATTTCCACGACCTTGCCGGTGCGCGGCGTCTGCTTGGCAACCTCTTCCCAGAAGACATGCGCCGCATCTTCGACGGTCTTCCATTCGGCATCCGGGATGCTGGTGAGTTCGAGACGGCCACCTTCGGCGCGCAGGCGGGCTTCACCACCCCAGTACCAGTGCAGGCGCTTGTAGTGGGATGAATCCATGCACATCTGCCACAGGGTCTGCAGATGCGGCGGCACTTCTTTCCAGCGATCAGCATTGGCGAAGAACGAACCCGCCCAACCGCCGGAGACGTTGTTGGTCAGGAAGTACTTGGTCACATCAACCCAGCCGGACGTGAAGACTTCCGTGATGCCAGACCAGGCGATCGCGTCGATTTCACCGGTCTGCATCGCGACCGGCACGTCTTCGAACGGGATGGTGACCGGAACGACGCCGAACTGCGACAGGAACTGACCGGCCGTCGGGAAGGTGAAAACGCGCAGGCCCTTCAGATCATCGAGCTTGGTGATCGGCTTGTTGGTTGCAAAGTTGCACGGATCCCAGGCACCGGCAGACAGCCACTTCACGCCGACTTCCGTATAGGCTTCGTCCCAGATCTCGGCGAGGCCGTACTCGTAAAACAGCGTCGGCACGTCGAGGCTGTAGCGCGAGGCAAACGGGAAGTAGCCGCCGAACACCTTGATATCGACCGGCGAGTTCATGGAATCGTCGTCCGACTGGACGGCGTCGATCGTGCCGGCCTGCATGGCGCGGAACAGTTCACCGGTCGGGACGAGCTGGTCGGCGGTGTATAGCTGGATTTCCATCTCGCCATTGGCCGCCTTGTTGAAGGCGTCGACGGCCGGGCGGATGACGAATTCGGCAAGTGCCGCACCGGCATAGGTCTGCAGGCGCCAGGTGATCTTGGCATTCTGGGCTTTGACATAAGGTGCTGCCAGAACGGCGGGTGTCGCCATGGCGGCCGTCTTCAGGAATGAACGTCTGCTGTTGGTCATTTCGTTTCCCTCTGTTCTTTGGTTCTCTTGATGCCCGCCATCCCTTGAGGTCCGGCGGGTAGTCCTGGTGCCGGGCCCGTTTGCCGGGCCTCTTGTCATTCGAACGCTAGCCTCTGAGATAGATCTGGCTCGGCAGCCAGGTCGCGATCTGCGGGAAGATCATGATGATCACCATGCCGAGCAGCATGATCAGCACGAAGGGCACGACTGACCGGTAGATGTCGATCAGCCGGAAGTCGGGCGGCGCCATCGCCTTCATGAGGAAGAGATTGTAGCCGAAGGGCGGGGTCATGTAGGCGATCTGGCAGGTGATCGTGTAGAGCACGCCGTACCAGATCAGCGCGTTGTCGACGCCCAAATCGAGCTTGCCGACCAGCGGAATGTAGAGCGGCGCGACGATAACCAGCATGGCCGTGTCGTCGAGGAAGGCCCCCATCACCAGGAACGACAGCTGCATCATGATCAGGATCTGCCAGGGTGTCAGACCGATATCATTGACCAGCAGGTTCTCGATCGCCTTCACAGCCCCCAGGCCATCGAAGACGGCGCCGAAGCAGAGGGCCGCCAGAATGATCCACATGAACATGCAGGAGATGCCGAGAGTCTGCTCCAGAACCCGATTCCAGACGGCCTTCGTGAGGCGCCCCTTGTACCAGGCGGCGAAGAGCGCACCGAGCGCACCGACGGCCGAGCTTTCCACCAGGCTGGTAATGCCCATCAGGAAGAGCCCCATCATCAGGAAGAAGATAAGGAAAGGCAGGATACCAGCCTGCAGCAGTTTCAGCTTCTCGCGCATCGGCATGTCGCGCTCTTCCTTGGGAAGGGCTGGGCCGAGCGTGGGATTGAGACGGCAACGGATATAGATGTAGATGCAGAACAGGGTCGCGAGCAGCAGGCCCGGGAAGACACCCGCAAGCCACAGCTGGCTGACCGGCTGGCGCGCGATCATGCCGTAGAGCACGAGCACGACGCTCGGCGGGATCAGGATCCCGAGCGAACTGCCGGCCTGAATGACACCGGAGACCATGATCTTGTCGTAGCCGCGGCGCAGCAGTTCGGGCAGTGCGATCGATGCGCCGATCGCCATGCCTGCAACCGAGAGCCCGTTCATCGCCGAGATCACGACCATCAGTCCGATCGTGCCGATCGCCAGACCTCCCGGCATGCCGCCGAACCAGACGTGGAAGGCCTTGTAGAGATCTTCCGCGATGCCGGATTCCGACAGCATGTAGCCCATGTAGATGAACAGAGGCAGCGTCAGCAGCGGATACCACTTCATCAGCTTCATGCCGGCCGAGAAGCCCATCTCGAAGCCGCCATTGCCCCAGAGCACGGCCGCCGCAACGACACCGACGAAACCGATGGTCGCAAACACGCGCTGCCCCGTCAGCATCGACATCATCATCGATGAGAACATCAGGAGCGCAATCATTTCATAGCCAAGGTATTCGCTCATGCGAACGGCCTCCCCATCGCAGTGGCAAGGTCCTTGATGAAGATCGAGGTGGCCTGCAGGAAGGTGAGGAAGATACCGATCACCATGACAATCTTGATGGGCGCCATGTAGGGGGACCAGGAGGAATAGCTGGTTTCACCATACTGCAGCGCATAGGTCGTGCTCGAGACGCCGCCCCACAGCAGGAAGAACAGGTAGACGAAGAGCATCATGATGGTGATCACATCCACGATGGCTTTCGTCTTCGGCGACCAGCGGCCGTAGAGCAGATCCATGCGCACATGGCTGTCGAGCTGCAACGAATAGGCGCCGCCCAGCAGGTAGTAGCCCGCCATGACGAACTGCGCCATTTCAAGCGTCCAGCTGGCGGGCAGGAACATGGTTTTGGAGATCGACGAGTAGAGCAGGATGCCCATCATGACGAAGATGCCATACATGACGATCCGACCGACGCGGCGATTAAAGGCGTCGACGACGCGCACATAGGTCTGCAGCGCTTGCGGCATCAGTCCACCGCCGCCCCGGACCGCTTCCGCAGTCCTTGTCTCATCCAATGATATGCCGGCATCCGTTCCCTCTTTGTGTTTGGTTTGCTCAGCGGCTGAAGTATTTATGCGACCCTTTCGAGGGCTCCTGAAATCAAGTCCGCGAGATAGGAGGAGATTGCCTCCACACCCGCAGCGTCGCGCACGAGGTCGTTGCGAACCTCGATCATGACATTGGCAAATCCTTGCGGAATGGCGTGCAGACGAAGCGTATGGGTGACGCCGTCTTCAGGGCCATAGGGAGAGTTGCGCTCGACCCTGTAGGGGCCGCCTTCTGCCGCCTCCAGCATCGCATTCGCCAATCGGCTATCCGTATCATGCAGGATGCCGATCTCGACCTCCCGAGGCTTGCCGAAATAGACGGGCGTAAAGGTGTGCATGGTCACGACGACAGGCTTCCGCCCCTCTGCCTCGAGACGCGAGATCTCGGCAGAGATGCGGTCATGGAAGGGAATGTAGAGGGCGGCCGTCCGGGCATAACGCTCCGCCACACTCAGTGCCCGATTGCCAGGGATCTCAAAAATCTCGCTCTTTTCCGGCATGGCCGCCGGCGATTCCGGCGGACGGTTGCAGTCGTAAATCAGCCGCGAGAAGCGCTGGTGCACCAGAACTGCATCCAGCGCCTCCGAGACCCGACGGGCAATCGCGAGAGCACCCGGATCCCAGGCGATATGGCTGGACAAGGCCTCCGGTGACAGACCGAGGTCGCCCGCAGATTTGGGCAGCACGGAAGACGCGTGTTCGCAGACGATGACAACACCACTGGCGCCCATCGCATTTTCCAATGCAACGGCCTCACCTTCCGACGATGTCAGGATCCCCGACCTCAAGAGCATGCTGGCAGTCCCCCGGGCTCGTTGGCCCACTTTATTTTCGAAGAGAATTCTTCACGGTTAAGCGTCTGTCAATCCGCCACTGAAAAATTCTCTTCAAGGGGCGGTTGACTCAATTGTGACAGCGAGGCTTAATCCTGAAAAAGCTGGCAATAGATCGGCTTGAGGGGAGTCAATCGGTCCTTGATGAATGCGTCGACGACGGTGTCGGACGTGATCCATGCCCATTTTGATGGGCTGACGCGTGCCGAACGACAGCTGGCAGAAAGCCTGCTGCAGAACTACCCCGTCTCCGGGCTGGGTAGCATCACGACCGTTGCCGAGAACGCCGGTGTATCGACGCCCACCGTCGCCCGCATGGTTCAAAAGCTCGGCTACAAGGGCTATCCCGAATTCCAGGCCCATCTGCATCAGGAACTCGAGGCGACGATCTCCAATCCGATCGCCAAGCACGACCGCTGGGCGGCCAATGCCCCCAACCGCCATATTCTCAACCGCTTTGCCGAAGCCGTCATGGCAAACCTGCGCAACTCGCTGGGAGAACTGCGCACGGCCACTTTCGATGAAGCCGCCCGCCTCATCGGCGACCGCAATCGCAGCATCTACTTCGTCGGTGGACGCATCACCGGGGCGCTCGCCGAATACTTCTTCACCCATATGCAGGTCATCCGACCACGCACGACGCTGATGTCCTCGAACGCCAGCTCATGGCCGCAGCACGTCCTGAACATGCAGGATGGCGACGTTCTCGTGATCTTCGACATCAGGCGCTACGAGGCGGATCTGACCACGCTGGCCGAGGTCGCGCGCGCCAACGGCGTGCAGATCATCGTCTTCACGGACCAGTGGATGTCGCCGGTGGCACAGCATGCCCGTCACTGTTTCAAACTACATATCGAGGCTCCGTCGGCATGGGACAGCTCCGTCGTGACGCTGTTTGTTGTCGAAGCCCTGATCGAAGCCGTTCAGAGCTCGTCCTGGGACGAGACACGTGAACGCATGAATACGCTTGAAGGACTGTTCGAGCAGGCCCGCCTGTTTCGAAAGCCCCGATGAGCTGGACAGACCGAAACGGAGGATAATTCAGGATACGGGCAAATATAGACAGACCACGCAAGGCCGGTATCCGTCACATAACCATAACAAAGGCCACATAAGTGAACCGCATCGCTTCCAACACCAAGAGGAGAACTACAGTGACCCAATTCCGCAAGATCCTTTCGATGACCACGGCGCTGGTCATGGCAAGCTCGGCTGTCGCCGTCGCAGAACCGAGCGCCGAGCTGATCGAAGCCGCCAAGAAGGAAGGCATGCTGACCACCATCGCCCTGCCCCACGACTGGTGCGGCTACGGCGCCGTGATCGACGCCTTCAAGAAGAAGTACCCGGAAATCACCGTCAACGAACTGAACCCGGACGCCGGTTCGGCTGACGAAGTCGAAGCCATCAAGGCCAACAAGGACAACAAGGGCCCGCAGGCTCCTGACGTCGTCGACGTCGGTCTCGCTTTCGGTCCGCAGATGAAGGCTGAAGGCCTGCTGCAGCCTTACAAGGTCTCCACCTGGGACGAAATCCCGGATAACGTCAAAGACGCTGAAGGCTACTGGTACGGCGACTACTACGGCGTCATGTCCTTCCTGGTGAACAAGGACCTCGTCGCCAACACGCCGAAGGACTGGGCCGATCTGACGAAGCCGGAATATGCCGGTCAGGTAGCTCTCGCAGGTGACCCGCGCGCTTCCAACCAGGCCATCCTCGGCGTTCTCGCCGCTGGCATGGCATCGGGCGCAGCTGCTGGCAAGGACGCTGGCGAAGCTGGTCTGAAGTACTTCGGCGAACTGAACAAGGCCGGCAACTTCGTACCCGTCATCGGCAAGTCCGGCACCCTCGCACAGGGCGCGACCCCGATCGTCGTCATGTGGGACTACAACGCCCTTTCCGCTCGTGACACGCTCGCCGGCAACCCGCCGGTTGAAGTCGTCGTTCCGGCATCCGGCGTTCTGGCTGGCGTCTACGTTCAGGGCATCTCTGCTTACGCACCGCACCCGAACGCTGCCAAGCTTTGGATGGAGCACCTGTACTCCGACGAAGGTCAGCTCGGCTGGCTGAAGGGTTACTGCCACCCGGCCCGCTTCAACGCCATGGTCAAGGCTGGCAAGGTTCCGCAGGACCTGCTCGACGCTCTGCCGCCGGCTGAATCCTACGAAAAGGCCTACTTCCCGACGCTCGAAGAAGTCGACGCCAACAAGGCTGCCGTTGTCGGCGGCTGGGACAGCGTCGTCGGCGCCAACGTTCAGTAAGTCGAGACCTTGATGTGCCGCCCCGGTCTTGTCTAAGGTCGGGGCGGCGCTTGCATTTTAAGAAGATCCGCCCAGAGGCGGACAAGAGGGGCAGATCGAATGTCGACAGAGGCAGTGGGCCCGGGCCACCAGGCACGGCCACGAACGAAACTTCCACTTCACTGGCTGGGCGTCCTGCCTTTCGCAGCCTTTGTGATACTCTTCCTGATCATGCCGACCATGAAGATCGTCATCGGCGCATTCCAGCGTCCTGATGGATCGTTCACGCTCGACAATATCGGCGGGCTCTTCACGCCTTCGATCATGGCGGCCTACTGGATCTCCATCAAGATCAGCCTCGCCTCGGCCATTCTCGGCTGCCTCATCGGCTTCGGCGTCGCCGCAGCCGTCGTGCTTGGCGGTCTGCCGCAGTGGATCCGCGGCCCGCTCCTGACCTTCTCGGGCGTCGCCTCCAACTTCGCCGGCGTTCCGCTCGCCTTCGCCTTTCTGGCGACCCTCGGCCCGGTCGGCCTGCTCACCGTCTTCCTGAAGACCCAGCTCGGCATCGATCTTCGCCTGCTCGGCTTCAATCTCCTGTCTTTCTGGGGCCTGACAGTCACCTATCTTTTCTTCCAGATCCCGCTGATGATCCTGATCATCACCCCGGCCCTTGACGGTCTGAAGCGCGAATGGCGCGAGGCCGCCTCGATCCTCGGCGCGACCAATGCGCAGTACTGGCGCCTCGTGGCCTTCCCGATCCTGCTTCCCTCGATCCTGGGCACGATGGCACTGCTTTTCGCAAACGCATTCGGCGCTGTCGCAACCGCGATCGCATTGACCGGCTCTTCGCTGAATATCGTGCCAATCCTGCTCTTCGCCCAGATCCGCGGCGACGTGCTGGGCGACCCCCATCTCGGCTACGCGCTCGCCTTCGGCATGATCGCGGTCACCGGTGTCGCCAATGCTCTGTATATCTGGCTGCGCGCCCGCAGCGAAAGGTGGCTGAAATGAAGCGCTTTTGGGCCTGGGGGGCCCTAATCTTCGGCCTCCTCTACTTCTTCCTGCCGCTGATCGGCATGACCAACTTCTCGCTCAAGATGCGGCGTGGGGAATACTCCTTCGACGCCTACGTCAAGGTTCTGACCGATCCGCGCTTCCAGGAAACCTTCACCTATTCGGTCACGATGGCGCTGGTTACCATCCTCTTCGGCGTCTTCCTGGTGGTCCCGACAGCCTATTGGGTACGCCTCAAGCTGCCGCGCCTGCGACCCTATATTGAGTTCGTGACGCTGCTGCCGCTGGTCATCCCGGCGATCGTCATCGTCTTCGGCTATATCCGCCTCTACAACACCTCGAGCTGGCTGCCGCTGACGGGCTCTGCCTTCGGTACGGACGTGCTGCTGATGTTCGGCTATGCGACGCTCGCCCTCCCCTACATGTACCGCGCCGTCGACACGGGCCTGCGCACCATAGACATCGGCACGCTGACGGAGGCCGCACAAAGCCTCGGTGCCGGCTGGTTCACGATCATCTCGAAGATCATCCTGCCGAACGTGCTCGTCGCCGTTCTCTCGGGCGCCTTCCTGACCTTCGCCATCGTGATTGGCGAATTCACCATGGCAGCGCTCCTGAACAAGCCTGCCTTCGGACCCTTCATGCAGCTTCTCGGCGCCAACCGCGCCTATGAGCCGGCTGCCCTCGCCGTCATCGCATTCGGCATCACCTGGGGCTGCCTCGGTCTGATCCAGCTCGTGTCCCGCCTCCAGAAAACAGCCCCGCGCCAGGCCTGAGGAACTCTTTTCATGACCTTCCTGACACTCTCCCACCTCAAGAAATCCTTCGGCGCCACCCAGGTCGTTCACGACTTCAACATGGCGATCGAGAAGGGCGAATTCATCTCCTTCCTTGGGCCCTCGGGCTGCGGCAAGACCACCGTCCTGCGCATGATTGCCGGCTTCGAGACGCCCTCGGGCGGCACGATCGAAATTGCCGGCAAGGACCAGACCTACCTGAAGCCGAACCAGCGCAATATCGGCATGGTCTTCCAGGCCTATGCCCTCTTTCCGAACATGAACGTCGCCGACAATGTCGCCTTCGGCCTGAAGATCTCAGGCATGCCGAAAGCCGACATCGACAAGCGCGTGAAGGAAATGCTGGCGCTCATACATCTCGACCATCTCGCCGAGCGCTACCCTTACCAGCTCTCGGGCGGCCAGCAGCAGCGCGTGGCGCTCGCCCGCGCGTTGGCACCCAAGCCGCAGGTTCTCTTGCTTGACGAACCGCTCTCGGCGCTCGACGCCAAGATCCGCGTTTCGCTGCGCGAGGAAATCCGCCACATCCAGCAGCAGCTGGGCATCACCACCGTTTTCGTCACCCATGACCAGGAAGAAGCGCTGTCGATCTCCGATCGCATCGTCGTCATGAATGCCGGCAAGGCCGACCAGATCGGCACGCCCTTCGAGATCTACAACCGCCCGACCACCCGCTTCGTCGCCTCCTTCGTCGGCACGCTGAATGTGCTCGATGCTGTTGTGGCCGACCAGGGCGCAGGCATCGTTCAGATCGGGAACAAGACGCTGGCGATCAAGGAAGCCATCCCGGCGACGAACGGCTCGACCATTCAGCTCGCCATGCGCCCGGAAGCCGGCACGCTCGCGAGCGCCGACGTGGCAACGGTTCATGGCGAAGTCGCGTCCAGCCAGTTCCTTGGATCGGTCATCCGGACCCGCATCAATGTCGGCGGCAAGACGCTCTCCTTCGACACCTTCAATGATCCGGGCATCAAGCCTCCAGTCGTCGGGGAGACAGTCGGCGTGAAGATCGACCCGACCGCCTTGATCCTGCTCGCCGACTGAGGCAAACCGAAACGAACGGAAGAACGGTCTGAATGCCGCCCGCCAAGGCGGCATTCTCGTATTTGGAGGGAAGCCCATGCGCGCGATGTATTACGAAGCCTTCGGAGCAGCGCCGGAAATCCGGACCCTGCCCGATCCGACGCCGAGCAATGCGGGCGTGGTCATCTCCGTCAAGGCAACGGGCCTCTGCCGCAGCGACTGGCACGGCTGGATGGGCCACGATCCCGATATCAAGCTGCCCCACGTACCCGGCCATGAACTGGCCGGCACAATCGCTGCCGTCGGCCGTGATATCAGGCGTTTCAAGGTGGGTGACCGCGTCACCGTCCCCTTCGTCTCGGGCTGCGGTCACTGCATGGAGTGCCGCTCCGGCAACCAGCAGGTCTGCGAGGAACAGTTCCAGCCCGGCTTTACCCATTGGGGCTCGTTCGCTGAATATGTCGCGATCGACTATGCCGATCAGAACCTCGTGCATCTCCCGGAAGAGATCAGCTACGAGACCGCAGCAAGCTTGGGCTGCCGCTTCGCCACCTCCTTCCGCGCCGTCGTCGACCAGGGTCGGCTCCAGGGCGGCGAATGGCTGGCGGTCCACGGCTGTGGCGGCGTCGGCCTCTCTGCCATCATGATCGGTGCGGCGCTGGGCGCCAATGTCGTCGCAATTGACATCGCCGACGACAAGCTGGCGCTCGCCAAGGCGCTTGGCGCATCCGTCACCATCGACAGCCGCTCGGTCGCCGACGTCTCGGAAGCTGTCCGCGAGGTAACGGGTGGCGGCGCGCATGTCTCTGTCGATGCGCTCGGCCATCCGCAGACCTGCTGCAATTCGATCCTCAACTTGCGCCGCCGAGGCCGCCACGTGCAGGTCGGCCTGATGCTGGCGGACCATGCGACGCCGGCGATCCCGATGGCGCGCGTCATCGCCCACGAACTCGAGATCTATGGCAGCCACGGCATGCAGTCCTGGCGCTATGACGCCATGCTGCGCATGATACTCTCCGGCAAGCTTTCGCCGGACCGCCTGATCGGCCGCCGCATCACGCTGTCTGAGGCAGCACCGGCTCTCGCCACCATGGACAGCTTCCGCGAGAACGGCATCAGCATCATCGATAGGATGGTTTGAAGGCACTCCCCGCAAGCAAGATCCAGCTTATGGTGTGATAGCGTTAACTCGTTTGTGGTGAAATTCGGCTGCACGAAACCGGCAACGGATCGAGAGCAGTCGTGGTCAAGCAGAAGACATCAGCGGAGATGAAGGCCGAAGGCTTCATGGCAGAGTTCATGCGCCTGAAGCGTGGCTCCGTCACGCGGCGGCATTTCCTCGCCGTGACCGGGCTTGGCGCAGCGGCCCTTCTGTTTGGCGGCACCGGACGCACGAGTATCGCGACGTCCGAAGGCTCGCCTCTCGGCAAGAAGGTAAGCCTCGCCACCTGGCCGAATTACCACGATCCCCAGACCTTCGAGGATTTCACCGCCCGATACGGCGTTGAAGTCGATATCTCGATCATCGGCTCGAACGAGGGCATGATGAAGGCGCTCGAAAGCGGCCGCACCTGGGACATCATCGTGCCGACGCAATACGCGATCTCGCCGTATTTCCATCGCGACATGCTGACCCCGCTGGACCTGCGTCTGCTGCCCAATCTGGATATCGGCGCGCATTCCGACCGCTTTCTCAAACCCGGCGTTCTGGCTGGCGCCTTCTATGCCGTGCCGAAAAATGCCGGAACCACCGGCATTGCATATAACACCGCCCAGCTCGACCCGGTCGGCAGCTGGCGTGAGTTCTTCGACCGCGCGATGACAGAGGCCTCCGGCAAGACCATCGTCCATGACTACCAGCTGACCGCGATCGGCGGCGCGCTGGTGGCGCTGGGCCACGGCTTCAACTCGCTGGATCCGGCTGAACTTGCCCGGGCCGAGGATCTGCTGATGCAGGTCAGGCCTCATCTTCTGGCCGTTGAGAGCGATTATCAGCCCGCCATGCGCACCGGCGAAGCCTGGATGACGATGTGCTGGAGCAACGATGCAGCCCAGATGCATCGCGACGTGCCGGAGATTGCCTTCGAGATCGCAAGCGATGGCGGAGAGATCTGGACGGACTACTACGCCATCCCCGCAAAAGCTCACAACAAGCCCGCGGCCCATGCCCTGATCAATCACCTGATCGACCCGGATATTGCCGCACGCGAGCACATCGTCCATGGCGGCACGGCAACCGACAGCCGCATCCGTGCCCTGCTCCCGCCAGAGATCCTCTCCGATGAGATCGTCTATCCCGACGAGGCGAAACTGACACCGCTGGAATTTGGCCTCGCGGTCGCCATGACCGATCCGAACCGCGCCGAGATCATGAACCGCTTTCGCGCCGCCCGCGGCTGACGCAGACCTCCCGCCATGCTAGTCACGGAACGTGCCGGAGGTGTCCGGCACGACGTTTCAGCACGAGGTCATAATGCCACAGATTTCGATTATCGACACCGTTTCCGACCCCGGCAAGCAGGGTCGCGCAAACGAGGACAGGCTCGGTTACAACAGGGACGCAGCCTTCGTCATCGACGGCGCGACAGGCCTTGGCGACCGCCAGTTCATGGAGGGCTTCGGCTCGGATGCAGCCTGGATCGCCGAATTCGCAGCCATCCGTTTCGAGCAGGAGCTCAGCCGCAGCGCCGATCCGAAGACCTTGCTACGGCAGGTCTCCGAAGAAGCCCGCGACGCCTTCCTCGCGACGGCCGGCGACCAGCCTCGCTACGCCTGGCCGCTCTGCAGCCTGACCGCCCTGCAGGCAACCGACACTGGCTTCCGCTGGTTCGGCCTTGGCGACAGCTGCATGTATATCCTGCATGACGACGGCCAGTCCGATTTCGTCATCCCGATCCCCGGCGCCTATGAATGGGAGCAGCACCGAGCTGCCCAGCACATCGCCCGCGTCGGCGGCATCGGGGCTGCAGGCGTCGCCAATGACGATCCGGAAACACTCGAAGACCTCCGCCGTGGTCGCGCTCTACAGAACACCGAAGGTGGCAGCACATGGACGTTCGGTGTCGTGCCGGAAGCTGCCGATCACCTGGCAATAGTCGACGTGCCCGTCCATGGCGGTGGAGCCACCGCCCTCCTCTGCTCCGACGGCCTCGCTGATCTTGTCGCCCTCTACAAGCTTTGCGACCCCGCCACGCTGATCCAGCGCGCCGCAACGGCGGGGCTGAAGTCGCTGGTCTCAGAGCTCCGCCACCTGGAGCGCGAAATCGATCCGGATGGGCTGAAATACCCGCGCTACAAGCAGAGCGACGACACGACTGCCATCCTGCTGAGGCTGGAGGCATGAAGGCAATTAGGAATCTGCCTCAATAACTTATCGCCGAAATTGGATTCTTTTTGTGAAGTTGTTAATGCGGATTGTCAGTCTCTGATCTGCCTTCCGGCGGCTCTAACTGCAACCAAATAGACGACACCGCGGCTACGACTTGGTATATAGTTTGGCCAAGCTCACGATAACCCGGTCACCAATATGCAATTCGAATACACGCCACCACAAACTGCGTTAGAAGCAGCATTGGGCGGCTTCCGATGCATAAACGCCTTTGGAAAAATAGAACAAGGCGATGATGAACAGTTTGTTGAATTTCTAGCAAAATCAGAAATTCCGTCTCGAACAGATGTTTATATTTCTTCTGCCGGAGGGGACGTTGACACCGCGATCACCATCGGCCGTACAATCCGCAGTGAATGGCTGAGCACACATGTTGGCAGCTACACTTTAGACAGATCAGTGGATGAGGATTTTTTACGGCCAAGAGTATTCGAGGATGGGCAATGTATGAGCGCCGCGACGCTTATGTACTTGGGTGGACGGCTAAGATATCTATCCAAAAGGGCTAAATTTGGCGTCCATCAATTCTCATTTCGCAATCCTTCACCGGCCAACGTAGCCCGCTCGCAGATATTGTCTGCAAGAATCGCTAGGTATGTTGCCAACATGGGCGTGAGTTTGGGATTTCTTGAGCTTTCTGCATCCGTACCCGGAGACGGAATATCTATTGTTTCAGTATCGGAATTAGAAAAACTGGGGGTTGTGACCGGCGGCCAAACCGAGGTCAAGTGGTCACTCCAAAGCTCAAAAGGCACTATCTATGTTCGGGGGGAACGGGATAGTATGTTTGGGCACCACAAGATTATTCTCGGTCATCTCAAGCATAGCGGCTTTTACATTCTCGCAGTTATTGAATCGCAAGGTCGAGAGGCCGAATTAACTGATTTTCCCCTTGTGGAACTCGATGTAGCGAACCCTACGGGTGCCATCATAGACATCTCTCATCGCTGCCATCGGCAAATCAACGGCATTTATACCAATATATCGTGCCAGCTAAGCAATGCTGAAGCTTCTGCCTTAGCCTACTCCGATGGATTTGGTGTTCGTGTGCGGGGCGGACCTGACGCCGGTATGTTCCTGGGTATCGCACCAATGTCCTCGGCAAGTGGAACTGAGATGCTGAGATCTTATTTTGAGGCGATGGTCCGTTAAAAACGGAATAAAGTCATCGGAGCCCCTCAGCCTTCGGCACATAATTCAACACCGGCCCCAGCCAGCGCTCAACCTCGCGCACGTCCATGCCCTTGCGCGCCGCATAGTCCTCGACCTGGTCGCGCTCGACCTTGGCAACACCGAAATAGTAACTATCGGGGTGGCCGATATAGAGACCTGACACAGACGAGCCCGGCCACATGGCATAGCTCTCCGTCAGCGTCACGCCGGTCGCCTCGGTCGCATCGAGCAGCGAGAACAGCGTCACCTTTTCCGTATGGTCGGGCTGCGCCGGATAGCCGGGCGCCGGTCGGATGCCGCCATAGGTCTCCGAGATCAACTCCTCGGGCGTAAAGGCCTCGCCCGGCGCATAGCCCCAGAATTCGCGGCGCACCTGTTCATGCATGCGCTCGGCAAAGGCCTCGGCAAAGCGATCGGCCAGCGCCTTGACCAGGATCGAGGAGTAATCGTCATTCGCCCGCTCGAAGCGTTCTGTGATCGCGACTTCCTCGATACCAGCGGTCACCACGAAGCCGCCGACATAATCCGGAACGCCGCTCTCCAGCGGCGCCACGAAATCGCTGAGCGCCACATTGGCCCGCCCTTCCCGCTTGGCGATCTGCTGACGCAGCGTGAAGAAGGTCGCGAGTTCCTCCTTGCGGCTGTCATCCTTGAACAGCCGGATATCGTCGCCGACAGTATTGGCCGGCCAGAAACCGATGACGGCGCGCGGTCGGAACCAGTTCTCCGCAATGATCTTAGCCAGCATCGCCTGTGCATCGGCAAACAGCTGCCGTGCCGCCTCGCCCTGCTTTTCATCCTCCAGGATCGCCGGATAGCGCCCCTTCAGCTCCCAGGTCTGGAAAAAGGGCGTCCAGTCGATATAGCGGGCGAGTTCCGCAAGGCCATAGGTCTCGAACACCTTTGTGCCGGTCAAGCTGGGCTTCGTCGGCTTATAAGCGCTCCAGTCGAGCTTGATGGCATTCTCCCGCGCCGACGCCAGCGGCTGGCGCTGCTTTTCGGCTTCCGCCCGCGCATGGGCTTCGGCCACCTTGGCATATTCGCCCTTGATGCCATCGACATAGGTCTCGTTGCCATCCTCGGCGAGCAGCGCCGAGACCACGCCAACGGCTCGGCTCGCATCGGTGACATAGACCGCCTGCCCTGCCTTGTACTGCGGATGGATCTTCACCGCCGTATGCACCCGGCTCGTCGTCGCGCCGCCGATCAAAAGCGGAACGGTGAACCCCTGCCGCTGCATTTCCGCAGCCACATGCACCATCTCGTCGAGCGACGGCGTGATCAGGCCGGAGAGGCCGATGACATCGACATTCTCCGCTTTCGCCACTTCGAGGATCTTGGTCGCCGGCACCATGACGCCGAGATCGATGATCTCATAATTGTTGCAGGCAAGC
This sequence comes from Allorhizobium sp., assembly GCA_051861045.1. GTDB lineage: Bacteria > Pseudomonadota > Alphaproteobacteria > Rhizobiales > Rhizobiaceae > Allorhizobium. The sequence continues at coordinate 146,059 of JBHYDI010000003.1, forward strand.
ACGACACCGACGATGTTCTTGCCGATGTCGTGCACATCGCCCTTCACGGTTGCCATCAGCACCTTGCCTGCCGCCTGGCGCTCGCCGGTGCCGCCGTTCAGGCGCTTTTCCTCTTCCATATAGGGCAACAGCACGGCCACCGCCTGTTTCATCACACGCGCCGACTTGACCACCTGCGGCAGGAACATTTTTCCCGCGCCGAAGAGATCGCCGACGACATTCATGCCCGCCATCAGCGGCCCCTCGATGACATGCAGCGGACGCTCGGCCTTTTGACGCGCCTCTTCCGTGTCGATCTCGATGAATTCGGTGATGCCGTTGACCAGCGCATGCTCCAACCGTTTCTCGACGGGCCATTCCCGCCAGCTCATGTCCTGGGTGCGGGCCTTGGCCTCGCCGGTGCCGCGATAACGCTCGGCAATCTCCAGCAGCCGCTCGGTCCCGTCCTTGCGACGGTTGAGCACCACGTCTTCGCAGGCCTCGCGCAGATCCTTGTCGATGCTTTCATAGACCGCGAGCTGCCCCGCATTGACGATGCCCATATCCATACCCGCCTGGATGGCATGGTAGAGGAAAACGGCATGCATCGCCTCGCGCACCGGCTCATTGCCGCGGAACGAGAAGGAGAGGTTCGAGACCCCGCCCGAGATATGCACCAGCGGCATTTCCTGCCGGATCGTCCGTGTCGCCTCGATAAAGTCGACGCCGTAATTATCATGTTCCTCGATGCCCGTCGCGACTGCAAAGACGTTGGGATCGAAGATGATGTCCTCGGGCGCAAAACCCGCCTCTTCGGTCAGGATCTTGTAGGCGCGCCGGCAGATCTCGACCTTGCGATCATAGGTATCGGCCTGGCCCTTCTCGTCGAAGGCCATGACGACGACGGCAGCGCCATAATTACGGATCAGCTTGCCCTGAGCGATGAAATTCTCCTCGCCCTCCTTGAGCGAGATGGAATTCACCACCGCCTTGCCCTGCACACATTTGAGGCCGGCTTCGATGATCGGAAACTTCGAGCTATCGATCATTACAGGCACGCGGGCGATATCGGGCTCGGCAGCAATCAGGTTGAGGAACTCGACCATTGCCTGCTGCGAATCGATCAGGCCCTCGTCCATGTTGATGTCGATGATCTGCGCGCCGTTCTCCACCTGATCACGCGCAACCACGAGCGCTGCGGAATAGTCGCCAGCGGTGATCAGCTTGCGGAACTTGGCCGAGCCCGTGACATTGGTGCGCTCGCCGACATTGACGAAAGGAATATCCTTGGTGAGCTCGAAGGGCTCGAGCCCCGACAGCGACATGAAGGGCCGATGCTCGGCGGGCGCACGCGGCACCCTGCCCTTCACGGCCTCGGCAATGGCGGCGATATGCGCGGGCGTCGAGCCGCAGCAACCGCCGACGACATTGACGATGCCCTCTTCGGCAAACCCAGCCACGAGATCCGCCATCTCCTCCGGGCTCTGATCATACTGGCCGAATTCATTCGGCAGGCCGGCATTCGGATAGGCAGAAATCAGCGTATCGGCGACGCCGGACAATTCCTGCAGATGCGGCCGCATGGCATCCGCCCCGAGCGCGCAGTTGAGGCCAACCGCGAAAGGCCGGGCATGGCGCACCGAGTTCCAGAAGGCCGTTGGCGTCTGGCCAGACAGCGTGCGGCCGGAGAGATCGGTGATCGTTCCCGAGATCATCACCGGCAGGCGAATACCCTTGGCGAGGAAACGCTCCTCGCAGGCAAAGATCGCCGCCTTGGCATTCAGCGTATCGAAGATCGTCTCGATCAGGATGAGATCGGCACTGCCATCGATCAGCCCGTCGATCTGCTCGCCATAGGCGGCGCGCAGGTCATCGAAGGAAACGGCGCGGTAGCCGGGATTGTTGACATCAGGCGAGATCGACGCCGTACGGTTGGTCGGCCCAATGGCGCCGGCGACGAAACGCCGCTTGCCGTCCTCGCGCTCAGCCCGCCAGGCTGCCCGGCGCACGAGTTCGGCGCCATGGCGGTTGAGATCGTAGACCGCGCCTTCCATCTCGTAATCCGCCTGGGCAATGCGGGTCGAAGAGAAGGTGTTGGTCTCGAGAATATCGGCACCGGCCATCGCATAACGGAAATGGATGTCTTCGATCGCGTTCGGCTGCGTCAGGATCAGCAGGTCATTGTTGCCCTGCTGATGACAGGCGCAGCCGAGGAAACGCTCGCCGCGAAAATCGTCTTCCGTCAGACCGAGACCCTGGATCTCGGTGCCCATGGCCCCGTCAAGGATCAGGATACGTTCGCGGGCAGCCTCTTGCAGCGCCTTCAGGATCTCCGCGCCGTCACGGTTTGCGCCCTCGCGGCCGAACAGTTGATCGAGCATCTGCGAACTCTCCTATTGCGTATGCGACACGAGCCAAATCACATAAAGACATCTTTATGTCAACATGCGATCCGGCTGTGCGTGACCTTGATCAACCGGTGGCAGGCGCACCGCTGATCGGCTATAGAACCTGCAACGATGTAGCCCGGGAGGAAGAAATGTCGGAAAATCAGTCGCAGCCATCGCCATCCACCCCCTGGAGCGCCCGGCCCTACCACCGCAAATGGCTGCTGGCTCAGGCAGACAACCTCTTCGATTTCTTCCAAGGCCCGGCCATCAACCCGAAGGGCGGCTTCTACGACCTGTCGCGCGATGGCAAGCCGCTTTCGACCGACAATCCCGCCCGCGGCATCCATGCCAGCGCCCGCATGGTCCATTGCTTTGCGATCGGCCACCTGCTTGGCCGTCCAGGCTCGGCCGACATCGTCGACCACGGCATGCGTTACCTTTGGGAGCGCCACCGCGACCAGAAGAACGGCGGATACTTCTGGCAGGCAAACGACACCGGTCCGGCAGACGACAGCAAACAGGGCTACGGCCACGCCTTCGTCCTGCTCGCGGCCTCCTCCGCCAAATGCGTTGGCCATCCGCTGGCCGACGCCATGCTCGCCGACATTTCCCAGGTGATCGACGAGAAATTCTGGGAAGAAAGTCACGGCGCCATCGCAGAGGAATTCTCAAGTGACTGGCAGCCGGTGCCCGGCTATCGCGGCCAGAACTCCAACATGCATCTGACCGAAAGCCTGATGGCCGCCTTTGAGGCCACCGGCGAGCGGCACTACCTCACCAAGGCGGAGAAGATCGCCGAGCTCATCATCAACCGCCGCGCCCGCGAAGAGGCCTTCCGAGTCGCCGAGCATTTCGATGAAAACTGGGTGGTCGACCGCAACTACTACCATCCGAACGAAATGTTCCGCCCCGCCGGCACCACGCCCGGCCATTGGCTCGAATGGGCCCGCCTGATCCTCCAGCTCTGGGTTCTCGGCGGAAAGAGCCGCGACTGGATGCCGGAAGCAGCGCGCGGCCTTTTCTTCCAGTCCATGGCGCTCGGCTGGGACAAGGACAAGGGCGGCTTCTTCTATACGCTCGACTGGGCAAACGCCCCCGACAAGCGCGCCAAACTCTGGTGGCCGCTCTGCGAAGGGGCTGCCGCAGCACACTTCCTGGGTCAGCACCAGGAAAGCGACTTCCACGAAGAGAGCTACTGCAAGATCTGGAACTACATCGCGGCCAACAATCTCGACCGGGAGCACGGCGGCTGGCACGAGGAACTGACCGAAGACGGAAAGCCCTCGAATAGCCTCTTCCCCGGCAAGGGCGACATCTATCACGCCCTCCAGGCCTGCCTGATCCCGCTCTTCCCCGCAGAGGGAAGCCTGACCAGCATGATAGCAGAGCATCCGCTCGATGTTTGATGCAAGGCCCAGCTGGACATGCAAAAGGGCCGGAAAACCGGCCCTTTCTTCATTCTAGCACTCTATTCGAAGCTTACTGCTCGATCGCATAGGTGATGTTGACGGTCACCGTATAGAGGTTCTCGCCGGACGCGATCGGCACGGCTTCATCCGCCATCTTCGCCATGGGAGCTGCCGCATAGACCTGCGGCATCGGCCGGGCGAAATTCTCGGAGATCTCGACGACCCGGCCGAGCTTGACGCCTGCGGCTTCCGTCAGCGTCTTCGCCTTGGCGGCAGCCTTTTCGACCGCCTGCTTGCGGGCCGCTTCAACCGCCGCTTCCGGATCGTCATTGGTGAACGAGATACCGCCACCCTGGTTGACGCCGAGTTTCACCGACCGATCGATGATCTCTCCGAGCTTGGCGAGATCCCGCACCCGAACGGTCAAGCCGTTGCTGACCGTGTAACCGACGATGACGGGCGCCTCATAGGTGCCGTCAGTGCGGGTTTCCTGCTTGTACTTCGGCTGGATCGAAAAATCCGTGGTCTGAAGGTCCTTGTCCGCAATACCCTGAGCCTTGAGGTCGGCCAGCACTTCGGCCATGGCGGCACTATTGGCCGAAAGCGCCTCGCCCGCCGTCTCCGCATCGCGCATGACGGCCAGCGAAATGACGGCCATGTCAGGCGCGATCGCGGCCTCCCCCTCGCCCGACACCATGATCGTCGCCTCGCGACGCTCCGTCTCGGCAGCAAACACCGGCGCGACAAATCCGACCGAGAGAACCGAACCGGAGAGTGCCGTCGCCATGACGAGAGCGCGTGTGATTTTCAGCATGAATTCTTTCCTTGTATCCCGCAGTGCCGGCGGACCTCTTCGTCTCACCCGGCACCATGCCCTTCCGGCATCTGTGATGACGCGTGATTGTGAAGCCATTGCGGCAGAGACTTGTCGCATACCGGAAATTGCGTTAGAGCCGCTGCACGGTGCGGGGTGACCATAACCCGCCCGTCGGCGATCTGCCGGGCTGGGCCCGTAGCTCAATGGTTAGAGCCGGCGGCTCATAACCGCTTGGTTGGGGGTTCGAGTCCCTCCGGGCCTACCACTCATTTCCTATCTACCTGATCTAGAACGCTTGTAGCTCGCCGCGAAAAATTGCAAATTTGACGCAAGGTTTTGCAGCAGCTGTTCAGAGCATTGCAGCCAAATTCCAATCGTCAGTGACCTCGATCTCCCCGTCGTATGTATTGTCAAGCTCCAACAGGGCCGCGTGATCAACCGCCATTAGAGGAGTAGAAAAGAGGCTGGCGACTACATGTGCCTCACGGGGAACCTTGACCATCATGAATGCATGTATGCATCCGTCCTCACTCTTTGCCAGACGTACCGGTACCCGCAAGTATCCACCGACCACAAGAATCGAATTATGAATGCTAGAGAGCGCAACTATGGCCGCTTTCGTAGCAAGTTTGCCTCCCTCATCCTTTTCTTGCTGCTTCGAAATTAAGGACACCGTACGCAGCGCCGTGAGAAACTGCTGTTTGAAATCATCGAATTGCAGAGGGTATGGCGAGGATAGGTACGAGACTGCAACCTTCAAAACGTTGAGCTGGTCATAAGATTCCACAGCGCGCAAAGCCCATGAACCGTCGGGGTTCAACTCAAGGCGCGCTACCAGATCTTCCAGGGCCATCTTCACATATTTGACGCTGAGGTTCGCCTCCCGAGCGATTTTTTTGTAACCAAGTTGTCGCGCGGAGTACCGCAGGTAATCAGGTGTGCACTCGGGCAAATTTGAGAGGTCTACGGCTCGAGGAGGTTTCTGCATCAAGCGGGGTGCATGAAATAGAACCGCCGCCCCAAAAGCTCTAGCAGTTTCCGTTGAGATGCCTTTATCACGCTCTCTCGCGTGAGCAATGAAGTGTCCAATTTCTTTCAGCAGGCCTTGCTGACCGCAGTTGTCACGAAGGTAGATTAGCAGCCTTTCCATCTCGGATGGTTTTCCTTCGTCGCCCAAAAGACGCCGAACATAAATTTCCATCTTTCTATCGGGTTGCTTCATTCGGGTTATCCGGAAGTGTGTGAACAAAGGCACCGAAACAACAGCTTCTCGCGGTACCTATTGCTGGGTAATCCCCCCGTTTTTAACGGGGCTCCGCAGTAGAATTCACGCGGCCATTTTCAGTTTCTGTGCGGGCGTTATGCCGCCGATGCCCATATTGGGCCGTTCGTTGTTATCGTCCAGAGCCACTGCGTGGCGAATTCCTGCGCCTCCTCGATGCTTTCGATGATGTATTGGTCGAGCCATTCATGTCGGACGGTGCGGTTGTAGCGCTCGACATAGGCATTCTGTTGCGGCTTTCGGGCTGGATGTGGCTCAAGGCGATTCCTTGCGTTTCGGCCCATTCCATCAGTTTGCCACTGACGTATTCAGGCCCATTATCCACACGAATGGCGAACGGTTTGCCGCGCCATTCGATGATCTGGTTCAGACTGCGGATGACGCGTTCAGCAGGCAGCGAAAAGTCTACCTCGATGCCCAGCCCCTCGCGGTTGAAGTCGTCCAGGACATTCAGCAGCCGGAATTGCCTGCCGTCTTCCAAACGATCCGCCATGAAGTCCATTGACCAGACCAGGTTTGGCGCATCAGGCACAGTCAGAGCGTCGGGCTTGTCCCGCCTCAAACGCTTGCGTGGCTTGATCCTGAGGTTCAACTCCAGCTCGCGGTAGATGCGGTATACGCGCTTGTGGTTCCAGCGATGTCCTCGGACATTGCGCAGGTAAAGGAAGCACAGGCCAAAGCCCCAGGTCTTCTTCGCCCGCGTCAGTCCGATCAGGAGATCGGCTATCTGCTCGTTCTCATCGTTCAGCTTGGCGCTGTAACGATAGCAGGTCTCGCTGACCGCGAAGGTGCGGCAGGCAAGCGCAACGCTCACCCCGCGCAATGCCACTGCTTTCCCGGCCATCTCTCGGCGTTGAGACGGCCGTGTTATTTTTTCCCAAAGCCTCCTTCAGCAGTTCTGCCTGCATGCTCATCTCGGCATACATCTTCTTCAACCGACGGTTCTCATCCTCCAGAGCCTTCATCTGGCTGATCATCGACGCGTCCATGCCGCCGTATTTGGATCGCCATTTGTAAAAGGACGCTGTGCTCATCCCATGTTCCCGGCATAGCTCTGGCACAGGGACCCCACCTTCTGCCTGGCGCAGGATGGCTAGGATTTGCGGTTCGGTGAATCTGCTCGTCTTCATCAAAATCTCCTCGTTCATAAAACCCGAGAAAATTCTATTTTTGAAGCCCGTTAATTGGTGGGGGGATTACCGTGGCACATATGGTAAGGCATTCAAACGGGACAATGCGGGTGAGGCTAATCATTTTGAGGGTTGGCATAAGAGGAAACCACGTCTTCCAAGTCCTTCGGAAAACATACGGTCAAACGATGTGGAACAAAGTCAGGGAAAAGGCGATGCAACTTTACCGTTTTTTCATCTGCCCAACTCACAACCGCATGCCGAAGGATATCAAGGTAAACGGCCGTATCCTCCCTCGACAGCTGCGGAAGATCGTAGTGAACTATGAACACTTCTGGAACTTTAATCCAATCTAGGTCACAAATGCAGTCCAGAAAGGCATTCCAGTTCTCACCGAAATATCCGTTAGGCGCGTCCAGTCCTTGTCCATATGCCCTGAACAGTTCAAGCGGATCAGTGGCTTTGGAGCAATCTACGATGAAAACGAATCCACGTCGCCTCAAATCGACTAGATTGGGCGACTCAAAACAGAAACACATCCGGTTCACCTCTATTGATCCAGCCTTATGAATGTCGAATAATGATCGGGAGTGTAGTAAATCTCGCCACCCGCTCCAGTCACAATCCGCTGCGGTCCCGGACCTGACACGCCAGGAGTGGGATGAACGTACTCAGTGTAATAACCCTCAGGCTGAACCGGAAGTTCCGGCTGAATTTTTCCCGGTACCGGTCTGTTCTGAAAGATGGACCCATCACGAGTATGCGGAAACGAATCACCACTTTCAATACGATGAAGCGTCGGGCGTAGGTCAACTGTACCGGTGAATGTTGTTCCGGTTTTGCGATCAACAACTGTTACCCCATCGATAAAATCGGTGACGTGTCGATTTGGAACAGGCCCCGTCACCTGTCCAGTGCTTGGATTGAACTCGACGTTCTTGACCTGGCCCAGTCCGGGTATATTACCGCGTGAGGCGATCCGGTAGACCTGCTGCCCGCCGACAACCGCGACACTGATGACGAGCACGCCGGAGTCGACATAATCCTGGTATCGGCTGGCGTCGCTTTCGCTGAGCCCGGATGCCATCAGAGCCTGAACCAGAGCGCTCTTCGCTTCCTTGCCGGTGATCACCTGCTGGACGTCGCCATAGAGCTGGTTGGCGCTGGCCGCCGCGCCGATGGCGAGAACTGCACAGGCGCCAGCCGAAACCGCCGAGCAACCGGCAACCGAGGCAACACCCAAGGCATTCAGCACGACGCCGATCGACCCTTCCTTGCGGATGAACTCCGCAAGACCCGCCTCAATTGCCTGCTTCGGGCTTAGATCGCCGGCCAGCGCCTGCTTCAGATGCGGCGCCAGGTGGGCATCAAGATTGAGAATGGCGCCGGCTGCGAAAATGTAGGGCGGCGCGCCATCGTTCTCCGGCAGAGAGCGCCACCTTCCGACGTCGTTGCCGGCTGGCTGACGATTGGGGAGGCAAGACCACCAGGTGCGCGTGCTGAGAACGTCAGATTGATCCGCTGAGCACTTAGCTTCTGTACGATAATCTGATAGCTGGGCTAAGACCAATTTTCCTGCGCAGCAGACGCAGCAATCGACCCGAATACTGCAAATAGCAGCAGGGCAAAAGCGCGGATCAGGAGACGGACAAGAGGCATTGTTCTGACAGTGGACTAAGGTGTGGGGTCATTTGGTAAACTGCTGGCTTATGACCTCCATACTGAGAGCATCCAGCTTGGTTAGAAAGCCTTCCCAGTGCTGAAGGTATATTTTGCCGCCAATTTGGGATAACCCTACAATCTCGCTCGAGTTTAGCTTTTTCATTCGCTCTTGGAATTTGACTTTCATATGACAGTCTTCTAGCTCAGCCACACCAAGACCTGACGCGCTGTCACCATCCCACAAAACAACATTGAGTAGGCCACGACCTCGAAGTTTGGCACTGATCTCTCCAAGATATAGACTAAGTGTCTTTCTTCCCACTGGCACCGAGGCCTTGGGTTTTTCACGCAAGAGCGCACTAGCTAACTCATTGGAGAGGAGTAACATCAGCCCATCCATCATTTACGCGGTCAAGCAATTGGAATTGAGCCCCGCCTCCGGCCCCGCCAAAGTTTGGATTTACTTCACCGGTACGAATTCGAGTTCCTGCAGGAGGAGTTATTGAGGTTATCGCAGTAGGAACTTCCGGGAGTGCGTATTTGTCCGCAATTTGCTGTGGTGAAAGCCCTTGGATGTCGGACGCCTTCATAACCCATTGGCCGCCGGGACTGTCGCCAGAGACAACGCGAACGAAAGTTTGGTTGCCATCGGAAACAAATTCTTTGACTTGTGTTCCTGGTGTGTAAGGCGGTGAATAGCCATCTGGGAAGGTCGCATTAACATCATCAGCTGAACGCCGAATGCCACCCGAAATCAGATCATCTAAACCCCCATTTAGGGCAAAATTTTTCGCCTGTCCAGTGGTCGGATTGAACTCGACGTTCTTGACCTGGCCCAGTCCGGGTATATTACCGCGTGAGGCGATCCGGTAGACCTGCTGCCCGCCGACAACCGCGACACTGATGACGAGCACGCCGGCGTCCCGTCCGATCCGGCATCCCTGAAAGGCCATGACGGTCTGCTAAACGGTTCTTTCGCGAAACCGCATTCGTGGCATCTTATTGAGGATGGCAGTGGCACCAGCCTGGATGTAGTACCGCGAATGCGTTGCTTTGCCGACGATCCTGCCACCCTGATCAGCATGGCCCGTGCTGATCTGGGAATCGCAGCACTACCGCGATGTGTATGTGAGGCACCTATCGAACAAGGTGCCCTGATCCGCATTCTACCAAGTTGGTCAGCGGGAGGCGCAACGACGACTTTGCTGGTTCCTCATCGACGCGGTCAACTACCCGCCGTCCGCGTGGTGGCAGACGAGATTGTCGGCACGTTGCGGGTCAAACTAAAGGCCTGACTACTATGGGCAGTTCCGTAAAGAAGGTGACGACTTGCCCTCGAGACAGTTTCCTGCGCAAGACCACACTTCCATCGCTTCTGGCGGCGTGAACCTGAACACCTGCTTTGCAAGGTCCAGCCCAACGACGCTAACTTCCTTCATCGATGCTCTCTCCTCTAAGTGACGTTCTGGCGAACATCACTCTGGCACATTGCGATGCCGTCGGGAGGGGGCATCCACTCCATCAGCTCTCAGTGGAAATCAACACGCAAGCCCCTTTCGACCATCTAACAAGTCACGGAAACCAAAATTCACACAATGGACGCAACGATAATCTTTTTTCATTGTAAATTATCGATTTTCACAGGATCATCCAAGTGCAATTGGTTTTCACACGGAAAAACTCGATTTCATGGACTACGCCCTGCAGAACCAATATACAGAGGCCGTAACTGTATTTCACGACCAATGGCTGCCCGAGCGCGCCATACCCGTGGGCTATGCCGCATTGATCGAGGCCTACAAGCTCTCTGTCCCACTCCCCAGAAAACTGGCAGCCATTGGCCCTCGGCACAAAGTCTATGAGGCAGATGGCTGGCAAATTCTCACCCCACGCCATCAACCCGCCAACACGCTTGGTGCTCATCTTACATTCGCCCTACGCTATGAAGGCCTTGATCTCTTGGTGCTGAAAGCACTGTTTAGAGCGACAGGCCCCTCACCCATTGCCGAAATCGTGCGTTCGGCCCCAACGGGATCCTATGCGCGTCGCATCTGGTTTCTCTACGAATGGCTATTGCAGGAGCAAATCGACCTGCCCGATGCCGTCACCGGAACGTATGCGCTCGTCGTCGACCCTGACCAGCAATGGGCGATCACTGGATCCAACTCCACGCGCCATCGCGTCAGAAACAATCTCCCGGGCACAGCGCAATTCTGTCCCATGGTATTCAGGACACAGGAGCTGAACGCCTTCGTCCACCGCAATCTCGCCGCACAGGCACGCAGGCTGATCGCAAATGTGCCGGCAGATCTGCTGGCACGTACGGCAGCATTCCTCCTGTTGAAGGATTCCCGTTCCAGCTTCGAGATTGAAGGCGAAGCCCCCCCGCAAGATCGCATCCAGCGCTGGGGCCAGGTCATCGGCGAAGCCGGAAGGCGCGCAATCACCCTGGACGAGCTGCTACGCCTGCAGCGCATCGTCGTCGGCGATGCGCGTTTCGTCCAGCTTGGACTGCGCAATGAAGGCGGCTTTGTCGGCGAACATGACCGCAATACCGGGACACCGATCCCGGATCATATCAGTGCCAGGCATCAGGACCTCAAGGGACTGATGGAGGGGTTGATCGCATTCGAAAGTGTAGCGGCTCCCGAACTCGATCCGGTCATCGCAGCCGCATGTCTCGCATTTGGCTTCGTCTACATCCACCCATTCGAAGACGGCAATGGGCGCCTTCATCGCTACCTGATCCATCACGTTCTGGCCGCAGGCGGGTTCAACCCACCCGGCATTGTCTTTCCGGTATCAGCCGCAATCCTTGATCGCATCGACGAGTATAGGCGCACCCTGGAAAGCTACTCGCGACGACTGCTGCCGTTGATCCAGTGGACGGAGACCGAGCGCGGCAATGTCGATGTGCTGAACGATACTGCAGATTTCTACCGCTTCTTTGATGCGACACCGCAGGCCGAATTCCTGTTTTCATGCGTCGCGCGCACGGTGGACGTTGATTTGCCCACGGAAACTGCGTTTTTGGCTCGATACGATGCGTTCAAAAGGCACGTCTCTATAATCATCGACATGCCCGACCGTGTAATCGACCTGCTGTTCAGATTCCTGAGGCAGAACGAGGGAACTCTTTCCAAACGTGCGAGAGAAAACGAGTTTGCTAACCTCACCACCACCGAAGTGGCTCAAATAGAGACGATCTACCAGGAGATATCACCCCAAATCGGCGGTCACAACGCGCAGCCCCACTGAGACAGCCCGGATCCTAGACATCAAAGAGACGCAACCATCGCTCACGGTCTCAGCGTTTCCAACAGACGTAGCCTTCTCGGCGCGTAAAACGTGCTTCCCGAGCGGTAACTTCGGCTACCCTCCGAAGCACACAGAGCCGGTGAGTTCAGGCAAGCAATAGAGAGGTACCGGCTGCCGCCATCGCCTCGGCGATATCCGGTGGAGGCTGTACATCGGTCGCAAGCTCAGCGATCACCTCAAAGCCACAGACCCGGACCAAACCCTCGCGACCGAATTTGCTCTGGTCCGTCACAACCAGCGTGCGTCGTCCGCGCGTGATGACCGTGCGGGCAAATTCCGCCTCATCCAGATCAAAATCCATCATACCCTTTGAATTCACGGCACCCGTCGAGATGATTGCGTGGGTTACGGAAAAACGACTGATGAAATCGATAGCCGTACTCCCGAATGCCGCCCCGTTGTCGCTGCGTAACTCCCCACCAGCCATGTAAACTTTGTTGTCATTCAGCGTGGCAAGCGTGCGCGCGATGTCGGAAGAGTTTGTCACGACGGTCAGGCGCCGATGACCCAGGAGTTCCCGTGCAAGGAAGCTCGTTGTCGTGCCGGTGTCCATCATGATCGAGTCCCCGTCGCGTATGGTCGCTGCAACCGAGGCTGCGATGGCCCGTTTGGCCTCGCTGTTTTCACGCATCCGGCGTTCGAATGGCGCCTCGCCGACCATGGAAGTCAGGCTCACTGCGCCATGCATCCTGATCAGACTGCCGCCGTTTGCCAACGGTTTAAGGTCTCGCCGGATTGTCTCCAGCGATACACCGAGTTTACTCGCAAGGGCCGAAAGCGCCACAGTTCCCTCGCGATCCAGAACACGCAAGATCTCTCGCTGCCGTGTTGAAGGGGGCATGACCATCTCCATCCTGCTCGTCAACGCATCGTTAGCTCGTGGCATCACTCGCTTCAAGTAGACACCACAAAATCGGTCACAAAATCACAAAATGCCACAGATTCGGATTGACAAGCTCTCTCGCTTGACCCGAGACTACGGGCATACACGCGGTCGCAATCAGATACGAAAAGTACGGGGAACGGCGACCGGGTGCCTTGCCAGATTTAAGCAATCTCAACGGGCCCTACTGGGAGAACTCGAATGCTTCACCATGACCGCATGCCGAGAACAATCGCAGCCGCATTGCTGATGACTGCCGCCTTCTTTGGCACACCGACATCCGCGCAGGAATCCACCGATCCGATCAAACTGACATTGCATGACTGGACAGGCCAGTTGGTCACCACCCAGATCATGGGCGAGGTGTTGAAGAAGGCGGGCTATTCCGTCGAATTTGTTCAAGCCGACTATCTGGCCCAGTTTGCAGGTCTCGAATCCGGCGACCTGCATGTTGCCATGGAAATCTGGGAAACGACCGGCCGCGAGGCGATGGACGCAGCCACGGCAACGGGCAAGGTCGAAAACCTCGGCGAAACCGGCATGCAAGCCAAGGAAGAATGGTGGTTTCCCGAATACATGAAGGAGAAATGCCCCGGCCTGCCGAATTGGGAAGCTCTGAAGACTGAAGCATGTGCGGAAGCCTTCTCGACGGCGGAAACAGCACCAAAGGGCCGCTATCTCGGCGGTCCGGTCACCTGGGGCGGTTTTGATGACGAACGTGTCGAAGCGCTCGACCTGCCCTTCGAGGTCGTGCATGCCGGAACCGATGCGGCACTCTTTGCAGAGCTTGAAAGCGCCTATCAGCGTCAGGCACCGATCCTCCTCTGGATCTACGCGCCGCATTGGGCACCGGCCAAATACAAGGGCGAATGGGTCGAGTTCCCGCAATATACTAAGGAATGTTACACCGACGGCGCCTGGGGCTCCAACCCGGACATGGCCTATGATTGCGGCAAGCCCTTCGGCCCTATCTGGAAGGTCGCCTGGTCTGGTTTGAAGGACAAGTGGCCCGGCGCCCACGAGGCCATCAAGGCCTTCAACGTCGGCAACGACGAAATGGGCGCAATGATCACCAAGGTCGATCTCGAAGGCAAGAAGGTCGAGGAAGTCGTCGCCGAATGGGTCGGCGCCAACGAGGCCAAATGGTCGGAATGGATCAAGAAATAGCCGGACTGGCTTCGGTCGCCCGCGCACTCCCTCGGCGCGGGTGACCGATCTTTCGAGCGGCCCTCACGGGCCATCCGTCCTGCGATCCAGCGGAACTGCCATGTCGACTGAAGCCAAACTCGTCTGCCGCAATGTCTGGAAGATATTCGGTGCGGGCGCCCGCGATGCCGTGTCCTTACACGGTGGCAAGCCCAACGCCGAGACGCTCTTAAGCACCGGCCTGGTCGGCGCCGTCCGGGACGTTAATCTCGAGGTGAGATCAGGCGAGATCTTCGTGATCATGGGACTCTCAGGGTCGGGCAAATCAACGCTGGTGCGCTGCCTGTCACGGCTGATCGAGCCGACATCTGGCGAAATACTCTTCAACGGGGAAAACCTGCTCTCGGCCAGCGAAGCGCGGATGATCGAGATCCGGCGCCATCAGATGGGCATGGTCTTCCAACATTTTGCGCTACTGCCGCATCTGACGGTGCTCGACAATGTCGCCTTCCCGCTGGAGGTTCAGGGCATCGCCAGGCAGACGCGAGAGGACCGCGCCAGACGCATGGTCGAACTGGTCGGTCTCGCCGGCAAGGAGACCGCCTTCCCGCGCCAGCTCTCCGGTGGACAGCAGCAACGCGTCGGCATTGCCCGCTCGCTCGCGGTAGAACCGGAACTCTGGTTCCTGGACGAACCTTTTTCGGCGCTCGATCCTCTGATCCGCCGCGAGATGCAGGACGAATTCCTGCGCCTGCAGTCGGTGCTGAAGAAGACCATTGTCTTCATCACCCACGACTTCGACGAAGCGATCCGGCTCGCCGACCGCATCGCGATCATGAAGGATGGCGAGATCGTACAGGCCGGCACGCCCGAGGAACTGGTTCTGGCGCCAGCCACCGACTACGTCGCCGAATTCACCCGCAACGTCGCCCGTTCCAAGGTCGTCAAGGTCGCCTCGCTGATGAAGGCTGCAACCGGGTTTCTCTCCACGGTCGCCACCTCGCCATCGGCTTCTATCTCGGAAGCCGCACCCCTGTTCGCCACAGCCGGTGACACGCTCGGCGTCGTCGATGCAGATGGCCGGACGGTTGGTCTCCTGCGACGCAGCGATGTCGTCGACGTCATGATGCAGGGCTAAGCCGATGAGCGCGCTATCCGCCTCGCCATTGCACGCAGACGAGACTGGAAGCGCGCCGTCTGGCAAACGCCTGTTGGATATCGCCCTGGCGCTTGCCGCTTTCGCTGTGCTCGTGGCCTGGTGGCTCGGCCCGTCGATCGGAAAATGGGCGTTCGACTATCCACGCGCCTGGCAAATCCCCGCGGCTCGACACATCAGCGGCTGGATGAAATGGCTGGTCAACGAAGCGAGCTTCGGCCTCTTCTCCTTCACTGATCTCACGCGCTTCACCGCAGACCTCATCGACATTCCCTACACGTTTGCGCTCAGCCTGCTCTCGACCGGCTTCCTCTCGGGCCAGGGATCCGCCGCAGTCCAGATCGTGCCGCCGATCTCCTACCTGGGTGTCATCGTGCTCGTCGGTATGATGGGATATCATGCTGGCGGCGCCAAGTTGGCGGCACTGGTCGTCACCTGCTTCGGATTCCTCGCCGCATTCGGCCAATGGTCGAGCGCCATGGTGACGCTCTCCTCCATCCTGGTCGCTGTTCCAATCGGTGTCATTCTTGGCTTGCTACTCGGGCTCGCCGGCTACCGCTTTCCGTTTGTAGAACGGACGATCTCGCCACTTCTCGACCTGATGCAGACCATCCCGATCTTCGCCTATCTCGTGCCGATCCTTTTCCTCTTCGGTTTCGGGCCGACGGCAGCCATCGTCGGGACCATCATCTACGCCATGCCCCCCATGGTCCGCATCACCCTTCTGGGCTTGAGAGCCGTACCGTCGGAAATCCGCGATCTTGGCCAAATGGTCGGCTGCTCGCGCCGCCAGATGACCTGGAAGGTGATGGTGCCTTCGGCCGCCGACGCGCTGATGGTCGGCGTCAACCAAGTCATCATGCTCTCTCTCAACATGGTGATCATCGCATCGATGATCGGCGCCGGCGGCCTCGGCTTCGATGTGTTGGCAGCCCTCAGGCGTCTCGATATCGGTGCCGGTTTCGAAGCTGGCTTCGCGATCGTGGCACTCGCCGTCGCCCTCGACCGCTTGAGCCAGGCCTTAGCGCGAAAGGCCGGCGTCCCGTCCGTCAGAGCGACCGGCAACCACAACCTGATGCAGCGCCACCCGTATCTGACCGCAGGCCTTGCCGTGATCGTCTTCAGCTTCCTCGCAAGCCTGACCTCGCCTGCTTTCGCCACCCTGCCCGACAGCCTCACCCTGTCGACCGGCACATTCTGGAACGAGGTGGTGAAATGGATCAACATCAACTTCTTCGACATGCTCGAGGCGATCCGCACCACCCTCCTCATCCACCTTCTGGTACCGATCAAGCGCTTCCTGGCCGAGTTGCCCTGGCTGGGTGTCGTCGCCGTGCTGGCCATCACCGGCTACCGCCTCGGCGGGCTGAGGCTTGCTATCCTTGCCGCCACGCTCTCCTTCCTGATCGCGGCGACTGGCCAATGGGAAAAGGCGATGGTGACGGTCTATCTCTGCGGCATCGCCGTGATCATCGCCTGCCTGATCGGCATTCCAATCGGCATTCTCACTGCAGAGCGTGAGCGGGTCTGGCGCTGGCTGCAGGTGGTGATCGATACGCTGCAGACGCTACCTTCCTTCGTATATCTGATACCGGCCGTGATGCTCTTCCGGGTCGGCGACTTCACAGCTCTGATCGCCATCGTTGCCTATGCCGTGGCACCAGCGATCCGCTACACGGCACTCGGGATCCAGCGCGTCGACCCGAAGGTCGTCGAAGCCGGACGTGCCATGGGGTGCACGCCCTTTCAGATCCTCACCAAGATCAAGTTGAAGCTCGCACTTCCCGAACTCATGCTCGGCTTGAACCAGACGATCATGTTCGCCCTCTCAATGCTCGTGATCACGGCCTTGGTCGGCACACGCGATCTCGGCCAGGAGGTCTATATCGCTTTGACCAAGGCCGATACCGGCCGCGGCATTGTCGCAGGGCTCGCCGTTGCCTTCATCGCCATCATCGCCGATCGGTTGATCTCTGCAGGCGCTGCTCGTCTGAGGGAGCGGATGGCATGACCGACATTGCACCGAACACAACACTCGAAGATCGCATCGCGGCCCTGCCCTGCTGGAATGGAGCGCTGGACATCTCGGTGCTCAAGGGTGGCCTCAGCAATGAAAGCTTCCTGGTGGCCGATGCCTCTGGCCGCCACGTCGTGCGCTTCGGGACAGATTATCCCTTCCATCACGTTTCCAGGACCCGCGAACTCATGACGGCCCGCGCTGCCCACGAGGCCGGGTTCGCTCCGAAGGTGGAATATGCAGAATCGGGCGTCATGGTGTCTGCCTTCCTCGACGCGAAAACGTTTTCGCCAAACGACGTCGCGGCCGAACGCGAGCGCGTGGCGCTCCTTCTCCACCGATTTCACAAGGAAATGCCACGCCACGTCACCGGTGCGGGCTTCATGTTCTGGCCCTTCCACGTGGTGCGCGACTATGCGCGCACGCTCGAGGCAGGCAACAGCCGGATGATCCCGGAGCTGGCTCAATTTCTCGTGCTGGCGCAGGAGCTGGAAGCCGTCCAGGCGCCGCTTCCCATCGTCTTTGCCCATAACGACCTCCTGCCATCCAACATTCTC
Source organism: Allorhizobium sp. (assembly GCA_051861045.1). GTDB lineage: Bacteria > Pseudomonadota > Alphaproteobacteria > Rhizobiales > Rhizobiaceae > Allorhizobium. Next base: position 163,805 of record JBHYDI010000003.1, read on the forward strand.
GATGATGGCGAACGGCTCTGGCTGATCGATTTCGAATATGCCGGTTTCTCGACGCCTATGTTCGACCTCGCAGGTGCAACCTCCAATGCCGGCCTGACAGCAGACCAGTCGGAAGAGTTTCTCACTGCCTATTTCGGTGGTGTGCCCTCGCCCGAGATCCGCCGCTCGCTCGCCGCCATGCAATGCGCCTCCCTGTTGCGCGAGGCCATGTGGAGCATGACCTCCGAACTCTACCTCGATGCACCGGGGGCCGACTATGTCGGCTACACGGCCGAAAACCTCACGCGCCTCCAAGAAGCGCTGGACCATTACAACTCAGTCTACGGGAACCATGCGTCATGACCCTGCCCTCCCACGTCCAGATCGTCGTCATTGGCGGTGGCATCATCGGCTGCTCTACCGCCTATCATCTCGCCAGGGATCACAAGGCAGACGTTCTGCTCCTCGAACAGGGCGCCCTCACATCGGGTTCGACCTGGCATGCGGCCGGCCTCGTCGGCCAGCTACGTTCGTCCGCCTCGATCACCCGCGTGCTGAAATATTCGGTCGAGCTCTACAAAGGGCTGGAAGCGGAAACCGGGCTCGCAACGGGCTGGAAGATGACGGGCTGCCTGAGACTTGCGACCAACCAGGACCGCTGGACCGAATTTAAGCGCCTCGCCACCACAGCCGGCAGTTTCGGAATGGAGATGCATCTCGTCTCCCCAGAAGAGGTGAAGCGGATGTGGCCGCTGATGAATGTCGATGATCTCGTCGGTGCGAGCTGGCTGCCGACAGACGGTCAGGCGAGCCCTTCTGACATCACCCAGTCGCTGGCAAAGGGTGCGCGCATGCATGGCGCGAAGATCGTCGAAAACGTTCGGGTCATCGGCTTCCAGATGAAGGACGGCCGGATCACAGCTGTGAAAACCACGCTGGGCGACGTCGCCTGCGAAAAGGTCGTCAACTGTGCCGGCCAATGGGCGCGCCAGGTCGGCGAAATGGCTGGCATCAACGTGCCTCTACAGGCGGTCAAGCACCAGTATATCATCACCGAGAAGATCGACGGACTTTCGACCGACGCACCGACAATCCGCGACCCTGACAGGCGGACCTACTACAAGGAAGAGGTTGGCGGCCTGGTGATGGGCGGATATGAGCCCAATCCGCAACCCTGGCTTACCGACGACCTGCCGAATGACTGGGCTTTCCGCCTGTTCGACGACGATTACGACCATTTCGAACAGCACATGATCCAGGCCGTAGAGCGCGTACCGGCTCTGGAGACGGCGGGCGTCAAGCAGATGATCAATGGTCCGGAGAGCTTCACCCCCGACGGCAACTTCATCCTGGGTGCCGCGCCCGAATGCAAGAACATGTTCGTCGGCGCGGGGTTCAACGCCTTCGGCATCGCGTCAGGCGGTGGCGCTGGCTGGGTGCTGGCGCAATGGGTGGTCGACGGCGAAGCGCCACTCGATCTTTGGGTCGTCGACATCAGACGTTTCGCCGGAATGCATCGCGACCGCCAATGGGTCTGCGACCGCACGCTGGAAGCCTATGGCAAACACTACACCATCGCCTTCCCGCACGAGGAATATGAAAGCGGCCGCCCGCGCCTCGTCTCTCCGCTCTACGACCGCCTGAAGGCGTCCGGCGCCGTCTTCGGCTCCAAGCTCGGCTGGGAGCGCCCCAATTGGTTCGCGCCATCAGGCATGGAACCGAAGGACGCTTACTCCATGGGCCGGCAGAACTGGTTCGGGCCCGTTGGCGACGAGCATCGCCACGTGCGCGAGGCGGTCGGGGTCTTTGACCAGTCGTCCTTTGCCAAATACGAGCTTTCAGGTCCCGATGCCCTCAAGGCACTCGACTGGATTTGCGCCAACGACGTGAACAAGCCCGTCGGTCGCCTGACCTACACACAGCTTCTGAACACGCGAGGGGGCATCGAGGCGGACTTGACCGTCGCGCGCTTCGCCGATGACAAATTCTACATCGTCACCGGCACGGGCTTCCGAACCCACGACTTCGGCTGGATATCAGATCATATTCCTGCCGGTGTGGACTGCACGCTCTGCGACATTACCGAAGACTGGGGCACGCTGTCGCTGATGGGGCCAAGGGCCCGCGAAGTGCTCGCCAGCGTTACCGCAGCGGATGTCTCTAACACCGCTTTCCCCTTCGGTCATGCGCGGGAGATCCTCATCGCCGGTGCCACCGTCCGCGCGCTCCGCGTCACCTATGTCGGCGAACTCGGCTGGGAACTCCACATACCGATTAACGCGCTCGGGGAAGTGTATGATGTCCTGATGGCAGCGGGCAAAACCCATGACATCCGCCCCATCGGCTACCGCGCGCTGGAATCCCTGCGCCTCGAAAAAGCCTACCGCGCCTGGAGTTCGGACATCACGCCGAATGACACACCTTTCGAGGCGGGTCTCGACTGGGCGGTGAAACTCCGCAAGAACACCGACTTCCTCGGTCGCCGGGCGCTGGAAGGCCTGGCCGGCCGACCGCTCAAGAAACGGTTGATGGGTTTCACCGTCGACGACCCCTCGATCGTGCTCGCCGGACGCGAGACGATCCTCAGAAACGGCGAGCCGGTCGGCTACCTGACCAGCGGTGGCTATGGCTACACGCTCGGTAAGAACATCGGCTACGGCTATGTCCGCAACGCCGAAGGCGTCAGCGACGACTATCTGAAGAGCGGAACTTACGAGCTCGTGGTCGCGGCGGAAAAGACGCCGGCCAACCTTCACTTCGGGCCGATGTTCGACCCGGCCATGGACAAGATCAAGGCCTGAGGTTTCGATATGTCATTTCGCGCGGACCGTCACGTCCACATCCTCATCATCGGCGGCGGGGCCATCGGCACCTCCGTCGCCTACCACCTCGCCCGCGACGGCGCGAAGGACGTCCTCCTGGTCGAAAAGGCCATGCTTACCCATGGCTGCACCTGGCATGCGGCAGGCCTTGTGGGCCAGCTTCGGGGAAAGCGCAATCTCACTCGGCTGATGCAGAATTCCGTCGCGGTCTTCGACCGGCTGGAAGAAGAAACCGGTCAGCATATCGCCTGGAAGAAGGTGGGCTCGCTCAGGCTTGCCGGAAGTCCTGAGCGCTGGAGCGAAATTCGCCGTTCGATGACCCAGGCAAAAAGCTTCGGCGTCGAATGCTACTCCCTCTCTGCGGATGAGGCAGCGAACCGTTTCCCTTACATCGTCAAGGAGGGTATCGAGGGTGCTGCCTTCATCCCCGGCGACGGCTATATCGATCCCTATTCCCTGACCATGGCCTATGCCAAGGGCGCTCGAATGAACGGCGTGAAGATAGAAGAAGGGGTAACGGTCGAGGAGATCGTCATCGAGAACCGCCGGGCCGTCGGCGTGGTGACGGATGGCGGGACGATTTCCTGCGATATTCTCGTCAATTGCGCCGGGCTCTGGGCGAAACGCGTCGGCGAGATGGCCGGCGTCCCGCTCGCGGCAGGCGTCGTAGAACACCAGTATTTCCTCACCGAGAAGAAGCTCACTCTGCCCCCGGATCTCACCACGCTGCGCGATCCCGACAACAATTTCTATCTGAAGCCGGACACTGGCTCCTTCGCCATTGGTGGCTGGGAAGATGGGACAAAAGGTTGCTGGCGCGGCAAGCCACCACTCGACTTCGGCCGCGAACTCTTCGAGCCGAACTGGGACCGGCTGGAGCTCTTTGCCCTGCCGACCGCGACCCGCATTCCCGCTCTCAACGAAATCGGCATCCAGACCGTGATCAATGGCCCGATCCCCGTGTCCTTCGATGGCGAGCCGATCATGGGGCTGGCACCGGAACTCGACAATTTCTATGTCGCCTGCGGCTTCACCGCCGGCATCGCCGCCTCTGGTGGTGCTGGCCTTGCGCTTTCAAACCTCATCCTGCACGGCGATGCCGGCATGGATCTCTGGCCTTTCGACGTCCGTCGCTTCGGCGCTGTCCATGCCCAGGGACGTTATCTGGAAGAACGCGCCATCGAGGCTTATGGCGCCTATTACAAGGTCCATTGGCCAGGCGAAGAAGCCCAGGCCGTCCGAGGTCTGCGCCGATCGCCCCTGCACGAGACGCTGGCAAAGAACGGCGCCGTCTTCGGCTCGAAATTTGGTTGGGAGCGCCCCAACTGGTTTGCCGTAGGCTCCGCTACGAGGGACATCCCCTCTTTCGAGGGCAAGCCGAACTGGTTCGCCGCCGTCGGAGACGAGGTCAAGGCGATCCGCGAACGCGTGGCGCTCATCGATCAGTCCTCCTTCTCCAAGTTCGAGATCAGCGGGCCCGGAGCTTGGGCTGCCATTCAGCGGATCGCGGCCAATGATCTGTCCGGCCCGCCGGGCAAGGCCGTGTACACCCAGCTCTGCAACGAGCGCGGCGGCATCGAGGCTGATGTGACGATCGTTCATCTCACCGACGACCTCCTCTACTTGATCACCGGATCTGGCTTCGGCGTCCGAGACGGCAACTGGGTTTCCCCCCACCTGCCGGCAGGCGTCTGCCTGCGCGACGTCACAAATCGCTTCGCCACCCTCAACATCTGCGGACCGCGGGCGCGTGACGTCCTGCAAAGCACCTCGGACGACGACCTCTCCAATGATGCGCTGCCCTTCCTGGGCGCAAGACGCATCGACATTGGGTCAGCCTCGGCACTTGCGGTCCGCATCGGTTATGTCGGCGAACTCGGCTATGAGCTTTATATCGACCAGGAATACGCGTCCCATGTCTACGACACCCTGAAGACGGCTGGAGAAGCCTTCGGCATCGCTGATGCGGGATACCGGGCTATCGATGCAGCCCGCATGGAAAAGGGCTATCTCTACTGGTCAGGCGACATTACGCCCGACTACAATCCGTATGAGGCTGGTCTCGGCTTTTGCGTCGCGCTCGACAAGGGCGACTTCATCGGCCGGGAGGCCCTGGCAGCGATCAAGGCTGCCGGGGTGAAGCGCAGGCTCGTCTCCTACACCGTCGAGGGTTACGCACCTTTTCACGGCGGCGAGGCGGTTCTGCTCGACGGCAAGGTCGTCGGCTCCACGGCCAGCACCGGTTACGGATATACGTTCGGCAAGACGATCGCCTTCGGTTATCTGCCAACCGAAATCGCCGCAGGCGAGCAGTTCCAGATCGAGGCCTTCGGCAGGACCTATGAAGCCCGCCGAGGAAACCGCACCCTCTATGATCCAAGAATGGAGAGGCTGAAGGCATGACCGAGGAGGCCGAGATCGCGCTCGCCCGCGAGACAGTAAAGACGATCCCCCTGCTAGCCAGTCACGACGGCCCGATCGAACGCCTTGGCGGACTGACCAATCTCGTTTTCCGCGTGGGTGGCCACTGTCTGCGCATCCCTGGAAAGGGCACGGAGGAGTACATTGACCGGATCAACGAAATGATTGCAACAGAGGCAGCCGCCCATGCAGGCGTCGGCCCTGATGTGCTTTATGCAGACGCCTCGAGCGGCATCTTTGTCTCCCGCTTCATCGGGGGTGCCGTTACCATGACCCCGGCCCTGTTTCGCAGCATTGAGGGCGCCCCCGCGCGTGCCGGCCGAGCATTTCGAAAACTCCATGACAGCGGCGCGGTCTTTCCCGCGCGCTTCGAACTGTTTTCGATGATCGACAGTTACCTTGGCATCCTCTCCACGAAGTCGGTGACGCTTCCGAACGGGTATCGCGACGTCCTAAATGAGGCCGAGGCCGTCCGAGCCGCCTTGTCTGCCCATGCTCTGCCGAGTGTCGCATGCCACTGTGATCCGTTATGCGAGAACTTCATCGATACCGGCGACAGGATGTGGATTGTCGACTGGGAGTATTCTGGCATGAACGATCCGATGTGGGATCTTGGCGACCTCAGTGTGGAGGGTGAATTCGACAGCGAGCAGGAGGAAGAAATGATCCTTGCTTATTTCGGCGGGGAGCCCTCTGCCGCTGAGCGTGGGCGCATCATCATATACAAGGCAATGTGCGACCTTCTATGGACACTCTGGGGCTTGATACAGCTCGCAAACGACAATCCAGCAGACGACTTCCGCAGTTATGCCGATAGGCGCTTCGCCCGTTGTAGATCGCTGATGGGTACAAGCCTGTTCGCCGAAGCAATAAAGGCGGTTGCGACGTCCAAGTCGGCTGACACATGACAGGCCATAAGGTCCTTTTGCCGATCGTTTGTCGACAGGCGATCCAATACACAACCGTCACGAAACGCGAGAAACACCTGGGACGCAGGCATCCAACAGCAATTAGACAAAAGCATCTTGACGGGGAAAAAACCGTCTGCCCTTTCATTGGAACAGCGAAAAAACCGTCTGCAGTTTCAGGTCCGATGAAGTCTTTCGGCCCCTTCGCCGCGCAAATCCTGCCCCGACTGGCCAATTCCACAAACAATCGTCACACTTGGCCAGCTTCGGCGTTGAATTCGGGCCGCGCATGCGTTCCGGCCAATGCGGCTCTTTCCCGACCAAATCTCTCCACTAGCGATACGACTGAAGCATTACAGCACCGACGGCCACGGGCCCGAGCCTGAGCCTGAGCCTGAGCCTGAGCCGGCAGGATTGTTGAGTGCGACAGCAGTGTCTCCCTGTCGGGTCGGCGTTCGTCTATGACAAAATTTCGGCCCGTCGCTGAAATGTCTTCCAGCCTTTCTTGAAGCCCATCAAAAAGAGCGCAATGCTGCCGAAAGCTTCATCTTCATCCGTGGCATCTTGAACGATCAGATCTGCGAAATGGCCTGGTGCCAAGCCATAGGCGGGTCGAAGCAGGATTTCTCCTGAAGAGCAGGCCATGGGCGGCAGCGGCTGGCACTCTTGTGGCTCTTTGGAATGCCCGTCTATTCGCCCACTTTGTCGAGAGCCTGACCGTGCTAACTGATTTGACGCGCTACTTCGATGGGGCGCCAAACACGAACTCGACCGACATCAGCGGCCAGCAGCCAGATGTCCACTCAATCGTGCGGCCCTTGTCGTCCTCGTTGCGGGCGTTTAGGTGAAACACCGGCGTTCCCGGCGTCAGTCGCAGGTTCTCGGCCTCGTCCGCCGACGAGAAGCTGCCGCTAATCCGGGTCTCGACCCTTCGGAAGGCGGCGATGCCACTGGCGCGGAAGACATCCGTCACCGATTGGCGTTCAGTATAGAGTACCTCGAAATCGGGAAACCGGTCGGCGGGAAAGTGCTTGTCGTTCACGTAGACTGGCTGGTCGCCAAGCAGCCGCAGACGCCGTAGGTGGATAATGCCCGCTCCCTCGGCAATGCGCAACCGCGCCGCGAGTTCGGCAGTCGCCAGTTCGCGCCGTACAAAGCGTGTGTCGGTGGTGATGGGGGCGCTGTGGGTCTCGATGTTCTCACGGAATGGATGCCCATCGCGGACAGAGAAGATTGCTGGCGGGCTGCGCACAAAGATGCCCACACCCTTGCGCGCCGTCAGGTGTCCTTCGGCTTGCAACTGCTGGAGCGCCTGGCGCAGCGTGATGCGGGTGACGCCGAGGCTTGCCGCCAAATGCGTTTCGCCGGGCAATTGGCTGCCTGGCCTCAAGGCTCCGCCTTCGATTAGGCCAAGGATATGGTCGCGGATCTGCTGCCATATCGGCATGTCGCTGCGTGGTCCAAAGACCAGGCCCTCAAAGGTGGCGAGAGGGATTTCGGGCGTGTCGAGCATGATGATTTCCGGTTCAGGCGGCGGCTGAGGCAATCGTGGATTCGGTCTCTATCAGCGTATGTGCCGAGTAGACCAGCCGACCGCCGACGAAGGTTGCCATTACCTTCGGGTGGCGCATGTCCTTGGCATCTACAAGGATGACGTCAGCGCGTTTTCCCTCTTCAAGCCGTCCCCGATCTGACAGGCCGGCGGCGGCGGCGGCATTGGCCGACACGAGGTACCAGACCTTGGCGAAGCCAGCATCGTCAGGGGATGCCAGCCGGAAGGCAGCATGCAGGGGGGACGGATAGTGGTAGTCGGAGGCGAGCACGCTGCAGAGCCCGTCGCGAACCGCTGTCGTTGCGTCGAGTGCGCCATTGTGGCTCCCACCGCGCACGACGTTGGGGGCGCCAAGAATGACATGTTCACCGGCGGCACGGGCTTCGGCAGCCGTCTCCAGCGTCAGCGGAAACTCCGAAGATACTGCCCCCTGTGCCCGGAAATGTCGACGCTCGTCGGGCGAGGCTTCGTCATGGGCGAGGAGCACGTTGCCGTTCTCGCGGGCTGCTGCCGCGAGCATTTCGATGGCACCGGCAACATCTTTGCGCCGTGCCCAGACCTCGTCGAGCAGCGCCATGTAATCGTCGCGCGACAAGCCGGAGCGTTCGGCCATCTGCCCGATCTTGCGGGCGATTGTGCCCTTCAGCACCGATCCCGTGGTGTGGTCGTTCAGGGCCACGAGTGGCTTCGGATCGAGCGACAGCCATTCGATCACCTGCGGCAGCGCATCCAGCGCGAAGGTCTCCCAGCGCAGGTGCAGGCGGGTATCGCAGGCCAGATGCGAGCGTGCGGCGGCAAGTGCGGTGACGAAGTCGCCAGCAGCCTGCAGGGACCTAAGGCCGGGCTCCCAGGACACCGTCACGCCGTGAAAGGCGGTCGTGATGCCGTTGGCCACCAGTTGCCGATCGGTGTCGCGCAGCGCCAGCCCGACGTCGAAGCGCACGCCTGGTCGCGGCATGATCTGACGCTCGAAGCCGTCGCCGTGGATATCGACAATCCCTGGGAGGACGAGCAGGCCTGCGGCGTCGATCTCGCGCCCACCATTGCCCCTGTCCGACAGCATGCCGCCCTCGATGAACAGGTCAGTGCGTTCGAGCCTCTCGCTGCCCAGAACGGTGCCGTTGCAGATGGTCCAGTTCATCGCGTCTCTCCGGTTCGTTTTTCGCCCTGGGGCCGGAAAACTGTCACGTGCCCGTCACGTCTGGTCGCTAGGGATAATCGCAGAAGATGCTCCTGTCTATACAGCAAAGGAAGATATCATGATCCGCTCCCTTCTCGCAGCCTGTGCAATCTCTCTGGTATCTCTCGCGCCGGCCGCGGCCGAGAGCATCAAGTTCGCCGTCACCGACATCGAAGGCATGGAAGCCCTGCAGCAGGAATTCGGCGCCTTTCAAAAAGCGCTTGAGCAGGCCTCCGGCCTGGAAATCGAGCTCTTTCCGGTCAGCTCGCGCACCTCTGCCGTCGAGGCCCTGAATTCTGGACAGGTCGACCTCGTCCTTACGGGCCCGGCGGAATACGTCGTCATGAAGGAACTCACCCAGCCGGAGATCGTCGTCGCCTGGCAGCGTCCAGACTATTTCGCCCAGATCGCCGTGCTGGCCAATGGCCCGATCCGTTCGCTGGAAGACCTCAAGGGCAAGAAGGTATCCTTCGGCTCGGTGGGATCCACCTCCCAGCATCTCGGTCCGGCCCAGGCACTGGCTGATTTCGGCCTCAAGTACAATGAGGACTACGAGCCTGTCATCCTCGCCCGCAACGTTGCTGCCGAAGCGCTGATCCGTGGCGACATCGCGGCCATCGGCCTCAATTTCGGCCACCTTGCCTCCGTCCGTGAAGCCTTCCCGGATGTCGCCTTTGCCGTGGTTGCCCGTGGCCGTGACCTGCCGAACGACATCCTGGTTGCCCGTAAAGACCTGGACGAGGAAACCGTCGCAAAGATCCGTACAGCCTTCACTGAAAAGGGCACCGACATCATGGCTGCTGTTCTCCAGGGCGAAGACAATCAGAAGTTCAAGGGTGGCTTCTTCCTGACCGATGTGAAGGACAGCGACTACGACTACGTCCGTTCGATGTATCGCACGATCGGCGTCGATACTTTCAACGACTTCGTCAACTGAGCGGGTCGCCCTCAATTCTGCCATCGGGTCGGCGCCCACAGCGCCGGCCCTTCGCCATCTCCGCAGAAAGAAGACCACCATGGACGTTATCAGCACGCAGGGCCTGAAAAAGGAGTATTCCACCGGAAAACCGGTGTTTTCCGGTGTCGACATCCGCATCCGCAGCGGTGAGCGCGTGGCGCTGGTCGGAGCCAACGGGGTGGGCAAGTCGACGCTGCTCAAGTGCCTGATCGGCCACACGCCGTTCTGCGATGGCGAGATCTCGACGCTTGGCGAAGCCTTTTGCCGCGCGCCGAACGGTCCGCAGCTCAAGCGCATGCGCCAGCAGATCGGCTTCGTATTCCAGCATCACGGCCTCGTGCGTCGGCAGTCGGTGCTGACCAATGTTGTTCACGGCAAGCTTGGCCTTCCCGGCACCTGGCGCGCCTGGCACCAGGCGATCGCCGAACGCGAATGCCGGGAAGAGGCGATGGACGCGCTTGATCAGGTGAAGCTCTCCCACAAGGCGACCGCTCGCGCCGACGAACTTTCCGGCGGTCAGGCGCAGCGCGTCGCCATCGCCCGCGCATTGGTGCGCAAGCCTAAGCTGATGATTGCCGACGAGCCGGCAGCAAGCCTCGACCCGACGGCAGGTCGCGACGTGATGGCGCTGTTTTCCGATCTCGTGCGCGAAAGGGGCATCACGCTGGTCTACACGACCCATGACATGGAGCATGCGCTGAGCTTTGCCGACCGGATCGTCGCGCTGAAAGCAGGCCACGTGCATTTCGACCTACCAGTGGCCGATGTCGACCGCGAGCGCCTGGATGGTGTGTTCCATGCGTGATGCTGTTCCCACCCGTTTTTTCCGCGCCTCGCCGTTTGTTTTTGCCGTTCTCGTCGCACTTGGGGCACTTCTCGTCGTTTCCGCCACGCAGGTGGCGCCAACGCCGAGCCAGCTTCTGAATGGCGCGCCAAGGATGGCGAACCTGATTGAGCGCATGCTACCGCCGAGCCTTGAACCCGGTTTTCTCATGCGTGTCACCTGGCGCACAATCGAGACGCTGCAGATCGCTTTCGTCGGCACTGTCATCGGCGTGCTGCTCAGTCTGCCGATCGCTTGGCTCGCCTCGCGCACGCTGTCGCCGATCGGACCGTTCCGCCACGTCTTCAAGGTAATGATCTCGCTCTTCCGCACAGTGCCCGACATGGTTTGGGCGCTGCTCTTTGTCGCCTCCATCGGGCTTGGCGCGGTCGCCGGCACTATGACTATCATCATCGACACGATCGGCTTCTGCGGCCGCTTCTTCGCCGAAGCCATCGAGGATGCCGACAAGGAGCCGCAGGAAGCGCTATTTTCCGCCGGCGCCGGGCGGTTCTCGGTGCTGTCGGGCGCCGTCGTGCCCGATATTATGCCGTCCTTGATCAACACCTCACAGTTCGCACTTGAAAAGGCTGTTCGATCCTCGGTGGTGCTCGGCCTGGTCGGTGCCGGAGGCATAGGTCAGGAACTGAAAGTCGCCTTCGACCTTTTCCAGTATCGCAATGCCTCGACCATCATCTTGGTGATCTTCGCGATCGTTCTTGTGATGGAGCTTGCGACCGACCGGCTGCGGCAGAAGGCACAATGAGGCGCAGCTGCCGTGCACATAACAAAGTGCCTGCATACAATCTCCCCAGTCCTTAAAGCATAGCGCGAACGCTTTCGTTGGCAGTGTCGATGGGGGCGGACAGATTTCTGTCGGTCCCGAGCTAGCATCACCAAGCTTGGAGCCAGTGCCCGCTACGAGGGCGCAAAGCGGCTACGCGAAAACGCTCGCCTCACCCCCGGCTTTGCGCTCTCGAGCGGAAACCATTGCCGCTCGTCCCGCATGCTTACGTCAGCCCAAAGCCAGGGCACAAAGATGGGATCCACGGCCGCCCTCACCGGAGACATGGGGAAATCAAAGGGAATTTTTCTAAAAAATCGAAATCATGTGAGAATCCAGGTTCTCCAGGCACTCCAGATGACGACACGGCGGCGATCTGACTGGTTTTCCTTGAAACGACGGTCCTTGCGGTCGGCCTTCTGGTTTTCCTGGCGAACGTGACCACCGAAGTATGCGCCATCAATCTCAACTTCGCCCTCTACGATCTCATCAGCCGTTTCAGCGGCAAGAGCTTCGCGGAGCTTGTGAGCGAGAACCCAAGCCGTCTTGTACTGCACGTCCAGATCGCGGGAGAGCTGGAGCGACGAAAGGCCTTTGGAGGCATTCACGAAGATGCAGATTGCGGCCAGCAGATCGCAAAAGCCGAGCTTGCGGCTCGCAAAGATAGTGCCGGAGGTAACTGAGAACTGAGCGAGGCAAGCGGCGCACTTGAACTTGCGGCGCGACTTGATCTCGTAGTGGTCGACGCAACCGCACTTCGGGCAAACCGGTGCACCACCCTGCCAGCGGAGCTTGCGGAAGGTTTCGTAAGCCTTTTCCTCGCCACCTTTGTAGATCTCCTTGAGGGAGAGGGTGCGGGTGCGGGTGCGGGCTTCTGCGGAGAGGAGGAAATGCTGTGTTATTTGTCACCGTTTCCGTACTCATGCAACGTACGTTGTACGTTGACGCGGCGCAGTCAATGGCACATGTCATCATTTACGATACCTTTTGCATCATAGGTGATACATGGTCGAAAAGACTGACTGGGAAATGAAGGCGGCAAACCTCCTGAAGGCGGAATTAAAACGCAAGGGTGTGACTTATTCTGGACTCGTCGAAAAGTTGGCCGCTATTGGCGTTGACGAGAAAGAAGTGAACGTCCGTAATAAGCTCTCTCGGGGCAAATTCACGGCGACGTTCCTACTGCAATGTCTGACGGCGATAGAAACAAACGATTTGCGCTTATAGCGCTTGGCATGGCTCTAGCGGCTATCGTTCTTGTCTCGTGGTTCAGTCAGCCAGCCTATGAGATGGAAACAGCCATACCCCATTACAGCGGCACAGAATATCAAGAAGACGATATCTCGCGCCTTGTATCCGCTATCTCTGAGATCAGTCCTTGGCAGGACACTTATGCGCAATGGGGCATGGCTGTTCTGTCGCTTGTAGCGACGGCATTCAGCGTTTGGGCTGTTTTCCTTGTTAAGGCCAGCCTTAAGTTGAACAGGGATGCTGTTACTGCTGCGGAAAACGCCGTGGCGGAAGCAAGGAGGATTGGGGAAGCCCAAACCAGAGCATATCTCTCCCTTGAAGATGTCAGGGTCAGCGCTCGAACTGACACCAACTGCTTGCAGGTTAGATTTGCAGTGCAAAACCACGGGAACTCCCCTGCTCGGGAGTTCAACTTTACGTTCCTGGTTCACCTTTTCCGTGTTGGCCAGCAATACACCCGGGAAAACTCTCCGCAGATCCCAAACTTTCCAATCAATGGAGATCGACGCATTAGGGCTGGGGGGACGGATCAAGTAAGGCACCTCCTTACAGATTTCCCATTCACCGCTGAGGAACTGGTGTTCCTGATAGAGGGAAGCCTTTGGGTTCAAATCAGTGTAGCAACGAGATTTGTTGATGTTTTTGATAAAACGATCAGCGACGTTCAGCACTTCTCTACAATTGGTGGCGTCCCGGTCAACAATGACGGGAAGCTCCATTCGTCTATATTCGCCCGCCACAGCATGGCCGGACTTGCTCACATCCAACAAAGTTAAAGAAAAAAAAGTGCGGCGGCGATCATAACGGTCGCACCCGTGGTGCGTTTGCTACATAAGACGGGAAATCTGCCAGGCATGAATTCCCTCTAGACACTGAGGTAAATCAAGGGCTTTGATTGATTGGATACGCGGATGGATCTCCCATCGTTCAGCCCTGACCGACATAACCGCAATCCGGAACGACTGACGCCGATCGACAAGCATCAGCGACGAGCTTGAGAGCTCAAAAAATAGGCGCTCGATCCTGTTGACGAAAATAAAGTCATGGCATAGCGTCAGCTTTGACATGGCCCCGTCTGCCGATGGCAAATAAGCCCCGATACCGCAACGTCTGCGGTGCGGGGCTTTTTTTGTTTCTGCCCTTCAAGGCGCGTCCAGATGTGAGCCACCCGACAACAGGGGTATCGATGATGGATAGGCAAGGGGCAGAGAATACCGAAGGGACGGACGCGTTGAAACGCGAGACATTCCCCATCTCCATTCTCTACTCGACGACCGGACCCTATGCGCAACTCGGTCGCGAAGCCGTGGATGGTGCGATGGCCGCCATCTCAGAAATCAACGCCGCAGCCGATTACCCTTTTCGTCTGGAGCCAAAGATCGCCGATCCGGCTGGCCGGGCAGAGCACTATGCTCTGTTGGCAGATGCGGCGATCCGCCAGCAGGGCTGCCGCCATGTCATTGGCACCATCACCTCATGGAGCCGGAAAGATGTCCTGCCCGTGATCGAAAAGCATGGTGCCCTTCTCTGGTACGGTTTCCCCTATGAAGGCTATGAGGCAAGCGATAGTGCCATCTATCTCGGTGCCTGCCCCAACCAGCACCTTCTTCCTCTCTTCGAGCATGTCCTTGAACGTTATGGACGCAAAGCCTTTATCGTCGGCTCCAACTATATCTGGGGCTGGGAGATCAGCCGCATCGCACGCGAAATCAGCGAGGCGTCTGGCGGAGAGATCGTAGCTGATCGCTTCGTTCCACTGGGCTCGGGGGAGGTCGATCATCTGATTGCAGAGATCAGGGAGAAAAGGCCAGATTTCATTCTGAGCAATCTCGTCGGCGCGTCGGCCTCGGCGTTTCTGGCTGCTTACGACGAATTGCGCAGCCGGCTCCCCTCCCCGCCGCCTGTCGTTGCCTGCAATCTCTCCGAAATCGACCTGGTAGATCTGGCACCATCTGCGCGAGCCGGCCACATTTCCTGCTCTCCCTACTTTAACGGCTTGGACAGTGACGACAACCGAAGCTTCAAGGCCCGAATGGTCCTTCGTCACGGCGCCAATCGGCGACTGACGAACTCGTTTGTTGGCGCCTATACCAGCGTTTCAATCCTGGCTCAGGCGATGAAGGATGCAGCAACTGACGCCCCAGAGGCGGTTCGGCGCATCGCAACATCTCGCCACTTCGAGACACCCATGGGGTCAGTTGCGATTGATCAGCGAACCCATCACGCGGCCTTGCGTCCGCATATCGGCCAATCGAACACTGAGGGTGAGTTTGCCATATTTCAGAGCGCACCAGGCACAATCGAAGCCGACCCCTATCTGGTACAGACACTTGCCCGCTTCCTGGAGACCAACACCAGGGATGCAGCCACCGCCACTCGCAACACGCTCAAGGTGATCAAATGAGCCGCGTGGACCGCCCTGCCCTTGCCAATTGGCATGCAGCCATCCTGCACCGAGAACATCCCTCTGTGGACGCCTTGCGGCGCCAGCTCGAGCTCCTCCACATCAAAGTGACCGTCACCTGGCCACAGATCAACGCTGATAACACCGACTACGACGTCATTTTCTTCGACGCAGACATGGGCCATGAAGGTCAATTTCCTTGGCCGAGCGGCCTTGCACCAATGCCGATGATTGCGCTCATTGGTTCGGAGGCTCCGGGCCGGATTGAATGGGCCCTCGCCCAGGGCTCGAACGCCCATCTCCTCAAACCGATCGGATCGACTGGTGGCTACAGCGCCCTCTTGATCGCCGCCCATGCCTATCAGGTGGCCCGCGCCCAAGCCGATGACATCAGCGCGCTGGAAGACAGACTGCGCCAACGACCGCTCGTGGTTCGCGCGATCCTGAAACTGATGCAGCAGGAGCGGCTGGACGAGGCGAGCGCGTGGAAACGCATGCGCAAGAAGGCCATGAGCTGGGGCATGACCATCGAGGAAGCCTCAGAAGCCGTCTGCAGCGACGCTCGGCGTTCAACGAGCGGCGGATGATGTGATGATGAAGACAACAAGGAGCTTGACGCGTGACAATCACTGAAGGCTATGCCCCATACGGGGAATACAAGACCTGGTATCGGATCACCGGCGATCTCGCCTCCGGCAAGCCGCCGCTGATCGTCGCCCATGGCGGCCCCGGCTGCACCCATGACTATGTCGACAGCTTCAAGGACATCGCCGCGACTGGCCGCGCCGTCATCCATTACGACCAGGTCGGCAACGGCAAGTCGACCCACCTGCCGGAAAAGGGTGCGGATTTCTGGACGGTCCCCTTCTTCCGCACTGAACTTCACAACCTGATCGATCATCTGGGCATTCGCGGCGGCTATTGCCTGCTCGGCCAGTCCTGGGGTGGCATGCTCGGGGCGGAATTCGCCGTTGAGCGGCCCGCCGGCCTGAAGGCGCTGATCATCGCCAATTCGCCGGCCGCCATGAAGACCTGGATTTCCGAGGCCAACCGTCTGCGCGCCGACCTGCCCGCCGATGTGCAGGCCACGCTGCTGCGTCACGAGGAAGCCGGCACCACCGACAGCGCCGACTACATGGAGGCAACCGACGTCTTCAACCAGCGCCATGTCTGCCGCGTCGTGCCGATGCCGGACGAGGTCAAGCGTACCTTTGACGCGATCGGCACCGACCCAACCGTCTATCACACCATGAACGGCCCCAACGAATTCCACGTCATCGGCACGATGAAGGAGTGGTCGATCGTCGGTCGCCTTTCGACGATCTCCGCCCCGACGCTACTGATATCAGGCCGCTTCGACGAGGCGACGGAAGCCTGCGTGCAGCCCTTCGCCGACGAAATCCCGGATGTCCGCTGGCGCATATTCGAGCAATCGAGCCACATGCCGCATGTCGAGGAGCGCGAGGCCTGCATGGCCGAGGTCGCTGCCTTCCTCGACGAAAAGGCAGCCTGACCATCACCAACGACAAACCCGGCCAACGGGTGCATGCGACGAAGACGTTCAAAACAAAACAGAGGGAAACAGCATCATGACACTTTATCTGAAGCCTCTCGCCCGCCGCGCCGGTCTCCTGACCGCCGGCATTCTGCTTGCCCAGACGGCGCTGTCCGGCGTCGCACTGGCCGAGGACCGTGCCGAACTGATGGCCAAGCACCGCGGCGGCACCATGACGCTTGCCGCCGTTTCGGCAGCCGGCACGATCGACCCTATGATCAACTACACGGCCCAGTTCTGGCAGCTATACCAGATGACCTATGACGGGCTTGTCAAATTCAAGCAGGCCGGCGGCACTGACGGCTTCGAGATCGTACCGTCGATCGCGGAGGCGATCCCTGAGCCGACCAATGACGGCAAGACCTATGTCTTCAAGATCCGCAAGGGCATCATGTTCTCCAACGGCAAGGAGCTGAAGCCATCAGACGTGCAGGCATCCTACCAGCGTATCTTCAAGGTCAAAGGCCCGACCACCGGCAGTTTCTATAACGGCTTCGTCGGCGCCGACAAATGCATTGCCGAAGCCGAGACCTGCACGCTGGAAGGCGGCGTCATCGCCGATGATGCAGCCGGCACTGTGACCATCAACCTCGTTGCGCCGGATTCGGAGATCTTCTCCAAGCTCGCTGTTCCCCACGCCTCTATCCTGCCGGCAGACGCACCCTCCGCTGATGCGGGCACCACCCCGATCCCCGGCACCGGCGCCTACTACTTCGACAGCTACAATCCGACCGAACAGCTGGTCATGAAGCGCAACCCGCACTTCAAGGAGTGGAGCGTCGATGCCCAGCCGGACGGCTATGCTGACGAAATCGTCTACAAGTTCGGCCTGACCGAGGAAGCGACGATCAACGCGATCATCAACGGCCAGATTGACTGGATGTTCGACACCCCGCCAGCCGATCGCTTGCCGGAAATCGGTGCCAAGTATGCAAGCCAGATCCATCTCGATCCGCTGGCCGCATTCTGGTACGCGCCGATGAACACCAACATCGCGCCGTTTGACAACGTCAAGGCCCGCCAGGCCCTGAACTATGCGCTCGATCGTGACGCACTTGTCGGTCTGTTCGGTGGCGAAGTGCTGGCCCAGCCAACCTGCCAGATCCTGCCGCCGGACTTCCCCGGTCATGTCGATGACTGCATCTACACTGCGGAGCCCGGCCCGGAATGGGTCGGTGCCGACATGGAAAAGGCCAAGCAGCTAGTCGAAGAATCCGGCACCAAGGGCCAGAAGGTCACCGTGATCGCCGAAGACAACGCGACCTCGCGCGGCATCGGCACCTATCTCCAGAGCGTGCTCACCGAGCTCGGTTACGATGCCTCGATGAAGGCCGTCTCGCCGAACATTCAGTTCACCTACATCCAGAACACCAACAACAACGTCCAGATCAGTGTCACCCAGTGGTACATGGACTATCCGGCCGCTTCCAACTTCCTCAACGTGCTCCTGTCCTGCAGCTCGTTCACGCCCGGCAGCGATTCTTCGATCAACATCGCCGGCTACTGCAACAAGGAACTCGACGCGAAGATGAAGGACGCCATGACGCTCGCCTTGACCGACCCGGACGCTGCCAACGCCATGTGGGCGGAAGTCGACAAGGGCTTCATGCAACAGGCGCCCATGGCACCGCTCTTCACCCCGAAAAGCGTGAATTTCTCCTCGGCCCGCCTCGGCAACTACCTGTTCAACAAGCAGAACCGCTGGATCGCCTCGCAGTCCTGGGTGAAGTGAGCCTCTGCTGACACGACACGGGTGGCAGCTCGCTGCCACCCGCAGTTCCATTCGGCCCATCGGAGAACAGATGACCGACGCAATCCAGACCATGTCCGCCGATGCTCCAGCCGTCCACCCTTCATCAGGGCCTTGGCGGCGCGCCTGGCGGATCCTGAAAAGCGACCGCGCTACCCTATTGGCAGCCTTCGTCCTCCTCGTCATCGTGCTGTCGAGCCTGGCAGCCCCGCTCTATGCGACCTATGTGGCAGGCAGCGATCCGTTCCGCTCCAACCTCAGCGGCCGCATCATGGTCGACGGCAAGCGGGTCAAGGTCATGCAGGCCTCGACCGAGGGTCTCGGCCTCGGCGTCACGCCCATCGGTCCGACCTGGGGGCCGCAGTATTTCCTCGGCGCCGACACGCAAGGACGCGACGTCGCCGCACGCCTACTCCATGGCGGGCGCAACTCTCTCTTCATCGCCGCCTCGGCCACCATCATCTGTCTTTCCTTCGCCGCTCTGATCGGCATCTCCGCCGGCTTCTTCGGCGGCTGGGTCGACAAGATCCTGTCGCGCATCCTCGACATCCTCTGGGCCTTCCCGGTCTACCTGCTCGCCATCTCGCTTTCGATCGTGCTGATCTCAAACGGCATCGTCATCGGCCCGATCGAGATCGGCTCAGACAGCCTGCTGCTGCCGATCTTCATCATCGGCATCATCTACGTTCCCTATGTCGCCCGCCCCCTGCGCGGTCGTGTCCTGTCTCTCAGGGAAAGCGAGTTCGTGCTCGCCGCCCGTGGCCTCGGCATTCCCGCCTGGCGCATCCTGCTGCATGACATCCTGCCCAATGTCGCGACCATGCTGATCGTCTTCATCCCCCTGATGATGGGGCTCAACATCATCACAGAATCCTCGCTGTCCTTCCTGTCGATCGGCGTGCAGGCACCCGATGCGAGCTGGGGCACGATCATCCAGGACGGCCAGACCCTGCTCTACACGCGGCCCATCGTGTCGCTCGCCCCGGGCATCGCCATTGTCCTGACGGTGCTTTCGCTCAACGTGCTCGGCGACAGCCTGCGCGACGCCCTCGACCCCCGCACCAAACTGGCCTGAGGAGGGCTCCATGACCATTGCCGTTCTCCAGCGCCTGGGACAGATGATCTTCGTGATGTTCGGCATCTCGGCGCTCGTCTTCCTGATCTTCTTCGCCACACCTGGCTCAGACCCAGCCGCCCGGCTTGCCGGCCGCAATGCCTCGCAGGAAACCATCGAGACGATCCGCAAGGAATTCGGCTTCGACCGACCCCTTCCGGTGCAATACGGCGTGATGATGAAGCGCCTCTTCATCACCCAGGACCTCACCTCCTTCGTCAATCGCGGCTACCGGATCGTGCCCGCCGTTGTTGCAGCCGCCCCCGTCACCCTGTCGCTGGTCGCCGGTGCTGCCGTCCTCTGGATTGTCGGCGGCATTTTTGTTGGCGTGCTGGCGGCCTTGACGCGCGATACGCTGATCGACCGTGGCTTGATGGCGCTGGCCCTGATCGGGGTCTCCATGCCGGTCTACTGGCTGGGCGAGATGATGAACCTTCTGAGCCAGAGCCGCTTCCACGACACCTGGCTTTTCTCATGGGTGCCTGCCCTTGGCTACAAGCCGCTGATGCAAGACCCGATCGGCTGGTTCAAGACGCTTGTGATTCCATGGTTCACCCTGGCCGCCCTCTATATCGGCATCTACGGCCGGGTGCTGCGAGCCAACCTCGTCGAAGCCTATCAGGAGGATTTCATTCGAACGGCCCGTGCCAAGGGCCTTTCGCCCGCTCGCGTCATGCTGCGCCATGCGCTGCGCACCTCGCTCATTCCCTTCGTCACCATGTTCGGCCTCGACTTCGGCGTGCTTGTCGGCGGTGCCGCCCTTCTGACGGAAGTGGTCTTCGGCCTGAACGGCGTCGGCCGCCTGACCTACCAGGCCCTGCTGAACCTCGACCTTCCGATGATCCTCGGCACGGTCATGTATGCCTCCTTCTTCGTCGTCATCGCCAACGCGCTTGTTGACGTCGTCTATGTGCTGATCGATCCACGCGTGCGGGGGAACTGAGCGATGGCCACCTCGGACAAACCCATTCTCCTCGACGTCAACGGCCTCTCGGTCTCCTTCGCCACCGATCGCGGACCGGTCCAGGCCGTGCGCGACGTCTCCTTCCGCGTCCATGAAGGCGAGATCCTCTCGATTGTCGGCGAGTCAGGCTCTGGCAAATCAGTGACGCTACTGTCGCTGCTCGGGCTGCACGACGCCAAGACCACCCGCGTCGACGGCGCCGTCTCCTTCAAGGGCAGGCCCATCCTGGATTTGCCGGCGAGCCAGATGCGCTCCGTCAGGGGCAAGGAGATCGGCCTGATCTCACAGGACCCGATGACCGCACTGACGCCCGTCTACACGATCGGCTGGCAGATCGCCGAGCAGATCCGCGCCCACGAAAACATCTCCGCCCGCATGGCCCGCCGTCGCGCGGTCGAGCTTCTCGGCGAGGTCGGCCTGTCCAATCCGGGCGAAGCCGTCGACCGCTACCCGCATCAGCTCTCCGGCGGCATGCGCCAGCGCGCGGTGATCGCCATGGCTCTCTCCTGCAATCCGGCTTTGCTCGTCGCCGACGAACCGACGACGGCACTCGATGTCACTGTTCAGGCCCAGGTGCTCGACCTGCTGCTGCGGCTCCGCAAGGATTTCGGCTCGGCGATCATCCTGATCACCCACGACATGGGTGTCGTCGCAGAGGTCGCCGAGCACGTGGCCGTCATGTATGCCGGCCGCATCGTTGAGCGCGGCCGCACCGACGATGTCTTTGCGAGCCCGCTGCACCCCTATACCTGGGGCCTGATGGCCTCCATTCCGCCGCTCACCGGCAAGCGGCTGGACAAGCTCCGGTCGATCCCCGGCATGCCGCCGACACCTGATACGATCGGCGAAGGTTGCGGCTTTGCGCCCCGCTGCGACTTCGCCCGCCCCGCCTGCGCCGAGCGGCCGCCACTCCGTCGGGCCGGTGACCAGTCCGCACTGTGCGTCCTCGAAGACGACGAACGCCCAGCCCTGCGGCAAGCAGCCCTCCCGATCGAGGAAATGGCATGACCACTCAGATCATCCCCTCCGCCCCGCTGCTCCAGGCCAAGGGGCTCACCAAGAATTTTACCGTCGGCAAGACAATGATGCCTGGCTCCGGCAAGGTGCTGCATGCCGTCGACGCCATCGATCTCGAGGTTCGCCCCGGCGAAACGCTCGGTCTGGTTGGTGAATCCGGCAGCGGCAAGTCGACGCTGGGCCGCTGCCTCACGCGCCTCTACGATATAACGTCCGGGCAACTGACCTTCGACGGCCAGGAGATTGGCACAGCCGATACCAAGGCGCTGAAGCCCGTTCGCCGCAAGATGCAGATGATCTTCCAGGACCCGTCCGCCTCGCTCAATCCGAAAAGGCGCGTGCGCGACATGCTGACGGAAGTGCTCTACGTCCACCGCATCCGCGAGGGTGCCGCCATCGGCGAGCGGCTGGACGAGTTGATGGAACTGGTTGGCCTGCGCCGCGAATATCTCGACCGCTACCCTCACGAGTTTTCCGGTGGCCAACGCCAGCGCATCGGCATCGCCCGTGCTCTGGCGGTTGAGCCAAAGCTGATCGTCGCCGACGAACCGGTTTCCGCCCTCGACGTCTCGGTCCAGGCACAGGTGGTCAATCTCTTTAGCGAATTGCGGGAGCGGCTGAACCTCACATATGTGTTCATTGCTCACGATCTCGCAGTCGTCCGCCACGTCTCGACCCGCGTCGCGGTCATGTATCTGGGCTCGATCGTCGAGACCGGAGAGACGGAAGCCCTCTACGCCCGCCCGCATCACCCCTATACGCGCGCGCTTCTCTCGGCCATTCCACAGCCACACAACAGGGGCAAGCGGGATCGCATTCTGCTCACGGGAGAAATTCCAAGTCCGCTGTCACCGCCGTCAGGCTGCAAGTTCTCCACACGCTGCGCTTATGCAACAGACCTGTGCCGGGAAAGCCGTCCAACGCTGTCAGCCCTCTCAGCTAGCCGTGAGGTCGCCTGTCACTATCCGCTTGAGTGAAGCCGTCCTAATCCACCGAAAATGAGGCCTTCTGCCCCCTATGCGGCCGGATTTCCTAGGATTCGGCTCGCCCTCCGGGCCTACCATTTGATTTGGTCATCTGCCGATACAGCGCAAATCCGGCAGCCAGAACGATTCCCAGACCGAGGCCGAAAAGGCCACCGCCGAAGATGCCGGCGATCAGCAGAACCTTGCGACCTGGGCCGTCGGGCACCTGCGCCGGGAAGGCTTCGGCGACAACGCGGACATTGCTCGAATAGAGGCTCATCTCGGCTGCCGTCTCTTCGCTGCGCTTGAGCACGGCCTCGTAGACGTCGCGTGCAGCCTTCGCCTTGCGCTCCAACTCGCTGAGTTCGATCAGCGCCGTGGAATTGGTGGTCTGGGATGCCTTCTGAACGTTCAGTTCCTTGAGCAGGTCGGCCTCTTCCTTCTGCGCCGATTCGTAGGCGCTGCGGGCAGCAACGACCATGCGCTCAAGTTCGAGACGGATCTGTCGCTCGATATCACCAAGCGACGCCTTGGCCGACTGCAATTGCGGGTGGCGCGGGCCAAGACGCTCGGTGAGACTGCTCACATTGGCCGAAAGGCTTGCATACTGGTTTCGCAGATCACCGAGCGTCCGCGAAGCCGCTGCATCGCCAACGAGAACGTCGTTGATATCGAGCCTGGACACAGTATCGAGCTCAGCCTTAGCCTCGATGATCTTCTGTTGAGCGGCAACCAGCAGGTCATCGAGCGACTGCAGCCGCTTGTCGGCGATCTGGTCACCGCCCACGGCAAAGAGATCATTCTGCGAGGTAAACGCACGCACCTCGGCTTCCGCCGCGATGACCGCCTTGCTCAGCGCCGTCAGCTGGTTGACCAGGCTCGTATTGACGCTGCCGAAACTGTCTTCGGCGTTGAGACGGCTGTCCTTGAGATAGGCTGCGACCAGCGAATTCGCGATCGCGGCCGACTTTTCCGCCTCTCCGGTCGTCACCTTCACCTGGAAGATGAAAGTGCCTTCCTGGCGCGACACCAGGATCTGCTTCTGCAAGGCGGAGATCACGCGGTTCAGGTCAGACGCGGCGTTGTCCGAGGGGCGACCGAGAAATTCGGGATCCGTCGTCAGCTTCAGATTGCTGGCGACGGTCTCGAGCACGGTGCGGGATGTGATGATCTGCGTCTGGCTGTCGATGGTTGCGTTCAACACTTCCGGCGATGTCGCCCGGTCGTTTTCGACGAGTTCCACCGCAAGCTTCTGCGGATCGAAATAGAGCGTCGCGGTGGCGCTGTATTTCTTGGAAAGCAGCGTGGTCATGGCACCGCCCAAGAGCGCGCAGACGACGGCACCGACAAGCACTGCCGTCCGATACCGCCAGGCAGCAAGTGCGACGAACTTCAGGTCGATGACCGGTGGGGCAGCGGACGCCGAGGACGGCTGAAGTGCGGCCGAGCGCTCTTTCGGCAAGAGCTCGTGCACTCCGGCGCCATTCCCTTCCTCAGGCGCGTCATTGCCGCCGGAAAGATCCCAGCCGAAGCGCTCCCGGGCCCGCTGCTCGATGTCATCCATCGTCAGCGGCCGACCGGAGCGCGGTTTCTGGACGTCGCGTTCGTCGACCGACGCGCCGAGATAGCGGCGCAAGCTGACATTCGCACCACCCGCAGGCGACGTCGATTGAGCGTCAGCGTCACGGCCGCGAGAATGAAATTCGCCCATCCCTCGGGTTAGATCTTTCACGATTGGCTTGCCCATGCATGTAGAGGTCCAGCAGGCGCCTGAGAGACGCCCGTTTCTTGCCGAACTATGAGTATTTACGGTTAATTAAGTCTTATCCCGCGGGCGGAATACGCACGCAGGAACCCGGATCTGCCGCAGCGGGTTTGAGCGCCGGAAGAAGGACGGAGAGCTGGGCGCGGTCGCCTTGCGCATCCGGCTGGATGTTGTTGCCCTCTTCCGGCGACCACCAGTCCCCACCGGCCCAGTAGGTCCAGCCGAGCCAGACATCGGGCTCCTTGGCCATCTGATCCAGCATGCGCGTCAGCCCGGCCAGGCATTCCGGCTCCTTCGATCCACCGAACTCGCCGAGAAAGGCGCGCTTGCCGTGTGTCCGCAGCCATTCCGAGAGCTTGACCATCCCATCGACCGCGAGATCCGCATTCATGCAGGCCTCGTTGGTGCCCGACAGGTCCTTGTCCATGTACTGGTGCACTTCGAAGGCATAGTTGTCGATTGGATCGACAACGCCGAGCATGACGACGGCATTCGACCCACGGCCGAAATCTTCAGGCCAGGTGACCACACCGCTCCAATGCGTGCCGGGCACGAGAATGAGATTGCGCGCGCCGACCGCCCGAATGCCCGCAATCGCCTGATTGGCAGCATCAAGCCAGACAGCCGGGGCAATATCATGCGGTTCATTCATCAGCCCGAAAGCGATGCCGTCCTCATTGGCAAATTCGGCTGCCAGCCGGATCCAGAACTGCGCGAACTGTCGCGGAGACACCTCTGCGGATCCGATATTGCTGCCGGAGTAATAGCCGAAATTATGCGGATCGAGGATGACGATGAAGCCCTTCTCCCGAAGCCCGGCCACGCTGGTCTTCAGCCGCTCAAGCTCGGTTCGGTCAAAGGCTTCGCCCAGCCTCGGCTGGAGCCGCTCCCATTTGAAAGGCAGCCGCACGGTATCGAAGCCCTTGTCGGCGAAATAGGCGACCGTGGGCGCAGAGGGATAGGTGAAGTTGACCCCTTCCACCCCGTCGACTTCGCCATACTCCGCACCGGATATGTTCAATCCGCGAAAGCAGAGATCCGCTGGGCTCGCATGGCTGCTGGAACTGCCAACAAGAGCAGCAAGCATGGCGGGGATGATGGCGCGACGGTGCCTTGATTGCATGGTCTTGTCCTTCATGCCGCCTGCCCTCTCATGCATTGCTGGGCTTTGCGGACTGATCGACACGCGAGCGCTTGTCCGATGACAGATACCGCCCGACAGGCACTTCGAAGAGATAGTAGCTGGCAAGCCCGACCAGGGTGGACATGACCATCATCACCAGCACGAACAGCGTGTCGCTCTGCAGCGCGCCGATCACCCAAGGGTAGACCATGCGCGAGCCTGCCAGCGTGAAGATGTGGGTGAGATAGATGGAATAGGAGGCGTCACCGAGGATGCGCAGCCAGCGCCAGGCCTTGAGATCCGGGATCCGGATGGCCGTTGCAAAAAAGATGATGAAGGCCGCCGGAATACCGATGGTGATCAGACGAGGCAGATCAAAGCTTCGGTAGTCGTTGAACAGCAGAACGGCGAAGCCGAGGGCGAGCGCCAGAACGACGGTGGGTGCCGAGAAGGCAATCCCTGACTTGTAGATGCGACCCAGAATGACGCCGGCGACGAATTCGAAGATGACCGTATCGCCGTAAAAGCGCGCAGCCGTGCTATCAGGCGCCAGATTGGCGGCCAGGAAGATGAGACCGATGAGAGCCGTAATGGCCACGATGCGATGACGCACCGGCACGAGGAGGCAGAGGCCGAACAGGAGATAGAAATACATCTCGTAATTCAGCGTCCAGCCCGGCACGATCAGCGGCGCAATCATCTCGCCTGCGGGATCGGAGGGGTTGATCCAGGGCAGGAAAGCCAGCGAGGCAAGGATGTGTGGAATGTCGAACTGGGTGAATTTAAGGATCTGCGGAACGATCAAGGCGACGAATGCGGCGGCCAGCGTTACAGCCCAGTAGAGCGGCACCACGCGGCGGACACGTTTCCACCAGAAATCGGCAACGGTCTGCGGCTTGTCCGAGGTGGTGATCCACATGACGAAACCGCTCAGAACGAAAAACAGATCGACCCCGCTCTTGCCGAACAGATAATCCGTGATCCAGGCATCCGGATTGAGTTTCTCCAGCTGCAGGATCGCGTGAAAATAGACGACGAGCAGAGCGGCGATCGCCCTGATATACTGCAATTGAACGCACATGAGTGTTGGCAATCCGTCGGATGAAAACCCTGTACCGTAGTCTGCTTATAGCCTTTGAGCAGCGCAATTGTCCTGCCAGACCTTGCAACGCGGTTAACTTCGCTCTTTCTCTGCGACGCGCATGTGGCCGACGAGCAGCCAGAGAAGCGAGGCAACCTTGATCGAGAAGATTGCCGTTCCCCCGATCATCATGTTGAGGGAAATGAAGATGCCAAGCGCAAAGGCGCAACGCTTCTGAGCCGCGGTCTGGCCCGCCGGATAAAAACTGGCAAAGAGCCAGAACACCAGGAGCCCGAAGGCCGTGCTGGCATTGATCACGTAGATATAGCCACTGTCGGCAAAGCTCGCGATATTGCGCACATCAAGTGCCAGCAGCTCGACGAAATCGAGGCTGAAGAAACCTTTCATGGTGAGCACGATGCGCCCGTCGAACGTGTCGCCGCTCGCATCCGGACGCATCAGGTAGACCAGAGCCCCGGCGCAGATGACGACCGGCATGATGAACGGCCGGATGCCATTGCTGGCCCTTGGAAACAGAAAATAGCCGAACAGGCAGATGAACGCGAAGGCCAGCATGCTGCGCGAATCATTCGTCAGCAGGATGAAGGCAACCGTTGCCAGAATGAGAATACGGTCGAAGCGCGTGATCTGGTTGAACCGGCTGACAAGATAAACACAGAGCACGCCGGAAAAGTTGGCAAGCGAGACCTGCTCGAGAAACAGCGACGAGGTGCGGTGATCACTGAGCCCGAAGGAGAAACGCCCCGGGATATTGATCGCATTCTGAAAGATCTTCGCCCCTCCAAACGCGATCTGCTCCAGCCCGCGCGTGTTGGTGAAATAAAGCGCCGGATAAAACAGATCCTCGTAGATCCGCGTAAAAAAAATCTCCACCAGCAACACCGAGAGAATGAAGGCGCAGCAGACCCGGAAAACGAAAGCGAGACTGCGCCCGTTCGTCATCACGCCAAGCTGGCAGAAGACCCCGATGATCAGGATATTGCGGAAGAAATCGACGAAAGCCGTGCCATTGACGACAGAGGTATAGACCATGACCAGAGCGAAAAAGCCGACCAGCGCCACGATCGGCAGCGCTTCTTCGGACAGTCCGCGATACAGCAGATAGAGCAGCGTAACGAAGAGCAGCGTGATCTCGACCAGCGCGACATGGGAGAAGCCAAGCGGCATGACATGCGCATTGATGATGGCGAGACACCCATTATACATCACCGCCAGCGGCACCACGACGCGCACAAGCCGACCGTGCTCCCGGACGGGCTCGGGTACGGACCGGGTCTGTGGGTCTTGAAGGGTGCCTATGCTCATGGGCAAGGGGTAACCGACTCGCGGCAAGGCGAGAAGTGCAATGAGGGCGTGGCGCGAGTGCTTGACGCCTTCGATTTCAGCTCGCTTCGGCTTTGTGCCTCCCTAACTGATGCACACTGCAAACAGCTTGTGGGCCGCCTCCTCTATGGACTGGCGACGCGCTTTGAACTCACCTATGAAGCACAAGGGAATGTATGGAGAAGTTTCGCAATATGGTCCTGAAGCGCCTCTTCGATATACTCGTTTCGGCATGCGTCGCATTGGTCTTCGCCATCCCGATGGTCATCGTCGCGATTGCCGTGCGAGTCACCTCGCCAGGCCCAGCGCTCTACTGGTCCAAACGCGTCGGGAAAGATAACCGCATCTTCCTAATGCCGAAGTTCCGCACCATGCGGACGGACACGCCTGTCGTTGCCACCCATCTACTCACTGACCCTTCCCGGCATTTGACTCCGATCGGCGGCTTCTTGAGAAAGAGCAGCCTCGATGAACTTCCACAACTCTGGTGCATATTAAAGGGCGAAATGAGCCTGGTCGGCCCCCGTCCTGCCCTGTTCAACCAGGATGATCTCATAGAAGCACGCACAGTTGCAGGCGTGCATACCCTGCCGCCCGGGTTGACCGGCTGGGCGCAGGTAAATGGACGGGATGAACTGGAAATACCCTTGAAAGTTGCCTATGACGCCGAGTATTTGCAGCGTCAGGATTTCATATTCGACGTGCGGATATTGATCCTGACGGCGTTGAAAGTCGCCGGCGCCAAAGGCGTATCCCATTAGAGACTGCAATCTGACAGGAAGTATCGGCGAGAGCCAATGACAGAAGCCGACCTCGTACAGCACCCGATCATACGAAGCCTCCGCGAACGGATCGTTCGCACTCCGCGCCGATGGAAGCGGGTTGTCATGATCCTGATGGATTGCGCGTTGCTGCTGCTTGCAATCTGGGCGTCATACGCACTTCGCCTCTCCAATTGGTCGCCTGCCATCACGGCAGAACGCCTGACCCTTTCCTTTTTCGCCGTCGTGGTCGCTATTCCGATCTTTATCCGCCTTGGCTTGTACCGATCCGTCATTCGTTACCTGCCTGAAGCGGCGATTTGGACGGTCTTGCGTGCGATGATGATTGCGACAATGTCTTGGGTCATCATTATATTCCTGACCGAAATGACTGGCAGAGGCATAGTGCCGCGCTCCGTGCCGGTTCTCTATTTCGTACTCGGGACACTGCTCATCGGCAGCACACGGTTTGCCGCGAAATGGGTACTAAATGCCGGTACCGGCATGCGACGTGACGAAGAGCCGATTTTTATCTACGGCGCGGGCCCGACCGCTGCACAACTGGCAAGTGCCTTGCGAGGGCACGGGAACCGCTACGTGATGGGACTGATTGACGACGACCCGGTCAATCAAGGCCGCGATGTGGCAGGCTACCGCGTATTCCCGCCACGAGATCTACCGCGCCTGGTCGAACGCTACGGTATCCGAGAAATCGTGCTTTCAATGTCGTCGATCCCACCAGAGGCGCGCCAGGCAGTCATTGCCCGCGTAACAGGATTGGGCATCAAGATACGTAGCGTGCCAGACATCTCAGACATCGTCGACGGCCGCTACATCGTCAACCAGATCCGCGAGATTGAAATTGACGAATTGCTCGGACGCTCCTTTGTCCCGCCGGACAAGGCTCTACTCGCGAAGGCTCTGACCGGCAAAACTGTCATGGTTACCGGCGCAGGTGGATCGATAGGCTCGGAGCTCTGTCGCCTGATTGCGACTTGGAACCCAGCCAAACTGGTTCTGCTTGAAGCGAGTGAATATGCGCTCTACCGCATCGAACAGGAACTTATAAGCAATACCGCTGTGCAAATTGTGCCCGTGCTTGGCTCGGTTACGGACGAGCGTCTGGTTCGGAGAACGATCCGCAACCACCAAATCGAGGTGCTCTATCACGCCGCAGCCCACAAGCATGTGCCCTTGGTCGAGGCGAACGTGCTTGAGGGAATCCGCAACAACGTCTTCGGCACACTAACGTTAGCCCAAGTTGCTGCCGAGGAAAACGTGTCGAGCTTTGTATTGATTTCCTCTGACAAGGCCGTGCGTCCGACAAACGTGATGGGCGCCACGAAACGCTGGGCCGAATTGATTGTGAGGCAACTCGCCCTTGAAGCAAGCACAGCATCAAGCCCACAGACATTCTGTGCTGTCCGCTTCGGAAATGTCATTGGATCCAATGGCTCCGTCGTCCCCCTCTTCAAACAGCAGATCGCCAAGGGAGGCCCGGTTACAGTCACTGATCCGGACATGACGCGCTACTTCATGTCTATTCCTGAAGCCGCGGAACTCATCGTACAGGCGGGGGCGCTGTCCCATGGAGGCGATGTTTTCCTGCTCGACATGGGAGAACCCGTTCGCATTGGAGACCTCGCCGAAAACATGATCAGGCTTGCCGGCTTCAAGGTGAGAAACGAGTACAACCCCGACAGCGGGATCTCAATAGATGTGATAGGTAAACGTCCGGGCGAGAAACCGTTTGAAGAACTCTTCTATAATCGCGACCACGCCAAACCCACAGCGCATCCGAAGATCATGAGAGCCGATGCATCAACCATCGGCCATCAGGATATCACTGGTGCGATTGCCACTCTAAAGCTTGCACTGGATCGTGAAGGCCACCTAGAGGCTCGCGATATCCTGTTCATGCTAATCGAGTCGAATGATGTGTTGCCGGAACTTCCAGCTACTATTGACTAACCGGCCCCGCCTACTGCAAGCCGATGCAAAACGGCTTAGGAGAAAGTTTTAACGGCAGCTTCCGTGACGAGTGCCTGTACGAGTAGTCCCTGTCTTCGTCACCTGCTCAAGCCCGCGCCACCATCATCGCATGAACTGCGGAACGATAGGAACAGGCCCCACTCCGAACTGGGCAACATCACACCCAGCGAGTTCGCAATGAAAATGGCTATGGAAAGACGGGCCGCATGAGGCCAGATTGAAAATCCAAGACTCTCCCGAAATCTGGAGGGAAGTCGGGTCTCAGGTCACGTGTCAAATTCGTGTTTGCGCCACTTGGAGGCTGAAGATTGGAAACGTGCAAGCAGCGCAAATGAAGTTCAGGCGCTCATGCGACATCATTGCAACGGCCTAGATACGACTGCGGGGAATTCCGCTCGGATGTGGCGTTTAGCGTGTCGACTCGTCGGCAGGTGGAATATGGAAGCAAATGCGTGTAAAATTCATCACGATGCGACAGGGACTAGTGGACGCAGTGGACTTTCGCGAACTGTGTAGATCTGGCTCTCATGGCATCGGGAGTTCGAACCTTGAATACATTGCGAGTGGGTCACTCGCCAGCGACCTTGTTACGACCAGGCGAGCAGCCTTCGGACCGCGCGGCAAGGCGACAAGTAAATCATGAGCAAAGATCCCATCATCGAGCGAAAGACACATTTTTTCCTACTCGCAGTGGGTGACAAAACGCGGGCGAGTTCGCGACTAAGAGTTTGGGCGCACCTTGACTGGTTCCGCAGTCTAGGCCAAGTCGAAGCTGACTATGTTGTGCCTCATGGCATTGCCGGTCGTCACCTTTTGCTACGGATTCTGATGCGCTATCCGCACTGGATCAAAAACGTCCTTGCAGCGGATGTGCTAGTCATCCAGGAAACTCTTGTACTCGCTCCAGTAGTGCTCATCCGAAGGCTCATGGGGCGAAAGCTCGTAATCTTTGATTTCTCGGACCCGATCGACCGGCACGCCCACGGCCTGAAGGGGCTGCTACGCAAGTTAGGGTTCAAGATCATGGTGAACCGTTCAGACCATGTTGTAGTAGAGAACCGCCGATATCTCTCGGACAAATCGATACGCAAGGGTGCAGCGTCTAGCTTTTACGGTCCGATTGACGTGACGCGGCTCGGAGTCCCAAGACCATCGATTAAAGGGCGCTCGGCACCAGTGCGGATAGGTTGGACCGGCAGCCCCGCGACCGTCAACTTCCTCGCGCCGATTTTTCCTGCGCTTGATCGAATAGCCAAAGAAGCGGACATTGAGCTGGTTCTCATGGGCTGCACGGAGATGCCTTACGACTTCCAGACGTTGAAGGTCATTCTGCTACCCTGGAGCGAAGCGGACGAGTTCAAATTCTTGCCCACGATTGACCTTGGCCTTTTTGCCCTTGAGCACACCGAAGACGGAAAGCGGCGCGGCGCGGGCAAGCTTTTTCTATACCTCGCGGCAGGCGTACCGTTTGCCGCGAGCGAGTGGGGCATAGCTGCAGATGTAATGACAGAAAGTTGCGTCGGGTTTGCGGTGGATTCGCCGGAAAAGTGGGAAGCTGTACTGTCCGATGCCATTAAGGCTCCTCAGGTTCGCGCTCGATTTGCGGAGGATGGCCGCGCGTACGCCGAGGCAAATATCTCCTACGAAGTGTACAGAGAACGATTGAAAGCGCTGATAAGAGCGTGGTCACGATGACGACAGTCGTACTCACTCTTGTATTTCTAGCGGGCAGCGCTTTTCTAATTTTTCGAATTGGTGCAATTGCATTTAATCCTGCCCTCATTGCTGCAGTTTGCTGGATCCCTGCTCTCTGTCTTGCGATGCTTCCCGTAACGGTTGATCTAAAAATATACAGTTACTTGAACAATACACCGAGCAGCCACGCACTTAGCATTATTGCGTTGGCTCTACTGGGCGTAGCCGCAGGAGCATACGCCATACATTCAATTGCCTTACCAAACCAAATACTTCGCATCGCTTCTCCTCTCTACAATCGCGACTGGATAGTGCCGATTGCTTACGCAGTTGGACTTTTAACCTTCTTTTATGCCTACTGGCAGTCTGGCCTGCTTGCGGCCCTTTGTGGCACCCCGACAAACATTGCTGAAAGTCGGCAGAATTTTCACATCCGCCATATAAGTCTTCTTGTGATATTGATGGACCTTTCCGCGATTGTCGTAGCAGCAAGAACGCTCACCACAGGAAAGACTTGGCTAATAATACCATCAGCACTTCCAATTATTTTGTACCTTCTGACGCTACAGAAGTCTCGCGTAATATTTATGATGCTGTGCTTGATATTCGTTGGATTACTATTCCGCAAAGAAGCTCAAGCCATGTTTTTATCGTCAGCACGTCGAGTCTTTGTACTGATTGGTGTTTTAGGGGCCCTTGCTGGTGCAATGTATACGACAAATTTGATCCGCGGTGTTGGCGTGTTGGATCCGAATAGCGCGAGCACGTTTTGCGCCGCTCCAGTCCGCACGGCGCCCGTTGGACATCCTCCAGCCATATCAGTGTTTTTCAACACCAACACCGATAGCCGAGTTGTAGAGCAAGCATTTATATATCTCGGCGCCCCAGCTATCAGGAACTTCGCGGCAACAATTGACGGCACGGTGGCGTCTGAGGCGCCGAGCTATGGTCGCGTTGCAATCCGAACCCTCCTCTGGCCCTTCGTAGACCGCGAAACGCTCAACCCCACTCGCCACTTAGGCGGCATCAACAATGGTACGGCTCTCGTGTTCTACTGGCATGACTTCGGAATAGTGGGGGTTGCAGCCTTCTCGGTTCTTGCTGGGATGATGGCCTTGCTAGCTTTCCGCCTGGCGCAACAACGCTCCTTGTTCGGCATACTAGCTGGCGCGATCGCATTCAATGCTTGCGCAATGTCAGTCTTCACCGACATGTTTTTCGAACCGCTAACAGCTGTTCAATTGAGCATGGCCGCGCTATTGCACTTCGGTTCAAACTTGGAGGCGCGCTTGGGCGCTCGTTTTGGAACTGTGTCGACGTGAGAAGCAACAGCTTGGGGAAACAGTTTAACAACCTGGCGGAGCTTCGGCTTATCTTCGCACTTTTCGTGGTGATTTCGCACACTGTCCAACTCGCCCGCATCGACAGCCTTTACGTGCTGCGCGTCGTTTTCTCATCTGACACGGCTGTTCATGCTTTCTTTATCCTAAGCGGCTTTCTGACAGTGAACAGCTTTGAGAGTTCGCGCCAAGATACTGTCAAGTTCTACCTCCGCCGCTTTCTCAGAATCATGCCAGCTTACACCGCCGCCGTGCTCATCTTCTGCGCGCTGGGCCTAGCACAAGCCATTTCATTCAATCGCGAAATTGCGTTGCTGGATGTGGGCAAGTACCTAGCTGCCAACCTTTCGCTGTTGAATTTCTTTCATCCCAACATCGAAGGTGTCTTCACCGGCAATCCATATTCGGAGATTAACGGTGCTCTCTGGACAATAAAGGTGGAAGTAGGCTTCTACATATTTGTACCGCTGCTGTGTATGCTCGGCAGCCGCATTTCGTTTCTAACGGTCGCTATCTTGCTGATTTCAATTGGTATCACTTGGGTGCCCGCGCTGCGACTGGCTACAGATGCGGGCCTGCCAGTTCACTCTTCCTTGGGCCACCAACTGCCCGGCCAACTCGCGTACTTTGGTTTGGGAGTGCTGTTGTTCTGGGTCTCTCGGGCAAAAGAGCGAGACGGCGTTGCAGTAGCGGTCATTACCGCCAGCACGCTGGCTTGTGTGGCGCTTGGCCAATATCACGTCGCCATCGAGATTGTCGTTTTGAGCATGCTCATTTATGGCGCCATACACATACGACAACTTATCCCTGGAACTGGTCCTGATCTATCCTACGGCATCTATCTCTGCCACTTCCCCATAATCCAACTGCTCGTCAACTGGCGGCAATGGCAGGAACACGAGCAATACCTCCTATTGCTGATTGTCCCGATTGTTGCTTTCGCTTATGCGATGGCGAGTTGGCGCTTCATTGAAGCGCCTGCGATGAAACTTGGAAAGCGAATGGCCACCAATGAAGCTCGGCATCGATCTGCATAACATCAGGGACGGAGGAGGCGTTAACTACATCGCCAATCTCTGCGCGGTGTTTGATCCGCAACGGCACGGATTCTCCTCGTTGGTTTTGTTCGGTGGAACCGATACACTGGCCAGAGTAGCGACTGTAAATCCGCACATCGAAATGCGCGAGCTTCCGATTCTCTCAAAAAGTGTGTTTCATCGGCTGTTCTTTGTCTTGTTTCAACTCGATCGCGACCTGCGGCGCAGCGGTTGTGATATGCTTTACTCCCCTGGCGGTCTATATTTTGGTACATTTCGTCCGTTCGGCTCAATAAGCCGGAACATGATGCCCTTCCAGATGGCAGAATGGGGAGGCTACCGAAGAGCAAGAGATATCGTGCGGCTTCGACTATTGCGGTGGGCAAACGCACGAACTTTCCGGCGGGCGGACGCAATGATCTTCCTGACGGAGATTGCCAAACAAACAGTCTCCCGTTTCGCCCGCATGCCGCTGGATAATTCACGTGTCGTCGCCCACGGCGTAGATCGGACAATCTTTGTCCCAGCCGCTGACACTTCCAGTTCAGCTCCGTCACCAGACGATACGATCACCATTGTCTATCCAAGCCGACTTGAGCCGTATAAGCATCAGATTGAAGCCATGGAGGCTGTCGCATCACTGCGCGCGCGATACCCCAAAATTTCATTGACGATGTGCGGTCCGGCCAACCCCGAATACGCTGCTCGCGTAGAGCAGCGTCGCGTGGCGCTTGACCCCGGGGGCCGATTTCTGAACTATATCGGCCCGCTGCGCACGCCCGAGCTGGTTGCACTTTATCACAGATCGGACCTCCTGCTGTTTGCGTCCTCCTGTGAGAATCTGCCGAATACGATGATCGAAGCCATGGCTGCTCAGATACCGGTGGTTAGCTCCAATTGCGAACCCATGCCTTCGCTAGGATTAGACGGCTGCCTGTATGTTGACCCCTTTAGTCCAGCCTCGATCGCAGAGGGCATTCGGGCAGCCTTGGAAGACTGGCACACGACAACCGCTCGACGCCATCGCGCAGCCGAACTTGCAACGCGTTTTTCCTGGCAGAAATGCGCAGACGAAACTTTTGGCTATCTCTACGACGTAGCAACTGCGCATCAAGTTTCATGAAGTCTATGCCATCAACCGCCCCATCGCATCCAAAGTCTGCTTACAGGCCCGACATCGATGGGCTACGGGCTGTCGCCATCTCGATCGTTGTCGTCAATCATTTTTTCCGCGACGCATTGCCGGGGGGCTTCATCGGCGTAGATGTCTTTTTCGTCATATCAGGCTTTCTGATCACCGGCATCATTAGCGAGGAGTTGAAGGATGGAAGCTTTAGCCTTGGGCAATTCTATGCGCGTCGTGCGCGGCGCCTGTTTCCGGCTTTGGCGACTGTGTTGGTCAGTCTTGTAATTGTTGGCTGTTTGATACTCAGCCCAGAAGAGTTGGCACTCTTGGGCAAGCATGTAGCGGCTTCCGCCGGATTCGTCATAAATATCGTGCTTTTAAGAGAAAACGGTTACTTCGATCTGGCGTCGGATCTAAAACCGCTTCTGCACATGTGGTCACTAAGCGTAGAAGAACAGTTCTACCTGCTTTGGCCATTCGTCTTGCTGCTGGCCGTGCGCCTGAGATTGGAACTGCTGGCGTTGACGGCAATCGCGGTAGGTTCGCTCTACCTCAACCTGAGCACCATCAGCAAAGATGCCGTCCGAGTCTTTTTCTCCCCGGAGTTCCGTGCGTGGGAGTTTGCTGTAGGCGGCCTTCTCGCGTTGCAAATGCGATCCAGCAAATTCCGCGTTGGTCTTCGCTCACCATTGTTTGCAGAAACAACAACGATCCTGGGCCTCTGCCTGATCGGCGGATCAGCATTGTTGTTTGATGCACGCGCTCTCTATCCAGGCTGGCGTGCGATTCTGCCGGTCCTAGGGGCCGTGCTGCTTTTAGCCGCCGGAGGCAGATCGCGCATCGCATCCTACCTTTTGGGGAATCCGGTAAGCCGATATATCGGCCATATCAGCTATCCTCTTTACCTCTGGCACTGGCCGGTCGTAGCCCTGCTCACCATCATGGTGGGACCACCAAGTTACCCAATGCTTATGTTGGCCCTACCGGTAGCTATACTCCTCGCGGTAACAACATACCATTTGATTGAAGCGCCCGTTCGTACCACACCATGGCTTTTCAGGGGGCGAGACATTCGTGTGGAAGCGCTCTCAGCAACTCTAGTTGCGGTAGCTCTAGTCGGTCTGTGCATCGCGCAACTGGGAGGACTGACATGGCGCGTCATAGACTACAAAGCACCTATAGCCACAGACTACGTGTTTGTTGATGAGGCCTGTCGGGCGCTCGCCGGGGAGCAGTTCAACTACTGTCGCATGGGCAAAGCAACCAAGGCGCCGACCATTGC
This sequence comes from Allorhizobium sp., assembly GCA_051861045.1. Classification (GTDB taxonomy): domain Bacteria; phylum Pseudomonadota; class Alphaproteobacteria; order Rhizobiales; family Rhizobiaceae; genus Allorhizobium. Next base: position 200,798 of record JBHYDI010000003.1, read on the forward strand.
TTTGTTGGGTGATTCACATGCAAACCACTTCTACGACGGTGTCGCTGCTTATGCCGCGCGTTACAATGAGTCCGTGATCAATCTTGGCGGCTGCCTGCCGTTGCCGAATACGGCCATTTACCAGGAAGGAACTGTGGACGGATGCCTGGCACTGGGACGAGCGCAACTCGATTTCGCAATGAATTCTCCGGACATTCATACCATCCTGATGGCAGGTCGGTTTGCCTATTGGACCGCAGGAACCGGCGTGAACGGCCTTGAGAACGGCCGAACACGATATGTCATCAGCCACCCAGTGGAAGGAGGCATATCATATGGACTTGACGCGTTTGAAGCAGGTTTGCGCGCGATGATTGCCGAAGTTAGCAAAAGTGGAAAGAGACTCATCATCATTCTCGACAATCCGGAACTGGACTTTCCGCCGGCAGCATGTCTGAGCCAACGCCCATTTAACCTGTTCCAGCGTCACGACTGCTCAATACCAAGAAGTGCAGTCGAAAAACGACAACAGCCCTATCGCGCGGTGGTAGTCAAAATGACTGCGGAAAACCCGGCTCTATCGACATTCGACCCCATGTCAGTTCTATGTGACGCAAATCGCTGTTTTGCTATGGTCGGCGACAAACTTCTTTATAGAGACGACAATCACTTGAGCCAGGACGGTTCCCTTCATCTCGCGGATCACTACAAATTCCTGCCCAGAATTGAGAGTAGGTAGACGTCGAATGGCCAATTTGCTAAGCGCTTGCGCCTTGGCCTTTTTGGGAAGTTCCTCATGAAAATTGGAGACCGGTGCATTGGGCCCGGGCATAAGCCGTTCATAATTGCAGAGATTGCACAGGGCCACGACGGCAGCCTTGGCAATGCTCTCGCATTCATTGAAGCTGCCAAGTCTTGCGGCGCCGATGCAATTAAGTTTCAGACACACATCGCGAGCGAGGAAAGCACTCGCACCGAACCCTGGCGCGTGCAGTTTTCCAAGCAGGACGTCACGAGATACGACTATTGGGAGCGAACCGGCTTTTCTCTGGCGCACTGGACTCTGCTGAAGCAGCGCGCAGACGACGTAGGCATCGTATTCATGAGTTCGCCGTTCTCCATCCGGGCATGCCAGTGGTTGCAGGAACTCGGCGTTCCCGCCTGGAAACTAGCGTCAGGCGAGGTCCATAACAGGGAACTTGTCAACTGGGTTAGCGCGACCGGCAAACCGATCATCCTCTCGAGTGGACTGAGTTCAGTTGATGAAACTTTGACCCTCGCGACGGAACTCAGCCAACGCGGCAACGACATCGCGGTTCTTCATTGCACGACCAGCTACCCCACCCCGCCTTCCGAAGTGGGATTGAACGTCATGTCGCACTTCCTCAAACAACTCGACGTGCCTGTGGGCTTGTCTGACCATTCGGGCTCGAGCTATCCCGGCATTATTGCAGCCTATCTCGGAGCCTCGATCATTGAGGTTCACTTGGCATGGCATGCGCAGATGTTCGGTCCAGACACATCTTCGTCCCTCACACCGGACGGACTGAAGGAACTCAGGAAGGGTGTGGACTTTGCCTATCAGATGCGGGCCGGCACCGTCGATAAAGACGAGCAGTTAACGAGGCTCGCGAAGGAGCGTTCGATCTTCAGGCGCAGCGTCGTCGCCAGCCAAACTATTCCAGCAGGCACGTTGCTTGAAGAGCATCACCTCAGCTACAAGAAGCCAGGCGGCGGACTGTCATTTGAGCAACGCGATCAACTGATTGGCAAGCGCACCCGCTCATCGGTCGAGACGGACCACATTTTCAAGGTGGATGACGTTGAGTAAAAAGATTTGCGTGGCCGTCACCGCCCGCCCCAGTTATTCCCGCATTCGTTCCGCGCTGAGTGCCCTGCAATCTCGTCCGGGCGTCGAGTTGAGCATCCTTTGTTCCGGGTCTGCCCTGCTCAGTCGTTTCGGTCGTGTGGCGGATCTGATCAAAGCTGATGGCTTCACGGTTGCAGACGAACTCTACACAGTCGTCGAAGGCAACGAGCCCATCAACATGGCGCTAACGCTGTCCAATACGGTAGAACTCTCGGCGAGCACATTCCGGCACCTGTCCCCGGACGTGGTTGTGACGATTGCTGACCGCTACGAAACCTTGGGAACCGCAGCGGCGGCTGCTTATCTTGGTATTCCCCTCGTTCACGTTCAGGGTGGGGAGGTTACAGGCAACATCGACGAGAAAGTCCGTCACGCGGTCACCAAACTGTCCGACTTCCACCTCGTGGCAACGGAGAGCGCCAGAAGTCGGCTGATCCGCATGGGCGAACATCCGGATTCGGTGGTCGTCACAGGTTGCCCATCCATCGATATCGCCCGAGAAGCTGTTGATACATCGCTTGAAGACGTGCAAGCCGACATTGACAGTCTGGGAGTTGGCGCTCGCCTCGACCTGCATGGGCACTACATCGTCGTTATGCTGCACCCCGAGACCGAGAGCTATGGCAACAGCTTTGCCAGAACCGCAGCTACACTCGATGCAATCGCCTCCATTAAAATGCCGACGATCATGTTCTGGCCTAATCCGGATGCCGGTTCGGACAGTGTGTCGAAAGGAATACGCGTCTTCCGCGAGACCCACCAAGATCTGGAGGTGAACTACCAGAAGAACCTTGAGGGGCATCGGTTCCTGAGGCTTCTCAAGAATGCCCGCTGCATGATTGGAAACTCCAGTGTAGGTGTGAGAGAGTGCGCATACTTAGGGACACCGGTCGTCAATATTGGCGACAGGCAACATGGGCGTGATCGGGCAGCGAATGTCATTGATGTGCCTTGGGACAGGGCTGCCATCGAGGGCGCTATCCGCCAACAGGTGGCGCATGGTCCCTACCCTTCGTCCGATCTCTATGGCCACGGACATGCGGGCGTTCTTATCGCTGACGCTCTGATGCGCGATCTCCGACCTGAGGCGAAGAGATTCTATGACTGAAGTGCTTGCCCTCATTCCCGCTCGAGCCGGGTCAAAAGGCGTACCAGGAAAGAATCTTCGCAAGGTGGCGGGCCTGTCGCTTATCGAGTATGCGATTAAGGCGGCCCAAGCTGCCGAAAATCTTACTACCATTGCTGTGACAAGTGACGACGCCGATGCCTTGGCGGAGGCAAGGCGTCATAGAGTTCTCGCGCTGAAGCGTCCCGAAGGAATCTCGGAAGATGCGAGCCCGGTTACTCTCGCCGTGCAGCAGGCTCTGAAACAGGCTGAGCAGATCGCGGGAAAGCACTATGATGTCGTCGTGCTGCTACAGCCAACGGCTCCCTTGCGGACGGGTACCGACATCAAGGAAGCACTGGCGCTCTTTGCGAAGCACGGAAAGTCCGTGTGCAGCGTGAGCCGTTGCGATGACAATCATCCCGCCCGAATGTACCGTATCGAGGATAACCAGCAGCTCTCACCGCTACTGCCGGAAATTGCAGGATTGCGGCGACAGGATCTGCCGCCTGTCTACCTGCGTAATGGCGCCCTTTATGTCTTCAGCCGCGCCGACGCGATCGATGGGAAAATTATCAAGGACGACATGACGGCCTACGTGATGCCAAGCTCTACAGCGATCAACATCGATAGCGAGTTGGACTTGCTGGTGCTGGATGCTTTCATGGCGCGAAACACATGGACATTTTGATAAACGAACCGGAAGATTTTCCGAAGTCTGCGGTCGAGCTTCTGGAAAGCATTGGTCGGGTTTACAGATGGGGTAACCCGTATCCGAAAGAGACCATTGCTGCGGTGTTTGTGCGGCTTCGTGAGCGAATTGGCGAGGCCTTCCTGACAGAGCATCCAGCGCTTCGGTATGTTGTCAGCCCGACCACTGGGCTCAACCACCTCGACATTGCGCATCTAGAAAGCGCGGGCGTGACTGTACTTACTCTCAAAGGAAAAACCGAGTTCCTGGATAATATCCACGCAACCAGCGAACTTACTCTAGCACTTACGCTCGGGCTGATGCGGAATATCCGCGATGCTGCAAACAGTGTTCTTGCCGGCGAATGGAACCGAAAGGCCTACCAAGGCAGCGAGATTTTCGGCAAGACCGTACTGCTTGTCGGCTATGGTCGCTTGGGACGACAGGCCCATAGGCTGTTTGAAGCCTTCGGTGCAAAAGTGATTGCAACAGACGCCGTTGCGGGAAAAGCACCAGCCGCCATTACGGTCTCGCTTTCAGAGGGCCTTGCACAGGCGGATATCGTGTCTTTGCACGTCAATCTCGACGAAGAGACAGAAGGTTTCTTCGACAGATCGTGTATCGAAGCGATGAAACCAGGTTCCATTCTTATAAACACCGCCCGCGGAGAACTGATCGACCAGATTGCGCTCCTGGAAAAACTCACTGACGGCCATCTCTCGGGTGCGGCACTCGATGTTCTCTGGAACGAGCCAAGCCCGATCACCGGGGATTTTGCTGAGGCAATGCATGCACTTGGACCAAGGCTGCTTGTCACCCCGCATATCGGCGGACTGACCTGGGAATCACTGTCTGCTGTCGAGGAGTACATGGCTCGCGGTTTGATCGACCATGTGACTGCCAATGGCACGTCTTGAGTTCATCTTTTCGCTGGGGGGCTTCGCCGCCTCAAGTGCCTTTTGGGTCCTTGCGGCCTTCGTCGTCGTGCCAACGGAATTTGGCGACATAGCCAAGTTGCAGGCCGCGATAACTCTTGTGGTGGCGTCCCTGACGCTGCGCACATATGACCTGAGCTTCTTCCTGCTTCGGCAGCATGGGCACACTCAGGCAGCAGCATTCCGGCAGGCTTTTGCTGTCGAACTCACGCTGCTGGCTTTCTCGTCCTCCGTCGTCGCCGCCAGCCTTGTGGTCACGCAGTCAAGATTCGGAGGCGTGACGGCGAACATCAATGGCTGGACCTGTTTGGCCCTGGGCGTAGTGGCGTCACTGCCAATCCTGCAAGGTTCGACACAAGCCTTGCTGCGCCAAAAAAACCGAGACTTCCTCGTTGCGACGACCGATCTGGCCGGAGGCATCGCCTTTGGCCTTGGGACGGTCGTCGTTTTGTTGTTTCCGAACCGGACGGATGTGATCATCATCTGTTGGCTTGCCGGAGGCGCAGTCCGGCCGATAGCACTTACCATCCTCTCGCTGGTTCACTTGAAAGTCGTTGGCTCTGATGAGCAAGCGGGGGCCGTGGAAAAGCCGGGATGGCAAGTCGTCACCAAGTTCCTGGCGCTCGGGCAACTGACGAATCTGGTGAAGAACAATGGACCGAGCATCGAACTCATGGTCCTCAGCAGTTTCGTGGGCTCCGCCGGCGTCGCCGTCTTCCGGGTGGCACGCTCTTTCCTGCAACTTTCCGTGGTTCTGATCAACATCGTATATCAGCGGGCTTTCCGGGGTCTCGCAAAACTCGGTGCCGACGACGATCGCAGGCCATTGATGAAGAAAATCAACCAGAACTCCTTGTTGGCATGGTTGGCGAGCCTACCGTTGATCGCGCTTTGCAGCGCCGCGTTCGTGTACCTGAACCCGCACCCAGGCTATGATGAGTTGTGGACGGCCCTGCCGCTCCTTGCTCTCGCGACCCTCCCAACAGCATTGCAACAGGGCCAGTTTGCTGATCTGGCCATTTCCGGCCGCTACGTCGTCATCAACCTCTGCTATGTCTCGGGTTTGGTCGTGCTGGTTAGTCTCTCCATTGTCACTGGCGAAGAACTCTCCATACAGCTCTTTTCCTTGTGGCTTTTCCTCGCAAATCTGACACGTCTGACCGTAATGGCCCTGTTGTTGCGTTATCACGGGCCACGCGCCTAGCATCCGGATCTTGTACCTCATGAAAAACATCGCCGTCGCGCTCCCCTACGCCGTGTCCATCCGTGATTTCGTGAACGGAGGAACTTTCGAGGCCCTGTCTGCCGGCGAGGATTTTCGACTTACCATCTACACATTGAACCCGGACCTGCCCGAACTTGAGGCTGTGCGGGCCAAAGGTGTTCGGATCCTTCCCTTCACATCCTATGAGAACACGAGGCTTGAGGCGCTGTGCAAGCGCATCTATCCGCAGTTCTTCTCCGATCAGATGGCCTATCTGGGGCTAACGAATGCCGACAGCTTCGCACGCCGAGCGTTCGGGGACGCGCTGAGCCGGATGCGGCGCATCATAGGGCCGAAACTTACGCTGAAGCTTGTCGGCTCCGTCCTCGCGGCGCTCAACGCGCGTCGCCGGCTCCCAAACCAGCTTACCGAACCCGCCGACCTGTTCATAGGTACCCGTTCGCTGGTCAACTCCGTAGACTATGGACTGGTTGCGGAAGCGAACCGGCGCGGTATTCCGATGCTGACACTGGCATCCAGCTGGGACAACTTCACAACCAAGGGTTATTTCCCGTTCCCGACCAAGGGCACTGTCGTCTGGAACGAACAGATGCGCCAGGAACTGCTCACACTTTTCGACGTCGACCCAGATAGAATCGTGGTCGCCGGCTATCCCAGGGCCAGGCTGCTACAAGAAAGGGTCCGCGACACCGACAGTGATACCTATCTGCAATCGATCGGCATAGACGGTTACAAGCGGTTTGTGCTCTACAGCGCCTCTTATGGCGAACTTACACGCGCTCCCGGTCACCCCAATCCGCTTGAATATCAAGGCATCTTGAGCATCTGCAAAGCCTTGGAACCGTCTTTGCCTCCAGATGTCTGTGTTCTCATTCGGCTGCACCCCTTCTCCAACGAGAAGGACCGTGCGCTTTTCGCCAAACTGCCTCGGTGTCATGTTTTCGTGCCGGGTCGGGCCGATAAATACGTCGAGCGCGTTATGGGCATCGCGGATGAGGAGCATTTGGCAACACAGCTTGCACGTGCCGAAGCGATCATCTCACTGGCCTCGACAGTAAGCATTGATGCATTGTGCCTCCGCAAGGCGATTATCAACGTAGATTTCGACGTGGTGTCCGGCGTGCCCCTGAAATGGAGCTCCCGCCGGTTCTACCAATTCAATCACTTTCGCGATCTTCTGCGGACTGCACGATTGCCGTTGGCTCGATCGATCGAAGAGGTGGTGCAATTCGTACACGACTGCCTTGCGGGCAAGCACATCGGCAGCGTAGATATCGCCGCATTCGAACGCATGTATGTTCCGCCGACCTCGGCGGAGTACCCCCAGCGTGTAAGGCAAGCAGTGGAGTCCATGACCAATGGCTGAAGAAGGTTGGAACTACTTCCACAAGGACCGGCAGTACTCAGACGTCCATAAAGATCGCTTGGCGCGTGGCGTCGAGATGGATTCGGCGAAAGCCATGGCTGACTACATGAGCAAGTACTTCAGCGGAGCGCTGAATGTCCAAGACTATGGGGCCGGGCCAGGCCACTACTACCCGGTTCTCAAACGGGGCTACAATGGCGGTCCGCTGCGCTATCGTGGCATCGATATCGATGAGAGCAATGTAGTTTACGGCAACAAGCATTTCGAGGACGACCCAGCCATCGGCTTGGAACTGGGGTCGGTTCTGGAACCACAGATCGCATCCGAAACCAATGCGGTGATCTCGGCGAACACCTTGCCGCATGTTCCGAGCATCGAGCCGCTTCTGCGCGGTATCGCTGCGGCGCCAAATGTTCAGTTTCTGATTTTTCGCATGCTCATAGGCAGCGAATGTGTCCAGATCCGCAAGCACCTGCTTGAGGACGACTATACGGGTTTGTTCGAGGACAACTATCAGTTCAACAACATCTACACGCCGCAGTATGTCCGCCATTTTCTGGGCCCCGACTGGAACGTAGAGATCGAACCTGATGTAGTCGACACAGCCCGCCTGCAAGAACACCGCATTCCGGAGCAGAACACTAACACATTCTACGGCAACCGCGTCTCCCGATCTGTCGACGGGATGGTCTTCAAGGGTGAAATCTACATGCCCTGGAAGTTCGTCGTGGGCGTCCGCAGGAGTTAACGCATGCTAGCAGGCAAAGCACCAGACCATGCGGCTGGCGATCTTCTGTTCGTCAACTTTCACCATGTTTGCAACGATGCCGACCTGCTGTTTCCGCAACTTCATCATGTCACTCCGGACCGGTTTGAGGCGCAAATCGATGCGCTTGGTTCCTTGTTCGACTTCCCACCGATGGCAGCTGTCGAAACCGCCCTGGCGACTGGCAGTGGTCTCGGTGGACCGAGTTGCGTTCTGACATTCGACGACGGCCTCGCCGATCACTATGCCCAAGTGATGCCTATCCTCGAACAAAAAGGCATTAGCGGAATCTTCTCGGTGAACACCGGGCCTTGGATAGACGGCCGCCTGCTGTCGGTCCATCGAGCTCATCTGCTGTCGGCCGCTTTCTCCTATATTGAACTCGCTGCAGAAATAGAGGTGGCCGCAGACGCTTCAGGCGTCTCGCATCGCGTTTCCGAAGTCGCACCGGATCTCGCGCGCAGCCAGTATCGATACGACGATATTGAGACAGCAAAGGTAAAATACTATCTCAACGCCGTCATCCCTCAAGCCGTGCGGGCTGCGGTGCTTGAGCGCGTCTTTGCAAGCAGGATCGGCGACGAAACCGACCACGTGAACAGGCACTATCTACGACCAGATCATGTCCGCGCGCTATCTGCAGCCGGGCATACAATTGGGCTGCATACTCATCGCCATCTGCATCTGGCATCAGCCGAAAGCCAAGTTCGTATCGACGACCTGCATCTCAACAGGGCTATCTTGAACGAGGTCGCGGGACCACTCCACTGGATCAGCTACCCATACGGCGGCCCCACAAGTTACGACGCTTCGGTCGTTGCGCAAGCCGAAGAACTCGGCTGTCGCTTTGGACTTACGATGAAACGTGCAGTTAATCGACCCGGTGCGGACCGCATGCGTTTGTCCCGCGTCGACAACAACGACGTGGTGGGCGGTAAGAGACCCATGGATTGGGCGGAACTGAGAACATGAGCGAAACACAACGCTGGGCGATCGTCACTTCGGATCATGTTAGGCATCGTTATTTCGCCAATGCGTTGTCTGCGCATCCCCAGGTCAAGGCATTGGTCGTCGAGCCGAAATCGCGCAATCCCGCCAACAACCACCGCAGCAGCAGCGAGGATGCGTTGCTACTTGCAGAATACTTTGGCAAGCGTGACGCATCGGAACGATCCATCCTGTCGGAAGGCCAGAACTGGAACCCAGTTCGTCCACTCCTGAGGTTCGAAGCCGCCAAGGGGAGCGTCAATGAGCCCGATCTTGTCTCCCAACTCGTCGCAGCGGGTATAAACCACTGCATAGTTTTTGGCGCATCCTGGCTTAAGGACCCTTGGCTAAAAGCGTTCCCGGACAGGTTGTTCAATCTCCATCTGGGCTTGTCTCCCTATTACAGGGGAGTGGGTACCAATTTCTGGCCTTTGCACGACGGCCGGCCGGAATATGTCGGAGCGACAGTTCATTTGCTCGATGAGGGGATCGATTCGGGACCGATCCTGTTCCAGGTGCGCCCAAGACCTTCGGACGGCGATGACGCGCATTCTCTCGGCAACAAAACCATTGCAAAAGCAACACAGGCCTTGCGAGACCGACTGCAAACCCTTCCATCAATGACCAAGGTTCCCCAGCAGCACGGTGAGGGACAGCAGAGTTTTCGCTCGAAGGACTTTGATGCCAATGCCCTGCGCCATTTGATCCGACGACTTGATAGCGGCATGATGACTGAGTACGTACGTGACCTCGAACGCCGCGCCACAGCCGTATCATTGATCGCAGAGTATGAACCTCTTGCGTGATGTCGCCGTTTACCCTTGTCCGGCTAGCGTCGTTGTGCCATCAGAGGCACGTTTGCTGGCGCCAATCATCTATTTGGCTGTAACGCCGAATTGCCTTAGCGGAGATGCGTTTTGATTGAGACTGTTGCCGTTTTGGGGCTTGGTTATGTGGGTTTGCCGTTGGCGCTGGAATTCGGCAAAAAACGTCGCACGATCGGCTTTGATATCTCGGAACGCAAGATCGAGAGCTATCGCAAGCACATAGACCCAACCGGAGAGATGGACTCGGAGCATATGCGTGCGGCGACCCAGCTCACGTATACGAGTGATCCCGCCGATCTGGCACGTGCAGATGCGATCGTCATTGCCGTGCCAACGCCGGTTGACCAGGCCCATATCCCAGACTTTTCGGCACTTATCTTCGCCTCGACGGCGGTCGGGAAGCACATGAAGCGGGGTGCGGTGGTCGTCTTTGAATCCACCGTTTATCCGGGCGCGACAGAAGAAATCTGCATCCCGGTGCTTGAGCGCGAGTCGGGCTTTGTCTGGAAGCAAGACTTCAACGTCGGCTACTCGCCGGAACGCGTCAATCCGGGTGACAAAGTCCACACTCTCCCGAACATTACCAAAGTCGTCTCTGGAGACACGCCGGAAACCTTGGACAAAGTTGCCGCACTTTATGGTGAGATCATCACGGCAGGTGTTTACAGAGCGTCGTCCATCCGCGTGGCAGAGGCGGCAAAGGTGATTGAAAACACCCAGCGCGACCTCAACATCGCCCTGATGAACGAGTTGGCGGTCATCTTCAACCGCCTGGATATCGACACTCAAGAAGTCCTTGATGCTGCCGGTACCAAGTGGAATTTCCTGCCGTTTCGCCCGGGCCTCGTGGGCGGCCACTGCATTGGCGTCGATCCGTACTATTTGACCCACAAAGCAGAGATGATTGGCTATCACCCGCAGGTGATCCTTGCCGGAAGGCGCATCAACGACAACACTGCAGCTTACGTGGCAGGGCAGGTCATCAAGGGCATAATACGCTCTGGCTGTATGGTGGAAGGCGCACGGGTCATTGTGCTGGGGCTGGCCTTCAAAGAGAACTGCTCTGATCTTCGGAACTCGAAAGTCGCCGATCTGATAGCCGAACTCCGCGATTTTGGTTGCTCTTTGTCAGTTCATGATCCCCTAGCCTCTCCGGAAGAGGCCAGGCATGAATACGGTATCGACCTCATGCCGTGGGATGCTCTGCCGGACAGTGTCGACGCCGTCATCCTGGCGGTTCCGCATGCCGACTACCTGCAACGGCCACTGCTTCAACTGGCCTCCAAGTTGCGACCGGGGGGGCTGTTCGCCGACATAAAATCTTCGACCGACAAGAATAAACTCTCAGAGGCTGGTTACAAGGTTTGGCGTCTTTGATAGCGAGACTAGGCAAAACTCGTTCGGTGGAGTTGATACCAAGCACTGGTCGAGGGCTGGTTAAGTGGATGACGGGCTTCACGGACAGCAGCTCAATAGATAATCTCCTGCCGCATGATCACCATTTAGCAGAAGTCGACAGCTTTGGCGCAGGTCATCGAGGCAACCTCGGGGACTATCGAGGAATAGATGAGCCACATCGCTCCAACTCCACTCTTGGCCATACATCAAAGGACCCTCTACCGACTGGCCTTCGGAAGGCCTTAGAGCGGTTACCAGCCCAGCAGAACAAACACACGGGACCTTCTCTATGAAAGTACTCATTACCGGAGGCGCCGGCTTCATTGGGACTAAGCTCACACAGCGCCTTATTGCTGAAGGGCACACCGTCGTGGTGATCGACAGCCTCAGTCCCCAGATCCATGGCGATGTGCCGGACTACCATCCACCCGCAGGAGCGACCTTCAAACGCGTCGATGTCCGCATCCTCGCAGACCGCCTAGACCTGCTGGAGGGTACCGATGTCGTGTACCACCTTGCAGCCGAGACTGGCACCGCGCAATCAATGTATCAGATCGCAGACTATGTCAGCGTCAACGGCATGGGCACTGCGGCCCTCCTCGAGGCTCTTGCCAGGCTCCAGAAGCGTCCTTCCCGCGTGATCCTGGCGTCAAGCCGCTCCATTTATGGAGAAGGGGCCTACGAACTCCCGTCGCGTCCGGGCGAACTTGTTCATCCTCGGGGTCGCACACGCGAACAGATGGAAGCCGGACATTGGGACTTCTCCGAGAATGGCGAAATCCTGCGCCCGGTTGCCACGCCCGAGCATTTCGCCGCGAAACCGAGCTCCGTCTATGCCGCGACGAAGATGGCACAGGAACTGCTGTTGACGGCCTCGTGTGAATCACTGGGGATTACGCCGGTCCTCCTGCGCTTCCAGAACGTGTATGGCGAAGGGCAGTCGCTGCGCAATCCCTATACAGGGGTGATCTCGATCTTCTTCAACCGGGCAAGGCAAGGCCTGGAGATCAATGTGTATGAAGACGGCAACGAGAGCCGTGATTTCGTACATGTCGAGGATATTGTCTCTGCGCTCACCCTTGCAATGCATGCCGACGTCATGCCAGGAGCCTGTTACAACGTGGGATCGGGCATGCCGACATCGCTGTTGGATCTTGCCAATACACTGGTATCGTTGAGTGGAACCACGGCACCTATCCGCATCAGCGGCGACTACCGACTGGGTGATATTCGCCATTGCTTTGCCGATATGTCGACGATCAGCAGGGACCTCGGCTTCCAGCCGGTGGTTGACCTGAACACGGGTTTGCAGCGTTTCGTGAACTGGGCAAAGTCGCAACCCGAGTACCAGGATCTTTCAGACAAAGCCGCAGCAGAACTGCGTGAGCGAGGGCTGGCAAAGGTATGACGGAGAGCGGCGATAAGGCAGGGAGAGTTCTGCTCATCTGCCCACGCTTTTTTGACTACCAGTCGCGGATAGCCGGCGTCTTGCAACGGCTTGGATACGAAACCGTCGTGCTCGATGACCGCCCGTCAACGCATAGTATCTATAAGGCGGCATTGCGACTGGCACCGGGCGCAACAGCCCGATTGACCCACGGCATCGCCATGCGGCATCTTGCCAAGGCGGCTGGCCAGCACTTCGATCATGTCTTGGTGGTGAAGGGTGAGGCCATCACCACGAAGGCGCTTTTCTCGCTTCGCCAATGGTTTCCGCAAGCGCGTTTTTCATTGTACCTCTGGGATGCAGTCCGCAACAACCGCAACTCGAAGGATGCCGCGTCCCTCTACGATGCCGTTACGACCTTCGATCCTGCTGATGCAGATCGCTACGGCTGGGGATATCGTCCGCTTTTCGCCGCTGCGTCCGCGAGCAGCGATGACGGGGAGAAACTCTATGACTGGAGCTTTGTCGGTACGCTTCACTCCGACAGAATGGCGGTGTTGGTACGGCTGAAGAGAAGCCTCGGAGACCGACCGTTTTACTTCTTCGGCTTCTATCCGTCGTCGATGCTCGCGTTTCTTGGCAAACTAAAGGCTAAAATTTTTGGACATGCGAGCTTTGGCATTGTCTCAGCCAAAGCTCTGCCAGCAGCGACCGTCCGGCAGATCGTTGCCCAATCAAGGTCAATCGTTGATATAGAACACCCGCAGCAAGTGGGACTGACCGCCAGAACCATTGAAACGCTGATGGCTGGACGCAAGTTGATTACAACAAACTCGACCGTGCGCCAGTCCGCGCTTTACGACGCTTCACGCGTATGCGTGATCGACCGGCACAAGCCTGCGGTTCCGGCCGAATTCTTTGACCTGCCCTTCAGGCCTCTTAGCGAGGCCGCACGCTATGGCTATTCTGACCTGTGTTGGGCGAGATGTGTTCTTGGACTTCCAGACGCGATGATCTCTGAGATCTGAGAGGTGCCCATGCCGCCCGTAGCGAGAAGTTGTATTTCTCTGACAATATGTTGAAAGAACCGGACAGTCGTTTACGCGAATTGACGCAGATCGGACGTGTCGCCTATCGCCCCGAGATTGACGGGCTGCGTGCGGTTGCCGTGTTGTTAGTACTTGGCTTTCACGCCTTTCCAACCCTGGTTCAGGGCGGATACATCGGTGTCGATATCTTCTTTGTCATCTCCGGCTACTTGATCACCAGTATCATCACGAATGCTATCAACTGCGGCACATTCAGCATCACGGACTTCTACATCGCGCGCATTCGTCGTATTTTCCCCGCCTTGATCACGGTTCTGATCGCCTCCCTCGCCTTCGGCTACAGCGCCCTATTCCCAGACGAGTTCAAGCAACTGTCCTTGCATGTCATCGGTGCTGCAACATTCTCGTCCAACCTAATTCTTTGGCGCGAAGCCGGATATTTTGACGTCAGCGCGACCGTGAAACCTCTTCTGCACCTCTGGTCACTTGGAATAGAAGAGCAGTTCTACATCATCTGGCCGTTCATATTGATGGCTAGCTTCAGACTTGGAGCGGGTCCATTGCGGATTGCCGCGATTTTCATATTTTTATCATTCTCCCTCAATATCGCATTAGTAAACACTTACCCAACAACAACTTTTTAATTTCCTCTTACAAGAGCATGGGAGCTCCTCGCTGGCGCATTTATTGCCCTCCTCCCCAAGAGCACCGCGTCTCGATCTCTATACAATAGCTTCACTGCAATCGGCGCCGCACTGCTAACAATTTCTCTGTGTACATTTGATCAAACGACTACCTTCCCAGGCTGGTACGCGACAATTCCTACAGTGGGAGCGGCATTGCTCATCCTAGGCGGCGCCCACACCCCGATGGGGCGCTTACTGGCATGCAAGCCTTTGGTCATGATTGGGCGCATCAGCTATCCGCTGTATCTTTGGCACTGGCCACTCTTTTCCTTCGCCGCAATTGTGAACCGGGAAGCGCCGGACTTTATGTTGGCCTGGGTTCTGCTGGCTGCATCATTGATGTTGGCAATAGCTACTCACATACTAATCGAGTTACCTGCCCAAAAGAGCATTCGCACACGACCTACGCTATCAGTAGTACCATTCGGGGCTATGTGCCTTCTCGCTGGCATTTCTACCGTCATTTACCTGACTGATGGATTGAAAGGCAGAGCAGACCGAGACTTGCGAGGCTCGATCGCCGCACAACTGGGCGGATCCCTGTGGGCTTACAGCGAGAATGACCTTTGCCGCGACATTTATGGCTCAGGCCCGCGACTGTTCTGCATTCAGAACAAGGCTGGCGATCCGACACTGATGCTCGTTGGCAATAGTTATGCAAACCATCTCTATCCTGGGGCACTCGCTGCCTTCCCCAATGAGAAAATTTTAAACGTCGGAACCTGCGACCCATCCACAAAGGATAACGACAAGTCCGACTGCATACTGCAGGATTCCATTATTGCGAAAAACGCCAGCATCAAGACGATAATTCTTTCGTCGGACTGGCGTGGACCCTATTCGGAAAACGATGCTGCAGCACTTCGGGAGAGAGTGTCATGGATGATTGGATTGGGCAAACGCGTATACTTGTTCGGACCCAAATTGGACCTGCCATTTCACGTTCGGGAATGCTTCTCAAGGCCATATCAGCTCAACATTAAAGACTGCACGCTGACGCGTAATGAAGAACTAAAGAGAAAGGACGAGATCACGTCCATGCTGAACGGCGCCATACTGGGCATCCGGGGCGCAGAATACTTTGATCAGTTACCACTGTTCTGCAACTCGCAAAGCTGCACACCTATTCGCGATGAGCTTCCTCTCTTGCGCGACCAAGGGCACTACTCAGTCTTCGGCAGCACCCTGATCATGAAGGCGTTTGCCTCTTCCATCGGCCGTAATAGTACCGGGAACTAGAGCTTTCCTTCGAAAGCGGAGTCGCCTTCGATGATCTAGTTCCTTGTTTTTGAGCAATTCCAGATTCGAAACCGTCCGCGCTTTTGTTGGGGCAGCTCCATTCAGCGAGCAACCCAAGAACGCAACCGATGAACGCACATGACGGCTACTTATGTCACTTGCTTTCGCGATGGAGACCTAGAAACTGAGAGAGCCAGTTCATGCGCATCGAGGCAGTGCAATTTATTGGCGCTTGAGAAGATTAAGCAGATAACGGCCGTAGTCGCTCTTTCCGACGTTCTCTGCCAGCGACAGCAATTGCCCTTCATTGATGTAACCCAGCCGGAAGGCGATCTCTTCGGGGCAGGCAATCTTGAAGCCCTGCCGCCGCTCCAGGGTCGAGACGAACTGCGCCGCCTCCAGCAGGCTCTCGGGCGTTCCCGTATCAAGCCAGGCGTAACCACGCCCCATGCATTCGACCGCCAGCGCCCCTGCGTTCAGGTAGGCTCGGTTTACATCGGTGATTTCGAGTTCGCCGCGCGGCGACGGCTTCAAGTTGGCGGCGATGTCCACGACCTGCGCGTCGTAGAAGTACAATCCGGTAACCGCCCAGTTCGACTTCGGCTCAACCGGCTTCTCCTCGATCGAAAGCGCGCGCATCTGCTTGTCGAACTCCACCACGCCGTAGCGCTCCGGATCCGCAACGTGATAGGCGAAGACACTCGCACCTGTGGTGAGGGACGTGGCCGTTCGCATCAGTTCCGGCAAGCCGTGACCATAGAAGATGTTGTCACCCAACACCAATGCGGAGGGTCCACCTGCGACAAAGTCGGCTCCGATGATAAACGCCTCTGCCAACCCGTTTGGAGCATGCTGCACGGCATAAGACAAACTTAAACCCCACTGCGAGCCGTCACCCAGCAACCGCTTGAACACATCGGACTCATGCGGCGTGGTGATGACCAGAACCTCCCGGATGCCCGCCAGCATCAGCGTTGTCAGCGGGTAAAATATCATCGGCTTGTCGTAGACCGGCATCAGCTGCTTGGAAACCGCGCTGGTCATCGGATGCAGCCGCGTGCCATTACCGCCAGCAAGTATGATACCCTTCATGGCTTCCATATCCTTCAAATGCGAACCGATGCCATCAGGCGTCACTCCCAACGAGGCGAGCGACAACCGATCGTGCTGAGTCCTTCCATAGGGGAAGAGAAATGTTATGCGTCGTCTTGAGCTTGGTTGAATCCAACCGCGAGTTTGCAGGACGATATGCTAGGGTCGGATACTCAGACGTCGTTATCGGAATGACCTTAGCCCCCGCCCCACCCAAGGCTGTAGAGGCACTCATAATTTCACTAGCGAATTCTGCCCAGCTCGCCTCTCCGTTCGCCGTCAGATGGAAAAGCCCGCGTAACCGGCCATCGTGCGGAGAAGAGACCAGATTCGACACCACACCAAGCACGGCATCCGCAATGTCCAACGCCGAGGTCGGATTTCCGATCTGGTCCTGCACCACACGCACCTCGGGCCGTTCTTGAGCCAAGCGGAGCATGGTCTTGAGAAAGTTGGCACCAAAAGGCGAGTATACCCACGCGGTTCTCAAAATGGCGAAATTTTCGGTCGCGCGACTCACCGCTTGCTCGCCTGCCAGTTTGGTGGATCCATATATGCTAAGCGGACAAGCAGGATCAGTCTCGACATAAGGCGCAGCTTTTTGCCCGTCAAAAACATAATCCGTCGAGATGTGAACGATAGGTATGCGCAGCTCTGCAGCTGCTGCGGCGAGATAGCCGGGCGCATCGCCATTGATGATCCCCGCTTCGGCGGGCTCATTCTCGGCCTTGTCGACCGCAGTATAAGCCGCCGCCGATATCACGGCATCCGGACGAAGCGCTTTCAACACATCGGCTGCTTCCTGCGCGAAACGCAAATCGAACTCGGGACGGCCAATCGGCAAAATGACGACGTCCTTTGCTCTTTCACGTAGCGCCGTGACAAGCTGGCCTGTTTTGCCAGTAACAGCGATCCGCATCAGTGGGCATCCGTGTGATCGTGAGAAATGATCCCAAGGCGCTCGCCCGCATAGGACTTCCTCAAAGGCTCCCACCACCACGAATTTTCGAGATACCAATCAACTGTCCGCTCGATGCCACTGTCGAAAGTCTCTTCGGCCCGCCAACCGAGCTCCGTCTCCAGCTTGTTTGCGTTGATTGCGTAGCGGGCATCGTGCCCAGGCCGATCGGCAACAAATCTAATCAATGTCTCATGGGGAGAGTGTTTTGCAGCGCGACTGTCCAAAGCCCTGCATATGCTGCGCACCACGTCGATGTTCCGACGCTCATTGCGTCCGCCCACATTATAGGTTTCCCCGATCCGCCCCCGCTCGACAATGGTGTCCAGTGCTTTGACGTGATCATCCACGAAAAGCCAATCCCGGACATTTTCGCCACGACCGTATACGGGCAGTTCCTTACCCTCAAGCGCGTTCAGGATCGTCAACGGAATCAGCTTTTCAGGATAGTGATAGGGGCCGTAGTTATTGGAGCAATTGGAAGTGACGATCGGTAGCCCATAGGTCCGCGCCCAGGCCTTCGCCAAGTGGTCAGACGCAGCCTTTGAGGCCGAATAGGGAGAACTGGGGTCATAAGCGGTGGTTTCTTCGAACAGACCTGTCGACCCGAGAGAGCCATAGACTTCATCAGTCGATACGTGCAGAAACCGGAAACTACTCCGCGCCGGCATTGCCAAGCAATCGTAGTAGGCTCTGACAGCCTCCAACATACTGAAAGTCCCCATCACATTGGTGCGAAGGAAATCTTCGGCTCCGGTGATCGAACGATCGACATGACTTTCTGCAGCAAGATGCATTACGCGGTCGGGTCGAAAATCTGCCAGCGCGGAATTCATGGCAGCACGATCACAAACGTCCGCTTTTAGAAAATGGTGATTGGGATTGTCGACGACCGACTTCAGCGAAGCCATGTTGCCGGCATAGGTCAACTTGTCGACGGTCAGTACCGTGTAGCCACGCTGCAGGACCAAATACCTTACCAGTGCCGAGCCAATAAATCCCGCTCCACCTGTGACAAGAACTCTCATGTCAGCTCTTTTCCGATACAAAGCTAAAGTACGAAGGAACGTCTCTCAACGCCGGCTGAGAAGCATCCTTGGCTGATAGCCGAGACCCATCCGCGATATCAGGCCAAGAAATACCGATATCGGGGTCGTCCCATCGCACTCCCTTGTCAGACCCGGCATTATAGTAGTTTGTCACCTTGTAGGATACCACTGCGGTCTCTGTGAGGGTACAGAAGCCGTGGAGAAAACCGGTAGGGATCCAGAGTTGGTTGCCTTCATTCGCTTCTAGGATTGCAGAGACCCATTCGCCGTAGCTGGGCGAGCCAGCGCGAATATCGACAGCAACATCAAAAATCGCACCATGGATACAGCGAACTAGTTTGCCTTGTGCGTAAGGCTCCGCCTGAAAATGCAACCCCCGAACGACGCCCGGCAACGTCGTACACGACTGGTTTTCTTGAACAAAATCGTGATATCCTACATTCTGTTCGAACCAATCTTGTCGGAAAGTCTCGGAGAAATAACCGCGGCTATCACCATGTTTCGTCGGCGTAATTTCCACAACGTCTGGAACGGCAAGTCGCTTCAGTTTCATAGTCTGCTCGCAATTTTACTCATTTATGTCGGATTTTCATGACGGCAACACGCCTGTTCCGAGGCCTCGGATCAGTACACCGTCTCTGCTCAGATTGCCAAGCTCTTAAACGATTTCCAGCTCCCTTCGGCTTGAAAGCTGCATGGCGGGCTTCAGTTCACGTATCTTTCCCCTATGGACAGTGCAACAGGTGTTCTTAGCCGTGCGCTTCAGCTGGACGGTGTTCTGCTCCCACATTACTCTCACCGCCTAATTTGCGATCGACGCTCCATGGACGACAGCCCTAGCTCGGGAAATCTGCGGTTTCCATGTAGCAAACGCACCGAACGCGCAGCCACATCCACTGGTAGCTGGGCAACATCTACACAACCAATACTGAATTTGCTTATGTGCTGCCCATGTGGGCACGCTTTCAAAGAATACTGGATCGCATCGAGTCTCGGGTTGCCCTTTGGGCTTTCCTTACCCAAGGCTTACCGCTTATGAGCGCCGGAGCGTTTACCGCTTGGCTTGCAAGCGGAGTCCAATGGGTCAATCAATTTGGCTGGTTTGGGTGGTGGATTGCAGGTCTGCTAGGCGTACTACTAGCGCTGTACATCGCAATCGGAATCGCGTGGTTACGCAACGCGTGGATCAAAGGCAGGCTGATGCAGAAATGGGGTCAGACCGTTGAAGCCATAAACCCGCTTGATCAGGAGTTCACCAGAAAACGCGTCAATCCAGAAGATATCGCGAACCC
The DNA here is from genome assembly GCA_051861045.1 of Allorhizobium sp. Classification (GTDB taxonomy): domain Bacteria; phylum Pseudomonadota; class Alphaproteobacteria; order Rhizobiales; family Rhizobiaceae; genus Allorhizobium. The sequence goes on from JBHYDI010000003.1 coordinate 220,699, forward strand.
GATTAGCAAGCGATTGATAAAAAAACGATTCATTGACTGCGAAGTTATGGGGCCAGCAAACATTATCTTCTCAGTAGCAAACAACATCAATGAATGTAACTTCTACAATTGCGATATTATTGTTGCGAAAAAGAACGCGCATATAATTAATGTTTTGGTATTCGAGGGATCTTCAGTTATAGATTGCGACTTTTGGAATTGCACTATTTATATAGAGAAAATTATGGCCCATACCTTTTCAGGAATAATGAACAAAGACTTTGTAACACTCACTGGATACCCAGAGATAGACAATCGATTTCCTCCAAACATTGGAGCATAAATGCTGCAATAAACCTCCTTTTGTAAAGTGTATTGCAGAAATTATCTTTGTGAGCGCCTCAAAGCCCTCCCTCCAACGCCCCCACGATTTGGAGGCAAAGTACAAGACTGCTTGGGTTCTCGCTCACAGGCTCCGCGAAGCTCTTGCCCCTGAACCGGCTGATGAAATCGCAGAGGGCGAAGTCAACATCGATGGCGTATACTTCGATGCCCACTTTCGCCAGGAAAACCAGAAGGCAGCCCGCAAGGACCGTCGCATCAAAGAAAGTCAGCTAGGCCGCCGCCCGGTCGTGTTAGCTCTGTGCGAGCGCAATGGCAGCACCATCACCTTTGTCCGCAAGCCGAAGGCGTCGAGACTGCAAAGGCTCACGTTGCAGCCAAGTCAATCTTCTTCGCAGATGAAACTGCCATTGGGACGGCCTCGACTACAGAATGAGACTGGCCGCATAAACCACAACGGAAAATCACCGACGTCTCACTTCAAGAAAATAACGTAACATGCATGCCTTCAGCGATTGCCGATAGCAAAATCGCGATGTCGGCATTTGCGGCTGCGGCAAGTTTCAAACCTTGAAGTAGTCCCTGTACCAAGCAACGAAGCGTGACACCCCCTCCTGGACAGTGGTTTGAGGCCGATAGCCAAACTCGTCCACCAAGTCCTGGACATCGGCATAAGTGTCCGGAACGTCACCGGCCTGAAGCGGCAGCATCTCCACGTTCGCCTTCCGGCCCAATACGCTCTCGAGGGCCGAGATAAAGTCCATCAACTGGACCGGGCTGTTGTTCCCGATATTGTAGACCCGCCAAGGCGCCTTGCTCGTTCCGGGATCGGGCTTGTCCGAATTCCATTCAACATTTCCGAAAGCCGGACGATCGAGGATACGCATTATCCCCTCGACGATATCATCAATGTAGGTGAAGTCGCGGCGGTGGTTACCGTAGTTGAAAACCTGTATTGGCTCTCCCGCCAGGATCGCTTTCGTAAACTTGAATAGCGCCATATCAGGCCTGCCCCAAGGGCCGTAGACCGTAAAAAAGCGAAGCCCGGTGGTCGGCATACCGTAGAGGTGGCTGTAGGTATGCGCCATCAACTCGTTCGATTTCTTGCTTGCCGCATAAAGGCTCAAAGGATGATCGACATTCTGGTGCACCGAAAACGGCATACTCGTATTGGCGCCATATACGCTTGAGCTACTGGCGTAAACCAAGTGCTCGACACCATGATGTCGACACCCCTCAAGGATATTACAGAATCCAACAATGTTGCTTTGAATATATGCAAGTGGATTTTCGATGGAGTAGCGCACTCCGGCCTGAGCTGCCAAGTTCACGACTTTGTTAGGCTTGTATTCCTCGAAAATCTCATCGATCGCCTTTCGGTCAGATAAATCAACGCGAAAGTGCGTGTAATTGGCATCGCGCGAAAACGCGGCCAAACGCGCCTCCTTCAACGCGGGATCATAGTAGTTATTATGATTGTCAACGCCGACTACTTTTGAACCAGCCGCGAGAAGACGGCGAACCAAGAATGACCCTACGAAACCCGCTGAACCGGTAACCAATATTGTCAAGGCATCGACCTTTAAGTTTAGAGGACCGCAGCAGCAAAGAGGCGTCGCGTCGATCTGGCTTCACACAGACGTCTCAATAGCAGATTGGATCGTCGGAGCAACCGAATGTCGTTCGACGTTACGGGGAGAGCAGCAACTTACTGAACCGCCCCGGCATTGCCGGAGACCGTTTGGTTTAAGTTATGCGGCCATGGCTGGCGCGTTCAGCATGGCGTAGTATCGGTCTTCTGCCTCGGCGGGCGAAGTGTTTCCGATGGGCTCCAGAAGGCGGCGATTGTTGAACCAGTCGACCCATTCGAGCGTGGCGAACTCCACGGCTTCGAAGTTGCGCCATGGTCCTCGCCGATGGATGACCTCGGCCTTGTAAAGACCGTTGATCGTTTCGGCGGGAGCATTGTGGTAACTGTCGCCAACGCTTCCGACAGACGGCTCGATGCCCGCCTCCGCCAGCCGTTCGGAATAGCGAATGGACACATATTGCGAGCCGCGGTCGGAATGATGAACCAGCCCGCCGCGTTTGACAGGCCGCCGATCATGAAACGCCTGGTCAAGGGCATCGAGCACAAAGCCGGCCGGCTTGCCTGCCAACCGACGATACGGCGGGCGAAGGCATCAATGACGAAGGCCACGTAAACGAAACCCTGCCAGGTCGCGACATAGGTGAAATCGGATAACCACAGGATGTTCGGCGCTGGAGCGAAAAACTGTCGATTCACCCGGGCGAGCGGGCATGGAGCGGACGTGTCCGACACGGTGGTTTTTACTGGCTTGCCGCGAATGACGCCTTGAAGCTCCATCATTCTCATAAGTCGAGCGATGGTGCAGCGGGCGATGTCGTAACCTTCTCGCTGCAACTGCCGCCACACTCTGCGCACGCCGTAGACCTGGAAGTTCTCGTTGAACACCCGGCGTATCTCGACTTTCATGGCTATGTCGCGCCGGGCGCGGGCCGACAGGCGACCCACGTCCGTGCGCTTGGCAACGATCTCATAATAGGTGGAGGGGGCAATCGGCAGCAGTCTGCAGATCGGCTCGGCCCCGAGCACCGAGCGGTGTTCATCGATGAAGGAAATCATCGCTTCAGTGGGCGGTCGAGCTTCCTCTTACCCGACGGGCGACTGCTTGCATTCGCCGTTAGGGGCCTGGGCAAAATACGCCGAGGCCTTGCGTAGAAGCTCATTCGCCTGACGAAGCTCACGGGTTTCCCGCTCCGGTGCCTTCATCTTCTCCGCCACATCACTCGGCAAACCTGCACGCTTGCCGCTGTCGACCTCGGCCTTCTTCACCCATTCATGAAGCGTATGCGCCGAGCAGCCGATCTTGGCCGCTATCGATGATACCGCCGCCCAGCGCGATAAGTGTTCAGTTTCATGTTCCGTCACCATGCGCACGGCGCAGGCGCGGACTTCAGGAGAGAATTTGTTCGTCGTCTTACTTGTCATGGACCCTACTCCTCACGAGTTGGGGTCTCCGGCAAAGCCGGGGCGGTTCAAACAGCCACGATGCCTCCGCTTTTATCAGGAGACAAAATCCAGTTGACAGAATAATTGGATCGTTCCATAAGAATTGGAACGATCTAAATTTTGTCGTATGTTCTGAAGGGGATGGAAAATGCGGTGGGCCCTGATCGGAGCCAGCACGATTGCGCGTCAGTACCTGGTCGGCGCGATCCGCGACCAGCAAGGCGAGATTGTCAGCGTCTTGAGCGGATCGGCTGAGCGTGCCAAGGCGTTTGCAGCCGCGCACCAGATCCCGCGATCAGGCACCGACCTGGACGAGCTTCTGGCGGATCCCGAGGTCGACGCGGTCTACATCTCGACGACCAATGAAAAGCATCTTCCGCAGGCTTTGGCCGCCGTGCGGGCAGGAAAGCATGTGCTGTGCGAGAAGCCCCTGGCGCTGACACTCGAGGATGCCAGCGCCATGGTGCGCGCCGCTCAAGAAGCGGGTCTCGTCTTCGCCACAAATCATCATCTGCGTTGCTCCGGAAGCCATCGTGCCGTGCGCGCTCTGATCGCATCGGGCCGCATCGGCCGCGTGCTTTCTCTCCGTCTGCACCACGCCGTCTTCCTGCCGCCGCATCTTCAGGGATGGCGGATCAATGCGCCGGATGCTGGTGGTGGCGTCATCCCTGACATCACCGTCCACGACGCCGATGTCGCCCGCTTCCTCCTCGGCGAAGATCCGGTCTCGGTCGTCGCGCAGATGGCGAGTTCCGGCTTGGGCGAGGGCGTCGAGGATTCCGCCATGTCCATCTGGACCATGCCGTCAGGCACCATGGTGATGAGCCATGAGAGCTTCACGCATCCCTTCGCCGGCTCCGGGCTCGAGGTGCATGGCACGGAAGGGTCGATCTTCGCGCGGGATGTGATGACCCAGAACCCGATCGGCACCATCGAGCTTATAACGGCTTCAGGTCGCGAGGCGATGGGATTTGACCACCATGATCTCTACGCGGAAAGCGTCCGGCGTTTCCATGCAGCCGTCGCCAGCGATGGCGAGCCGGCAGCAACCGGTACCGATGGGGTGAAGTCGCTCGCGGTGGCTCTCGCCGTGCGCGATGCTGCAGCACGCGGTGTCCGGGTCGACGTCAATTATGGAGATCTCCGTTGAGCAAACTGATCGCTCCCGATCACGCCGTCGCGCGCATTCCCGATGGCGCCGTCGTCACGGTGTCCTCGTCATCGGCGCTCGGCTGCCCGGATTTCGTCCTGGCTGCCCTCGGTCGCAGGTTCGAGATGGAAGGCCATCCGCGCAACTTAACCATGCTGCATCCGATCGCCGCCGGTGACATGTATGGCGTGAAGGGCATCGACCATATCGCTAAAGATGGCCTGATCAGTCGCGTGCTCGCCGGCTCTTATCCGTCAGGTCCGTCGAGCCTGCCGATGCCCGAAATCTGGAAAATGGTCGTTGAGGACAGGGTTGAAGCCTATAACGTCCCCTCCGGCATCCTGTTCGACATGCACCGCGAAGCGGCGGCCCGACGCCCTGGTGTGTTGACCCGCATCGGCCTCGACACTTTTGTCGATCCGGTCCGCGAGGGCTGTGCGATGAACGAAAGCGCTTCGGCCAGCCCCATCGTAAGCCGCGTCGAATTCGCCGGTGAAACCTGGCTGCATTTTCCGAACATCTATCCTGACGTCTGCATTCTCAGGGCCACCACGGCCGACGAGCGCGGCAATCTCACCTATGAGCACGAGGGCGCCTATCTCGGCGGCCTGGAGCAGGCGATTGCGACCCGCAACAATGGCGGTCTCGTCATCGCCCAGGTGAGCCGCATGACGGCATCAGGCAGCCTTCGTCCGCATGACGTGCGGGTGCCGGGTCATCTCGTCGACCTCGTCGTTCTCGATCCCGAGCAGAAGCAGACTTGCGAGACGCCCTATGATCCGGCGATCTCCGGGCAGATCATGCGGCCATGGTCGAGTTTCAAGCTGGCAGAACACGGCGTCGAGAAAGTCATCGCCCGTCGCGCCGCGCTGGAATTGAAGTCTGGCATGACCGCCAATCTCGGCTTTGGCATCAGCGCGCAGGTACCGCGCATCCTGCTCGAGGAGGGGCATCCGGAGGCTGTGACCTGGGCGATCGAGCAGGGCGCCGTCGGCGGCATGCCGCTCACCGACTTCGCCTTCGGCTGCGCTTCGAACGCGGATGCCTTCATGCCGTCGCCGCAGCAGTTCATCTACTTCCAGGGCGGCGGTTTCGATGTGTCCTTCCTCTCCTTCCTGGAGGTGGATGTCGAGGGCAATGTCAACGTCTCCAAGCTCGGCAAGAAACCCTATCTGACGGCCGGCTGCGGCGGCTTCGTCGACATCACGGCGCATGCGAAAAAGATCGTCTTCTCCGGCTGGTTCGAGGCCGGTGCCACGGTCGAACTGACGGAAAGCGGCATCCATGTCCGCAGTCCCGGCAAGTTCACCAAGATGGTCGAGCAGGTCGAGCACGTCACCTTCTCCGGTCGTCGGGCGCGAGCACAGGGCCAGGACGTTCTCTATGTGACTGAACGCTGCGTGATGCGCCTGTCAGAGAGCGGCCTCGTCGCCACGGAAATCATGCCGGGCATCGAACCCGAGCGGGACATTGTCACCGCCTCGCAAGGGCGGGTGAAGGTAGCGCCGGACGCCAAGGTCATCTCGACATCGCTTCTGTCCAAGGATTCGATGGGGTGGACACCATGAGCGCCGTTCACCTGGAGATCGGAGAAGGGATCGCCGAGATCCGGCTGGACAATCCGGCCAAGCTCAACGCCTTCACGGTCGCAATGCTGGAGCAGTTGTCCGGCCATCTTGACCGGCTGGAGCGCTTGCCGGATGTGCGCTGCGTCATCGTCACGGCAGAAGGCGAGCGCGCCTTTTGCGCCGGGGCCGATATCAACGCCTGGGGTGATCTGACACCGGCGGAATTCGCCCGCCATTGGGTGCGCGATGGGCACCGCATCTTTGATCGCCTCGCCCGCCTGTCGAAACCTGTGATTGCGGCCATGGCAGGCCATGCCTTCGGTGGCGGCCTGGAGCTTGCCGCCGCCTGCGACATCAGGGTCATGGCACCATCGGCCACGATCGCGCTTCCGGAGGCCCATGTTGGCATCGTGCCGGGCTGGTCGGGCACGCAGCGCCTGGCACGGCTGCTGCCGGAACCGATCCTCAAGGAGATGGCGCTCTTCGGCCGGCGGATCTCTGCCGAGCGCGCCTATGCCTTCGGCTTCGTGGCCGAGGTCTCGGCGACCCCCGTCGAGACGGCCAGAAGCATGGCCCAGTCTGTTCTCGGACTTTCCCCGCGCGCCGTCGAAGTCGCGAAATTCATGATCCATGCCGGCCGGGGCGAGGATCGCGACGCGATGATCGAGGCGCTTGGAAGCTCTGCAATTGCCGCCAGTGCCGATCGCAACGAAGGTGTCGCCGCCTTCAAGGCGAAACGCAAACCCGCATTCTCGGGAGAATGACATGAACGACATGACCATGACCTCAGCCGTCGCCCATCCGCTGCCAAAGGCGCCATTCGCCGGTCGCCACCTGATCGACGGCATCTGGCAGGACAGCGCCGATGGCGCCACCTTCGACAGGGTCTCGCCCTCACATGGCGTCGTCGTCAGCCGCTCCGCACGGGGCGGCACGGCCGAAACGGAAGCGGCAATTGCCGCCGCCCGGCGGGCCTTCGATAGGGGCACATGGAGCCGCGCGACCGGCAAGGAGCGCTCGACGTTTCTGCTCAAGGTCGCTGATCTCATCGAGGCCAATGTCGAGCGTATGGCACTGCTCGAAACGCTCGAAAGCGGCAAGCCGATCTCCCAGGCGCGTGGCGAAGTCTCTGGTGCCGCCGACCTTTGGCGGTATGCGGCGGCGCTTGCCCGCACCCTGCATGGCGACAGCCACAACTCGCTCGGCGAAGACATGCTGGCCGTCGTGCTGAAAGAGCCGATCGGTGTCGTCTCGATCATCACCCCCTGGAACTTCCCCTTCTGGATCTTGAGCCAGAAGCTGCCCTTTGCGCTCGCAGCCGGCTGTACCTGCGTGATCAAGCCCTCGGAAATGACGCCCTCGACGACGGTGATGCTAGGCGAACTGCTGATCGAAGCGGGGTTACCATCAGGCGTGGTCAACATCGTCCTCGGATTCGGCCAGCCAGTCGGCGTGCTGATGGCAGAACACCCCCATGTCGACATGGTGAGCTTCACCGGCTCGACAGCCGTCGGCAAGGCGATCAGCGCGGCCGCCTCGAAGACCCTGAAGAAGGTCGCGCTCGAACTCGGTGGCAAGAACCCGCAGGTCGTTTTCCCGGATGCCGACCTTGATGCGGCAGCCGACGCGATAACCTTCGGCGTCTATTTCAACGCGGGCGAATGCTGCAATTCCGGCAGCCGCATCATCGTGCACGAAGACATCGCGGAAGCCCTGGTCGAAAAGGTCGTGGCGCTCTCCCGTAAGGTCGCCTTCGGCGATCCGCTCAATCCCGACACCCAGGTCGGGGCGATCATCTCTACGGCCCACCAGGAAAAGATTGCCGCCTATGTGCGCGATGCGGTGGCATCAGGCGCGAAGCTTGCCCTCGGCGGCGAAGCCGTGAGCCATCCCGGGCTGCCCGGTGATTTCTTCGCGCCGACCGTGGTCACCCATGTCCGCCCTGACATGCCGATCGCCCGCGAGGAGGTCTTCGGGCCGGTGCTTGCGGTTCTGACCTTCAAGACGCTCGAAGAGGCGGTCGCGCTCGTCAATGACGCGTCCTATGGCCTGTCGGCGGGCGTCTGGAGCGAGAACGTCCACACCTGCCTCGCCTTTGCGCGGCGTGCTGAGGCCGGCACCGTCTGGACCAACACCTGGATGGACGGCTTCCCGGAGGTCGCCTTCGGCGGCTTCAAGCAGAGCGGCCAGGGCCGCGAGAATGGCCGCTACGGCCTCGACGAATTCCTGGAGATCAAATCCGTCGTGATGCGCATCGGCCGGACACGGCCGAACTGGGTACGCGACTGACTTCCGGAACGATTGAAAGCAACGCATCAAACAGGAGGAATAACATGCGTAGCCTTTTCAAGACCATGCTGATTACCGGTACTATGCTGGCGGGCACCGCCGGCATCTCTCATGCCACCGATGTCGAGGTGCTCCACTGGTGGACCTCGGGCGGTGAGGCTGCGGCCCTGAACGTTCTGAAGGAGGATCTGAACACCAAGGGCATCGGCTGGGTCGACATGCCGGTCGCCGGTGGCGGCGGTGAAGCGGCAATGACCGCACTTCGCGCCCGCGTCACGGCCGGCGATCCGCCGACCGCCGTCCAGATGCTCGGCTTCGACATCCTCGACTGGGCAGAGCAAGGGGCTCTCGGCAATCTCGACGAAGTGGCCAATGCCGAAGGCTGGGACAAGGTGGTGCCGGAAGCGCTGCAGAAGTTCTCGAAATATGACGGCCACTGGATCGCAGCCCCGGTCAACGTGCATTCGACCAACTGGGTCTGGATCAACAAGGCCGCCCTCGATGCGGCCGGCGGCAAGGCGCCCGAGAACTGGGACGAACTCGTCGCCGTCCTCGACAAGATGAAGGCGAATGGAATCACGCCGCTCGCCCATGGTGGCCAGCCGTGGCAGGACGCGACAGTCTTCGATGGCGTCGTTCTCTCCAAGGGCAACGACTTCTATAAAAAGGCTTTTGTCGATCTCGACGAAGCGACGCTCAGCGGTCCAGACATGGCCGATGCCTTCGATCGGCTGATCAAGCTGCGCAGCTATGCCGACGACAACTTCTCCGGTCGCGACTGGAACCTGGCTTCTGCCATGGTCATCGAGGGCAAGGCCGGCATGCAGATGATGGGCGACTGGGCCAAGGGCGAATTCCTCAAGGCCGGCAAGAAGCCGGGCGAAGACTTCGTCTGCATTCGTTTCCCCGGAACGCAGGGCTCCGTGACGTTCAACTCCGACCAGTTCGCGATGTTCAATGTTTCGGGTGACGATAAGATCAAGGCACAGATGGCCATGGCCTCGTCGATTGAAAGCCCGAAATTCCAGTCGGCCTTCAACGTCGTCAAGGGATCGGTCCCGGCCCGCACGGACGTGCCGGACACCGATTTCGACGATTGCGGCAAGAAGGGCATGAAGGACCTGGCAGAAGCAAGCTCTGCCGGTTCGCTCTTCGGCTCCATGGCCCATGGCCATGCAGCACCTGCTGCGGTGAAGAATGCAGTCTATGACGTCGTGACCAAGGCCTTCAACGGCGGCTTCAAGGATGGTGCCGAGGCAGCCAAGGCCCTGGCCGAAGCGGTCGCCGCTGCAAAGTAACCTCCCCGTCGCGGGCGATGCTCCTCGTTGCCCGCGACCCCTCCGACGCCGTCTGCCAGGTGAGAGGCGGCGTCGGTCTATCCAGACAGTACAGGGAGAACCCTCATGACAAGCTCGACCGGGGCTGACTTGCGCACGCGCGTTCAGGATTGGCTGCCGAAGGTGGTGCTCGCACCCTCATTCGCCGTCATTCTGCTGTTCGTTTACGGGTTCATCCTGTTCACCATCGTCCTGTCCTTCACCGGCTCGAAGATGCTGCCGCTCTACACCTTCGTCGGCTTCACCAATTACAGCCGGCTCTGGGCTCAGGAAAACTGGCACATCGCGATCAGCAACATCGCGATCTTTGCGAGCCTCTACATCGTCATCTGCACGGCGCTCGGACTGTTGCTGGCGGTCTTCCTCGATCAGAAGATCCGCGGCGAGGGGCTGCTCCGCCCGATCTATCTCTATCCGATGGCGCTGTCCTTCATCGTCACCGGCACCGCCTGGAAGTGGTTCCTCGATCCGGGCATCGGTCTCGAGCGCATCATGCACCTCTGGGGCTGGGAGAGCTTTTCCTTCACCTGGATCAAGGACAGTGACATGGCGGTCTACACCATCGTCATTGCCGCAGTCTGGCAGACCAGCGGCTTCGTCATGGCCATGTTCCTGGCGGGCCTGCGCGGCATCGACAACGAAATCCTGAAGGCAGCTCAGATCGACGGCGCCTCAAGCTTCCAGCTCTATCGCCGGATCGTCATCCCCATGCTGCGGCCGGCCTTCCTCTCCGCCTTCGTCATCCTCAGTCACCTCGCGATCAAGTCCTATGACCTCGTCATCGCACTCACCGGTGGTGGTCCGGGGCGCGCGACCGAAATGCCGGCCACCTTCATGTATTCCTATACCTTCACCCGCAACCAGATGGGCGTCGGCTCTGCCTCGGCCGTGATCATGCTGATGACCATTGCAGCCATCATGGTTCCATACCTCTATGCCGAACTGAAGGAGAAGAACTGATGTCTGCCGTCAGCCAGGACACCGCCGTCAGGACCGGTCGCGTCACACGCACTTTCATCTATCTGGTGCTTCTTCTCTTCGCGCTTTTCTACCTGCTGCCGCTTTACGTGATGGGTATCAACTCGCTGAAGCCGCTGCCGGAAATCACCGGCGGCAACATGATGGCGCTGCCGCAGACCTGGACCTTGGATGCCTGGCGATCTGCCTGGTCGACCGCCCAGATCGGCGTGTCGCCAACCGGCCTGAAGCCCTACTTTCTCAACTCGATCCTGATGGTCGTGCCCGCCGTCACCATCTCGACGATCCTGGGTGCCCTCAATGGCTACGTGCTGACCAAATGGCGCTTCCGCGGCGATACCATCGTCTTCGGCCTGATGCTGTTCTCCTGCTTCATTCCCTTCCAGATCGTGCTGATCCCCATGGCGCTGGTGCTCGGCAAGCTCGGTCTCGCCGGCACGGTCCCCGGACTGGTCCTGGTCCATGTGGTCTATGGCATCGGCTTCACCACGCTCTACTACCGCAACTACTACGCCACCTTCCCGACCGAACTGGTCAAGGCGGCGCAGATCGACGGTGCCGGCTTCTTCCGCATCTTCTGGCGCATCCTGCTGCCGGTCTCCGGCCCCATCACCGTCGTCTCCGTCATCTGGCAGTTCACCAATATCTGGAACGACTTCCTGTTCGGTGTCTCCTTCGGCGGCACGAGCCAGCCGATGACGGCAGCACTCAACAACCTCGTTCAGTCCTCCACGGGTGTGAAGGAATACAACGTCCACTTCGCGGGCGCGATCATCGCCGCCCTTCCCACCCTTCTCGTTTACGTCGTCGCCGGGCGCTATTTCGTGCGCGGACTGATGGCCGGTTCAGTCAAAGGATAAGATCATGGGCTTTCTCGACATCCGGAACGTCACCAAGTCCTACGGACAGCTCGAAGTCCTGCATCGCGTGGACATCTCGGTGGAGGAGGGGGAATTCCTCGTGCTCGTCGGCCCCTCCGGCTGCGGCAAGTCGACCCTTCTCGGCATGATCGCGGGCCTGGAGGGCATCTCCTCGGGTGAGATCGCGATCAAGGACCGCGTCATCAACGGGGTCCATCCGTCAAAGCGCAACATTGCCATGGTCTTCCAATCCTATGCGCTCTACCCCAACATGACCGTCGGCCAGAACATCACTTTCGGCCTTGAGATGCACGGCGTGCCGAAACCGGAACGCGACAAGGCGCTGCTTGACGTTGCGAAGCTCCTGCAGATCGATCATCTCACCGATCGCAAGCCGGGCCAGCTCTCCGGTGGCCAGCGCCAGCGCGTCGCCATGGGCCGCGCTTTGGTGCGCGATCCCGACGTCTTCCTCTTCGACGAACCGCTGTCCAACCTCGACGCCAAGCTGCGCGTCGATATGCGCACCGAGATCAAGAAGCTGCATGCCAAGCTCAAGCGCACCATCGTCTATGTTACCCACGACCAGATCGAGGCGATGACGCTCTCGACCCGGATCGCCGTGATGAACAAGGGTTATATCCAGCAGCTCGGCACGCCGAAAGAGATCTACGACACGCCGGCCAATGTCTTCGTCGCCACCTTCATGGGAAGTCCGGCGATGAATGTCGTGCCGGCACGCGTCATCGTCCAAGATGGCAAGCCGCATGCCGAGGTCGTGCTGGGCGATGGTTCGAAGAGCCTGCTCGCCTTCAGCCAGTCCAGTCTCGCAAGCTATGACGGTCGTGACATCCTGCTCGGCATCCGACCGGAGGCGATCACCGATCCCGAAGGTGCCGACCGCAAGTCGCAGAACATCGTCAGCCTGAAGAACCGTGTCATCGTCACCGAGCCGGCCGGCTCCGACACATTCGTGACCATGGGTCTCGGGGGCAAGGATGTGATCGCGCGTATGCGCGCCGATGTCGATATATCAGGTGGCGACGACTTCGAATTCGCGGTCAACATGGAAAAGGCTGTGGCCTTCGACCCCAAGACGGAAGAGCGCATTCGGTCATGAGCGACGCAGACGTCATCATCATCGGTTCCGGCATGGGGGGCGCGACGCTTGCCGCCCAGCTTGCGCCGACGGGCAGGCGCATCCTGATCGTCGAGAAGGGCGAAAGGCTCAAGCCTTCCCCGGCGGACCGGGATGCGGACGCCATCTTCGGCAAGGCGCATTTCAGGCCGAAGGAAGAATGGCTGGACGGCGACAACCAGCTCTTCAACCCCGGCAATTACTACAATGTCGGCGGCAATTCGAAATTCTATGGCGCCGTGCTGTTACGCTATCGTCGCGAGGATTTTTCTCCCCTGCGCCATATGGGCGGAACGACGCCGGGCTGGCCGATCGCTTACGACAGTCTGGAGCCGTGGTATCAGCAGGCAGAACACCTCTTCGAGGTTCGGGGAACGCTGGGCGAAGACCCGACGGAGCCGCCGCATTCCGGAGACTACGAGCACAAACCGGTGCCGGACGAGCCAGCGATCGCCGATCTGCGTCGCCGCCTGAAATCCGTGGGGCTTCATCCGGCCTCCCTGCCACTCGGTGTCGACATCGACACATGGCTTGCCCATGGGCGCACGACCTGGGACGCATTCCCGGATACCTGCGGCGGCAAGAGGGATGCGGAGACGGTGAGCCTTGCCGCAGCACTTCGTCATCCCAATGTCTCGCTTGCGACGGGCTGTGAAGTCACGCGCCTGTTGGCGGACGAGGGCGGTCAGATCACCGGAGTCGAGGTGTCGAACCAAGGTGAGAAACAGGTTCTGAGCGCGCCGCTCGTTGTTCTCTCGGCCGGTGCGGTCAGAAGTGCTGCCATCCTGCTGTCATCGACCGATGAACGACATCCGCAGGGTCTCGCAAACCGCTCCGACCAGGTCGGCCGCAATTTCATGAACCATAATTGCTCGGCGGTTCTGGCGCTCCACCCGTTCAGGCGCAATCCGTCGATCTACCAGAAGACCCTCCTCGTCAACGACTTCTACCTGACGGGCGGACCAAACGGCGAACCGCTCGGCAATATCCAGCTGCTCGGTAAGATCACCGGCCCGATCCTCGCGGCAAGCTCACCGCTGCCGCGCCCGCTCGCCCACTGGATCGCCAATCGTTCGGTCGATCTCTATGCGATGTCCGAGGACCTGCCCAACCCGGAAAGCCGGGTAACGGTCCGGAACGGTCGGATCACGCTCGACTGGAAGCGGTCGAACTGGGAGGCGCATCTCGCTCTGGTCGGCCGGCTGAAATCGCTTGTCCGGAAAGCCGGCTACCCGGTCGTGCTCTCGCGCCCCTTTGATCGGCGCACGCCGTCCCATCAATGCGGAACGGCGCGCATGGGTGCCGACCCGATGACAAGCGTCGTCGACAGCTTCGGGCGCAGCCACGATCATCGCAATCTCTTCATCGTCGACGCCTCGATCCTGCCGACCTCTGCCGCCGTCAATCCCGCCCTGACCATTGCAGCACTCGCCCTGCGGTCGGGCCAGCACATCATCGAAACGGAGTTCAGCCAGTGAGCAAGGTCGCACTGATAACGGGAGGCCAGCAGGGCATCGGCCTCGGCATCGCCCGCGAACTGGTCGGCGCCGGCTACAAGCTCGCACTGGCGTCGAGATCCGAGGAAGATGCGCCACAGGTCCAGGCGGCGCTGAGGGAATTGGGTGACGCTGCCATCTATATTCGCCATGACCTGCAGGATATCGACAACGTCGCATCGGTCCTCGACCAGGTCGAGGCACGCCTGGGGCCTGTCACCACATTCGTGTCCAATGCAGGCGTGCCTGCCAAGATCCGCGGCGACATGTTGTCACTGACGCCTGATAGTTTCGACTTCGTGCTCGGCGTTAACCTGCGTGGTGCCTTCTTCCTCGCCCAGGAAGTCGCTCGGCGCATGCTGGCGACCCCTGCTGACACCTATCGCTCGATCGTCTTCGTCACCTCGGTGAGCGCCAGCATGGCCTCGATCGAACGGGCGGAATACTGCATCTCCAAGGCCGGTGCCGGGATGATGGCGGAACTCTTTGCGCTGCGGCTGGCGCCGCATGGCATCGGCGTTTTCGAGCTGAGACCCGGCATCATCGAGACGGAGATGACGGCAGGTGTGAAGGACAAATACACAGCGCGGATCGAGGGTGGGCTCGTTCCGGCGCAGCGCTGGGGTCAGCCGGCCGACATCGGCAGCGTCGTCGTGCCGCTTGCGGAAGGACGTTTCGCCTTCGCCAATGGGGCAGTCATTCCGGTCGACGGCGGTCTGTCGCTCGCCCGCCTCTAGGAGATATCAATGCGGCAAGCTTTTGATTTTATCATTGTCGGTGGCGGTTCGGCGGGCTCGGTGCTCGCGGCGCGGCTGTCGGAAAATCCCGATTTCAACGTGCTCCTGCTCGAAGCAGGCGGGCGCGACTGGCATCCCTTCTATCATCTGCCGGCAGGCTTCGCGAAGATGACCAAGGGCATCGGCAGTTGGGGCTGGAGCACGGTGCCGCAGCGGCACATGAACAACATGGTGATCCGCTACACCCAGGCGAAGGTCATCGGCGGCGGCTCCAGCATCAACGCGCAGATCTATACGCGCGGCAATGCGCTCGACTATGACGACTGGCGCCAGATGGGCTGCGAAGGCTGGTCCTACGAGGATGTCCTGCCCTATTTCCGTAAGGCCGAGGACAATGATAGCTTCGACAACCGGTATCACGGCAAGGGCGGTCCGCTCGGTGTCAGCAAGCCGTCGGCGCCGCTGCCGATCTGCGAGGCCTATTTCAAGGCGGCCGCCGAACTCGGCATTCCCTTCAACGGCGACATGACCGGCGAGACGCAGGACGGCGTCGGATACTACCAGCTCACTCAGCGCAATGTCCGCCGCTCTTCTGCCTCGATTGCCTATCTCAACCCCGTGCGCGGACGGCCCAATCTCACTATTCGCACGGATGCGCAAGTGCTGAAGCTCGTGGTCGAAAATGGGCGCGCAGTCGGCGTCGAACTTGCCGGCGAAGGCGTGGTGCGTGCCGAACGGGAGGTGCTTCTTTCCTCCGGTGCGATCGGAAGCCCGCGGCTCCTGATGCTGTCCGGCATCGGGCCTGCCAAGCATCTCAACTCGGTCGGCGTGCCCGTGGTCTTCGACCAGCCGGGCGTCGGCTCCAATCTGCAGGACCATCTCGATCTCTTCGTGATCGCCGAATGCACTGGGCCGCACACCTATGACCGCTATGCCAGGCCGCATCTCTCGGTGCTGGCCGGCCTGCAATACCTCCTCACGAAAAGCGGTCCGGTCGCCTCGAGCCTCTTCGAAACAGGCGGCTTCTGGTATGCCGATCCGGAGGCTCGTTCACCGGACATCCAGTTCCATCTCGGTCTGGGTTCCGGCATCGAGGCCGGTGTGGAGGCCATGGCAAACGGCGGCGTGACGCTGAACTCCGCCTATCTCAGGCCGAGGTCGCGCGGCACCGTCCGTCTCGGCTCGGCCAATCCGCTGGCGGCCCCCTTGATCGATCCCAACTACTGGGAGGATCCATACGACCGCGAAATGTCGATCCGGGGTCTGAAGATCGCCAGAGACATCATGCGCCAAGATGCGCTCAAGCCCTTCGTCAAGGCCGAGCGTCTGCCAGGCCCGGATGTGCAAAGCGACCAGGACTATTTCGACTATGCCTGCCGTCACTCGAAAACCGACCACCATCCTGCGGGCACCTGCCGCATGGGGTCCGACCCTGAGGCCGTCGTCGATCCACGTCTGCGCTTTAACGGCATCGAAGGCCTGCGCGTCATAGACGCATCGATCATGCCGACCGTGGTCTCGTCCAACACCAATGCGCCAACCATCATGATCGCCGAAAAGGCAGCCGACATGATCAAGGTCGACCACGGAGCCGCGTCATGATCCGCCATATCGTGCTCGTCCGTTTCCAGCCGACGGTTTCGCCTGCCGTCATCGACGACCTCTTCGCCGAACTGCATCAGATCGACGGCAAGGTGCCGGGCCTCAAATCGATCACATCGGGACGCAGCGAAAGCCCGGAGCGCATTGAGCGCGGCTATCTGCACGGCTTCGTCGCCGATTTCGCCGACTGGTCTGCCCTCGAAGCCTATCAGGTCCATCCCGATCACAAGCGCTTAGGCGCTCGTCTGGTAGCCCATGCCGAGGGTGGTCTTGACGGCATCCTCGTCTTCGACCTCCCCGTCCAAACTCAGGGATCTCCAACATGATTGCCTTGCCCACCGCTGATGGTCGTATCGAAGACTATCGTCTCACCGGAACCCCGCTGACACCGCGCGCGCCTCAGCGCCCGCTGACCCGCACCGCCTTTGCCGCCGCCCACGTCGTTTCAGATCCGCTCAGCGAACGCAATCCCTGGGATACGCGACCGGCTGTCGACTGGGAGGGGACGCTCGCCTTCCGCACCTCGCTTTGGGATCAGGGCCTTGGGCTTGCCGAAGCCATGGACACAGCCCAGCGCGGTATGGGTGTCGATTGGCCCACCGCGCTTGAACTGATCCAGCGGACGATGGTGGCCGCCAAGCTACACCCGATGAAGCCGCGCGTCGCCTGCGGGGCCGGAACTGATCATTTGACGCTCGCCGACCTCACCTCTGCAGACAGGATCGCAGCCGCCTACCAGACGCAAGCCGAGGCTATCGAGGCGGCCGGAGGGCAGTTGATCCTGATGGCTTCGCGCGCCTTCCCCGCTATGGGTGCCGGGCCGGATGTCTACCGCTCTGTCTACCGCCGACTGATCGACGGCGCGCGCGAGCCTGTCATCTTGCATTGGCTGGGCGACATGTTCGATCCTGCACTGAAAGGGTATTGGGGCAGCGAGGACGTCGCTGAAGCAAGCGACTTCGTGCTCGACCTGATCAGCGAGAACCCGGGCAAGGTCGACGGCATCAAGATCTCGCTGCTTGATCGGGCGCATGAAGAGGCGTTTCGCGCGCGGCTGCCGGAGGGCGTGCGGCTCTACACGGGCGACGACTTCAACTATGCCGACCTGATCGCGGGCGATGGTAAGCATTATTCCCATGCGCTGCTCGGCATCTTCGCTGCCATCGCGCCAGCGGCCTCGCAGGCGCTGGATGCGCTCGCAGCCGGAGACCTTGAAACCTATCACCGTCTGCTTGCGCCCACCGTGCCGCTCAGCCGGGAAATCTTCCGCGCGCCGACCCGCTTCTACAAGGCCGGCATTGCCTTCCTCGCCTGGCTGAATGGCCACCAGCGCCACTTCATCATGCCGGCGGGTTTTCAATCGAGCCGCGATATCGTCCACTACGCCGAGGTCTTCCGGCTGGCCGATCAGGCAAATCTGCTTGCCGATCCGCAGCTTGCCGTGAGAAGGATGCGGGTCTTGGCTGAATTGAATGGAGTCTACTGAGAGGCATGGAGCGTCGGCCGACGATCATCGACGTGGCGCGCGTGGCGGGGGTTTCCAAATCCACCGTCAGCCTCGTTCTGCAGAACAGTCCGCTGGTCAAGGACGAGACGCGCCGCCTCGTGCGCGAGGCCATGGACAAGGTCGGCTATGTCTATAACCGCGCTGCCGCCAACCTCCGCTCGTCCAATGTCGGTCTGATCGGCCTCGTCATCAACGATCTCCGCAACCCCTTCTTCACGGAATTTGCGACCTCGCTTCAGATGGCACTGTCTGCGCGCGGCTATGCAACGGTTGTCGCCAATACCGACGAAGATTCTGCTGTCCAGGCCCAAGTGGTTGGTGCCATGATCGAACATGGCGTTTCCGCGCTGGTCCTGTCCCCTGCCTATGGCGATGAGGGTAGCACGTTTGACGCCATCGCGCGGGGCGGCATTCCGACCATGCAGGTGCTGCGCAAGGTCGATCCCCGCGTCAAGCAGTTCCCCTTTGCCGCGCCCGATTATCGCCTCGGCAGTCTTCTAGCCGCCCGTCATCTCCTCTCCTTTTTGCCTCGCCGCATCGCCTTTGTCGGCGGACTCGCCGACCGCACCGTCACGCGCGAGCGCATGACAGGTTACTTCGAAGCGCTCACCGAAGCCGGCATGGAGCCCTTTGTACTCTCGGGCCGGGCAAGCCGCAGCTTCGGCCGCGAAGCCGCCGAGGAACTGACACGCACCCATCCGGAGATCGACGCCGCGATCTGCTTCAACGATCTGGTGGCGCTGGGCATGCTCTCCGGCTTCGCCAAGCTGAAGCGCAATGTCGGCCAGGATTTCCGCATGGTCGGCTTCGACGATATCGAGGAATGCAGCCAGGTCTATCCGGCCCTTTCCACCGTCCACTGCGGCATCGCCGAGTTCGGCCGCAGCATTGCCACTACGATCCTAGCCTGGCTGGAGGAGGGCAAGCGCCCCGAACCGGAGACGCTCACAGCGGTGGAGCTCGTCATTCGCGATACAAGCGGCGTGAGGGAGATCCCGTGATTGATCGACCGGACCTCTTTCTCCGACGCCTGTTCGATCGGGCTGTCGAAGTCGCAGACCCCATGCGCTCGTTGAAGGATTTCTTGCCTGAAAAGCCGAGTGGACGCGTGATCGTCATCGGCGCCGGCAAGGCAAGCGCGCGCATGGCCGAGGCCGTCGAAGCCGTCTGGGGTCCCTGCGAGGGTCTCGTGATTACGCGCTATGGCTACGCCCGGCCTTGTCAGGGTATCGAGATTGTCGAGGCGGCGCACCCGGTTCCGGACCAGGCGGGCCTCGAGGCAACGGCCCGCATGCTGTCCCTGGTTGAAACGGCAGGTGAGGGCGATTTCGTCTTGGCGCTGATCTCGGGTGGCGCTTCCGCGTTGCTGGTCCAGCCGGTAGCGGGCGTCTCGCTCGCCGAGAAGCAAGCGATCAATCAGGCGCTTCTCGCCTCCGGAGCGCCGATCGACCGGATGAACACGGTCCGCAAGCATCTAAGCCGTGTGAAGGGCGGCCAGCTGGCAGCCGCTGTCTGGCCGGCGGAGTTGCTGGCGCTGATCATCTCTGATGTCCCGGGTGATGATCCGGCCTTCATCGGCTCCGGGCCAACCGTCGGTGATCCCTCGTCACCAGATGACGCGCTTGCGGTGATCGACCGGTGGAAGGTCGCCGTGCCCCAATCTGTTCGCGAGGCGCTTTCCCATGGCTCGGGCGTGGTGCAGCCCGATGATCCCCGCCTGGCCCGCGCCCGGAACGTCATCTATGCCGCGCCGCGCCAGTCCCTGGAGGCGGCAGCAGCGCTCGCGAGGGAGGCCGGTTGCGACGTGCGCTTGCTCGGGGATGCGCTGGAAGGCGAGGCACGGGAGGTGGCTGCAGCACAGGCGAAAGAGGCGCTGGCCGTACAATCAGCGATGAAACCGGGCGATCCTCCAATCCTCCTGCTCTCAGGCGGGGAACTCACAGTCACTCGACGAGGTGACGGCATCGGCGGTCCCAATGCAGAGTTCTGTCTTGCCCTTGCTCTGGCGCTGGACGGGGCAGAAGGCATTCATACGCTGGCCTGTGATACAGACGGCGTCGACGGTGCGGCCGAAGTGGCCGGCGCCGTTATCGGTCCGAACCTCCTAAAGGATGCGGTCGACTGCGGTCGCGATCCACGTCTGGCGCTTGAGCGCAACGACGCCCATTCCTTTTTCGCAGCTCTGGACGCCCAGGTCGTCACCGGGCCAACTCTGACCAACGTCAACGACTTTCGCGCCATCCTCATTCGGATTTAGTTCCATAATTCTGCATACCCCACAAAGCGCTTGTTTTGCGCTCGGGACGCGGGATTTATGCAAGTCTCTGCGCAATCAGGCCCCCGCAACCAGTTCAGACATAAATCGCTGATCACACCGATATAACAGGCGCTTAACTGCCAAATCTCCTGCCGCCTCTGTCTAGCAGGGGCGGTTTTTCCGTTTGAAAGGCACAAAACGGCAGGATGTGGTCTGCCACTGATAGCGGGGCGGCGGTGACGCCGGTTCCGGCTGTGAGCGCTGTGGCGACCAGCGTGACCAGCGCCGCTCCGGCCTCGGTCAGGCCCTGGCTCTTGTAATCCCATTCGCTGAATTCGGCATCGACGGCCTGCCAGTCGACCTTGCCGGCAAGGGCAGGGTCGTTGCGCAGGTCATTCACCCAGGAGGCCGGGCGAGGCGGAGAGCTGGTCGAGCGAGGCGGCAAGATCGCCGCCAGTCGCCTTGTATTCGATGACCACGCCGTTTCCGGCATCGATGGTCAGCCCGCCACCGGCCTCGATCTCGACATTGCGGATAGTCTCTTCGACGCCACCCTGAACGCGCTCGTTCCACCAGAACAGGTCTTCCTCGCGCTTGAAGTCCTGGGAGAAGCTCTGGTTTTCATCCACCCACGTTCGTGCGAAAATCCTGCTGGATGCTGATGAACGGCTTTTCTTGCGGATCTATACGGCGCGGTATCGGATCAAGGACGGAGGGGATCGGAGCGGAGGTTCCCTCGTGTTTGATGGTTGCCAAGATCCCGGGAAATGCCCGGGGTCAGCACATGACAGCTTCCAGACTTAGCAAGTGGTAATACATCTAAACCATCTGTCAGCCCATTCGCTTCCGGTAGCCTCTCGCTGCCCTGGCGATTGGAGGGATCAATCTGCTACCGACTCCTCGATTCCAAGCATGAAATTACGATATTGTTCTACGGGGCGAACGGAAAGAATAGGAAGCATTCAAGGTTTGAACTCGACGGAGTATTTGTCGCCGAGTTCATTTTGCAGCCGACGGGCTAGCTCCTTCCCTCGAATCTGATGAGCTTGTTCAGAAGCTTTTGACGAGAATCTAGAATCTGGCGGATATTTACTGTTGTATGTTTCCTGATATTCTTTGTCCCATTTTTCGATTTATTCTTTTAGATCCATTGATATATCAAGCGTAAAGGTATCGTAGTATGTAAAAATATCACTATATTTAATGCTGACCGGCTCAGCAAGAAAAGATGCCCACAGTTTTACCTCAGTCTTTCTCATCTATTTCACACTATATGGATGTGCGTTTACGATAAATCCGTTGTCTCCGACACCTACCGCGATGATTTGTTTGGCGCCGTTGAACTCAACTTCATAAACAGGTCTTAGATTTCGACCTGACCCAATAGTGGTAACAATGCGGCCGTTTTCAAGTGCTTCAAATATCAAATCTGGAATTTGGTCCTTTAAGACACCTCGACTGGCGAAGTCAGTTATTTTTCCCTCCAAGATATGTTGTAAGCCAGCGCTTGAGTTGCCCGTCTCAAGCCAAACAGTTCGACCATCGGGAAGCCGACGTATATCGACAACATTCTGCAGCGTGGTTTTTGGTGCCGCCTCTCATGAGGTCGTCGATCATTTGGTTTTTGTTTGGAGCCCCCAACACCTCCAGCGCCGCGCGATCAGCCGCACTCACCCTCGTGCTGTTGACGGTGAAGCGGTAGACGGCCTGGCCGCCGACGATGCCGAGGGTTACGACGACGGCGCCAGCATCCACATAGGCCTGGTACTTTTGCGCATCGGCTGGGTTTAGACCCTGCGCCGTCAGCGCCTGGACTAGTGCCGTGCGGGCCTCATTGCCGGTGATGGCCTGCTGTGCATCGCCATAAAGGTGGTTGCCGCTGGCCAGCGCCCCAAGTGCACCGGCAGCGCAGGCCATGGTTCCGGCGCCGGATGCACATACGCCCACCCCGCCGACCACGCCTGCGGCGCTCAGGAAGGCATTGATCTTGCCTTCCGTCTTGGAAAGCTCGACCACGAAATCCCGGATCGCCAGATCCGCTGGCTGGGTCGAGTTGGAGAGGCTGCGTGCCAGCAGAAGATCGTAGTCGAAGATCGATTGCTTCACGCTGAAGGCTGTCGCGCTGTTTGTCGGATCGGCAAGAGCCTGACCGTTGTCGCGCTCCTGTTCGAGCCTTGCGGCGGAACCCTTCAGATCAGCAACACGAGCAGCACAGGCCTGCGAAGCGGGTGCTACCAAGCATACCTGCATAAGGTTGCTGGTATTGGCCTGTGATATGGCTGCAAAAGCAGCATCCTTTTGTAGGATTGCCGTGATCTTTTCCGCCGAGCAGGGGTCGGCGGCAGCCATGCAGGCTTCAAGCTCTGCATGGTTGAGATAGTTGTTCTGGTGGGTGGTGGCGGCCTGGCTTGCAGCGGCGTTCAGCGCGTCTGCAGAGCCTCCGGCGATGGCACCGGCAGCCCCTGCAATCAGCGAGAGGAGGGCGGTCTGACGGGCCGGGTCGGGGATCGCTTCGGCGAGCGGCTTGCCGATCAGTTCGGCAAGGCCGGAGCCGATGGCGCCCGCCATGCATTCGCTAGAGCCGATCGTGGCCGCCGCACAGCCGACGGCGGCATGCAGTGCGGTCTTTTCCGCAGAACCCTCAGCAAAACCGAGCATTGCCGAGAGGGCGATCTCCCGCCCTCAAGGTCCAAGAGTTGCTGCCGTCAATCCACATCTTAGACATGGAGGCAGGCCGTTAGCGGTGGATCGAGCGTTCCCAGATAACAACGTATCGCTCAGACGTCAGCCAATGCAGCAGTCGAGTACAATTCGCACACTTGCGCCGATGTCTTCGTGGCAGAATCCTTCGGGCGGAATTGCGCTCATGGTTTGTTCGGTCTGGGCGTGTCTGGAGCAACAGACCCTGCTTGGAGCCCGAATATCAGGCATCGGAACCAGCGGCGGAGGGCAGAGAATGAAAACTCACCGTCGGCCCATAATCTCGATCGGTACTTGATAAGGCCACACAGAATTGGCGGTCAGGGTAGCAGACCTTTAGCGCCAAGTTGATTGTTTCAGCCAAAAGGTTTGCCACGCGCAGGTATGATTCCTCAGAGATATCATCAGTCACTGCAAACAAATCATAAACATGTTGATGGTTGAGCATATTCTCAACTTCGCTTAGATCAGCCAAACGCTCTCTCCACTCCGAGTAAATCTTGAGCGTGAAGTTGCTTTCCAAAAAGACACCCCCTTCATGTTCCACGAATTTTGGCAACAAAAGACGGCCGGCGGCGACCACCACATCAGGATGCACAAAGTAATTGATGTGGGCTAGCCACGCCCTTTCAATCGGCGGTGAGCACTTCAGGCCCCAGTCTTCAATCGCGACGGGCTGCAACCATCCCGGTAACGGATCACGTTCTATCATGGGATTTCGCCGGTGTGGCTGGGCGCGGATCGGTTCGTGGTGTCTGAACTCTCACACTGCCATTGGGTAGCGTATTGCGCCCATATTCCAAAACATGAGGGGTCGGCACTCCGTTGTGAGCCGCACCAGTGACATCGACGCGCGTCAAAATTTGACCGTTGGCATCATAGGTTGCATAGCTTGTAATGTTCCCTTGGTTGTCGGCTCTAAAGACGGTGCCATTGGGAGGACCGCTCTCTAATTTGAAACGCCCGCTTACCTGCGTAGCATGTTCCAGAGGCCCGCCCTGCAGATTCCCAACAGTGCGCGGTGTGCTATTTGAGGCATTTGGCACCCCACCGTCAACCTCACCCTGACCAGGTTTAACGGAGCCGTTGCCGCGATTGAGATTGGAAATGCCAAGCGCCGCATAAGCGAGCGCGGTGACGCCTTCGGCGAAGAATTTAACTATCTGGCCGGTCTCAAAACATCCTGAAGTGCCCCCGTTTGCTTCGCAATAGGAAATCCCGGCCAGCACGTCCACGATGCGGTGATCCAGCATGAAATCAACCTGATTGGCCAGCAGTCGTTGACCCAAAGCCGAATCGGCGCCCAGTTCCTGGATGGCGAGGATTTGGGCATAAAGCCGTTCCTGGTCATATTGCATCTGGCTGAGATGTTCCTCAGCACAGGCCATGGTGCGGCAGGCTTCGAAGGCTCGTTCTTGAGCAAAATCGAGCTCTTCATAACGCTGCGATACCCGTTGTTCGCAGGCGGCGCTGTCGGGCTCCGACGCACAACCCTTCAATTCGGCAGCAAGTCTGTCCAGTTGCTCGTGTGTCAGATAATTGTGATTGACGTTATCGAGCGCAGTTGCCGCGCCGAGTTGGCCAGCGACGGCAGCGCCGACGGCAACGGCTGCCCATTGGCTAAGCGATGCCTTCTGGGCGTCCGTCAGGTCAGGGTTTGCTTTCAGCAAATCCTGAACGATGCCATTGGCAATCTCCGAGACAGCGCCTGCCAGCGCGCCCGATCCGACATCGCCGCCCGCCATCTTGGCGACGATGGCGCCGACGGCTGCATGCAGCGCGGTCTTTTCCGGAGAGCCCTCGGCAAAACCGAGCTTTGCCGAGATGTCGCCGGTCAACCCGTTCAAGAGTTCCGACAATGCGGCGGCGCTCTCCTGGCGGGCCTTCAAGCGGTCGATGTCGAAGATCTCGGCCTGAGTATTGGCCTTGGACAGATCCGTGTTGAGGGCAGCCAGATCCTGGGCCTGGTTGGCGAGATTGAGGTTGCCCGGTGTCAGCGTGGCAAGGGCAGAACCCGAACTGCCTTCCTTCGCGGGAATGCCAATGCTCGGGCTTACGGCGAGGCCACCAAGCGGTGCGTTGCTCGCGTCAGACCCGGATCCCGGCAACGAGGCCGAGAGACCTAGATTGGAGGTCGAGGCCGAAGAATGATTTTCGAGGTTCGACCAGGTGAGGCTCTCTGCCGAAAGGGAGTTCTTGTCCTTCTCAGTTAAAAACTCAAACGGCAGGTCATCGACCGGTCAATCAGTAAATCATTTCTTCGCAGCGAGCTCTAGCGCAACCTTAAGTTTAATTTGCCCCTGTTTCTTCAGACCGTTCCTGTATTCAGAGATGCTTGATTTTTCGACGCTTTCAGTCTCATTATCGGATATTTGTATATGAAAAACAGTGTCTCCATTCACGAGAATACTGCAGGTTTGGTAACTCCCCAGCTTGTAACCACTTAGAATGTATGTGCTGTTTACAACCTCCACCTCTCGGCTGATTAATTTCATCAATATTTCACTGCGCTTATCTTCTAGAAGATATTTTGCACCCTCTTCCATCTCCTGTCTGTATTCTTCTTCAGTAGTGCTATCTATTAACCTCATCTTACAACTCCTGGGGTGGCTGTAACTAGATTTCCAAACCTGTCCGTCATGATCGTTATGGTGGACGTTGGCTGAAAATTATTAAATTTGTCGGTCCCAATTGGACGACCTAGATCAACCTCCCGAACGTACAAGGTGCCATGGCCAGCACTTTCTAAAGTCTTCGTAACAGGAGTAGCTACAACCGTTTTGCTTTGAAGCGCGGCTCTCAGATCGCTCTGCGTTACGATGAACTGGCTTGCATTTCGGTCAGGGTTGAAGTGCCGATCTAAGACGTGACTCCATCCATTTCGGCTGTCACCGTTTGCAAGATTGATGCGGGACTGAACCCGGCCCGGAACGTTGGGCAGTGGAGTATTTGTTGCATTTGGCAGGCTGCCTGCATTTCCGTCAATCGCGTCGCCTTGTCCGGGTCTGACGGAGCCGTTTCCCCGGTTGAGGTTAGAGATGCCCAGCGCCGTATAGGCTGCCAGGGTGACGGCTTCGGAGAAGAATTTGACCCGCTGGCCGGTCTCGAAGCATCCCTCTGA
Organism: Allorhizobium sp.; assembly: GCA_051861045.1. Taxonomy (GTDB): domain Bacteria; phylum Pseudomonadota; class Alphaproteobacteria; order Rhizobiales; family Rhizobiaceae; genus Allorhizobium. The sequence continues at coordinate 246,791 of JBHYDI010000003.1, forward strand.
GCCACCATTTGCCTCGCAATAGGAGATCCCGGCCAGCACATCCATGATGCGGTGATCCAGCACGGAACCGTCGCCGGTCAGGGGACGCTCATTGACCTGATTGGCCAGCAGCCGCTGACCCAATGCCGAATCCGCGCCCAGTTCCTGGATGGCGAGGATCTGGGCGTAAAGCCGCTCCTGGTCGAATTGCATCCGGTTCAAATGCTCTTCGGCACAGGCCATGGTGCGGCACGCTTCGAAAGCCTTTTCCTGAGCGAAATCGATCTCTTCATACTGCTGCGATACCCGTTGTTCGCAGGCGGCGCTGTCGGGCTCCGACGCACAACCCTTCAATTCGGCAGCAAGTCTGTCCAGTTGCTCGTGTGTCAGATAATTGTGATTGACGTTATCGAGCGCAGTTGCCGCGCCGAGTTGGCCAGCGACGGCAGCGCCGACGGCAACGGCTGCCCATTGGGTAAGCGATGCCTTCTGGGCGTCCGTCAGGTCAGGGTTTGCTTTCAGCAAATCCTGAACGATGCCATTGGCAATCTCCGAGACAGAGCCTGCCAGCGCGCCCGATCCGACATCGCCGCCCGCCATCTTGGCGACGATGGCGCCGACGGCTGCATGCAGCGCGGTCTTTTCCGGAGAGCCCTCGGCAAAACCGAGCTTTGCCGAGATGTCGCCGGTCAACCCGTTCAAGAGTTCCGACAATGCGGCGGCGCTCTCCTGGCGGGCCTTCAAGCGGTCGATGTCGAAGATCTCGGCCTGAGTATTGGCCTTGGACAGATCCGTGTTGAGGGCAGCCAGATCCTGGGCCTGGTTGGCGAGATTGAGGTTGCCCGGTGTCAGCGTGGCAAGGGCAGAACCCGAACTGCCTTCCTTCGCGGGAATGCCAATGCTCGGGCTTACGGCGAGGCCACCAAGCGGTGCGTTGCTCGCGTCAGACCCGGATCCCGGCAACGAGGCCGAGAGACCGAGATTGGAGGTCGAGGCCGAAGAATGATTTTCGAGGTTCGACCAGGTGAGGCTCTCTGCCGAAAGGGAGTTTTTGTCCTTCTCAGCGGAAGAGGCGATCACCCCGCCCTTGAGATCAACATTGCCGCCGGCGGCGACGTGATAGCCGCCCTGACCGGCGACGATGCCGCTCTGTTCGGACGCATTGGCAAAGTCTCCCTCGATCTTGCCGAGGTTGACGCCGCCCGACAGACCCGAGGCGCCAAGGCCGGCCTGGGCGCCGAAACTGTTTTCCCTGTAGATGGCGGTATCCTGGCGGCTCTCGATGTTGAGATCACCGCCGACATTGGTAATGACTGTCTCACCGGATACGACGGCCCCCTTGAGATTGGTGTCAGCCCCGGAGTTGAGCACCACAGTACCGGTTCCCGATACATGGCTGTTCAGGTTGTAGCTGGCATCATTGCCGCCCTGGCCCTTGGCATAGCTGCCATTGGCCACCAGTCCGCCTGTGCCAAGATCAACACCGATGCTGGCACCCATGCTTTTGCTATCGAACGAGCCGGAGGACCGGCCAATGGCACTGGAGAGATTGATCTCATCGCCGGCGGACAGAAGAATGTTGCCATCAGCAAGAGGCTTGCCGGCGGCATCATAGCCAGCCGCAATCTGTGCGCCGTTTCCGGTGATATCGCCGGTGTCCGCAACGATTGCCGTTGACCCGCCGCTGCGGAGCGTGGTGACCACGGGTGCCATGGCAGAACCCGACTGCGTTTGTTTGCTCGCGTTGAACCCGACCGTCAGGGAGGTGGAAGGTGTCAGGCTCGCGCCAGATCCGACAAGCCTTGCGGCCTTGTAGGCCGCCAATGCAGCCGGTGTTATGGCATATTTTCCGTTTTCACCACCGAGCCCGGAGGCGGCATCTGCGAGATCGATGCCTGCGCCGACAATGCCGCCGCTGACGTTAAGGCTGATGCCGGCGAAGAGCTCCTCATGCATCGACGCATAGTTGGATTGATCCATGGCGGCGAGCAGATTGACATCGCGTACAGCATCAAGGGTGAGGTCGCGTTCGGCCGACGCCTGGGCTGCCTGGAGGTTGATGTCGCGGCCCGAGGTGACGGTGAGGTCGCGGCCTGCTGCGAGTGCCGAGAGGGCGTTTGTATTTGCCGATTGCTCCGTACCTTCGGCTGTCTTCTTGTAGCCGAGGCCAATCGAAAAGCCGCCGCCGCCCGATGAGAAATTGATCCCGAATCCAGAACTGCTGGAAGAAGAGGAGCCTGTGCTCTTCTCCGCGCCTGGTGTGATGTTGACGTCCCACGCAGCGGAAATGTCGATATCCTGTCCGGCCTGGAGGTTCGAGCCGAGAATGTTGACATCGGTACCCGTCGCGTTCAGCGCAATATGGGTACCGGCCTGCAATGTAGTGGAGACGTTGCTGGTGCTGGTTGCGGTGCTGGCGTTCTTTGTCGAGCCCCAAAGCGAAACGAAACCGCCGCCGGACCCGACGAAAAGGCCGGACTTCTGGCTTGACGCGGATGACGATTGGCTTTCCTGGGCGCCGATGATCGAAACATCAGCACCGTCAATTTCTATGGCATCGCCTGCCGCAATCCCGGACCCGGAAATGGCTGCGCTATTACCGGCGCTAACCGTGACATTGCCGCTTGCATCGAGGATCGAGCCGACATTGGTCTCGGCATAGAATTGGCTGCTGTTGCCTCTGCCTCCGAGAAACCCGCGTGACGAGTGTTCGGATTTCCCTGCCTGGGCATCCATTTGCGAAGCGATGAAGACATTGCCTTCTGCCGTAATGTCGATGTCTGCTTCGTTATCACCACCGGCCGTAAGTTTTGATGCAGAAATGACCGCGTTTCCGCCGGCATCGACCGACAAGTTCCCACCACTTTGCAGGGAAGAGCCCTGTGTAACCGCGCTCGCACTGCTGCGGGCGATGTTCGTGCTTGTACCCAGTAAACCGCTCGTCTTGATGTCGAGCTTGAGGTCGCGGCTTTCCTGGTTCTGGACGGAGGCGATGGTGATGTCGCCGTCGGCCTGAAGGGTCAGGTTCTCGCCGGCCCTGGCCTTGACGCCGGTCAGCGAGAGGTCTTCGCTGGCATCGAGACGGGCATTGCCGCCGGCCTGGATCTCGGCCAGCATATGGGTGCGGCTATAGGCGCGGTCATAGCCGCCATCGATCCTGTCGTCGCGGGAGCGTTCAAGCGCCAGCGCCGAGAGTTCGATCGAACGACCGGCATCAAGCGTCAGGTCGCTACCGGCGGCAAACTGCCCGCCTTCGGAGATGATCGAGCCTGCCGCATCAAGGAGCAGGTCGCCGCGGGCCTCGATGCGGGCCTGCTGCTGGGCACGGTCGACAAAGCCATTGGCGACGACATCGCGGATGGCGACCGTGTCGTTGACGATCTCACCGGCTTCGATGGTGACGTCACGGCCCAAGATCGTGCCGGAGCGGTTGGACACGATGGTGCCGCCGTCGATGACGATGTCGGCCTCGGCAAAGAGGCTGCCGCCATTGTTGAAGAGGCCGACGGAGGTGTCGATGGCGAGATCGCCATCCGATGCGATCGCGCCGGAATTGACGAGGGCTGCGGTCTGAATGTCGGCCTGGCCGGCCTTGATCTGGGCGCTGGCGATATTGGTGTTGGCGGTGGAGGTCTTTGCCACATAGAGGCGCGGAACGAGGACTTCCTGGCCCTGGACGATCTGCTTTTCGAGCCAGACGATGTCCTGGGTGAGTGCTGCGATCTGCGAGGGCGAGAGCGCAATGCCGAAGGAAAGCCCGAGCGATTGCTGGGCATTGACCCCGCCATCATAGAGCGCTTGCATCATTTGATAGGGATCGAGGCCGGACCCGAGCGTGCGGCTGCCCGTTTGATCGAAGATCTGGTCGCGGATCAGCCGGTATTCGACATAGGCGTCACCGAGCCGCTTCAGGGGCAGGTTGGGGTCGTAGCCGCCGATGAGCTTAAGGAAATAGTCCGAGCCGAGGAATTTCGAGGGATCGACGAAATCGCTGCGGGTCTCGATGAGGAAAGGCATGTTCGGCGCTGTTGCCGGCTGGAACAGCGCTTGACGGCCGAGCAGGCCGTCGATGCTGATATTGAGGGCGGTGAGGTCTGCCAGGGTCTGGACCGCCGAGGCGGATGCAATGTCGGCGGGCGTCAGCGCGCGGCTTCCCGAGGACAGACCGATCTGGCCGGCCTGGGCTCGGACCGCATTGTTGGTCAGATAGCCGGTGACATTGGCGTTGAGTGCGCCACCGGCCTGGATGGTGCCGAAGACGCTGTCATAGGTGCGTGAGGATGTGCTCGAGTCCGTCGTGGTCCAGTAGCGGGTATCGTGGTCGATGCAGACCCCAAAGATCCTGCGCGCGCAGTAGCGCTCCGAGTGCTCGGTAACCGCCGTGGTGTTGATCGTCTCGATCAGGTCGCGGCCCTCGTTGAGGATCGAGGTCGCAAGAATGTCGATGTCACCATTTGCGGCGATCTGGCTGTAGCTGTTGGTCAGAGCACCCGTATCGATCTTGAGATCGCCGCCTGCGAGTATCTGTGCTGCCGGACCATTGGCCGATGCGGTCTCGCGCTGCGTCACGACAGTGGTCATTGTGGCGCCGGAGGTGGTTGTGTTTGAGGTGGTTTCAACCGTGGCCGCAAGGCCCTCCCGGCGATTGGTGAGCGAGGCGACGTCGAGCACCATGTTGCCGGCAATGGCTTCGATTGTGCCGGAGCGGTTGTCGAGGGCGCCGGCACGCGTGCCGGTAAGGCCTTCGATGACGAGATCCGTCTCGGCGAGCATGTCACCGTTGATGTTGGTGACACTGCCGTCGAGCTTGTAGATGGATGAGGTGCCGGAATAGAGGAGCCCGGTATTCGTAAGATGGCCGGTCAATTGCGCAACGAGCGCTCCCCGCGCGGAGCCGACGGCGCCCGCATTGGTCAAGGACGCAGCTTTCAGCGTCAACGCGCTTCCACCATTGACGACGCCGCCGGCCTTGACCGTCAGCGCGCCTGATGCGGCGGTATTGCGGGCCTGCAGGCTGAGTGCACCTTCTGAGACGATACGGCCGGATGTGATGACATTGCCATCGACATCGAGCTTGATCTGTTCCTCGGCAGAGATTGTGCCGGCATTCTCTAGGTTGCCGGAAAGGCTCAAGACGACATCGTGATCATGGACCGTGAGCGCACCGAGGTTCACAAGGTTTGCGGCCCCAATGCCCACCGAGCCGGCATTGATGGTGCCGCTATTGGTCAGTGTTCCGCTGGACGCCTGGAGGGTGAGCGCATCTTCAACCGATAGTTTGCCGGAATTGCTGAACTCCGTGCCGGCGAGGATGGTGGCGGATGCCGCGCTGGACAGGGTTCCGCCATTCGACAAAACGTGTTGGGTGGTGACGTCCAGCGCGCCGCCCTGGGCGCCGATGGAGCCCGCATTGGCAAGCGAGCCTGCCGACAAGGTCACGCCACCATTGGCGACCACCAGACCCGTGCCGGTGTTCTGCAGCTGACCTGCCGCTGACAGTGTCGCCTTGCCTTTCGACAGGGTCCTGCCGGAATTGACCAGGTTGCCCGCCGATACGAGTGCCGTGCCTGCGTCGCCCGCAACACTGCCGGCCTGGTTCAGATTGCCGGAGCGGGTCTCGATGCGGGCCGTGGACATGGCGGCAAGGCTGGCGCTGGAGGTGAAACTTGCGGCCTCGACAAGCAGTCCACCACCGGCGAGATAGGTTCCTGAGGTCAGCGACAGCAGGTCGGCACTCTTGATACTCAGATTGCCGCCTGCCTTGATCCGGCCGTTCGGCGCATCGATGCGCGCCGCTTCTATTTCAATCGCTAAGAGCGAGCGCAGACTATCCCTGACGCTGTCCTTCGCGCGCGAAAGGTCGATCGTTCCCGCCCGGATGGATAACAAGGCGCCAGCGGCAATCTGGCCCCTGCCGGCATCGAGTGTCGATGCATCGACGCTGACCTTACCGGCGGCCACCTGTTGTCCGGTGCTATCCGTTCCAGAGGCGACGAGCGCGTCGGCACCAAGTGTCACCGTCTGCGCATTTAGGCTGGCATCACCCCGGGTGACGACCATAGCCTGGTCAGCGAGTTCGACAGCTGTCAAACCCTCCAACAGGATGGCGTCGTCAGAGAACAATGTGCTTTCGACCTGCACCGCCTGATTAACCGAACGGGCTGATATAGTTCCCTTGGCCTGCGCCTTGCCGAGGGTCAGCTTGCCATCAGCACTCAGCGTCATGGCGCCGGCATTGGCCGCCATCTGGCCGGCCATGTTGACGCCGGCGCCCCTGTCGGTGGAGATGATCTTGATGCTGCCCGCATACATGCCGCCCATCAGGGAGGAATCGATCGCGATGGCCGGCTCCTCGCCATCCGAGGGCAGGGGCGTGATCAGCCCGCTCTGATAGGCATAGGAATTGGCGCCTGCGACGAGATTGAGGGCGTTGCCAGCCCTCACCGGACCGTCAATCGCAATCTTGCGGGAAACGATATCGAAGACGTTCACCGAACCGAGATCGGCACCGCCAGCCCCGATGCGGACATCGCCGCCCTGAACGCGAAGGCCGGAGAGTGAGCCGTCGGCCCCGAGTTCGGGTGAGCCGGTGGAAAGCGTCACGCGCGGCGAATTGATGAAACCGCAGCCGTCGCAGGTCAGTCCGTTGGGATTGGCGATGATGACGTTTGCTGCAGTACCGTGTACCTCGACCGCGCCCTGCAGAGCCGACCGATTGCCGCCGGTCACCTCGTTGAGAATGACGCTGGCAGGCCCGGAATTGCGGAAATTGGCATTGCCCTGCACCAGACCGCCAAGTTGGGAGCGGGCCAAATCCTGTGCGGAGTTGTTCAGGATCACGCCCGGTGTCCCGACGTTGAATTCGCCGTATTTGTTATGCGACAAGCCACTCGCATTCGGAGTGACAATGTTGACCAGCGGCACACCGTTTGCAGCCGCACCGATCAGCGGCTGGTTGGCAGTGCTTGCCGCCTGGTCCGCCCTGATTTCCTGCGCCTTGACCAGAAGCGGCTGCAACGTGATGACCACGCTCATGGTCACCGCGAGGGATTTGCGGCCGAGAGCGCCGAGGTCAATTCGGTTGATATGGAACGGTACGGAAAATGTCTGTCCGGAAATCAACTTCATATCCGATAGCCTTTTAGAAAACCGATTGACTTTCAATGGCTTGCGCCAGTCAAGAAGAAAACGCAGGCGGGTTCAATGTTCAGCGGGCGGGCAATACGTTCTTGCCAATCCTTTCGGCGCAGGCGCGCGCGATCCCGCTCACGGCACGATCAACGAACTCCGGTCCTCCGTTCAGGACGGTATCGAGGCTGTGACGTGCCGCGTTCGGCGGCGTGACGCAGAAGGTGGACGCCACAAGTTTGCCGCTTGCCGCGTCGATGATCGCGAAGTTTATGACCAATTCGAACTGCACTTTGGTGCCGCCGAGGGAAAGGCCATGTCCATGCGTTTTGGCGCTGAAACGCGTCATTGCGACGTCTACGATGAGCCCGGAATGGCCGTTCGCCTTGGCAAAGGCGACAATGGCTGCCACCCGACCCTGGTCAGGCCAAGACGCATCCGTATTCGCAGGCTTCAAGGGCACGCCGAGATCCTCCTGGCGAACCAGTCCGTACGAAGATCGGAGCGTTGCAGTCAGTTCCTGTTCCACGATATCGGATGGATCGACGGTTGGCTTTGGAACCAGAAATGCCTTCTCGTACATGCCGGTCGAAGCCTTGAGGCCCACATCCAACATGCTGACGGCAAGTCCCAGACCGACGGGCAAAGCAGCCTGGGTTGCGACGTCGTCGTCATTCCCGACCACCATCGGCAGGCCGGGATTGTTCACAAAGCTCATCGACCGTCCCGCGAGCTCGCCCTGTGTCGCGGAGAGCTTCTTGGTCTGTACGCAGCCCGCCATGACGCCGAGAAGTAAGAGGAGGGTGAGCAATCTGAACCAATCACGCAGCCTGCTGGCACAAAGGGAAATGGACACGTGCACTCTCCTCAGAAAGAAATCGACATCCTTGCCTGAACCAGACCGCTTGAGGGCACTGAGCCGGTCGGCAAGTTGGGCATGGACAAAATGTCGGAATAGGAAACATCGAAATTGAACTGGCCGCCGCGATTGCGAAGGCCGACGGCAGCGCCGACGAGATTGCCACCTAGGCTGTTGCCGCTGGCGTCTGAAACGGTGTGACCGAGGTCGATGGCCGCATAGGGCTCAAGGCGTCCGAACACCTCTGCCGCCCGGTCATCGCCAGATTCAGGCAAGAGCAGCGATAGCTCGTTGCGTATGACGATGCCTGTATCGGCATAGAGGACGGCCTCGCGGACGCCGCGAACCGTGGAATAGCCGCCGGCTGACATCTGCTCGGACCCGAACAGGTCGTCTGGACTCCATTGGCCGGACAAATTGCTGCTGAATATCATGGCTGTATCACCCAGGTCGAAAGCGCGCTGATAGCCCAGGGACGCCGACAGCTTCTCGAATTGACCCTTCGGTGATCCTTCGGCCGCAGCTGCATCATCGAAGGCTCCAAGCATCTTGAGGCCGCGATGGTAGCCGAGGCTCGCGCTTGCCTGGCCGCCTAACAGCTGTCGGGAATGTCCAAGCTCCAGGGTGGCCACCGACAGGACACGGCTAGAGACATCGACCTTGCTGCCCAGAACGAAATTCTCGTTTTCTTTCCAGGTGAGCCGTCCTGTGAGCCAGGTTTTCGATATCTGATCCCGGTAGAGAATACGCGTGACGAACGGCGCAAAAGAGAGGGATCCACCTGACGTTTCAATTTGCGACACCAGACCTGTGATCGATGATCGGTAGTCGCTCCACGAGGCATTGAGGCCAAAGGTCCAGTAGCCGTAGGGAATGGACACCGAGCCGGTCAGCGAGTTGCCGTTCGGGCGTGCAGCGCCAAACCGCAACGGATGGCGCTCCATCGAGCGCTGATACCCGATCTGCCATTCGTCGTTGAGACCCAAGATATTGTCGGCGCCAAAGTCGGCGCGCGTCTGGTATCTGCCGGTGGAAAGGCTGCCGAGATTGTCGGATGACATACTGAAGTGCCAGGGACGAGTCTTCTCGACCTTCACGTCGAGCACGGATCCACCCTGCGCCTTGCCTGCAGCGAGCGCGATCGTCGCCTTGTTGGAGCGAAGTCGATTGATCTGATCGAGACCCTGCTCGATATCCCGCAAGTTCACGGGCTTGCCAGGCAATCCGGGAAAAGCGGTTGCGATCTGAGGGTCGGCTGGTTGCCTGCCATTGAGCGTGATTGTCTCGAGCTTCCCCTCGATCACAAGAACATCGAGCGAGCCGTCGGCAAGATCCTGTTCGGGGAGGTAAGCGCGCGAAGAGACATAGCCTCTATCGACATAGAGAAAAGTGATCGCTTCCAGCGCACTGTTCAACTCGGCAAGGCCAAGGCAGCGCCCCTCCCACTGGCTCAGTGTCTGGGAAATTCTGGACGCCGGGATGAGTGATGCCCCCGACACGGCAATCCTGTTGACCTCGATACAGGTTTCGCCGGATGACGAGCTTGTGGCGAGCGGCGCTACTGCTCCTTCGCCACCGGGTGCCCGCCTCGTTTGGCGCAATAGCTCGTCTTCGCGCAGTCGCTCCTGTTGCGACTGGAAACGGTCAATCTGCGCAGCCTGCCGGATCGCGCCATCGACTGCGCTCTGTGCATGTACCGGGCTTGGCTGGACTGCAAGCGTGACAGCGGCCACCACGGATGCGACCTTGAATTCTTCCGCCATATGACGACCGAAAAAGCGCTTCAATTCCCGCCATCTCCCGGCTGCAAGGCGCGAGGCGCCTGGCCGTCTTTCGTTGCATCACCCGGCGCCACGCCGGAAGACAGGGCTTCCATTGCCTTGGTAAAACCCTTCAGGGAAAAGTTGACCTTTACGGCCTTGCCGTCGAGAAGACGAAAATAGACCGCGCCCGATGCGGCCCGCTCCATCTGCCGAATGCGACGATCATCAAGAGGTGCGAGCACGAAGCAGCCCAGACGGTTGCAGTTGCGATATCGCAAGAGGACGGGTTCGGCTGTGCCGATGGCTAGGCCGAAGTCTGCATTCAGCTGAACGTCGAGCGGCGTGAGCACGACCATCGCCCACTTGGCCTCACCAGCCTTGTCACTCGCTCGGGTGACCGCGAGGTTCAGCAGTTCGACCGGCTTGCCGTCCACCTCGATCATCAGGGGTTGGCCGATCTCGCAAGTTGGAGCCGCTAGCTTGTCCCCCATGGAAGATTGGGGCTGAGATGCGCAACGCAGCTGCCAATCATCAAACTGCTGCACTTCGGGAGTGTTCGCTATAGAAGCCGCTTGCTCTCGTGCGCCGGGCTGTTCGTTGGCTGACGATGACGAGGCGAAGATCAAGGCCAACAGAATAGCTGACACCGGATGATTGCATTTGCCGGGGTTCGATGCTCTTGCCCTTTTTCCAGTTGCAAGTGAGGCAACGGGACGAGAGAACCGGCATGATGGCAACCGATATCCGCAATAGGTAGATCGCCTGAACGACCGCTGCATTGCAGATTTGATGTGATCGAGGATGGCTCGCATCTTTTCTCAGATTGTTTGCCCAGCTCTGGAGGCGGTCTCCAACGGCGGTCATCTCACAGAAACAAAGCTATACGTTAAAATTGTATCGATCGCGACTTTGTGGCGCGAATGCTCTTTATGCGAGTGCTAGGGCGCTGGCAATGACGGGCGTCACAAGCGCTCAGTTGAGACTGAGCATGCCCACAACCAAGATATGCTGAAATCCAAAACCGCCTCAATACGACTGGAACGGTTTCTCAGTTTCGGGGTGGACGTGTGGCTCGATAACCCTCTGTGCGCGTTTCCGCGTCGAACTCTCTTGGCAAGTTCATGGCGTTGGCGCTTTTTACGATCCATTTCGCGGCGGGCGGTCACCTTTGGCGGCGCTGGAGCTGACTTGGAAGATCCTGCCGCAGCGGCTTCCCCTCCATCCTTGGTCAAGTGTTGCAGCAATTTATAGGGAACTGGATCCGCGCTCGCTGGTCGCTGGTCGCTGCTTGCGTCTGTAGATCTGAGCTGAATTTTTATTGTTGCCTATCTCGGCTTTTCCAATGTCCTCATCGAGGTCATCTGGTCCGAATTTTTCGACTTCCGACCTCGCTGCGGTGATTGGTCTCGATATCGTCCGACTTCTCGTCGTCTAGGGGGAAACGGGCTTGAGCTTGAAGCTCTGCGGCTTACAGCTAAAGGCCGAATTGCCACGACTTCTGTGGCTGAAAGCATGGCCGATTGCACGGACACTTAGTTTCGAATTTTCGCCGGTTGGCATTACCCACGACACCGAGACGACCGGCTCAAGCATCACAATCACGAGATCATCGAGATTTGGGTCGATTGCATTTTCGTTCGATCCCACTGGAAATATGCGCGTACTCGATATTTGCAACAGTGGTCGCCGATTGTTGAAAGTTCCTCAGTTATGCTTCCCCAACAAAGAGCTAGTTTGATCCGTCTCGATGCGGGCTTTATGCAAGTCTCCGTGCAATCAGGCCCCCCAACCAAATACAGCCAAAACAAATCATCAACCGCCTCCAAAAGACGGGGGCGGTTTTTGCGTTTACAGCGTCCGCAAGGTTCCCGAGACCTTGTGCTCTGAACCCGCCTTCCGGCAAATTCCGCCACTGGCACCGTTCGATCTGGCATCGCGTGCCAGTTCCCTGTGCGAGTGGGGGATGGTACCGTGGCCCCAATTGCTGGCAGGAGAGAGACCGTGTCACTGACCTTGCGACAGATCGAAGTCATTCGGGCGATCATGGTGGCAGGCACGATTGCCGGTGCAGCGCGCTTGATGAATGTGGCGCAGCCGGGCGTCAGCCGGACGGTGAAGCACATCGAAGGATCGCTCGGCATCAAGCTCTTCGTGAAGAAGGGCGGCCGGTACATGCCCACGGCGGAAGCCCGCGATGTCTTCGTGCAGATCGAGGAGGTTCACCGCAAGATCGATCAACTGCAGTTTTCGATTGCGCAGCTGGAGCGGGGGCGGGACGTGGAACTGTCGCTGGGATCGGTGCCCAGCATCTCCAATGTGATGGTGCCGCGCGCCATCGCCAAGCTGTTCAACCATTATCCGCAAATCAAGCTCAATTTCGAGGTCTTGAAGATCGAAGAGGCGATCGATTATCTGCTTCTGAACAAGGGAGAGGTCGTGGTGATGAGCTATCGCCTCGACCATCCGTCCATCGTCTTCGAACCGCTGGCGCGGGGGCGACTCGTCTGTGTCGCGGCGACCAGTCATCCTATCGCGACCCTGAAAAGCATTTCCGCGCGCGACATCATCCAGTATCCGCTGATCGGCATCGACCCCAAGGATCCCTATGGTGCGATCATGGCGGACATCTTTGCCCGGCAGAATCTTGGCTACGATATTGCCATCCGCGCCCGGTTTGGCACGACGGTCTGTCGGCTGGTCGAACAGAATTTGGGGATTGCGGTCCTCGATACCTTCACAGTTGCCGATATTGCCTCCGGCAACCTTGCAATCATTCCCATCGAAGAGGAAACGAGCTTCCAGACCTATGTCGCCTACCGTGCGGACGCAGCGCTGTCGAGCTATGCCGAGCGGTTTGTGAAGCTCTTGAGGACTCTGATGGAAGAGCACATGAACAGACAGTTCAACCATAACATCTTGGCATGATACATGCTCAAAATGGTATTTGCGTTATGTCAAGGAATGGAAAAGATTGGCGCACCTGCTAAGCAGGATCGGTGGCATGCGGAGGAGGATCCGCAGTCTCATCAACACAACGGCCCGGGGTTACGGGAGGAGAACAATATGTTGAAAACACTCGTGGGGGCTGTTGCCCTCAGCATGGCTGCATCTTTCGCAATGGCGAACGATTTTCCGCAACAGGATCTGCAGGGCGTCATTCAGTGGGGTGCAGGCGGCAGTACCGATCTGGTGATGCGGTCGGTTGCTCCGCACGTCGAGAAGGAGCTGGGTCGCAGCATCGTGATGACCAACAAGACCGGCGGCGTCGGCGTTATTGCCACGCAGTTCGTGTCGACGCAGCCCGCCGATGGCTACACGCTGCTGATGGGCGCGGAAAACCCGCAGCTCTACAAGGTGATGGGGCTGTCCGAGCTGGACTATTCCAACTTCTATCCCGTCAGTGTGCTCGCCCGAGGTGTGCCGGTGATCGTGGCGAACAAGGATGCTCCGTTCAACACCTTCAAGGAACTTGTCGAATACGTTCAGGCGAATCCTGGCAAGGTGCGCATGGGATCAACCGGGCCCGGCGGTCTGCCCTCGGTCGTCGGTGCCATGCTCTCCAGCAAGCTGGACTTCAAGGTCACTGCCGTTCCCTTCGATGGTGACGGTCCGGCACTCACTGCAATGCAGGGCGGCGCTGTCGAATTCATGCCCGCCGTTCTCGGTGCTGCCGTCGAACATGTGAAGGCTGGCCGCATCAAGGTGCTCGCCATCTTTGACAAGCAGACCAGCCCGGCTCTGCCGGAAGCACAGCCTATCACAGCCGATTATCCGGAGTTTGAGAGCCTTCTGCCCTGGGGTCCCTTCTTCGGCGTCTTCGTCAAGTCGGAGACCCCGGATGACGTGAAGGCCAAGCTTGCCGACGCGTTCAAGAAGGGCGCTGATAGCGCAGACTTCCAGAAGCTTCTGTCCGACCGTGGATATATCTCGATGAACATCTCCGGCGACGAGGCCAGCAGCTTCCTGAAGTCCTGGCAGGCGACGACCTCGTGGGTTGTCCATGACGCCGGCATGGGCAAGAAGTCGCCGGAAGAATTCGGCATTGCCAAGCCCTGACGGGTCTTGAGCCCGACGGCCGGTCCTGGTGCCGGCCGTTGCGGCCCCTCATTCTGCATCAATCCGTTCATTCGATGGTTTCGGGCAAGATGGACCTCTGCCCCGTGACCGGGGGGAGACTTTCATGCAAGAACAGCCAACCACACGCCGCCCGGGCGAGGTGGTCTTTACGATCATCCTGCTTGTCGGCAGCCTTGTCCTTCTGTGGCAGGCCTATGGCATTTCGGGCTTCAGCGCACTGAGTTCCGCAGGCGCCTTTCCCATGGCCATGTCTTCGGTCATGGTCGTCTCGCTGAGCGTCATCCTGTTGAGGACCTTGCGGATGCCTGCTCCGGCGGCCGTCCTGGACCGTTTTCGCACCGAAATTCTGCCGGCTACTGTTGTTGTCTTTGGCGGGTTGATCCTGGTCTACAGCCTGGTGTTAAACACGCTGGGTTTCGTCCTGTCATCCTTCCTCTTCCTTCTGGCGTCGATCACCTACCTCCAGGGGGGACGGTTCAAGCGGGCGCTTGGTCTTTCGCTGCTCTGTATCCTCTGCGTCTATGTGGTGTTTCGCCTGGTGTTCCAGGTGGTGCTGCCCGAAGGCCTGATCCCGGAGCGCGCCATCATCGCCTGGGCACAATCACTGTTTGCGGCGGGGAACTGATATCATGGACGCTCTTGCCTATCTCGTTTCGTCCTGGATCCAGCCGGATCTGTTGTTTCTCACGGCTCTCGGCGCCTTTGCCGGCATCTATATCGGCGCCATTCCGGGCCTGTCGGTGACGATGGCCGTGTCGATCCTGATCTCTTTCACCTTCAGTTGGGAGGTAAACCCCGCGCTGGCGCTGATGAACGGCATCTTCATGGGGGGCGTCTATGGCGGCTCCAGAACCGCCATCCTCCTCAACATCCCCGGCGCGCCGGCCGCGATCGCAACAGGCCTCGACGGCTACCCGATGGCGAAGAAGGGGGAAGCCGGGCAGGCCATCGGCCTGTCCACGGTCATGTCCTTCATCGGCGGTCTCGTCGGTATCGCCGTGCTGGCGATTGCCGCGCCGGCGATCAGTGAATTTGCCATCACGTTCCAGCCGCGCGACTACATGTTGATCGCAGTGATGGGCATTCTGCTTGTCGGCGCGCTCTCCGGCGAAAGCCTTGCGAAGGGCGTGTTTGCCGGCGCCTTCGGGATCCTGCTCGGTTCCGTTGGTCTTGACCCCATGACCGCCGAACAGCGTTTCACGTTCGGCTCCGTCTCGCTGATGAACGGCATCTCCTCCATCGCCTTGATGATCGGCATGTTCGGCGTCTCCGAGGCTTTGCTGCAGATCCATCACCTGAACGCCCAGGCGGTGAAGCAGAAGATCGATCGCATCGTGCCTCTGTGGGGAGACATCAAGCGTCACCTCTCGCTCACGCTGCAATCCTCCGGCATCGGCGTGATCATCGGTGCACTGCCCGGCACCGGTGGCGACATCGCGGCGCTGATGGCTTATGACCACGCCAAGCGCATCACCAAGAACCCGGACGTGCCCTTCGGCCAAGGTGCCAAGGAAGGCCTGATCGCCCCGGAAAGCGCCAACAATGCCGCTGTCGGCGGCGCCTATATCCCCATGCTGACGCTTGGCATTCCGGGCGACGCGGTGACGGCGGTCATCATCGGCGCGCTGTTCATCCACGGTCTCAATCCCGGACCACTGCTGCTCTTGGAAAAGCCGGACATGTTCTGGTTCACGGTCGGAAATCTACTGCTGGCCAATTTCTTCATGCTGATCTTCGGTCTCACCGGAATCCGCATCTTCACCAAGATCATCGAATGCCCGAAGGCGGTCCTCTTCCCGCTGATCCTGCTGCTTAGCGTCGTCGGCGCCTACTCGATCAACAACTCGGTCGCGGATGTCTGGTGGATGCTCGGATTCGGCGTGTTCGGCTACTTCATGAAGCTCTATGGATACCAGGTCGCTCCGGTCATTCTTGGCGTCATCCTGAGCCGACTGATGGACGACAACTGGCGCCGCGCCATTATCTCCGAACGCGAAAGCCTGCCGGATTTTGCCCTTGGCATTCTTACAAGCCCGCTGTCGGCAACGCTTCTTGGCATCATCGTCTTCGTGTTGCTGACACAGACCCGTTGGTGGAAGCGGCGCTTCGGCGCGGCTGCGACATCCGTCGACGCCATCAAGTCCAACTGAGCCAGGGATTGCCAGGATGACCGCAGAGACAATTCGGCTGGGCCTCATCGGCGATAACATCGCCGCGTCACAGTCGCCCCGTCTGCATGAGACTGCTGGACGTCTCTGCGGCCTCACGATCACCTACGAGCGTCTGGTTCCACCGCTGCGGAACCAGACCTTCGAAGAGGTCTTTGCCTCCTGCAACGCAGAAGGCTTTGCCGGCATCAACGTGACCTATCCCTACAAGGAGCGCGTTGTTGACATGCTGGATGTGTCGGACCCCGTCATTCGGCAGATATCGGCTTGCAATACGGTTCTCTTCGGGACCGGCACGCCGCGCGGTTTCAACACGGATTTCACCGGCTTCGTCCTGGGGTTCCGCACCGCCTTCGGCCATCATGCCTCGCCTGGTCGCGTCGCGATGATCGGTGCTGGCGGGGTGGGCAAGGCGGTCGCCTTTGGCCTGGTCGAACTCGGTTGCCGTCATCTCAATCTCTTTGATCGCGATCAGGCGCGGGCAGAGGGACTTGCCGCAGCCGTGCGCGCCGCCGCACCCGATGTTGCCGTGGCCGTGGCGCCGTCTGCGGAAGACGCCGTTGCAGGTGCCGATGGGTTGATCAACTCGACGCCGCTCGGCATGGTCGGCTATGCCGGCTCTGCCGTGCCGACAAGCGGCCTCACCCGAGCGCGCTGGGCGTTCGACGCGGTCTACACCCCTGTCGACACCGAATTCCTGCTGGCCGCCAAGGCGGCAGGTCTGTTGGTCATGAGTGGCTACGAGCTGTTTTTCTTCCAGGGCGTTGATGCTTTCCGCCTGTTCACCGGGCGGGATGTGGATCAGGCCGCCTTGCGGCAGGCCTTGAAACAGGGTGAGGGAGTGAGCGTGTGATGAAGACCTCGATCGCCACCGTCTCGATCAGTGGAGACCTTCCGGAAAAACTGAATGCCATCGCCAAGGCAGGCTTCAGCGGTGTCGAAATCTTCGAGAACGACCTGCTGATCCATGACGCTGCGCCGGCCGATGTCCGGCGCATGGTTCGCGATCACGGGCTGGAGATCTCGCTTTTCCAGCCATTCCGCGATTTCGAAGGCATGCCAGAGCCCTATCGCAGCCGGTGCTTCGATCGTGCGGAGCGCAAGTTCGACATTATGGAGCAGCTGGGAACGGAGCTGATGCTGGTCTGCTCCAATGTCTCCCCTGTATCACTCGGGGGCATCGACCGGGCCGCGGCCGACTTCCGCGAGCTTGGCGAACGGGCGGCAAAACGCGGCCTGCGCGTCGGCTACGAGGCGCTCGCCTGGGGGCGACACATCAATGACCATCGTGACGCCTGGGAGATCGTGCGCCGCGCCGATCATACGAATATTGGCCTCATCCTCGACAGCTTTCACACGCTGTCGCGCAAGATCGATCCGGAAAGCATTCGTTCCATTCCCGGCGACAAGATCTTCTTCGTCCAGCTCGCCGATGCGCCGCAGATTGACATGGATCTGCTCTACTGGAGCCGCCATTTCCGCAACATGCCAGGTGAAGGCGATCTGCCGCTCGTGCCCTTCATGGCGGCGATCGCCGCCACTGGCTATGATGGCCCGTTGTCGCTGGAAATCTTCAACGACCAATTCCGCAGCGGATCGGCGCGGCTCATCGCCGAGGATGGCCATCGCTCGCTTCTCAACCTGATGGACGACGTGAAGCGGGTTGCGCCTGATCTCAAGGTCGCTGTAGCGGAGGCGCCGCCGCGCGTTCCGGTGGAGACCGTTTCGTTCGTCGAATTCGCGGCCGCGCCGGAGGATGCCGAGGATCTGGTTGCGCTCCTGACGACGCTCGGTTTCGTCAAGGCGGGGCAGCACAAGAACCGCGAGGTCGATCTCTACCAGCAAGGCGATATCCGCATCGTCATCAACACCGATCCCGACAGCATTGCCAGCTCCTACTATTCCGTGCACGGCGTCAATGTTTATGCCTTCGGCCTTGGCGTGCCGGATGCCGAGCGCGCGGTCGAACGTGCCATTGCCATGGGCGCCGAGGCCTTTTCGGAACCTCGCCTTCCGGGGGAGGCGTTGGTGCCGGCCGTCACGGCGAGCGGCGGCGAGATCATCTATTTCATTGATGGCGGTGAGACACTCGCTCAGATCTGGTCGAACGAATTCGACCTGGCTCCGACCGCGACCAAAGGCGCCGGCCTCAAGCGCATCGATCATCTGGCGCAGACGACTCGTTACGACGAGATGCTAAGCCTTCTTCTGTTCTACACGGCGATCTTCGATGTCGGCAGGTCCGGCATGGTGGATGTCGCAGATCCGGGCGGTCTCGTCCGCAGCCAGGCGATCCATGCGGCGGATGGTGGTTTCCGTGTCACGATCAATGGTGCGGAAAGCCGCAAGACCTTTGCCGGCCACTTCCTCACAGAAGGCTTTGGCGCGGGTGTGCAGCATATCGCGTTCGAGACGGACGATATCTTCGCGACGGCAACTGAGCTGAAGAGCCGCGGTCTGGAGCCTTTGCCGATCTCGCAGAACTATTACGACGACCTTGAGGCACGCTTCGGCCTGATGCCCGACTTCGTCGACCGCCTGCGCGACCTGAGCATTCTCTACGACCGCGACAATGACGGCGAGTATTTCCAGCTCTACAGTCGGACTTTCGGCGAAGGCTTCTTCTTCGAGATCGTTGAGCGCCGCGAAGGATACGATGGTTATGGCGCGGCAAATGCGATTTTTCGGATCGCCGCCCAACGTAGGTTGGCAAAACCGGTTGGCCTACCGCGCCAGTAGCCTTCGCGTGCTGTTTCCATGGGCGAAGCTGCCCACGGCAATGCTCTCGCCGAAACGATCAACGGTCCTTACAAAAGGCCGAAGTCATTCGCAGCGCTTATTCCGGGAAAATTCCCGTTTCAGTGGCCACCCGCCGGTAAGCGGCACCTGCGGTGAAGCCGCCATCGATGACGAAATCCTCGCCGGTGATGAAGCTGGAAGCATCCGATGAGAGGAAACAGACAAGTTCCGCTATCTCTTCCGGCTTGCCAGGACGCTTCAGCGGCGTGATCCCGATCATCGGCTTCAGATGCGGGCTTGAGGCATTGAGTCCGGTGACCACCAGGCCCGGGCACACCGCATTGACGCGAATATTCTTCGGTGCAAGCTCCATGGCGGCACTCTTGGTCAACCCGCGCAGGCCCCATTTGCTGGCCGTGTAGGCTGGGTCGTAATGACCCGAATGGCCGCTGTTGGACGAGATGTTGACGATCGCGCCGCCACCGGTTTCCGCCATCAGCACGCTAGCTGCCTGGACGCCGAGGAAGGAGCCGGTGAGGTTGACGCGCAGCACCCGTTCCCAGGCCTCCAGCGACGTCGTTTCGACCAGCGTCCGGTTGATGATACCGGCATTGTTGACCAGCACATCAAGCCGACCTTTCCACGATTTCGCCAGGTCGATCACCGCAGCCCAGCTTGCCGGATCGGTGACGTCGAGCCGGATGAAACGGGCCTCGCTGCCCTCTTTCGTCAAGTCAGCGGCCAGCGCCTCACCCTCGTCTGTGAGAACGTCGGCAATGATGACCGCGGCTCCCCTGGAGGCGAAGAGGCGGATCTCCGCCTCCCCTTGCCCCCGCGCGCCGCCGGTAACGATGACCAACTTGCCTTCAAAATCACTCATGGCTCAGCCTCTGGCGTGAATGGTTTGCTGGCGCTGGCTGCCAAGGCCTTCGATGCCCAGTGTGATCACCTGACCAGGTTTCAGGAACATCGGTTGCGGCTTCATGCCCATGCCAACGCCGGGCGGTGTGCCGGTTGCGATGATATCGCCCGGCTCAAGCGTCATGAACTGGCTGATGTAGCTGACGAGATGCCGCACTCCGAAGATCATGTTGGCGGTGGTTCCCGTCTGGCGACGAACACCATCGACGTCGAGCCAGAGCGCGAGGTTTTGTGGGGCCGGCACCTCGTCGCGCGTGACCAGCCAGGGTCCGATGGGACCGAAGGTGTCGTGGCTCTTGCCTTTGGTCCACTGGCCGCCGCGCTCTGACTGGAAGGCGCGCTCGGACACGTCATTGACGACGCAGTAGCCCGCCACATGGTCGAGCGCCTTGTCCTCGCTGACATACTTCGCCCGCGTACCGATGACGATGCCGAGTTCGACTTCCCAATCGGCCTTGAGCGACGCACGCGGGATTTCCACATCGTCATCAGGGCCGATAATGGCGCTCGTCGCCTTCATGAACAGGATCGGCTCTTCCGGCGGGGCCTTTCCGGTTTCGCGGGCATGGTCGACATAATTCAGCCCGACGCAGATGAACTTTCGCGTGCCGGCAACGCAGGGGCCGATGCGGCCAGGAGGGACCTCCGGCAAGCTCTTCGGATCGACGGCAGCGATGCGGGCGAGGCCCGCATCCGACAGGACCTCGCCGCCGATATCGGCGACGATACCCGAAAGGTCACGGACCTTGCCGTCCGCATCGAGCAAGGCGGGCTTTTCGGCGCCCGCCGGGCCATGGCGCAGGAGTTTCATCAGGCGCGCCGATAACCGACGAGGATGGAATCGTCCACGTCCGGCAGGTTGACGACGATATTGTCCGGCGTGCGCGTCGTCATCCAGACCAGTTCTTCCGTCGTCGACATGTTGACCTCGATGTGCGGCCAGTAAGGCGGCACGAAGATGAAGTCGCCCTCTTCCATGTCGAAATAGTCCTGCCAGTTCTCGCCGTAATAGATCCGCGCCTTGCCCTTCAGCACATAGCCGCCGGTTTCGGCTTCGCCATGGTGGTGCGGATAGGAACGGTAGCCCGGATCGTTGGAAACCTTGCCGAACCAGATCTTGGTTGCCGGCGTGTGTTGCGGGCCGACACCGGAAACGCGGATGCA
Organism: Allorhizobium sp.; assembly: GCA_051861045.1. GTDB lineage: Bacteria > Pseudomonadota > Alphaproteobacteria > Rhizobiales > Rhizobiaceae > Allorhizobium. The sequence continues at coordinate 267,589 of JBHYDI010000003.1, forward strand.
GCCGCCGGATTGGCCGGTGTTCTTGTCTTCCTGGCCCTTGCGGGTGATGACGGGCATGACAGTATTGGACATGGTTTCCTCCTGAAATTTTAATGGCTTGGTAGTTTGCTGCAATTAATCGGGAACGACGGCGAGTGCCTGGATTTCGATCTTGGCGCGGTCTTCCATGAGCGCGACGACCTGCACTGCGGCCATTGGTGGGAAATGGCGACCGATGATCTCGCGGTAAGCCGCGCCGATCTCCTTCATGCGCGACTTGTAGGCCTCGCGGTCGGTGAAGTACCAGGTCATCTGGATCAGATGTTCCGGCTTCGCCTCTGCCTTTTCGAGCACGCTGACGATGTTGGTCAGCGTCTGGCGGACCTGGTCGACGAAATCGTCGGAGTGGAACTGGCAGTTTTCGTCCCAGCCAATCTGACCGCCGACCTGCACGATGCGACCGCGCGCCGAAATGCCGTTGGAATAGCCGACGGGCTTGGCCCATCCATCGGGTTGAATGATCTCATGCCGCATGTTTTTGCTCCAGATAACGTGTCAGGCCAGCACGGATATCGTCCGGCCAGGCGCGGGATTTTTGGTCTTCGGTCGAGGTCAGCACGATGCGCTGACGCACCGTCCAAATCATGTCATCGCCGACGCGAACATCGGTCTCGAGGTCCAACGACGAACGGCCGATGGCGCGGACATGGACGGAAAAGTCGAGCACGTCGCCGTAAACGGCGGGCTTGATGAACTCCAGATTCAGGGTGACCGTCGGCAGCCCAAAACGGCGCTCGAACATGATCTCCTTCCAGGTGATGCCGAAGGACGCGAACATCGCCTCGTTCACGTCTACCAGCATGGAAAGATAGGCCGGGTGGTAGGCAATCCCGGTCAGGTCGCAATCCCCGAAGCGCATCGGCTTGGATATCGTAAACGGCATGTCTCTTCCCTTCGTTTCTTTCTCTCAGCCAGCCAGCACTTCGCCGCCGGCGACCGCGATGGCCTGACCGTTGATCGATTGCGCTGCCGGCCCGGCAAGCCAGGCGACCGCATCGGCCACCTCTTCGGGCTGAACCAGCCGGCCCTGCGGATTGTGTTTGGTGAATTCGGCGAGCGCTGCTTCAGGCGACCGACCGGTCTTGGCAACGATCGCTTCGATCGAGCGGGCGATGATCGGCGTGTCGGTAAAACCGGGGCAGACGGCATTCACCGTCACGCCGGTCCTGGCTAGTTCGAGCGCCAGCGCCCGCGTCAGGCCGACGACACCATGTTTGGCGGCGCAATAGGCGGACACATAGGCGTAACCCGTGAGACCCGCCGTTGAGGCGATGTTGACGATCCGCGCGCCCTTGCCAAAGGCTTTCAGGTCCTCCAGCGCTTCCTTCGTCACGTTGAACACGCCCGTGAGATCGACACCGATGACCTTTTGCCAAAGGTCGAGTCCGGTTTTTTCAAAGGATGCGCTCGGAGCCTCTCCAGCATTGTTGACGAGGATCGAAATGGGGCCGAATTTCTCCCTTGCCTTCTCAAAACCAGTCGCAATGGCTTGGACATCCGTCACATCGAAGCCGGACATGGCGAAGGCTCTGTCCGGCCCCAGCTCTTCCGCCAAGGCTGCAAGCGGCTCGGCGCGCCGTCCGGCGAGCGTCAGCCGCGCGCCTTCGTCCGCAAGACGGCGGGCAATGGCCGCCCCGATGCCGCTGCCGGCACCGGTGACGAGAACATGCCTGTTCTGAAGGGAGTGGGTCACAAGAGCCTCACTTCACCGGAGTGGCTGTACGGGCGAGGTTCGCCTCGTATTGATATTTGCCGGACATGTACTGCTTCGGCCACGGAACGGACTTCAGGCCGATCTTTGCCGCCTCGTGCAGCGCCCAGGCAGGATCTGCCAGATGCGGACGGGCCACGGCGCAGAGGTCGGCACGACCCGCAGCAATGACGGAATTGGCGTGGTCGGCTTCCGAAATCGCGCCCACCGCCATGGTCGGCACCTGGATCTCGTTGCGGATCTTGTCGGAAAAGGGCGTCTGGAAGAGACGACCATAGACCGGCTGCTCTTCCTTCCACACCTGACCCGACGAGCAGTCGATCAGATCGGCGCCAGCGTCCTTGAACATCTGTGCAAAGATCGCCGCATCGTCCGGCGTGTTGCCGCCTTCAAACCAGTCATGGCAGGAGAGGCGCACCGAGATCGGCTTGTCCGCCGGCCAGGCTTCGCGCACCGCCTTGAACACCTCGAGCGGATAACGCGCGCGGTTCTCATGGCTGCCGCCATATTCGTCCTCGCGCCGGTTGGTCAGCGGCGAGAGGAAGCTGGAGATCAGATAGCCGTGGGCGGCGTGGAATTCGAGCCAGTCAATGCCGGCTTCCGCGGCGCGCTTCGTCGCTGCGACGAAATCGGCCTTGACCCGGTCCATGTCGGCCCGGTCCATCGCCTTCGGCACCTTGCTGTGCTTGAGATATGGCAGTGCCGAGGCCGAGAGAAGCGGCCAGTCGCCCGTCTCCAGCGGCTGATCGATGCCTTCCCAGGCGAGTTTGGTTGCCCCCTTGCGCCCCGCATGGCCGAGCTGTACAGCAACCTTGGCATTGGAATTGCCGTGGACGAAAGCCACAAGGCGCTTCCAGCCTTCCATCTGCTCGTCGTTCCAGAGACCAAGGCAGCCGGGCGTGATGCGCGCATCGGGCGAAACGCAGGTCATTTCCGCAAATACGAGACCAGCGCCACCCATGGCACGGCTGCCGAGATGGACCATATGGAAGTCGTCGATCAGGCCGTCCTTGGCCGAGTACATCGCCATCGGCGATACGACGATGCGGTTCGGCAGCGTCAAGCCACGGAGCGTGTAAGGCGTGAACATCGGCGGCAGGCAGCGCTCGCCGTCCTTCACATTCAGGCCCTGCTTGGCAGCGAACCAGCGCTCATAACCTTCAAGCCATGTCTTGTCGCGCAGGCGCAGGTTTTCGTGGCTGATGCGCTGCGAGCGTGTCAGCATGGAATACATGAACTGTTCCGGCTCCAACGTGTCGGCATAGCGATGGCCGACGACTTCGAACCATTCCATGGCGTTGCGCGCCGCATTCTGGATACGGGCGACGTCGACGCGGCGGATCTCCTCATAGGTGGCCAGAACACCGGGGATGGCATCCTTGCCGTGGCCGGCAATATTGAACTGGTTGGCAAGCTCGATCGCGTCGTCAATGGCGAGCTTGGTGCCCGAGCCGATGGCGAAATGGGCCGTATGGGCGGCATCGCCCATCAGCACGACATGCGAATTGCCATTGAAATGGCTCCACTTGCCGCAGATGAGACGGTTGAAATTCAGCCAGGCCGAGCCGCGCAGATGCCGCGCATTGGTCATCAGCGACGATCCTTCGAGGCATTCGGAGAAGAGGCCTTCGCAGAACTTGATCGACTCGTCCTGCGACATCTCGCCGAGCTTGTGAGCCTGATAGGCTTCCTCGGTCGTCTCGACGATGAAGGTCGAGGTCTTGTCATCGAACTTGTAGATATGCGCCTGGAACCAGCCATGATCCGTCTTGCGGAAATCGAAGGTGAAGGCGTCGAACAGCTTGTCGGTGCCGAGCCAGATATAGCGGTTCGGGCGAACCACCAGGTCCGGCTGGAAGATCTCCGCATATTTATTGCGGATCTTCGAATTCAGTCCGTCTGAGGCAATCACCAGATCGGCGTCTGGATAGTCGAGGTCGCTGTCGACATCCGTCTCGAATTTCAGCTCCACGCCGAGCGCCTCGCAGCGCGTCTGGAGGATGTTGAGCAACTTCTTGCGCCCGATGCCGACGAAGCCGTGGCCGCTCGTGCGCTGGCGTGTGCCCTTGAAGAGAAGCTCGATATCGTCCCAATGGTTGAAGGAATCCTCGATTTCGACTGCGCTTTCCGGATCCCAGACGCGCATCGACTGCATGGTCGCATCCGAAAAGACGACACCCCAGCCAAACGTGTCATAGGGCTTATTGCGCTCGACCACGGTGATGTCGTGCTCGGGATGAAGCTTCTTCATCAATAGTCCGAAATAGAGGCCCGCTGGACCTCCACCGATACAAACGATGCGCATCTGCAGTTCCCTTCATTTCCCAAGTTATTTTAGGCTTAAAGTATTTTGAGATGGTTTAAGCGTCAAGCGAAAAATCATGCTGCGACGATCCGCGACAAGATTCACAGGAACCGTGATGGGTTGGTGACGGATTGGCGAGCGGAATAGGGGGCAGGCTCACGCTTCTTGCTGGCAAAGATGTTCGCCGGATGGCCATTTCTTTCGATCATCGGCAGCCGATTGCTTCAGGCATCAACGACACTCTTGACGGGTCAGGCGCGTTCCCGCAGTTAGGGTTTGGCCAAACACATAAGCACGAGACGGACAGGCGATGGACCTCGAACTGGTTGCCAGCGACGCGCAGGAGGGCAAGAAGCAGGAGCTGAAGCTCTGGCTGCGCCTACTTGCGACCACCAAGCTCATTTCCCAGGAAATCCGTCGGCGATTGCGCAACGAATTCGGTGCAACGCTGCCGCAATTCGACCTGCTCGCCCAGCTCTACCGCGAAGAGGACGGGCTTCGCCTCGGTGAACTTTCCAGCCGCACCATGGTGACAAATGGCAATATCACCGGCCTGGTGGAGCGTCTTGAAGCCGATGGCACGATCATTCGAGAGCGCCTCCCCGAAGACAAGCGCGTCACAGTGGCAAGGCTCACGGAGAAGGGGCGAGCCTATTTCGAGGGCATGGCCGAGGCGCATGAGCGGTGGGTCAAGGAGATGATGGCCGATGTCGATCCGGTCGTCATTTCAGGGCTGCTGACGCATGTCGGTAGCATCAAGGAATCGGCGCAGCACCATCTTTCTGAAGAAGAATGAGGCGAGGGCCTGCGGCCGCCACTTTCAGGATCGTCGCAAGCCCGCCGGCACTCTCAGTTCTGAGAGCATTGTTTCGGAACGAGAAATTTCCTTTACTCTGTTCGTTTCGGTGAGGACGAGCGCCTTCCAGAACTCCACTGGCGCCGGGATCTGACGACGACAGGCATGCTTTGCGCCCCGTCCTTGCTCGTCTTCTCCTGTTTTCGTGCATGGGCCGTGAGCGGAGAAGTTTTCGCCGGCGCAGCGGGATACGCCTCGGTCAGGGGCCGACTTCCTTCATATATTTTAAACTTGAAGTATTTTGTGGATCAGCGCATGATGCGGTCTGTGCGGCAAAAGCCGCTCCAGCAGGCTGCAGCGGCTTTTGCCGCAGCGGGGCATGCCAAAAATCAAAAAAAACAAAAATCCAGAGACAAAATATTGGAGAGTGGAACATGATTGAACTGGGACCCACGGGCATCGCCGACAGCTTCGCACGCGACAACCTGCCGCCTGCCGATCTGTGGCCCGCCATTGACCTCAATGGCTTTGACTATCCGGAATGGCTGAATGCGGCGGAAGAACTCACGGACCGCATGGTGGAACGTGGCTTCGGTGACCGCACCGCCCTCATCGGCAATGGCCGTCGCCGCACCTACAAAGAACTGACCGACTGGACCAACCGTCTTGCCAATGCGCTGGTCGAGGACTTCGGGCTGAAGCCGGGGATGCGCGTGCTCATCCGCTCGGCCAATAATCCCGCCATGGTCGCCTGCTGGCTCGCCGTCACCAAGGCCGGCGGCATCGTCGCCAATAGCATGCCGATGCTGCGTGCGGCCGAACTTGCCAAAATGGTCGACAAGGCGGAAATCGAGATGGCGCTCTGCGACACGCGGCTCATGGAAGACATGATTGCCTGCGCCAAGGAGAATGCCTTCCTGACGAAGGTCATCGGCTTCGATGGTACAGCCAATCACGATGCAGAGCTTGACCGCGCGGCCCTCGAAAAACCGGTGCAGTTTCAGGCGGTCAAGACCGGGCGCGACGATGTCGCCCTCCTCGGCTTCACCTCCGGTTCGACCGGCATTCCGAAGGCGACGATGCATTTCCACCGTGACCTTCTGATCATTGCCGACGCCTATGCCCGGGAAGTCCTTGATGTCCAGCCGGACGACGTCTTCGTGGGCTCGCCGCCGCTTGCCTTCACCTTCGGCCTCGGTGGCCTCGCCATTTTCCCGCTGCGCTTCGGAGCATGTGCGGTGCTGGTCGAGAATGCGACGCCGCCGAACCTGATCGAGATCATCCGCAAATACAAAGCGACCATCTGCTTCACCGCACCCACGGCCTATCGAGCCATGCTGTCGGCGATGAACGAGGGTGTGGACCTCTCCTCGCTGCGAATTGCCGTCTCTGCCGGCGAAACATTGCCAGCACCGGTTTTCGAAGAATGGGTGATGCGGACAGGCAAGCCGATCCTCGACGGCATCGGCGCCACGGAAATGCTGCATATCTTCATCTCCAACCGCCTTGATGATTACAAGCCCGGCTGCACCGGCAAGCCGCTGACGGGATATGAGGCCAAGGTTGTCGACGAAAAGATGAACGAAGTGCCGCGCGGCGTGGTGGGCAAACTTGTCGTACGCGGGCCGGTTGGCTGCCGCTATCTCGCCGATTACCGCCAGGCGGACTATGTCCGCGATGGCTGGAACATCACGGGTGATGCCTTTGTTCAGGACGAGGAGGGCTACTTCCACTTCGCCGCACGTGACGACGACATGATCGTATCTGCCGGATACAACATTGCCGGCCCGGAAGTGGAAGCCGCGTTGCTGTCACACGTCTACGTCAAAGAGTGCGCTGTCATTGGCGTTGCCGACGAGGCGCGCGGCCAGATCGTCAAGGCCTATGTCGTGCTTTCGGAACAGGCCATCCCTACTCAGCCCACGGTGGATCTGCTGCAGCACCACGTCAAGGCGACGATTGCGCCCTACAAGTATCCGCGGGCCATCGAGTTCGTCAAAGAGCTGCCGAAGACGGAATCCGGCAAGATCCAGCGCTTCGTGTTGAAGCAACAGATGTCCTAGAACTCGGATACGAAGCGGCGGTAAAAGCCTCAGCACTGTGCAGGAAATATGGGATTTCCGCGGCATCGTGCTGCAACTGCGAAGTCAAGGGTGGCGGATTGGGGGTGGCGGCTTGGAAGTCTCGGAGGGACGTGCCTGAACGGGCGCGAGGAGGAGACCCCAAGCTGGAGGATGCTAAACGCTTCAATTCTCTCCTGGCGCGCTCAGCTGCTGTGCAGTCTGTTGAGCCGCTTTGGTCAATTGAGCCAAGCTCGCCTGCAGCTGATGGTTATCATTGGTGGCAAGCCACTGATTGAAGGCGCCAACCAGGCCCGTGTAAATCTGGTTTGCGAGGGCTCTGATGTGTTGCTCGCTATGGAGCTTTGCGTCTACGCTGGATTGTAGGGTTTCCACATACAGAGACAAGAATTCCTTGTCTTTTTCACGCGCCCGAAACTCCGCTTCGGGATGGCGTAGAAGGTAGAGGGTCATCTCTTGGAGCGCCAATTGCTCCTCGGGATTTTTTCGGACTTCTTGACCTATGAAGTCGATCATCTCGGGAATTCGCTGCTGCATTGTCTGCGTTTCGATGAAGCGGTTTGCCAACACGTGGCGATAGCTCGACACCAAGCGCTCCATGGCAAGGAAGAATATCTCCTCCTTGTCGTTGAAGTGATAGTGCAGCGTCGCAATGTTGACGCCTGCTGCTTCTGCGATCTTCCGGGTCGTCGCCTTGTAGAGACCCTCCGACACCATGACCTTGAGGGCGGCGTCGATGATGACGTCACGTTTTCCGTCGCTGTTGGGCCGCGAGATGCCTTTTTTCTTCGCCGAACTGTTCATGACCTTATCTTGCCCCCGGGAAGGCCGGAATCAAGCGCCTTTGCAGCAGGAAACGGTGTCATCCCATGCTGACTGCGTGCTTCAGCACCGTCGGAGTGACACCGTCCCGCAGCAGAAGGGTCAGGCGGTGGCGGATTTCGGATCGATCGGACGCAGCGGGCCGAGCCGCTGTTCCAGGACCGCTGCCGCCGACAGGCATCGCGCCTCGCGGAACCAGCTGCCGACGATCTGCACGCCGGCCGGGGCGCCACCGGCAAACCCGACGGGAACGGAGATTGCCGGCAAAGCGAGGCCGGCAATCGCGGCCAGCGGCCGGTAGGCCTGCATCAGGCGTGCGACATTGTCCGGGCCGCCGAGATCGTAGTCATGCGGAAATACCGGCTGCAAGGCGGTCGGCATGAGGGCGACTGGATACTGCTCCAGCAGTACGGCCCATTTGCGCTGAATGGTGAGGCGTCGCTGCCAGGCCTGCATATAGTCGAGCGGCGAATAAGCCGGCAGCACCGCCAGCGTGTTGAAGAAGGCGGTCTTGAACTGTTCGCCGCCAAGGGCGAACATGGTCTCGCGCACCGGGCTCGGGCATTCGGCATAGAGGATCGCCATCCACAGCTCCGCCATTTCGGCGAGGTCCGGCAGTTCCACCGTCTCGACGGCGTAGCCGGCATCCTGCAGCCAGGATGCGGCCTTGGCGACCAATGCGGAGATCTCGGGGTCAACGCCCTGGCTGACATCACCGGTGAACACCGCCACGCGGCAGGGCGCGCCATCGTCGGGTCGGTCGGCCGGAAGCGGCACGAGGATCGGGTCGCGATGGTCCGGCCGCTCCAGAGCCTGCAGGCCGAGGCGCAGGTCCATGACCGAGCGCGCCATCAGGCCTTCGGTGGCACCGCGCTGAAGCCCCAGGGACTTCTCCACCGGAGAAGAGGGGTTGTGGCCTGGCAAACGGCCGACGGTCGGCTTCATGCCATAGATGCCGCAGGCGCTCGCGGGCAGCCGCAAGGAGCCTGCCACGTCATTGCCATGGGTGAAGGTGCCGATGCCGACCGCGGTCGCGGCGGCCCCGCCACCCGTCGAACCGCCGGGCGAAAGCGTGGGGTTCCAAGGGTTGAGCGTCTTGCCGTGCAGATCGTTGCCGGTGAACCAGCGATAGGAAAAGGCGGGCACATTGGTGCGGCCGACGACGATGGCGCCGGCATGCTTCAAATTGGCGACGGAGGACCCGTCTTCGGCGGCGATGGCGTCTTTCAGCGGAACAAGGCCGTTGGTCGTCGGACGCCCGGCCATGTCGACATTGATCTTCACGGTAACGGGGACGCCATGCAGCGACCCGAGCGCGTCACCGCGTGCGAGGGCCGCATCGGCGGCATCTGCCGCAGCAAGGGCCGTTTCTTCCGTCACGTCGACGACCGCGTTGATCGCCGGGTTGACGGCATGCAGTCGCCCGAGGGCTGCCTCGACAGCCTCGCGGCTGGAGATCGTGCCGGCTCGAATGGCCGTTGCGGTCTTGGCCGCGTCCCATGCCCAGATTGCGTCTTGTGTCATGCGTTCCTCCCCTTGCTGAAACGGGGCCGGCGGGCCCCCACACTCGCCGCAGTCGCTGCCGGCAAGCCGGCCCCCTCCGGACGATAGAGCGCTGCGAGCAATTGACACTCATCTATTTCAATCGTATGATTTGGTCAATTGATTAGATCAACTCTGATCAATTTTCATGACTTTGGGAGGGGAAACATGAAGTCAATCAAGGGGATGAATCCGTCTAGCGGTATGGCTGTCTCGCGCCGTGCCATTCTGAAGCTCGGCGCTACGGTCGCTGGTGCGGCCGCAGTGACACTTCGCTTTCCGGCCGTGCATGCTGCCGATTCCGATGTGCTGAAAATCGGCTGGGTCGCGGCCATGTCCGGCCCCGGTGCGTTGTTCGGCGAGCCCGTGGACTTCGTCCGGGCCCAGATGGAGCGCCTGTTTGCGGGTGGTCTCCAGATCGGTGGCAAGAGTTATTCCGTAGAAATCCTGCTGCGTGACAGCCAGAGCTCGATCAATGTCGCGACCCAGGTCGCCATCGAACTGATGACGCGCGACAAGGTCGACATCATCGTCGCTTCAGAGGCGCTCGCCGTGATCGGTGCCGGCCAGATGGCCGCCGTGACCCGCACGCCGATGGTCTCCAGCATCCTGCCATCCGATGCCGTCGTCGCCATGCGCGGTGGACCGGTGTCTTATGGCAATAACGGCACGCCCTGGACCTTCCACTTCTGCTTTGCCACCACCGATATCAGCGAGGCCTATGCAGGCCTCTGGGCGCCGGTCAGAAGCCGGCTTAACGATACGGTGGCGGTCAGCTTCGTCGACCAGGCGGCGGCCCAAGGCTTTGCCGATCCGGAACGGGGCCTGCCCGTGACCCTGTCGAAGAACGGCTACAAGATGGTCGATGGCGGCATGTTCAAGATGGAGACGCAGGACTTCTCCAATCAGGTCGCGACGTTCCAGAGCGCCAATGCCCAGATCCTGTCGGGCTTCATGTTCGCCGATCATTTCGCAGCACTCTGGCGCAATGCCGCCCAGTCGAAATATCAGCCCGAGATCGCAACGGTTGCCGGCGCCTTCCTCTTCCCCGGTGGGATCGAGGCTTTGGGCGATCGCGGCGACGGCATGTCGACGGAAATCTGGTGGTCGCCGAAGCTGCCCTATGCTTCGTCGCTCAATGGCCAGAGCGCCAAGGACATGGCGGAGGAATGGGAGACCAGCACCGGCAAGCAGTGGACGGCCGTTCTGGGTTATACCCATGCTGTCTGGGAGGTTGCCGTGCAGGCGCTGAAATCCGCCGCCGATCCCAAGGACAAGGCAGCACTCCAGGCAGCGCTCGCCAAGACCACGCTGGATACGGTGATCGGCAAGGTGGACTTCGCCTCGAGCGACGTCCCGGGTCTTGCCCGGACCTCGCTCGTTGCGGGTCAGTGGCGCAAGGCGAAGAGCGGCAAGTTCAAATATGATCTGGTCGTGACCTATACCGGTGCCGGTTCGCCGTTCGCCGTCGAGGACGAGTTCAAGCTTTTGTCCGAACTGGCCTGAGCCGACTGAAACCAGGGTGCGGCTGCCCAGCGGGAGCCGTATCCTGGATCGACTTGTGCGCAGAGGAGGAGCTTGGCACATGTTGCACGCGACAGGCGTTTGCAAAAAATTCGGCGTGAAACCGGTGGTCGACAAGGTCGATTTCTCCGTCGCGCGGGGAGAATGTCTCGGCGTCATCGGCCCGAACGGTGCCGGCAAGACGACACTTTTCAACATTCTCGACGGCACCATTTCGATGGATGCCGGCACGGTTCGTCTCGGCGACACTGACGTCTCGCATCTTGCGCAGCACCAGAGGGCACGTCTTGGACTGGGGCGAGCCTATCAGGTGCCGAGGACGTTTTCGGGCCTCAGCGTTTTCGAAAATGTTCTGGCGGGTGTCTTTCATGGGGCGCGGATCAGCGGGGCCGCAGCCGAAATTGAAGCTCGGCGCATCCTCGAGATCGTCGGTCTGGCGGATCGGCGCAATGCGCCGGCCGGGGCGCTGCCGCTTCTCGACCGCAAGAGACTGGAGCTCGCCAAGGCGATGAGCGTCGGCACCAAGGTCGTCCTGCTGGACGAAATTGCCGGCGGCCTCACGGAAGAGGAAGTGACGTTGATCGTGGAGATCGTCCGCACGCTCAAACAGGATCGCGCGGTGATCTGGATCGAGCACATCGCCCATGCGCTGATGGCCGTCGCCGACCGGCTGCTCGTGCTCAATTTCGGCGTCAAGCTGGCAGACGGCGATCCGGCCACCGTGATGGGGTCGAAACTTGTTCAGGAAATCTATCTTGGGATATCGGTCGATGACGCTGCTTGAACTGACCGATGTCGATGTCTTCTACCGCGATCTGCAGGCGGTCTTCGGGGTCTCGCTGCATGTCGATGCCGGTGAGACCGTTGCCGTGATCGGTGCCAATGGTGCGGGAAAGTCCACTCTGCTGCGCGCCATGATCGGCCTGACGCAGACACGCCGGGGCGCAATCCGGTTTCACCAGGAAGACATTACCCATCTCCCCTGCCACCTGCTGTCACGGCGGGGCATTGCCCTGGTGCCCGAGGGCCGGCGGCTCTTCGGCTCCTTGTCGGTCGAGGAAAACCTTCTTCTGGCTGCTGCCCGTGCCCGCAAGGGGCCCTGGAGCCTCCAGGACGTCTATAAACTCTTTCCGGCGATGGGCGAGTTTCGCCAGCACCGTGCTGCCGACATTTCCGGCGGCCAGCAGCAGATGGTGGCGATCTCGCGCGCCCTGCTGACCAATCCGGACATTCTGCTTTGCGACGAGCTGTCGCTTGGCCTCGCGCCGAAGGTGATCGGTGACATCTATGCCTGCTTTGCCGATATCCGGAAAACGGGCGTCGCGATCGTCATGGTCGAGCAGGACACGGTACGGGCGCGGCAACAATCGGACAGGCTCTATTGCCTGCTCAAGGGACGGGTGACGCTGGAGGCCAGATCGGATCTGGTCGGGCAGGACGATATCCGGAATGCCTATTTCGGGGAAACACGCGTATGAACATCACCGTCTCCATCATCAACGGGCTGATGGTCGGGGGGCTCTACGGCCTTTTCGGCCTCGGTCTCGCCTTTGCCTTCGGCATCATGCGCATCGTCAACATCGCCCATGGCGAATTCATCGTGCTCGGAGCCTATCTCGGCGCCACCGTGCTTGCGGCGACGGGGCTGCCGCTGCCGCTGGTCGTCGTCTGCGTTGCGCTTGGCAGTTTCCTGTTCGGCTGGCTGTTGCAGACGGCCGTGCTCAATCGCATGATCGGTGCCAACCCCGTGCCCGCCATGGTCACGATGATGGGACTGTCGATCATCATCCGAAACGCGCTTGTCGAATACTTCGGCGCCGATATCCGTTCCATCGATGTCGGTCCATTGCAGGACCAGGGTGTGTCGATCATGGGCGTCTCGATCGGGGTCTTGCCGATCATGATCTTCGGCCTGTCGATTGCGCTTTTCGTCGCGATGCATCTGCTTTTGACCCGCACGACGCTCGGTCGCGCGTTTCGCGCCGCAGCCGATGACTACGAGATCCTTGAGACGCTGGGATATAATCGTCGTCGGATCTATGCGATTGCCATGGGCCTCGCCGTCACGCTCTCGGCCGTCGCGGGTTTCCTGCTGGCGATGCGCAGTGCCTACTCGCCCTATAGCGGCGTCGAAAGACTGCTCATCTCCTTCGAGGTGGTTATCATCGGCGGGCTGGGCTCGCTGCGTGGCAGCTTCCTCGCCGGCCTGTTCCTCGGCGTCGTGCAGCTGGTCGGTCTCAGCATCAATCCCAATTCGGGTCCGCTGTTCGGGCATCTGGCCTTTTTCACCATCCTCCTGGCCAAACAGGCGAATCTGCCGGGCCTTTTCCTGCGGAGACGCACATGACGCACGCGATCAGCTTCCTTTCGAGGGGGGCCGCCTGGCTGTCCCCCGGCGTGATCATCACGCTCGTGCTCGCCCTTTGCCTGCTCGTCCTGCCGATCGATCGTCGGCTGGCCATGGAGATCTGCCTGGTGCTCGCCATGGCCCAGGGCTGGAACCTGCTGTGCGGCTATACTGGTCTGCTTTCCTTCGGGCATCAGGCCTTCATCGGAGTCGGTGCCTATGCGTTGTTTCTGTGCATGAACACTTTCGGGCTCTCAGCCTATCTCGGCCTCATCTGCAGCGCGGCGATCTCGGCCCTGGTTGCGCTTGTGATTGCGCTATTGCTCAAGGGATCGCGTGACGCCTATTTTTCAATTGGCATCTGGGTGCTGGCGGATTGCCTGCGTCTGCTGGTCGGCCAGTGGGAATGGGCGGGGTCCTCACGCGGGATCGTGCTCGACACCTCGCGTATCGATGTCGCGACCTTTGCCGACAGCGTGTTCTTCATGGCGTTGGCACTGGCCGTCTTGACGCAGTTTGGCATTGTCCGTCTGCTGCGCTCGCGGGCGGGCCTCAGCCTGATGGCGATCCGGGACAACGAAACGGCTGCTGCGAGCGTCGGGATTGCGACCGCCAGTTCGCGGATCGCGGCCTTCGTGCTCTCAGCCGTGATCTGCGCAGTCGCCGGTGCGATCTACTATCTGTCGGTTCTCTATGTCGATCCGGCTGGCGCCTTCGACATCGACTGGCAGATCCGAATTCTCTTCATCGTGATTGTCGGCGGTGTCGGCACGTTGGAAGGTCCCTTCATCGGCACGCTGATCTATTTTGCCCTGCGCGAACTTTTCCAGGATTCCGGCGCGGCCTTCCTGATCATCCAGGGCGCCATTGCGGCCGTCACGATGTTCGTTGCACCCCAGGGGGTCTGGGGATTGATCCAGGCGCGAACCGGCTGGCAACTGTTCCCGACCCGCTGGATCTCGCGATGAGGACAGCGTGGCCAGCGTCAGTATCATTGAACCTAACCGGGAGTGGATCATGGCGGAACGACTAAAGGCGATCACGCCTGGGCTGAGTTTTGCATTCGATATCCATGTCGATCTCGGACCTCCGGTCATCGTCGGGCGGGGGCGCCTGGGAGAGCGGCGGATCTTTCCGATCATCGGCGGTGCAATCTCGGGTCCGAGGTTGCGTGGTCGGGTTTGCCCGGGCGGTGCCGATTACGCATTGGTCCGCAATGACGGCTGCACCATCGTCAGCGCCCACTACATGCTGGAGGCAGAGGATGGGACGGCCATCTATATCCGCAACGAAGGTCTTTTCGTCGCCCAACCGGAGGTGATCGCCAAGGTCGACAGCGGCGTCATGGTGCCGCCGGACGGGTACTATTTCCGTGCGGCGCCGGTCTTCGATGCGCCGGAGGGGCCACATGCGTGGTTGAGCGACCGACTGTTCGTCTCGTCCTGCGCTTTTCGCCCGACTGACGTGACAATTTCTGTCTACGCAGTCGACTGAGCGGGATCTCCTGGCGGGGAGGGGGCCAGGTGAGAAGATTGCTGCTGGCGGGGGGCTGGCGAGATGAGACTGCGGCTTGACTCGAGGGGGGAGACTCGACGTGCCAACACAGATGTCCACATTTTCGGAACCGAATGGGCATGCGGAATTCCTCGGCGGAAGCCCCGGCGAAATCCTGCAGATGTCGCCGGGACGTTTCGAGAGCCGGGTTGTCGCTGCGCGTCTGTCCCGAACCCTCATTGTCAGGGAAACGGTCAATCGCAGCGTTCTCAGGCGTCGTGCGAGCCGCCCGGATTCGCTTGTGTTGGCGATTCCACTCGCCGTAACCGGCGACGCCTGGGTCGACGGTCGCCGGATCGCAGATGCCGTCCCTCTTCTCTATGACGGCGCCGACCTGCCGGAGGTCGTCACGTCGCCTGGGCTTGAGCTTCTGCTGATCGGCCTGGATCGGGGGCAGTTTGCGACATCCGCCGCTGCCCGGGGCGTCGCGGGGCTCGTTGATGTCTGGTCCGGTCAACGGCTGCAGTTCACCCCAGAGACCCGTGCCGAGCTCAATCAGTTCCTGGAGGCCTGTCAGTCCATTCTCAAGGGCGGCTGCGCATGTCCGGCGACCGAGCAGGCGCTGATCGACAGCCTCGTCGATATTGTTGCCCGCGCGCCAACATTGGAGCCACTGCCGACCGATGCCCACAAAGCGCTGGTCGATCAGGCGCTTTCCCTTTGCCTTGCGGACCCTCAAGTGCCCATTTCTCTTGAGCGCGCGGCGCAGATGCTGGGCGTGAGCCGGCGGCACCTGCAGAAGTGTTTCATCGCCACGTCCGGCGCCTCTGCGCGGCAGGTCTTGCGCATGCAGCGTCTGAACGAAGTGCGACTGGAGCTGATCGCTGCCCGCACAAAAGACGCCAGGATCTCGATCGGCGATATCGCTGCCAAATGGGGCTTCTGGCACTGGAGCCGTTTTTCCAGTGAATATCGGCATCTGTTTGCCGAACTGCCCTCCGAAACCCTGCGACCGTGGGCGGCCCGTTGATCGGCTGTCCTTGATACTTCGAGAGAATCGTCCCGGCGTGCGCAAACTGGCTAACGATGGGTATTTTGCCCCTTCTATCCTCCTGTCTGAAGCTGTGCCGTGTCCTCGCGGAGGAGGCTGGCGGTCGTGAGGAACGGCTGCCGGTGACACGCGGCACAGGCTTGTGCACCATTGGGGGGATTGAAATGAAGAGACATCATCGCGTGCCGGCGGGACCGGCAATTCTTGCCGTACTCACGGCACTCCTGTCTGCGGGTACAGCCGTGGACGCTCGCGCCGTCGAACTCGGTGCTGTGATCACGCCGTTCGGCATCAACGATTTCGGCGCTGGAATGACGCCGCCGCCGTCGACCTACGGAACATTCGGGACCCGTGGAGCCTACTACTCCTCCAATACGTTCCGCGATGGTTCGGGCAACGAAATCAACGATCTGGATCTTGACGTCAAGTCACTGGCACTCGCTTACATCTACATGACTGATCTGGAAATTCTCAACGGCAAGTATGGCTTTGCTGCCGCCGTGCCACTGATCGACATCACCGGACAGGTGAATGTTCCCGTCTCTGGCGGCACGCTGTCGCTCGGCAATTCAGATCTTGCCATCGGCGACATCAGCTTTGCGCCGATCATCCTGCAATGGGCGGCTCCGCCGAACACCTTTGTCAATGCAGGTCTCCAGATCCAGGCGCCGACCGGCCATTATGATACGGCACAAACCTTCAATGTCGGTGTCAACCACTGGACGATATCGCCCTTCCTCGGCGCCACCTATATCTCGGATGGCGGCCTGGAACTGTCGACCCATGCCATGCTGAACTTCAATACCGAGAATCCGGATACGAACTATACCAGCGGCATCGAATACAAGCAGGAATTTGCCATCGGCCAGCATTTCGGGCCTTGGACGCTGGGTGTTGGGGGCTATGCCTACCAGCAGATCACCGATGATGAAGGTTCCGGGATCACCGACGGCAACCGCTCCCGTGTCTTCGCGCTCGGGCCGGCCGTCAGCTTCTTTGAGCCTGGCAAGCCTCTTGTCACCTTCCACGCTTATCGGGAATTTGGCGCGCAGAACCATGCCGAGGGCGTGAACGTTGCGTTGAGAGTTGCCATGTCGTTTTAAGTCAAGGCGCGCGCATCCTCATCCGGATGTGCGCGCTCTCTCCAGTCCATTGGGAGAAATTCCCGATCGGAAAATGCCTTTCTTGGGATTGTTGCCCTATCTTCGATCTCCGAAGAGCTTTTTCCTTTTTGTGGCAGCACGAGGGAGCAAGCTCAAATTTACGCTTGGCACCGTCCGGAAATGCACTCGTCTGATTTGCAGTTCTAAAGCGAGTGCCTGACGTCGCTTGTTTTCCCGTTTTGGAAGTCTAAACGGACCTCCATGCAAACGACCTCCGAACCCAGCCATGGCCGATAGCGTATCCGGCATTGCGCGCTATCGCGCGATGTAGCTAATTTCCAGAGAGATGTTGATCGACCTCCTGGAAGCCGCGGCGGAACTCCTGCGGCGGCAAGCGCCGATGCGCCTTGAAGAAGCGAACAAAGTGCGACGGATGTGAGTAGCCGAGAAGGTACGAAATTTCCTTGACGGAGAGCTGGGTGTACAGCAGCAATTGGCATGCCTGATACAGTACGGCATTCTGGATCAACTCGCGTGCACTGATGCCAGCGACAAGCTTGCATGCCGAATTCAGTATATGGGGGGTGGTGGAAAGCGCCTCGGCAAAGTTCATGGTGGTTGGTTGAAACTTCAGTTTCATCTTGCTCATGCCGAGCTGTCTGATCTCTTCACCAATCAGGTTCTGATAGCGATCAAACATCTGAACCGCCTGAAGATTTCCCTTCCTCGGATTGCCTCGTTCGTTGCTCACGGCAAAGACTTCAAGCTCCAGAAGAAGTGCTGCGAAGAGATGGCGCGTTAAGTCTCGCTTGTTGTCATGATAGGCAGATACGTGGGTGGCGAGGGATGCCACAAGGTGCTGGATAGAGGCCGTTCCACGGGGGTCGGGTATGGTGAAAGCCCGCGCCGCCGCCAGGCGCAGATACGCACGGGATACGCTGCTGGAGGTAGAGCCCAGCCCGTCGACGATATCTGGTGAGACGCTGACCACAAAGCCGTCAGAGCCCGGTTCGTACGAGAAGCGGTGGATTGTACCGGCCCTGGTGAAGACGCAGGATGGCGCCTGTACGACGGCCACCATGCCGTCGTGCTCGTATTCGCAATGCCCTGTCAGAAGAATTGACAGCTGGTCGAAATCCGGATGCACATGAAGCGGTATGTTCCAACCGACTTCGGCATTCCGGATTTCCAGTTTCTCGGCATGCAGAAAGGCATAGACGTCCTCCTTGTAAGGCTCGCCAAACAGGAAGAATGCCGGGACCTGAATGCCCTTCTGAATTGCCAATGACTTCACCACAGCCGGCGCACGTGTCGTGTGTTCACTATTGCCGGGTGATGTCATCACAACCTCCTTAAACGAAGCTGACCCCGATGGAGCCTAATACGCCATAGTTCGCCTCGATGACATCGCCTTTGGCGATATCGACAGGACGTGTGAACGAACCGCCGAGGACAATCTGGCCTTTTTCGAGTTTCTCGCCGACGACGTGCAATTTGTTCGCCAACCAGGCTATGCCTGCAGCCGGATGTCCCATGATGGATGCTGAAACCCCAGATTCCTCGATGATCCCGTTTTTCGACAAGGTTGCGCCGATCCAGCGAACATCGACATCGAATGGGCGCACGACCCGGCCGCCAATGACCACACCACCTGATGCTGCGTTGTCGGCGATGGTATCGGTGATCGCCCGTGGCACTTCCGTGCGGTAGTCGATGATCTCAAGAGCCGGAACCACATATTCGGTCGCTCGCATCACGTCATGGATCTGAATGCCAGGACCCTCGAGGTCGCTGGCCAGAACGAAAGCAAGCTCAACCTCAAGACGGGGGCGGATGAAGGTTCCCGCATCGATCTGAGCCCCATCCCGATACATCATATGGTCGAGCAGGTGACCATAGTCGGGTTCGGTGATCTTCGACGCCATTTGCATGGCACGCGAGGTCAGGCCGATCTTGTGGCCGACCTGGCGTGCACCCTTTGCCCTGTGCATATCGGCCCACAGCTTCTGAATGGCATAGGCGTCCTGCAATTCGATGTCGGGATAGGTGCGGCTCAGTTGCGGGATCACACGCTTGTCGTGTTCCGCTTTGAACAGGTCTGCGGCACCCTGCCGGCGTTGTTCGTCAGTCAGCATCTGTTTCTTCGTCCTTCTCAGGCTTCTGCGACGCAGTCGATCTCCAAAAGGAAATCCTTGCGTGGCAAACGTGCTTCGACCGTCGTTCTGGCGGGCCAACCCGATGGCTCGTTGCCGAAGAATTCCCGGTAGATTTCGTTCATCTCGTCAAAGTCGGCGCGGCGGTCGAGATAGATGTTGATCTTGCCGATCTTCTCGATCGAGCTGCCGGCATATTCGAGCGTTGCCTTGATGTGCTGGAGCGCCAGACGCATCTGTGCGGCAAAGTCGCCCTTGGGAACCTGAACGTTTGCATCATAGCCCGGGAAGCCGGAGACGAAGATCAGGCCGCCGATTTTCACCGCGTTGGAATGCGGTGAATTGGATCGGGGCAGTGCGGGGTTGTTGTAAATGGTGCGTGCCAAGGGCTTTTCTCCTCGTTGTCTTGTTTCGGGCAATTTGTCTTGCGGCCTTACTCGCCGCCGGACCGCCAGGTTGTTGGGATCCTGCGATCGGGATCCTTCACCCACGTTGCCCATTTCTCCTGCACGAGCTTCAGGTCCAGCTCGATGTTCTTCACAAGGAATTCGCCACGGAACTCGAGATTGCCATCATCGTCGTACCACTCCAGCGCATCGACCTCGCCGGGCTGTCGATAGCGTTCGATGACGAGGCCGATGCAGCCCTCCGGGCGTTGAGGTGAATGGCGAACATGGGCCGGCAGCAGGAACATTTCCCCTTCGCGGACCACCACCTCGCTCCTCTCCCTCGTGATCGGGTCGATCAGCCGCAGCGTCACATCGCCCCGCAACTGAATGAACAATTCCTCGCCGGGATCGTCATGGTAGTCGGGTCGATAATTCGGCCCTCCCACCATCATCACCATGAGATTTTGCCAGCTCTCCTTCCAGAACTGGATGTTGCCGATCGGCGGCTTCAGATCGGCGCCGTTTTTCTCGATCCAGTCGTCCAGGTTGATTGGCATGTTTGAAGGTGTCAGCTTCATAATGGTCTCCTCAAATGGTGGCGTCGCGGCCGATCGACACGGAATGATAGGCCCGGTTGCAGTAGACCAGAGCTTCGTCCTCATCCCGATTGACATCGATTTTGATGACGCGGCCGAACAGGATCGAATGGGTGCCCACTTCCTTGACCTCGATGATCTCGCAATCGATGAGGCACAGCGCCTGCCGATGCCCCGGCGATCCGGTCGGCATTCGCCGCCAGTCTGCATCCGCAAACCGGTCCTGCATGGCGACGCCCGCGGTGCCCGCAAATTGCTGCGAAAGATGTCTCTGGTCATTGTTCAAGACATTGATGCAGAAGACACCATTCTGCTTGAAGACCTCGTTCATGGCGCTCGAGCGGTTGAGGCATACCAGTATGATTGCGGGGTCGTCGGTCACCGAGCAGACGGCTGTGCAGGTGTACCCGCAACGCCCTTCGGCACCGTCGGTGGTCACGACATTCACGGCGGCGGCAATATGTGCCATCGCATCGCGGAATTGGATTTTGTCCACCATCATTATCGACCTCCCGCCGGGGCTTTGAAAATCGATACGTCGTCGACATTGTGATAGGCCGGGTCGATCCAGCCGTTTTCGTCGTAGTCCGCCATGGCAGCAGCGGCCAGATCCTCCATGGCGGCGAGTTTGCCGCTGCCCTTTGCGTGCATGAGAGCCTGCAGGCGGATCATTTCGTTGTTGCCGAAATAGTTGCGTTCGTACAGTTCGTGGCGGGCACCAAATTCGGAGCCGATGGCATCCCAGAGTGCCTTCATGATCTTGATGCGCTCTTTGTAGTCGATCCCGTTCGAACCGCGCACGTAGCGCTTCAGATACTCGTCCAGATAAGGATTCTTAAAGTCCAGGGCGCTGGAGGGAAGATAGATCAGTCCGGAGGCCACGATCTTCTCGATGATGCCGCGCACCGCCGGATAGGCCTCACTTGCCAGGATCCGGTAGGTCACGGACGCATTGACGTTCGGCAGGACCGCGCCGCCGACCCATTCGTCGGGTGCGCCCGCCATTGCGTCGGTCAGTGCCCAGAACAGATTCCGCCAGCCGATCATTTCTCCCAGCAGCACCTGCACTCCACGGAAATCATCCGTACCGGAGGCGCGCAATGCCTTCTGGGTGAGACCAATGATGAAATCGAGCTTCACCGCGAGACGCGTGCAGCCCTGGAAGGTGAAGCCGTTGAGAAAACCCGACCGGTTGTAGAAGGTCTTCAGCATCTCCTTGTCGCGATAGCAGAAGACATTTTCCCAGGGGATGAAGGCATTGTCGAAGATGAAGATGGCGTCATTTTCGTCAAAGCGACTGGTCAGGGGGTAGTCGAAGGGCGAGCCTGTCGCCGCTGCCGTCAGTTCGTACGAGGGACGGCAGATCAGCTTCACGCCGGGAGTGTCCATGGGCGCCATGAACATGACCGCCATGCTGTCGTCGGTGAGTTCTGCAGACAGGTTCTGACCGAGGAAGTTGTAGTGGGTCAGGGCCGACGAGGTCGCAACGACCTTCGCGCCAGAGACGTAGAAGCCTGAATCCGTTTCCTTTGTCACATTGATGAAGACGTCCTTGACGTCATCCATCGCCTTGTTCCTGTCGATCGGAGGATTGACGAGGGCATGATTGATGAACGCCACGGACTCCTGAGCGCGGGTGTACCACGACCGCGCATTGCCGGCGAACTTGCCGTAGAATTCCGGGTTTGCGCCGAGCGTATTGGTGAAGCTCGCCTTGTAGTCGGGGCTTCGGCCCATCCAGCCATAGGTGATGCGTGCCCAGTCGGCGATCGCGTCGCGCTGGGCAAACAGTTCCTGGCTGGACCGGGCATAGCGGAAGAATTTATGGGTATAGCCGCCCGAACCCGTATCTGTTTCGACGGTCAGCCGAGGCTTCGTCTTCTCGTCATGGAGGGCGTCGTAGAGCTTCGAGATCGACACTGCGGCATTGCGGAAGCCGGGGTGGGTGGTGACGTCCTTGACCCTCTCGCCGTAAATCCAGACCTCTCTGTCGTCACGCAGTGACTCCAGATATTCGGCGCCGGTGAATGGCCGGTTTTTTCCATCCAGAATGCTTTCGGGCCTGCCTGTCATCGCAATCGTTCTCCCATTTTCTGCCGCAGCGTCATTTTTGCTGCTTGTCAATTGATGATAGGAGAAGGGAGGATGATAGCTACCGAGTTGAATAGCCAATTCTGGCAAATGCATTGCCCTGAGCTTGCAAAGGGCGTTGATTTTCTGGCCCGTTGTCTTTGCCGGGTAGCCCTTTCTTGAATATCGAATGCGAAGAGTGGGCTTGAGGGGTGGCCCATCTGTCTTCACGATATAAGCAGCGATATCCACTTGAACTGGGAGCTTGGGCCATGGAATTGCCTCGTAATCGTTTCAAAACGTCGCTACGGGAGCGGCGCAGTCAGATCGGGCTTTGGTGCAGTCTCCCGGGCACTTATGCGGCTGAGATCGCTGCCGGTTCCGGCTATGATTGGCTGCTCTTGGACACGGAACATTCGCCGGGAGATCCGCTGACCGTATTGCCGCAATTGCAGGCCGTTGCGGCCTATCCGGTGTCGGCAGTCGTTCGGCCTGCATCGAATGATGCGGTGCTGATAAAACGTCTGCTCGACTTTGGGGCGCAAACTCTGCTCATTCCCTATGTGCAGAGTGCGGAAGAGGCGAAAGACGCTGTGTCTGCGACGCGTTATCCCCCGCGCGGCATTCGAGGGGTCTCCGGATTGACAAGGGCAACGCGTTTCGGGCGTGTTGCAAATTATGCCACGCTCGCGGAAGACGAACTCTGCCTTCTGGTTCAGGTCGAGACTGTCGCGGCCCTCGACCGGCTTGAGGAGATTGCAGCGGTTGAGGGCGTCGATGGCGTCTTCATAGGTCCTGCAGATCTGGCTGCTTCCATGGGTCATGCCGGGCAGCCGGGGCACCCGGCCGTGAAGCAGGCAGTCGAAGATGCAATCGTTCGGCTGACCTCCATGGGCAAGGCGTCCGGGATCCTGACGACAGACAGGGAGTTTGCAGAACGATGCATCTCCCTCGGC
Organism: Allorhizobium sp.; assembly: GCA_051861045.1. Classification (GTDB taxonomy): domain Bacteria; phylum Pseudomonadota; class Alphaproteobacteria; order Rhizobiales; family Rhizobiaceae; genus Allorhizobium. Next base: position 290,568 of record JBHYDI010000003.1, read on the forward strand.
TCGGTCTTTACGGCTGTCGCAATCGATGCTGGCTTGCTGGCTCGGGGTGCCGAGGAGGCCCGAAGGTCCTTCGCTTGAGGTGGCGCAACAGCCGCCTCTAATCGTGTCGCGCTGAATCCAGCGTGCTTCGCACTGTCACTCGCCGTCGCTTGCGAAGGCCGAGGAAGTTGCACCGATGATCATCGAGGGCAGACGTTCCAGCAGCAGGTCCAGGAATTTGCGCGTTGCAGCCGTTATTGTTCTGCTGCTGGGATAGATTGCGAAAAAGCTGACGGGCTCTGGCGCCCAGTCACCGAGGACCTGCACAAGCCGGCCCTGGGCGAGATCCTCCGTGCAGAGTGTGACCGGGAGTGACGCGACACCCAGGCCCCTGCGGGCGGCCTGTAGAAGGGCTGTCGGCAAGGTGGTCGTAAATATCGGATCGAAGCGGACCTGGACTACTTTTTGTCCGTTGCGCAGTTCCCAAAGCCAGTTTGTGTCGCGCCCGCCCAGCCCAAGACACTTCAATGACCGCAGGGATTGCGGGTCGCTGATATGTTCATGACCCCTCACGACATCCGGGTGGGCAACCAGCATGTACGGCGACGTACAGATTTTGCGAGCAACCAAAGCCGAGTCGGGCAGAGGCTTGAAGGCCGGATAGATCACCAGGTCTGCATTGGCGGTGCGCGGGTCGTAAACGCCGGTGGTCTCTTCCAGATGAAGGCGGACATCGGGTGCGGCGGCGGCAAAGTCTGCCGCAATTCCATCGACAAGCAGCGATCCCAGCAATGGCGGGCAAATGACATGCAACGCTCCCGCTGGATTTTGCCGCGAACGCTCCGCCAAAGCAAAGATCTCGTCCGCTTCAGCCGCCATTTGCGCACAACGTTCATAACAAAGCGTGCCGAAGTTGGTCAGCTGAAAATGCCTGGCCCCGCGATGGAATAGCTTCATGCCCAACTGGTTTTCCAGTTCCGACATCCGCCGCGCAATCGTCGACTTCGGTATGTTGAGGCGTCGGGCCGCTGCCGACAGTCCGTCCGCATCGACCACGCTTTTGAACAAGTACAGATCGTCGAGTCCGGTCATTCACAGTCTCATATTCGGGACGAAGGAAGCTCAATCTTGGGACGAGTGAATGGAAAAAGCGAGTCTATAGTAATCCGCATAATCATTGAGCATGGGGAATGCAAATGTCCGAGTCTGTTGTCGTCAATACACCTTTCGGCACTCTTCGCGGGAAGAAATGCGATGGTGTCTCCAGTTTCAAGGGAATACCCTATTCAGCGCCTCGGATCGGTGCAGAGCGATTTGCGAAGCCCTCGACGCCCCCCGTTTGGGATGGTGTCCGTGATGCAACTGCCCCCGCTAGCGTTCCCCCGCAGCTGCCTTCGCGGCTGGATGCGGTGATGGGAAGCTACGATTTGCTTCAGGATGAAGACTGCCTGCATGTCGACATCTGGACCCCGCACGACAGCGACGCCTCGGCGCCTGTGCTGGTCTTTATCCATGGTGGCGCTTTCATGACCGGCGGCGGGTCTCTTGATTGCTATGACGGGCACGATCTGGCCAAGAAGACCGGCCTCGTCGTCGTCACCGTGACGTATCGATTGGGCATTCTCGGTTTCATGCCGATTCCTGAACTGGGTGCCGTCAATCTGGGCCATCATGACCAGATCGCGGCGTTGCGATGGATCCGTCAGGCCATTCATGCCTTTGGCGGAGATCCGGATCGCGTGACGGTCGCTGGGCAGTCGGCCGGCGCCTACAGCATTGCAGTGATGCTGGGCACAGGCGTCGGGCGGGAGTTGTTCAACCAGGCAATTCTCATGAGTACGCCGCTTGGCCTGCCCTTGAAGAAGGCCGAGGAGGCTACCGGTTTCCGCTCTGCATTGCTGCGGGAACTCGGCCATGCGCCGGACCGCATCGACAAGCTGCAGGACACTCCCATTACCGAGATGCTGGAAGCACTGACACGCATGCGCAACGCACCGAGTGCCGGTGTCGGCGACGTGACGCCGCCATTCATGCCCGTGATCGACGGCGATCTCATTCCGTGCGACCCCATCGTTTCGATTCAGCAGGGAAGTGCGTCCTGGTGCCGGACGATCATCGGCGTGACGCGTGAAGAGCACGCATCCTTTTCGATGGGGCCTTCGCCGCTCAATGACCTGACCGAAGAGGGCTTGTTGTCCATCTTCGAACGCCAGTACGGCGATGATGCCAAGCAGCGCCTTGAAGAAGCGCGGGCCCGGCGCGCGCCTCCGACACCGCGCTCCATCATCGGCGAGATGCGCAGTGACATCGATTTCGTTGTTCCGAGCTTCGTCTTTGCCGACAGCCAGTGGAGCAACGGGCAAGCAGCATCCTATGCCTATCAGTTCGACTGGCAGTCGCCGATGCCTGGACTGGGTGCGGGGCATTGCCTCGATCTGGCGTTCCTGTTCGGCAATCCTGCGGTCTGGGGAAAAGTGCCGATGGTTGCAGCCGCCGATCCGGCTGAAGTCGCAGCTCTCACCGCCCTGTTCCAGGGCAGCCTTGCAGCTTTTGCGCTGACCGGGAGCCCGAATGGGGCAGAACTGCCGCGTTGGCCGGCATACCAGAAGACCCGTGCCGTGATGCACTTCGACAAGCGCGTCGCCGCCTACGGTCGTCTCGACTGACTTCGTCTATCCGCATTCTCATCGGACCGAGAGCCTCGGTCCGCATTCACTGGAGATCATTACCGCCGACGAACGCTAGAAAAAATCAAACGGTGCATATCCAATATGGGGAACAAAAAATATGAATATGCCAGCTACAAATCATGGGCCGGATGCGGCCTCTCTCGGAGAGCGAAATTCAAAAGTCGCGATTATCGTTCTCTGCTTTCTAATCGTGCTTCTTGATGGTTTCGACACCATCTCGATCACCTTCGTCGCGCCGACACTCGCAGGTAACTGGGGCCTGCCTGTCTCCGCGATGGCACCCGCTTTTCTCGCCACCAGTCTCGGAGCGGTTATTGGCTATATCGGTGCTGGTCCGCTCGCGCTACGGCTTGGAGAACGCAAGGTCATGCTGACCAGCGTTGTTCTCTTCGGACTGGGAACCCTGGCCACGTCGCTCTCGACGGATATCGTCTCGCTCTCCCTGTTTCGTCTCTTCACGTCCATTGGTTTGGGAGCCGTCTTGCCGCTAGCGATCGGTGGGGCATCCTCCGTCGTCTCGCCGGAAAGGCGGGCGACCACTGCGATCCTGATCGCAACGGGGCTGTCTGCTGGCGGCGTCCTCGCTGGAATGGCTGGCGGGGCGCTGATCAAGAATTATGGCTGGGTGTCGGTGTTCGTGGTTGGAGGCATTCTGCCATTGCTGCTCGTGCCAGCGATCTATCGCTACTTTCCTGAAGCCAGCGTCAAATCTTCCGCTGCGCGCGAACGCAGCCCCATCCTGGGCTTGTTTGAAGGTCGCCTGGCAGTTCAGACCGTGCTGCTCTGGCTGTTTGCCTTCACGATCTTCGTCGAAGCCTATGCGCTGCTGTACTGGACGCCGACATTGCTCATCAATTGGGGTATGCCGAAGGAGCTGGCACCGGCCAGCGCTGCTGCCTATTCGATGGGCGGGCTTGTCGGGGGCGTGCTTCTGATCTTCCTCGTCAGCAGGCTCTGGGTCCTCAAGTCTCTGTTCCTGTTCACGGTCTTCGGCCTGGGCTGCATCCTGTTCTTCGGATTGGGCGAACTCCGGCAGGAGATTCTCATGCCGATCGTCTTTGGTTTGGGGTTGGGACTCCTCTCCTGCTGCGTGGGGCAGAGCGCCCTTGCCGTTTCCTTCTATCCTCCGCATCTGCGGACAACCGGTATCGGCTGTGCTGCTGCTGCTGGTCGTGTCGGGTCCATTGTGGGGCCGGCACTGGGTGGTGCAGTCATCGCCCTGGAATGGACGTCACAGCAGGTCGTGTTGGCAGCTGCAATCCCATCGGTCTTGGCACTCGCCATTCTGGTTGCCACACATCTTATGACCCAAAGGAACCCGGCTGAAGTCCAGTCTGCAGCCGGCGCATAACGCCCATCAAGAGCGTGCGGGCGGCACGGAATGATGCCGCCCCTTATCCCATCAACTGTTGGTTTTCCCTTCGGATTGCCGTGTCGCTCTGACCCGACAGCTCCGCGAGGATGCATTGCTGCGTTCATTCGCAGGGTGCATTCCCGCGGCCATGCCACTCGGTTCCTGTGGTGCAACAGCATCGGATTGGACATCAACTCCTTCCAATAGGTGAAACAGATGAGCCATATTCAATCCCTGCTAACAGAAGCGATCGAGGCTGGAGACGCCCCCTTCGTTGTCGCCATGACTGCCAATTCCGAAGGCATTACCTGGTCAGGCTCGGCGGGTGCTGCCAGAGAAGGCCAGCCTGCGGACGAGAACACGCTCTTTCGCATCTATTCGATGACAAAGGCTGTCGCTGCCGTTGCAGCGATGATGCTTGTCGATCGCGGACAACTGGACATCGAAACGGAAGTCGAGTCGATCCTTCCCGAGTTTTCAAGGATCACAGTCCTCGAAGGGTTCGCTGGCGATGTGCCACTCTTGCGAGCTCCCAATACACGCTGCACTGTCCGTCATCTTCTGACGCATACCTCCGGCTTCATGTACGAGACGATCAATCCGGACCTTCTGAAATATCTCGCCGTCACCGGTAAGCCCGCCATCATGGACGGCCCAGTCGAAGGTCTGTTTTACCCCTTGGTCGCCGATCCGGGTACGCGCTGGTCTTATGGGATTGGCATCGATTGGGTTGGCCGGATCATCGAGGCCGTCGACGGTCGCAGTATCGACGTGTTCTGCCAGGAGGAGATCTTCGGCCCGCTGGGACTGAAAAACACGTTGTTCGAGGTTGAGGACGGGCACAAGCAGCAGCTCGCCCAAGTCTCGGTTCGCCTGCCGCACGGGCCATTCCTGCCAATTGAATTCGGCCCGCCGGTCAAGCCCGATTTCTACAGCATGGGCGGATCACTCTATTCCACGGCAGGTGACTATCTGACCTTCCTTCGACTGTTTCTCAATGGCGGCGAACTCAATGGTGTTCGTCTGATCAAGGAGAAGACCCTCGACTGGATGCTTGAGAACCACATTGGCGATCTGCAGGTAACCACTTTGACCAATGCCGTCGGAGCTGTGGGTTTGGTCGTCGATTTGTTGCCCGGCACCAAGAAAACGCATTCGCTGGGTTTCATGCGAACGGAAGAAGATCGTGACGGCATGCGCCGGGCCGGTTCGCAAGGATGGTGCGGCGTGTTGAACACGCACTACTGGTTCGACCGGACCACCAATGTGGCTGCCGTCTACATGACGCAGATGCTTCCGCTTGGGGATCCCAGGTTCCAGGGCCGGTTGGAAGAGTTCGAACGTGCGGTCTACCGGACTGTTTGAGACACGGGGCATGGGCGGCTCAGGGACAACCTGCCGCCCATGGCATTAGTGATACGTCGACAAGCCTATTTTGCCGACAGTTGGCCGACATCTCGCTGATCGGGAAGCGTTTGCTCCAGATAGCCGGCAAGCTTCAGGGCGCGATCGCTGTTATCCGCCAATTCGCGCATGATGGTCCGGAGAGTCTCGAACTTCTGGCTGTCCAAGGGGGCGAACAGGGCGTCGTTTACCGGACGCTGAAAGTCAGCCAGCGCGGCCAGCTTTGCACGTCCCAGATCGGTGAGGCTCAGGAGCACGCGACGGCCGTCTGTCGGATGCGCGACCTTCATAACGTAGTTCGCCTTGACGAGCGCATTGACCTCGATCGTGACGAAGGCGCCGGAATAATGCAGGCGCTGCGCGATCTGATTGATGCCGGCATCGTTTGCCGAGTCGGAGCGATCGATGGCGATCAGGATCATATATTGAGCGGGCGAGAGTTCGATGAAACGCGCAAATCGCTCTCGCGCTTCCTGAAGCGCCTGTGAGAAGGCGAAGAGGTCGCCCAAAAGCTCTCTGAACGCGCCGTCGTGGCCGTCTACCAATACGTTGCTGCTGCTCACAGTAAGCGGCGTGAGTGGGGCGCGCCTTTTCGTTGGGCGAGTGCTCATTGCTGTTTTTCTCCGGCTTGACGGTAGCCTCTACCACGATTGACAGTGCGACAAAATAGCTTTATTACAAAGGTAAATTACAAAGCTAAGTGGGAGGGGTCTTTGTGGATGAACAGCGCCGACTGAGAAACGCCCTGGGTGAGTTTGCAACCGGCGTCGTCGTGGTGACTGCCAATGGACCGGATGGCACGCCGGTTGGCATGACGATGAGTTCCTTCAATGCAGTCTCGCTTGATCCGCCGCTCGTGCTGTTCAGCATTGGCAAGCAGGCAAACAGCCTCCCCGCCTTCGCTGCCGCCGAGAGCTACGTGATCAATGTGCTGGCTGGCCACCAGGAGGATTTGTCAAATCGCTTCGCCCGACCGCTGTCCGACAAATGGGCGGGTCTCGATTTCGAACGAGGTCTAAGTGGCGCGCCCCTGCTCAAAGGCGCGTTGGCTCATTTCGAATGCGCGCGGCATGAACTCATCGAAGGTGGCGACCACCTGATCTTCCTTGCGAAAGTCGCGCATTTCTCAGTCGCACCCGGCAATGCCGATCCGCTGATCTTCTTGCGCGGTCGTTACCGTCGCATTCGCAACGACTGGCAGATGGACGCCGACTGGCCTCTTTCCGTTCATTATTGATCACTCCAAGCATCGGATCATTCCCATGACAAAATCTGGACAAGACCACATCTCCAGCCTCCGCGACGGGCGTCAGCTGTTTATCGACGGCACGCTTGTCGAGGATGTTTCTACGCATCCCGCATTCCGCAATGTTACGGCTTCCATCGGCAGGATGTTCGAATTTGCGAACCAGCCGCAGAACGCCGACCTGATGACATTCGAAACATCGGAGGGCAAACGGGCCAACCGGATCTGGGAATTGCCGGAGAGCTACGAGGAACTGAAAAAACGTCGCGCCGGTCTGGAAGCCTGGACCAGCCTGCACGCCGGTTTCATGGGGAGAGCCCCCGACCATGTCGCCTCATGCATTTCCGGCATGTACATGGGACTCGACGTCTTCGAAGCCTACAATCCGAAATTCGCGGGCAACCTGGCCAACTACTACCGTTACGCCCGCGACAACGACCTTTACCTGACCTATGTCATTATCAACCCGCAGGCAGACCGCTCCAAGGCGGCATCGGAGCAGGTTGATCCTTACCTGACAGCGGGCGTGGTGGACCGCGACGCAGAGGGGCTGACCATTCGCGGCGCCAAGATGCTGGCGACCGGGGGCGTGGTTGCCAATGAAGTGTTCGTCTCGACCATCCAGCCGATGCGTGACGGCGACGAGAACTACGCGGTTTCCTTTGCCATCCCGATGAACACCAAGGGTCTGAAGATCCTGTCGCGGAAATCCTACGAAGCCAGTTCGCCTTCGGTATTCGACAATCCGCTGGCGAGCCGCTTCGATGAGAATGACGCGGTCTTGTATTTCGACGATGTGAAAGTCCCGTGGGACCGTGTCTTCATCGATGGCGATATCGCCATGTGCCAGAAGCAGTTCCACGCCACGCCGGCGCATGTCTACCAGAACTATCAGGCCATGATCCGGCTTGCCGTGAAGCTGCGGTTCCTTATCGGCGTTGCGCGGCGCGCAACGGAAACCAATGGTGTCACGCAGTTTCCGCAGGTGCGCGAAACACTGGGGCAACTGGCTGCCGAAGTTGGCATGATCGAAGGGCTCGTGGCCGGGATGGAAGCCAAGGGCCGCCAGGTCGGCCCCTATTACATTCCGGATGCGCAGACGCTCTACACGGCCCAGGTGCTGAGCCAGCAGCTCTATCCGAAGGTTCTCAACACGATCCGTGATCTGGCTGGCGGTGGCATGATCATGCTGCCGTCGTCCATTGCTGATTTCGCCAACCCGCAGCTTGCCGAGCTGATTGGCAAGACGCAGCAGTCGCCTGCGGCATCCTCCGTGGATCGGGTGAAGTTTTACAAGCTTGCATGGGATGCCGTCGGCTCTGAATTCGGTTCGCGACACCATCAATATGAGATGTTTTTTGCTGGGGCGACCTTCGTCACCAAAGCGCATGCCTTCCGCACGTTCGATTGGGAGCGGTCGGACAAACTGCTTCAGTCCATGCTCGATTCCTACTCGATGGAAGACAGCTTGAAGACCGCTCAACTGTAACAGGCCCCAAAGGAGAGACCCATGGCTGTGAACAAGAAGCATGACGAATTCTATACACTGGACATGACATCGGGTTGGGAAGTCCCGGCCGGTTATCCGTCCGGCATCCAGCAGAAGATCATCTCGGGCGCACTCGACGAAGAGAACCGCCGCGGGTCCCGAACCCGGCTCTTGCGCTTCCAACCCGGTGTGTTCACCACGGTGCCTTTCGAGCATGAATATTGGGAAGAAGTCTACCTGATGTCTGGTGATCTGACGGTTGGCAACGATGCCGAAGGCAAGGGTGGCACGAGCTTTCCTCCCAACACCTATGCATGCCGTCCGCCGCATGCTCCGCACGGCCCATTCAAATCCGAAAATGGATGTGTTCTGTTGGAAATCCACTACTTCGATCCGGTCTGATCGTTTCAACCCACAAGGACATGCAAGATGCGCGAAACGCTTATCCAGCGAGCCGAAGCCCTGGCGTCAGGCCGAAGCACCAGTCAGCAGATGGTGGAGGAGGCTCTGGACCATATTGCCGAGCCGGATGGTGAGGGGAGCCGCGCTTTTGTGAAGGTCCATGCCGAGGCGGCACTCACTGCCGCCTCGGCTTTCGACGCGCTGAGGCGGGCGGGGCTGGCACCGTCAGCCTTCGCCGGCATTCCAATCTCGACGAAGGACCTTTTCGATCTTGCGGGGCAACCGACCGCAGCCGGTTCCAGGGTGCTGGCCGACGCATCGGCTGCAACTGTGGATGCCCTTGCCATTTCTCGCCTGAAGGCTGCCGGTTTCGTGGTGATCGGCCGCACCAACATGACGGAATTTGCTTTTTCAGGTCTCGGTCTCAATCCACATTACGGCACGCCGGCCAATCCCTATGATCGTGCGCATCGCCGCATTCCGGGCGGCTCGTCTTCAGGGGCGGCAATATCGGTAACGGATGGCATGGCAGCAGCAGGGATCGGCTCGGATACCGGCGGATCCTGCCGGATACCGGCAGCGCTCTGCGGAATTACCGGATACAAGCCGACGGCATCGTCCGTTCCGCAGGATGGGGTTCTGCCGCTGTCGACGACACTGGATTCGATAGGTTCGCTGGCCAACAGCGTTGCCTGCTGCCGAATTCTCCATGCGATCATGAGTGACAGCCCGTTGCGCCCCCTGATCGCCACCGACATTTCCGGCTTGCGAATTGCGGTCCCGCAGACCGTTGCCCTCGACGGGCTGGACGATCACGTTGCCGAAGCCTTCGATCGGACGCTGAAGCGGTTGTCCGATGCAGGCGCGCATGTCTCGATGATCGCGATGTCCGAATTCGGAGAAGTCGCCGGGCTCAATGCAAAGGGCGGATTTGCGGCGTCAGAGGCCTATGCATGGCATCGCAAGCTGATTGAAGAATGCGGCGACGGTTATGATCCGCGGGTTCGCATGCGCATCCTTCGCGGCAAGCAGCAGGATGCTGCCGATTACATCGATCTGATGAAGGCGCGGCGCGATCTCGTTGTTCGCATGAACCGCGCCGCTCGGCCTTTCGATGTGCTGGCCATGCCGACAGTTCCGTTGATCGCACCGGCCATTGCTCCGCTTGAGGCCGACGATGATCTGTTCACCCGGGTGAACCTTGCCATGTTGCGCAATCCGACCCTCATCAACGTGATGGACGGATGTTCGATCTCCATCCCGATGCAGCGAAAGGGAGAGGCGCCGGCCGGTCTGATGCTGTCTGCGGCGGGTGGGCTCGACGAAACGCTGTTTGCCCATGCGACAGCAATCGAAAGGCTGCTCGCGGCCTGAAGCTGCAAATGGCGTTCTCACGTGAGAACGCCAGATATGCCGCCGCCACGGTCTTGTTCAGCAACTCCGGGTGCTGTGCATAACCCGCAGCAAGCCTGTGACTGACTTCCGATTCTGCAAGCTTTTTATGTCCGCAAATCATTGCGTCAAACTTTCAGATATGCAAGAAAAATCACTGTGAAATATCACGATGAGCAAGGCGACTGCTCCGGCGGTGATCGGAGGGTGCGCGGCGCGATTGCCCCAGGGAGTTTGAACCAGATGCAAAACTTGAAATTTACCGTCGAAACCCTGCACGGGCAGGAGACCATCGATGCCGACGTGTCGACCTTGATCATTGCCGGGTGGGCTGGCCGCGACAAGGACGCGATGGAGCATCATATCCGGGAACTCGAGGCGCTGGGTGTTGCCCGGCCGGCCTCGACGCCGACCTACTACAGGGTCGCCGCCGCGCGATTGACGCAAGAGGTGGAAATCGAGGATGCAGGCCCCCATGCCAGCGGTGAAGTCGAGACCTTTTTGCTGTCCAGTGGCGGGGTGCTCTATGTCGGTGTCGGCTCGGATCATACCGATCGACAGGTTGAGACGGTGGGAGTAACCATCTCCAAGCAGATCTGCGACAAGCCGGTGGCCACGTCAGTCTGGCGCTACGAGGACGTGGCCGCCCATTGGGACAGTCTCATCTTGCGCAGCTATGCCGTCATCGACGGTCATAAGGTGCTTTACCAGGAGGGCGCCGTATCAGGTCTCTTGGCACCCGACGTTCTCATTCGTGGCTACGAAGGAAATGCCAGCCTGCCCGACGGGACGGCCATGTTTGGCGGAACCATGCCGGCAATTGGCGGGATCCGCATGGCAAGCCGGTTCGAGGCCGAGTTGGTAGACCCCGTGCTCGATCGCCGAATCCAGTTTGCCTATGATGTGAAGGTCCTGCCGATCCGCGGATGATCGCCAAAGAGGGCGCCAAACCCAATTGCAATTCGCATGTCACAAGCCTTATGTGCGTGCTTGTATGCGGCGCGCCATGTCCACGTTCCTTGTGGGAGCGGATATGAAACTTGGATGTGCAATCAATGGTATTTGGCGCCCGATCTGGTACCGGGATGCAGGACTTCAGGATGACCGAAACCACCAATAAGTCAGAAGCCCGGAAGCTCCGGGCAAAGGCCCCTGCAGCGACAATGTCTTTGCGGGAGGTCGCCTATGCCGCGATCAAGCAGAAGATCATTTCTTGTGAATTGAGGCCTGGCGAAGTTTTGAACGAGGCGGCCCTGAGTACTGCCCTCGATATCGGTCGAACGCCCGTGCATCAGGCGATCGATCGTTTGGTGACCGATGGTCTCATCGACGTCATGCCGCGCAAGGGTATCATGGTCAAGCCGGTGACGCTGGACGAGATCCTCAACATCATCGAAGCACGACTGGTCAACGAATCGTACTGCGCTCGCCGCGCCGCCGCCCATGCGGACGCCAGCGATGTCGCACGTCTGCTGGCAAATCTCGAAGCCACTTGGGCCGCCGCGAAAGAAAGAGCCATCGACAAGATGATGCTTCTGGACCGGCAGTTCCACGGCTATCTCTCGGGCATATCCAGAAACGATATCCTCGTCGATATTCTCGGCAACCTTCACGATCGCTCGGCGCGGCTCTGGTTCATCTCGCTGCGGGCGAATGAGCAGCATGTGCGCGTTTGTGAACAGCACGCGGCCATTGTGGAAGGGATTCGCCAACACGATCCCGATGCCGCCGAAAAGGCGATCCGCAATCACATCGAGGCATTCCGGGAAAACCTCACCTTGCAAATCTGAGGGCCGGTATCAACATGCTCCGACGGGTCGGTCCAGATGGACGAACGTGGCGGGCTGCCGTCGAGACGCAGGTGTAATCGTGGTTTCCGCAGGCATCTTGGTCCTTCTGCGGCCTTGACCTTTTGTCCCACGCTTGTCGCGCCTCCCCGCCGGTTTCACAGGTGGGGAGGGCGTTCCTGATGAGTGCTTGCCAGATGGTCTTCCGGGAGCGCTAGAACTTATCCAGATCTCCTTGACTGGAGGAGCCTCGCGTTCGGCTCAAACTGTGAGGAGGCTATTCGAAGCGAAGTGGCATTCGGAAGTTCAAGAAGACCGTATCACCGCTCAGGGTGTTCTCCCGCTCGAAGTCGTGCGTAAAGTTCAGGCTCGCGGTGACCGGCCCAAACTGCTTGGAGATGCCGACGCCAATGGCAAGCTGTTCCACGCGTCCGTTCGCGACGCCGCCATAGAACGTGCCGTTGTTGACATCATTCTGTACCTGTTTGCGCCAATAGCCCACGGGGCCGATGCTGAAGGGGCCGACATCCTTCATGACCGTCCAATTGACGAGAAACTCATCGCCAGACCGGTAGTTGGTGGCATCATTGGTGGTGTGAAAGAAATAGTTGAAATCCGAAGAGATGTTCCAGCCGTCGCGGAGATAGCTGAAGCCAGAGCTTGCTGTCGTGGTAAACGCGTTCGCTCCCGAGTTGACCGAGTTCGTGGCGGTTGAAAAGTGACCGGTTGGGAACGTGAAACTCACACCGGAGCTGACGAAGATTCCCGGTGCCACGCTCCAGGAGAGCCGCATTGGCGAAACGGTGATGTCTCCGAGGCCTGTTCGGTCTGCCTCTGATCCGAAGACATTCTGCTCGACATGGGCCCACGGGATGGTCGCCATGGCAGAATAGACGCCGCCCAGGATCTCAAAGTCCGTTGCCCATTGGAACTGCTGAACGGTCACAGCGATGTTCTTTTCGACCGCGATCTTGCTGTCACCATTGTAGACGTCGCCATCGAAATAGGCGTTCAGACTGCCGAAATAGAAACCCGGCGGCGGGCTTGCGCCAATTGGAACTCCGATCGTGGCGCCCGAAGGCATTGTCGGGGGTACACCCGGCTCAGTAGCGAAGGCGTCGCCCGATGCAATACTGAACAAGGCAAGCGCGATAGTTGAACTCTTTTTCATGTGTCACCCTCTTTTATGTTTGATTTGCTGAACCTGGCTAGAATTGCGGTTCGGCAAATCACCTTCATAAATTGGTGATCATGGTGCTATCGCGGATGACAGCCATATTTGAAGAAACGATAGCCATTGAGCTTCTGGCCGTGAACCGAGTTGACCTTCCATTGAGGCATTAGAGGTCAAACACGGTCATGAACGCTACCGCTATCCTTCGGGGGTGCGTGTCTATTGTTGCAAATATCTTGTTAGCTGTTGACGGTAGGGCTTCGCGCGTCATCATGTTTGGCGCGTCAGGTGATGGCCAGTCGACCGCCTTAAACCTTCTGTCATCAGTGGGAAGTGTGAGTTCTCGCGAGCCCTTGAGGTGCGGCCTGCTGCCGGTTTCTTGCAAACCCATGCGGTATCGGGCGGCCCTTGCGAGCCGCCCGTTCTTGTCTATGCGGCGACCACTACTTCGAGAGTGTGGCCTTGATTGCAGACACTGCCTCGGATTCCATCTGGCCTACGGTCGTCACCTCTCCGTCGGTGATCTTCCAGAGGCGGAAGGGGCCGGTGATGTCGCCGTACTGGTCAAAGCTCACAGGGCCGATAACGCCTTCGTATTTGATCGGCTTGCCGTCCTTGAGCAGGCCGAGCGCCTTCTCGAATTCCGCCTTGCCGGCGTAGATCGGCGTGCCGCCGGGTGCTGTCACTTCCGAAATCGCAGTCTTGATCGCGTCCTTGTCGGCCTTGCCAGCCTTGGCGATGGCGAGAGCGACGATGGCACCGGCATCGTAGGATCGATCGGCTGCAGGGGCCGACGGTTCTATGCCACCGGAGAATTCGGCGTAGTTGGCGTTGAAGTATTCGGTCGAGGCCGTTGGCGTGGTTCCCGACGAAGTGCCATAGGCCTCGTTCAGATACTGTGGGCCGACACTTGCGATGAAGTCCTTGGAATTCATGCCGTCATTGAACAGGAATTTCTGCACGCCGCCACCGGAAATCCAGGCACGGGCGATCGTTGCGCCGTCGACCGGTGTCGAGACGAGGTAAAGCGCATCCGGTTCGCCTTCCATCGCGACCGAAGCCTCGGAGGAATAGCTTGCCTGCTTCTCGTTATAGGGGGTCGTGGAGGTGATCGTTCCGCCGAGCTTGGTGTAGGCGGCCGTGAACTCCTGCATCAGATTGTTGCCGAAGTCGTTGTTGACGTGAATGATGGCGATCTTCTTCATGCCCTGGTCGAGCGCATATTTGGCAGCCGCCGTGCCTTGCAGCGCGTCCGAGGTGATGGTGCGGAAGAACACGCCATTGGTCTTGCCCTCGCGACCGAGTGCCGTGAGCGTCGGGGATGAGGATGCGGGCGACACCTGAACGACGCCGGCCGGCGCGGTGACGGAGGTCAGGATCGGGATCGAGACCGAGGAAATGATCCCGCCGATGATGACCGGCACCTTCTTGATGTTGACGAGCTGTGTGGCCTGATCGACGGCGACGTTGCCCTGGCTCTGGCTGTCGCGGGTGTCCATGACCAGCTTGCAGCCGCCGACGCCACCTGCGTCGTTGAAGTCGCGGAAGGCCATTTCAACGGATTTCGCGCCTGCCTTGCCGTATTCGCCGGCGGGGCCGGTCAGTTCCATGACGACGCCGACGGTGATGTCGCATTCCTGCGCATAGGCAGGTGTGGCACCGATCGCAAATCCCGCGAGCATGGTCGAGGCCAGGACGAGGCGTTTCATCTGATTTCCCTTGTTCATGTCATTCCCCTTTGTTGAGATTATATTTCATGATGCTGCCGTGCCGCCCGGTGCGGTCCCGCTCGAGCGTATAGACGTCGCCTTCCAGTTCGCGTGCACCTGCGAGAGCAGCCTCGATTTCCGCTAGATCGGCATCCGAGAGGACGACATTGGAGATGGCGAGGTTGGAGGCGAGGTGATCGCGATTGCGCGCGCCGACGATGACTGCCGTCACACCGGGCCGGCGGAGCATGGCGGCACTGGCAATCGTTGCGATGTCGGTTGCATGGCGGTCCGCCACTTTGCGAAGCGTCGAAAGCAATGCCTGGAACAGATCCCAGCCACCGAGATCATCGATGATCAGCTTGTACTTGGTTAGCGACCGGTTCTCGAGCGGATGCTCCGGTTCGGACTTGCCGAGCCAGCGGTCGGAGAGGAAGCCGCCGGCGACCGTGCCGTAGCAGAACAGCGCGAAGTCGTGGCGGGCTGCGAGTTCCACCATGCGCTTTTCCGGGCGACGGTCGAGCAGCGAGTATTGCAGTTGCAGCGAGGTCAGCGGGATCCCGCCATCGTGCATGGCCGTCACATGGTCGCTGTCGAAATTCGTTGCACTGATCTTGTCGATCCGCCCATCTTGCTGGAGTTCGTTCATCCAGCCGAGCGTGTCGAGCCAGGCAGGCATTTCGTAATCCCACCAGTGAAACTGGACGAGATCCAGTTGCTCCATGTTGAGCCGCTTGCGCGACGTGTCGATCACGCTTTCCACATAGGCCTTGGTGATCGTCGGCAGGACGCCGAGATCGGGCACGAACTTCGTGTGGACGCGAATGCGGTCGAGTGCTGCCTGACCCTGCATGTCACGGTAGAGCAGCCGGAACCGTCCGATCAGGTCTTCCACGCCGGTGTAGATGTCAGCGCAGTCGAAGGTGGTAATGCCGGCATCGGCGAAGGCCAGCATGTCTTCGATGGCCATCTCTTCATCGATGGCACCATGGCCGCCGGCAAGCTGCCATCCGCCGCGAATGACGCGGGAGATCTCGTAACGGGGGGCGATGGAGATGCGCTGCATGTTACTCTTTTCCTTCGAGGGGCACGGCTGTCGTGGCGGCATGGCTGAAACGGCGAAGGCCTGTGCGCCGGATCCGCAATCGGGTGGAGCAGTTGGGATCCGGACAGGCGATGTCCGCATCCGTCGTCATCCAGTCATGCGCATGGGTCGGACGCTGCTTGGCGGCAAGCAGGGGAAGGACGGAGGCGAGGGAGTAGATCGATAGCCCCTGTCCCGGCGGAAGATAGAGCATCTCGCCGTGAAGCTCGAAATAGTCGCCAGGCTTGGCGCCGCAGTAGACGGCGCCATTTTCGGGGATCACCACCTCGACACGCAGGTCAAAGAGCTCGAATGTGTCGTCGGTGCCGCTCATCGCTGCTTTCCCTCACGCCGCTTCTTCGCCGGCGTCGAGACGCCCGCGGACGAGATCGAACGAGCGCCCGATGTCATTGGAAAGCGCGTTGACCGCAGCCTCTTCATCGCGCGCTTCGAGTGCTTCGATGAGTGCCCAGTGGTGGTTGGTCGCGGCAAGGCCGCCTTGTTCGTCGTGGATATGGGCAGCGGCGCGGACCACCGGGCCGGACTGGAGCCAGAGGCTTTCGACCATCGGGATCAGCACACGCGAGGATGCCGCACGATAGATCTGGAAATGGAAGCGATGGTTGATTTCAGAGGTGACGGGGCCGACGTCCTGGCCGTGCCGCTCAAAAGCAGCCTCGCAGTCCCGGTTGATTTGTTTCAGGCTTTCGATGTCTTCCGCCGTCAGCCGATGACAGGCGAGTGCCACCAGACGTCCCTCGATCAGGATGCGGGCACGTTCCAAGTCGTCAAGACGTTCGCGGGTTATCAGCGGCACGCGGACCGAGCGATTGGGCAGGGCCTCCAGCGCCTGTTCGGAGACGAGCCGGCCGAGCGCTTCTCGCACCGGCATGGTGCTCGTCTTCAGGCGATCTGCCATGTCGACGATCCGCAGCATGTCGCCTGCGGCAAAGCCGCCATTGATCAATGTGCGACGCAGCTGGTCATAGACGCGATCCTGCAAGGTCTCTCTGCCGACAGGCGTGAGGAAGTCGTCCGATTGGCCAATCGTGTCCGTCATCCCGCCTCCAAGCCTCCCGGAAATATCGGTTGATTTTCGCGTCCACGTAAAGTTTGATCAAACATCACGGATCAAATCAAGGCTCATTTTTGAAGATGGCTGCCGCCCATTCCCAACCATCAGGATCGTTTCAGAGTGCCACAGCACCGCCTGCTATCGAAGCGCGGCATCTGACGAAGCATTTCGATGGGCTGACCGTGGTCTCCGACATGTCGCTTCAGCTTGCCCGGGGCGAGATCCTGGGCCTGATCGGCCCGAATGGTGCGGGCAAGACCACCATGTTCAATCTGCTGGCAGGCAGCCTCAAGCCCAGTTCCGGCGAGATCTGGGTCGAGGGACGGGAAGTGTCGAGCCAAGCGCCGGAGCAGCGCATCGCCCATGGGGTCGCGCGGACCTTTCAGATTCCGCGGCCCTTTCTGGAAATGAGCGTGCTTGAGAACCTGCTGGTCGGCGCTCAGAAGCAGACGGGCGAAGGCCTGTTTGCCAATTTCCTCAAAGCTGGTCTGGTGCGCCGCGAAGAAAAGGCAGCACTTGAGAAAGCACATGCGATCCTGGAGTTCGTCACGCTGTCGCGGCTGGCCCATGAACCCGCCCGCGTGCTGTCCGGCGGGCAGCGCAAGCTTCTGGAACTCGCGCGCGTGCTTATGGCCGACCCGCAGGTGATCCTGCTCGACGAACCAGCCGCGGGAGTGAACCCGGCTTTGCTCGAAGTCATCATGGAGCGGGTGATGGCGTTGAACGCTGAGGGAAAGTCCATTCTCCTCATCGAGCACAACATGGACATGGTCTCGAGGCTGTGCTCGCGAGTGGTAGCCATGGCGCTCGGCAAGCTACTTGCCGAGGGGGCGCCGGCGGATGTGGCGGCTAATCCCTCAGTCATCGAAGCCTATCTTGGCGGTGGCGCATGACCGATACCGTCCTTGCAACCTCTGCGCTGATCGCGGGCTATGAGCCGGACCTTCCGATTGTTCGCGGCGTGGATTTTTCCGTCGGACAGGGCGAACTCGTCATCCTCTTGGGTCCGAACGGCGCTGGCAAATCCACCTTCGTCAAGGCGATCGCCGGTATGGTGCCTGTGCATTCGGGTCGGATTCATCTGGCGGGGAGGGACATCACGGATGTCGCTCCGCACCGCAAACTGGCCGAAGGTCTGGCCTTCGTGCCGCAGACGGAGAATGTCTTTGCCAGCATGAGCATCCTGGAAAACCTCCAGATCGCCGTGGCGCTCCTGCCGAAATCGCAACGTAGCCTCGCCATCGAGACGATGCTGACGCGCTTTCCGGATCTTGCCGTCAAGCCGAAGCGCCTGGCCGGTGCGCTGTCCGGCGGCCAGCGGCAGATGCTGGCAGTGGCGCGTGCGCTGGCACTCAATCCACCGGTGCTCATTCTCGACGAACCATCCGCCGGCCTCTCGCCAAAGATCGTCGGGGAGGTCTTTTCCATGCTCAAGCGCATCAATGGCGAGGGCGTGACGATTGTTCTGGTCGAGCAGAACGTCAAGGCGGCCATGGCGATTGCCGATCGCGCCGTCATTCTGGCCGAAGGGCAGATCCGCCACGAGGGGACGCCTGCCGATCTCGCCGATGATCCACTCATCGGAAAGATCTATCTCGGCACGACCGGGCGTGCAGCCAATGAGGTCGCGCAATGAACCCGCAATTCCTGATGGACGGACTGATTGCTGGCGCGATTATCGGACTGGGTGCGGTCGGCGTCACGCTTACCTATTCGATCCTGCGTTTCTCCAATTTTGCGCATGGCGAACTTCTGTCCTGGGGTGCCTATCTTGCACTCGGCATCAGCAGTGCGCTTGGCGTTTTGGCAGCAGGGCTCACCACGCCGATTGGGCCGTTCTCCTTCGGTTGGTCGCTCCCGATCGCAGCGGTGCTCGCCATCGCTCTGACGGGGCTTCTGGCGCTTGCCGTGGACGCCGCGCTGTTTTCGAGCTTCCGGCGACGCGGCAGCGCCATCATCATCATGGTCATGGCAAGCTTCGGCGCATCTCTTGCGCTACGCAGCCTGCTCGAATTTCTGTTCACCTCGAAGCCCGCCTATTTCAGCCAGGCGCTGCAGATTGCCATGAAGCTGGGGCTGGGTCTCAGAGCAACACCAGACCAGCTGGCCATGCTGGCCGTGGCGCTGGTCTCTGTCATCACCGTTCATCTCGTCATGACGCGGACCGATATCGGCCGGGCCATGCGCGCTGTCAGCGAAAATCCCGGCCTTGCCGGTATCGCAGGGATCGATGTTCGCCGGGTCATCCGCACCGCCTGGTTCCTGGGCGCCGCACTCGCCTGCATCGCGGGCATGATGAGCGGCCTGATCATCCAGATCCGCCCCTATCTCGGGCACGACCTTCTGCTGCCCCTGTTTGCGGCTGCCATTCTTGGCGGTATCGGCTCGGTTCCAGGCGCCATGATCGCCGGCCTGTTCATCGGCCTTTCCGAAGCCTTCACGGTTCAGCTCATCGGTGCCGAATGGCGGGCCGCGGTGTCCTTTGCCATCCTGATTGCGGTTCTTCTCGTCCGCCCCCGCGGCCTGTTCGGAAAAGCGACATGAGCATCGATCTTATCGCCTATGGCGCCTTCTTCCTCACCATGGCTTTCACCTATGCGATCATCTGCCTGGGACTGAATGTTCAGTGGGGCATGACGGGACTGTTCAATGTCGGCATCGCCGCATTTGTTGCGGTCGGCGCCTATACTTCGGCCATTCTGACCACGCCGGATACTGCAGAGCGCTTTGGCGGCTTCGGCATGCCGATTGCCGTTGGGTGGCTGGGAGCTGCCATCGTCTCGGGCGCGCTTTCCTGGGCCGTCGGCGCGCTGACGATCCGGCTCAGATCCGACTACCTTGCCATCGCAACCTTCGGCGTCGCCGTCACCGTCCAGCTCTGCATGCTCAACCTGCAGAGCGTCACTGGCGGGGCCTTCGGGATCGGCTTCATTCCGCGTCCCTTCGCCGATCTGCAGGGCAATGCGCTGCTCTTCAGTCTCGCCAATTGCGGCCTCATGGCCCTCGTCGTGCTGGGGCTCTATCTTGGCCTGCAGCATTTGTCGCATAGCCCCTGGGGACGCGTCTTGCGGGCGATCCGTGAAGACGAACTGGCCGCGCAGGCGCTTGGCAAACGGCCTGTCCGCTTTCGCCTGCAGGCGTTTACCGTCGGCGGCGCCATCATGGGCCTTGCGGGAGCCGCCCAGGCACACTTCATCGGCTTCATCGCGCCCGACAACTATATGCCGGTTCTCACCTTCCAGGTCTGGGCCATGTTGATCGTCGGCGGCTCCGGCAACAATCGCGGTGCGATTGCCGGTGCCATTCTCGTCTGGGGGCTTTGGGCGCTGACGGCCGCTGCCGTTTCCGCCTTCGTTCCGCCTGAGGAGCAGGCGCGCGCCGCCGCCTTGCAGATTGTCGCCATCGGCGTCGGGCTCTGCCTCATGCTCCTGCTGCGTCCGCGCGGCCTGTTTGGCGAGGTGAGCCCGCTCGCGCGCCTCAGCCGCAACAAACAATCCTGACCATCGAGGAATGATCTCTGTGTCCCAGCATCCCGAACGCATCAATCTCACCCCGGACCTGTCGATCAGCCGTCTCGTCTGTGGCCTCTGGCAGGTTGCGGACATCGAAAAGAATGGTGCCACGGTCGATCCGGAGCAGGGGGCTGACGCACTTCAGGCTTACGCGCAGGCCGGGTTCGACAGTTTCGACATGGCCGATCATTACGGATCAGCGGAGATCATCACAGGCCATCTCCTGAAGCGCTATGCCGCTGGCGACAAGCGACCGGTGGCCTTCACCAAATGGTGCCCTGAGCCTGGTCCGATGACGCGCGATGTGGTGCGCCGGGGTGTGGAGGACAGACTTGCCCGCCTTGGCGTCGACAGGGTCGACCTTCTGCAATTCCATTGGTGGACATTCGAACACCCGGCCTGGCTCGATGCGCTGCATGAAATGCAGGCAATGAAGGAGGAGGGCCTGATCGGCGCCCTCGGCCTCACCAATTTCGATGCAGCCCATCTCAATCTCGCACTGTCGGACGGGATCGAGATTGCCAGCAATCAGGTTTCCTTTTCCCTGATCGACAGGCGCGCTGCTGGCGATTTGTCGTCCCTTTGCCTCAAGCGCGGCGTGAAGCTTCTGGCCTATGGCACGCTCTGCGGCGGGTTTCTGTCGGAGAAGTGGCTCGGTCAGCCGGAGCCCGCGTTGATCCCCGACTGGAGCCGCTCGAAATACAAGCGCTTCATCGATACCGCCGGCGGATGGAGCGTCTATCAGGGTATACTGCAGGCGGCATCCACGATCGCCCGCAAGCACGGGGTCTCGATCTCCAACGTCGCCAGCCGCTGGGTTCTCGAACATCCCGCCGTTGCCGCGACGATCATCGGCGCCCGGCTCGGTGAAAACGAGCATCGCGACGACAATCTGAAGGTCTTTACCTTCGAACTGGATGCAGGTGACCGGGCTCTGCTCGACAGCGCCTTTACTGAGGCCATACCTATACCCGGCGATTGCGGCGATGAGTATCGCAAGCCTCCCTTCCTCACGGCATCCGGCGACCTCAGCCATCACCTCGATGCGATCCCGTCCGTCTACACGGCGGTACCGGTGCCGGGGCGCGAGGACCGCCTGCGGGTTTCCTCCGGCAGCATCTGGGAGCCGCTGGCCGGTTACAGCCGCGCCGTGCGGGTCGGTGACCGGATCCTGGTATCGGGTACGACGGCGACCCACGGCAGTAACCGTTGTGTGGCACCCGGCGATCCGGGCGCACAGGCAACCTATATTCTCGACAAGATCGCGGCTTCCATCTCTGCTCTCGGAGGCAAGATGGAGGATGTCGTCCGCACGCGGATCTATCTCAAGGATGCGTCACAATGGGAGCCCGTCTCTCGTGCTCATGGCCGCTTCTTCTCCGAGGTCTTGCCGGCGAACACCTTGATCGAAGCCGGGGGCCTCGTCGGCGAGTACGAAGTCGAGATTGAAGCGGAAGCCGTGGTTTAAGTTTTCCTGGCGAACTGCGGCGGAGCAGCGCTTCTGATCTAGGGCCTCACTGAGGCGCCCGAATTGGTGTCGGCAGTCAGGTTCGAGCGCTTGCGGCTCTGATACTGTCCTTGCCCGGCCTCCACGACAGAGCCGCGTTCCATGATCGTCTGACCGCGAACGAGCAGACGTACCGGCCAGCCCCTCACTTCCAGGCCTTCATAGGGCGTGTAGTCGGCACCGTGCTGGAGGATGTCGTTGGTCAGCGTCACCCGCTGTGTCGGATCCCAGAGCGCGATGTCGGCATCCGAACCGATCGCGATCGTGCCCTTTTGCGGGTACATGCCGTAGAGCTTTGCGTGGTTGGTCGATGTGACGGCGACGAAGCGGTTGATGTCGATGCGGCCTTTCATCACCCCTTCGGAGAAGAGGATCGGCAAGCGGGTGGCCACGCCCGGAATGCCGTTCGGGATCCAGCGGAAATGGCGTTTGCCCTTCTCGTTCAGCTTGCCTTCCGGATCGTCGAAGCGGAAGGGGCAGTGGTCGGAGGAGAAGAGGTCGAAGACACCCTGCTCGATGCCTTCCCAGCAGGCGTCCTGGCTCGCCTTGTCGCGCGGTGGCGGAGAGCAGACGAACTTCGCGCCGTCCAACCCTTCGAGGTCGAGATCATCCGCCGTCAGCATCAGATATTGCGGGCAGGTCTCGCCAGCGATCTTCTGGCCACGCTGGCGAGCTCTGCGGATTTCCTCCATCGCCTCGCGGTTGGAGACATGGACGATGACGATTGGCACATCGACGATTTCGGCGAGCGAGAGGGCGCGATGCGTTGCTTCGCGTTCAGCAGCCACGGGTCGGGTGGTGGCATGGTATTTCGGCGCGAACTTGCCCTCTTCCTCGTGACGCCCGATCAGGTAGCGGATGGCGTCTTCGTTTTCGCAATGGACCATGACCAGTGCGCCGGTGCGACGTGCGGTGTCGAGGGTCGCCAGGATCTCGTCGTCCCGCAGGCGCAGGCCCTCATAGGTCATGAAGACCTTGAGCGAGGTATAGCCGTCCTCCACGAGGGCCGGCAGTTCCTGGCCGAGCACTTCCGCTGTCGGATCCGTGATCACCAGGTGGAAGGAAACGTCGACATGGCACTTCCCGTCGGCCTTGGCGTGGTAGATCTTCAGCGCTTCACGCAGGGACTGACCCTTTTCCTGCATGCAGAAGGCCAAGACCGTGCTGTTGCCGCCGATCGCCGCCGACCGCGTGCCGCTGTCGAAATCATCCGCCATGACGATGCCGTCGCCCGAGGGCTGGTCGAGATGCACATGGCTGTCGATGCCGCCGGGAAGCACGAAAAGGCCGGTGGCGTCGATGACCTCATCGGCTTCTGTCAGGTCTGCTGCCAGCGCCACGATCCGGCCGTCCCTGATGCCGACATCGCTGACGAATGTGTCGCTTGCCGTCACCACCGTTCCGTTGCGGATCACCGTATCTAAGCGCATCGTTCAGTCCCTTTTCGTTGATTTTCAGCTCGCCTTGGCCAGGCCGGCCTCACCGGCGAGGATGGAGTCGAGAGCGGTGGTGAAGCGGTCGACTTCCTCGATCGTGTTGTAATGCACCATCGAGACGCGCAGCATGCCGCCATGGTCGGTCAGTCCAAGATATTCGGCAAGCCGACGAGAATGGAAATCACCGAAGCGCATGGCGATCTTCTCGGCGTCCATGGCCTTGCAGAGGTCGGCCGCCTCGCGTCCATCGAAGCGAAAGGCAATGGTGGGCACACGTTTGCTGTCGCGGTTCATCGACTGGCCAACGATCATGCAGTCGTTGCGTGATCGCAGATAGGTGAGCAGGCGTTCGGTGAGCGCGTCTTCCTGCGCGGTGATCGCGCCATAGGCCGCTTCGATCTTCTGCCGGATCGTTCCGGTTTCGCCGGCCTGTTCGCCGAGTGAAACGAGATAGTCGACGATGCCGCAAGTCGAATAGGCGAGCTCGTAGTTGGGATTGCCCGGCTCCAATTTGCCCGGCACTTTGTCGCGGCCGTAGAAGTAATGGTAGAGCGTGTCGAGCTCGAGCAGCAGGTCGTATTTGCCGTACATCAGCGCGTAGTGCGGACCGTAGGTTTTGTAGAGGCTGAAGACATAGTAGTCGACGTCGAAGGCCTGAACATCAACGGCTCGGTGGGGAGCGTAGGCCACCGCATCGACGCAGATCTTGGCGCCGCGGGCATGCACGAAATCGGCGATCTCGCGGATCGGGTTGATAGAGCCAAGGATGTTCGAGCAATGGGTGACGCAGACGAGCTTCGTGCGCTCGCTCATCAGGGGCGCCAGATCGGCAAGGTCGAGTGTCAACGATTCCTTGTTCAGCGGCCAGATCTTCAAGATCACGCCGCGTTCCTGCAGCCGGTCCCAGGGACCGATATTGGATTCGTGATCCGAGATGGTGATGATGATCTCGTCACCGGCGGACAACTGGCTCTGCATGGCGCGAGCGAGGTTCTGCAAGAGGGCCGTTGTCGAATTGCCGAACACGATCTCTTCCGGGCGGTTTGCATTGACGAGATGCATGGCGGCGGTTCGCGACTCCAAGAGGGCTGCTGCGGCGGATTGGGAGACCTCGTAGGAGCCGCCGATCTGGACATTCTTGTCGAAGAGGAAGGTGTTGATTCGCTCGACGGCACTTTTGAGGATCTGGGAGCCTCCCGCATTGTCAAAGAAGGTCCAGCCGCGGGCGAGGCCCGGGAACTGGCTGCGCACATAGTCGAGATCGAGCGGCTTGGCGGAAGGGGCTGGCATTGCGGGGGTGTCCTCCAGTGTTTTTTCTTGTTCAGTGATTGAGGACTGCGCGAAGGAAGCCGCGCGTCCGCTCGTGTTTCGGGCCGTCGAAAATCTCCACCGGCGTGCCGCTTTCGACCAGGCGTCCGCCATCCATGAAGATCACACGGTCGGCAACCTGGCGGGCAAAGCCCATTTCATGCGTGACAACCACCATGGTGACGCCGGAGCCTGCCAGCTTGCGCATGACGTCCAGCACCTCGCCCACCATTTCCGGGTCGAGCGCTGAGGTTGGCTCGTCGAAAAGCAGGACGCGCGGCTCCATCGCAAGCGCCCTGGCGATCGCTACGCGCTGTTGCTGGCCGCCCGAGAGCTGGCCTGGAAACTTCTCGGCTTGCTCGGAGATGCCGACGCGGGCCAGCAGTTCGCGGGCCTTGCGCTCCGCTTCCGCCACGGATGTGCCGCGTACCCGCATCGGGGCGAGCATGACGTTCTTCAGGACGGTCATGTGCGGGAAGAGGTTGAAGGATTGAAAGACCATGCCGACTTCGGCGCGCACCTTGGCAAGTGCCGGGCCGGGCTCAACGCGAATGCCGTCGACCGTGATGCGGCTTTCGGGCGCAAAGGCTTCGAGATGATTGATGCAGCGGATCAGCGTAGACTTGCCCGAGCCAGAGGGGCCTATGACGCAGACCACTTCACCTTCTGATATGTCGAGGTCGATATCGTGCAACACGGTGAAGGTGCCATAAGCCTTGGTCAGCCCACGGATCGAGATGAGGGGCGCAGTTGTTCCGGTCATCAGCGTTTCCCCCGGCTGAAATGTTTCTCTAGGCGCGAGACGATCGCGACCATCGGCCAGAGGAGCGCGATGTAGATGAGCGCTGCTCCGATGAGGGGAGTGGGATTGGCAGCGAGTGCCTGGGCCTGGGTCGCCTGCTTCAAGAGGTCGGGCATGGCGACAACGGAAGCGAGCGCCGTATCCTTCATCACATTGATGCAGTTGTTGGTGAGCGGCGGAATGACGATGCGGATCGCCTGGGGCAGGATCACGTCGACCATGGTGTGACGGTTGGAGAGACCGAGGGCTGCGGAGGCCTCGAACTGACCATGTGGGATGGCCTCGATGCCGGCGCGGAAGATCTCCGCGGTATAGGCGGCCGATACCAGGGACAGGGCCGTGACTGCCGACAGGAAAGGCGAGAGCCGGATGCCGACGAAGGGCAGGGCGTAATAGACGACGATCAGAAGCACCAGAAGCGGGATCGAGCGGAAGATGTCGATGTAGATCCGGATCAGAACCTTGAAGAAGGCCGGTGCGTAGAGGCGCGCAACTGCCAGGAAAAGGCCGCCGGCAAGGCCGACGAGAATGCTCGTCACGCCGATCTGGAGCGTGACCAGCAGCCCCCAGAGCAGCGCGGGCAGGCTATCGGCGAGGACGTCGAGGTTGAAGAAGGTATTGATGAGTGTCATGCCGCATCGGCTCCCCTGGCAGACCGGCGGAACGAGACTGTTCCGCCGGTTGCGTTTCGAGCGTTACTTGCCCTTGGGCATGTCGAGCACGGTGACGGTCGAGGTGGTGTCCTCGGCCTTCGCGCCGAACCAGGTTTCATGCAGCTTGGCGATGAAGCCTTCCTGCTTGAGCGTGGTGATGACCGCGTTGACCTCGGTTGCGAGCGGATCGTTCTTGTTGAACATGATCGAGTACTTCTCGCCGGTCGGGATGCGCTCGACCACCTTCAGTTCCGGCTTGTCCTTCACGTAGTAGAGAAGGGCCGGGATGTCGGAGATATAGCCATCGACGCGGCCGGCGACGAGGTCGAGCATCGCAGGCTGCAGGCCTTCGAAGCGGCGGATCTCGCCGAGCTTGTATTCGGCCTTGTTGGCGTCCGCCCACATGTCACCGGTCGAGCCGGTGTCAACGCCGACGACCTTCTCGCCCATGTCCTTGAGGCCCGTGATGCCGGAGGCGGCGGTCACGGTCAGCGACTGGTCGCTGTCATAATAGGGCTGGGCGAAGGAGACGGATTCGAGACGCTTCTCGGTGATGGTGATCGACGAGATCGCCATGTTGATGCGGCCGGATTGGACCGCCGGGAAGAGGCCGTTGAACGGCGTGTTGACGAATTCGACGGTCTTGCCAAGGCGCTTGGCGATCTCGTTGACGAGATCGACCTCGAAGCCCGTGACCTTGCCGCTGGCGTCTTCGAATTCCCAGGGGACGTTGCCGATATTGGCGCCGACCGTCAGGTCTGCGGCATGGGCGGAGGTGCCGAATGCGGCAAGCAGGCCCGCGAAGATGGATGCTTTAAATGTGGTTGAACGTGTCATGAGAGTTCCCCTTGTTTTTTGAACATGACTCAATCTACATTGGTCTAACTGGTCAGACCAGTCAGGCCAAACAAGCATGCTGCTTTGTGCTTGGCAAGGGGATGGCGAAAAAAATAGATTGCGCGTTGAAGCACGCCGCCAGGGAAGGGACTGCATGTTCAACAAGACGCTCGTTCCGCAGTCCGTGGCACGCGAAATTCAGGGTATGATTCAGTCCGGACAGCTGAAGCCGGGCGAGAAGATCCCTTCCCAGCGCGAGTTCTCCCAGAAATTCGGCATCAGCCGGGCCTCTCTGCGGGAAGCGCTGCTGACGCTGGAAACGCTGGGCCTCTTGAAGACCGAGGCAGGGCGGGGCACCTTCGTTGCAAGTCCATCTGCGCCTAGTTCGGGTGCCGCCGGTCACATGGCGCCCTGGCGCTATTCCGACAGCTATTCCGTCTTTGACGTCTTCCAGACACGCATCCTGCTGGAGGGCGAGATCGCCCGCCTGGCGGCGGGCCGGTTGACGCAGTTGCAGATCGACAAGATGGAGCAGGCGACCCGGACGATGGAAGAGTGCTGGGCGAACCAGGACCTTCTCGCGAATGTCGAGGCGGACCTCGAGTTTCACGGCACCATCGTTTCCGCCTGCTCGAACGCCATGCTGAAGGCGCTGTATCAGACCGTGCGTGACCAGGTGACCGAAACCCAACGCCAACCGATCCCGATCACCGACCCGGAGCGTATGCGGGAATCGATCGGCGAGCACCGCAAGATCATCGCGGCACTCAGGGCCAATGACGGGGCACGGGCGAAACTCGAGATGGAGACCCATATCCGCAACACCGCGCGCTGCGCGGGGTTGGAGCCGTAAGGCGCGGCTGCCAGTCAACGCGTCAGGCAGACCTTACGGCACCGCCATCCACGCGGATCTTGGCCCCCGTCAGTCGTTGCCCCCCTCGACTCAGGACGCTCCTGCGATGAGCCGCGCTTGATCGAGATATTGCCTTGGATCCGGAACGGGGACTGCTGCCATCAGCGCCCGGGTGTAGCCATCGCTTGGATTCTCGAAGACCGCGCGGCGGGTGCCGATCTCGACGATCTCGCCGCCTCGCATGACGGCGACATGGTGTGACATCTTCTCGATGACGGCCATGTCGTGGGAGATGAAGAGATAGGCAAGCCCCATCTGTTCCTGCAGTTCGAGCATCAGGTCGAGAACTCTCGCGCGCACGGAGACATCGAGGGCTGCGACGCTTTCATCCGCCACGATCAGCTTCGGCTCGAGAGCAAGCGCCCGGGCGATGCAGATGCGTTGACGCTGGCCTCCGGAAAATTCGTGGGGATAGCGCTCGGCGGCATCCGGCGTGAGGCCGACGCGTTTGAGCAATTCCGCAACGCGATCTCGGTGTTCGGTGCTGTCGCCGATACCGTGGATGACCAGGGGTTCGGCGATCGCGGCGCCAATGCTCATGCGTGGGTCAAGCGACGCATAGGGGTCCTGGAAGATCATCTGGGCGGCGCGACGGATCGGGCGCATGATGGCGCTCGATGCGGGCGTTACCTCCTGGCCTGCGATCCTGACGCTTCCCTCAAAGGGGATGAGCCCGAGGACGGCCTTGCCGGTGGTGGATTTGCCTGAGCCGCTTTCACCAACGAGCCCCAGCGTTTCCCCCGCCTTGAGCTTGAAGCTCACATTCTTGACCGTCGGCTCCGGTTGCGGCCCGCGTCGAAGCCAACCGGTTTTCCGGCCATAGGTCACGCTGAGGTCGGCAACGTCCAGAATTGGGCTTGGCACGGCAGGAGCCATCCTTGGGACCGCTGTCACCCGCGGTGGTATGTCCGTGCCGGCATGGGCGCCTAGGCGGGGGACGGCCGCCAGCAATTGTTGGGTATATGGATCGGAAGGACGTTCGAAGATGTCGATCGATGTCCCTTGCTCGACAATCCTGCCTGACTTCATGATCGCCACGCGGTCGGCCATTTCCGCGACAACGCCCATGTCATGGGTGATCATCAGGATCGAGGTCTGGAACTCGTGGCGCAGTTCGCGCATCAGTTTGAGGATCTGCGCCTGCACGGTCACATCGAGCGCGGTGGTGGGTTCGTCGGCGATCAGCACTTTCGGGCGGCATGAGAGTGCCATGGCGATCATCACGC
The DNA here is from genome assembly GCA_051861045.1 of Allorhizobium sp. GTDB lineage: Bacteria > Pseudomonadota > Alphaproteobacteria > Rhizobiales > Rhizobiaceae > Allorhizobium. Next base: position 319,547 of record JBHYDI010000003.1, read on the forward strand.
GCTGGCGCATGCCGCCGGAGAGTTCATGCGGATACTGCGTCAGTCGGCGGGCCGGATCGCTCATCTGCACGGCATCGAGCATCTGCCGGGCGATGGTCTCGGGACTTTCGGTCAGATTTTTCCGGTGTTCCCGGATCGCCTCCGTCAGTTGGGCGCCGACGGTCATCACCGGATTGAGGGATGTCATCGGCTCCTGGAAGATCATCGCGATATCGCCGCCGCGGATGCTGCGCATCATCCGTTCGGATTTGCGGGTCAACTCCGACCGGCCAAGGAGGATTTCGCCCGAGGTGACGCGCAGCGACGCCTTGGGCAAGAGCCCCATGATGGCGAGCGAGGTCACCGACTTGCCAGAGCCGGACTCTCCGGCCAGGCACAGCGTCTCCCCGGCAGCCAGATCGAAGGACACCCGGTCGAGGATCCGCTTCAGGCCGGTGGGGGTCCGGGCGTCTACCGAGAGTTCCTTGACGGAGATGACCGGACCCCGGTCCTGACTTTGCTCGGTCACGAAAGAACGATCCTCGGGAAGTAGAAGGAGACAACCCAGTTGGGCATGTCGACGATTTCGCTGATCCTGAGGTCTCCGCAGACCGAGCAGAGCATGTAGGCGTCGACCGGGTTCATGCCGTGTTCGGCTGTGAGCAGATCGATCATCCGCATGACGGCTTCCTGCGCACCGGTCATCAGGTCGGGGCCGATGCCGGTGGTCACTTCGTATCCGGCGCCGTCGAGATGGCGGGTCACGGGTTCGGTGGTCGTGAAGCGCGGTGACTTCAGATTGGCGCCCTTGACCAGATCGAGCGTCAGTTCGACGTTCATCTGGCTTTCTATCGCGGTTCCGCAGACTTCGCCGTCGCCCTGGGCGGCATGCGTGTCGCCGACCGAGAACAGCGCGCCCTGCACTTCGATCGGAAGATAGAGCGTCACGCCTGAGGTCAGGTCGCGGATGTCCATGTTGCCGCCGACGCGACGGGGCGGGACGACCGAGTGAAGCCCTGCCTCTGCCGGTGCGACGCCGATCGTGCCGGTGAAGGGCTTGAGCGGCACTTTGCCGCCGGGGCCATAGGCGGCCGGGGCCATCGAGGCGGTGTCGTAGGACCAGACATGCAGCGCCGGATCCTTGAACTGGTCTGCAAGAAGGCCGAAACCCGGGATATTCGCAGTCCACCCATGGCCGGACGGATGGAACTTGCGGATCGTTACCTTCAGGGCGTCACCCGGCTCTGCGCCCTCGACATAGACGGGGCCTGAAACCGGGTTGATCTTGCCGAAATCCAGGTTGGCGAGCGTGTCGAGTGTCGCATCGGCTCCGAGCTGTCCGCCGGAGGAATCCAGGCATTCGAACAGGATCGTTTCGCCCGGCTTGGCGACGAGGGCAGGGGAGAAGTCCTTGTTCCAGCCAAAGTTATGCTGGGCGCGGTGGATGGTGTGGTTGCAGGTGACGCACATGATGATGCCTCAAGTGTTTTTCGTGTGTTTCCTCAGGCGCTGCCCCCTCGATCAGGAGGGGGCAGCAAGGGCAGTTGCGTTACTGCTTCACGAAGATCGCGTCGTAATTGATGACACGGGTCGGATCGATGTAGATGTTATCAGGGCCGCCCATGCGGGCCGACTTGGCAACGACACGACGTTCGTTGATGACCGGTACCCAGGGCGCATCCGCCATGATGTCTGTGAAGATCTTGCCCCAGGCCGCCTGACGTTCAGCGACCTTGGCCGGATCGGACATGGAGTCGGCCTCGATCGCCCGCTTGTCGAGCGCCTCGTTGCAATACCACGACCAGTTCCAGCCGCCCTGGACCGCGCCGCCGCAGCCGAGGATCGGGCCGTAGAAGTTGGACGGATCCGGGAAGTCGGCGATCCAGGCCATGCCGCCGGACCAGATCATCGGGGCTTCGCCTTCGGTGCCACCGGCCGCGATGACATTGCCCTGGGCCAGTGCGCGGACTTCGGCCTTGACGCCGATGGCCGCCAGATCCTGCTGGATCGCCTGGGCGATACGGGGCTGCGGATCGGTGTTGGTGGAGTAGAGCACCGTTTCGAAGCCGTCGGGGAAGCCGGCTTCGGCAAGCAGAGCCTTGGCCTTTTCAACGTCGAAGGCATAGCCGGTGAAGGCCTTGTCGTAACCCGGCATCAGCGGCGGCAAGGGCTGGTTTGCCGGTGTCGCACGGCCGTTCAGGATGCGGGTGATGCGCTCCTTGTTGACGGCCATGTTGATCGCTTGGCGGACCTTGACGTCGTCGAGTGGCTTGATCTTGGTGTTGAGCGTCAGATAGCCGGTATGCAGCTGTTCGCCGTCGACGATCATCTGCGCGCCTTCAGGCGAGTTCTTGATCTCGAGGAACTTGGCCGGGGGAATACCGTCGCCGGCAATGTCGATCTCGCCCTGCTGCAGACGCAGCAGCGCGACGAGCGGCTCCTGGCCGACTTCGACGGTCACCTTGTCGATATAGGGCAGGTCCTTGTTGAAATAGTCAGGATTGCGGTCGAAGACGAGCCGCTGGCCAATTGTCCAGTCCTTCAGGATGAAGGTGCCGGATCCCACAGGCTTCTTGCCGAAGTCGCCGGCTGCCGCTTCCACGGCTTCCTTCGGCACGACGGAGGCGAAGTTGATCGCCAGCACGTGCAGGAAGGTGGCATCCGGGCGGGACAGCTTGAAGACGACTGTCATGTCGTCAGGCGTTTCGATGCCCGAGAGTGTTTCCGACGTGCCGCCGGACACGGCATCGAAGCCGTTGATGGCGCCGAAGAAGCCGGCACCCGGGCCTTGCGTCTTCGGATTGACGGCGCGTTCGATCGAATACTTGACGTCGGAGGCAATAACGGCGCGGCCGTTGGAGAACTTGACGCCCGGACGGAGCTTGAAGGTATAGGTCAGGCCATCTGCAGAGACGTCGAAGCTTTCGGCGAGCGACGGCACGAGATTGGCGGTACCCGGCTCATAATCCATGAGGCGGGAATAGAGGCTCTTGATCATGGACCAGTTGACCCAGTCATAGCCGATGGCCGGGTCGAGCGTCGTGATGTCGTCCTTGTAGGTGACCACGATGTCGCCACCCTTGGCGGGCGTATCCTGGGCGCTGGCCGCAAACGGCATCAGTGCCATAAGGGCGGCGGCGGTTGAGTTGAGAAGCATACTTCTGAACATTGAACGTTCCCCTTTTGTCGATAGGCTTCAGTGTGAGCGGATACGCGGGTCGATGACCGGCGCAATCAGGTCGGCAATCAGATTGCCGGTGATGATGGCGAGAGCGGAGGTGAGCGTGACGCCCATGATGATCGGGATGTCCACCTGCTGGATGGCCTGCCAGGCGAGCTGGCCGATGCCGGGCCAGCCATAGACGGCCTCGACCACCACCACGCCGCCCATGAACTGGCCGATATCGATGCCGATCATGGCGATGATCGGCAGGATGGCATTGGGCAGGACATGGCGCAGGATCACGCGGGTTCCGGACAGTCCCTTGGCGCGCGCGGTGCGGATATAGTCCTGGTTCAGCACGTCGATCATGGCCGAGCGCACCATGCGGGCATACCAGCCGGCCCCGAGCATGCCGAGCGTGACAGCCGGCAGGACCACATGGGCGGCGGTTCCATAGCCGGACATCGGAAACCAGCCGAGCGTTGCGGCAAAGACATAGAGGAGGAGCAGGGCCACGACGAATTGCGGGGCCGACACCCCGACAAAGGCGGACATCATAACCGTGCGGTCCAGAAGGCCGCCGCGATTGAGGGCTGCGATCGAGCCGAGGATCACGCCAAGCAGTACCTCAAGGAATATGCCAGCGGCCATCAGTGTGAGCGTTGCCGGTAACCGGGCCGCAATGAGTGTCACCACCTCGGTCTTCTGGGCATAGGAGCGGCCGAGATCTCCCTGGACCAGGCCGCCGACATATTGGGCAAACTGGACGGGCAGCGGCTGGTCGAGGCCGAGTTCGCGCCGGATATTTTCGACCGTCTGGGCCGTGGCGCTCCGCCCGGCGAGCATGCGCGCGGGGTCGGCGGGCAGGGCGTAAAGCAGCACGAAGGTGATTGCTGCCACGCCAAACAGGATCAGCACGGATTGGACTAGGCGTTGTCCCAGGACAGCCAACATCAGCCTCTTCCTCTCTGCGTGGGATCGAGGATGTCGCGCAGGGCGTCACCCACCAGGTTGAAGGCGAGTGCTGTCAGCAGGATCACAGCGCCTGGGAAGAAGACCAGCCAGGGGGCAGCCTGGAAGTAGCTCTGGCTCTCGAAGATGATATTGCCCCAGGACGGATCAGGCGGCTGAACGCCGATGCCGAGGAAGGAGAGCGTGGCCTCCAGAAGCACTGTCGTCGCGATCCCGAGCGTTCCCCAGACGATGGCCGTTGGCACCAGATGGGGCAGAATGTGCAGGAAGAGAATGCGGGCGTGGCCGGCGCCCAGCGACCGTTCGGCCAGAATGAAGTCACGCTCCACCAGTCCGCGGGTTTCGGTGTAGACGATGCGCGCAACCTGCACCCAATTGACGAGCGCAATCACCAGCGCGACGATCCAGAGGCTGGGTTTCAGAAGGGCTGCGAGAACGATGGCAAGCAGCAGTGCCGGGAAGGCCATCATCAGATCGGTGAAGCGCATGATGAGATTGCCGGCCCAGCCGCGGAGATAGCCGGCCATGATGCCCACGAGAAGTCCGATCGAGACTGCGACGCCATTTGCAACGAGGCCGATGATCAGCGATGTCCGCGCGCCGAAGAGCATGCGGGAGAGGAGGTCGCGACCGAGCGTATCGGTCCCGAGCACGAACGGACCGCCGGGCGGCATGGGGGCGCCCTCAAGGGTCAGGCCGTCGAACATCTGCTCATTGGGGTCGAATGGGGCAAAGAGCGGGGCACCGAGCGCCGCCAGGATAACCAGAGCGATGACGATCAGGCCGAACAGGGCCGCAGGCTGGCGGCCGATTTCCTTGAAGATCCGCATCAGCCTGCCTCGCACAGTGTTTCGAGCCCGCCGACGAGGAGCGCTGCCAGTTGCTCAAGGGGGATGCGGCGTCGCATCGCGCAGGTTCTGAGCAGGACATAGGCCTGCTCGTCGTCGATCTGCCGTTCGGTCTTCAGGCGATTGACTGCGGCAAAGACGATCGGGCGCAGTTTCAGCCGCTCTTCAAGCCGGGCGATCCGCGCCTCATCCTCAAGGCGCTGCTCGTAGGCGCTAACGGCAAGGACGAGAGCCGGGTAAATGGTCGAGGCCGAAACGGGCTTCGGAATGAAGGATGTCGCTCCGCAGTCGATTGCCCAGGCAATCCGTCCTGGTGCTTCGGAGCCCAGAAGCGCCGCAACCGGACGCGCGGGTTTGCGCCGTGCCCAAGGCAGGAGCTCGTCCCAACCGCGATCCGCGTCGACGATCACGAGATCGGGCAGGTGCTCCTCCGCCAGAGGCAGCCACTGGAGAGAGGAGGAGATCCCGAGGAGTGCCAGCTGGCGGCGCAGCTTTTCGGTGTTCGTGTCGTCCTCTGCGAGGATCACGACGCGCCAGCCTGTGAAATTCGGCGTCTTGGCGATCATGACACCACCTTCAACAGAGGTTCACGACGCGTGCTGCCACCGGTGAGGTAGGGATCGGCTGCCAAGGGCGGCCGCGAGGCAATCACGTCAAAGCCGCGCTCGGCATTGATGCGGCCGAGCAGGAAGGGGAGGGCTGCATGATTGGTTGCCGGATCGACGGTCATTGCGCCGAAGAGGCCCGGCCAGGTCCGGCCGTGGACCTGTCGACGCACGGTCGCCGGGTCGCTGGCGGTTGAGGCTTCGATGGCGGCGATGCACATGGTGACCGCCGTATAGGCGCTGGCGAAGATGCTGGAGACGCGTCGCGTCTCGGGCTTGAAGGCGTGAAGGCGCGCCTTGAAATCGCGGTTCTCCACGCTGTCGAGCGTGTCGAAATAGGAGGCGGCGCAAAGCTGGCCGGTCGCCGCACCCGCTGCAACTTCATCCAGTTCGCTTTCCTGCAGGTCGCAGCTGGCCACTGGGCAATTCTCGGGCAGAAAGGCCGGGTCGCGTTTGCCGAGTTCGTGCATGGCCTCCAGGAAGGCATAGCTCGACGGGCCGATGAGATTGTTCAGGATGAAGCTCGGGCGCTTTTCCGCGATGTCGGCAATGATGCGCTCGACGGCCGTTTCCTCGAGCGGCAGGTAGCGTTCGCCGAGCACCGTGCCGCCGGCATTGGCGACAAGTTCGCGCGCCAACCGGTTCATTTCCCAGCCCCACACATAGTTTGCCCCCACGAGATAGGGGCGGGTGCCGTAGCGGGGAACAAGATGTTCGAAGAGCGGGATCAGGTGCTGGTTCGGACAGCCGCCGATATAGATGACGTTCTCATTGGCCTCGAAGCCTTCATAGGGGCACATGTACCACAAGAGGCCGTCGTGTTTCTCGACCAGCGGCAGCACTTCCTTGCGCGCGGCGGAGGTGATGGTGCCAATGAGGTGTCGGCAGCCGCTGTCGCGGATCAGGCTGCGGGCGCCTTCCAGATAGGCGGCGAGATCGGCGTGGGGATCGAAGAAGACCGGCTGCACGCGCGTGCCGCCGGCATTTCTGTATTCATGGAACGCGAATTCCACGCCGTCGAAAGCATCGCGGCCCATGGCCCCGTAAGGCCCGGTCGTCGAATAGAGAATGCCGATCTTCACTGGGTCCAGCATGTGCTTTCCAAACGCAAAAAAACCCACAACGCGGGTCCCGGTGATCGGGGCGTTGTGGGGCGATATTGCCCGTTGACGTATGTCGTCGATTTGAGAATTCTTGGGCTCAATGCCCATATGGTGTGCATGATTAAAATATGCCCACCCGATCTTTGTCAAGGCCTTTGGTCGGGGAGACTGACTCTTGAGAGTTTTGCGTGGGCCGTGCGAGCAACTCTATCCTGTCGCCTGAAACGATGCATAGTATGACCCTGGAGCGATGGGAGGCATTGTGACCGGCAATCGTAGTTCGGCGTTACCGGCTGGTTCTGGCGCGTATGGGCCGAAGCGCGTGTGTCTGCTTGGCGCAACCGGGACGATCGGTCGGGCGACGGCTACTGCGCTCATACGGCGAGGGCATGAGGTGGTCTGTCTCGTCAGGCCAGCCGGGGGTGTCGCCGGAGATTCCTCGCAAGCCAAGGCCCTTCGTATTGTTGAAGGTGCAACGGTGAGGGCCGTGAATGTCGGCGACCCGACATCGATATTGCGCGACGGGTTTTCGGGCGAACGCTTCGACGCCGTGGTTTCGTGCATGGCTTCGCGCACAGGCTCGCCGAAGGACGCCTGGGCTGTGGATCACCGGGCGCATCTGAACGTGCTGGAGGCCGCGCAGCGTTCAGGTGTTGGTCACTTCGTCCTCCTGTCCGCCATCTGCGTGCAGAAGCCACTGCTTGCCTTTCAACAGGCAAAGCTGGCCTTTGAGGGGGCGCTGGAGGCATCCGGCCTGCGCTATTCTATCGTGCGACCGACCGCCTTCTTCAAATCCTTGTCCGGCCAGATCGAGCGTGTCCGCAAGGGTGCGCCTTTCCTGATTTTCGGGGATGGGACACTGACATCCTGCAAGCCGATCAGCGATGGCGATTTGGGCGACTATCTGGTTCGTTGTCTGGAGGAGGAGGCATGCTGGAACCGGATCCTGCCGATCGGCGGCCCCGGTGAGGCAATTGCACCGCGTCAACAGGGCGAAGCGCTTTTTGCGCTCCTGGGGCGCCCGCCGAAATTCAGATCCGTTCCGATCGCTCTGCTCGATGTCGTTATCGCTGGCCTTGGAACTCTTGGTCGCCTTTCGCCGTCGCTGCGTGAAAAGGTGGAGCTGGCCAGGATCGGCCGATATTATGCGACCGAATCCATGCTTGTCCTCAATCCGCACACAGGCCGATACGACGCGGATGCCACACCGTCGACAGGCACCGAAACCTTGTTCGATTTCTATCGCTCGGTGCTGGCTGGTGGCGTGCTTCTTGACCGGGGTGACCACGCCGTCTTCTAGCAGTCCTGCAGAGGGTTAGGCTCTGTTGACCGAACGGACATTTCCACTGTCACCTATGCCTCAACAGCTGGAGTTGCTGGGTCCTTTCGTGAGTGCTTCCTTGCAGGGAACGCGCCATAGATCCGATGAGGCGATGTCGACCTGCGTGCGAACGGTGTCAGCCTTTGGGCAAGAACCGTTCACGCATTTCATGGGCTTCCTGTCCAACAAGGGGCACTGGAGCATGTGTCTTCGCTTCCAGCCGCGAGGCCCTGATCGGCATGATTTCCACGGCTGAGCATCTGCCGCTTTCGTCGAGCGTCAGACGGACCGCTACACTTCGCCAGACATCGACCGCCATCTCGTCATAGGTTTCACCTCTTGCCGTGTGGAAGATGAAATTGCCGAGACCGGGGGCAATCGCGCGTCCCTTGTATAGCCGCATTGGCTGCAAGACGGGCGCACCAGTGCCAATGATGGCGTCGGCTCCGGCGTTAATCAGCTCCTCGCTCAGGCGGTCCAGCCAGGGTGGCGTGCGGCTCCAGTCGGCATCCCAGTGGTGATTGTGGAGGGCGAGCAGCACGATCTTGCCTTGGCTCTTGGCAAGCCGCAGTTGTGTGGTGAGGCGGGTCAGGTCGCCTTGATCGGCAGACCATTCGGATTCCACACGCTCGCCGACTTTGAAATGGGAGCCAAAGGCCTCCAGCGCCTGATCTGCAGCGGGGCTATAGCCCACCCGGCGGCGCGCCTGAAGGCGGGCTTCATCGCCGAGTGCCTGGTGGATCGAGGAGATCTTCGCGTAGTCGCTGGCAGGTAGGAGAATGTTGCGCTTGATTCGAAGCGGTGCGATCCCGGCCCGGTCGCCACTTGCATAAACGATGTCCGCCTGCGGTCCCAGATCGACTGAAAACAGGGCGATAGCCTTATCACCGACAGGCCATTCCACGGGACGTGTTGCTTCATCGAGATTCTGTCCGCTGCCTGCGAGCAGGATGCGGTGCTGGTCCAAAGCCCCATGCGTCGCAGCAATTCCCGATGGTCCGAGGTCGAAGGCATGATTGTTGGCATGGGCCATGGCGGTGTAGCCGAGCCTTGCGAGCGAGGCGATGGCATCGGGCTTCACCGCATGAACCGTCTTCGTCTTGGTTGGCCAGGCACCCTCTGCCTGCACGACCCCCTCGAAATTGCCGATCACGGCATCGGCCTTGAGGAAGGCGAGAAGGTCAGCCGCGCCGTCGCAGTCGAAATCCAGTGCGCGATGGATGAGAGCCTGGCCTGTGATGGCGATGGTGATGCTCATCGGGATGTGGCTGCCTCCTCGGGGCGCGTTTCGACATTGAGGAACGTGACGCCGTCCCTGGGCACAACCGGAAGCACCAGGCGTGACGGGCGCAGCAGGTCACTGAACACGGTGTTGCGGGCAATCTGCTTCAGGCGGCCGGTTCCCTCTGGCGCACAGGTATTGGGATTAACGTCATATTTCGGGAAGTTTGAAGAGGAAATGTCCAGTCGGATCCGATGACCCTTCTTAAACAGATTGGCCGTTGCGAAGGGCTCGATGGTGATTTCGAAAACCTCTCCCGGGGCGATGGGCGAGGGCGCTTCAAATGAATGCCGGTAGCGGCACCGGAAAATGCCATCCGTAATATTGAGGGCGAAACCGAGCGGATAGTCATGGCTTGCCGGATAGACATCGATCAGTTTGGCGGTGAAATCCGTGTCTGGCGCGCTCGACGTGACATGCAGGTGTATGGTGACGGGACCAATGACCGCGAGGTCATCCGCCAGAGGTTCGGTCTCGAAGGTAAGAACGTCGGGGCGGGCCGAAAGCGGCAGGCCGCTTCTGCGGCAGCCGAAGAAGCGGTCCGCTTCGCGCTGGTCAAAGCCGCCGCCTTCGAAAATCGGCTGACCGCTGGTCAGTGAGCCGCCTATGGTCGGCACCGGATCATTCGGATCGAAGTCATAGGAGAATGCGACAGGCGATCGCGGCGCTGCATTCGGCTGCAGGCCGCCTCCTTGATGCAGGTGAAACGCCTGGTATGTGGTCTCCAGCGGCGGCCAGGTCGATGATGTGCACCAGCGCCCGCCATGATCAAGGCGGCCGTCTGCCGTCTTGCATCCCTTGCCGCTGCCCATCAGGAAATAGTGGACCTCGGCCTGTCTGGCTGCCTGCGGAGATTTGGCTTTCATCCAGCGATCGAACCAGTCGAGGCGGTAATCGAGCCAGCTTTTGGCCACCCGACCGCCAATCGGTGCTTCCGGCCCAAACGAGATGTCACCGGCAAAGGTGCTGTTGCGATTGCCATGTAGCCAGGGGCCCATGATCAGCGAGAGCGGACGGCGGGGATTGCCGGAAAGGCCGGCATAGTTGTCGAGTGTCGATTTCACATAGGCATCGTACCAGCTCGACATCAGGACGACGGGAATTTCGGGGAATGTGTCGTAATAACCTTCCATGTAGAGCCCGACGCGCCGCCAGCTGTCATCGAAGCGATCACTGCGCCATTGTTCCAGCAGATAGGCTTCGTATTCCGGGGCTTCGCGAATGGGCGATATGCCCTCGCTCCACGGCATGGCCTGGAACCAGGCGCGGATGTCTTCGGCTTCGATGGCGGCACGCGCCACGCTGTCGGCGGCCTCGCGGGCATTGTTGAATGCCCAGGTCGCCTGTTTGAGCTCGAATGCGCCACCTTGTCGAATGCCGCATTGGTAAGCGTTGGAGAACCCGCCGGAATCCATGACCATGCAGGTGAGACCGGGCGGATTGAGGCAGGCAAGCGCTGCCTGGGTATGGGCGGCATAAGACAGGCCCATGGTGGCGAAGCGGCCATCCGACCAGCTTTGGGCAATCAGCCATTCTGCCGTGTCATAACCATCATGGGCTTCCGACACATATTTCGAGAACTCACCCTCGGAGCCGTAGCGGCCGCGGCAATCCTGGTAGATCACCGCATAACCGGCACGTACGAAATGCAGTGCGACCTCCTGCCGGCTCATGGGCGTATCCATGCCCACTTCGATTTCCGACCGCGAACGCTCGGTCTTGCCGTAGGGCGTGCGTTCCATGATCGCTGGAAGTGGGGTGGCAAGCGGTCGCCCAGCCCCCGCCGGACGGTAGATGTCGGTTGCAAGCCGCACCCCGTCGCGCATCGCAACCATTACATCACGTTCCACGATCACGTCGTCGGCAATCGCCTCCAGGCGGGAAGACGCCAGCATGTTCATCTCTATTCCTTGGTCGCGCTCAGAAGGCGGACGCCGCAGCGCGGCGTCCGTTGAAAAATCACTTGGCGAGCTTCGTCAGCGTCGCGCTCGTGTCTTCGGTCATGTTGGCTTCGTAGGAGAGCGTTGCCTTGCCGGCCCAGTGCACCTTCTGCCAGAACAACGGAATGACCGGCATGTCCTGGAAGACATGGCTCGTCGCCCGCTGCAGACGCTCAATGCGCTTTGCGGTGTCAAACTCGCTCATGGCCTCCTGCATCATCTGGTCGAAGGCAGGCTCGCTGTAACGGACGCGATTGAAGGAGCCGGTGCCTGCCTCCTTGTTGTTGGTCATGAGCAGGTTGCGCAGGCCTGTAGCCGAGGTCGGCGTGGAATTGCCGATCGAGAAAATGAAGGCACTGAATTCCTGGGCGGAAGCCGCCTTGGTGTAGACATTGTAGGGCTGTGCCACGACACCGTTTACCTTGAGGCCGCCTCGCGCAAACATCTGGCCGAGGGCCTGTGCGGTTTCCGCATCGCCGGGGAAACGATCATTCGAGGTGTGGAGGGTGATGCCAAAGCCATCCGGGTAACCTGCGTCCGCCAGCCGCTTCTTGGCCTCTTCGGGTGCATAGCTCGGCGCTGCGATCGTTGGGTCATTGCCGGCGACGCCTTGCGGCACCAACTGGCCTGCTGGCTCGCCCGAACCGTCGAGAATTCGGTCAACGATCAGCTGGCGGTTCACAAGTTCCGACAAAGCAAGGCGGACATTCTTGTCCTTCAACGGGTTCTTGGAGAGCGGTTGCCCATCCTTGTCAGTCAGGAAGGGGCTCTGGTCGCGGGCGCTGTCCAAAGCCAGATAGATCAATCGAGCCGAAGGGATGGAAAAGACCGAAAGACCGTCTACTGAAGACAGCGTCTTCACGTCGCTCGGCGGAACCGCATCAATCAGATCGACATCGCCGGAACGGAGTGCGGCGACACGCGATGCATCGTTCGAAATGAATTTGATCGTGACAGTGTCGAAATCCTGTTTCTCGCCCCAGAAATCCGGATTGCGGGTGAGTGTCACGTTGTCGCCAGGGGTCCACGACTGGAATTTGTAAGCGCCGGTGCCGATGGCAGCCTTGCCGCTGTTGAAGTCCTCGATCGTCGCGGTTTCTGCGGCCTTCTTGCTGACGATATAGACAAAGCCAACCTGTTCGATGAAGTCAGGCGCCGGCTTCTTGGTCTTGAATTCGATGGTCAGATCGTCCAGCGCCTTCATGCTATCGATGGCGGCGACGTTCCCCGAGAAGGGCGCCGGGCTGTTGGGAATGTCCTTGGCGCGCGTGAGGGAGAAGATGACGTCTTCGGCGGTGAGCGGCGAGCCGTCATGAAATTTGACGCCTTCGCGCAGCTTCACCTGCCAGGTCAAGGGATCAGTATTGGTCCAGGATGTTGCCAGTGCCGGGTGAATGCCGATGGTCGTATCGGTTTCCAGCAACCGATCGAAGATTTGCATGGCGACATTCTGGTTGTTGCCGGTGCGCGAGAACTGCGGATCGATGGAAGAAGGTTCCGTGGAGCTGCCGATCGTCAGATTTGCGGCTTCGGCAAAGGGTGAGGCCAGGACTGTCGATGCGATCAGCGCTGCGAAAAATCTCTTGTAATACATTGTTATAGTTCCTCTCTTGTTTCATGGACGGTGCTGAAGGGCCGGTTCTCTATGCCGGATTTCGCTTCGGTTTCAGGTGGCTGCTGCAGACAGGTGGCAGGCCCGGGCCTGCCCGGGGCCGGTCTGTTGCAACAGGGGCCTTTCCTCTTCACAACGGGCAAAGGCATACGGACAACGCGGGTGAAAATGGCAGCCGGATGGCGGGTTGAGCGGGGAGGGGATTTCACCCTTGACCGGGGTGAAATCGCGGCGCCGGTCGGTGATGCTCGGCAATTCGCGGATCAGCGCCTGAGTGTAAGGGTGCTGCGGATTGGCGAAGAGTTCATCCGGCGTCCCAGTTTCGACGACGCGGCCCAGATACATCACAACGACCCGATCGCAGATGTGTTTTACGACGCTCAGATCGTGGCTGATGAAAAGGTAAGTCAGGCCGAACTCTTTTCTCAAGTCCATGAACAGATTGAGGATTTGCGCCTGTATGGAGACATCGAGTGCGGCGACGGATTCGTCGCAGATGAGCAGTTCGGGCTTGACAGCCAGTGCGCGTGCAATGCCGATGCGCTGGCGCTGGCCACCGGAAAACTGATGCGGATATCGGTCCAGATAAGAGGGATCGAGGCCGACGCGCTGAGCCAGTTCGATGACATAGTCGCGAAGCCCTGCGCGTGATACGAGGCCGTGCACCAGCGGAGCTTCGCCGATGATGTCGATCACCCGCTTGCGCGGATTGAGGGTCGACATCGGATCCTGGAAGATCATCTGGGCGGCAAGCCGTGCTTTTCGCTTGTCGGACCCCGTCAGCGTGCCAAGGGCTTTGCCCTTCCAGCGTACTTCACCGTCACTTGCGGGCATGATGCCGGCCATTACCCGACCGAGTGTCGATTTCCCACAGCCGGATTCGCCGACCAGTCCGACCACCTCGCCGCTTTTGACGGCAAGGTCGACCTGATCGACCGCATGGACGGTTTTTTCAGAGATATTGGCGCCCAAGGCGCGGGCGATCTTTTCGGCATAGTCGAGCTTGCGGGAAAAGCGCCGGCTGACGCCTTCTGCTTCGATCAGCGGGGTGCCCAGCATGCGGCCCTCCCTTGGTTTGAATGAAAGCAACGCCATTCACGGCCGTCGACGACCTCCAGTCGGGGCTCGGCGGTGCAGAGGTCCGTGGCGCGGTCGCAGCGGTCACGGAAGGAACAGCCGGATGGCCGCGCGAGGGGCGACGGGGCCATGCCCGGTATGGGGCGCAGAGGCTCACCCCGCGGAACGGCCGCCGGGATCGCTCGCATCAGGCCGATGGTGTAGGGATGGGCCGGATCGATCAGGACATCGTTGACGGGGCCGGCTTCGACGATCCGCCCCGCATACATGACCATGATGCGATCGGCGAGCGCGGCCACGACGCCGAGATCGTGGCTGATCCAGATCAGTGCCATCGAGAACTCTTGAGCCAGGCGCTTGATCTCGAAGAGGATCTGCGACTGGATCGTCACGTCGAGGGCTGTCGTCGGCTCGTCGGCGATCAGGAGATCCGGTCGGTGCAGCAAGGCAATGGCAATCGCCACCCTTTGGCGCATGCCGCCGGAAAACTGGTGCGGATAGGCATCCAGCCGCTCCTCAGGCGAGGCAATGCCTACCATGCCCAAGGCATCGCGAGAACGGCGGCGGGCTTCCGCCTCCGACACCTTGTCATGGGCCAGTACTGCCTCGACCATCTGGGTGCCGATGGACAGCACCGGATTGAGGGTCATCATCGGATCCTGGAAGATCATCGCGATCCGTTTGCCGCGAATGTTGCGCATGGCGCTCTGCGGCAGACGGGTCAGGTCTTCGCCTTGAAAGCGGATCGCGCCGGAGACGACTTTGCCCGGCGGATCAACGAGACCGAGGATCGAGAAGCCGGTAACCGATTTGCCCGAACCGCTTTCGCCGACAAGACCGACGATTTCGCGGGACCCGACGCTGAAGCTCACATCATCGACGGCCTTGATGATGCCGCGCCGGGTGGGGAAATGCGTGGAGAGGTTGGTGACCTCAAGAACGGGTATCGTCATTGCGGTTACCTTTCGCCCAGGCGGGGGTTGAGGATCTCGCGGCATCGGTCGCCGGTGATGTTGATGGAGAAGACGAGAAGCACCAGCAGCAGGCCGGGATAGACGCTGATCCAGTATTCGCCGGACATCAGCACCTGGTAGCCATTGGCGATGAGCAGCCCGAGTGAGGGCTCGGTGATGGGCAGGCCGATGCCGAGGAAGGAGAGGGTGGCTTCGGCGGAAATCGCATTGGCAACCTGCAGCATGGCAATGACGATCAGCGGCGGCAGGCAATTGGGCAAAAGATGACCGAAGAGGATGCGGGGCGTGCCGATGCCAAGTGTCACGGCGGCTTCTACATAGTCCTTGTTCTTTTCCACAAGCGCTGCGCTGCGTGCCGAGCGAGCGAATGTCGCCCATTGCACGAGCACGAGTGCAAGGATCACCTTCCACAAGCCCTGGCCAAGCAAAGCGAGCAACATCAGCGCAACGAGAATGGTCGGAAGCCCGAGCATCAGATCGACGATGCGCATAATCAGCGCATCGATCCGACCGCCATAATAGGCGGCGGTGAGGCCCAGGATGGTGCCGATGACGAGTGCGACGATGCCGGAGAAGACGCCGACGCCGATGCTGGTGCGCAGGCCATAGATCATGGCAGAGAGCATATCTCGGCCCTGGCCGTCGGTGCCGAGCCAGTAGGTCATGCCGCTCAAGCTTTCCGAACCTGGCGGCAGCTTGGCGTCGAGAATGTCGAGCACCGCCAGATCATAGGGGTTTTGCGGTGTGAGCCAGGGGCCGAAGAGTGCCGTTGCCAAAAGCAGCAAGCAAACGAGTGTTGCGACAAGGGCCTTGGGACTGCGCGCAATGCCTCGCATCAGGCGTCCCACAAGCGTCTCTTCACGAAGGATGGAATTGAGGATGCTCATTGTTCTCCTCCCAGCCGCACGCGGGGATCGATGAGCGAATAGAGAATGTCGACCACGAAGTTGATGAAGATGAACAGGCTGACGATGACGAGCAGGTAGGCCACGACGACGGGTCTATCGAGGCGCATGATGGAATCGATCAGAAGCTTGCCGATGCCGGGCCAGGCAAAGATGGATTCGGTCACGACGGCAAAGGCCAGCATGCTGCCCAGTTCCATGCCAATGACCGTGATCAGCGGGATCAGGATATTCTTCAGGACGTGGACGAAGACGATGCGTCGCTCCGAAATGCCCTTGGCGCGAGCGAATTTGACGAAATCGAGCGGCATGGTCTCGCGCACTCCGGTGCGTGTCAGGCGGATGACCAGCGCCAGCTTGAACAGCGAAAGGTTGACGGCTGGAAGCACGAGATGCATCAGGCCGTCGAAGGTGAAGAAGCTCGACTGAATGCCGAGAAATGAACCGAGTTCGCCACGGCCCGTCGAGGGAAACCATCCCAGCCAGACCGAGAAGATCATGATCAGCATCATGCCCTGCCAGAAACTCGGCATGGAGAAGCCGAGGATCGAGCCGGTCATGATGGCCTCGTCGGTGGCACTGTTCGGCTTCAATCCGGAGATCAGCCCGAGCGGAATGCCAATGACCAGGGCAATGACAAGTGCTGTGAATGTCAGCTCGAGCGTTGCCGGCAGGCGCTCAAGGATCAGCGAGATCGTCGGCTTGTTGAAGACGAAAGAGCGGCCGAGGTCTCCGTGAACGGCGTTCCAGAGAAATGTGAGGAACTGCTGCCAGAGCGGCTTGTCGAGACCCAGCGAGGCGATCACCTGCAGGCGCTCGGCCTGGCTTGCATCGGGAGAAATCAGCATTTCGATCGGGTCGCCGATAGCATAGACCCCGAGAAACACGACGAAGGCAGTAACGAACAGAACGGCGATGCTCTGCATCAACCTGCGTATGATGAAGACTGTCACGTCGTCACTGCCCGCAAGACGGCATGGGACAATTGATGGTCACGGCTTCGAACCCCTCTTTTATCTTTGTGTTGGGCAAACGATAGCGGCGTTTCACAGTCCCGCAATCGTATGAGCTGGCGGCATTACCCTATGCGTTTTGTGCGCTTTGTCGGGGAGCGATGGACGCTTGCCTTCCGGTGCAAACCGCTTACGCTAGAGCCCATGAATTTCAAGCAGCTCGAAATTTTCAAGACGATCATGGATACCGGTTCGACGATCTCGGCCGCCTCGCAGCTCGGTTTGTCGCAATCGGCAATCAGCCGCCAGTTGTCGGCGCTGGAGGAGGAAATCGGCCGCGAACTGTTCTTGAGGGAAAAAGGGCGGCTGAAACCCAAGCCGGAGGCCTATCTCCTGGTGGGCGAGATCGATGAAGTCTCGCAGAGCATGGCCAAGCTGCGCACCAAGATCGGCGATATCCGCACGGGCATCTTCGGCGAGGCGCTGATCCGGGTCGCCTTTCCCCATAGCCTGGCAACCACCATGCTGCCGCCGCTAATTGCGCTCTTCAAAGCGGAGCATCCGCGGGTGACGGTGGAAATCCTGAATGGTCCCTATGATGCGATCGAGCGCATGGTGCGTGGTCGCGTGGCCGATCTAGGTTTCGTACGCCTGCCGCCGGAAGAACCTGGCTTCAATACGGTGTCGCTCTCTTCGAGCGGCACGACCTGTGTCATGCCGGCGGGGCATCCGCTTGCGGCAAAGGACACGATCGATGTCACCGATCTTGCTCGCAACGACCTCATTCTGCTCGGGCGCCAACGGATCAACCGCAACGAACTGGAGCACGAGCTGCGGCGCATGGTGCCGAGTTATCGCTGTAGTCTGGAGGTTCATTCGGTCGAGACGGCCTGCGTCTGTGCGGCGCAGGGGCTTGGCATCGCCATCGTGCCAACACTGATTGCCTCGTTCTTCGAAAGCGACAAGCTCATCATGCGGCCGTTTCGCTCGGCGAAGCCCGCAGAATACGGGATTATCACCAAAGCGGATGTGGCTCTGTCCTGGAGCTGCGAAGCCTTTGTCGACCTGATGCGGCAGGAATTGAAGAACTGAGCAGGCGGATCTTGAGCTATGCTCGCCGTCGTTTGGACTGTGTCGGATCTTCTGTCGCCGATGGTTCGCTCTCAAGACAGGTGATCCGCCAGGGTGTGGCGCTCAGTAGAAAGCCACCTCGCGCACGCTGATGTCGGCGTCATGGTTGCGACCGAAGGCGACAATGCCGATCGATGTCAGGCTGTCGGCGCGCGGGACTTTGCGCAACAGTGCGCCTGAGGCTTTAAAGTCGGTGAAGGGAAGCCGGACTTCGGTCCAGGTGTCCGTTGCCTCAAAACCGGCCTGGTAATATTGCCAGGGTAGGATCGTGCCCCTCGTGCGCAAATGCACGAAGTAGCGCTGATCATTGCCACGGATAACGAGGCGCACGCCGAGCGTGCCTTCGGGCGGCGAGCTGGGCAGGGCCATGCGCATCTGGATGAAGCCGCCATTGTTCTCGATGCTGACGCGGCCGGTCATCTGAGCGTGCTTGCGGTCGCCTTCGGTGACGAAGCGGATCTGTCCTGATGATACGCCTCCCATCACCGTATCCGCGAAGAACTTCCAGCGCGTCTCAGGCTGAACCTTGAAATCCTCGATCATCATGTCCCCCGCAAGCGCCTGGGATACACCCCAGAGCGCAAGCATTGCCATCGTGGCAAGCCTTTTCAAAACACGCATCGGTTTTCCTGACTGGTTAAGTGGGACGCTTTGATGACCATCCACTCTCAACGAAACGCTGCGACGGAAGTTGCCATGAGATTGGATGTTTTTCAGCCCGCAGCAGGCGTTCAAGGTAGCACGGGCGCAGCGCGTGGTCACTCAGGTCTGATAACGGGGTACATGCAACTGACGCCGCCGGCGAAAATGCGTCAACCGGGCGCGTGGCTCTCCAGCAGCCAATCCAGGAAGTGTTGCAGTGCGCGGCTCTGTTTGCGGTTCGCGGGCACGACGACATAGTAGGCGCCGTCTGGGGTCACGGACGCTTCTCCGAGCCGGATCAGGCGCTTCTGGTCGAGAAGGTCGCCGACGAGGCGGTTCCAGCCGAGGCTTATGCCCTGGCCGTTCAGGGTCGCGTAGATGGCTTCGGTGTAGAAGCTGCAGCGCATTCCTTTCAGCTTGCCGGTGGTAGAAACTCCGAAGTTCGACAGCCAGGCGTTCCAGCCGATCCACATGGGGTCATCGGCCTCGTTGGAGATCAGCGGTTGTCGGATCAAGCCGGATGGCGACAGATCCGGGCCAAGCGTTTGTGCAAATTCCGGGCTGCAGACCGGGAAGACCAGGTCGTCAAACAGTTTTTCGGCGTGACCGGTCGGCCAATTGCCGCCGCCGAAGCGTATCGCGACGTCCACGTCTCCCTGATCGAGTGCGGGCATGGCGTCCTGGCTGACGATGCGCAGCGTCGTCTCCGGGTGACGGCGGGAGAATTCGGAGATCCGGGGCAGCAACCAGAAATGCGAGAAGGCGACGGTGGCCGAGATCGTCAGGTCGTCGCCATTTATCTCCTGCCGCAATTCCGATGCTGTCTCGGCGATCAGGTTGAAGGCGTTGCTGGCCGCTGCCGCGAGCGATCGTCCCTGTGCGGTCAGGGTCACTTTCCGATGCAGGCGGTTGAACAGCGGAAAGCCGAAATCTTCTTCGAGCGCCCGGATCTGGCGGCTGACAGCGGCCTGGGTGACCCCCAGTTCTTCGGCAGCCCTGGTGAAGCTCGCGAGACGAGCTGCCGCCTCGAAAGCGGTCAGGGCCGTCATCGGCGGCAGTTGTCGTTTCAAGCTTTTCATGGCGCCTCTCTGGGCCGATTCTTTCATTACCTGAGGTTATGTCAAGACTGATGATTTGTGCCGTTGAAGGCTCGCCTATTCCTGCCAAGATCCTGATATCATCAGATGAGGTTGCGTTATGCTCAACAGGTTTTCCTCCTCCATTTCCGCGCTTCTCGACATGCGTGCAAATGGCCATTCGCTTCCGGCCGGGCTCTATACCCGTGAGGACGTCTTCGAGGCAGATCTCGACGTCTTCTTTTCGCGCCACTGGATCTATGTCGGACTGGAATGCGAAGTGCCTGAGGCGGGCGATGCCGTCGTCATCGACATCGGCAAGATCAGCGTGATCCTCCTGCGGGATGACGACAATGAGATCCGGGTCGTTCGCAATGTCTGTCGTCACCGCGGCTCCCGTCTTCTGGATGCTGGGGCCACCGTCGTATCGAAGCTCGTCTGTCCCTATCACCAGTGGACCTATGAGCTCGATGGCGCGCTCTCCTATGCCCCGCATATGGGCAAGGATTTCGACAAGAGCTGCCGCAGCCTGAAGCCGGTTCATTTCAGGTCGATCGGCGGGCTGATCTATATCTGTCTGGCCGACAATCCGCCGGAAGATATCCGCAACCTCGAAGAGGCCATGCGTGAGCGCCTTGCGCCCTACGACCTCAGAAACACGAAGGTCGCGCATCAGGTCGATGTCATCGAGGACGGCAACTGGAAGCTCACGATGGAGAATAATCGCGAGTGCTACCACTGTTCGGCCAACCATCCGGAACTCTGCGTTTCCTTCGTTGATCTCGACTTCGGTTTCGACCCCGAGAGCCTGAGCGCGGAGGATCGCGAGCAGGCGGAAGCACATTTCGCGATGTATGCTGACAGGACGAAGAGCTGGGAAGCCGATGGCTTTCCGTCTGCGACGGTCGAGCGTGTCAGGGACTGCGAGACCAATTTCCGCACCCAGCGCCTGATCATTGCTGGCGCCGGCGAATCCCAGACCGAGGATGCGACGGCTGCCTCTTCCAAGCTGCTTGGCAGCATGACCCGCAAGGATCTGGGCGACACGCATCTGTGGGGTCACAACAGCTGGAACCACTTCATGGGTGACCATGCGGTGACTTCCATGGTCATTCCGCTG
Source organism: Allorhizobium sp. (assembly GCA_051861045.1). Classification (GTDB taxonomy): domain Bacteria; phylum Pseudomonadota; class Alphaproteobacteria; order Rhizobiales; family Rhizobiaceae; genus Allorhizobium. The sequence goes on from JBHYDI010000003.1 coordinate 340,250, forward strand.
TCGGCCGACAAGACGCTGGTTCGGACAAAATGGCTAGTACACAAGGATGCGGTCGAGGGTGTGGACTACGACCTGCAGAAGCTGACGCATGTCTGGATCGAGACCACCAACCAGGATTCCGAACTTGTCGCCCGTTCGCAGGCCGGCGTGAGCGATCCGGCCTATGAGCCGGGTGTCTATTCGACCTTCACCGAACGCGCCCTCGACGATTTCGCGACATGGTATGTCGACCGGATGCGCGCTCATGGCTACTGACACCGGCGTGACGTCAGACCCGCGCGTGTCCGGCTTCTGGGATCCCGAGACCGACAACAGTCTGGTCTGCATCGACGTTCATGACGAGACCCATGACGTCAAGAGCTTCACCCTGGCATCCCCTCAGGGCAAGGAGATCGCCTTCGAGGCGGGGCAGTACTTTCTCTTCGAGCCTGAGATCGACGACGAAGAGAATGGCCGCTGCTACAGCATCTCTTCGTCTCCGCTGCGGCAGAACGCCATCACGGTTACCGTCAAGCGCGTGGCGGGCGGCAAGGTCTCGAACTGGCTGCATGACAACCTGAAGCCGGGGATGGAATTGCGGGCGTCCGGACCGTTGGGCAAATTCATTCGGCCAACGGCTGAGAAATACCTGATGCTGTCAGGCGGCTCCGGGATCACGCCCGTCATGGCGATGGTGCGGGAGATGGCGGACAAAGCGGAACCGGTCGACGTCGTCTTCCTGCATGCAGGGCGCTCGCCGCTCGATCTTCTGTTTCGGGAGGAACTTTCTGTCCTTGCGCGGCGCCTGAAGGGTTTGCGGCTGATCTTCCTGCCCGAGGCACTCACCGGCGATCCGGCCTGGTCGGGACTGAGTGGTCGCATTTCGAAGGCGCTTCTAGGGCTTGTCGTCCCTGATATCGCAGAGCGAAGTGTGCTGTGCTGCGGCCCGGCGCCATTCATGGCTGCCGCCCGAGAGATCAGCGTGGAACTCGGTGTACCCCCAGAGCGCTATCTCGAGGAAAGTTTTGACGCTGTTGTCATCGATGAGCTTCCGGCGCCGGCAGAAATGCAGGCGGTCGAGGTGACCTACAAGGTGCAGTTTGCGAAACAGGGAAAGGTGCTGGATGTCGGCGCCGACCAGACGGTCTTGTCCTGCGCGAAGAAGATGGGGGTGCGTCTACCCTCGTCCTGCGCCAACGGCATCTGTGGCACCTGCAAGTCCAAGCTCATCAGCGGCTCGGTCGATATGAAACACGATGGCGGCATTCGTCAGCGCGAGATCGATGCCGGCTTCTTTCTACCCTGTTGCTCGAAGCCGCTCAGCGACCTCGTAATCGATCGCTGAGATCAACTGCTCCTCCCCGGACATGCGGATGCATGTCCAACTTCGAAACGCCCGCTTGATGCGGGCGTCTTTTTTTCGGTCAAAACGTCGAGGGTCTAGAGATCCTTTACCAGCCGCAAGGCGTCGTGAATGGCGGCATGCGTGTTGCGTGCCGAGATCGCATCGCCGATCCGGAACAGCTGGAACGAACCTTCCGGATTGCGCATAACGCGCTGTGGATGGCCGGCGATCAGATCGTCGTATGAGACTTCGCCGCCATTGGAGGAGAGCCCCTTCAGCTCGAAATAGAGATCGTCGAGCGGGATGGTGCCATTGTTGATGACGACCTGATCGACCAGACGGGTCTGTGTGACGCCACCGTAATCGCTGCCGACCTTCGCCACCAATCCATTGCCCTGGCGCGCCACGGCCTCCAGTCGGAAGGTCACCGTGAAGGTCACATCCTTCTGCTGCAGCGAGCGCATATAGGGCACCAGGTTCATGGCCATGACTTCGGGGGCGAAGGACCGATCCGGCGTCATGATCTCCACCTTGGCCCCGGTCGCGGCGATGATTTCGGCCGCCTGCAGGCCGGAGTGGTCGCCTGCATCATCGAAGACGAGCACGTTGGAGCCGGGCTTCACGTCTCCGGAGATGATGTCCCAGGCGGAGACCACCAGGTCATTGCCGTCCTCCAATACCTCCGTATGCGCCATGCCGCCAGTGGCGATGATGACGACATCCGGGGCCTCGGCCAGCACGGTGTCCGCGTCCGCCCATGTGTTGAAGCGGAAGGTAACGCCGTGCTTTTCACACTGCGCCATACGCCAGTCGATGATGCTGATCATCTCCCGGCGTCGTGGGCTCTGCGCGGTCAGGCGTATCTGGCCGCCCGGTTTGTCGGCGGCTTCAAAGACCACGACATCGTGACCGCGCTCTCCGGCGACGCGGGCGGCCTCCATGCCGGCCGGCCCCGTACCGATCACCACGATCTTGCGCCGCGTCTCCGCCTTGGGAATATCATGCGGCAGGGTCAGTTCACGTCCCGTTGCCGGGTTGTGAATGCAATAGGCGGCACCACCCTGATAGATACGGTCGAGACAGTAGTTTGCGCCGACGCAGGGGCGGATGTCGTCCTCGCGCTTTTCCATGATCTTGCGGACGATGTGCGGGTCCGTCATGTGCGCGCGTGTCATGCCGACCATGTCGACCTTGCCGGAGGCGATGGCGTGACGGGCAGTCGCCACGTCGGGGATCTTCGCCGCATGGAAGGTCGGGAAATTCGTGGCGGCGCGGATTTCGCCTGCGAAATCCAGATGCGGAGAATTGGCCATGCCCTGGATCGGAATGAGGTCTGTCAGTCCGGCGTCTGTGTCGATGTGGCCGCGCACGACGTTGAGATAGTCGATGAGGCCGCTGTCGCGCAGCATCCGGGAGATCTCCAGCCCTTCGGCCTTGCCGTTGCCACGCTTCAGCTGTTCGTCACCGGTATAGCGGACGCCGAGGATGAATTCCTCACCCACCCGTTTTCGGATGGCCGAGAACACGTCGAAACAGAACTTCATCCGGTTTTCCAGGGAGCCTCCATAGGGCGCGTCGAGCTCATTGGTCAGCGGTGAGGCGAACTGGTCGATGAGGTGGCCATAGGCTTCGAGCTCCACGCCATCCATGCCGCCGGCCTTCATGCGCTCGGCTGCGTCTGCGAAGTCCTTGATGATGCGCTCGATATCCCAGTCTTCGATCTTCTTTGGATAGGCGCGATGCGCCGGCTCCCGCAGATGGGACGGAGCCACAACCGGCAACCAGTCTCCTTTGTCCCAGCGTGTGCGCCGGCCGAGATGGGTGAGCTGGATCATGATCGCTGCACCGGCTTCATGAACCGCATCGGTCATTTCGCGGACCCATGGCACGATCTCGTCCTTGTAGGCGAGGAGATTGTTGAAGACCGGGGGGCTATCCTTGGCGACGGCTGCGGACCCGGCCGTCATCGTCAGGGCCACGCCGCCTTTGGCGCGCTCGACCGTGTAGGCGCGGTAACGCTCCTTCGGCATGCCGTCTTCCGGATAGGCCGGCTCGTGCGAGGTCACGATGATCCGGTTCTTCAACGTAAGGTGCTTGAGCTGGAAAGGTTGCAGCAGGGGATCGTTGGACATGGCGCGCTCCATTCTGAATGGTGCGCGATGCTAATCGCAAATGTACACTTGTGTCAATTTTGAAGACGACAGTGTACAATTGATGACGCGCGGCGTTGCGAAGGCTGTCGGGCTGCTCTAGGAGAAGGACATGGACGAGACTTCAAGCGACACTGGCTGGCGTGGATCGATGGATGGGTGGCTGGAGGCCGCCTATGACGCTCTGCTCGAAGGGGGTGTCGATGCGGTCAAAATCCTGCCTCTCGCCAAGAAGCTGAAGCTCTCGCGCACGAGTTTCTACTGGTTCTTTAGGGATCGTGAGGAGCTGCTGGCGGCACTGATCGCCAGATGGCGAGACAAGAATACCGGCAACCTGGTGCGCAGGGCCGAGGCCTATGCCGAGAGCATTGCAGAAGCAACGCTCAATGTCTTCGATTGCTGGCTGGACACAGCCCTCTTCGATGCGAAGTTCGAATTTGCGATCCGCAGTTGGGCGCTGCAATCAGAGGAGATCCTCGGTGAGGTGCAGGCCGCGGACAATGCGCGGCTGGAAGCGCTCGGCCGCATGTTCGAGCGCTTTGGTCATGAGCCGGTTGCTGCGGATGTCAGGGCTAGAACCCTCTATCTCGTTCAGATCGGCTATATCTCGATGCAGACCGAGGAGGAGCTTGAGCTTCGTCTCAAGCGCATTCCGGAATATGTCGCGATCTTCACGGGTACGGTGCCAGAGCAGCGGGAGATCGACCGCTTTCTGTCTCGTCACAGGCCGGGCTGAATTCCCCGGCTTGAGCGGATCTGCCCAGACCTCACCTCAGTCGTCGGCGTGTTTTCCCTCTTCCCAGTACCAGGCCGCATATTGTCGTTTGCGGTCGTGGCCACGCGCCGCCAGGTATGCCTTGACGTTGCGCATGACCGACTTCTCTGCTGCAAACCAGACGAAGGTGCCGGCTTCCATGCTGTCGATTGCCGCCTTGGTGCGCTCGGCAAGCGGGCTTGTGGTTCCATCCGAACGGGATGAGCGGTGGAGCCATTCGATCGAGATGCGGGCCTTGCTGGCGATCGGCTGTTCCTCGGCCTCATCCTCCACCTCGATGATGGCCTTGATCTCGGTCTCGGGAGAGGCTTCTTCGAGCATGCGAGCAATGGCGGGAAGAGCGGTTTCGTCGCCGGCAAAGAGGATGCGGTCTGACTGCGGCAGGCCGCCGCCGCCTGGCCCCATGATCCCGACGCGGGTACCTGGCTGGGCGTCGCGCGCGAAGTCGGCGCCCGGGGTGCTAATGCCTTCCGCCGGATGCTGGAAGATATCGAGAGTGATCTCACCTCTGTCTGCGTCCACGGAGCGGATCGTGTAGACGCGGACCAGTAACTTGTCCTCGCCCTTCGGCCAGTCTATGCGGCCATCTGCCCGCAGCGTTGGCCAGACCGGCGGTCGCCCCCCTTGGGGGACGAGAAGTCGGACGTGGAGATCTCCGTCAACGAATGGGGTCATATCCTCAGGCGCCAGGGTGACCCGCAGCATTCGGGGCGTTACTTCCGATGTCGAGACGACCACGGCTTCCTGAAGGTTTGCCGGCTTCACCTTGGGCGCAGGCTTCGACCAGTCGAGCGAAAAGGGCTCTTCGCCGGCAAAATAATAGAGGTGCTCGGCAAACATGGTCCGGGTTGATTCCAGCTCCTCGTCGCTGCCGCAGGCAATGCGGATTTCGAGATGATCCCGTTTGGTCAGCAGCTCGATCATCGCGTGGGACGAGGTGAAGACGGCCTTGTCCTCGGTGCGGGAGACTTCGGCATGTTCGACAAAGTGCTCGCAGATCTCGTCCAGCATGGCTTCCACGTTAACCGGGCGCGCAATGCCGGACAGCTCGAAGGAATGGGCAGCGTTCATGGTTCAAACTCCGGATGGGGGTTGTTCTAGGCGTGCATGATGACGGCCGATTGGCAGCATCATCGGGCGTTGCGAAGTGGGATCGATCATGATGCGGCTTTCGATGCCGAAGACATCGCGCACCATGTCTTCGCTCAATACGAGTTCTGGTGCCCCGGCCAGATGCGGTCGGCCGGCCAGCATGGCAACGAGGTGATCGGCATAGCGCGCGGCGAGGTTCAGGTCGTGAAGCACCATGACGATCGTGGTGCCGCGTCTGTGGTTGAGATCGGTCAGCAGATCGAGAACTTCGACCTGATGGTTGATGTCGAGGAAGGTCGTGGGTTCGTCGAGCAGCAGGATTTCGGTTTCCTGCGCCAGCGCCATGGCGATCCAGACCCGCTGGCGTTGTCCGCCAGAGAGCTCGTCGACAGGGCGGTCGGCCAGTGCCAGGGTCTGCGTCGCCTCAAGTGCTGAGGCGACCGCCTCGTCGTCGGCATGCGTCCAGCGCGCGAAGAGGCCGTGATGGGGGTGGCGGCCGCGGCTGACGAGATCTCCGACCGTGATCCCTTCCGGCGTGACGGGAGATTGCGGCAGGACGCCGAGCTTGCGCGCGAGTTCGCGCGTTGGCAGCCGGTGGATCGCCTGTCCGTCGAGAAAGACCTGGCCGTTTCGCGGTGCGATCAGTCGCGACATGGCCTTCAGCAGTGTGGACTTGCCGCAGGCATTGGCGCCGACGATGGCCGTGATCTTGCCGGTTGGTATTTGGAGATCGAGATCCTCCAGCACCAGGTGCTTTCCATAGCCGGCTGACAGCTTGAGGGCTTCGAGACGTGTATCGGTCACGCCGTTCCTCCCGTGCGATTGACGCTGATGATCAGCAGGATGAGGTAAGGCGCGCCGAGGGCGCCGGTGACCACGCCCACGGGGTAGCGGCCGGGCAGGAGGAATTGGCCGACGAGATCACCGATCAGGACGAGGCCGGCACCGACGAAAGCTGCCGGCAAGAGGATCGATCCACGCCGGCCGATGGTGCGGGCCGCAATCGGACCGGCGAGAAAGGCGACGAAGGCGATCGGGCCGGTAACGGCGGTGGCGGTTGCGATCAGGCCGACAGCGGAGACGATGACGATGATCCGGGTCAGGCTGACATTCACGCCGAGGGATGCTGCCACATCCTCGCCGGCCCTGATCGCTTCGAGGTCCCGGGCTCTAGCAAGCAGGATGCCGCCGAAGATGACAAGCGCCAGGAGCAGTGGGGCGACCTGTTCGATCTGCGCGCCGTTGAGGCTTCCGGTCAGCCAGCGCATGGCCTCCTGCAGGGTGAAGCCGGGGGCGCGGGCGAGCATATAGGCGATGAGACTTTCCAGCATGGCGGAGACGCCGATGCCGACCAGGATCAGACGCGGGCCGGCAACACCGTCTCTTGCCGAAAGGCCATAGACGAGGATCGCGACCCCGAGGCCGGCTGCGATGGCCAGCGCCGAAACCGCGGGACCGCTCATCGACAGGACGACGATTGCGAAGACGGCTGCAGCGCTGGCGCCTGAACTGATGCCGATGATGTCAGGGCTCGCGAGCGGATTGCGCAGCATGGTCTGGAACGCTGCCCCCGCAAGGCCGAAGCTCATGCCGGCTGCCAAGCCCATCAGCGCCCGGGGAAGTCGCAACTGGCCGACGGTGAAGCTTGCACCCGGGACTGTCTCGCCGAGGAGAACACGGAACACGTCCCAGAGCGGTGTCACAGATCGACCGATCATCAGGGTCGCGACAAAGGTCGCCAGGATGATCAGGACCATTCCACCCAGCAAAAGGCGGCGCTTGCGCTGGTCGCGTCTGCGCGATGCGGCGAACCGTGCTGTCGAGTGGGGGTGAGATGCGATCGAAGCTGTGGTCACAGATCTCGCACCTTCTGGCGGCGCACGATGGAGATGAAGAAGGGGCCGCCGATCAGGGCCGTGACAATGCCGACATCCAGTTCGGAGGGGCGGGTGGCGATACGGCCGGCGATATCGCTCGCGGTAAGCAGGGCGGCGCCACCGAGAGCCGAAAACGGCAACAGCCATCGATGATCGGGACCGACCAGAAGACGACAGGCATGCGGCACGACGAGGCCGACAAAGCCGATCGGACCGCAGAGCGCAGTCGTTGCGCCGCAAAGCAGGATCGCGCCGAGGGTGGCGCTGGCCCGTGCGAAAGCGACACGCTCTCCGAGACCTGCCGCTAGCTCGTCGCCCAGAGCAAGCGAGTTCAGGCGGCGTGCGGAGAGGAAGCAGATAAGGAAGCCGACCGCGAAAAAGGCGAGTACCGGCAGCATGCGCTCGAATGTGGCGCCGCCGACGCCACCGATCTGCCAGGAACGAATGCCGCCAGCGATGTCGGCGCGTGGCAGGACGACGGCGATGACCAGCGACGAAAAGGCGATGGAGGTTGCCGCGCCCGCAAGGGCAAGCTTGAGCGGGGTCGCGCCGCCGCGGCCTAGGGAAGCGATGAGATAGACGAAGACGGCAGTCGTGCCAGCGCCTGATATCGCGGCCCAGACGAAGGCCTGGGAGGAACTGATGCCGAACCACGCGACCGCGATGACGACGGCGAGCGAGGCGCCAATATTGACGCCGAGAATGCCGGGATCGGCCAGCGGATTGCGGGTGATGCCCTGCATTACGGCGCCGGCCAATCCCAGCGCTGCGCCAGCGAGGAGGGCGAGCGCCGTGCGCGGGATGCGGGCCGATACGGCGGCCTGGGCAATCGTCAGGCTATCTCCCTGAAGGGCTGCAAGTACCTCGGACAAGGGCACATCGCGCGTGCCGATCATGAGCGAGGCGAAGGCGAGGATGATCGCGACGGCGAAAACAGCCAGCAGCCACAGGAGGCGGCTTCCGGCTGCTTCGGCGCGCGAAAAGGTCGGTGGCGCAACGGAGGTCTTCGCAGTGCTCATTCGGTCTTCCGGGCCGCCTCGGCGAGCAGGCGCACATAGTCTGGCAGAACCCAGGTGACCGACAGGGGTGTTGGATTGGCAGCGGTGCCGACCGGATCGCGTCCGAGCAGAACAATGGCTTCCCGGCGGACGGCCGGCATGTGGGCCAGGAGCGGATTGGCCTTCATCGCCTCAAGCAGGGTTCGATCACCATAGGTGACCAGAATGTCGACATCGTCGAAATCGTCGACCCGCTCCGCGCTGATCGAGCCGGCAAAGCTGCCGGTCGACGAGGCACGGGTCACGCTCTTCGGCATGGCAAGGCCAAGGTCCTGAAAGAAGCGAACGCGGGTGTCCTGGGTGGTGTAGAAATTGACCAGGCTGAGGTCGCTCGCATCGAGATGCGTGACGAACATGGCCGTCTTTCCCTTGAGTTCGGGATATTTCGCCACCTCTGCTGCGATTTCGGCTTCGATGTTTGTGATCAAGGCCTCGCCTTCGACGCTCATGCCAAGGCCCGCGCTGTTCATGCGGATCGTCTCGCGCCAGTCCGTCGACCAAGGGGCTTGCGGGTAGGCGACAACCGGTGCGATCTGGCTGAGGGTGTCGTATTCGGTCTGGCTCAGGCCGGAATAGGCGGCGAGGATGACATCCGGCTCCGTGGTCGCAACCGCCTCGAAATCTATGCCATCGCCTTCGTCGAACAGAGCCGGCGTCTCGGCCGCTAGTTCCTTCAGGCGCTCGGCGACCCAGGGCAGGACACCGTCACCATCGTCGTCGCCGAAATTGGCGGCCGCCATGCCGACCGGCACGATGCCGAGCGCAAGCGGCACTTCGTGATTGGCCCAGGCGACGGTCGCCACACGGACCGGGTTCTCGCTGATGACGGTGGTCCCGAAGGCGTGGGAGATTTCGACCGGAAAAGCCGGCTTGTCCTCGGCCGAGGCCGGGATGCCCATCAAGCCCTGGAGAAGCAGGATTGGCAGGAGGGCGAGTTGGCGCGCGCTGATCCGCATGGGACGGCTCCCTCTATGGTCTAAAACTTGAACGTCCGTCTCAGCTTCAAGCGTGAACGTCAAGCGCCAAGATGCACGCTGTCACCCGAGCGCTTGGATTTTCCGTGGAATCGTACAAAGGCGCGAAAACTACAATACTGGATTTGAATTCTCCAGTTAAAGGGGGCAAACCGGATTGTACGGATACGATTGCGCGCTGGAGGGAGCCGATCGACATCGAGCGAGGTGGGGCAACCCCCACATCGAGGTGAACGGACAGCCGGTTGATCAGTGGGACATATTTATTGGAAAGAAACATGGTCACGACCAAGATAACCGGTTCCGGCGCAAAGGCTTCCATCCGCTATCGCACGGCGATCCTCCTCGGCTGCACCGCGCTCGTCGCGTTTGCGCCTATCCGGTCTCAGGCGCAGGATGCAGAGGCCGATGCAGGCTCTACCGTGCTGCAGACGATCACGGTGGAAGGCGCCGGGAAGGCTGATGACGACTCGAAGACGATCGTTGCGAACGAGACGACAGCCGTCGGAAAGATGCCAGGCGAGATCCTGACAACGCCTGCGACCGTTTCCGTCATCACGTCGAAGGAGCTCGAGCAGCGCGCAGCCGATACCGTCGAGAAGGCTGTGCAGTACACGGCCGGCGTCGTGACCGACTATTACGGCTCGGACGATCGCTTCGATTACGTCAAGATCCGTGGTTTTACACCTTTCACCTATCGTGACGGCCTCATGGTCGGCAGAACATGGAGTGGCTTGAAGGAAGAGCCTTACGCCTTCGAGCGGCTCGACGTGCTGAAGGGGGCCAATTCAACAGGTTACGGCGTTTCGGATCCCGGCGGTGCCATCAATTACGTTACCAAGACACCGCGCAGCGAGCGCTTCGGCGAGGTGTATGCGACCACGGGGTCCTTCGCACACAAGGAAACAGGCTTTGATTTCGGCGATAACCTGACGGAAGACGGTACGCTCTCCTATCGCCTGACGGGCAAGGTCCAGCGCGCCGATGGCGAGTATGATTTCTCGGAGAACGACGAGAATTTCATCATGGGTGGACTGACCTGGCGTCCAACCGACATGACCAGCCTGAGCTTCGTGTTCGATCATCTGGATCGCAACGCGACCCCGAGCGGTGGAGGCCATCCGCGCTTCACCGATTTCGACCGGGACCGCTTCTTTGGTGAGCCAGGCTTCAATTATGACGACACGAACCGCAATACCTACAGTGTCATGTTCGATCATGACTTCGGGAACGGTCTGACACTCGGGTCGAATGCACGCTATTCCAAGGCGAGCAATGCGTTCGGCTTTGCCTATATCTATGACAGTTCTGGGGCCTCGGATTCGTCCGACACGACCGCGGATCGCATCTTCTTCGCCGGAGACGGTGGAACCGAGCAGTTCGTGATCGATGCCCATTTGCTCTATGAGGCAAACTTCGATCAGGTCGAGAGCAAAACGCTTGTCGGCGTGGATTACAACAGCATCAACTCCAGCACCAACAACTCGGCTCTCTACCCGGCCGTCTGGGGTGGGACTGCGCCCGGTATTGATTGGCAAAACCCGGTTTACGGGGCTTCTGCATCCCTCAACCCGACTGTGAGCCGCACCAACGACCAGTCAACCAAGGCAATCTATCTTCAACAGGATCTGATCTTCTCCGACCGGCTGACTGCGAGCGTTGGCCTGCGGAATGACTGGTTGGATCTGGAGGAGACGAACCGACTGACGAGCAGCACGTCCAGCGCCACCTATAGCGAGATGAGCAAGCGGGTCGGGCTGAGCTACAAGGTGACGGAAGAGCTGGCAGCCTATGTCAGCTATGCCGAATCCGTCGCCCCCCCGAGCACCGGCAATGAGCCGACCTATGGCAAACAGTATGAAGCTGGGATCAAGTACCGCCCAGATGCCTTCCCGGCGCTGTTCACCGCCTCCATCTACGACCTGACGCTTGAGAACATTACGACCTATGAAGCCCCTCTTTATCTTGCTGCAACGGTAGACAAGATCCGCCACCGCGGTCTGGATCTTGAAGCCAAGATGGAACTGATGCCCAGCATCGAGTTGATCGCCGCCTATGGTTACATCGACTCGAGCATCGTCGACACCAGCACGACATCGAGTTCTGTCGACGGTAATCGCTTTGCGCAGGTTCCAAAGCACACGGCTTCACTCTGGGGAACCTACACTCTCGAGGGAGACGGCGAACGGGGCGACATGACCTTCGGTGCCGGCGCGCGCTTCATCGGCTCCTACTATTTCGACAACGCCAACACTCGCAAGTCGGACGATGCGGTGATCTTTGATGCGGCGTTCTCCTACAAAATCAAGGAGAACACGACATTCCAGCTGAATGTCAGCAACCTGTTCGATGAGAAGCACATCGCCAATGATGACGGCGGGGCTTACTACTACAACCCCGGTCGCGCGATCTACGCAACGATCCGCCAGACCTGGTAAGCTCAAGGCGCTCGGTCGGATCCGATCCGGCCGGGCTCTTTCTCAACCGCGGTCGCGGCGTTTGCGCCAGGCAGCCGGGGTGTCACCAGTGAACTGGCGGAAGACCTTGGTGAAATGGGCCTGGTCCGCGAAGCCGTATTGTGCGGCGATCTCGGCGATGCTGAGTGCCTCATCATCCAGAAGCTGGCGGGCGGCTTCGATCCGGCGCGACAATTGCCATTGAAGCGGTGTCTTGCCGGTTGTCTGACGAAAGACGGTGGCGAACCAGCTTTCGGACAATCCGACCAGGGCTGCCATCTCCGACACACTCAGCCGTTGTTCGCCGTTCACCGAGAAATGCGTCGAAAGGCGGTTCATCTGTGCCTGGGTTAGTCGGCCCGTTTGTGCCGCACTTTCGCTTGCATCGACCGTCATGTCCATGAGGCCGGTGACGATGCTGCCGATCAGGTTTTCGGCGAAAGCCGGATGGCGTGTGGCGGTCGACAGTTCGTCCGCAACCAGACCGCCGAGGGTTGCGACCGGACCCGGATCCTGCAGTTCGACGGACTGGCGCAGCGCCGTGCGGGCTGCCGAACTGCCGAGTGCCGGCGTCAGAAAACGCATCAGGCGATCCTGATGCAGATGCAGGTCGAGATGGCGGAAGCGATGTCGCTTCGTGAACCGCGTCCACATGGGTACGCCTGCCGGAACGTAGATCGCGCGGCACAAGCCGCGATCGCCCCGCCCGAGATCGGCTTCCCGGTCCGCTACCTTGATCTGCTCGGAAACATCATTGAAAAACAGCATGATGCGCGGATCTGGAGAGAGGTAATAGCCACTGGCGCCGGCATGACCTTCCGCATCCCAATGGACGCCAACAATGCCGTCCAGGGATCGCCATCGGGCTGGCACCAGCGCATGGATGCCGTTGATCTCGGTCTGCATGGAGTGAAGAAAGGTCAAGGTTTTGGGTCCTGCGCTCGTCGGTTTGCGGACAGGTTTGCTCGTTTGCGACGCCGGCACCATTGGGCAGAATGGTCGCCGCGTCAAGAAAGATGATCGCTTGTGTCATGTTAACGCTTCTGCGGAGGCGTCTTTTGCGAAAGGTCCGCCCAATCGTGCCGAGGTTGTGCGCAACAAGAAAACTTGATACGCGCGTTCATCTTTGGTCCTTCGGTTTTTGAGGACTAGGCCGAAACAAGCTCTGGTGCCCCATGTCCATCCTGCGTTTTTTATCCGTTTTGCCTCTGCTTCTCGTGTGTGGCGTCTGCTTCGCCGCCGAGGCCCAGTGGGATCCGCGGCTGAGGACGGGGCAGCTTCCCAACGGCCTGACCTATGTGCTGCATGACAGCGGCAGGGATGGTGACCCCTTCAATATCCGGCTGATCGTGCATGCCGGCTCCATCGATGAGGATCGACCGAGTGGGGTCGCGCATATCCTGGAACATATGGTTTTCCAGACCAATCATGCCTATGGCCGGAGCATGCATCTGCACTTCCAGGATCTCGGCTGGCGTACGGGGCTGCAGATCAATGCCGTGACGCGGGAGACGGAAACGCAGTTCATGGTGCGGACCCGCCCCAACGATGCGCTCGATCTCCAGCAATCGGTCGACCTGGTGGCCAACCTCGTCTTCCAGCCGGCATTTCTGGCTGACGACTGGGAGAAGGAACGGTTCGTCATTCTCGAAGAATTGCGCCAGACGGAAAGCCTTGTTGATCGCCTCAGCCGACAGAAGAAAGCGGCGCTGCGACCGCTCTCCCGTTTTGTTGGGCGTGCGCCAATCGGCACGCGTGCGGGCATCGAGGCTGTCACCATTTCAGATATACAGGCCTTTCATGATCGCTTCTATCGGGCTTCGAACATGACCCTGATCATCTCCGGCCGCATCGATCAGGACGCGACCGAGGGTTTCATCAAGCAGTCTTTCGGCCAGGCGCCATCGCTGCCCGCCTCAGACCGGGACTATCGCATTCTGCCGCTGAAGGATGGTCTGAACGTCGCCCTGGTGCAGGAACCGGGCGGAACGAGCTCTCAGGTGACCTATGCCTTTAGAATGGCCATGCCGCCGCGCCGCAGCGAGGAGGGTCAGCGCGCTTATCTGCACAAATATCTCCTCAATCAGGTCCTGCGCAGCGCCGTTCGGCGGCTGGAACCTCACTACACGTCACGCGTCGAAAGCGTTTCGGCAGTCATGCAGGAACCCACTGAGGAGCGGCTTATCCTCGCCTTCAATGCCCGCTCGCTTGATCATGATCGCGCAAAGAGCGTGCTTCTCGACCTCGTTGAGCGTATTCGCCGGGATGGGGTTTCCCGCGAAGATTTTGAACAGGCAATGCGGGATGCAAGGCGGATCAACGGCAACAATCCGGAGGCTGCCGGAGCGCGGACCTTTGCCGACTGGGAAGACCGCATTGCGAGCGCCGTTCTCATGGGCTCAGTCCTTGATGACCCCAAGGCGAAGCAGGCGCGAACCGGGGCTCTTCTCGACGAGATCACCTTCGAGACGATCAATGCCGATCTTCAAGCCTATCTCGCCAGCCCTGACCAGGTGATGTTCTATCAGGTGCCTGGCGCTCATCGTGCCGAGTTGCCGGAGGCGGCCGCTCTGGTCGCCGAGCGTGAGGCGTTGAAGGCCATGGCCGTCTTGCCGAAGCTGGACCAAGCGCCCGCTCCCGCAGAGGTCGCCGAGTTGCCGAGCTGGCCTTTCGACGCTCTCATCCCTGATACCGGACGTGTTGTCTGGGAAGCCCAACAAGTGGCGCCTGAGGTGACGGAGTGGACCTTGTCGAATGGTGATCGGGTGGTTTGGCTGGCGCGTCCGACGTCGGATGGGCGCCTTTACATCTCCGGGCAGGCGGCACCCGGTTACATGAACGGGCAGATCGACAACCGCGTTTCGCAAGCCGCACTGCAGCTTTACACGCAAAGCGGTCTCGGCTTCTGGAGCGAGGACGAGTGGAGCCGCTGGTCGGCCGCACGGCCGCAGCACTGGAGCATTGTGCTGCATGATGGCGTGTTGGATGCCGGGATCGTGGTTGCTCCGACAGAGCTGCGCAACGCTTTGCAGGACTATGCCGCGACGATTGCCTACGGCACCATCCGCAAGGAAGCCGTCGACGCGTTTCGCGAGGATCTGGAGGCCGGGGGACAGGCACTGACTGACGCCAAGGGGCAATTGCTTTACGGTCGCGATCACCGGTCGCTCGCCAGGCTGGACCCGCAGTCGGTGGAGGCACCGCTTTTGCTTGATGCCGCCAAGGCGCATCTTCGCCAGCCGGTCACCTGGTTTGTCGTCGGACCCGCGCCCGATATGGCCGAGCGGCAGGCTTTTGGTGGCATCATTGGTGCCGTTCCGCGTCAGGCAGACCTGACCCCGGATCCCGCCCTGCAGCTGCCGGGGCACCATCATCGCTCTCAGGCCGTGTTCGAGGATGAGCGCGCCCGCGTGGAGATCTCCTTCTTTGCGCCCATGGGCTGGACGCCCGAAGCGAGCTTCATTGTCTCGGCGCTCAACCCGATCGCCCAGCAAGCGCTGAAGAACGAATTGCGCAATGCGCTCGGCGGTGTCTATTCGGTGGAATTCGAGGTGAAGGTGGACCCGGATACGAACCGGGCGCTCGGGTCGCTTGCCTTCAACTGCGCCCCGGAGCGGGCAGAGGAACTCACTGCTGCGGCCCTGCGGGTCTTTGAACGGATGCCGGAGACCGTCCTCGGCACCAATGTCGAGCGGTTGAAGGCCGATATCGGCTTTGCAGAAAAGGCGCGTCTTGAGGATCCCAACACCTGGGTGAGACGCCTTGGCCTCAGCTATCGGCGCTATGGAAATGCCGGCTATCTCGATCGGATGGACAGCCTCGGTTCGCGCATCAGCGGAAAGATGCTTGCGGCCCATGCGCGACACATCTTCGAGACCGAAAACGTCGCCGTCTTTACCAAGACACCTCTCACTGCCGGTCGTCCCTGACGAAAGCGCGGGCCTGAAGGGCTGAAATGGGCACCGAGACCGAGCATCTGGACCGTGTTTTCCTCACCATGAGGCCGGATCTCTACCGGAAGATCCTCGGCATCGTGCGCAACAGCGCCGAGGCGGAGGAGCTGACGCAGGATGCTTATCTCAGGGTGCGGCGGTCGCTTGATCGTGCCATTCCCGGCAATCTCGAAGGCTTTCTCTGGCAGACGGCCCGCAATCTTGCGCTCGACCATGTGCGCCGCAGAAAGGTGCGGTCTGCGCATGAAGACGAGAATTTCGACGGTGGCCAGGTGCATGCGGTTGCCGACCCTCAGCCCTCCATCGAGGAGCAGGCGATCGGCAAGGATCTCGTGCGCGCCTTCAATCGCGCGCTGCTCGGCCTGCCGCCCCGTGCCCGTTCCGTGTGGTGCATGAGCCGTCTCCAGGGTCTGTCCTATCCGGAAATCGCCCAGAGGCTCGGCGTATCACCCAATACCGTCTTCAACGACATGAAGCTTGCCATGGCCGTGCTGCTCGAGGTTCGGGAGAGGCTGGACCGATGAGTTGCTGGCGTACGAAGGACGACAACCTGAAATTTTGGGATGTGACGCCGGTTGAAACGTCATCTATCCCGAGAACACGCGCATGCGGAGGATGGCCATGGTGACACGACGGGAGGAGAGGGGCGTGGCTGAATATCGGCATGCGGATCCAGCCATGGATCAGGCGCTTGAGTGGTTCTTGAGATTGCAGGCCGGGGAGGGTGACCGCGGCTTATTCGATGCATGGCTCGCTGGTCGCGCCGAGCATCGTGACGCCTATGATCGAGTTCGCACGCTCTGGAACTGTCCCGAGCTTTCAGTGGCAACAGCGCAGCTGCCGCAAACAGCAGTTATCTCCCAATCGCGTCCACCCGTCGTTCGGATCGCACAGCGTGTCGTCATGCGCTTTGGCGCACCGCTTGCGCTTGCCGCGACGGTGCTTGGCGCCGCTGTCCTGGTCGAGGTGTCTCCCGATTGGGTGGCGCGATGGACGGCAGACTACCAGACCGCTGCTGGCGAGATCCGGCATGTCGATCTGCCGGACGGTTCGCGCATGCAGTTGAACAGCCGGTCGATCGTTGCACTCGATTTTGAAAGGGATCGGCGCGGGGTGCGCCTGCTTGAGGGAGAGGCCTGGTTCGAGGTTGCCCATGATGCGTCGAGACCTTTCACGGTTACGGCGGGGCATGGGACGGTTCTGGTGACGGGAACGAGTTTCAATGTCGAGCGGCTGGAAGAGGCCGATGTCGTTGTTCTCCGATCGGGGCGGATCTCGCTCGGCCGTCGTGGAAATGCGGGACAGGCGCTGGTGCTGAGCCCCGGGGATGCGGCAGAGGTGGATGCTGACGGCGTATCCCGTTTGTCCGAAGCGGCGGTGGAGGATCGACTGGCCTGGCGGGACGGCTGGGTGCTGCTCGCAGGCGTTCCGCTGCGCGAGGCGCTTTCCAGGATCGGTCGCTACAGCCAAACGCGTATCCTGACGCTCGGTGGCGAAGCGCTGGAAATACCGGTCAGCGGCAGCTTCCGGATCGAGGAGGCGGATGCGGCGATCGAGAGCGTCGCCACGGCTGCGGGAGCAAAATTCGAACGGCTTCCCGGTGGCTTCATAATCATTCACTAGTTTCTCAAGTTATTTTTGTGAGATGGGACACGCTCGCCCGTCATCTCCTGCAGAACCGTCTGGCATGAGGCCTTGCGGTGGGGTGACAACAGGGTGACAGGCCGTTTCGGGCCTGGATGAGTATGGCATTGCGTACAGTTTCGATCCGCAGGCGTCGGCTTGCGATATTCATGGTTTCCACGGCGCTGGCTTCCTCGATGGGGGCAATGGGCACCGGTCAGGCACAAGAGGCCACTGCCGCGCCGGCCGCCAGTGCCGCTTCCAGCATCGACATTCCCGCCCAGCCGCTCGATCAGGCGCTGCGCGCCTTCACCCGCCTTACCGGCTGGCAGGTCGGTTATGCCTCGGCGCTTGTTTCCGGGCGGACATCTTCGGCGGTTGCCGGTGAGACCAACCCGCCCTCGGCCCTCAGGGCTCTGGTTGTCGGTTCCGGAATCGAGGTCCGCGTCACGGGCGCCCGCACGGTGTCGCTGGTTGCCGCCGGGGTCATCGATGAGGCTGCGGCTGCGGGAACCACTGTGCTTGAGGAAATCACTGTTTCGTCTTCCGGCGGTGGCGTGAAGCTTGGCACGGAGAGTGCGGCGGATACCGGAACGACCGTGATGGATTCGACCCAAGTTGGGGTCCGGACGGACGGTAGCGGTGACGCCAACAGTTTCCTGCGCGGGTTGCCGAATGTGCAGTATCAGGATGATACGAACGACGAGGCGGGCGTTGACGGGCAGGACATGATCAATCTGAAGCCGCTGGAGCTTTCGATCTCCGGCGGGCGCACATATGAAAACAACGTCATTCTCGACGGCATCGCCATCAACACGGTGACCGGGACAGAAGAGGCGATCGGCGATGAGCTGGAAAGCGACACTGACACGCCGAACGTCGATCGGATCTTTGGTTTGCATTCGCAAACCGTTTACGTGCCTTCGAGTTTCGTCGAGAGCGCCACGGTGATCGATAGCAACGCCTCGGCCAAGTACGGCAATTTCCTTGGCGGTGTAGTGTCCTACGAACTTGCCGAGCCGGCCACCGACCGCTGGCACTACACGGCTGACGTGGAATATCAGTCGGATGCAATGGTCAATTACGAACTCGCGACCGAAGACGGATTGAATCCGCTTTCGAAGACCCCGCCGGAATTCATCAAGCGCAAGGCCAGCATTTCCGCAAGTGGTCCCATCACAGACAATATCGCGGTGATTGGTCAGTTCAGTCGGTCGACAGCCTCCACAACCAAGGAACAGTCCTACATCTACTATTCGAACGCGGTTGAGGAGGACAGCCGAAACGACTTTTATCGTCTGCAGGTCGATGCAGAGACTGATCTCGGCGACTTCAAAATTGAAGGCGTGAAGACGGACTATTCGCAGAGCTTCTCGTCGTATAACTGGTACGACTACGGGTTTGACAGCGACACGCAGACAGACGCTGTCAAGCTGGAGCACACATACGAATTCGCCGACTTCGAGCTCGGTGGCCTGTCGTTCAAGGACGTAAAGGTCGTCACCAAGGCGGTTCATTCCTCATCCGACACCTTGAACATTCTTGGCTTCGACGAGGCTCGGGTCTATCAGCTGACCGAATATTCCGGCGGGGCGATCCGCTGGACTTCAAGCGAGTTGTCTGACCTCTGCCAGGTCAATACGACGGGCACATCGGCGCAGGTTTGCCGCGTCACCAATTCGGAAGAAAACGAGAGAGGCCAAGGTCAAAAACAGAACTCGATTTCGCAGGAGATCACTGGCGACGTTCTGGCAGGCAGCTTCCTCCTCGGTTATGGGTACGATGATGTGGTTGCGCATCGCTGGCGGGATGAAGACTACGTCTACTACACCTCCGCAACGACCATCTACGATCGGCGCACCCTTGGGATCAGCGGCTTCACCTGCGCCACGGTCGAGGCCTGCAGCGCCGAGCAATATGCCAACCTGAAGACAATCTACCCGGCCTTCGACATCGAAGCCAGTGTCGCCTCGATCAACAGCTATTTCGAGGTTGACCAGACCTTTGGCTGGATCAACATCCGGGGTGGGGTGAGGCTGGACTACGACGACTACCAGGAGAACATGAACCTCGCCCCGCGTTTTGTCGGTACGATCTCGCCAACCGACGACCTACACATATCTGGAGGTTTCAACCGCTACTACGCCGGTGCCAACCTCGCTTACGCGGTCCGCGACCAGCAGCCCCGTTCAACGATCTACCGCCGCACTGACACGAGCGGTGTTGTCGGAGACGTCTGGACACAGACGGGGACGACCGGCGTCTATTCGAATTCCATCTCCGATCTCAATACGCCCTATGCCGACGAATTCACCGCTGGCATTCGGTGGACCGATCCATGGATTGATGCCGAATGGCGGTTGCGTTACCTGCGTCGTGAGAGTAAGGAGCAGTATGCTTCGGAAGAGGTTGCATCAAATACGCGCGTGCTGACAAACGCCGCCTCCGGCAACTACCAGTCTGCGACAGCAGAATTCTACAAGGAACTTCCCTCCGATCTCGTTTCGCAATTGGACGCAGCGGGCCTCTCCGCCTCCATTACTTGGGCGGACAGCAATGTTTCGGCCAATAGCTATTTCTATGATGAGGAAGAGTTGGAAGAACGCATCTACTATAAGGGGACGTCCTACTCGAAGGCCGGTTTCAACGTCGTCACCGGTAACATGGACATTCCGCTACGCGCACAGGTTGGATTGTCCGGCACTTTCTTCGAAGAGCGCCTGAAGCTTGGCGTCGCCGCCAATTATAATTTTGCCTATGACGGAGTTGCAGACACCGGAGAAACCGACGTTATTGACGGCGTTGATCACGAGATCTGGGAGGACAAGGCTTTCGATGGCGTACTGACCGTCGATCTCAGTGGTTCCTACAAGGTCGCCGCGATCGACGACCATGGTTTGACCCTGAACTTCAAGGTGGTCAACCTGTTCAACGAGTTGGGCAATGCGACCGCTTCCAATGACAATCCCTGGGTCATCGGTCGCACCCTCTGGGTCGGAGCCTCTGCCGAATTCTGAAATCCTCCAGCTAGACCAGACACCCGCGACCGGTTCATCGACCGGTGGCGGGTGTCTTGCCATGTCCAGCGAAGCGGTTGTATCCATGGTGCGACTGGCCTAGTAAATATTTTCTGGAGGTTTACTACTGCCTTCGGGGGATGCAGGTGGAGGAGGACAGGCCGCCGTGGTGACGATCAAGGAAATTGCGAAGGCCGTTGGCGTTTCGTCAGGCACTGTTTCCCGCGTTTTGAATTATGACCAGACGCTGTCCATCTCCGAGATCAAGCGGCAGGCGATCATAGAGACAGCGGAAGCGCTGAACTACGCGACCCCGCGGGCGCGCAAGAATGCGCTTTCGCCGCCCTTTTCCATTCCCATGGGCATGCATTCGGAGGTTTCCGCCAATATCGCGGTCATCCATTTTCTGGCGCCGAATGAGGAACTCGTCGACCCCTATTATGTCGGCGTGCGCCTCGGGATCGAGGCGCGCTGTCGCGCCTACAAGATCGAGATCGCGCGGGTGTTCAACCCCGATGTTCCCGTGGATCTCGCGATGTTGACCGGCATATCCGCAGCCATTGTGGTCGGGCATCATCCCAAGGCTGAGATCGAAGCGATGGCGAAGGTTTGCCCGCAGCTGGTCATGGCCGATTACAATCCGCGCATGCCGCAGTTCGATTGCGTGCGGGCGGATCTGGGCGAGGCAACGGTCACAATCCTCGACAGTCTCGATAGCGCGGGATACCAGCGGATCGGTTTTGTCGGTGGCTATGAGCTGATGGACAATGATGCACTGATGCATGGCGAGCAGCGCTGCAAGGCCTTCATCGAATGGCACGAGGCGCGCGGGCGCTACCAGCCCGAGCTTCTGGCTCTCGGGCAGAGCGAGCGCTTCGGCCAGAATCTCAGGCTCGAGACGGGCTACCAGCAGGCAAAATCGTTGCTCGCCCTCGAGACCCGGCCCGATGCGATCGTGGCCGCGAACGACAACATGGCCATCGGCACCTACCGCGCGATCCAGGAAGCGGGCCTGTCGATCCCCGATGATATCGCGGTTGTCGCGTTCAACGATATTCCGGTGGCGCAGTTTCTGACGCCGCCGCTCTCGACCATGCGCATTCCGGGCGAACTCATCGGTGAGGCGGCGGTCGATCTGCTCGTTGAGCGTTTGAATGGACGCGACTACTCCAAGCACGTGACGCTGCCGACGGAGATGGTGTGGCGGGGCAGTGCGAAGAAGCCATCGCACAGCTGACAGTTTTCGAGGAAAGGTTGTGGAATCCACGGCACTTACCGCAGCGCACAAAATATTTAGTAAAAATTTTCTTGGCTGTCCTCCGATTTTCGGAAATAGTGGCGATGAGGCAGGGGATGAGGCTGCCGCGTTCAACGTCATAATGGGAGGAACACATGGATTATTCTCGCGTGCTCAAGCGCTCCGTTTCGGCAGCGCTGACGGGTGCAGCACTTCTTTGCAGCACGGCCGCCTTTGCCGGCGAAGTCACCATCTGGTGCTGGGACCCGAACTTCAACGTCGCGATCATGAAGGAAGCCGCTGCGCGTTATACCGCGAAGCATCCTGATACGACCTTCAACATCGTCGATTTCGCCAAGGCCGATGTCGAGCAGAAGCTGCAGACGGGTCTGGCTTCGGGCATGACGGATACGCTGCCGGATATCGTATTGATCGAGGATTACGGCGCGCAGAAATACCTGCAGTCTTTCCCGGGCTCGTTTGCCGCGCTGACCGACAAAATCGACTATTCCGGCTTTGCCAAGTACAAGGTCGATCTGATGACGCTGGAAGGCCAGGTCTATGGCGTTCCCTTCGATTCCGGCGTCACCGGCCTCTACTATCGCACGGATTATCTGGAGCAGGCCGGCTACAAGGCCTCCGACATGGAGAACCTGACCTGGGATCGCTTCATCGAGATCGGCAAGGACGTGAAGGCCAAGACCGGTCATGAGATGATGGCGCTCGATGCCAATGATGGCGGTCTGATCCGCATCATGATGCAGTCCGGTGGCCAGTGGTATTTCAACGAAGACGGCAGCCTCAACATCACCGGCAACGCCGCGCTGAAGGCCGCACTCGAAACCCAGGCCCGCATCGTCAACGAAGGCGTCGCCAAGCCGACCAGCGGTTGGAATGACGGCATCAGCGCGCTCACATCGGGTGATGTCGCATCGGTTCTGATGGGCGTGTGGATCACCGGCACGGTCAAGTCGCAGGCCGATCAGGCCGGCAAATGGGCGCTGACGGCCATTCCGAAGCTCGGCATCGATGGCGCGACGGCTGCCTCCAACCTTGGTGGCTCCAGCTGGTATGTTCTCGAGGCTTCTGCGGAGAAGGACGAAGCGATCGACTTCCTCAATGAGGTCTATGCCAAGGATCTCGACTTCTACCAGAAGATCCTGACCGAACGCGGCGCCGTCGGTTCGCTGCTCGCCGCCCGCACCGGTGAAGCTTATCAGAAGCCGGACGATTTCTTCAGCGGTCAGACCGTCTGGCAGAACTTCGCCGATTGGCTTGTGCAGGTGCCGGCCGTCAACTACGGCATCTTCACCAACGAGCTCGACACGGCTGTCACGGCCAACTTCCCGGCCCTGGTCAAGGGGACGCCAGTCGATGAGGTCCTGAAGGCCATCGAAGATCAGGCTGCCGGCCAGATCCAGTAAACCTATCCCACAGGGGCTCGGCCTTCGGGCCTGGCCCCTGTTCTCCCGGAGACGTGCGGCGGCAACGCCGCGCGGCTTCCCTTTCGCATACAAATGTTCAGTGACCACTGATCGGGTTCGGGGACACCGCATGGCCACCACATCCAGATCCAGCTTGAAGCGCTATTACGACGTGAACGGATGGCTGTTCGTGGCCCCCGCCGTCGCGCTGATTTCGCTGTTCATGCTCTATCCGATTGTCCGCTCGCTTATCCTGTCCTTCTATTCGGGGCGCGGGATGATGCTGAAATTCTCCGGCGGCGGAAATCTCGTGCGGCTCTGGAACGACCCGGTCTTCTGGAAGGCGCTTGAGAACACGGTGATCTTCTTCGTCGTGCAGGTGCCGATCATGATCACCATGGCGCTGATCCTGGCGGCCATGCTGAACAATCCGAAGCTGCGCTATTCCGGCCTCTTCCGGACAATGATCTTCCTGCCGTGTGTTTCGTCGCTGGTCGCCTATTCCATTCTGTTCAAGAGCATGTTCTCGCTGGATGGGGTCGTGAACAATACGCTTCTGACCATTGGCATCATAGGAGAGCCGATCGGTTGGCTGACTGATCCCTTCTGGGCCAAGGTGCTGATCATCATCGCCATTACCTGGCGCTGGACCGGCTACAACATGATCTTCTATCTCGCGGCGCTTCAGAACATCGATCGCTCGATCTATGAGGCGGCCAAGATCGACGGTGTGCCGTCCTGGGGGCGCTTCGCCTTCCTGACCATTCCGATGCTGAAACCGGTGATCCTCTTCACCACCATCACCTCGACGATCGGCACGCTGCAGCTCTTCGACGAGGTCTATAACTTTACCGAGGGTAAAGGTGGTCCTGCGGATTCGACGCTGACCTTGTCGCTTTACATCTACAATCTCACCTTCCGCTTCATGCCGAGCTTCGGGTACGCGGCAACCGTATCCTATGTCATCGTGCTGATGGTGGCGGTTCTCTCCTTCCTGCAATTCTATGCCGCGAGGGAACGCACGTGATCACAACGCTTCGCCGCCGCCTGCCTGATATCGTGCAGTACAGCGTGTTGTCGCTTGCCGCCTTTCTCTCGATCTTCCCCTTCATCTGGATGGTGATCGGGGCGACCAATACGACAAGCCAGATCATCCGCGGGAAGGTTACCTTCGGTACGGCACTCTTCGACAACATCGCGTCCTTCTTCGCGCAGGTGGATGTGCCACTGGTGTTCTGGAATTCGGTGAAGATCGCGCTTGTCGGCACCGCGCTCACGCTGCTCGTCTCTTCGCTGGCCGGTTATGGCTTCGAGATGTTTCGCTCGAAGCTCCGCGAGCGGGTCTATACCGTGATCCTCTTGACGCTGATGGTGCCGTTTGCAGCGCTGATGATCCCGCTCTTCATGCTGATGGGGCAGGCGGGGCTGCTGAACACGCATGTCGCCATCATGCTGCCGATGATCGCGTCTGCCTTCATCATCTTTTATTTCCGCCAGGCCTCTAAGGCCTTCCCGACCGAGCTTCGGGATGCGGCCAAGGTGGATGGGCTAAAGGAGTGGCAGATCTTCTTCTACATCTACGTGCCGGTGATGCGCTCCACCTATGCGGCGGCCTTCGTCATCGTCTTCATGCTGAACTGGAACAACTATCTCTGGCCGCTGATCGTGCTGCAGTCGAATGACACGAAGACGATCACGCTCGTCGTGTCGTCGCTCGCTTCCGCCTATTCGCCCGAATACGGCACGGTGATGATCGGCACGATCCTCGCCACCCTTCCCACTCTCCTCGTCTTCTTCGCCATGCAACGGCAATTCGTGCAGGGCATGCTCGGCTCCGTGAAATAGGACTTTGAAATGCGCATTATCGAGAATTTCAACCGGGACTGGACCTTTCGCGCCGGATTTGAGCCGGCTTTCGCCTCGGCTCCACAGCCAGGCGAGACGGTTCAGCTCCCCCATACGGCGGTCGAGCTGCCTTACAACTATTTCGACGAGAAGAGCTATCAGAAGGCCTTTACCTATCAGAAGGTCATCGCCTGGGAGCCTCGGTTCGAGGGTCGTGAAGTCTCGCTGGTTTTCGATGCGGCCATGGCCGACAGCGTGGTCTACTTGAACGGCGCTGAGATCATCGGGCACAAGGATGGCTACACGCCGTTCGAGGCACGGCTTACGCCGCATCTGAAGGCCGGCGACAACCTGCTGACGGTCAAGATCGACGGTTCGGAAAACCCCGAGATCCCGCCCTTCGGCGGCGTGATCGACTATCTCACCTATGCCGGGATCTATCGTGATGTCTGGCTCAAGGTGACGGCGCCGGTTTCGATCAAGAATGTGAAGATCGAGACGCCGGATGTGCTCGCCGAGACCAAGCAGGTGACGGCGAAAGTTTGGATTTCCAATCCGAACGATCAGTCGCTTTCCGGCAAGGTCACGGCTGTTCTGAAAGATGGTGCAGGTCAGGAAATCGCGCGGACTGAGGCGACCGTGTCAGGCGCAGAGGTGTCGCTCGGCCTCTCTGGGCTGAAGGGCATCACGCTCTGGGATATCGACAATCCTGCTCTGTATCACCTCACCGTTACGCTTGAGACCGCTGCCGGTACCGATGAGACGACGAGCCGCTTCGGCTTTCGCTCTGCCGAGTACACGATTGAGGGCTTCAAGCTGAATGGCAAAGCGCTGAAGCTGCGGGGCCTCAACCGTCACCAGGCTTGGCCGCATCTCGGCTATGCCATGGGCCGGCGGGGCCAGGAGAAGGATGCCGATATCCTGAAATTCGATCTCGCCTGCAACATCGCCCGCACCTCGCATTATCCGCAGTCGAAATATTTCCTCGACCGCTGCGACGAGATCGGCCTGCTGGTCTTCGAAGAGATCCCCGGCTGGCAGCATATCGGCGGCGAGGCCTGGAAGGCGGAAAGCGTTCAGAACGTGCGCCGGATGATCGAGCGCGACTGGAACCACCCTTCGATCATCATCTGGGGCGTGCGCATCAACGAGAGCCAGGACGCCCATGACTTCTATGTCGAGACGAATGCCATGGCACGCTCGCTCGACACCACCCGCCAGACCGGCGGCGTGCGCTACATCACCGACAGCGAGCTGCTCGAAGACGTCTACACGATGAACGACTTCATCCTCGGCATGGAGGAACTGCCGGGGCACAATCGCGAGCGGCTGGTGCTGCGCGACCAGCGCGAGGTGACAGGGCTCGACCGCAAGGTGCCCTACATGATCACCGAATATGGCGGTCACATGTATCCGACCAAGCGCTTCGATCAGGAGCAGCGGCAGGCGGAGCATGTTGGCCGGCATCTGGCGATCCTGAATGCAGCCGCTGGTGACCCGTCGATCTCAGGCTCCACCGGCTGGTGCATGTTCGACTACAACACCCACAAGGATTTCGGTTCCGGCGATCGCATCTGCTATCACGGCGTCACCGACATGTATCGCGAGCCGAAGTTCGCCGGTTATGCCTATGCCTCGCAGGGCGATCCCAAGGATGGCGTGGTCTTGCAGCCGGTCAGTTTCTGGGCACGCGGCGAGCGCAATATCGGCGGCGTGCTGCCGCTGATCGTGCTCACCAATTGCGACTATGTCGAAATCCGCATGGGCCATATCATCAAGCGGATCGAACCCGATACCAAGACTTATCCGCATCTGCCGCATCCGCCGTGCATTCTCGACCACAGCATGGTGACGCCGGAGGAATTCGGCGAGTGGGGCATGACCTGGCGGGATGGCGAACTCGTCGGCTTCATCAACGGCGAGGAAGTGGTTCGCCGCCATCTGCCGGCCGATCCGCTGCCGACGACACTTGAGATTGCGGCCGATGACACAGAGCTCAGGGCTAGCGAGAAGGACACGGTTCGCGTCATCCTGCGTGCGCTCGATCAGGGTGGCAATGTCCTGGGCTTCTTCGATGATCCGGTCGAGGTCAGCTTGCAAGGCCCGGGCCGTATCGTTGGTCCGACGCTCCTCTCCTTCAAGGGCGGGGCAGTCGGGGTCTATGTCGAAGCCGGAAACGAAACCGGTCACTTGACGCTGTCGGCGACTTGCCGTCCCTTCGGGACCCAGCGCATCACCTTCAACGTCACCTGAGCGAGGCTTAAATGGCAGAGGTCCGGCTCACCGATATCCGCAAGTCCTACGGCTCGCTCGAGGTCATCAAGGGGGTGAACCTCGAGGTATCCTCAGGGGAATTCGTTGTCTTCGTCGGTCCCTCCGGCTGCGGCAAGTCCACGCTGCTCCGGATGATCGCGGGGCTGGAGGACATTTCCTCAGGCGAGCTGACCATCGGCGGCAGCGTGATGAACGATGTCGATCCCTCGAAGCGTGGCATTGCCATGGTGTTCCAGACCTATGCGCTTTATCCGCATATGACCGTGCGCGAGAATATGGGGTTCGCGTTACGCTTTGCCGGCATGGCGAAGGACGAGATCGAGCAGCGCGTCAATGCTGCCGCGAAGATCCTCGAACTTGATGCGCTGATGGATCGCAAGCCCAAGGCTCTGTCCGGTGGTCAGCGCCAACGCGTCGCCATCGGCCGCGCCATCGTGCGCCAGCCTGACGTGTTCCTGTTCGATGAGCCGCTCTCCAACCTCGATGCGGAGCTGCGCGTGCATATGCGCGTCGAGATCGCCCGGCTGCACAAGGAGCTGAACGCCACCATCGTCTATGTCACGCATGATCAGGTCGAGGCGATGACGCTCGCCGACAAGATCGTCGTCATGCGCGGTGGCATTGTCGAGCAGGTCGGTGCGCCGCTTGCGCTCTATGACGATCCCGACAACATGTTTGTTGCCGGCTTCATCGGCTCGCCGCGGATGAACTTTCTGCCGGCGGTGGTGATCGGCCAGGCGGAGAGTGGACAGGTCACGGTAGCACTGAAAGCGCGTCCGGATACGCAGCTGACTGTTTCCTGCGCGACCCCGCCAAAGGTCGGCGATGCCGTGACGGTCGGGGTGCGCCCCGAACATTTCCTACCAGCGGGGGGCGGGGATACGCAGATGCTGGCGCATGTGGATGTCGTAGAGCATCTCGGCAATACGAGCTATGTCTATGCTCATACGATGCCCGGTGAGCAGATCATCATTGAACAAGAAGAGCGCCGTGATGCGGGGCGCTACGGCGACGAGATCGCGGTGGGGCTTGCTGCCGCGACCAGCTTTCTCTTCGATGCCTCTGGGCGGCGCATTCGCTAGCCGACAGGCCCGGATTTGTAGGGTCAAAAGGCGCGTCGAGGCATGCTTTTCCCTTTCGCAGACGGGCTCGCCGCGCTAGGCTCAAGCCCATGAAAAAGGTCTTCAATCCCCCTTCCGTCCGTCGTCCTTTCGGGCATTACAATCACGGTCTGCTTGTGCCCCCGGGGGCAAGCCTGCTCGTTACGTCCGGCCAGCTCGGCATCCGCCCCGATGACACGATCCCGACTGATGTCACAGGCCAGGCCGAGCTTTGCTTCGAGGCGATCAAGGCCATTCTCGAAGAGGCTGAGATGACATTCGCGGATGTGATCCGTGTCTCCGGCTTCGTGACGCGGCGGGAGGATTTTGCTGACTATATGGCGGTGCGTGACCGCTACACGCTCGATCCCAAACCGGTCTCGACGCTGCTGGTGGTGGGGGGCTTCACGCGCCCGGAATTCCTCGTCGAAGTCGAGGTGACGGCGGCCAGGATCGTCTGACCGCCGGCTTCTCTCAGAAGCTTTCCATCTCGCGGCGCACCTTGGCCATGAAGGCAGCGCGGGTTTCTTCCGTGCAGTTGTTCATGTCGTAGTGGGCGAGGTATTTCACCGGTGCACCGATCTTGATCTGGGCGCGGAGGACGCGATTGACGATCCTCTTCGGCGGGTTGCCAACAAGGAAAGCACGCATCGGGGTGGCGCCATAGGTCATGACGGCGGCGAGCTTCCTGATGTGGCGGAGCGTCGGCGTCAGTTTGCCATCTACCAAATCGAACGAGACGCCGGGCAGCCAGACGCGGTCGAAATAACCCTTCAGCATGGCCGGGAAGCCGAAGTTCCAGACGGGTGTTACGATGACCAGGCCTTCCGCCTTTTTCAGGCGGTCGACATAGGGCTGCACCAGCGAGAGGTTGTCGGGGATGTCGTGATAGACGCGGCGGTCATGGGCCGAGAGCACCGGGTCGAAACCCTCCTCGTAGAGATTGCAGCCGTCGACTTCATGGCCGGCCTTTTCCAGGCTCTCGCAGGTGAGCTTGTAAAGCGCCCGGCCGAAGCTTTCATCGAGCGGGTGGGAGTGAAGGACGAGTACGCGCATGTCAAAAGCTCCAAGTCGTTGCCCGCCGCTTTCGCAGTCGGGGTCCAGTTGAAAACTTCCGCGCCGTTTGTCCCAGCATCCCCGTCCTTCGCCGCCTGATGCCGAGGGATGGGGGATGCCATGTCGTGTGTCGCATGGGCCGGAGTGGTCCGGCCGGGAGTACCTTCGGAATAAGTTCGTTCCGGCGGTTTTTCGTTGCGGCTCCGGAACGGGAAGCCGCAACGCATCTGATGGGGCTTACGAGGCTTCGGAAAACACCTCCAGGCCCGGGAACAGGTAGTTCTTGCCGGCGGAGAAATCGAAGTCGGGGTTCTCCCAGGCGATCATCTTGCCGGGGTTCAAGAGGCCCTTCGGATCGGTCTCCTTCTTGAAGGCGAGCTGGACCTGGTCGGTCTGCTTCATGCCGCCTTCTTCGAGCGTGTAGCGGTGCGGGTTGAAGATCGGGCAGCCGTTTTCCTCGTGGATGCGGATGATCTCTTCCAGCCGTTCCTTCGTGGTGTAGCGCACCAGCGGCAGACCGGCGCACTGGATCTGGCCGTCGAATTTGATGAATTCGAGATGGCCGATGACCTCGTCCGGGAAGAGTTCGGTCATCACGCGGACCTTCTCGACATGATCAGGGCCGGGATACTGGACCTGGAGATAGGTGATGTTTGTATCGAGCTTCAGCGCCCGCAGCGTCGTGTGGTTCCAAGTCAGCTCATAGGCATGCGGGATGCCCTTCATGCTTTCGACCGTGTCGGACCGGAAGCGCACATCGCCCTTCATCCGCTCGGCGAGCGCCAGGAAGGATTCCATCGAATGCGGTGCCACCATCAGCACGACCACCGACTGGCCTTCCTTCAGCCAGGGTTTATGGCGGGTGAAATAGTCGAAGGGAATGGGAGCGGCGATCGGGGCGACTTCCTTCAAGAGGATGCCGTTCTTGTGGGAGAGCGTATCGGCGAATTTCACCGCGTCCATGAAGTCGTCATAGCCGACAATAACATCGACCCAGTCGTAAGCCGGTGCCAGCGGCATCTCGACTTCGGTGATGATGCCGTTTGTGCCATAGGCGTGGGAGACCTTCTGCAGGTCCCAGGCGGAGAGTTCGAGGACGCGCGGCTCGGCTTCCATGGTGACGACGCGCAGCCTGAGGATATTGCCGAGGTCGCGCAACCCGCCCCAGGTGATCGAGCCAACACCGCCGGAGCCGCCGGCGATGAAGCCGGCGACGCTGGCAGTCTGCTTGGTCGAGGGATGGAAGCGCAGTTCCTGGCCGGAATGTTCCTTGGTCTGGCGGTCAAGCTCGGAGATGATGATGCCGGGCTCGCAGATTACGCGGCCGGGCAGGATCTCTTTCACCTTGTTCATGTTGATGAGGTTCAAGACGATGCCGCCCGAGAGCGGCATGGCCTGGCCGTAGTTGCCGGTGCCGCCGCCGCGCGGGGTGACCGGTACGCCATGGGCATAGGCCACTTTGAGGACCCGGATCACCTCTTCTTCTGATGTCGGCGAGACGATCAGGTCACCGACGACGTTATCCAGTTCGGCCTTCAGGATCGGCGAATACCAGTAGAAATCGCGGCTCTTCTGTTTGATGAGCGCCGGATTGTCCTCGACGGAGATGCCTTCCAGCTCCTCGATGATTTTGGCGTAATCAGCCATGTCTAAGCTCCAAGAAGTGGGTCAAGGTCGCGGTAGTCCGGCAGGCTGCGGTCGATGCCCATGCCATTCCGCATCACGATGCGGTCGGCCTGCGGACGGGAAAGGAATTCGCTCCAGCGGCGGGCGCTGAAGAGGACGAGATCGGCTTTGCCGCCCACTGCGATGCGGCCGTGGTCCGGGCGCTTCAGGATGTCGGCGGGCGTGCGGGTGACAACCCTCGCTGCGGTATCCAGCGGGTGGTCGAGATGAATGATACGCACCGCCTCGCGGAAGACTTCGACGGGGTCGAGATCGCCATAAGCGTAGAAGGGGTCGCGGGTGTTGTCGGAGGAGACGGCGGTGGCGACACCGGCGGCGGACAGTTCGTGGAAGAGGGTGACGCCGCGCTGGCGGGGCGTGCGGCCCGGGTGACGGTCCTGCAGATACATGTTGCACATCGGCAGCGAGACGACCGAGAGGCCGGCCTCGGCCACCAGATCGATGGTGCGTTTCGCCAAATCGTCGTCCTGACGGGCGAGCGAGCAGCAATGGCCGACCGTCACTGCGCCCTCGAAGCCGTTGCGGAGCTTGGCTTCCGCGATGGTCTTGAGCGTCAGGGTGTCCTTGTCCTGCGTCTCGTCGACATGCAGGTCGATGTCGAGGCCGTTTTCCGAGGCGGTGCGGAAGAGGATGTCGAGCTTTTCGTCGAGTTCCGGCATCAGATAGGTGACGCCGCCGAGCAGGCCTTTGTTGGCGACGATGACCTCGACCAGATCCTTGAAGAAGGCATCGTCGGTGATCTGGTCGAAGGGGAAGAGCGCGGCAGCCTGCAGGTCGACCTTGCCGGCCCAGGCGTCGCGGACTTCGGCGAAGACCTCGAACGAGATGCGGTGCTGGGGTGCCAGGCTGTCGAGATGGGTGCGGATCAGGCTGGTGCCATGGGCATAGGCCGTCTTGAGTGAGAACTCCATGCGGGCCTTGACGTCGGCGGCGGACCACTTGGCTTCCCGGTCGGCCTTCACGGCTTCAAGCGCGCCTATGAAATCGCCTGAGGGGTTCGGCCGGCGGTCCCAGATATGGCCCTTGTCGAGATGGGTATGCATGTCGACGAAGGTCGGCCAGACCATGCCGTTGCGGAGATCCGTCGAGGGGAGGCCTGATGGGGCGGTGCCGGGCTTCAGGATTGCCTCGACCTTGCCATCGGCAACGACGATGTCGGCGCTGATCAGGCCCTCGCAGGCGGGGGCCTCGACGCCATCGACGCAGATTTCGGGCAGCGTCGCATTGGCTAGGACGAAGCGCTTGGCGGCGGGGAGGTTGGCAATCGGGTTCGACATTAATTTTCTCGTTTCAGGCTGCTCTCATGCCAGCGATGCAGCGCCAGCCAGGAGATGAAGGAGGTAATGGCGAAGATCACCACACCGAGGCACGAGAGCAGGAAGAGGGCAGCAAACAGGCGCGGAATGTTCAGACGGAACTGGGCCTCGAGCAGGCGGAAAGCAAGGCCCGAGCCGGCGCCGGCGGAACCGGCTGCAAATTCAGCGACGACGGCGGCGATCAGGGCGAGGCCGCCGCCGATGCGCAGACCCGTCATGAAATAGGGGAGCGAGGCGGGGAGTTTCAGATAGATCAGCGTCTGCCAACGCGAGGCGCCGTAGAGATCGAAGAGATTGAGCAGGTTATGGTCGACGCTTTTCAGACCCTGGACCATGTTGGAGAGGATCGGGAAAAAGGCGACGAGGAAGGCGCAGATCAGGAGTGCCACTTGCGTCGAGGGCGAATAGATCAGGATCAGCGGCGCAATCGCGACGATCGGGGTGACCTGCAGGATGACGGTGATCGGATAGAAGGCGATCTCGATCCATTTGGACTGGACGAGGGCAACGGCGATGCCGACGCCCCCGGCGAGCGCCAGCCCCAGCGACATCAGGGTGATCTTGGTGGTGACCCAGAGGGCGGGTGACAGCGTGCCCCAGTCCTTGAACAGGGCGCCGGCGACCGCGATCGGGCCGGGCAGGATGTATTGCGGCACACCGGAGACCCAGACCCCGACCTGCCAGATGACGATTAGCAGACAGACGACGAGGACGGGGACGAGGATCTTGGCGAGCGTTTCGGCCGGTCCGGTCATCAGTGATGCTCCCCGCCCATGGCTTCGATCAGTGTCTTGGAGACGGTTTCACAAGCCTGCCGATACTCTTCGGAGGTGCGGTAGAAGGCGTCGCGGTCGAGGCTGGTCTGCAGCGGGAAATCGGCATGCACCCGGCCGGGGCGCGCCTTCATCACGACGATCCGGCTTGAGAGGTAGGCGCTTTCGAAGACGGAATGGGTGACGAAGATGACCGTGATGCCGGTCTCCTTCCAAAGGGCCAGTACATCGTCGTTCAGCTTCTGCCGGGTGATCTCGTCGAGGGCGGCGAAGGGTTCGTCCATCAGGAGCAGCTTCGGCTTGGTGACCAGCGCGCGGGCGATAGAGACGCGCATCTTCATGCCGCCGGAGAGTTCGCGGGGATAGGCGTCGGTGAAATCCTTGAGGCCGACGCGGTCGAGGGCGGCGAGGATATCGGCCTTGGCGGCCGACTTGGAGATGCCGCGCAGTTTCAAAGGCAGGTAGACGTTGCCGAAGACGGTCGCCCAGGGCATCAGCGTCGGCTCCTGGAAGACGAAGGAGATGTCGCCTTCGGGCAGGCCCTTGGAGTTGATGCGGGAGCTCGGCCAGTCAATGGAGCCGGTCGTGGTGTCGCCCAAGCCGGCGATGATGCGCAGCGCCGTCGACTTGCCGCAGCCGGAGGGGCCGAGCAGCGAAACGAATTCGCCGCCGTTGACGGTGAGCGACATGCCGGTCAGCGCTACCGTGCCGCTGGAGAAGACCTTGGATACGTCCTTCATCACCACAAGCGCCCGGCGCTGTTCGGGAGGGGGAGCGAGCGTCTGGACTTCGGAAAGGGACATGGATGGCCTTGGACTGTGAACGAAGAGGAGCGCTGCCCCTCACCCTAACCCTCTCCCCGCAGGCGGGGAGAGGGGATGTCATCACCGACACCGGCCCGCAAACTTCTTCTCCCCGCAAGCGGGGAGAAGGTGGCGGCAGCCGGATGAGGGGCAAAGCCCTTACTTCTTCAGCGCCATTCCCACGCCCTTGCAGACGAACTGGGTGGTGTAGGCTTTCTTGTAGTCGAGGTCGGCCGGCTGGACGCTGATCTGGACCATGGCGTCGAAGAAGGCCTTGTACTTTTCGTCGGTCATGCAGCCGATGCCCTTGTCCATCGCTTCGGCGGATTCGACGATGCCGTATTCCTTCATCTTGGCGATCGAGTATTCGATCTGACCATCCGTCATTTCCGGATTGTCCTTCTTGATGAGGTCGTTGGCGGCCTTGTTGTCGCCGTAGAGGTAGTTGTACCAGCCCTCGATCGAAGCATCGACGAAGCGCTGGACCACATCAGGCTTGCTCTCGACCATGGTGGTCGTGGTCGTAATCATCGTCGAATAGGGATTGTAGCCGTTGTCGGCGAGAAGGAAGACCTTCGGTGCCCAGCCGGCCTGCTTCTCGATCTCATAGGGTTCCGAGGTCAGGTAGCCCTGCTGGGCGGACTTCGGATCGGCGATGAAGGGAGCCGGGTTGAAGGTGTAGGGCTTGTACTTCTCGTCGGTGAAGCCCTCGAAGTTCTTCTTCATCCACTCGTAATAGGTGACGTAGCCGTCCTTGCCCATGAAGATGCTGTCGAGCTTGGCGAGATCAGCAAACTTCTCGATGCCCTGGTCGGGATGGGCGAGCAGGACCTGCGGGTCCTTCTGGAAGATTGCTGCCACGTCAATCAGCGGGATGCCTTCCTTGACGGCGTCCATTTCGCCGAGCGGGCTGCCCATGTAGAAATCGACCTTGCCGGCGATCAGCAGCGCACGGTTGGCGGCCTGCGGACCGCCCTGCACGACGGTGACCTTCAGGCCGTATTTTTCATAGGTGCCATCGGCCACGGCCTGGTAGAAACCGCCATGTTCGGCCTGGGCGAGCCAGTTGGTGCCGTAGGTCACTTCGTCGAGGGCATAAGCCGAGGTGCCGGCGGCCAGCGATGTCGCGAGGCCGAAGAGGGCGAAAAGGCTGGTCTTGGTGAGCGTGTCGCGCATAAATCGTTCCCCTGTTCCGTTCAAGGGCCCGTTTTCGGGCTCCCTTTGACGACATTTGAGCGGCAGACATGCGTCTTGAAAAGCATCAAAATTCGTCCGCATCGATGCTTTTTTTGCACTGGTCTCTGGAATGCTGCATAGTGATGCGGCATGATTAAATTTTGCGCATCGGAGGTCTCGTGCTGCACTCGCGAAAGCTCGTCTATATCAATGAAATCGTTCGCTGCGGTTCGATCCGCAAGGCGGCCGCGCGGCTGAATGTCGCCTCGTCAGCGGTCAATCGCCAGATCCTCGCGCTGGAGGACGAGCTTGGCGCGCCGCTCTTCGAACGGTTGCCGAAAGGCCTGCGCCTGACGGCGGCGGGCGAGCTTTGCGTTGAGCATATTCGTGACGTGCTTAAAAACTACGAGCGGCTGGAGGGGCGGCTGCGTGGTCTGAAGACGCCGCAGATCGGCAAGGTGTCGCTGGTGACGACCGTCGGGCTTGCCTCCGGGCCGCTGCCGGCCATCCTTGCGGGTTTCATTGCCAAACATTCGCGGGTTCAGATCAAGCTGCGCAGCGAAGGCGCGGTGGCGACGGTCAATCCGGTGCTAACAGGCGAGGTGGATGTCGGTCTCGGCTTCAACATTCCGGCGACGCCCGGCATTCGGACACTCGCCAATTTTGACGTTCCGGTCGGTGTGGTGCTGCCGCCGGGGCACCGGCTGGCGCTGGAGGGTGGGCCGATCGATCTCGTCCAGGTGGTGCAGGAGCCGCTGATCCTGGCGCAGTCCGGCACCAGCCTGCGCAACATCATCGATCTGGCCCTGGCGCCGCTGCCGCTGCCGGTCGATCCGGTGGTCGAGACGAATTCATCCGAGCTGATGAAGCAGTTGGTCAAAGCCGGCACCGGGCTGACACTGCTCAACCCGCTTGACGCACTGGCCGAATGTCGACGTGGAGAACTGGTGTTCCGTCCGCTCACCGAAGCGCATGTGCGGCATCAGCCGATGAAGCTGTTTGCCCGGGCGCGGGCAACGCTCGATTCGGCGACCAGCCTGTTCATCGAATATCTGATGCAGGAGTTGATCGTGCTGGTTCAGGATCTCAAGGACCGGGGGTATATTCCTGAAAGCATTCGCGGAAGCGCGTAGTGCTCCGGGTCACCCGGGTGTGTAGAGGTTCGACAGCGGGTAGGCTGCCACGTCGCGCAGGAGTTCGATGAAACCTGCGACCTGATGGCGGCAGATCGCAGCGCCTTTTTCCGCGGTGCCCTTCGACGCGTCGCCGACCACGCCATGTGGGTTGAGGTCATGGGCGATCCAGGCCAGTGAATGCGGCGGAAGCGGCGTCAGGAACTTCGAGTTGGACCGCATCTCCTCCGCCTTCGAGACGAAGTTCTGAGCCTTGTCCATACGGACCAGTTCGGGCCGGAAATGCAGCATCAGCGAAGTCTCGACCTCGCCGCCATGGATGCCATAACGGCTTTCATGCTCGGAGATCATGCCGTCGGGATTGCCGAAGCGGCCCCATTGGGTGGAGACGACGGCCATCTGGTGGCGGATGCGCAGTTCGCGGGCGACGATGCTCATGACATCGACATTGCCACCGTGGGAATTGACGATGACGAGCTTGCGCAGGCCGGCTTCCGCAACCTTCGCGCCGATCGCGGTCCAGGCGGGGATCAGGATTTCCGGGCCGAAGGAGAGGCTGCCGGGTCCATAGACGTGCTCGTTGGCCTTGCCGATTTCCTGGGTCGGAAGGACGAGGAAGTCGAGGTCGTCGGGGCGCTGGACCTTCAGTTCTGCCAGCATGCCGTTGGCGATGGCGACATCGGTTGCGATCGGCAGATGGGGGCCGTGCTGTTCGGTGGACGCGATCGGCAGGATGGCGATCGTTTTGTCTGGCGACAGGCCGGCAAAATCCGTTGTCGTCAACTCGTTCCAGAAGAATGGTCTGGTCATCACCGCAGGTCCCGATTTTTGTCTATTACCGTTCGATAAGACAAAACTGCAGGACCCGAAAAGCACCATATTGCGCTCGCGCCGATGCCAAATTGCGCTCGCCCGTGTCTGAGAAGTCCGCTCGGTCCAGGATCGGATGCGGGCACGGCTGATTTGCCTGCCCTTTTGGCCAGCGGCGTCCGGACGCATTGCCGGAAGGCATGTCGAGGCCCAAATGATAGGGTATCGTCCTTTGGAAAGTGATCCCATGTCTCCGCAAGTCACCGTTTGGTTCGATAGCAGTTGTCCGCTCTGCCTGCGGGAGATTGCGCTGATGCGCCGTCTCGATCGACGCGGCGCAATCCACTTTGTCGATGCGTGCGACCCAGGCGGTGCCTGTCCTATCGACCGCGCCGAGCTGCTTTCGCGCTTTCATGCCGAAGAAGGCGGGACGCTGCTTTCGGGCGCTCAGGCGTTTGCCGCCATGTGGCGGGCCATTCCGCTTCTGCGTCCTCTCGGCCTTCTGGCCGGCTGGGCGCCGGCGACCCCGATCTTCGAGGCTGCCTATCGTCGTTTCCTGCGCATCCGGCCACGTCTGCAGCGACTGTTCCGTTGAGGCTTGTGGCTCCACGAGGCGCTGGTCACGTATTGGCTCTTTCAAAGCCGGATTATGGGAATGACATGCCCCTTGTGCAGCCGCGCTAAGTCGCTGGAATGACTTGATGGGCTGAGGTGCATTGTCATCATATCGCTTTGGCGGATGGGCACGTTTCCAAACTTCGCAAACCAACATGGTTGCTCAACGGTTAATCCTCCCTGGTCCGAGTCAGTCTCAATCGGCCACGGCGCCACCCAATCCTGCGATCGGTCCGTCCTGCGACTAACGGAGAATGTACGTTCTCCAGCGGATTCGTTACTCCTAGACAATTGTCTATTCCGCCTTGGGACAAGGATTGGCGGAATTGACGTGGAGGAATGACGTTCCCGGGGGACGTCTTATCGAGGAAAGGGAGGAGTACTCGTGACGGATAAATCTTCGTCTAACGCTTACTGGTCTGCAAACGTTCGCGTCATCTACATCTGCCTGGCGATCTGGGCCGTCGTATCCTACGGGTTCGGCATCCTGCTTCGCCCCGCTCTGTCGGGTATTGCCGTCGGTGGAAGTGATCTTGGCTTCTGGTTCGCCCAGCAAGGCTCGATCGTGGTCTTCATCATCCTGATTTTCGGCTACTCGGTTTACATGAACAAGATCGACCGCGAATTCGGCGTCGACGAGCAGTAAGGCGGACCCACAATGGATCAGTATACACTCAATCTGATTATCGTAGGCGCGTCCTTCGCGCTCTACATCGGCATCGCCATCTGGGCGCGCGCCGGAACCACGGCCGAGTTCTACGCCGCCAACCGTGGCGTTAACCCGGTCATGAACGGCATGGCGACCGCAGCCGACTGGATGTCTGCGGCTTCCTTCATCTCGATGGCCGGCCTGATTGCCACTGTCGGCTACGGCAACTCCACCTACCTCATGGGCTGGACCGGCGGCTACGTGCTGCTCGCGCTCCTGCTTGCTCCCTACCTGCGCAAGTTCGGCAAATACACCGTCCCGCAGTTCATCGGTGACCGCTTCTACAGCCAGGGCGCTCGCCTGACGGCTGTCGTCTGCCTCATCATCATCTCGGTGACCTACGTCATCGGCCAGATGACCGGTGCCGGCGTCGCCTTCTCGCGCTTCCTCGAAGTCGAGGTTTCGACCGGTCTCTGGATCGCTGCTGCCGTCGTTTTCTGCTACGCGGTTCTCGGCGGCATGAAGGGTATAACCTACACGCAGGTGGCCCAGTACATCGTTCTGATCATCGCCTACACCATCCCGGCGGTCTTCATTTCGCTGCAACTGACCGGCAACCCGATCCCGTGGTTCGGCCTCTTCGGCACGCACACCGAATCCGCGCTTCCGCTCCTGCAGAAGCTCGACCAGGTCGTCACCGACCTTGGCTTCAATGCCTACACCGCTCAGGGTTCCATGCTGAACATGACCCTGTTCACGCTGTCGCTCATGATCGGTACAGCTGGTCTGCCGCACGTCATCATCCGCTTCTTCACCGTTCCGAAGGTGTCTGATGCTCGTTGGTCGGCAGGCTGGGCGCTGATCTTCATCGCACTGCTCTATCTGACGGCTCCGGCTGTTGGCGCCATGGCACGCCTGAACATCATCGACACCATCTATCCTAATGGCTCGCAGCAGGAAGCAGTTCTCTACGAAGAGCGTCCGAACTGGATGCGCAACTGGGAAGTCACAGGCCTTCTGAAGTTCGAAGACAAGAATGGCGATGGCCGCATCCAGTATTACAACGATGCTGCCGCAGGCTTCACCGAAACTGCTACTCAGCGCGGCTGGACGGGTAACGAGCTGACGATCAACAACGACATCCTCGTTCTCGCCAACCCGGAAATTGCACAGCTGCCGGGCTGGGTTATCGCACTCATCGCCGCCGGTGGTCTCGCAGCCGCTCTGTCGACTGCAGCTGGTCTTCTGCTTGCGATCTCGTCTGCAATCAGCCACGACCTGATCAAGGACTTCCTGAAGCCGGACATCTCTGAAAAGGGCGAGCTCATGGCCGCTCGTATTTCGATGGCAGGCGCGATCCTGGTCGCAACGCTCTTGGGGATCAACCCCCCGGGCTTCGCCGCTCAGACCGTCGCACTCGCCTTCGGTCTTGCCGCTGCAACGATCTTCCCGGCTCTGATGATGGGCATCTTCTCGAAGCGCATCAACTCGGTCGGTGCCACGCTCGGCATGATCGTCGGACTCGTGGTTACCTGCTTGTACCTGTTCACCTATCTGGGCTGGTTCTTCATCGCAGGTACCAACATGGTCGAAAACGTTCCGGCCAACTACCTCTTCGGCATCCCGCCGACGGCATTCGGCCCGATCGGCGCAGCGCTCAACTTCGCCACGGCCTATATCGTGTCGATGATGACCCAGGCTCCGCCGAAGCATGTCCAGGATCTCGTCGAATCCATCCGCGTTCCGCGCGGTGCGGGTCAGGCGACCGGTCACTGATAGAGACAATCGGGAGGGGCGGCCGTGTCGCCCCTCCTGTCCCTCAGTCATTCGCGGCTCGATAGCGCCAAATGAGGGCAAACAGGATGTCACAAGCACAATCCGACGTGCTGATGTTTCTCGAGACCGTCCATCCGTATGACAGTCTTCCGAGAGACGAGATCGAGCGGGTTTCCACCCGGTTCGCACCCCTTACCTTTTCCGCAGGATCCGAAATCTATCACCGCGGCAACGTATTGCCTGGCATCTATCTCATCATGGATGGTGCAGTAGAGATCCTCGATGCCGCCAGCACGGTGGTCTCCGAGCTTGCCGCTCGAAACTCCTTCGGCGAACGCGGCCTGTTGTCCGACGGTTTTGCAGCGACCACGGCAATTGCGCGCTCCGACTGCACCCTGCTCATGTTGCCGAAGGACGAGTTCCATCGGTTGATGCAGGAGCAGGCGGTCTTTTCTCGCTTCTTCACCCGAGGGCGCTTTGCCGATACCCGGCGTGGCGATATGGCGATCCAGAAGGTCAGCGAACTCATGTCGCGACCTCCGATCGTTTGTGCCCCATCCGATACTGTCCGTTCTGCCGCCACGCTGATGCGCGAGCGGCACGTCTCCAGTCTCGGTGTTGTCGACGCCGGGCGCTTTCTCGGTATCCTCACGACCCGCGACCTGACAGGGCGCGTGCTTGCCGAGGGCTTGAACCCCGATACGACCCCGGTTTCTGCCGTCATGACGCCGGATCCGGCCGGGCTGCCGGGGGAAGCTCTTGGCTCAGACATCCTGCATCTGATGCTGGAACGCCGTGTCGGTCATCTTCCGGTCGTCGAAGGCGACAGGCTGGTGGGGATGATCACCCAGACGGATCTCATTCGCTTCCACGCAATCAGCTCTGCGCAGTTGATCCGCGACATCGCGTCGGCCGAACGGGCGGAAGACATGCGCGCGATCACGGCGCGTATCCCGCAACTGCTTGTGCAGCTTGTCGGCAGCAACAATGCCCATGAGGTCGTCACCCGGCTGATCACCGATATCGCGGACAGCGTGACCCGCCGGTTGATCATGCTCGCCGAGCGTGAGCTTGGGCCGCCGCCTGTGCCCTATGTCTGGCTTGCCTGCGGCAGCCAGGGGCGGCAGGAGCAAAGCGGCGTCAGCGATCAGGACAACTGCATCTTTATCGAAGATGGCGTGGAGCCGGAGGAGATGCCCTGGTTCCAGCAGCTCGCCGCCAAGGTCAGCCGGGGTCTCGATATCTGCGGCTATTTCTATTGCCCGGGCGACATGATGGCGACCAATCCGCGCTGGTGCCAGCCGGTTTCCGTCTGGCGCAGCTATTTCAGGGACTGGATCTACAAGGCGGATCCGACAGCGCAAATGCTGGCGAGCGTGATGTTCGACCTCAGGCCGATCTGCGGTGCCTCTTCGCTCTATCAGGATCTCCAGGCCGAGACCCTGGAAGAGGCGAGCCGCAACTCGATCTTCACGGCCCATATGATCAGCAATTCGCTGAAGCACGCTCCGCCTCTGGGGCTGCTTCGCGGCTTTGCTACCATCCGCAGCGGCGAACATCGCAACCAGATCGACATGAAGCACAACGGCGTGGTTCCGGTGGTCGATCTCGGGCGGGTCTATGCTCTGATGGGGCGGCTCTCACCGGTCAATACGCGCGCACGGCTGCTGGCCGCCGAGGAGGCGGGGATCATTTCCGGTGCTGGCGCGCGCGATCTGATCGCGGCTTATGACCTGATCGCCGATATGCGGCTGCGCAATCAGGTCAGGCAGGTGCGGGACGGGCGAAAGCCGGATAACTTCCTCGCACCGTATGATTTCGGAGACTTCGAACGGTCCCATTTGCGCGACGCCTTCGTCGTCGTGCGCACCATGCAATCGGCGCTCGCCAATGGCGGCCGGGCGCCCGTCTGAAGGAATGAAGAATGCTGTTTGAGTTGATCGCTGCGGTCGTCGCCGGTGTTGCCCTGGCCGGTGTCGCGATGTTGCTGCGCTGGTTGAGCCGTGGGTTGCTGCCGAAATGGATCGTCCCAACGATGGCTGGTCTCGGAATGCTGGGGTACTCGATCTGGAGCGAATACAGCTGGTTCGACCGGATGAATCTTGCGCTGCCGGGTATCGAAGTGTCCTGGAGGAATTCGCAGACGGCCTTCTGGCGTCCGTGGTCGTATATCGAACCTGTCACCACCCGCTTCAGCGCCGTCGACATGAAGACCGCCAGGCGTCATCCGAACCAGCCGGGTCTCGTCATGGTCGATATCCTGCTCCTGGCGCGCTGGCAGCCGGTCAAGCCGGTGAAGGTGGTCTACGACTGCCCCAATATGCAGCGGGCGGATCTGGTCGATGCCAATGTCAGCATCGCCGACGACGGCAGTCTGGTCGGCGCCGACTGGGTCAAGCTCGATGCAGAGGACGCGGCGATGAAGATCGCGTGTACGACAAGGTGAGGACATGCTGATCAAGATCGGGCTGCGCGCACGCATCCTTTTGTTCTTCGTGGCACTGGCTGCCGGCGCCGTTGCGGCGCTCGCGGTTGGGCTGTGGTTCGGTTACCACCGCGAAGGCAGCCCAGATATGTTGAACGCCTTTATGCAAGGGGCGATCGCTGCCGGTTTCCTGATCCTGGCACTCATCACCTGGATCTGGTTTCTCTTCGATACGCATGTCGCCCGCCCCATAGACAAGGTCGCGTCTGCCATGCGTGCCCGGGCGCATGCGGATGTCGCTCACGAGCTCCCGACGGATGATGCGCGATATCTCGGTGATCTCGCAGCTGCGGCCTCGGCAACCGCTGCGACACTTGCCCAAACCCGCGGTGCCCTTGCCGAATCCGTCCAGCGCGAGACATCGCGCCTTGCCGCCGACAAGAACAAGCTTGAGCAGTTGCTTGCCGACGTGCCGCCGGCGGTGATGCTCTGCACCGGCCGCCATCACCTCGTGTTCTACAACGGCGTGGCGAAACAGTTCCTTGCCGGTTCGCAGCGTCCCGTCTGTCTCGACCGAAACGTCTTCGACTATCTGAGCGAAGGCCCGATCCGGGATGCACACCACAGGCTCCTGGAGAGTGCGGATCCCGATGCCGTCGTGGAGTTCATCTGTCTCAGCCCTTGTGGTGAGCGCCGTCTTGCTGGTCGCATGCGGCTTGCGAGTGACAATGGCGGCGATGGCGGGGCCTATGTGATGACCTTGCGCGATGTCACCACCGAGGTCGCCGCCTATGGGAGGCGGGATGTGCTTCTGGGGGATGTCTTCCTGCAAATCCGCCCGGCCGTCTCGGAGCTCCGGCGACGTGCGGCGGAGCAGTCAGGTGGGCCGCTCCAAGATGGTGGTATCCGCCC
Organism: Allorhizobium sp.; assembly: GCA_051861045.1. GTDB lineage: Bacteria > Pseudomonadota > Alphaproteobacteria > Rhizobiales > Rhizobiaceae > Allorhizobium. Next base: position 383,559 of record JBHYDI010000003.1, read on the forward strand.
GCAGATCGAGGCGCTCGATACGATGCTGGATGCACTTGAGGGGCGCTTCAAGAGCTGTCGTTCCGATGGCTGGCCGATGGCACCCACCGATGCGCGCGAGCTTGGCAGCCAGTTGCGGCGCGAGTTGGAGGGGCTCGGATTGTCGCTCGAGATTGACGCAGACGAGGTGGCCGTCCGCTGCAATGCCTTCGACATCGTGAGCCTCCTGGGACATATCGCATCGCGGGTAAACGGTGCGACGTCCGCCGGGCAATTTCGGTTGGCGATCTCCGCAGTCGGTGACGCGGCTGAGCTCGCCGTCTCCTGGTCTGGCGGATCGATCACGCAAGAGGCGCTGCAGGGCTGGCTCGGAGAACCCGTCTGCGAAGGCGGCGTGGCATGCGAGACGATCCTTCGGGCGCATGGGAACACGCTTTCGGTCGCTTCCATCGGCGATCACCCAGCGATCCTGACGCGGTTGCGCCCGATCGAGCGCCTTCGGCCCGTGGGAGCGGACCTGTCGCGGCACGTGGTCTATGATTTCGACCTTCTGTCCCGGATGCATTACGACAAGATCTCCGACGCTCGTCTGGATGCATTGACCTATGTCGTCTTCGATACCGAGACGACAGGCCTTCTGCCCGAACAAGGCGACGAGATCGTACAGATCGCGGCTGTGCGGATCGTCAACGGCAAGCGGGTGAAGAGCGAGGTTTTCAATCTGCTGGTCAATCCGGGACGTCCGATCCCGGCCTCGGCCACGGCGATCCATGGTGTCAGCGATGCGATGGTCGCCGATGCCGTGAGCGTCCAGGAGGCCGTGCGGCAGTTCCATCGTTTCGCCGAGGGCGCAGTGCTCGTGGCGCATAATGCGCCCTTCGACATGGAGTTTCTCTATCGGCGGGAGAAGGAGGTGGGGCTGCGGTTCCTGCATCCCATTCTCGATACGGTGCTTGTCTCGGCCACGGCCTTCGGTCGGGCCGAAACGCACACGCTTGATGCGCTGGCCAGCCGCTTAGGCGTGCATATCGAGGATGCGGACCGTCACACGGCGCTTGGTGATGCGATCGCGACGGCTGACGTCTTCATCAAGCTCAAGGACATGCTTGCAGGCCAGGGCCTCGTGCGGTTCGGCGAGGTGCTCGCCAGCGTGCGCACGCATCAGCGGCTCGTTCGTGACTTGAACGACCATCAGGTGCAGGCCTCTTGAGCTCTCGCTTTACTCTCTTGTCGGGTTCTCCCGCATGTCTGTCACGGCGGTGACAGGTGCGTGACAGGTTATGCTGTTAGGCCTATGGTCACATCGTCCCGTGGAGGCGGGGCAGATGGGACATGGGAGGAGCAGGCATTGCCTGAAACGGTTCGCGCCGTATGGCGGGTCCCCGCATTCTCCCCACAGATCAGTTGAAAGCGGCAAGAGCCGCGTTGATGGTGGAGGACTATCTTGAAGCACTTTTTCCTGGCATCTTTTCTCGCAGGCGCCCTGGCCCTTCCGGCCGTTGCCGCCGACTACACGATCATGGCTCCGGCAGCGCCTGGCGGCGGCTGGGACCAGACGGCCCGCTCGCTGCAGGCCGTCATGCAGTCTGAAGGTGTCTCCGGCAATGTTCAGGTCGTGAACGTACCGGGCGCCGGTGGCACCATCGGTCTTGCCCAGTTCGCCAGCCAGCAGAAGGGCAATGCGAACGCCCTGATCGTCGGCGGCTACGTCATGGTCGGTGCGATCCTTACCAACCAGTCGCCGGTGACCCTGGCCGACGTCACGCCGATCGCACGCCTGACCGGTGAATACGAAGCCATCGTCGTTCCTGCCAATTCCGAGATCCAGAACATCGGCCAGCTTGTCGAAAAGCTGAAGGCTGATCCGGGTTCTGTTTCCTGGGCTGGTGGCTCGGCAGGCGGCACCGACCATATCGGCGCTGGCCTGATCGCCAAGGCTGCCGGCGTTGATCCGACCAAGATCAACTACATCGCCTATTCTGGCGGCGGTGAAGCACTTGCGGCCATCCTCGGTGGCCAGGTTACTGTCGGCATCTCCAGCTACGGCGAATTCCAGGCACAGGTTGCTGCCGGCACGTTGCGTCTGCTCGCTGTCTCCAGCGCCGAACGCATCGCCGGTGCAGATGCCCCGACGCTGAAGGAAAGCGGTCTCGACGTTGTGCTGCAGAACTGGCGCATGGTTGCTGCTGCTCCGGGCCTGACCGACGAACAGAAGGCTGCTGTTACGGCTGACGTCGAAAAGCTTGCGAAGTCTGCCGGCTGGCAGGAAACGCTGAAGACCAAGAACTGGCAGGACACCTATCTCGTTGGTGCGGCCTTCGAAGAGCAGCTCGCCAAGGATATCGCTGCCACCGAGGCGATCCTCAAAGACATCGGTCTCGTGAAATGAGCATGGAAGAGCACTCTTCCGGACAACGCACGCGCCGCCCTGATTGGGCGGCGCTGGCCATCGCGCTGGTGATGTTCGCGATTGCCGGCCTGATCTTCTACGATGTCGCGCGTCTGCAAGGCGGAAACCTTTATTCCGGTATTGGTCCCGCAACCGTGCCAAAGGGCATCGCCATCGGTCTGATCGGGCTGGGTATCTGGACGGTCTTCGCTGCGCTGCGCCGCGACTTTCCGGAGCGGGAGCATCAGGAGCTTCCCCCTGTCTTGTTCATCGTCGCGGGACTTGCCGCGCAGATGCTGCTTTTGAAGACTGCCGGTTTCTCGATTGCTACCGGTATTCTGTTTGCCATGACCGCTGCCGGATTCGGCAAGAGAAAGTTCTGGATTTCGCTGCCTGCGGGCATCGCACTCTCCTTCGTCGTGTGGATCATTTTCGCGCGCTTCCTGCAACTGTCCTTGCCGGCGGGTCCACTCGAGCGGCTGTTCTTCTGAGGGGAACCCCGTGAATACGTTTGATTTCCTTCTCCAGGGGCTGGCGATCGCCGCTCAGCCGATCAACCTGTTCTACGCGCTGATCGGCGTCACGCTCGGTACACTCGTCGGCGTCCTGCCGGGTATCGGTCCGGCGCTCACTGTTGCGCTGCTGTTGCCGGTCACCTACCAACTCGATCCTGCCGGCTCGCTGATCATGTTCGCCGGCATTTACTATGGCGGCATGTATGGCGGCTCGACGACATCGATCCTGCTGAATACGCCCGGTGAAAGCGCCTCGATCGTCACGGCGCTCGAGGGCAACAAGATGGCCCGGGCCGGACGTGGTGGACCAGCACTTGCTACGGCCGCTATCGGCTCCTTCGTCGCGGGTCTGCTGGCGACGATCTCACTGGCCTTCATTGCTCCGTTTGTCGTCAAATTCGCGCTGTCCTTCGGCCCGCGTGAATATTTCGCACTCATGGTGCTCGCCTTCGTGACGGTCTCGGCCGCGTTCGGCGATTCCACGTTGCGCGGTCTCACTGCCCTCTTCATCGGCCTTGCGTTTTCGATCGTCGGCATCGACCAGCTCACCGGCCAGACCCGTCTGAGCTTCGGCGTGCCGGATCTGTTGGACGGCCTTGAAGTGACGACGCTCGCGGTTGCTATGTTTGCCATCGGTGAGACGCTTTATGTGGCCGCACAAGGGTCACGTGCTCCGGAAAAGGTCGAGGCCGTGCGCGGTTCGCTCTGGATGAACAAATCCGACTGGAAGCGTTCCTGGAAACCCTGGCTGCGCGGCACGGCGATCGGGTTCCCGATCGGGGCCATGCCGGCCGGTGGCGCAGATGTCTCGAGCTTCCTGTCCTATTCGGCAGAGAAGAACTTCTCGAAGCATCCCGAGGAATTCGGTCACGGTGCCATCGAAGGTGTTGCCGGTCCGGAAGCCGCAAACAACGCCTCGGCTGCCGGCACGTTGGTGCCGCTGCTGACGCTCGGCCTGCCGACCACGGCCACGGCTGCGATCATGCTTGCCGGTTTCCAGCAGTTCGGCCTGCAGCCGGGGCCGCTTCTGTTCGCGACCAATCCGCAGCTGGTCTGGGGTCTGATTGCCTCGCTGCTGATCGCCAACTTCATGCTGTTGGTGTTGAACCTGCCGCTGATCGGTCTGTGGGTCCGCCTGCTGACAATCCCGAAGCCCTGGCTCTATTCCGGCATCCTGGTCTTCGCGACACTGGGCACGATCGGCGCCAATCCGTCCGTGTTCGAACTTGGCCTTCTGCTGACCTTCGGCGTGCTGGGCTACATCATGCGTGTCTTCGGCTATCCGATCGCCCCTGTTATCGTCGGCCTGATCCTCGGGCCCATGGCCGAGCAGCAGCTGCGTCGTGCCCTGTCGATCAGCCAGGGGGATGCAACCGTGCTCGTCACATCGCCGATTGCTGCCATCCTGCTGGCGCTTGCAGCCATCGCACTCTTCGTCCCGATGATCCTTCGGGCGCGGGGCAAGGGGCAGGTGCTGGCCCAGGTTGCAGGCAGTGAAGACTAATGCCTAAATTACCATGTGCCGATGCAGGATCTGATTAACTCGGCCTGCATCGGCTGCATGGCTGGCGTGACTTTCCGTCCATTGTAATTTGACCGTCGGAGTATCATCTTCTGCTTGCAAACGAAGAAAGCGAGCAAAGAAATGTCTAGCCTCCGCAAGTCCATCCAGCAGGGTTTCCTCGGTCGTGCGATCGCCGTTATCGGCGCAGCAAGCTCCGCAGCGGCCGCTGTCGAAGGACATCGTCGTCCGAAGGATCATCACCTGAAGACGCTCGGTATCAATCCGGCCGATTTCCCGCGCTACTGATCCCGATAGAAAAGATGACGGGCACTCATGGAGTGCCCGGATAACTGGCCTTAAGGCCGGTTTGACAAGACAACACGAGCGCTCACTTCGGGCGCTCTTTTTGTTTCAGCCAGACAGGCGACCCATCGCGCCCCCCGCTGAGCTTTACTTGCTCAGTCGATCCGTCGCCGCCGTCAGGGCGATGTTGACGCCGCCGGGAAGCCATTCGAAGTCGATGCTGCCGCCGAGCTGATGGGTCGCGCTGGTACGGGCCAGCTTGCTGCCGAAGCCTTCCTGCTTCGGTGCCCTGATTTCCGGACGTGACACCGTTTCCCGCCATTCCAGGCTGAGCGATGAACCTTCCATCTGCCAGCGCACGTCGAGGCGGCCGACGGGTTCGCGGAATGGGCCGTATTTTGCGGCATTCGTCGCAAGCTCGTGGAAGATCAGGGCGAAACTTGTCGACGCATTCGGGCCGAGCCTGAGCTCGGGCCCAGTCAGTGACACCTGGCTCTGCCGATCAGCCAGATGCGGCGACAGAATCTCTTCCAGAAGCGCATGAAAGCCGACCGATTCCGTGCCATGCAGTCCGTGGGTGATGGCCGGCTGGATCAGATGATGCGCCTTCGCCAGCGCCTGCAGGCGTCCGTGCAGCGCTTCCGCCATCGCGCCGACAGAGGCCGAGGAGCGGGCTGTCATGTTGATCATGCCGGCGGTGATGGCAAAGAGGTTCTTGACCCGATGGTTGAGCTCGCTCAACAGGAGCTGACGCGCCTCTTCGGCAACCTTGAGATCATGAATGTCGGTGCATGTGCCGTACCAGCGGATGATCTCGCCGCTCTCGCCACGCACGCACTGGGCACGCCCAATGACCCAACGGTAGTTACCTGATCGATGTCGGAGCCTGTATTCCACGTGATAAGGCTCACCCGTTGAAAGGCTGTCCTGCCAACGGGCCCAGGCTTCGGCCCGGTCATCCGGATGAAACACCCTCTCCCAATCCGTCCCGTCGGTGACGCCTTCCGGAACGCCTGTGTACTCGTACCAACGCTGGTTGAAGTAGTCGTGATACCCATCAGGTCGGGTCGACCAGATCATCTGGTCGATGGAATTGACGATCGCCTCGAAGCGCTGCTCGCTCTCTAGAAGAGCCGCCATGGCGGTTGTTGCCTCGGTCACATCCGAGGCCTGGACGAAGATGCCGGCGGGCTGTCCGGCCTTGTCGGTGATGGGCTGGAAGACGAAGTCTACATAGCGCAGTTGTCGCTCGCCATTCGGAGTTATGAACTCGACGGCCACGGCTGTGCCCTTGTAGGGTTCGTTCGTGGCGTAGACGGTATCCAGCAGCATGATGAAACCCTGATCCTTCACTTCTGGAAGTGCTTCGGCCACAGGTCTGCCGAGCAGATCCGAGCGCTGGACCAATGCTTCATAGGCTGGGTTCACCAGCTTGAAGGTGTGCGAGGGGCCTTCAAGAATGGCGATGGCCGCCGGCGCCTGGGCAAAGAGGCGCCCCAGACGGACGATTTCTTCCTGAGCCTCGCGGCGGGCTAGAACGGTTCCCGTGGTCTCGTTGCCCTGATTGAAGATGCCACAGATGTTTCCGAACTCGTCCCTGATCGCCGTGAAGCTATAATTCCAGTAACTCTCGGTCTGAACGCCACTGCGCATGATCGGCAGTAGCTGGTCATAGGTCGACAATCCCTGTCCCGTCGACATGACGGTCTCGAATTGCGGCCCGACGACATCCCAGATGTCGGACCAAACCTCGGCGGCTGGTCGACCGAGTGCCCAAGGGTGCCGTTCGCCCGGGATGTGGGACCAGCTGTCGTTGTATAGCAGGCGAAGCTCAGGCCCCCAGTAGATGGCAGTCGGGAAGCTGGAATTCAGGCAAATGGAAAGCGCCGAGCGGAGTGCTGCCGGCCAGGTCTCGATGGGGCCGAGGCCATCTGACCAGTCCCGCTCAAGGATAAGGTCGGCCATGAAGCCGCCATTCCTCAGGAAACCGGGCCTTGCGTTCTGGTGCTCGTCAATCGACATCAATGCTGCTGCCTTGAGCTGCGCGTTTTCGGCTCTTACAAGTCAGATAGGCTAAACGCCTTTGCATGTCTATTGTCTCGCTTCGCCCCGATTTGGGGGAGGGGCGCTTGGAGGTCAAATTTTTGGCCCCTCCAAAATTTTGTTCTGGCAGCGGAACTTTTCCAAGAATGCGTCATTGTGTTGAGCAGCCTGCTTCAGGACGATGGTGTGAATGTCTGATCAAAATTCCTCGCGGCGCGACGCACGGGACGCCGGCGACCGTCTCTTAGCTTCCCATCCCTCGGAAGATCCCTTTGCCGCGGCCTTCAAGGCGACGCGCATGCCGATGCTGATCACGGATCCGCAGCAACATGACAACCCGATTATCTTTTGCAATCAGGCCTTTGCTACACTGACAGGCTACAGCGTTGACGAACTCGTCGGACGCAACTGCCGACTCCTGCAAGGGCCAGAAACCGATCGTCAAGCGATCGCCGAGTTGCGTGACGCTATTGCGGCTGAACGCGATATCTCCATCGACATTCTCAATTACCGCAAGGATGGTAGCTCCTTCTGGAACGCGCTTTTTGTCAGCCCGGTCCGCGATGCTGCGGGTGACGTCATCTACTTCTTCGCCTCTCAGCTCGATTTCACGACGATCAAGAGCAAGGAGCAGGAACTTGCCGAGGCGCGCAAGTCAGCGGAGCGCGAGGTTGCACGCCGCACGAGTGACCTGTCGGATGCACTCAAGGCGCAGACACTTCTTGTCCATGAAGTCGATCACCGCGTTAAGAACAACCTGCTGACGATTGCTTCGATCGTGAAGCTCCAGGCGCGCATGTCGGAAACCGACCTTGTGAAGCGGACGCTGTTCTCGGTACTCAACCGCGTTGAGGCGCTGAGCACCGTACAAAGGAAGCTCTTTACGAGCGCCGATCTCGGGCGCTTCGACGTTTCGGATTTCGCCAAGGATCTGATCGAGGATCTCGTGGGGGCCCTGAAACGGGACGATATCCGCGTGATCGTCGACATCTCTCCCGTTTTCGTTCCGGCGGTAAAGGCGTCCGCGCTCGCCCTGATCATCAACGAGCTTGTGCTGGATGCCGTCCGTCGCGGGTTGAGCGACGGCGGCGGCGATATTCATTTGCAGGTCAAACGGACCAATGGACATTTCCTGATCCGGGTCACCGATACGACCACGCCGGTCTCCGTCAATCCCGAAGAGGAGGCTTTCGGCAAACTGATGCTTGAGACCTGTGCGAAGCAGCTCGGCGCCAAGATCAAGCGCGAAATTGATGGCCACCGGACTGACGTTTTGGTCACGATGCTGGTTGAAGAAATAAAGGATGCGGACGATTGAAGATCATGATTGTCGAGGATGAGGCGCTGCTTGCCCTCGAACTGGAGTTTGAGGTCGAGGCTGCCGGTCACGTCGTTGTCGGGACTGCGGCTTCGCGGAAGGCCGCCTTTGACATTCTTGAACAGAGCAAGCCCGATTTCGCCTTTGTGGATGTGCATCTGAGCGATGGTCCCACAGGCATCGATATCGGTCGGAGACTGGCCGAAAAGGACGTTCCCTTCGTCTTCGTCACTGGAAATATCAAGCGGATCCCCGAGGATTTTGTCGGGGCGATCGGCGCGATCGAGAAGCCTTATACGATGAATGGGCTGCAGAACGCCCTGACCTATATCTCGGCAGCCGTTGCGGGCGGCGACAGTGTCACCCCGCCACCAGGTCTCATACTAGCAAGCTGATTTTACTGGCCTCAGAACGAGGCCAGTTCACACGGCTGCCGCGGGCCGCCGCCATAGGGCTGGTAGGTGTTGTCGGAAGCGCGGTAAGAACGGTAGCGTTCCATGCAGCTTACGACATGATCGTCCTGCAGCGAGTAACCGTCGGAAGATGAAGACTCGCTGCTCACTGTCATCACCTCGGCCTGACCTTCTCCAAACTCTGCCGGCGCTTCAATCGCATACGGTGACACGCAATCGCGCAGTTCACCGTTGAAGCTACGATAGGTGTTATCGAGCGAATCATAGGAACGGTACCGCTGCGAGCACCACCCGATGTGTTGTGGTGACAGGGTATCCAGGGATGCCTCCGAGGACTCATCGTAAACCGCGCCGGTCGACGTCAGATCGATCTGAGCGATTCTTGCGCCGAGATCCTCCTGAGCCGAATCTGCCGCCGCTTCCTGAACCTGCGGTGCCGGTTCACTCATGACCACGTGGCTGGCATAACGGGGCGGCAGTCGTTCCAGGTTTTGTGCCGCAGGATCGATGCGCACCGGCTCGGCTGTCCAGAGGTCCCGGATATCAAGGCCGGTGAATTGGTGTGTTTCTTCTTCAGGCGAAAGGGCGGCGGAGGCGATGACCACGCCGCCGATCACCATGCCTGCCGACAGGGCGGATGCGGCGAGCAGTTGCAGGACGGTTTTCATCGGGATCTCCATTTTCGTCAGGTGACAGAAGAATGAAGTTGTCCGAAGACGGTTCCCGATGAAGTTGCTTTATCCCCTGATTTTGCAGTGGTATTTCGAAAGGCGAAGCATCCCTGCCACGCCTTCTGCTCAGTGGTTGTGACGGGGCGGTGTTTTCGAGATCTGACGGAAGTCTTCCGCGTCGCGAATGGTGGCGCCATCGGCGAGCTGGGTGACCGTCTGACGATAAAGACGCTGCCACGGGGTCGCGTCCTTCGGTACCGGGGGTATGCCGTCCGCCTGGCGTTTCGCGATCTCGCTTTCGTCCACCAGCATGTCACAGCGCCCTTGGTTGAGGTCGATCCGGATCGTGTCTCCGGTGCGCACCCAGGCAAGGCCGCCGCCTGCTGCACTTTCCGGCGATGCGTTCAGGATCGACGGGCTGTCGGCAGTGCCGGACTGCCGTCCGTCGCCGATCGTCGGCAGGCTGAGGATGCCCTGCTTGATCAGATGATCCGGAGGCTGCATGTTGACCACTTCCGCTGAGCCCGGCCAGCCAAGGGGGCCGGCGCCACGGATCACCAGGACGCAGTTTTCATCAATCTCAAGGGCCGGGTCGTTGATCCGCCGGTGATAGTCCTCGGACCCGTCAAACACGATGGCGCGGCCCTCGAAGACCCCTTCGCGTCCCTTTTCCTGAAGATAGCGTTGGCGGAAACCTTCGGAGATGACGCTGGTCTTCATAATCGCGAAGTCGAAGAGATTACCCTTCAGCACGATGAAGCCGGCGCGCTCCCGCATCGGCTCATCGTAAGGCTTGATCACCTCGCGGTCCGTCGCTTCTCTGCCTTGCAGATTGTCGGCCATGGTGCGGCCCGTGACCGTGCGACAGGTGCCGTCAATCTTGCCGGCCTGCATCAGCTCCCACATGATTGCGGGCACGCCGCCTGCGCGGTGGAAACGTTCGCCGAGATAGGCGCCGGCGGGTTGGACATTGGCAAGCAGCGGGATGTCGTAACCGTGAACCTGCCAGTCTTCGGGCAGGAGTTCGACGCCGGCATGCTTGGCCATGGCCATCAGATGTGGCTGGGCATTGGTCGATCCGCCGATTGCGGAGTTGACGCGGATGGCGTTCAGGAAGGCGTTGCGTGTCAGGATGTCTGACGGGCGAATGTCCTCAAGCACGAGTTCGACGGCCCGCTTTCCCGTGCGATAGGCCATCTGGCCACGCTCGCGATAGGCCGCAGGAATGGCGGCGCAGCCGGTGAGCGACATGCCGAGCGCTTCAGCAATGGCGTTCATGGTCGAGGCCGTGCCCATGGTGTTGCAGTGACCGGGCGAGGGGGCAGAATCGAGTGCGCGTTCGAGGAACTCCTCGCGGCTGATCTCGCCGGCTGCATATTTGCGCCGGGAACGCCAAATGACGGTGCCGGAACCCACCAGTTCGCCATCATGCCAGCCGTCAAGCATCGGGCCGCCTGACAAAACGATGGCCGGAATGTCGACCGTGGAGGCCGCCATCAGGGCCGAGGGTGTGGTCTTGTCGCAGCCTGTCGTCAGCACCACGCCATCGAAGGGGTAGCCGTAGAGCAGTTCGACGAGGCCGAGATAGGCGAGGTTGCGGTCGAGGGCTGCCGTCGGACGCTTGCAGTTTTCGAAGAGCGGATGCGACGGGAATTCGATCGGGATGCCGCCGGCATCACGGATGCCGTCGCGTACCCGCTTGGCGAGATCGAGGTGGTGGCGGTTGCAGGGATTGATGTCCGAGCCCGACTGAGCAATGCCGATGATCGGCTTGCCGGAACGCAGCTCTTCCGGGGTGGTGCCGTAGTTCATGAATCGCTCGAGATAGAGCGCGGTCATGTCGAGATGGTCGGGGTTGTCGAACCAGTCCTGCGAACGAAGGCGGCGTTTCGGCTTTTCAGTTTCAGTCATCGGCTGCACCTTTGCGGTGATTGTGCTTTTCCAGGTGAAGGAGAAGGGCGCTGTGATCGAGGTCGCCGTTTCCGTCGGCCACGAAGTCGTCGAAGGCTTGGCGAATGTCCGCTGTCAGCGGGAGAGCCAGGCCGTAGGTCTCAGCCATGGCTGCCACGGCATTTAGATCCTTCAATTGCAGGCGGGATGGGCCACCGGGCTCGAAACGCCGGTCGACCATGCGCTGGCCGTGCAGGTCGAGGATCCGGCTTTCGGCAAAGCCGCCGCGGATCGCCTCGCGAAACTTTTCACGCGATGCACCGCCTGCTTCCACCAGCATCATGGCTTCTGCCACGGCACCGATGGTGATTGCGACGATCTGCTGGTTGGCGAGCTTGCAGATCTGGCCAGCGCCTGACGGGCCGACATGGGTGACGCGGCCGAGCGGGGCGAAAACCTCCGCAAGGTCTTCGACAATGTCCGCGTCGCCGCCCGCCATGATCGCCAGCGTACCGGCTTCAGCGCCCACGACGCCACCCGAGACAGGTGCGTCGACATGCGCGATGCCGAGTTGGGCAAGCCTGATCGCGTGGTCTCTCGCCATCGGTGGTGCAATCGACGAGGTATCGATGACGACGGCACCCTTCTTCAGCGCGTCTGCTGCGCCTTTGACGAAGAGCACATCCTCGACTGCGGGACCGTCCGACAACATGGTGAAGACCACGTCGGCATCTTTGACGGCCGCTGCCGGACTGTTTGCCAGCTGTGCACCGGCTGCTGCCAGTGGTTCGGCTTTGCTCGCATCGCGGTTCCAAACCGTCACGGCAAAGCCTGCGGCGAGCAGACGGCGTGTCATCGGAGCGCCCATCAGCCCCGTTCCGAGAAAGGCGATCTGCCTTGTGGCTTTTTCCGTCACAGTTTCCCTCCCAGTTCGTCCTCGATATGCACCCGGATGATCTCGTCAAAGGTGCTTTCCGCCGTGAAGCCGAGCGCGCGGGCGCGTGTTGCCTCGAAGCCGGGCGCCCATCCGGCGCAGATGCGCATGATCATCTCGTCGGGTTCACGACGGATGAGCTTTACGGCCTTTTCGCCCGCCGTGCGGCGCAGTGCTTCGATCTGTTCTCCGACGGTTGCGCTGAGGCCGGGCATCGACAGATTGCGTCGTGGGCCGACGGTTTCCAGGTCGATGGTGGCACCGTGAATCAGGAAACCGACGGCGGAGCGGGGCGATGCGTGCCAGTGGCGGACGTCCTCGCTCACGGGGAGAACTGCTTCCTGGCCGACCAGCGGTTCCCGCAGGATGTTGGAGAAGAAGCCGGAGGCGGCCTTGTTCGGCTTGCCCGGGCGAATGCAGATGGTCGGAAGGCGAATGCCGATGCCATCGAAATAGCCCTTACGGGAATAGTCCGAGAGCAGCAGCTCGCAGATTGCCTTCTGTGTGCCGTAGCTGGTGAGCGGCGTCGTGTGGAAATCGTCCGGGATCGGATAGGGGAGCGGCGCTCCGACGACCGCGATCGACGACGTGAAGACGACCCGCGGTCGGTATCCATCGACTATGTGGGCAAGGCGGATCGCTTCGAAGAGATAGCGGGTTCCGTCCATATTGATCTGGTAGCCCTTCTCGAAATCGAGTTCTGCTTCACCTGAGACGATTGCGGCGAGGTGGAAGATCACATCCGGGCGGGCAGCGATCAGGCGTTCTGCTGCAGCGGGTTCTGAGAGGTCGACGGTCTCAATCGTCACTTTCCCACCGAAGCCTGAAGGCGCCTCGGCTGCGATGACATCGGCGAGCGTCATCGCCGTGATCTGCTGTCCCTGCAGCTCGCCGTCACGCGTCAGTCTCTGCGCGAGCTTGCGGCCGACCATGCCGGCTGCACCAATGATCAGAATATGCATGAAATCGTTTCCTCCCGTGTCATTGTTCGACCCAGCGCCTCTCGACACAAGGGCCATTTGCAAAAACAATTTGTAAGGTTGTCTGATAACCTTATATCATTCGGTTGAAAACCGAATTCTTGGCTCACAGGTCGTGAGCCGTCTGGGGGACTGCAGATGGCCGTGGAAAGCCCGATACAACGAGACGAATTCAGCTCGAAAACCGAGGATGCCGCCTTGGCACTGGTTCGTCTGCTTGGCACCGATCTGGTGTTGTGCGGCCCGGAGGTCGAGCGCTACTGCCGTGACTGGCATGGGGACGTGACGACGGGTGCGGTTGCGGTTGTTCGTCCGCGCAGCACATCGGAAGTTTCCGAAGCCGTGCGCGCCATCAGGTCGCTTGGCCTCCAGATTGTGCCGCAGGGTGGCAATACGGGTCTTGTTCTTGGGGGCACGCCGGACCAGCCGGCCAGCCAGGTTGTCGTCAGTCTGGAGCGCATGACGGCGATCCGGCGCATCGATGCAGATGATTTCTCGGCCGTGGTCGAGGCGGGTGTCATCCTGTCCGAATTCAAGGACAGGGTAGAGGAGGCCGGCCTTTACTTCCCTCTCGCGCTCGGGGCGCAGGGGTCCTGCCGGATTGGCGGCAATGTCTCGACCAATGCCGGCGGCATCAATGTGCTCCGCTACGGCATGACGCGGGAACTCGTGCTTGGTCTGGAAGTGGTTCTTGCCGATGGTTCGATCTTCGAAGGTTTGTCGACCCTGCGGAAGGACAATCGCGGGATTGATTTGAAGCAGTTGTTTATCGGGGCCGAGGGCACACTCGGCATCATCACGGCTGTAGCGTTCAAGCTGGCCCCGCCGGCTGAAAAGGTGGCGACGGCCCTGGTCGGGCTCGGGGCTCTGTCGGATGCGATCACGCTCTACCGCCGGGCAAGACGCGACTGCTGCGATCTCATGTCCGCCTTCGAATTCATGCCGCCGGTCGCCTTTACCCTTGCCCAGGAAGCCATGCCGGATCTGAGCCTGCCGATGAGCGGTGACTATCCGGCCTATGTGCTGATGGAAATCTCCGGCTCGGGTCTCGTCGATATCGATGACCTGATGCAGCGTTTCCTTGAGGGTGTTATGGAGGACGGTCTGGTGCTGGATGGCGTGATTGCGTCCTCGCGCAGTCAGGCCAAGGGCCTCTGGCTGTTCCGGGAAGGCATGAATGAGGGGCAGGCCAAGCGTGGCGCGCATCTGCGAACGGATGTCTCTGTGCCGTTGTCGCGTCTTCCTGAATTCGTCGAGAAGGCGGAGGCTGAAATCGCAGCGCGGCTGCCCGATTGCCTCTGCGTGTCCTATGGTCATGTGGGTGACGGCAATGTCCATCTCAACGTGCTCCCGCCCGGCGGGCTGACGCGTGAAGAAGTTGCGCAGCGGATCTATACCGCCAAAGGGATCGTCAACGCGGTACTCGACGGCTTCGGTGGCTCGATCAGCGCCGAGCATGGGATTGGTCGTTTGAAGAAGCCGGACTTTCTGGCGCGCGTGCCGCCCACGCAATTGCAACTGCTGACAGCGATCAAGCAGGCGATTGATCCCGCGCGGATCATGAACCCCGGTTGCCAATTGAATTCTGGTGCGGATTCATGAAATACCGGGGTGGTGGCAAGGAGACCAGCAGGCATGTCGATCGACCTCGGGCAGATCAGCTTTGGACAAATCAGGCGCAGTGAACACTTGCCTGCCCGGATCGCCGTGCAACTGGCCGAGGAGATCAGCCAGGGGCGATTGAAGCCCGGCGAGCGTTTGCCGACGGAGCATGTGCTTGCCAAGACCCTCGGGGTTAGCCGCTCTGTCGTGCGCGAGGCCATTGCACAATTGCGCAATGAAGGCCTTGTGGAAACGCGGCAGGGCGTGGGCGCCTTCGTCAGCGAGCCCTCGGCACGGCCGATCCGCATCAAGGACGGCGAGCTTTCCACGCCGCAGAGTTTTCGCGCCCTGTTCCAGTTGCGCGTGCCGCTGGAGATCGAGGCGGCGGGCCTGGCGGCCGTCCATCATACAGCGGACGATCTCGCGAAAATCGACGACGCCCTGTCGCGCATGACCGGTGCCGAAAAATGGACCGAGCAGGGGATCGTCGCCGATCTCGCGTTCCACCGTGCGGTGGCCGAGGCGACCCACAACGAGTATTTTGCACTTTTCATCGGTTTCATTGCCGAGCGCATCAGTCTTGCCATCGATGCCGCGCGCTCGCGTGCCGTTCTGGAGGAGATCGTCGAGGTGACGATCGCAGAACATGTGCGGCTCAGAGATGCGATTGCCAAGCGCGACCCCGTTGCGGCTCGTGAGGCGATGCGCGGCCATCTGCACGGGGCGGCCAGCCGCATCGATCTTAGCCTCGAGCAATTCTGATACGGTCTGACCGTTGGCCGGTTGTCCACAAGGATGCCTTTCGGGCTAGACAGCCGGAATTTCTGACCATATGAATGCATGTCAACAGTTGTCAGACATCCTGACAATATGGCAGGGCGATAGGAGCGCCGTGCCGTAGGACATGGAGGAGGTCCATCTTGCTGCGTCGAGAACGTCTGGAGTCCGTCTATATTTTGCCCTCGGATACATCCGATGCGGTGCTGGTCGGGCGTGTCTGGTCCAATGTGGCCGGCGGGCCATGCCCGGTGCTGATCCGCGACGGAAAGGTCCTCGACCTCACGGCGCTTTCGCCGACAGTTTCAGGTCTGTTTGAAATCGAAGATCTTGCCGAGCGCCTGGCGACCCAGGATCACCTCGCGGATCTTGGCGCGCTGGACCAGTACCTCTCCGGCGAGGCAGGTCATCTGCTCGCGCCCATCGACCTTCAGGCCGTCAAGGCTGCGGGCGTCACCTTTGCCGACAGCATGCTCGAGCGGGTGATCGAAGAGCAGGCGAAGGGGGATGCGGGCCGGGCGCAGGCGATCCGGGAAAAGCTGGCACCTGTGCTGGGCGACAGTCTGCGTGGCCTCGTTGCCGGCTCCGAGCAGGCCGCCAAAGTGAAGGCCCTGCTGCAGGATATGGGGCTGTGGTCGCAGTATCTCGAAGTCGGCATCGGGCCGGACGCCGAGATATTCACCAAGGCGCAGCCGATGTCTTCGGTCACTTGTGGTGACACGGTCGGTATTCATCCGATCTCGCAGTGGAACAATCCGGAGCCTGAAATCGTTCTTGCCGTTCGTTCCGACGGCAAGGTTATCGGTGCGACGCTCGGCAATGATGTCAACCTGCGGGATGTCGAAGGTCGGTCGGCCCTGTTGCTCGGCAAGGCGAAGGACAACAATGCGTCCTGCTCCATTGGGCCCTTCGTCAGGCTCTTCCATGGTGGCTTCACGATGGATGTGCTGCGGACGGTTCGCGTTTCCCTGCTCGTGCGGGGTGAGGACGGTTTCGAGATGACGGGGGAAAGTCCGATGGAAGCGATCAGCCGCACGCCGGAAAACCTGGCCTCGCAATTGCGCAACCGCAATCATCAATATCCCGACGGTGCAGTCCTCTTTCTCGGCACGATGTTCGCTCCGGTCAAGGATCGGCGCGGTGCAGGTCTCGGGTTCACGCACGAAGTTGGCGACCGGGTCGAGATTGCAACGCCGAAGCTCGGTCGTCTCGTGAACTGGGTTGACCGGACCGACGCCTGCCCGGAATGGACCTTTGGCACGCGGGCTCTGTTCGAGAACCTTGCCCGTCGCGGCCTGCTGCAAGGGAGCTGAGGGCATGTCCAAGGCGGTCAACCTGTTTTACCGGTTTCTCGAATTGCTCCTGATCCTGCTGCTGAGCGGCATGGCGATCATGGTCTTCGTCAATGTCGTATTGCGCTATGCCTTCAATTCGGGTCTTACGGTCTCGGATGAAATGGCGCGCTATTTCTTCGTCTGGCTGACCTTCATCGGCGCCGTCGTCGGGTTTCGCGAGCATGGCCATCTCGGGGTGGAATCCCTCGTTGCGATGTTTGGGAAGCGTGGCCGGGTCATCTGCATGATCCTGAGCAATATCCTGATCTTCGGCGTTTCATTGCTGTTCTTCTGGGGCACGTGGAAGCAGTTGCCGATCAATGCCAGCATGAGTGCACCTGTTACCGGGCTTTCCATGGGCTGGGTCTATGGCATCGGTTTCTTCACCGGCGCAGGCTGTGGTCTGATCGCGCTTGAGCGTCTCTTCCGCCTGTTCACCGGGCGCGTCACCGACAGTGAAATCGCAGCGTTCGCCGGCGAACACCAAGGTGTCGAGAAGCTGGTGGAGCGCGCCTGATGACCCTTATCGTCTTTATCGTCTCGCTGCTCGGTTCCATGGCCATTGGCGTACCGGTGGCATTTTCGCTGATGTTCTGTGGCGTTGCCCTCATGTTCTACATGGGCATGTTCAACAGCCAGATCATCGCCCAGAACATGATCGCGGGCGCTGACACATTTACCTTGCTGGCGATCCCCTTCTTCGTTCTGGCCGGCGAGCTGATGAATTCCGGCGGGCTTTCCAAGCGGATCATCGAGTTCGCAATTGCCTGTGTCGGCCATATCAGGGGCGGCCTTGGCATTGTCGCCATCATGGCAGCCGTCATCATGGCCAGCATCTCCGGGTCAGCCGCTGCCGATACGGCAGCGCTTGCCGCGATCCTCATTCCGATGATGGCCAAGGCGGGATACAACGTGCCGCGATCCGCCGGGCTTATCGCATCCGGGGGCATTATCGCCCCGGTCATCCCACCATCCATGGCATTCATCGTCTTCGGCGTTGCTGCAAATGTGTCGATTACCCAGCTCTTCATGGCAGGGATCGTGCCCGGCATCTTGATGGGTCTCGCGCTTGTCGTGGCCTGGCAGATTGTGGTCCGCAAAGACAACGTCCAGCCCTTGCCCAAAGCCCCTGCCAAGGAGCGGATGCGTGTCACCGGGCGTGCTGCCTGGGCGCTCGGCATGCCCGTAATCATCCTCGGCGGCATCAAGGCCGGCGTCGTCACGCCGACGGAGGCGGCCGTCATTGCCGCGGCCTATGCCATGTTCGTGGGCATGGTGATCTATCGCGAGCTGAAGCCTAAGGATTTGCCAAAGGTCATCCTGCAAGCGGCCAAGACAACCTCGATCATCATGTTCCTGGTCTGCGCTGCTCTCGTGTCCGCCTGGCTGATTACCGCTGCCAATATTCCAGGTGAAATCACGGGTTACATCGAGCCCCTGATCGACCGGCCCATCTTGCTGATGTTCGTCATCATGCTGCTGGTGCTCGTCGTCGGAACAGCGCTGGACCTCACGCCAACCATCCTGATCCTGACCCCCGTCCTGATGCCGATCATCAAGCAGGCAGGCATCGATCCGGTGTATTTCGGCGTCATGTTCATCATGAACTGCTGCATCGGCTTGATCACCCCGCCGGTCGGCGTTGTGCTCAACGTCGTCAGTGGCGTCGGGCGTGTGCCGCTCGGCAAGGTGATTACGGGCGTCACGCCGTTCCTGTTGGCGCAGGTGCTGGTGCTCCTGCTGCTCGTCTTGTTTCCCGACATCGTCATCGTGCCGGCCCAGTGGCTACGGTGAAGACTGCGACTAAACCAACTCATTTCAATCCAAGGGAGGATATATCATGAGGAAAATACTACTCGCGACGACAGCAATGGCATTCGCCATTTCCGGAGCAGCTCCGGCATTTGCTGAATTCAACGAACGCACCATCCGTGTTTCGAACGGCATCAATGCTGACCATCCGGTCGGCAACGGCATCGAGGCCATGCAGAAGTGCCTGGACGACAAGTCCGGTGGCAAGCTGAAACTCCAGGCCTTCTGGGGCGGCGCGCTTGGCGGCGACCTTCAGGCCACGCAGGCCCTGCGCTCTGGCGTTCAGGAAGCTGTCGTCACCTCGTCCTCGCCGCTCGTCGGCATCGAGCCGGCACTCGGCGTCTTCGACCTTCCGTTCCTGTTCGGCTCGGCTGACGAGGCCTACAAGGTTCTCGACGGCAAGTTCGGCGAGATGATGAACGAGAAGCTCGCAGCCGTTGGCCTCGTCAATCTGGGTTATTGGGAGAACGGTTTCCGTAACCTCTCGAACTCGGTACGTCCGGTCACGAAGTGGGAGGACTTCGAGGGGATGAAGGTTCGCGTCATGCAGAACAACATCTTCCTCGACACCTTCCAGAACCTCGGCGCCAACGCAACGCCGATGGCTTTCGGCGAGGTGTTCTCGGCTCTCGAAACGAAGACGATCGACGCCCAGGAAAATCCCTATGTGACGATCGACACCTCGAAGTTCTTCGAGGTCCAGAAGTACATCACCGAGACCAACCACGCCTACACGCCGTTCCTCTTCCTGTTCTCGAAGGCAATCTTCGATACCTACACACCGGAAGAGCAGGCAGCTCTGCGTGAATGCGCGACCGTCGGTCGTGATGTCGAGCGTTCTGTTATCGCCGACCTCAACAAAAAGTCGCTGGAGAAGATCAAGGCCGCCGGTCTGGAAGTGAACGTGCTGTCGCCGGAAGAGCAGCAGCGCATTCGTGAGAAGTCTGCCGTGGTCTATGAGAAGCACAAGGGCACCATCGGTGCCGACGTCGTAGACGGGATCATGGCCGAGCTCGCCGAACTCCGCAAATAATCTACCTGGTCGTGGCCCTTAGGGGCCGCCCAGAAGAAGCCCGCAGCGGGAGACCGCTGCGGGCTTTTTGCATTACTCGGGAACGGATGGCAGGATCTTCTCCTGCTTTTTCAACTGCTGTTCGCGGAAGAAGATGAAAAGACCCGAGCCAACGATGAGCGTTGCGCCGATGATCATTGTCATTCTCGGCACTTCATCGAAGAAGAAGTAACCGAAGACGACGGCCCATAGGAGCAACGTGTATTGCAGGGGCGCTACCGTCGCGGCGTCGGAGATTTTCAGGGCGCGGTTGACCAGCATATGGGCGCTCATGGCGACGATGCCGAGCAGTCCAAGCAGGAGCACTTCCGAAACGGAAGTAAGCGGCGTCCAGCCGAACGGAGCTGCAACCAGGCCGACAATGGCGGCGCCACCGGTCTGGAACAGCACCAGCGTCTTGTCGGGCGTGCCTCTGAGGCTACGGCCGGAGAGCATCATGAAGGCGAAGGCAGCCGTGCCGACGATCGAGATGAGTGCGGGAGCCGTAAACATCGCGCTCGAGGGTTCAAGCGTGATGATGACCCCGATGAAGCCCACTCCAATTGCGGTCCAGCGCCTCCAGCCAACCTTTTCTCCCAGCAGGAACGGTGCGGCGGCTGCGACGTAGATGGGCGCGGCGAGCCAATAGGTCATGACATCCGCCAGCGGCAGGTACATGACTGCATAGTAGAAACAGAAGAGCTCTAGCGTCGACAGAACCACGCGTGTGAACTGCAGCCATGGCCTTTCCGCTTCGACGATCGGCTTGAGGCCGGCGGCCCACAGGAACGGGGCGAGGATCAGAAGTGCTGCAATGCTGCGGATCAGGATCACCTGGCCAAGGCCATAGTTCGCCACAAGCCATTTGCCCATGGCATCGTTCATTGCAAAGAGCAGCATTCCGAGAAGCATGACCGCTGGTCCAGCCATGCCCGCAATACCGGGCAATCTGCTGGAGGTGTTATCCGTTGCCTGCGTTGTCATGGTTCCTCCTCACAAGACCATAGGATCGAATCTGCTCTGTCATGTTGTCTGACAATTCCGTATCCCTCATGTCCGATGGGGACCGCATTGGCAAGCCTTGTAAGGCTTCGCCATGAGGTGGACAATCTTTCGAATGAGCAGCGCGAGATCCCGTATGGATGGTGTCACCCTGCCTAGCCGCCTTGGATAGAGAGTCATTTTTCGAACCTGCCTATCTTTAGAATACCAATCTAGTCGTGATTATTGACCTTGGGCTGATTATGACGAAAATATGTCAATATCAGCCGGGGCCAATGAGTGGCTCCGTTCGTAGGAGACTGCCATGTCACATGCGATCGCGAAGCTTTTTGGTGAACCCAGGTCCTGGCGCTCAGCCGAGGCCTGCAGACAGCGGGTTGCCACGGCTGCCGCCATGCTGTCGATCGCTTTCCTCGCGGTGCTGATTGTTACGCTCTGAGCGTGACCGACATCCCATCGATCGGACATGCGCCTGATCGACTGTGGCAAAGCCGTTTTAAGCCTCAAGGCCTGCCCGATATCGCGTGCCATTCCCCGGCATATTCCTCAAGGCCTTCGATGCAGCGCGTGATGCGCTGCATGGGTACATCGAGCCTGATCCCGCTGAGCAGCGCTGCACCGATGGCTGTGCCGGTCGTTGCCTCGGAGGCGTAGACCGGGCGCTTCATCAGGGTGTGAAGGGCCTCGAGATAAAGCCGGTTTGCGGCAAAGGGACCTTCGACCACGATGGGACCCTCGGATGCGATCAGATCAAGGCATGTCTGCGTCATCATGGCTTCGTAGAGGCTGACACTCGCCCGGCGCTCCGCGGCGAGGTGCGGTTCGGCCTGCCAGCGGGACCGTGAATCCGGGAAGGGGCCGGTGCCCATCACCACGCTGGGCAGGATCATCGCGCGAGTCTTGATCACGGCAGAGGCTGCGTCGAGTTCCTCTTGTTCGGTAACGGGTGTGAGATCGCGGGTGAGGAGGTCCCATTCCCGGCCGCCCATGAACCGGGCGGAGGGAACGGCTGTACCATTTGCATCGACATTGACCAGCGTGTCGCGGGAGGGATCGAGCCGCTGCGGCTTGGCGCCTACGCCGAAACTGATCACCCACGTGCCGGTGGAGACGACTGTGCAGGGGCTGCCGAAACCGACGAGGTGTGGCAGCAGCGAAGCGTTGGAATCGTGGATGCCGCAATAGACCGGGACAGCGGACGCCAGGCCTAACTCAGCAGCGATTTCTGGTCTGATGGGGCCGAGTGCATCGAAGGCGGATCGCAAGGGCGCCATCTGCTCGCGGATTTCCAGAGTGTCGACCAGATCCGAATATCGCTCCTCGAAGGGGAGCCAAAGATCTGTGTGGCAGCCGAGCGATGTGCGCTCGTTGGCGGCTATCCCGGTCAGCCTGTCAGCCCAGTATTGCGGATAGGTGAGGATGGTCGCGACCTTGCCGAAGAGCTCGGGGAAGGCCGTCTTCTGATAATGCAGTTGCGCGCCGAGGTTCAGTCCACCTGTGAGGCAGGGTGAGAAGGTCTGCGAGAAATCCGGTCTCAGCCTCTGATATGCTTCGACGATAGCGTCGGGATAAAGGTGCTCGTAGTCGAGGACCGGCATCGCCAGATGACCCTGGTTATCGAGCAGCGCGGCCGACGCGCCATGGGTCGTTATCGACAGGGCATCGAAGCCGGGACCGGCGGCGAAATCCTTCAGGCTTGCCAGCAGGAAGCGCCAGAGGGCCTCGACATCGAAATGCGGGTAGGGCGCGCCCTGAAGAACGCTGTTTGCCGTCTTGCGAACCGCGATCTCCGCACCTGTTTTCTCGTCGACAAGAACCACCTTGGCGTTGGTCTTGCCAATGTCGATCACGGCTATGCGTTGGAAGGATACTGTCATGGCATGCGGAAGACGGGCTTCAGATCGACGGCCCAAGGGGAGTTGTCGGCGTTCGTTGCCATGATATCGGCCATATGTGCCCACCACCGCTTCATGACGGGGTGAGAGGGCAGGTCTGCCATGCCATGGGTCTTGGTGCGGGTGAGCACGCCGATCAGCAGGTTGGTCTCCGCATCGAGATGGATCGTGTAGTCGCTGACGCCGGCTTCGTGCAGGAGGTCAACGAGCTCCGGCCAGATCTCGTCATGGCGCTTGCGGTATTCCGCTTCCATGCCCGGATTGAGCTTCATCTTGAAGACGTGGCGTTCGGTCTCGCTCATCAGGCGTTCCTCGCATGCTTGATGCGCCGCGCGACGATGGGGAGCGCGATGGTGATGATCAGGAGCAGGCCAATGAAGATGGACATGACGATGCCGGGCACGTTGAGCAGGCCGAGGCCGAAGGTGACGAGGCCCATGACAAAGGCGGCGATGACGACGCCCGCAATCGTGCCGGAACCGCCGAGAATGGAGACGCCGCCGAGCACGACCATGGTGACGACTTCGAGTTCCCAGCCTTGAGCGATCGAGGGGCGGGTGGAGCCGAGGCGCGACGTCAGGCAGACGGCTGCGATGCCGCTCATCAGGCCGGTCAGTAAGAAGAGAATAAACTTCACGCGCTCGACTGGAATGCCCGAGAAGCGCGCGGCCAGCGGATTGTTGCCGATGACATAGACATGGCGACCGAAATTCGTCCGGTGCAGGAGGATGGCGAAGAGCAGTGCCATCACCAGGAAGAGCACGAATTCGAAGGAGATGACCCAGAAGACGTAGCCCTGGCCGAAGAAGGCGAAGTCCGCAGGATATTTGCCGAAGGCCTGGTCACCCAGCACGAGATAGGAGATGCCGCGGAAGAGGCTCATCGTGCCGATGGTCACGACGATCGAGGGCAGCTTCAGGCCGGCAACGAGCAGGCCGTTGAAGGCGCCGCAGGCAAGGCCGGTGGTGATGCCAATCGCCACGAGGCCGAGGGCGCCTACGCCGTACTGCGCGGCATAACCCATGGCGGTCGAGGCGAGTGCGATGATGGCTGCGACCGAGAGGTCGATTTCGCCTGCGATGATCAGCAGCGCCATGGCGAAGGCGATCAGCGCCTTTTCCGTGAAGTTGAAGGTGGCGTCCGACAGGTTCCAAGCATTCAGGAAGTAGGGCGATGCCAGCGAGTTTGCGATGAAGATCAGAACCGCGACGGCAAAGAGGAGAACCTCCCAGCTTCCGAGCAGGCGACGGAAAGGTGTCTGCAGGCGGTCAGGAATGACGCGGGGGCTGTTCATCTGTTGGTTTGCGGTGTTCATGCCGTCGCCTCCTTTCCGGCTGTGCGGTCGCGCAGGATGATACGGCCCTTCTTGCGCTCGGCGCGGGCGTTGAAGACAACCGCGAGCACGATGACGATGCCGGAGATTGCCATCTGGGCAAAGGGCGAAATGCCGATCACCGGGAGCGCGTTCTTGATGACGCCGAGGAAGAGGGCGCCGAGAACCGTGCCGATCACGGTGCCGATTCCGCCTGCAATCGAGATGCCGCCGATGACGCAGGCAGCGACGCTGTCGAGTTCGAAGCCAGCGGCAATGTCGACATAGGCGACGGCGTAGCGTGAAACCCAGAGATAGCCCGAGAGGCCGGCAAGCGCGCCCGACAGCACGAAGGCGAGGAAGCGGGCGCGACCGACATCAATGCCGGCATAGATGGCGGCAACCGGATTGCCACCGGCGGCATAGGCCGAGCGGCCGAAGGGGGTGCGGGCCAGGATGAAGCCGATCAGCAGGATGACTGATATCGCGACCCAGGAGAGGATCGGCAAGCCCAGCACCGGCAGGCGCGGCACGCCCAGAAAGTCCGGCTGCATCTGATGTGCATTCACCCATGCACCGCCCGAGAGCACAAAGCTCATGCCGCGATAGATGGTGAGCGTGCCGAGCGTGACGACAATCGGCGGGATCTGCAATGCCCAGACGAGGAAGCCATTGATCGCGCCAAGTGCTGCGCCGATGCCGATTGCAACAAGCACGAGGAGGGCGAGCGGCAGGCCCGGATAGGCGCTGTCGAGCATTGCGACCGCCATACCGGTAAAGGCGAGATTGGCAGCGACCGACAGGTCGATCGACTTCGTCAGGATCACGACCATCTGGCCGAGTGCCAGGATGATCAGGATCGAGGTGTCGTTGAAGATGTTCGCCAGGTTTTCAGGCGAGGCGAAATTGGGTGCGCGGGTGGTGAAGCTCAGGATCATGCCGATGATGATCAGGCCCAGCAGCATTTCCCGGTTCTTGAAGAGGTTCTGCATTGTCATTCCTCACGCATTGCCGGTTGCGGCGCGCACGAGCGTCTCGGCCGTCAGGCCCTCGCGCTCGAAGATGCCGGCCTGCAGGCCCTCGCGCATGACCATGACACGGTCCGACATGCCAAGGATTTCGGGCAGTTCCGACGAGATCATGATGATCGAGAGGCCTTCGGAGGCAAGCTCGGAGATGAAGCCGTGGACAGCGGCCTTGGAGCCGATGTCGATGCCTTTGGTCGGTTCATCGAGAATGATGACCTTGGGCGAAGTGGCGAGCCACTTGCCGATCACGACCTTTTGCTGATTGCCGCCGGACAGCGTGCCGACCGGAACCGACAGCGCGGCTGCCCGCAGGTCAAGCCGTTCGGCGAAGCGGCGCGCCAGCTTCAATTCATTGGTTGCCTTCAGGAAGCCCGAGACGGAGGTCCGGATCAGGGAGGGCAGGGACATGTTCTGGTAGATTGGCAGTTCGAGCGCCAGACCGTGGCGTCCGCGCTCCTCTGGCACGTAGACGATGCCGGCGTTGATCGCGTCAGAGGTGTCTCGAATGGTGATCTCGCGGCTTTCGAGCTGCAACGTGCCTGATTTCGGGCGGGTGATGCCGAAGATCGATTGGCAGAGTTCGGAGCGGCCGGCACCGATCAGGCCGTAGACGCCGAGGATCTCTCCCTTGCGCAGGTCGAAGCTGATGTCGCGAAATTCGGTTTCGTGGCTGTAGCCTCGGACGCTCAGGACCGGCGCACCGATCACGGCTTCGACCTTCGGGAAGACATCGTGCACGTCGCGGCCGACCATCTGCCGCACGATCTCATCCTGAGGCGTGCCTTTGAGCACGCCCGAGCCGACCATGCGGCCATCGCGGAAGACGGCATAATTGTCGGCGATCTCGTAGAGTTCATCGAACTTGTGGCTGATGAAGAGGATCGCCTTGCCCTGACGCTTCAGGCCCTCGACGATGCGGAAGAGATCGTCGATCTCCTTGCGCGACAAGGCGGCCGTCGGCTCGTCCATGATGACGATGCGCGCGTCAACCGATAGCGCCCGGGCAATGGCCACGAGGTGGCGCTGGGCAATCGAGAAGTCCTTGAGTTTCGTCGTGGGATCGATGTCGCTTTCCAACGCCTTCATCAGGTCGCGGGAGCGTTCGTTGATGGTGCGCCAATCGATCAGCCCGAAGCGGGTTCGGGGGGCGTGACCGAGAAAGATGTTCTCGCCGACGGTCAGCTCGTCGAACAGCACTGTCTCCTGATGGATGGCTGTCACACCGGCGTCGATCGCCTCTTGGGCGTTGGAGAAGGTGGTCTGCTTGCCGTCGATCAGGATCTCGCCCTCGTTCGGGCGATAGATGCCTGTGAGGATCTTGACCAGTGTCGACTTGCCGGCGCCGTTCTCGCCGATCAGCGCGGTCACCTTGCCCGGATAGAGGGCGATATCGACCCGATCCAGGGCTTTGACGCCCGGGAAGATCTGGGAAATGCCCCGCATTTCGAGAATGGGCTCGCCAGCCGGGATCGCGCCCGCCGCGAGCTTGGCAGATTGAACGGTCATCATGTGCTTACCGAATGAGTGAAATCCCGGCGGCTTGAGCCGCCGGGTCTGGTCCGCCGAGATCAGAAGATCTTGGAGAATTCCTCGATGTTCGAGGCGTCGTAGACGAAGGGATCGGCCATGGCGGCTTCGCCACCGTCACCAACCTTGATCTTGCCCATGCGGCCGGCTTCGATTTCCGAACCCGGAGCCGCATCGGTTTCGCCCTTGGCGAGACGATAGGCGATCTGGGTAGCGGAATAGCCGAGGTCGATCGGGTTCCAGATGGCGAATTCCTTCGTGGCACCCGACTGGATGGCGCCCGCCATTTCGGAGGGGAGTCCGAGGCCTGTGACGTAGACGTCGCCGATCTTGCCGGCATCCTTGACGGCCTGCGAGGCGGCGAGAACGCCGACCGTTGTCGGGGCGACGATGACCTTGACGTTGGTCTGCGAGGTCAGGAGGCCGTTTGCTTCGCGGTAGCTCTTGTCGGCGAGGTCGTCACCGTAAACTGTAGTCACGAGGTTCAGGCCGGGGAAATCCTTCAGCTGTGCCTTCATTTCCTCGATCCAGATGTTCTGGTTCGTGGAGGTGGTGGTCGCCGACAGGATCGCAAAGTCACCCTTGCCATCAGGCAGATGGTTTGCGGCGAGCTGCAGGCACATCTTGCCGATCAGCGCGTTGGACGAGGGGTTCAGGTGCATGATGCGGCCTTCAGCAGCAACGCCTGAGTCCCAAGAGATGACCTTGATGCCGCGGTCCATGGCCTTCTTGAGCGCGGGGACGACTGCGTCCGGGTCGTTTGCCGAGATCGCGATGGCATCGACGCCCTGGGCGATCAGCGAGTTGATGACTTCGATCTGGCCTTCAGCCGTCGTCGAGGTTGGGCCGGTATAGATGACTTCAACGCCACCGAGTTCCTTGGCTGCTTCCTGTGCGCCCTTGTTGGCAGCTTCGAAGAAGCCGATGCCGAGCGACTTGACCACGAGTGCGATCTTCATGTCGGCTGCCTGTGCGGCAGAGCCCATGGTGGCGAGTGCAATGGCTGCACCGGCCAGTAAGATTTTCGTCAGTTTCATGTTTTCCTCCCAGGTTGATGAACTGCTTACCCCCTCCTCCCGGCCGCCTCCTCTAGGCGACCGATGAGGTATCCTCCCTTGCCGATGAAGCCATGGGCTTCACGGTCATGAGCCTTACGCCGGCGTCGGTGACCATGGCGGCCGCCTCGTCGGAAATTCCATCGTCGGTGATGATCGTCGAGACTTTGTCGAGCGAACACAGGATCAGGCTCGAGCGCTTGGCGAACTTGCTGGAGTCGACCATGACGATCAGCTCTTCAGCCTGGCGCACCAGCTTCTGTTCGCTCTGGATGACGAGTGCATCCGATTCCATCACGCCGAGTGCATTGATGCCCTGCGCGCCGATGAAGATGCGGCGGGCATAGAAATTGCGGATCGCGTCATTCTCGAATGGCGAAAGGATCAGGCTCTGGTCGCGATAGATTGCGCCGCCCGGAACCGAGACCGTACATTTCGAGTGCTTCACCAGATGTTCGGCGATCGCGAATGAGTTGGTCATGACCTGCAGGCGGCGGGCCGACATGAAATGCACCATCTGGAAGGTGGTGGTGCCACCGTTGATGATGATCGAATCACCTTCTTCGCACAGATCGACGGCTGCGCGCGCAATTGCGCGTTTCTTGTCGATATTGACCGATTCGGAAACGCGGAACGGGCGCGCTGCGAGATTTCCAAGCTGCGGTGGGTGCACGGCTTCTGCGCCACCGCGGACGCGCCTCAGCTTTCCCTGCACATGGAGAGACGCGATATCCCTGCGGATCGTGGCTTCTGAAGCCTCGGTCAGCTCGGCAATGTCCTGCACCGTGATCACAGGCTTCTCCTGGATCGCGCTCAGAATAATGCGATGGCGTTCGCGTTCGTGCATGGGGTCCTCCTGACGGTGATTTATTCGCAATGTTTTTACGCTGTCAATCAGAAACGATCAAAAATAATAATACTGCAGCGCACAATGAAAAGAAATGATCGAAACTGATTGACAATCGGGCGAGGGCTGCGCGATATCTGCGAACAAGATGGAGATGAGCCGGCAATGTCGGTTCATGAGATAATTGCAGGGAGGATGTCATGACGGGCCAAACCCGCCTTCTCGAAAATCGTTGGGATGATGCTTATGCCGCCACGCTCGATGAGCCCGGCAAGCTTCTGTATCGATCCAACCTGCTCGGTGCCGACAAGCGCATCACCAATTATGGGGGCGGCAACACCTCAGCCAAGGTGATGGAGATCGATCCGCTGACCGGCGAAACGGTCAAGGTGCTCTGGGTGAAGGGTTCGGGCGGTGACGTCGGCACGATCAAGCTCGATGGCTTTGCAACGCTCTACCAGGACAAGCTGGAAGCGCTGAAGGGCATCTACAAGGGTGTGCATGACGAAGACCGGATGGTCGGCTTCCTGCCGCATTGCACCTTCAACCTCAATCCACGCGCAGCATCCATCGATACGCCGCTGCATGGTTTCGTGCCGTTCACGCATGTCGATCACATGCATCCGGACGCGATCATCGCGATTGCAGCCTCGAAGAATTCGAAGGAATTGACGCAGAAGGTCTTTGGCTCGGAGATCGGCTGGCTGCCCTGGCGCCGTCCCGGTTTCCAGCTCGGCCTTGATCTTGAAGCCTTCGTGAAGGCCAATCCGACCGCCAAGGGCGTGGTTCTCGAAAGCCATGGCCTGTTCACCTGGGCCGATGATGCCAAGGACTGCTATCTGCTGACGCTCGAGATCATCAACAAGGCGATTGAGTGGTTTGCCAAGGAGACCGAGGGCAAGACGATTTTCGGCGGTGCCGTGTCGAAGAGCCTGCCGGCAGACGAGCGCCGCGCGATTGCCGCGCGTCTGATGCCGGAGATCCGCGGACGGATCGGCAAGGGCGAGCGCAAGCTCGGCCATTTCGACGATCAGGATTCGGTGCTCGAATTCGTCAATTCGAAGAACCTGCAGCCGCTGGGTAGCCTCGGGACGTCCTGCCCTGACCATTTCCTGCGCACCAAGATCCGACCGCTGATCGTCGATTTCGATCCGGCAAAGCCCGATGTCGACGCCGTTCTTGCCGGTCTGGACAAGGCGCTCGAAGCGTATCGCGCCGACTACACCCGCTATTACGAGACCTGCAAACACGACAATTCGCCCGCCATCCGCGATCCGAACCCGGTGATTTTCCTGGTTCCCGGCGTCGGCATGCTGTCTTTTGCCAAGGACAAGGCGACGGCCCGCATCGCCGGTGAGTTCTATGTCAATGCGATCAACGTGATGCGTGGCGCCTCGACGGTCTCCGAGTATCAGGGGCTGCCTGAGCAGGAAGCATTCGACATCGAATACTGGCTGCTCGAAGAGGCAAAGCTGCAGCGCATGCCGAAGCCGAAGAGCCTGGCCGGTCGCGTCGCCTTCGTCACGGGTGGTGCCGGCGGCATTGGCCGGGCAACGGCAGACCGTCTGATGGCGGAAGGGGCCTGCGTGGTGCTGGCCGATATCGATGCTGCAGCTCTCGACCAGACAGCTGCAGATTTCTCCAAACGGCATGGTGCGGATGTCGTGCGCTCGGCACAGCTCGACGTGACCCGCGAGGACGCAGTTATCCGCGCGTTCGCGGAGGCCTGTGTAGAATTCGGCGGTGTCGACATTCTCGTTTCGAATGCCGGGATTGCCTCGTCTGCGCCGGTCGAAGACACGACGCTTGCGATGTGGGACAAGAATATCAGCATCCTGGCAACCGGCTATTTCCTCGTGTCGCGCGAAGCCTTCCGTCTGTTCCGGCGCCAGAAGCTCGGCGGCAACGTCGTTTTCGTCGCCTCGAAGAATGGTCTTGCCTCATCGCCGAACGCTTCGGCCTATTGCACGGCAAAGGCGGCCGAGATCCATCTCGCCCGCTGCCTGGCGCTGGAAGGCGCAGATGCCGGCATCCGGGTGAATACGGTCAATCCGGATGCGGTTCTGCGCGGTTCGAAGATCTGGAATGGCGAATGGCGCGAGCAGCGCGCGGCCTCCTCGAAGATCGAAGTTACCGATCTCGAGGAGCATTACCGCAATCGCTCGATGCTGAAGCTGAATGTCTTCCCCGAAGACATCGCGGAGGCGATCTACTTCCTCGCCTCCGATCTCTCGGCGAAATCCACCGGCAACATCATCAATGTTGATGCCGGCAATGCGCAGAGCTTCCCGCGCTGATCTCCCAAGCCGTCGCGGCGCATGCGCCGCGACGGGATCCTACTTGCGGATGATCACCCAGATGGCATGGATGATGCCTGGGATATAGCCGAAGAGCGTGAGCAGGATGTTCAGCCAGAAATGCAGGCCAATACCGACCTGGAGGAAAACGCCGAGTGGCGGCAGGAGGATGGCAAGCAGAATGCGAAGAACGTCCATGATGGCTCCGATTTTCATTTGAGACTGCAGATAAACGCGCTTCGATGACAATCGTTCGCGCGAGGTGGAGGAAAGAATGAGCGAAATCCGAATTCCCGTCGATATCGTCGCGGCGGAAAACGAGCGGCGCGAGGCGGCTCACCGCAGCGACTTTCAGGCGCTGGGCGAGAAACTCGCGCGCAACTCCATCGATATCGAGAGCGTGACCGCGAAGGTCGCGGACTTCTTCGTTGCCGTACCCTCCTGGGGCGTCGGTACCGGCGGCACGCGTTTCGCCCGTTTCCCGGGGCAGGGAGAACCGCGCCACATCTTCGACAAGCTCGACGATTGCGGCGTCATCCAGCAGTTGACGCGGGCGACGCCGACCGTCTCGCTGCATATCCCCTGGGACAAGGCGGACCCGAAGGAGCTGAAGGCCAAGGCGGATGCTTTGGGGCTGGGCTTCGATGCGATGAATTCGAACACCTTCTCCGACAGCCCTGAGCAGCCGCATTCCTACAAGTATGGCTCCCTCAGTCATGTGGATGCGGCGACCCGCCGTCAGGCGGTCGAGCACAACATCGAATGCATCGAACTGGGTGCCGCACTCGGCTCCAAGGCGCTGACGGTCTGGATCGGTGATGGATCCAACTTCCCCGGGCAGAGCAACTTCACCCGCCAGTTCGAGCGTTATCTCGACGCGATGCGCGACATCTACAAGGCGCTGCCGGACGATTGGCGACTGTTCTCCGAACACAAGATGTACGAACCAGCCTTCTATTCCACGGTCGTTCAGGACTGGGGCACGAACTACCTGATCGCGCAGACGCTGGGTGAAAAGGCCCATTGCCTGGTCGACCTCGGGCATCATGCGCCAAACACCAATATCGAGATGATCGTTGCGCGGCTTATCCAGTTCGGCAAGCTCGGCGGCTTCCACTTCAACGACAGCAAGTATGGGGATGACGATCTGGATGCCGGGTCGGTCGAACCCTACCGTCTGTTCCTCGTCTTCAACGAGTTGGTTGATGCGGAGCACCGGGGTGTGAAGGGTTTCCACCCGGCGCATATGATTGACCAGAGCCACAACGTGACCGACCCGATCGAGAGCCTGATTTCCAGCGCCAACGAGATCCGCCGTGCCTATGCGCAGGCGCTTCTCGTGGATCGCGCAGCGCTTGAGGGCTACCAGACCGATAACGACGCGCTGATGGCGTCCGAAACACTGAAGCGGGCTTATCGCACCGATGTCGAGCCAATCCTCGCCGAGGCAAGACGGCGGTCCGGCGGGGCAATCGATCCGGTCGCGACCTACCGGGCCAGTGGCTACCGGGGCCGTGTTGCGGCCGAGCGTCCGGCGGTCAAGGGCGGCTCCGGCGGTATCGTCTAAGCTCGATCTCATTCTCTTCTCGTGAAAACGCCCGGGCAAAACCCGGGCGTTTCTTCTTGAAGCGTTCTCCCGACGCGTTTTTATCTTATTCTTCGCGCTGGCCTGTGAGGCTCAGCAGCAGCTGGAACAGGTTGACGAAGTTGAGGTAGAGCGACAGAGCGCCGAAGACGGCGAGCTTTTGCTGGCTCTCCTGGTCGACGTTCTCGGCATACTGTTCCTTGATGTTCTGGGTATCCCAGGCGGTCAGGCCGACGAAGACGACGACGCCGATCACCGAGATCGCGAACTGCAGGGCGCTGGAGCCGAGGAAGATGTTGACGATCGAGGCGATGACGACACCGATCAGCCCCATCATCAGGAACGAGCCGAACTTCGACAGGTCACGCTTCGTCGTGTAGCCGTAAAGGCTCATCGCGCCGAACATGGTCGCGGTGATGAAGAAGGTGCGGGCGATCGAGGTTCCGGTGAAGACCAGAAAGACCGACGACAGCGACAGACCCATCACGGCAGCGAAGGCCCAGAATGCCATCTGCGCGGTGGCGGCCGACATCGCATGGATGCGGAACGAGAAGAAGAAGACGAAGGCCAGCGGCGCCAGCATCACGACCCACTTCAGCGGGGTGGAGAAGATCGGCACGTAGAGGGCCGGCGTCTGGCTGACCACGAAGGCGACGATGCCGGTGATAACAAGGCCGAGGCCCATGTAGTTGTAGACGCGCAGCATGTGCTTGCGCAGACCTTCGTCGAAAAGTGCTGCGGACTGGGCCTGAGCGCCGTAGCCGAAGCGGTTCTGGATAGGATCCATAGTCAGTTACCTCCTTGGGATCAGTAAAGGGTACGGGCAAGCTTGCGGGCCTGTTCGGCCAGCTCGTCCGCATTTTCGGTTTCGGAGATCAGCGCGTAGGCAACTTCGCCGATCTGCCAGTAGGCGGCGTTGGTCTGGCCTTCCTGTTTCAGCAGCACCTGCTGAACAGAGAAATTGCCAGGCCGGACGGCGAAGAGCGACAGCCTCTCGCCGGATTGGGGCTCCACTTCAAGCTCGACGCTCGGACCGTAGGTGGAGGGGAAAACCTGTGCATCGCGCACGGACCATTCTGCCGGCATCGTGGGCAGCACGATCGCTGTCGCCGAACGGATCTCAGCCGGGTCGAAGCGGCTCACTTCCGCCTGGGACGACATCTGCTCGCGCAGCTCTGCCGTCTGATGGGCGCGCATGGCTTCCTCGACGAATTGCGGCGGCGGCACGGAGGCCACCACTTCGCCGATGCTGCCGGGCGCGATCCAGGCATGGGCAATCCAGCCGGCGCCGATCAACAGCGCAACCGATGCCGCGCGCCGCATCACGTCGAAGGTGCGCGGGCGGTTCAAGGCGCTTTCCAGAACCCGCGCTGCTTCGCGTGTTTCCTGCCGGACGCCTGTCGGCATGCCGGCCAGTGCCAGCCGCAACTCATCACGGACCCGCAGATCTGCCATCACCTTGGCGGCGATGGATGGGTTCTCCGAGAGATAAGCCTCGACCTCGATACGGCGGCCGACATCCAGCTGGTCGTCGACATAGGCGTGCAGGTCGGCCTCGATCACGGGATCATTGCTTGTCATCGGGGTTTCCTCCAACGATTCTGAGGTGTGGCACCGCGCTCGCCTCCTCGCCGCCTTCCATCGCCCGAAGACGGGCGCGGGCGCGAGAGACACGAGACATCAGTGTGCCAACGGGAATATTCAGGACATCGGCGGCCTCCTGATAGGAGAGCTCTTCGATGGCCACGAGATGCAGCGCTTCGCGCTGGTCTTCCGGCAGAGACAGAAAGGCGTCCCGCACCTGGGCGAGCCGCACCGAATGTTCCTGTCCCGCGGGTGCTACCGTTTCGGACAGTTCCAGGGCAGCGTCGTGACGGCGATTGACCGCACGGTCGCGGCGGAGCCGGTCGATATGAGTGTTGTGTAGGATCGACATCAGCCAGTTGCGGATGCTGCCGCTGCTGCGAAACGTCGATTTGCGCTCCAGCGCGCGGACGAGGGCATCATGGACGAGGTCTTCAGCCTCGTCGGGATTCCTGACGAGCGAACGGGCGTAGCGTCGCAGGGCTGCGAGCTGGCCAATCACATTGAACGGGTTCGAGTTCGTCGTCATGCCCCAGTATACGGAGCTGGACGGCATCCTATTCCACCGTCAGCCAAAAATATTTCGGATATGGTTTCAGGGGCCGATTGCCCAGCCCAAGCCCCGGGCTGCAGCATAGACCAGGCCACCGGATGCGCCGAGCGCGATCACGCCCATGGCAACGCCCAGAATCGCGACAAGACCGTCACGCTCCATGAGGCCGAGCGCGATCATGACCAGTGCCGCCACGGGCAGGAAATTCCCAAAGGGTATAGGCAGAGCCACCGCAATGGCGAGGAGCAGCACCGGCACACCGAGGAAAGCCTGCGCACGGGGACCTGCGAGATGGCGCATGCGGTTCTTGCGCAGCAGCGTTTCCACGCGGGCGACCAAAGGGGCGGTGTATCGGACCATCACGTCGATGACGCCGCTGGAGACCTGACGGCGGCCGAGGAATTTTGGCAACCAGATGCGCCGAAAGCCGGCAATGATCTGGATCGAGACGACGGCCAGACAGCTGCCGAAGACCATACCGAAGGGGCCGGGGATCGGGGTGAGGGCCGGCAGCGACAGGATGAGGATTGCAAATGCAATGCTGCTGCGGCCCATGGCCGACATCAGTTCGTCCAGGCTCACAGAGCCCGCTTCTGCCGCATGGGCCTGAAGGCGGGCAAGCCTTCTCGATGCCACCCCGCCCTCGGGAGCCGGGCTGTTTGGTGGCTCTGAACTGTTCATCGTCTTACGTATCTCCTGGCGTTTGAGGAGATGTAGGAGAGCTTTGTCGCGACACAAGGCCGGTCTGGATTGCTGCGCCATATCTCCGAGCGTCCGCAATGGTCTCTTCGGATTTCCAGAGCTTACGTCGGATTGTCTGGAACCTCGCCGGGCCGCGGGCTGTTTCCTGTGCCCATACAAAGGAGACTGGCGATGACTGATCACGCTGATACAGCCGACAAGCAACAGACCGAAAAGGGCAAAACGACCGCAGACGAGATGCCTGCGGCGGGGCCGCACGACAAGCCGGAATTGCAGGATCCGATGAAGACGCCGGGAACGGGCTCCCTGCCGAAGGTCGGCTCTCAAGGCTCGGATGTCGGGCCGGACTGAGCATCCGGTCTCTAAAATGGCAAAGGCCGGCGAAAACGCCGGCCTTTTCTTATTGTTCGCGAAGCGATCGCTCAGATGTTCTCGGCCACGGTTTCGTGGGCGAGGCGTTCCTCCTCAGCCCGTTCCTCGCGATTGTACTTGATCGAGGACCAGAGGGAGATGCCGATCAGGGCTGCGCCGCCGAGGCCGGTGATCACTTCCGGGATGTGGAACAGCGTCTGCACATACATGATCACCGAGAGGATCAGGATGGCGTAGAAGGCGCCGTGTTCCAGATAACGATATTCCGCCAGCGTGCCCTTCTCGACCAGCATGATGGTCATCGAGCGCACATACATGGCGCCGATGCCAAGGCCGATGGCGATGATGAACAGGTTCTGCGTCAGCGCGAAGGCGCCGATAACGCCGTCGAAGGAGAAGCTGGCGTCGAGCACTTCGAGATAGATGAAGGCGCCGAGGCCGCCCTTGGCCGCTTCGCTCATGGTCTTTTGCGAGGCATCCAGCAATCCACCCAGCACTTCGACGGCCAGGAAGGTGACCAAGCCGTAGATGGCGGAATAAACGAATGTCGTCGATTCCTCGCCCTCGAGCAGGTTGGAAAACAGCAGGATCAGGAGCAAGACGAGCGCGATCTCGATGCCCTTGATGGAGGCCGAGCGCGCCATGTGCTTCTCAAGCCACTCGATCCAATGCACATCCTTCTCATTGTTGAAGAAATAGGTGAGGCCGACCATCATCAGGAAGGTGCCGCCGAAAGCCGCGATCGGAAGATGCGCGTCGTTCATGATGCGGGCGTATTCCGCCGGCTCGCGCGCTGCCAGTATGATCGCTTCGATCGGCCCGATCTGGGCGGCGATGACCACGATGAGCAGCGGGAAGACGATGCGCATGCCGAAGACGGCGATGATGATGCCCCAGGTCAGGAAGCGCTGCTGCCAGACGGGGGTCATGTCCTTCAGCTTGTTGGCGTTGACGATCGCGTTGTCGAAGGACAGCGAGATTTCAAGGACCGCCAGAACTGCGCAGATGAAGAAGACGGTTGCCATGCCGGCGATCGTGCCGGTTGACTGCCAGCCGAGAATACCGCCGAGGATGAGGCCAATCGCCGTGACGATGAAGGCCCAGCGGAAATAACCGAGGGTGGAGCTTCCACCGGTTGCTGTTGCAGTGCTCATGTGCGGTTCTCCTGGCTGGAGAACAGAGACAGAGTGGAGATGCGAAGCGCCCTGCACGCCTTCGCATGAAGCATGATCGAATTGTTCATTTTTATAGAATCCGCCGGCTCAAATTGCTGGCGGTACCGACATCACGAGAGCGCCGTAAACTCTCGCCAGAGGGGCCCGGCACCAGGTTCGGACGCGGTGATGCTGAAATCACGGCGCCTCACGTTCTTGTTAACGAACATTGCTCAAACGTCAAGATTTAAGGCAGGCGTGGCGCCATAGTTGATCGTATTGCGAAAAGGTGGTGCATCCGAAAATGTCGCGGTCTCGATCGTGTCCTACGGTAAACGAAAACTGCGGTGATGCCTCGCGACGCATTGAGATTGCGGCTTCGCGTTTGCTGCTAGGCGTTGCCGATCACCAAGGTCGGACGCACGCCAAGACTGTTGCTGACGGTGCAGATTTCTTCTGCGCGGTGGGCGATCGCCTGTTGCTGCTCCAGATCGAGCGTGCCTTGAAACTCGAATTCTACCGTGAAGCCGATGAAGCGGGAGGGCTCGTCGGCGGCCTTTTCACCGCTGACCGCCACTGCAACGCTTTCGAAGCTGCGCGCAAGGCCGATTTCGCGGGCGGCTATGCGGGCGCTCATGCTCATGCAGGCAGCGAGCGAGGCGAGAAGCAAGTCGAGCGGATTGAAGCCCGGCTGCGTGGGCCCCGTTACAATTTCCAGTTCGCCGCCGGTGACTGAGCGAATGGCCGGATAGCCGGTTTTGCCGAGAGTAGCGGTCGCCCCGACCGGTCGGTCCTTCAAGTCTGCCATCTGGGTCCCCAATCTCCAATTCGGAGAGAATAGGGACCCGTAGCAGGACCGGCAAGCAATGTCAGATGCTGCTGCCGATGCGGGCCGTGCCGGTTTCACCGTTGTCGCGGATCCACTTCAGGCGCTTGTCACCGGTGCGGATCAGTTCGAAGCACATCGGTGCACCCTTGTACCAGCTGGTGAACTGCTGGCAGAGGCGGTCGCCCTTGATCCACCATTTACCCTTGTCGTTCGGCTTGGCAAAACGGCCGAGGCCGAGCGCTTCACCCGATCCGTCGACCTGGCCATTAGGGCGGTAGTTGAGCGGGAATTCACCGCCGAAGGGCACGGCGAGATAAATGCGTTTGCCGATGATCTCGCCCTTGATGTCATTGGCTGTGAAGCGCTCGTTGGCCATGGCCGAGGGAATGGCGAAGGCGAGCGTCAGGAGCGTGATCAATCCGGCGCGCAAGCTGCTGGTCATAATGAAGATCTCCCGTTCGAATTGGTTGATGGAGATTTCTACGGCGCGGGAGTGCGACTGGATCACGGGCGTGACGCTTAGCCCGTCAGTTCCGGATGAAAACGTTGACCGAGGCTGCTCTGCCTTCGGCGTCGATGACCGTCAAAGTGGATTGTCCGGAACCCTCGGGGTGCCATTCGCCGGTTCGTCTGCGGGTGCTGTCGCTCATCGGCTTGCCGTCGACCAGCCAGCGGAAGGGTGCGCGCCCTGCCTGCATCTTCATGACGACCGGCAAGGCTTCGCCATCCGGCCCTTTGCCGAGTTCGAGAACGGAGCCTTCCAGCGGATAGACGATCTGTGGTGGGCGCTCGCGGGCCGAGACGGAGATGAGGCCGTCCGGATCGACGGAGAAACGGCGCAGGGACTGCGGCAGCTCGGAGGCGGCGATGCGGTTGGCGCCTGTCGGGGCGCGGGGCAGAGCCGTTCCGGCAAGGCCAGACTTGGCAAAGGCCTCGAACAGGATCGGGGCTGCCGTCTGATAGCCCGAGATGCCGGGGACGGCAGCGTTGTCCGGGCGGCCGATCCAGACGCCCAAGACATAGCGCCCGTCATAGCCGACCGACCAGGCGTCGCGATAGCCGTAGCTCGTGCCTGTCTTGTAGGCGATGCCGGCGGGCGGGCTGCCTGTTGGCGGGAGGACGTCGCCGAGCACGTCGGCGACCGTCCAGGCGGCTGTGGGTTCGAAGAGGGGTTGTTCGTCGATCAATTCGGCCTTGTCGCGGATGCCGTCACCGAGCCTGACCGGCTGTTCGCGATTGGCGAGGCCCGCATAGAGCTGGACGAGATCCTTCAGCGTGATGCCTGCACCACCAAGCGCAATCGCCAGCCCTGGAGCCTCGTTCGGCGGGAGCTTCAGTGTCACACCGGCGCGGCGCAGGCGCACCATCAGACGCGAGGGGCCGACGGCGTCGAGCAAGCGCACGGCTGGCACGTTGAGCGACAGCTGCAGCGCCTGGCGGATGCTGACATCCCCCTGATACTGCATGTCGAAGTTCTTCGGTCGGTAGCCGAAGAAGTCGGCCGGGCGATCTTCGACGATGGTCTCCTGGGCGACGAGACCCTGCTCGAAGGCAAGTCCGTAGATTAAGGGTTTCAGCGCCGAGCCGGGGGAGCGCTCTGCACGCGTCATGTCGATCCAGCCGGAGCGGGATGCATCGAAATAGTCGGCAGCGCCGACTTCGGCGACGATTTCTCCGGTGGTGGCATCGGCCATCAGCAAAGCGAGCGAGACCTTGGGGTCGAGCTTGCGGCTCGCTTCGAGCGCCACCTTTTCCAGGGTTTCCTGGACCGGGCGCAAAATGGTGGTCTGGTGGGTGCTGGCCTCGGGTGCCTTTCGCCGTGCGGCTTCGGCGAGATGGGGTGATAGCGCCGGCAATTGACGCCGCACTGTCGGGAGCGAGGCGTTGAGCGCC
The DNA here is from genome assembly GCA_051861045.1 of Allorhizobium sp. Classification (GTDB taxonomy): domain Bacteria; phylum Pseudomonadota; class Alphaproteobacteria; order Rhizobiales; family Rhizobiaceae; genus Allorhizobium. Next base: position 422,709 of record JBHYDI010000003.1, read on the forward strand.
AACGCGACTTCTGTCTCGTCGACGACTTGTGCCTCTCGGGCCCTTTCCAGAACGCGTTTACGGGCTTCGAGTGCGTTGTCGCGATAGCGGTCCGGGCGGCGCTTTTCGGGCAGCTGGGGCAAAGCGACCAAGAGGGCGGCCTCCGCTGTCGACAGACGCTTGGGTTCCTTGCCAAACCAGGCGAGGCTTGCCGAGCGCACGCCTTCGAGATTGCCGCCATAGGGGGCGTGGGTGAGATAGAGGTTGAGGATTTCCGTTTTCGACAGGCGCCGTTCGATCTGGATCGCGCGGGCGATCTGGATGAGCTTGGCGCTGATCGAACGTTCCCGACGGGGCTCGATCAGGCGGGCGACCTGCATGGACAGCGTCGAGGCACCGGAGACGATGCGGCCGTTGGCGGCAAGCTGCCAGGCGGCACGTCCCAATGCCAGAATATCGACACCGGAATGGCTTTCGTAACGGCGGTCCTCATAGGCGACGAGCATGCGCAGCAAGGCCGGATCGACGTCATCGACCCTCGTTTCAAGCCGCCAGAGGCCTTCACGGGTGGCGAAGGCTCTGAGAAGCTGGCCGTCGCGATCGAGGATCTCGGTCGAGACCTCCCGCGCCGCGTCCAGCGGGGGAGGGTAGTGTCTGTCTGCCCAGTCGAGCGCAGCAAACGAGGCGGTGGCCGTGATGGCGACCGCCCCGATGCTGATCCCGATGCGCCTCGCCCGACCCATCAGGGTGCGGTCGAGACCGTCATCGCACCGGCTGCCGTGCGCGCCGACAGCTGTGGGCGATACATGTCTTCGACGCTCGCTGCGGGCAGGTCATAGGTGCCGGGGGTGACGGCGCGGACGACATAGGCCAGCGTGATCGTGCCGTTTTCGCCTTCTCCGCGGTTCACAGCAGCGACGAAACGGTCGCTGCGGAATTCGAGATGCGCCGTTTCGGTCTGACCGATCCATTCGAAGTTCGCCAAGGCTGCACTGTCGACAAGGCTCGGATTGTCGATCTCGAAGCCGGCCGGAAGCAGATCGGTCACCAACAACTGCGCCGGCCACTCGTCTTCCTCGGTCACTTCCAGCACCACAACATAACGTTCGTTCTGGATCGCTTCGGTGACATTGGCTTCCTCGCCGTCGAGACCATAATAGGTCTTGGTGATCTCGAAGCCTTCGCCACCGGCTGCCGGCGGTTCGACCGGGGCGGCGACCGTCGTGATCGCCGCACTGACCGGATCTAGCCCGGTATTGGTGAGCGTCATCGGCGCCTGGAGCAGGGCGTCGCCTGGGATGGTGGCTGCATAGGCGCCGGTCTTTTCCGCGCCGTTGACATCCAGCTTCAGACCCTTGTCATCCTGCTGCAGCGCGCGGGCGGCGAGCAGCATCCAGGTCTGTTCCTGGGTGCTGAGGGTTTGCTTCGCCTCCCATTCGTCGGCCACGACCTTCGCCAGGATCGGGACAACAGGCGGAACCGGTCGGCTTTCGGCGGCGAGCGCCAGAACGCCGGCTGCATCACGCAGCGCCGAGCCATAGTCGGAGCGGGAGAAGCTGACGGGCGTCAGGCGGGCCTGCTCGCTCATGCCGGCGGCATCGAGGAAGACGCCGTTGGCCCGCTCGCTATCGCCATAGAGCGATAGGGCTGCTGCCAGATGAGCCTTGGACAGGGGAGTGGGGAAATCACCCAGCATCGTATCGGCGTAGTAGCGCAGATCGCTGAGCGAGGCCTTGCGACTGCGGGCGAGCACATAGAGCGCATAGGCGATCTCGTTGCCGCGCGTGCGGATGTCGTTGTCGTAGGCGATGCGGTTCTGCAGGTTCTGCAGCGCCTGGACGAGGGCTTCTTCCGGCACATCGAACTTCTGCTCGCGGGCCCGGGTCAGGAAGTCGGTGACATAGGCGTCGAGCCAGAGGCTTTCGGAGCCCGGTGCCCAGAGACCGAAGGAGCCACTCGACGACTGGTAGGCCAGCACGCGCAGGATGCCATCCTGGACGCGCTTGTTGATCGCCTCGTCTTCCGGGAGGCCGGAGAGCTTGGCCAGTTCATCGAAATAGAGAAGCGGCAGCGCGCGGCTGGTGGTCTGTTCGGCGCAGCCATAGGGATAGCGGTCGAGCGCCATCAGCAGGCCGGGAATGTCGAGGCCATCTGCGCGGGCGACATTCAGGCTGACCGAGGCGCCCTGCAGCAGGCTGTCGGCGAGCAGGTCGCCATCGACGGTCAGGCTCTTGCCGGGGGGCAGCGCAATGACCTGCCGCTCGGTGATCGGCAGGGTTGCCGGGCGCACGGGGAGATCAAGGGACTGACTGACGGCGATGCCGTCGGCGCCAGAGAGGGCAATGTCGATTGCGCCATCGCCGGGGGCGTTGGCGGTGAGCGGCAGCGTGACGGTGGTGGTCTCACCTGCGGTCAGCGCAACTTCCTGGCTTTCCGCGCCGCCGACGCTGACCGGACCGTTGCCGGTGACGGCGAGCGTGTAGGTGCCGGATGGAGCGTCGGTTGCCGCGATATCGAGGCGCAGGCTGCTCTGGTCTTCGGGCGCGAGGAACTTCGGCAGGCTTGCCGTGACGACGACCGGGTCGCGTATGATGACGTCCGTCTCGCTGTGGCCGACACCGGTCTTCGACCAGGCCCAGGCCATGACACGCGCGGTGCCGTTGAATTGGGGTATGTCGAAGGAGACGGTTGCCTTGCCGTCTGCATCCAGCTTCACCGGACCCGAGAAGAAGGCCACGAGCTTTTCGCGCGGCGGATTGCCCTGAAGGGCGACCTGGCCGCCGTCACCGCCGGTGCGCAGGCGCCCGGTAGCCCCTAGCGAGCCATCGATCAGGCGGCCATAGAGGTCGCGCAGTTCGAGGCCGAGGCGGCGCTGGCCGAAGTAGTAGCCTTCCGGATCGGGTGTTTCGTAGCGGGTGAGGTTGAGAATGCCGACGTCGACGGCGGCGACCATCACATAGGCTTCTTCGCCGATGCCGGCGCCGGTGACTTCCACCGGGATTTCGAGCGGCTGGCGGGGCAGGGTCTTTTCCGGCGGCGAAAGCTTGATCGCGAGTTTGTCGGCACCCGGATCGACGGCGAGCCAAGCAATGCCGATCGCACGCGCCGGCATGCGGCTTTCCTCGGCGTCACCCGGACGGAAGAGCGTTGCCGTCACATAGGCCCCGGCGCCGAAATCTGCTGTCACTGGGATCTCGATTTCCGTGCCTGTTGCCGGGACGTCGGCAACCTGGGTGGAAATCAGAGCATCCGTGCCGGAAGTGACGATGACCTGGCCGGCAAAGCGCGGCGAGATCTTGAGCTTCGCGGTGTCGCCGACCTGATAGGACGGCTTGTCGAGGCCGATTTCCAGGGCGTCCGGCGTCTCGGTGGAGCTTGCGGTGACGAACCAGCCGGCATCGAAATCGACGCTGGTCACAGCACCGCCCTGCTCGACCTCCAGGCGATGGCTGCCCCAGGTGACGGGTACCGAAAGCGGGGTGCCTTCTGCTGCGATGTCTGTGTTGCCGTCGGCCACGAGCTTGGTCGTGGTGATCGGCTCGTAGCGCCAGGACGAACCGTCGCGGTACCACTGGTAGTTCCGCTCCAGCTTGATCAGCTTCCAGCGTGCGGCCGGCAGTGCCTGACGCAAACCATCGGGGCCCAGAGCAATTAGGTTGAAGGCGGCATTGGTGTTTTCGGCGAGATCGCCCTCGAATTCCGGCTTGATGCCGATCATTGGACCTTCCGGCGTGACCGGAAGGCTCAGCTTGCGTTCGACGGCGCGGCCGCCGCCTTCGCGCAGACGCAGGACCACGTCCGCATTGAGGAGCCGCGTCGTGGAAGGCAGGTCTGTGAGCGAGACTTCGATGTTAGCGAGACCGTCGTCATCGAGCGCGTCAAGGCCTTCGAGTGGCACACGCATGTCCTCGATGCCTTCTTCGTCCGCCAGGCCGAAGCTGTAGCGATCGAAGTCCGGATGGCTTGTTGTCGGGCGGATGACGACTTCGCCTTCGAGCGTCAGGCCGGCTGCCGGCGCGCCATAGAGGTAACGGCCGTCGGCGGAGACTGTCACCGGCTCCTCAGGCGAGATCGCCGTGGCTTCGCTGGACAGTTTCAGGTCGAGCCGATCCGGCACGAAGTCGTCGACCAGGAAGGTCGACTGGGCGATGGCCGGCTTCTTGGGATCGGTATGGATTGCGACCGTCCAGGTGCCGCGCATGGCGTTGGCCAGGATGGGCAGGTCGACAGCATAACCGCCCAGCGTTTCACTGGTTACGGCCATCCGGCGGAATTCGACGCCGTCAGGTCGCGAGAAGAGGAAGGTCAGCGGCAGGCCGGAAATGGCATCGGCTTTGGTGTCGCGGGCCAGCGCTGCGGCGTGCACGGTTTCGCCGGGGCGGTAGATGCCGCGTTCGGTCCAGGCGAGGATATCGACCGGGCCCGGTGCCGGGCGACCGGTGACGCCACGGTCGGAGAGGTCGAAGCCGGCGCGGGTCATGTCGAGGAAGACGTTGTCGTCGGCACCACTGCGGGCGGCGATAACGGCTGGCGCCAATGCTGCGCCGCCGCGCACGAGGCCGGCGTCAAAGCGTGCGCGGCCTTCGGCATCGGTCGTGGCGGTTGCCAGGATCTCGTTGTTCTTGGCGATCAGTTGCAGCTCGATATTAGCAAGCGGGCTGGCCGTTGCGAGCGAGCGGGCGAAGACATGCAGGCCGTCAGTGCCGGCGAAGGTCGAAAGGCCGATGTCGGACACCACAAACCATTGCGTTGCGCGGCTGTCCCAGTTCTCGTTAACAGATGTCGGCGAGACGGCGGTCATCACATAGATGCCCGGCTTGCGGGTCGGCAGCGCTTCCTGCAGCGGAATGCTGGTGACGACTTCCTTGTTCTGTTCGTTGGCGATCTCGACCGAGCCCTGCCAGACGAGTTCGCCTATCTCGTCCTTGACGCGCCCGGCGGTATAGCCGTCCATCTGGGTCAGGAACTGCGAAGCGGCCAGCAGCGGGGCGATGTTGCGGTCGCCGATGCGGTAGAGTTCGAGGTTGGCGCTTTCGCTGTTGATCGAAACGAGCGGAATGCCCTGGCGGGCGGAGGAGGGGAGAACGAAGGCGTCGCCGGTGAAGCGCACGGTGGCGCTGCGATCGCGTACGTAAAGCTCGAGTTCGACCGGAGCTTCCAGATTTTCGTCCACGGATGAGGGCAGGCCGGCGCGGAGCGCGAGGCGGTAGCGGCCGCCATGCTCCAGGCCCTCGACGCAGATCTGGTTGTTCTTTGCTTCGAGCGCCTTTGGCGTCTTGCCGTCGAGGGTGACAAAGGATGAGTAGTCGACGCCGCGCTTGACCAGCGGTTCGGAGAATTCGACGCAGGCGCGCGGTGAGGCGCTATCGGAATCGACCGTGTTGTTGACGACGCGGAAGCCCTGGCGGGAACGGAGGTCTTCGAAGGCGGCGCGCACTTCGGCATTCGACGCGAGTTCGAGGCTTGCCTTGTAGGCACTCAGCGCCGGACGCCAGTTCTCGCTGTTTTCGAGTGACTTGGCGAGCGTGGCCAAGGCGTCGGCGCGAGACGCGGGGCCACGGGTCAGCAGATAGCCATTGATTGAGGCCATCGCCCCTTCGTTGGCCATGGAATAATTGCCGGTCACGGTGTTTGCCATGCGGGCCAGTTCGAGCCACAAGGCCTGATCATCGGGATCGACCGACAGGGCGCCTTTCATCGAGGCGATGGCGTAGTCGATATTACCGCCGGTAAAGGCTGCGCGACCGGTTTCGATGAGGGCGTCGCGTCCGAGCCCCTCCTGGTCTGGCACGACCGCGAGATTGTCGCGTTGGTTGCGAGCTTCAGTCTTCAGGTATTCCGAAACAAAAGGCAGTGCCGGCGGGGCGCCGATGTCTTCCTCGGCTGTCTGGACGACGATACGGCCCGCGATCGCTCCCGGAAAACTGTTCAGCTGGTCATAATCGGACTTGAGAAAGCACCAGTTGACCTTGGGATTGTAAGTGAAGGCCCGGCAGGACGCGTCGCCGATGCAGCTTGCCTCGCATTCGTCGATGGAGACATTCTTTTCCGTCCTGAGATCGAAGCCGAAATAGTCGGCATCATCGATGCGCTCGATGCTGCGCATATCCTGTGCGGAAGCTGGGAGGGATATCGGGACAATAGCCAGCGCGAGTGCGAGAAATCCCGAAAAACGGTGTGTGAACATGGTTCCCTCCGAGCCTGATCATGGCTTTCGAAGGTTAGTCTTTGCTCATGACGATAGGTTGTCAATCGGCACAGGACACAGGTCGGGAGTCATTTCTGGGTGCTCTTCAACCGCTTGCCGGACGTCGCTCGCTGAAGGTTCTTGCTTGCTCCAGGATCCAGGCGGCAAAGGTGCTGGCCGGCCCATAGGCCATCTTCGACAGGGGGCGTACGAGGTAATAGGCGCTCGCGCTTTTCACCTCGTGTCCCCAGGCGCGGACGAGTTGTCCGCTCGCCAGTTCCGGCTCGATCAGGAAGGTCGGGACAAGCGCAATGCCGAGGCCGGCATGGCAGGCCTGGACGACATTGGAGAACTGCTCGAAGCGCATACCGCCGCCTCGGCCTTCGCCGATGTCGAGGCTGGCGAACCACTGCTCCCAGGCGCGTGGACGCGAGGCCATATCGAACAGTGGCTTTGTCAGCAGGTCTTCAGGCCGCTTTACGGGGTTTTCCGCGAGGAACGTCGGACTGCAGACGGGGGCCACCATTTCATGCATCAGGAACTGGCAATCTGTGCCGGGCCAATTCGGTTCGCCGATATGAATGGCGGCATCGAGGCCCGATCCCTCGAAATCGAACTGGCCGATGCGGGTGGCGAAGTCCATGATGATCGCCGGGTTCTTCGAGAGGAAATCCGCCATGCGCGGCATCAGCCAGCGCGTGCCGAAGGTCGGCAGGATGGCGAGCCGCAAATGGGTGTCGTCACGGGTGGCCATGGCTTCGAGCGACAGCGTGCGGATCGTTGCCAACGCGTCGCCGATACCCTTGGCGTATGTGCGGCCGATCGAGGTCAGCTCGACTCCTCTGTTGGTGCGCTCGAAGAGCCGGACGCCTAGCTGGTCTTCTAATAGCCCGATCTGGCGGCTGATGGCGCCCTGAGTCAGTGCCAGTTCATTGGCCGCAGCCGAAAAGCTTCCGAGCTTCGCGACGGAATCGAAGGCGGCAAGGGCGCTGGTGGAGGGCAGGAAGCGGCGTTGGTGTGTGAGCATGCGATATGAATAGACCTAATAGCAACATGAGTAAACATGGCTTGAATTCTACTCAGTCATGAGCAATCTGGGACAACGAAACAAATGGATGAGATCGATGAGCGAGATGCAGCCCTTTTCCTGGAGTGATCCTTTCCTGATGTCCGAGGTCCTGAACGAGGACGAGCGGATGATCCAGGATGCAGCGGCAGCCTTTGCTCAGGCCGAGCTCGCGCCGCGGGTCTCGGACGCCTATCTCGGCGAAACGGTCGAGCCGGAGCTTTTCCGTCTGATGGGCCAGGCCGGGCTTCTCGGTGTCACGCTGCCGGAGAAATATGGTGCCGCCGGTGCTAACTACGTGTCCTACGGTCTTGTCGCACGCGAGATCGAACGGATCGACTCGGGCTATCGCTCGATGATGAGCGTTCAGTCGTCGCTCGTCATCTATCCGATCTATGCCTATGGCTCTGAAGAGCAGAAGGACAAGTATCTGCCGGGTCTCGTTTCGGGCGAACTCATCGGCTGCTTTGGCCTGACCGAACCGGATGCCGGCTCCGATCCGGGTGGCATGAAGACCCGCGCCGAGAAGATCGAGGGCGGTTACCGCCTGCGCGGCGCCAAGATGTGGATCTCCAATTCCCCGATCGCCGATGTCTTCGTTGTCTGGGCGAAGTCCGAGGCGCATGGCGGCGAGATCCGCGGTTTCATACTCGAGAAGGGCATGAAGGGCCTGGCGGCGCCGAAGATCGGCGGCAAGCTTTCGCTGCGCGCTTCGGTCACCGGCGAAATCGTCATGGACGGCGTTGAAGTCGGCGAAGATGCGCTTCTGCCAAACGTATCCGGGCTCAAGGGCCCCTTTGGCTGCCTCAACCGCGCCCGCTATGGCATTTCCTGGGGCGTTCTCGGTGCGGCCGAGGATTGCTGGCATCGTGCCCGCCAGTATGGCCTCGACCGCAAGCAGTTCGGCAAGCCGCTCGCCGGCACGCAGCTCTTCCAGAAGAAGCTCGCCGACATGCAGACGGAGATCGCACTCGGTCTGCTCGGCTCGCTGCGCGTCGGTCGTCTGATGGACGAACACCAGTTCGCGCCGGAGATGATCTCGATCGTCAAGCGCAACAATTGCGGCAAGGCGCTCGACATTGCCCGCCAGGCCCGCGACATGCACGGCGGCAACGGCATCCAGATCGAATACCATGTCATGCGCCATGCGCAGAACTTGGAAACCGTGAATACCTATGAGGGCACGCATGACGTGCATGCTCTCATTCTGGGTCGTGCCCAGACCGGTATTCAGGCGTTCTTCTGATCTCCTGATCGAGCCAAGCAGGCCGGCGCCCCCACCCATTGATGGGTTTGGGCGCCGGCCTGCCGCATTCTTGCGACACTGTTGCAACTTCGGGATTCCAGCTTAAACATTCATACACTTGTCGGGGCCTAGAAACACGTTCAGAAGCCCGTATGTTTGCTTTATGCTGATGTAAGGCGATTCCTGCTTGAGGAGGCAGGATGAGGGTGGTTTGCACCACGGCCGGTTGTGGAGGAAGCGTCATGTATGCCCTAACAGTGCTCGACCACTCAGCGCTCGAGGCGTTTCGCAACGAGCACCCCTGGCTTGAATTTCCCGAGCATGTCTCAGAGGTTTGCGTCTATTTCGACGACAATGGCGGACCGAGCCGTATCACCGCGCTCGAGGTTGGTTCGGACGGTAGTATCGTCTCATCCGACGTGAACCGGTTCGGTGTCGATACAATCCTCAGTCTCATCCGATACGCCCCGCTTGGAACAGCCAAGCAGGAGGAGTGTCCCGAGGAGCGCAACATCTGGGCCCTGCTCGAAGACCTGCCGGTTGCAGATGGTTCGCGCCCTGTAGACGAGGTCGAGGCTGAACGGTCTGTAAAGCTGCAAGATGCCTATGTGATCCTCTACGATATTGCACTCGGCAAGCTGAAAAGCCTGCTGGCAGGCGCGCGCAATGACCGCGAGATTCAGCGTCTGTCCGATGCCATCGACAAACTGCCGGTTCAGCTTGAGGATGTCGACGATAGCCACAAGCCGCAGTTTCTCGAGATCGATCTCTGGCGATTCGTGGCCATCCTGCGTGACGAACTGGCCATGCCAGCCGACTACGAGATCGCGTCAAGCGCCGAAGACAAGGTGCTTTCGCGCGAGATCATCGAACAGGCCGAGACCAACGCCCTTTCCGGTCCTGTCATCCAGGCGCTGTTCGAACTTTCGCCGGTCGCTTTCTCGATCTCGAGCATCGGTCAGAAAAGCTCGCGCTACGTCAGGGTCAATCAGGCCTATCTCGACCTCGTTGGCAAAAGCTGGGACGAGATCCGGGGAAGCGAGATGGTTGCCTCCGGCGTCGTGTCTGGCAGCGAGGCCCGCGCCGAGCGTCTGATGCTGCTCGACCGCGACGGTGGTTATGCCGGGATGCGGGGAGAGATCCGGGATGCGGCGGGCAATGTTGTGCCCGTGGTCATCTCTGCCCGGCGTATTTCAGTTGCCGGGCAGCTTTACGATTTCGAGTTGCTTCAACGCGCCTGACAGGCCCGATCGAGTAGATCAGGCACGCCGGAAGAGCGCGAGAGATCTTGCCTCAAGGCGGAAAGGCTTGCCTTCCTCGGCGACATCGCCGTGCCGCTCGACGTCGAACGTGCTCAGCTCAAGCAGCCAGTTGCCACCGCCGTTATCGGGAAGGGTGAAATCAATGTCCTCCCCAACCGGGTTGAACAACATCAGCACTTCCGGCCAGGCGCCGTCTTCCGCTTCGAGATCCTGACGCTGGAGTTTCAGGGCCAGCGGGTTGCCATCGAGCCAGTGCTCCGCCTCCTGATGGCCGCCACCGACATTGTACCAGTCGATGATGGTGCCGTCGCGCCAGCTCTCACGACGCAGCAGGGGCTGGGTCTTGCGCAGCGCAATGACGCGGCGGCTGAATTCCCTCAGGTCTTCGCAGGATTCCGGCAGGTCTTCCCAGTGCAGCCAGCTGATTTCGCTGTCCTGGCAATAGCCGTTGTTGTTGCCCATCTGCGAGCGACCGAACTCGTCGCCGGCCAGCAGCATCGGCGTGCCGTGCGAGAAGAACAACGTCGCCAGGAAGTTGCGCTTCTGGCGTTCGCGGATCGCGTTGATCTCCGCGTCGTCGGTCGGTCCTTCATGGCCGTAGTTGTGGCTGCGATTGTGGTCGTGGCCGTCGTTGTTGTCCTCGCCATTGGCGTCGTTGTGCTTCTGGTCGTATGAGACCAGATCGTTCAGCGTGAAGCCGTCATGGGCGGTGATGAAGTTGACGCTCGCCCAGGGGCGGCGACCGCGCAGATCATAGATGTCGCCGGAGCCCAGGAGGCGGGCTGCGAAATCCTGAGAGGTGTTGTCGGCGTTCAGCCAGTACTCGCGAGATGAGTCCCGGTATTTGTCATTCCACTCGGCCCAGCCTGGCGGGAAGCCGCCGACCTGATAACCGCCGGGGCCGATGTCCCAGGGCTCACCGATCAACTTGACTTTCGACAGAACGGGATCCTGCGTTACGGAGTCGAAGAAGCCACCGCGCTGGTCGAAACCATCGGGTTCGCGACCAAGGATGGTGCCCAGGTCGAAGCGGAAGCCGTCGACATGCATTTCCTCGGCCCAGTAGCGCAGGCTGTCCATCACCATTTGGAGAACCCGGGGATGGGAGGTGTTGACCGTGTTTCCGGTGCCGGTGTCGTTGATGTAGTAGCGGTGCTGATCCGGCAGGGTGCGGTAGTAGGAGAAGTTGTCGATGCCCTTGAAAGAGAGCGTCGGTCCCAGCTCATTGCCTTCGGCGGTGTGGTTGTAGACCACGTCCAAAATGACTTCGATGCCGGCATCATGGAAGGCGCGCACCATGTCGCGGAAACCGATGAGGCCCTTCGGTCCGTAATAGCGGCTGGCGGGGGAGAAGAAGCCGATGGTGTTGTAGCCCCAGTAGTTCTGCAGGCCCTTGTCCATCAGGTGGCTATCATCGGGGAAGGCGTGCACGGGCAGAAGCTCGATCGACGTGATGCCGAGGCTCTTCACATAGTCGACGGCTGCCTTGTGGCCGAGGCCCTCGAATGTGCCCCTCAGGTTTTCCGGGATCGCCGGATGCAATTTGGTGAAGCCCTTCACGTGGGTTTCGTAGACGATGGTCTCTGCCCATGGAATGCGTGTGAAGCTGCTTGAAATCCGGCTCTCGTCGGGATCGACGACACGACATTTCGGGGAGCAGGACGCGCTGTCCAGCGAGTTGAAAGTGAGATCCTTATCTTCAGCATCCAGGTCATAACCGAAATGCGCGTTCGACCAGGCGTAGTCGCCGACGATTTCGCGCGCATAAGGGTCGAGCAGCAGCTTGTTCGGGTTGAAGCGATGGCCGTTTTCAGGATCGTAGGGGCCGTGCACCCGGTAGCCGTAAAGCTGTCCCGGTTTCACGCCCGGCAGATAGCCGTGCCAGATTTCGTTGGTGTATTCCGGAAGCTCGATGCGGGCGATCTCGACGCTGCCGCTTTCGTCGAACAGGCAAAGTTCAACACGCTCGGCATGTGCGGAAAAGAGAGCGAAGTTGGTACCCTCCCCATCGAAGCACGCGCCGAGTTGGTGCCACTGGCCCGGCGTGACATGGAAATGCGTGCTCTTGGCGTCCATCTGATCCTCTGATGTCTGGAGTTGCGCAGCTTAATTCGCAACCGCCCGCCTTTGTTCCGGCGCTCCGAGCCGTCAGGAACTTTCCCTCCATTCACTGGTTTTCATGCCGCATCCCATGAAAGCTGCGAGATGAGCGGAGAAGCGAATGCCAGCGAAATCGAAAGCACAACAGAAGGCCGCGGGCGCTGCACTGGCGGCCAAGCGTGGCGACGCTAAGGTCTCCGATCTGAAGGGGGCATCCCGCAGCATGGAAAAGAGCATGACCGAACAAGAGCTCGAAGAACTTGCTTCCACCAAGCGTGGGGACAAGCCTGAGCATGTGGAGAAGACATCATGAGCCGTGCTGAATTCGAGGGCCAAACGGCACTGGTGACGGGGGCCGGGTCCGGCATCGGAAAGGGTGCCGCGCTCACGCTGGCGCGGGGCGGGGCCTATGTTGGCCTGTTGGGTAGGACGGAGGACGAGCTTGAGGAAACACTCGCCGAAATCCGTGCGGCTGGCGGCGAGGGAATGGTGCTGCTTGCCGATGTGAGCCAGGAAGACGAGATGGCCAAAGCCATCGACCGTTTAATCAGCGAACGCAAAGCCCTCAACATTGTCGTCGCCAATGCAGGTATCAATGGAACTTGGGCGCCGATAGACGATCTCAAACCCGACGAATTCGACAAGACGATCGCGGTCAATCTGCGCGGGACATACCTCACCCTGCATCATACCGTACGCCACATGAAGAAGAGCGGCGGATCGATCATCGTCATTTCCTCGATCAACGGCACACGTACCTTCACCACCCCGGGTGCGACCGCCTATTCTGCCACGAAGGCTGCGCAGCTCGCGATGGTGCAGCAGCTCGCCCTCGAACTTGGACAGCACGGCATCCGCATCAATGCCATCTGCCCAGGCGCCATCGGGACCGAGATCGATGACAATACGAGCATGCGGAAGAAGGCGCAGACGGAGGTTCCGGTCGAGTTTCCGGAGGGTGACATTCCGCTGACCGGCGGCGAGGCTGGCACGATCGAAGACATTGCGGAAGTGATTGCGTTTCTTGCATCGAAGGCGTCCCGACATGTGACGGGTACGCCAATCTGGGTCGATGGAGGCCAAAGCCTGCTGCGGTGATGGGTGGCTGGCACCGCCCCCTAGTCGAAGTCAGTCGGTGTCGCGCGGGGGCAGCGGCAGGTGACGTTCCAGCCGGTGAATTAGAAAGAGGACGGCGACTGCGAACATTGTCGCGATTAGACCGATCTGCCAGAAGCCCAGCCCGCAAGCGAGGCCGATCGACCCCGCGAACCAGAGGCCTGCACCTGTTGTCAGGCCTTTGACTTCACCCTTGTTGAAGACGATCATCCCTGCGGCCAGGAACGCGACACCAGCGGTCACTGCTTCGATCAGACGAATGGGATCGAAACGTGCAGCATCACTGGAAAATGCTGCGTGATGGGTGATCTCGATGGTCAGGATGGCCACGATCGCAGCGGACAGGCAGACGAGAATGTGTGTGCGCAGGCCGGCCGCATGCGCGCGCCACTCGCGCTCGAAGCCCACGGCGGCGCCGCAGGCAAGGGCGATCAGGAGCCGCACGATGATCGCGGAGAGTTCAAGAGTGGTCGGCGTACCGAACGTCGTCAGTTCTGATGGCATTTGACGATCGACGGGCACCTTGTGGGTGCCCGCCGCCTTTGTTCAGTGCTTGTTTTCCGTGGCGCCTGCGGTCGAGGTGTAGGTCGCCGAGACCGGATCGCTTGCCGGGTAGGTGTCTTCCAGGCCTTCCTGTAGGGCGCTGCCACCGCGTTCACGGTTTTCCTGCTCCTGACGCAGGCTTTCGACGGCATCGCTCGGCTCGGATTTATCAGACGAGGCGTCATCGCCGCCATCTTCCGACAGGCCAAAACGGCTGGCCTGCAGCAGAACCACCTGAGCCTTGGCCAAAGCGTTATCCCGGCTCAAACCGCCGCTCTCCGACTGTGCAAGACGCACGGAAACGCTTTCACCGCCGTCGCCGAGGAATTCGACGAGGAAGCCCTCGGTGGCGCCGTTCGCTTCTGTAACTTCGGTGCTGATGATCTGCATGACACTTCTCCAGATTTGAGTTGGCGGAGTAACGCCGGACAATTCTGGATGTTCCATGGGCCACGTAGCGGCACAGATGTGGGAACCATGCGCGATGGTCATGAGTTTGTCAGCCTGGAACGAAGTAACCGGCTTAACACATTGTTTACGATGTTGTTTGGCAATTTAAGAAAATCTGAACAAACCCCGGTTGAGGGCGTTGTGGTCGCAAAGGGAGTATGAAGATGAGACCAGGACAGGCTCTAGCAATCGATACGATCCTCATCGTCGAGGACGACGTCTTCATTTCCATGGATGCAGCCGACGCTGTTGCGCGTGCTGGCGTCAACGTCATTACGACGGAAACCGTTCGGGATGCGCTGGAGATTCTCGAAACGGAACACGTCTCCGGTGCGATCCTTGACTTCAAGGTTCGTGACGGTGACGTCACACCGATTGTGCAGCGGCTGCGCCGCATCGGCATTCCGTTCCGGATCGTCTCAGGCTCGGCGATCAAGGAGATCGAAGAGAACGGTATCCCGCAGGCGCTCTGCGCGCCGAAACCCGCAGACTACCGGCAGGTGCTGGTTTCCCTGATGAAAGACGTGCCGCAGCTCGGTTCATATAGCCGCCATTGATCGGAAGCGTAGATCAGCTGCGCTTGGACATCAGCCGCTCGAGCGTGCGCTCGACAACATCCACCATGACCATGGTCTGATGATCGACCTCGATATTGAGGGCATCCCCGGCTTTGTAGCGGGGGAACGTTGTCTGGCGGAGCGTCTCGGGGATGAGGTTGATGGTGAAGGTATCATCTTCAGCCTCCGCGACCGTCAGGCTCGCGCCGTTTACGGCGAGATAGCCGCGCTTGAAGACATATTTCGCCCATTCTTCCGGCACGCGAAAACGAATGAATGCGCCGGGCATCTCCATCTTCGCTGCCACAAGCTCGGCCGTTGTCGCGATGTGACCGGCAATATTGTGCCCGCCGTTTTCATCGGTCGGCTTGGCCGAACGTTCGATATTGACGGGATCGCCCGTTGTGATTGTGCCGAGGTTGGTGCGCTCCAGCGTCGCGTCCATGGCGTCGAACGTGACCGTGTTGTCGGTCATCGAGGTCACGGACAGGCATACGCCTTCGACCGAAACGCTGGCGCCGATTTGCAAATCCACCATCAACCGTTCCGGAAGCTCTATAAAGAACGTGGTATAGCCGTCGTGGCGGACGACGGACTTGATCGGGGCGACGGTCTGCACGATGCCGGTATACATGGCTGCTGTTTTCTTTCCTCGGTGGACGCGCAGCGAAGGTAATGTCTCGGGAGCCAAAGACAATCCCCGGACTGCGATCTCAGTGTTCAGCTTTTCGCACATGCGGTAAGAGTGCGCCGGTCCTGGTGGAGAACTTGCGCCTAACGACCGGGTTGCGGCTGCATGCCTGCGCGTCCTAGATCTGTCGCATCGATATTGCAGTATGCAATTCTCCTCTTCAGCGACTGGTTCATTCGATGACAAAAATCCTCTGCCTCGCGCTTAATCCTGCAATCGATATCTCTAGCGATGCGGAGGTGGTGCGCCATACGCACAAGACCCGGACACATAACCAGCAACAGTTTCCTGGCGGCGGTGGCATCAATGTTGCCCGCGTCATCGCCACGCTGGGCGGGACTTGCGAGCTGATGTTCCTTTCGGGTGGCGCGACGGGGGAGCTTCTGGAGGCGATGTTGAAGCCTCTGCCGGTCGTGGAGCGGACATTCAAGATTCACGATCCCGTTCGCGTCGCCTACGCGGTTCACGAGACCTCGACCAATCTCGAATATCGCTTCGTGCCGGAAGGCCCGCTGGTGACCGAGGTAGAACTTGCTCCTGTGTTCGAGGCGATTGCCGCGAGCGATGCGGACTATGTCGTCGCCAGCGGTAGCCTGCCGCGCGGCGCCCCTGATGACACCTATGTCCGCTTGGCTGATATCGTGACGAAGAAGGGCGCGCGCTTTGTTCTCGACACATCCGGTCCGTCTCTCGCGGAGGCTTTGTCCCGATCGCAGATGTTCCTCGTGAAGCCGAGCCTCGGAGAGTTCGAGGCCTTCCTCGGGCGCAAGCTGTCGCACGAAGAAGTGGGGGCGGCCGCCCAGGCCCATGTTCGGACGGGCGCTGCGCAGTATATCGCGGTCACGCTTGGCGGCGATGGTGCCGTGCTTGCGTCGGCCGACCGGATCATCCGCCTGCCGGCCATCGACGTGCCGGTCAATTCGGCAACCGGTGCGGGAGACAGTTTCGTCGCCGGCATGGTCTGGTCGCTCGCGGAGGGGTTCGAGATCGAGGAGGCCTTCCGCTTCGGCCAGGCTGCCGGTGCGGCAGCGGTCATGACGCCCGGGACCGAGCTTTGCCGCGGCCAGGACGTAACCGAACTCTACGAGCGGGAACGACAGCGCGGTTGATGCTCGCTGATCGATAACGGTTGCGGGAAAACCGCGCGCTGGTTGTTTTATTACTTGTCACGATTAATCAAGTTTTATATGGGGAAGGCAGCGTACTGGTGCGGCTACGGCGCCAGGTTTTCATCATCAGTTTACAAGGAGCTCCCAATGTCGCTCACTCATTCGGGACCTTCGCTCAAGCGATTTGGCGTTCTGCTTCCCCTTCTTCTTGGGGCTTCCCTCGCATTTGCCCAGCAGTCGGCGCCGACCGCAACGGAGCCTCGGGTCGTTCCTGCCCAGCCTGCTCCGGTAGTCGCAACTTCGCAGTCTGTCTCTCCCGTGGAGGCGCCGGCCGTTTCTGCGCAGCCGGACACATCAACGGCTCCGGTTGCAACCGCCCCGGCATCGCCCGCGACTTCCGCTCCGCCCGCTGATCCGGTTGTGAACCAGCCTGCAGACGTCGAGGCTCAGGCCGCTCCTGCCAGCACGCAGGCCCCTTCCGCGCCGAGCACTCCTGCTGTGGCTCCGACGGCGACGACCCCGATTGAGCCCGTCACTGATGCCGCCCCGGTCGAGCCGGTGTCGCCTCTCGCTCAGGAAGCGCCCGAAGCTGCGGATAAGGTCATGCCGCATGATCTTTCACCGGAAGGCATGTTCATGGCCGCCGACTGGGTGGTCAAATCCGTGATGATCATGCTTGCGCTCGCCTCGGTACTGACCTGGACCGTGTGGCTTGCCAAGTCGCTGCAGCTCTTCGGCGCACGGGCTCGCGCCAAGCGGGGTCTGAAGGCCGTCACCCAGGCGCGCCAGCTGCGCGATGCCCTGCAATCACTTGAAAACCGTGGTGGTATCGTGGCGACCATGGTGCGCGCCGCCCAGCACGAGATGAGCCTGTCGGATGCCGCGATCGATCAGGTCGGTGGCGACGGCGTGAAGGAGCGCGTGGCCTCGGCGCTTGCCCGTATCGAGGCAAGGGCAGGTCGCCAGATGTCGAACGGCACCGGCGTGCTCGCCAGCATCGGCTCGACGGCACCCTTCGTCGGACTTTTCGGTACCGTCTGGGGCATCATGAACTCCTTTATCGGCATTGCTGAGACGCAGACCACCAATCTCGCCGTCGTTGCCCCCGGCATTGCCGAGGCGCTGCTCGCGACCGCTGTGGGCCTCGTGGCTGCCATTCCTGCCGTGATCATCTACAACGTGTTCGCCCGCTCGGTGACCGGATACCGCCAGCTGCTCGCCGATGCCGGGGCTGGCATCGAGCGGCTGGTGAGCCGCGATCTCGACTTCCGCAAGAGTGCCCGGATCGCCCAGGCGACCAAGGCCATGTCGATGGCGGCGGAGTGAGCAGATGGCCGGCGGTATCAGGGAAAACAGTTCGGGCGACGATCTCGTCGAGAACCACGAGATCAACGTAACGCCATTCATCGATGTGATGTTGGTGCTGCTGATCATCTTCATGGTCGCAGCCCCGCTCTCGACGGTCGATGTGAATGTCGACCTGCCGGCGTCGACGGCAAAGCCCGCCGAGCGTCCGGACGAGCCGGTCTACGTGACGCTGAAGGAGGACATGAGCCTCTCTCTCGGCAATGATACCGTGCCCCGCGAGGCGCTCGGTATGTCGCTCGACCGGATGACCGAAGGAAACAAGGACGCGCGCATCTTCCTGCGTGCCGACAAGACGGTCGACTATGGCAAGTTCATGGAGGTCATGAACCTGCTGCGGGACGCCGGCTATCTGAAAATCGCTCTCGTCGGTCTGGAGACCGTGCCTGCAGCATCGGCAGGCGCGGCTGCAGCGCCGGCTGCTGGCGTGGAGACCGCGCCATGATCGAGCCCCGCTCCACGAGGCGTGTCGTCGGCGAGGGGCTATTGTGGACCACGGCCGGCCTCCTGATTGCGACCGCGCATGCGGGAGCCGTGGCGGTTCTCCTGCGGGAACCGGAGATGGTGATCGCCGACAGCGGACCGCCACCGGCGATCATGATCGAGCTTGCGCCAGAGCCCGAGGCCGTCATTACCGAAGAGAACGAGATCTCCACGGAGCAAGTCGACTCCGAAGAGGTGAAGACGGCGACCAGCGAGCCTTTGCCGGAGCCGATACCGGAACCGGTCGAGCAGCCCTTGCCTGAACCTCCGCCACCGGAGCCGGAGCCTGAGGTGGCAGAGGCCCTGCCGGAGCCGCCGCCGCTGATCGAACCGGAACCTCTTCCGGAACCCGTGCCGGAGATCGATCCGATCGAGCAGATGGTATTGGCCGAACTTGAAAACGTCGAGGTTCCGATCCCGATGATGCGTCCGCCGGTGCCGAAGCCGGAGGTGGAGAAGAAGAAAGAACCTGCGCCCAAGAAGGTCGTGAAGAAGCAGGTCCAGCCGCCGGCAACGCAGGCGGCGCGGACTGCCAAGGCCGAGGTTGCCCAGTCGAACCGTAATGCGGCGGCTGCAGCGGCCAATGGGGCCGGGCGCAGTGTCTCGCCGGCAAAATGGCAGTCGCGGTTGATGTCACATCTGGAGCGCCGCAAGCGCTATCCGAGTGCGGCGCGCAGCAATCGGGAAGAGGGGACCGTCTATGTGCGGTTCCGGATCGACGATTCCGGCAATGTGTTGTCGGTATCGCTGTCGCGGTCCTCGGGTTATCCGACGCTCGACAGCGCCGTGCTCGACATGGTGCGGGCAGCTTCCCCAGTTCCGGCGCCGCCGGAAGGCGTGAACAAGACGATTACAGCCCCGGTGCGGTTCAACCTTCGCTGAGTGGCAGCTATAGAATTAGAAAAGGCCGGCGGGATGACCGCCGGCCTTTGTGTTTTTAGTCGATGTCGAACTTGACGCCCTGGGCGAGCGGCAGGGTGCGACCGTAGTTCACGGTGTTGGTCTGGCGGCGCATATAAGCCTTCCAGCTATCCGAGCCGGATTCACGGCCACCGCCGGTTTCCTTCTCACCACCGAAGGCGCCACCGATTTCCGCACCCGATGGGCCGATATTGACGTTGGCGATGCCGCAATCCGAACCACGGTCTGAGACGAAGGCTTCGGCTTCGCGGATATCGTTGGTGAAGATCGACGAGGAGAGGCCCTGGGGAACGTCGTTGTTGAGCGCGAGCGCCGTGTCGAAGTCGGCATACTTGATGACGTAGAGGATCGGGGCGAAGGTCTCTTCGACGACTGGGCCGCACTGTTCCGGCATCTCGACGAGAGCCGGACGGACGTAATAGGCCTCAGCGGACTCATCGGCGCGGACGCGCTCACCACCGTGCACATTGCCGCCATTCGCCTTGGCGGCTTCCAGCGCATGCTGCATGCGCTCGAAGGAGCCCTTGTCGATCAGCGGTCCGATCAGATTGCCGGCTTCGAGCGGGTTGCCGATGGTGACGGAGCCATAGGCCTTGACGAGGCGCGGCACCAGCGTGTCGTAAACGCTCTCGTGGACGAAGAGGCGACGCAGCGTCGTGCAGCGCTGCCCGGCGGTGCCCATGGCGGAGAAGGCGACGCCGCGCAGCGTCAGGTCGAGATCGGCGGTCGGGCCGACGATGGCGGCATTGTTGCCGCCGAGCTCGAGGATCGAGCGGCCGAAGCGGGCGGCGACACGCGGACCGACTTTGCGGCCCATAGCGGTGGAGCCGGTCGCCGAGATCAGCGGAACCTTCGGATGGTCAACGAGGATTTCGCCGATGTCGCGGCCGCCGATCAGCAGCGTCGCGAGATTGGCCGGCGCCTTGCCGCCCTGGGCGTTATAACGCTTCACGGCCTTTTCGAAGATCGCATGGGTGGCAATCGCGGTGAGCGGCGTCTTTTCCGACGGCTTCCAGATCGTCGAGTTGCCGCAACCGAGCGCAAGAGCCGCGTTCCAGGACCAGACGGCGACGGGGAAGTTGAAGGCCGAAATGATGCCGGTCACGCCGAGCGGGTGCCAGGTTTCCATCATGCGGTGTTCGGCGCGTTCGGTCGCGATCGTCAGGCCGTAGAGCTGGCGCGACAGGCCGACTGCGAAATCGCAGATGTCGATCATTTCCTGGACTTCGCCGAGGCCTTCCGAGGTGATCTTGCCGACTTCGATGGAGACGAGGCGGCCGAGTTCGGTCTTGGCTGCACGCAGCTCTTCGCCGAGCAGACGGATAAGTTCGCCACGCTGCGGGGCGGGCACAAGGCGCCATGCGAGGAAGGCCTTGTGGGCCTCGTCGATCGCCTTGCGGGTGTCGTCAGCAGAGATTTCCGCTACGGCTGCGATGGTTTCGCCGTTGATCGGCGAACGTACCGAAAGCGTGCCGCCGGTCAGCGCCTTGGCGTCGACGCCGAAGCTTGCCATCAGCGTTGCCGTTTCTGCGGAGAATTTGAGAGTGGCGAGGGTCATGGTGGTCCTTCCGTCAGGTCTACCTGGTTCTTGTTCGTTCAAAATCGTGCGCCGGCCAGATGCGCCACCTGGGCGCCGGCCTCGTACCATGCTTCCTTCAGGGTGCGGAAGGCCGGTGCGTGGGGATCGGTGAGGGGCAGTGGCAGTTCTTGCTCTGTCATCTGGCCGAGGATGTGGCTCGCGATCGTCTTGCCAAAGACCGTGCCCGGCGAGATGCCTCGACCGTTATAGCCGGAGAAGCCGATGACGCCGGGCGCAAACTTGTGGAAGCGCGGGAGCGCATTGGTCGTCATGCCGATCTGGCCATACCACTCGCTTTCAAAGGCGATGTCGCCGATCTGCGGGAAGATCGCTTTCAGTGCGCGTTGTGCCCAGGCGCGATGGATCCCAAGGCCTGTGCCCCGCAAGGCGCCGACGCTGCCGAAGACCATACGGCCCGCCTTGTCCATGCGGAAGGAGGAGAGGACTTCCTTCGTATCCCAGCAGCCCTGACGTTCCGTCAGTATCGACTTACGCAGGTTGTCGCTGAGAGGGACGGTCGCGAAATTGAAGTAGGGGAGATGGACCTGTTCTTCGCGCACGGCGGAGAAGGGGCCGTGGCTGTAGGCATCGGTTGCGACGACGATCCACTGCGCATCCACGGTGCCGTCCGCAGTGGTGACCCGCCAGCCTTCGGCTGCCTTGTCATAGGCTTCGACCGGGCTTGCCGTATGAAGAACTGCTCCGGCCTTTTGTGCCGCATACGCAAGGCCACGGGCATAGGCGAGCGGCTGCAGCGTGCCGGCACGACGGTCGAGAAGTGCGCCTTGGTAGGCGCGCGTGGAAATCTTGTGCTCGGTCTCAGCCTCATCGAGCAGTTCGACCGGCGCGCCGCGACGCTGCCACTGTTCGGCGCGTGCCTCGATCTCCTTGCGGCCTGCCGTGCCTACAGCGCAATGGAGCGTGCCGGAGCGTTCCAGTTCGCATTCGATCCCGTGCCGGTCGATCAGATCCATGACCGTGCGTGGCCCATTGCCGAGCAGATCAAGCAGGCGCTCGCCATAGACCGGGCCGAGTTCGCCAGGCAAATCGTCGGGCATCACCCACATGCCGGCATTGATCAGACCGACATTTCGACCTGCGCCGCCGAAGCCGATCTCCTTGGCTTCCAACAGAATGACGCTGGTGCCCGCTTCCGCCAGATGGAGTGCTGCGGAAAGCCCGGTGTAGCCGCCACCGACAATGACCACATCTGCCTTTGCCGCACCCTGCAGAGGTGCTGTCTGCGGAGCAGCAGGGGCCGTCTTTTCCCAAAGTCCGTGGGAGCGAGGATCGTTCAGCATGGTGGGGCCCCGGGGCTCTCAATGGTTCCAAGGCCGGCAGTCCGGACATGGGTCCTGTCCGATATCATTCCGCCTCGTACTGTCTTGTGATTTCTAGAAGACCGTTCTACCCCATTCCAGCGATAAATTCTCAAGAGATCATTCCGAAAAGGCATGACTAATACCAAGTCTCAATTATAGGAACCCATAGGATCGGCTCGACCGGTCGTGCTGGCTAGGAGAGATCCGAAGAGCGATGCTCTCGCATCGGTCAAGGAACTCGACGACGCCAGAACGGGCGGGAAGCCGACCGGAGGTGGCTTATTGTAGGCCTCTGGCGTTGTTGCGTCGCTTGGCCGATGCGAGAGCATCGACCTGCGCACCGCGCCTAGCCAGACGCCTGCAATAAGCCATCCTATAGGTCCCTATAATCGAGACCTGGTATCATGCTGCCTGCGCGTCGCTTCCTTCCGTCGCTTTCCCTGCTCACCGCCTTCGAGGCCGCAGCCCGGACGGGCAGCATCACGGCTGCCGCCCGTGAGCTTGACCTCACCCAAAGTGCTGTCAGCCGTCAGATCAAGGCGCTTGAGAACCAGCTCGAGGTCGAACTCTTCCTGCGCGAGAGGCAGACCATACGGTTGACGGTCGCCGGCGACAGCTATGCCCGCGAGATCCGCGAGGCGCTCCGCCGCATTTCGAGCGCATCGCTCAACCTGCGGGCTAATCCGCATGGCGGAACGCTGAACTTAGCGATCCTGCCAACCTTCGGCGCGCGCTGGCTCGCGCCGCGCCTGGGGCAGTTCCTTGCGGTCAATCCTGGGATCACGATCAACCTCGTGACGCGGCTGTCGCCCTTTGATTTTCGCCTGGATTCGATCGATGCCGCCATCCATTTCGGTGATGCCGTCTGGCCGGGCGCAGAGCTGACACTGCTGATGCAGGAGGAAACCGTTCCCGCCTGCAGTGCGGAGTTCAAGCGTGCGCATGGGATTGAGGTGCCGTCAGACCTGCTTCATGTGCCGCTTTTGCATCTGACGACACGTCCAGACGCCTGGGAACGCTGGTTCACGGAGACGGGGGTCGCGTTCGAAAGCGTGCATGGCATGCTGTTCGACCAATTCGCCACGGCCTCACAGGCGGCGATCGGTGGCCTGGGTGTCGCGCTTCTGCCGACGTTTCTCATCCAGGAGGAGCTCAAGCGCGGGGAACTTGTTCCGGCAGTAAACAGGCCCATGCCGAGTGCGCAACGCTACTATCTTGCCTTCCCGCGTGAACGGGCTGCCTATCCGCCGCTCGTCGCGTTTCGCGAATGGATCGTCCGCGAATTGTCGCGGAGCTGAAACCTCGCGATCAAGCGCCGCTTGCGGCTGCTGCGATCCAGACTGCGAAGGCCAGATGGGTCAGGTGATGGAGTGTCTGGTCCACCCCGAGGAGCCACCAATAGGCAGACTGCTCGACCTTGAAGCGGAAACGATGCTGGATCTGCGTCTTGCTCTTGTCGATCAGGCCGTGGACGATCAGGTCCACCAGTGCCAGCCACGCCATCTGCGGCGCGAGGAGCAAAGCGATCAGAAGCGTGCCGACGGCATGCACCGCAATGTGGGCGAGAAGGGGCGCAAACCAGCCCTCGACGCGCTCCTTGCCCTTTGCCATCCAGCCGGTCTGCAGAAGAAAGTCAGCCGCCAGGTGCTTGATGATGAACAGAGCTACGGCCCAGATCAACAGCTGGGTGGAGATTTGCTCCGGCAGGATGGGCATGGGTATTCCTTCGGCTTACTTTTGTCCGAAGATAGACCACTCTTGAAAACCCTGTGAAGCCGCCATTTAGTCTACCCAGATTTGGGCTTTGCGTTTCCTTTACGTCATGGCGCGCTTTCGCGACCGTCTGTTAGGCAGATGGTAGTGTCTGGAAAGCTCATCACCAGCCGTCGGAAAGCACCTTTTCCAGCATTTCCGCGAAGAAGTCCGCGCTTTCCGGCGTCAGGCACAGCGGCGGCTTTATTTTCAAAACGTTAAGATGGTCGCCTGTCGGTTGCATGATGACGCCGAGATCAAGCAGCCGGTCGCAGATCGCGGCCGTTTCCTCGGTTGCCGGTTCCAGGGTTTCCCGGTCGCGGACGAATTCCAGGCCAAGATAGAGGCCCATGCCGTGGACAGCGCCGACAATCGGAAAGCGTTGGCCGAGCGCTTCGAGGCGGGCCTTGAGATAATCGCCGACATCCCGGGCATTCTCTTGCAGATTTTCGTCGCGCATGATGTCGAGGACAGTCATGCCGACCACGCAGCTGACGGGGCTGCCGCCGGAGGATGAGAAGAAGTAGCCCTCCTTCTCCAGGCTGTCGGCGATGTCGCGGCGGGTGATCACGGCACCGAGCGGCTGGCCGTTGCCCATGCCCTTGGCGACCGTGATGATATCGGGAATGACACCCTGCTGCTCGAAGCCCCAGAAGTGGTGACCGAGGCGCCCATAGCCGACCTGCACCTCATCTGCGATGCAAAGGCCGCCGCGTTCGCGCACCAGGGCGTAGACATCCCGAAGATAACCAGGAGGCAGGGGAATGCCGCCGGCATTGCCGTAGACGCTTTCGGCGATGAACCCGCCGAGATGCAGGCCACGCGCCTCGATCTCTGCGATCTTCTCGGCAACCGCCTGAACATAGCCTTGGGTCGATCCGTCGCCGCGATACTGGCCGCGATAAGTGTTCGGCGAAAGCACCGGGTGAACCCAATCGGGGCGCGTCTCCAGCGCGCGTGGATTGTCTGCAAGCGACGTGGAGACCGCGTCGCTTGCGACCGTCCAGCCGTGATAGGCTTCCAAGAGGCTCAGGATATTGCGGTGGCCGCTATGGGCCCAGGCGAGACGCAGAGCCAGGTCGACGGCTTCCGAACCCGAATTCACCAGAAACACCGTGTCCAGGCCTTCCGGTGCCAGAGAGGCGAGCCGGTCGGAGAACTCGGCAACCGCTGCGTAATGGAAACGCGAATTGGTGTTGAGCATGCCCCATTGGCGCCCGACTGCTTCCGCGAGGCGCGGATTGCCATGACCGAGGATCGTGACGTTATTGACCATGTCCAGATAGGCGCGGCCCTTGACGTCAAAGAGGTGTTCCTTCCAGCCGCGCTCGATCTGCGGCGGATCGGCATAGTAGTTTTTCTGAGGCTTGGCGAAGCTCTTGTGGCGTCGCTCCAGGAGGCTTTCGCTCTCCGGTGCCGGGGCATCGATGCCGACGCCGAGCAGGCGGGAAGGCGACGGGCAGATCCTTCGCCAGATTGCGCTTTGCTGCGGTTTGGCAAAGAGCGGGGGAACCAGATCCGGATCGCGGCAAAGCTGGATGCGCAGGCCTCCGACGCCGCCAGCGGCCCCGGCAACGGCGCCGATCGCATCGCCTGCCTTAACGCTTGCTCCGTCTTCCAGCCCGCAGTCGATGCCATCGAGATGCAGGCAGAGATCAGGGGTGGAGAGGATCAGATGATGACCGTCGAGCATAATGGTTGCATCGAAGGGTGCGAAGGCCTCCGTGCCTCCCGGCAGGCAGACGTCGATGTGAAGCGCGAAGGTTGCCGGCGGCGTCTGCGACAGAGGCTTGGTGTAGGACAAGCGATGCTCGCCGTAGCGGGTCGAGGCAATGCCGGTCTCCATCGCGGCGCGGGCGAGAAGTTTCCAGTCGATCTCCTGATCGGCCCAGCTGTCGCGCGGCAGATCCGGGCTTGTCACTGTGAGGTCGGTCAGCCGGAAGTCAGCCGCGTTCAACGATGGCAGAAGAGTATGCGAGACCGTGACGTCCGGTGCTTCGGGAAGCGCCCCCGCAGCCTCGAGAATGGCGGCTTCCATCAGCGGATAGGGGACCGAGGTCGCGACCTCGAAAATCATCCGCTCATGGTCGATATTGCCCAGAACATAGTCGTTGTCCGGATCGATCGAGAGCTGCTGCTCGCTGCTGGCGACGAGAACGCCGGCCCTGGCGACAATCAGGGGCCAGAGTGCCTTCAGCTCCGCTTGGTTCAACGGGTAGCGTGCGTGGAAGGCCTTGACGGCGGGCAGGATGAAGAAGGGGTCGCCATCGGCATGATGGAGCAGGGCGGCACAGGTGACGGCGAGGTCCGCGACCAGCCAGCCATAGAGCACATCGCCAAAATCGATGACGCCATCCGGCATCAGGCGCCGCGAGGCATTGGGCGTCGCCACAACATTGTCGTCGGTGATGTCGTGGTGGATCGCTTGCAGGCGAAGTTCGGACGCAAGCGGCTGGAGGCGCTTTACAGCCATGATCATGGCCTTGGCGATCCGGTCGCGCTGCTTCTGGTCCGTCACGGATTTGAGGAGATGCAGGGCGACGGGGCCAGCGCGGCGCAGATCCCATTGCAGGTCGCGCTCCAGGCCTGTGTGACGGAAGTCCTTCAGTCCGGTTGCGACGCGCGCAACAATGTCGCCGAATGCGGCGACGACGTCCGGCGCGAGATATTTCTGGCGCGTGAGCGGCTGGCCATCGAGGTAGGAAAGCAGCCTGATCCAGTAGTATTCCTCGCCGATCTCGATCTGCGGAATGTATTCACCCGTGAGGGCGGGGATCGGTTCGGGAATGCGCAAGCCGATATCGAGATTGCGCAGATGGTCCATGGCACGATTCTGGGCATCCAGTTCATGCTGCGGATAATCGGCCCGCGTGACCTTCAGGACGAGGCGCTCGTTGCCGGTATCGATGAGGAAATTGCGATCCTGCTGGCTGCCGAGTTCCCGGATCTCGCCGCTGAAGCCATAGAAGTCGTTGAAGATGATCTTGGCATCGGCCAGCGAGACGTTCGGGCGCGGCAGTTCGGTGCGCTGGAGCAGAGCCGAGTCGGCCATACGTTTCCTCCCAGGGGAATCATGACGGGAGATTAGCAGAGCGTTGCTTGGCGTCTATCCCGCAGAGCCGTTGGAGGAAAAGACAAAGGGCGCCGTTTCCGACGCCCTTGCAATCCTTAGCCCATGCGCTCGGAGGCGTAGGAGCCCGGGCTTGCCGGGAAGACGACCGTACGGTTGCCGTTGATGAAGGTGCGGTGATGGATATGGGCGTGGATGGCCCGCGCCAGCACCTGGCTCTCTACGTCGCGGCCAATCGAGACGTAGTCGTCGGCCGACTGCGCATGGGTGATGCGGGCAACGTCCTGCTCGATGATCGGGCCTTCGTCGAGGTCAGCAGTGACGTAATGGGCCGTCGCTCCGATCAACTTCACGCCGCGCTCGAAGGCCTGCTTGTAGGGGTTTGCGCCCTTGAAAGAGGGCAGGAAGGAGTGATGGATGTTGATGATCTTGCCGGACATTTTCTGGCACATCTGATCGGACAGGATCTGCATATAGCGCGCGAGCACGATCAGCTCGGTGCCGGTCTGCTCGACCAGGTCCATGATCCGGGCTTCGGCTTCAATCTTGTTCGCCTTGGTGACCGGGATGTGGTGGAAAGGGATGTCGTGGTTCACGACGACCTTCTGATAGTCGAAGTGGTTGGAAACGACACCGACGATCTCAATCGGCAGCGCGCCGATCTTCCAGCGGTAGAGCAGGTCGTTGAGGCAGTGGCCGAAGCGCGAGACCATCAGCAGGACCTTCATGCGCTTGGCGGCGTCATGCAGGTTCCAGTTCATGCCGAACTTCTCGGCGACGGGCAGGAAACCCTTCTCAAGCTTGGCTTCATTGGCGCCTTCCTCCGAGATGAAGGAAACCCGCATGAAGAACTGGCCGGTGTGGAGGTCGTCGAACTGGGAGCTATCGACGATGTTGCAGCCCTGCTCGGCGAGGTAACCCGAGATCGCAGCGACTATGCCGCGGGTCGACTGGCAGGATACGGTCAATACATAGCTCGTCATCGGTTCTCTCATCTCCTCGGCGTGGCGCGGGCGCCGTGTCTCTAGCGCATGTCCGGCACGATCGGAAGCGTGCAGCATCGCTGATTGTTATCGTCCTCCAAAGGCGGTCGGCATTCGTCGATGCGAGCCCCTTCCTTTGCGATGGCCAGAGATTAGGGCAGGAAAAGCAAAACCTCGTTCCCATTGCGTCTTTCGAAGGCGCATCTTCGCCGTCGCCATGTGGCCGATGCAGAAAACTTCGGGCGTGCCCTCGAGCCAGAACGGGTGTGAAAACGTGACCTTAACGGTTTTCCGTTAGGCAGAGCGCATGAAATCGACCGTTGCTACCCAGAATGAAGGTGCGGCATGGAAAGCATGAACGCGTCACGGCCAAGCAACGCCCCTGGCTTTGGCAGGGGAACGCGGATCGTGCAGATCGTGCGTCAGTACTCGCCGAGCCGGGGTGGGCTCGAAGACGTCGTGTCGAATCTCAGCCGTTCACTGGTCGAGCGCGGTTTTGCGGTGCGTGTGGTGACGCTCGACCGGTTGTTTCAAGCGCCTGAAGTCGCCTTGCCTACGTCCGAGATCATCGACGGTGTGGAGGTGGTGCGTATTCCCTGGCGTGGCAGCAGCCGTTACCCACTGGCGCCCGAGGTCTTTCGGCACATTGCCGATGCGGATCTCGTGCATGTGCATGGCATCGACTTCTTCTACGATGCCCTCGCCTGGTCGCGTCCGTTTCACCGCAAGCCGCTTATCGCCACGACGCATGGCGGCTTTTTCCATACGAAGAACTACGCGGCGATCAAGAAACTCTGGTTCGGCACGGCAACGCGTGCCTCGGGGTGGGGATATGACGCGCTCGTATGTTGCAGCCAGTCTGATCTGCGGATGTTCGAGCCGATTGCCGGAGCTAAGGTGCGCCTGATCGAAAACGGCGTGGATATCGGAAAATTTGCAGGGCTCGCCAGCGAAGCGCCGGTGCGCCGGATGGTGACGATCGGTCGGTTCTCGGTGAACAAGCGGCTCGACCGACTGATCGAGACCATGGCTGCTCTCAGAGACTTGGCGCCCGGCTGGCAGCTCGACATCATCGGCTCTCCGTCCGACCAGACGGAAGCAGACCTGCGTGGCGCGATTGCCGCGCGGGGGCTTGAGAACGAGATCCGTCTGCATGTTGGCATTAGCAACGATGCCGTCCGCAAAGTCCTGGCACAGTCGTCGCTTCTCGTCTCGGCCTCGGAGTACGAGGGGTTCGGCCTCGTCGCCGTTGAGGCGATGAGTGCCGGGCTGGTGCCTGTGCTTCACGGCAACGAAGCCTATCAGGCACTCGCTTCCCGCCATCAGGGCCTCGTCGTTACCGACTTCTCCCGCTCCGAGCTTGCTGCGTCGGCTATCGAAGCCGCTTTCCAGCGTCTCTCAAGCTCTCCTGCGCTTCGATCGCAGATGATTTCGGGAGCGTCCCAGCACGGGTGGGACGGGGTCTGCGATCAGCATGTTGCTCTTTATCGCGAGGTTCTCGGACCGCGACTTCAGGAGGCGTTTGCGTGATGAAATCCTCGTCCAAGCGGATACTGGTCGTTTCAGGTCATCACTTCGCTGATGCGCCACGTCGGGTCGACCTTCATTTCATGTCGGATCAGTTGCGCGCAGAAGGTGCCGCCGTCGATTTCCTGATCTGCCGCCTCAGCCCGATCAGCCGCTTCATTCGTGATGGCCGCTACAAGCATGCCCTGACGCGCCCGATCAACACCTGGTTTCGACTTGACGAGCGGCTTGAGGAGTTCGTCTGGTTTGCGCCCTTCCACCCGGTCAACCTGCGCTTCGGCTGGCTCAACGCGATGGTCTCGCCGATCTACAGGCGATACGGGCACTTTCTGCCAAAGGCGGTGATCGATCGCCTGTCCGAGTATTCCCACATCGTTATCGAAAGCGGGCCTTCACCGCTGCTGACGCGGTATCTTCGCCAGCATGCGCCGAAGGCCAAGTTCATCTACCATGCCGCAGATCGGCTGGAGACGATCCGGGTGCATCCCTGCGTGATCGAAGAGCTGAACAGGACACTGCCGCTCTATGACCGGATCCGGATCATGGCGGAGGCCATGCGGGCCGACTTCGCCTCCCAGGATCGTGTCATCTTCGTGCCGCACGGGATCAGTAAGACGCTGTTCGATGAGGCAGCCGTCAGTCCTTATCAGGGTGATCGTCATGCCATCAGCGTCGGCGACATGATGTTCGACGCCGGTCTCATCGAAACGCTGGCGGTCGCCAATCCGGACTGGACCTTCCACCTCTTCGGGAAGAAGGCGCAACCGCTGCAGCCCCGGGGCAATATCGTGGTGCATGGGGAAGTTTCATTTGCGACGATCGTGCCCTTCATCAAGTTCGCCGATATCGGGATTGCACCTTATCGGCCGGGCGCCGGTGCGGACTATCTCAGTCAGTCGAGCCTGAAGATGATCCAGTACAGCTACTGCCATTTGCCGATCGTGGCGCCGCGTTTTGCAGCCGCCGGTCGCGATAATGTGTGTGCCTACGAACCCGATGATCCGACCTCAATGCGGGAAGCCTTCGAACGCGCGAAGGTTATGGACCACTTCTCTATCGATACGTCCGACATCCTGACGTGGGAAGAAGTGGTCGCACAGCTTTTCCACGCTACCGACACTTGATTACACCCACATCACCGAGGCTGCACCGCTCGCTCAAGACAAGGTCTGGATCGAGCGGCTGCCGAGATGGCGGAGTGTGCCCTCAGGCCGTCGGGACTGATCGGCACCCTCGCGCGGGTAGAGCCTGATCCGCTTCGTGCGTCCGGGCGCCAGGTGGAACCAGTCGTCCTCGGGTCGGAAATGCTCGAAATCGAGGTGCACGGATTGGGCAAACTGGTTCGTCGTCAGGCCAATCCACCAAACGCCATCGATCCTGTGGAATTCGTGTTCGATGCGGGCAGCATGCTTCGCCGCAGGGCGGCCCAGCGGAAAATGGAATGCTTCCGAGACGACCGATCCTTCGCTGTCGATCAATCTTGCCACCGTCACGTCGTGTGATGGTGGGCCAAAGCGATAGGCATAGGTCGTGTCGAAAAATGCATTGAACAGGTCGGTGGCTGCGATGAGATAGGCCGATCGCCCGTCCAGTGACATCGCCCGGCTTGCCGATATCACCGGCTGAGCGCCGTTGCGCAGGCAGGCAATCTCTAGTGTCACGCTTCGGCTTGCTGCGGTCTCGTTGATGACGTGGATATCAAGCCCGTTGGTTCCTTCGTCCGTCAGGAGCACCTGGATCGGGCGGAAGGCACGCTTCAAGGCATACCAGACGGATTTCGGCTCTCCCGTTGCATCGATCACGCCCCAGCCGGGGCCGGCTTGAAGGTCCTGGAAAGTCCAGGTGATCGCGCCGCGGCAGGATGATCCAGTTCTGCGCCATTCGGCATAGGTCTCGGTGACGACCTCCGCCGTTGTGGCACGGGCGTGGTCGAGATAGGCGGCCGGGTCTTCCCGGCGCAGTCGCACGGGTTCGACGGCATAAAGTTCGCCGAGATAGTGGTCTCGCACATCCTCAAAATCCCAGGACGCGCCGCGATCACGGGGGACGCGCGCCTTCCATCGGGGATCATGCACCGGGGATACGGGCAGATGAGCATCGAGAGTGCGCTGCTGTGGAACATGCGCAAAGGCAAGGCACTCGGCGGCAAAGCGGACATTGGCGCGTCGGGCGTCTTCGAGTGCGCGCTGGTAGGCGCCGACGCCGTAGTAGTGGGTGACACCCTCATTCGGAGCGAATGGCATGCTGCCGCCATAGGGTGAGTTCGGGACGTAGGCCACGTCCGGGCGATAGTCTTTGACGAGCTGAGCCAACGTCTCGGTGAAGAACGCGCCTTTCCAGATGCGGTCCGGAAGCCCGAGCATGGCACCCTGCTGGAAGACTTCGCTGCCTCCAGCGACAACGACCAGCGAGGGGTGGCCCTGAAGCTCGCCGAGGAGGCTTGCCACTTCGGTCTTTGCGCGCGTGGCGAAGGCTTCGTCGGCGAAGGGATAATCGAAATTCGCAAACATCAGATCCTGCCAGACCATGATGCCCAGTCGGTCGCAAAGGCGGAAGAAGTCGGCGCTCTCATAGGTCATGGTTCCGCCGATGCGGATCATGTTCATGTTGGCTTCGGCCGCCAAAGCGAGCCAAGGCGCATAGGCTTCCGCGGAGCCCGACAGTCGCAGAAGGTCGGCGCTGGTCCAGACGGAGCCGCGGCAGAAGACCGGCACACCATTGACCTTGAGCCCGAAGCCCTTGCCGTCTTCGTCGTGGTCCACCTCGATCCGTCGAAAGCCGACAAGTCCGAGGGGGTGGATGCGTCCGTCTATCGCCAGCGTCACATCGTGGAGTGTCGGCTCGCCATGGGTTCTCGGCCACCAGGCGGCCACGGCAGGCAGTTCAAGGCGCGCCGTCATGCGCCCGTCTGGCTTCCTCTCGAGTTGGGCCGTGCGCCCACAGCAGAGGATCGCCATCTCGGCGCCGGTCTGTTCCTGCAGTTCGACCGTCAGGTGTCCGGTGCCGAAATCGTCGAGGTCGGCTCGAATGCGCAGACCCGAGACCGCGTCGCGCGACGGACGAATGAGCGAAATCGGCCGGTAGGGGCCAACGGGATGGATCTCGGGACACCAGCCTGGCATGTGGCCGAGCAGGGTGGTGCGGACGAGACGCAGTCCCTGATGATCCATCATCTGTGGGCGCCAGCGTGCCCTTGGGCCTTTCTGGTCCAGATGGGGCTGTAACGCCCGAAAGCAGATCGCCAGTTCGTCGTCGCCTGAGAGGTCGAGCGAGAGATCGAAGGGTTCGAACATGCTGACGCTTGCGTGCCGCAATGCGCCGTTGACGAAGATATCTGCGATGGTCGCCAGACCTTCGAAGCGCAGGATTGCAGAGCCGGGCGTTTCCCCTGCCAGAGAGCGCAGATACCAGACATCCTTGTCATGCAGGGGGCTTGGATTGGCCGGATCGTAAAGGCCCGCATCGGTCAGTGCGCCGGCTGCTGTTCCGGGCACGGAAGCGCGAATGTGGAATGCAGCGCGGGGAAGGTCTGACGGGACAGCGTAGCGTCCCGCTTCCGTCACCATGAGGGTCCAGCCGTGCTCCAGAGGACGTGTATCCGCCCCCAGATAGATCGTCCCCGTCATGTGTCAGTCCTCACGTCAGCCTCTGGCCTAGATCATCCATCAGCCGCTCCCAGGCCGCAATGGCCGGATCAAGGGCGGTTGCCAGCGGATCGAATTTCTTGCGGGTCACCGCGCGGGCTAGCTGGAACTGAACGGTCTTGGCGTTTTCACTGATCTTCAGCGCTTCGGCAACGGCATGCGCATGCGCTTTCTCGTCCAGCCAAGCGAGGTGGCTTGCCAGCAGTTCGAAATTGGCGCCGAACTGGCGCAGCGTGTTGAATGCGTATTTGTGGAAATAGCCAAAGGGGCGTTCGGCGACGGCCTCGACCTGCTTCGGGAACACGGAGGCGAATTCGGCGATCGGATTGTCGTCGGGTCGGCGCGTGAAATGGCGGCGCAGGAGAGCGGTCGCCGTTGTCCGTTGGTGCGCGCTCGACGGTTGTGTCTTCGGGAATTTGGCGAATTCGGTATAGGGGAGGAAGGGCAGGGTGCCTTCAGGCAGATTACGCTGGAAGACGCCGTCGAAATCCTCGCCCCCAAGGCGGAAGAAGCCGCCGTTGTGGAAATAATCCATGACGCGGTTCGCGATGTCGAGCCGATTGATGCCGACGGTCGTCTTGCCGTGCTCCTGCCGGTAGCCGACACCTTGCGTATCGGGCATGAAGTAGCTGTCCATCTCGACGAGGCAAAGGCGGCCGCGGGCGACCTGCTCGGAGACGTGGTTTTCGACGGTGTCGAAGATGGCAAGCTCGGTCACCCTGACGTCGTAGAGCTCTTCGAGATCTTCTAGCGGCACCTTGAAGAAGGTGAACTGGTCACCCTCGAAATCCTGGGTCAGCGTGAAGCCGAGCATGGCTTCCGGAGTAAAGCCTGCTGCGGCTAATACCTCGATCCAGAGATCGACATAGCAATTGGTTTCCGGCCACATGCGCTCCTGATTGTGGAGCGCATGGGGAGAGTAGTTTTCCGGATTAAGCCCGGGAAAGACCGATGTCATTGCGGGTTCAGCCCCAGAGCGTCTTGCGCACGGCTTCCGGCCAGGAGGCAACGTCGAGGCCATGCTGGGCGAAGAGGGCAAGCGCGATGCGCTCCAGACCGAAGCCGACACAGGCGGTGTGAGCAACCGAGCCGTCCGCGAGCGAGAGGCCCCATTTCTGACCGAAGGCGTCCTGGTGGTAGTTGAAGCTCATGCAGGCGGTCTTGTTGGCCTGCGAGGTGACCGGGATGAGCAGTTCGAACTTCAGGTTCTGGTCGCGCTGGTTGTTGGCAAGCAGCTTGCCGGCGCGGCCGAAGAAGGGGTCATTGGCGACGTCGATTTCGACGTCGAGGCCGATTGACTGCATCATCTCGACACCGCGATCCATCCAGGTCTGGCGGAAGGTCGTGACGTGAGCTTCGGTGCCCATGCAGACATATTCGCGCATCCGGAACAGTTGCTGGCGGGCCGGATCCTTGGACGGTTCGTGGCGGAAGCAGTAGGACTGCAGGTCGAAGAGGCCGCCCTCCATCGAGATCGGGCCGCGCTTGGCGACGGTCGGATAGAGCGGGTAGCAGGCGGCCGGGGTCAGCGCGATGTCGGTCGCCTTCTGCTCCTTCGTCCAGTCCTTGCCCTCTTCCATGCACTGGAGCAGGCTCATGTGGTCGTGGTCATTGCCGCAGAAAGAGTGCACGGTGCCCGCAAGCTGCGGGAAGCTCTTCATGTAGCCGCTCTTTTCGAAATAGGCGCGGTTCATGCCGGGCGGGAAGCGGATCGCTTCTGCGCCATCGGCGCCGCCGATCTTGTCGATCAGGCGCTCAAAGGCGGCGATGACGTCTTCGAATTGGCCGCTGCGGCCATAGAGGCCGTCGACGCCCGTGTCGATGAGAAGGCCGCTCTCGAAGAGGCGGTCCAGAAAGCTCACCTGCATATCCATTTGGTTACCCCAACAATCCGGTTTCTTGCTTGTGCACGAGCAGCATGGTCGACGTGTTGCCGAGAATGCGGTCGTTGGAAATCATCAGTTCGGCGGAATGCGCATCCCGCAGCTGGCGGCCGAGGCTGTAGGGCGTACCGTTCTTGTAGCCCATGATGCCGCAGATCCTGAGCGCCTGGTGGATCACCGGCAGGATCATCTCCGAGGAGGCGATCTTGACGTTGTTCATCGCAACCGCAAAGCCCATCGAGGATAGACGGTCCGGATCCTTCAGGGCCTGTTCGTAGGAGGCCAATCCCGCCTGGATGTTGGAGCGGATCACCTGAAGCTGGCTCGACATTTCGGCAAGCTGCACAAGGCCTGGCGGCTGGGTGCCCGGCGCTTTGCGGGCGGCAGCGCGTATGAAGGTCTGGGCCTTGGTGAAGGCGTCCACGGCGATGCCATACCAGAGCGCGCTCCAGAGCAGATGGGAACTCGCGAGCATGGACTGGGCGGCAATCTCGGCGAATGGCTTGGGCAGGATCTGTTCTGCAGGTGCCTCGCCCTTGAACAGGAAGCCATCGGAGCAGGTGCCGCGCATTCCGAGCGTGTCCCAGACATGGGTCTGTTCGAGCGTGTACTGATCTTTCAGGAACACCGTCATCACCTGATCGGTCGGCGGGGCGTCCTTGTGGGCGCGCGATGTGATCAGGATAGCGTCGGCATGCTTGCCGTAGGAGATGACGGTCGCGTCCTTCTCCAGCTGGCAGTGATTGCCGTCAACTTCGATAGCGCAGATCGAATTGCGTAGGTTGCCGCCGATGCCGCCTTCGGTGGTGGCTGATCCCAGCAGGAATTGGTCCGCGCAGATCCGGCGCATGAAGTCGCGGTGCCAGGACGCCTCAGTGCCATGAGAAACAAGGCTCGACACCTTGATCTGGTGCATGGCGAAGATCATCGCGCTTGCGGCACAGCCCTGGGCCATGATGGTGCAGAGTTCGGCGATTTCCGAAGTCGATCGACCTTCGCCGCCGCAATCGACGGGGATCTGGATCCCCATCAGTCGCTCTGCCTTCATGACGTCCACGGCTTCTTTCGGAAAGCGGCCGGCCTTGTCGACGTCGTCGGCATGCATCGCGGCGATGGCTGCGACGCGGGACGCGCGCGCCCTTAGGCTCTTGTCCGTCGATGCGGAGGAGAGGTCCATCAGGCGACCTTTCTGTCCCCGACGATGGTGGCGACCGTCGCCTCGATGGCGGCAATGCTGGCGAAGGACTTGCGGTTCAGGAGGTGGTCCGGGAACTCCATGTCGAAGGCTTCTTCGAGGCCCAGCATCAACTGGACGGAGGCGAAGGACGACAGGCCGGCGGCATAAAGGTCAGCTTCGTCTGCAAGCGTCTCGACAGCGACGGGAAGGCCACCGAGTTTGGCCAGCAACGCGCGAATGGTTTCGTTCATCGTTTTCCCTCCGATCGGACGTTCGAAATCTATTGAGCGATTTCTTACAGAGGAAAGACGAAGTTTCCGCTAAGCGTTTCGGTAAAATCAGAATGAACGGGCTGCGTGAGCCGGCGGAAAGCAGCCAGTTTTCGCGGTTTCGGCCACTATCGGGGTCGAGTTAGCCCTCATAGACGTGTTCTTTGCCGTGGCGGTCGAGAACGATGTATCGATTTGGTTCAACTTGGCGCAGGCTATCCGTGCCGATCTCAACCTTGCCGTGGCCGCCCGGCAGGTCGAGGATGTAGTGCGGAATGCAGAGGCCGGAGAGCTTGGTGCGCAGGTCTCGCATGATGGCCTTGCCCTCGGCGATGGTCAGCCGGAAATGGCCGGTGCCGGGCGCCATGTCGGGATGGTGCAGGTAATAAGGCTTCACACCGATCTCGACAAAGCCGCGCATGAGATCCGCAAGCGTATCGGCATTGTCGTTGACACCTTTCAGCAGAACGCTCTGGCTGACCAGATGCACGCCTGCTGCGACCAGGCGTGTGCATGCCTGACGAACGTCTGGCGTGAGTTCGCGCGCATGGTTCACATGCAGTGCGAGATAGAGCGTCTTGCCCCCAGACCGAAGTGCCTCGGTCAAGGCTTCGGAGATGCGCGCCGGATCGACGGCCGGCACGCGGGTGTGGATGCGAACGATCCGGACATGGGCGATCGTCGCCAGCTCCTGCATGACCGCGCGCAGGCGTCGTGGCGAGAGGATCAGCGGATCGCCGCCTGTGAAGATCACTTCCCAGATCCGCTCGTCGGCGCGGATGTAATCGAGTGCCGCCTTCAAGGCATCGGCAGACAGGTTGCCGTCGCCCTGCGGCCCGACCATTTCGCGGCGGAAGCAGAAACGACAATAGACCGGACACGTATGCACGAGCTTGAGCAGGACCCGGTCCGGATAGCGGTGCACGATGCCTTCGACCGGAGAATGCGGATGGTCACCGATCGGGTCTGCTCGTTCGTCGGGATGTTCGACAAGTTCAGCGGCCGTCGGCACATATTGGGCGGCGATCGGATCGTGAGGGTCGGTGGGATCAATCAAAGCCTGAACGGTCGGCGTCAATGCGATGGCGTAACGCTCGGCGACGGCATCAAGCTGCATTGCCTCAGCCGCCGTAACAAGGCCTTTTGAGACGAGGTCGCTGACACTGCGCAGGGTCGCCTCAGCCAAGATGCGTCTCCGCGACCGGCGCCCAGATCACCTGATCGATCTTCAATGCGCCGGTTGCCAGCATCACGAGGCGGTCAAAGCCGAGCGCGATCCCCGATGCTTCCGGCATTTCTTCCAAGGCTTCGAGGAAATCCTCGTCGAGCGGATAGGTTTCGCCATAGATACGCTGCTTCTCCGCCATTTCTGCATCGAAGCGGCGGCGCTGTTCGGCCGGGTCCGTCAGTTCGCCGAAGGCATTGGCAAGCTCGACACCGCAGGCATAGACCTCGAAGCGTTCTGCCACGCGCGGATCGTCGGCGCAGGGGCGAGCGAGCGCTGCCTCCGCGACAGGGTATCGGTCGAGAATGGTGACGCGGCCGTTGCCGAGGTTCGGTTCGACCTTCTCCACAATGACGCGGCTGAACAGATCCGCCCATGTATCGTCATCGGCTACTCGGATGCCGGCGGGCTGCACCTGTTTCAGCAGTGCGTTTCGATCCGTGCTGCCATCTACCGTAATCGTGGCCAACAGGTCGATGCCGGCGTGGCGGGTGAAGGCGTCTGCCACGGAGATGCGTTCTGGTTCCGCGAAAGGGTCAACGGTTTTGCCGCCATAGGCAAATTGCTTGGTGCCCGCAGTCCGCGCAGCGAGCGCGATCAGATCGGCGCAGTCCTGCATCAGCCGTTCATAGCTCGCGCCGACGCGATACCATTCCAGCATGGTGAATTCCGGATGGTGCAAGGGGCCGCGTTCCCGATTGCGGTAGACATGGGCGAAACAGGCGATTTTCGGCTCGCCTGCTGCGAGCAATTTCTTGCAGGCGAATTCCGGCGATGTGTGCAGGTAAAGGGGCACAGCAGATCCATCGTGGCCGATCGCTTCAGTTTGGAAGGCGTGCAGATGGGCTTCGTTGCCAGGGGAAACCTGCAGGGTCGCAGTGTCGACCTCCACGAAGTCGTCCCCGGCGAAATGCGCGCGGAAAGCGGCCTGGATCCGATTGCGGCCGATCAGGAAAGGGCGACGGTCCGCATGCACGGAAGCGCGCCACCACGGAGGGGATGATCGGCGGCTGTCAATCATGCCGGAATCTCGGTCCATTTCTCAACACGGGCTGGCTATTTTACCGGATTTGGGTTAGTTGCGCCCGAGAAATTCATAGAGGTCCGTCGGGACCGCCGTCCTTTACGACGGGTCTTACGCAGATACAAGGAATTCCAATGGTCAAGATTATCGCCTCGTCCGTGCGCAAGGGCAATGTCATCGACGTGGACGGCAAGCTCTACGTCGTGCTGACTGCCGAAAACTTCCACCCGGGCAAGGGCACGCCGGTCACCCAGGTCAACATGCGCCGCATCGTCGATGGCGTGAAGGTTTCGGAACGCTGGCGCACGACCGAGCAGGTCGAGCGCGCGTTCGTTGAAGACGTGAACCACCAGTTCCTCTACGAGGACGGCGAAGGCTTCCACTTC
Source organism: Allorhizobium sp. (assembly GCA_051861045.1). Classification (GTDB taxonomy): domain Bacteria; phylum Pseudomonadota; class Alphaproteobacteria; order Rhizobiales; family Rhizobiaceae; genus Allorhizobium. Next base: position 461,625 of record JBHYDI010000003.1, read on the forward strand.
ATGAACCCTGAAAACTACGACCAGGTCGTCGTTGATGTCGAAACCATGGGCGACCAGAAGGCCTATCTGCAGGAAGGCATGGTCTGCATCCTGTCCATGCACGAAGGCGTCGCGCTTGCCATCCAGCTGCCGCGTCACGTGACGCTCGAGATCGTCGAGACCGAGCCGGTCGTGAAGGGCCAGACGGCCTCGTCGTCTTACAAGCCGGCAATCCTGTCGAACGGTATCCGCACGATGGTGCCGCCGCATGTCGACGCCGGCATCCGCGTCGTCATCGCGACCGAAGACAATTCCTACGTCGAGCGCGCCAAGAACTAAGAGCTCTAGCTCGACCGATACCGAAAAGCCCGGCGTGGATCACGCCGGGCTTTTTTGTTTGCTCGTCATTTCCCCTAATGCCGGCGGGGCGCAGGGTGGCCCCGCCGGCCGTTCTCGCCGGTCACGCTTGCGCCATCACGGAGCGCTTACGTGATCAGCGTCCGGCGAGAATGGGACTGCCGAAGTTCGATGCCTTGGGGCGGGCGGCAGTTGCCTTCATGGCATCGCCCCGCTCGAGCAACATGATCTGCTCCTTCAAGTGCAGCTTGATCTTCTTCAAGGCGCGGACCCGGATACCATCAGGCTGCGGACGGCGCTGTTCCTCGTCAATCTTGGCGGCGACGATCGAATGGCGGGCTCTCAGGGCTTTGAGCAGTTGCTTCATGGCGATCTCCTTTCGTGCCTCACCTATATGACCCGCCTTGATTGATTGTTCCAATTCATTGATTATATAAAACTGATAGTTTTTCTCTATTAGGTGCGACAATGCCTTTTCGACCCAGTCATCGGCAGTTGGAGTATCTCGTCACCCTGGGCGAGACAGGGCACTTCGGCGAGGCCGCAAAGCGTTGCAACGTCTCACAGCCGACGCTCTCGGTGCAGGTGGCGCTGCTTGAGAAGCAGCTCGGGGTGACGTTGATCGATCGCATGCCTGGACAGGTCGTGCCGACGCCCGTCGGTGCCGAGGTCATCACGGCCGCAAAGGTCATCCTCAATGGTCTCGATGAAATCCGTGCGGTTGCGACAGGATCGAAAGCCAATCTTGGCGGTGCCATCCGGCTGGGTGTCGCACCCTCCTTCGGACCCTACTTCCTGCCCTATCTCCTGCCGCCGCTGCACAAGCGCTATCCTGAGCTCAAGATCTACATCCGAGAGGATCGGCCGCGTCAGTTGGAGAAGGCAGTGCTGCAGGGGGAGACGGATTGTGGATTGGGACCTCTGCCATCCTCCGAAGACGGCTTCGTCTCGCTCCAGATCTGCCGGGAGCGGATACTCCTCGGCGTGCCCAAGGCGCATCGGCTGGCCGCGTTCGACACGATTTCGCCGGATGAGCTCAAGGGCGAGAGGCTGCTCACACTTGGCCCGGGGCATCGCTTGATGGATGAGGTAAGGCGTCTCGCCGATATGTCGGGTGCCACGCTCGCCGAAGAATATGAAGGGTCGAGCCTCGACGCTATCCGCCAGATGGTCTCCATCGAGATGGGGCTTTCGCTCTTCCCGGAACTCTATGTCCGATCGGAGTTCGCCAAGGAGGACGGGATCAAACTACTGACGATCGAGCATTGGCAGGGGGTGCGGGATATCGGCTTCTTTTGGCGGCAGGCGTCTGCTCGGCAAAGCCACTTCGAGGCTCTGGCCCAACTGGGCCACTCGGTGGCGGATGGGATCTTTTCACCGAGTGAGCCGAAATGAAAATCCCCGGCGCAGGGCCGGGGATCACGCATGCGATCAGGCGATGCCGCCGAGGCAGATGTACTTGATCTCGGTATAGTCATCGATGCCGTATTTCGAGCCTTCACGGCCAAGACCCGACTGTTTTATGCCACCGAAGGGTGCGACTTCCGTCGAGATGAGGCCGGTGTTGACGCCGACCATGCCGTATTCGAGGGCTTCCGCGACCCGGAAGATCTTGGCGATGTCCTTCGAGTAGAAATAGGAGGCGAGGCCGAACTCGGTCGCGTTGGCGAGTTCGACGACTTCCTCTTCGGTCTCGAACTTGAAGAGCGGCGCAACCGGACCAAAGGTCTCTTCAGTCGCGACCTTCATATCGGTGGTGACACCGGTGAGGATCGTCGGTTCGAAGAAGAGTTCGCCAGCCGAGGACGGCTTGCCGCCGAGGGCGACCTTTGCGCCCTTGGAGACGGCGTCGGCGACGTGTTCCTTGACCTTGTCGATCGCCTTGGAATCGATCAGCGGGCCGGTCGTCACGCCTTCGGCAAAGCCGTTGCCAACCTTCAACTGGCCGACCTTTTCCGCGAGCTTCTTGGCAAACGCATCGTAGATGCCGGACTGGACATAGAGACGGTTGGCGCAGACGCAGGTCTGGCCGGCATTGCGGTACTTGGAGATCATCGCACCTTCGACCGCGGCATCGAGATCCGCATCGTCGAAGACGATGAAAGGCGCATTGCCGCCGAGTTCGAGGCCGAGCTTCATGATCTGGTCGGCACCCTGGCGCATCAGGATGCGGCCGACATTGGTGGAGCCGGTGAAGGTCAGCTTGCGCACCTTGTCGTTGGCGCAGAATTCCTGACCGACCATGGCTGCATCGGTCGAGGTCAGCACCGAGAACAGGCCTGCCGGCAGGCCGGCGCGCTCGGCGAGGATGGCGAGCGCCAGTGCCGAGAGCGGTGTCTGGGCGGCAGGCTTCGACACCATCGCACAGCCGACGGCAAGCGCCGGGGCTACCTTGCGGGCGAGCATGGCATTGGGGAAGTTCCACGGCGTGATGGCGCCGACGACACCGACCGGCTGCTTGATGACCATGATCCGTTTGTCAGCCTGATGGCCGGGGATCGTGTCGCCGTAAACGCGCTTGGCTTCCTCGGCGAACCACTCCACGTAGGATGCACCATAGAGGATTTCGCCGCGGGCCTCGGCCCAGGGCTTGCCCATTTCCATCGTGAGGATGGTTGCGAGATCGTCGGCATTGGCGACCATCAGGTCATTCCACTTGCGCAAGATCGCGGCGCGCTCTTTGCCGGTCTTCTTCGCCCAGGCCTTCTGCGCCGAATGAGCGGCATCAATCGCCTTGGTGACTTCGGCCTTGTTGACATCGGGGAGAACCGCGATGACTTCGCCCGTTGCCGGGTTGGTGACCTCGAAGGTCTTGCCTGACTGGCTTGCCGCCAGCCAGTCATTGCCGACCAGCGACTTGTCCGTCGCCAGTGTCGGGTCCTTCAGTTTGTCGGTCAGAACTTTCGAAATGGTCATGCCTCAGGCTCCTGCTGCAACTTCACGGATCGAGGCTTCGATCAGATCGAGCGCCTCGTTGAAGACCTCGTCCTGGATGGTGATCGGGGCGAGGAAGCGGATGACGTTGCTGTAGACGCCGCAGGTGAGCAGGATCAGGCCCTTCTCCAGCGCCTTCAGACGCACCGCATTGGTGAAATCCGCATTCGGCTTGTCGGTTCCCGGCACCTTGAATTCGACGGCGTTCATGAAGCCGAGACCACGGATGTCCATGATGTGGGGCACGTCGGCGCGGATCGCTTCGAGGCGCTGCTTCAGGCGGTTGCCGAGCTGGTTGGCGCGGTCGCAGAGCTGCTCTTCTTCGATGACGTCGAGGACAGCATGGGCGGCTGCAATTGCCAGCGGGTTGCCGGCATAGGTGCCGCCAAGGCCACCGGGGCCGGGGGCGTCCATCAGTTCAGCGCGGCCGGTGACAGCCGAGAGCGGGAAGCCGCCGGCGAGGCTCTTCGCCATCGTCGTCAGGTCCGGAACAACGTCGTAATGCTCCATGGCAAACAGCTTACCGGTGCGGGCAAAGCCGGTCTGCACCTCGTCGGCCACGAGCAGGATGCCGTGTTCGTCGCAGAGTTCGCGCAGTGCCTTCATGAGGGCGCGCGGAACATCATAGAAGCCACCTTCGCCCTGGACGGGTTCCAGGATGATGGCTGCAACGCGCTTCGGATCGACATCTGCCTTGAAGAGCTTGTCGAGCACGTCGAGAGAGGTCTCAACGTCGATGCCGTGCATTTCGAGCGGGAAGGGCACGTGGAAGACGTCGCCCATCATCGGCCCGAAGCCGACCTTGTAAGGCACGACTTTGCCGGTCAGCGCCATGCCCATGAACGTGCGGCCATGGAAGCCGCCGGTGAAGGCGATGACTGCTGAGCGGCCGGTGGCGCAACGGGCGATCTTGATGGCGTTTTCGACGGCTTCGGCGCCTGTTGTCGCGAAGATCGTCTTCTTCTCGAAGTTGCCGGGTACGATCTTGTTCAAGCGCTCAGCAAGCGCGACGTAGTTCTCGTAAGGGACGACCTGGTGGCAGGTGTGGGTGAAGCGGTCGAGCTGGGCCTTCACGGCTTCGACGACCTTCGGGTGACGATGGCCGGTGTTGAGAACGGCAATGCCGCCGGCGAAGTCGATGTAGCGACGGCCTTCGACATCCCAGATCTCCGAGTTCTCAGCCTTGTCGGCATAGATCTGCGTGGTCATGCCAACGCCGCGGGAAATGGCATCGTTCTTGCGGGCTGAGATTTCGGCGTTCTTCATCGTTTTCGTCCTGTGCGAAGGGTTGCCAGCGGCGTCGCATCCGACTGCGATCACGCGGTTTCATATTTCCTACATTTTTTCTGTAGACTTGCAATATGCTTTATCGGCATTATCACCCGTGACTGCGACATTTCCTTGGGGGCAGCGTGGACGACATCCGGTTCAAGATTGCAGAAGCCGCCAGAATGGCGGGCGTCTCGCCCTCCACCTTGCGGCTGTGGGAAACGCAGGATCTGATCCAGCCAATCCGTACGGCCACAGGGCAGCGGCTCTATGACCGCGCGCTGGTGGATCGCCTGAAGCACATTGCCTGGTTGAGGAGTGAAAGAGGCCTGAACCCGGCAGCAATCCGCGAGAGCCTGCGGGAAGTTGCTTCGGAGGCCGATGAAGACGTTGTCGAGGGTGAGGACGATGCCTCCGATATCCGCCCTGGCACCCGGATCCGTCGCTTGCGACGGGAGGCTGGAAAGACGCTGGAAAGTGTAGCGCAGGCGACGGGGGTTGCGGTTTCGCAGCTGTCGACGTTCGAGCGCACCTCCCAGGGCCTGTCCTTCACAGCCCTGCATGAGGTGGCGCGCCATCTCGGCACGACACTGGCCTCGCTGAGCGGTCAGGAAGAGGGGAGGGGCGGAGAATCCCTGATCCGCGACGGCAAATGGGCTTCATGGCCCACCACCTCGTCCGGCGTCGCCGTGCAGGTGCTGGCCGAGGGCCGGAACGCGATGGAATGCAACCGTTTCCAGTTGGCGCCCGGTGCATCGAGCGAAGGTGCCTATCAGCACGAGGGGGAGGAGTTCCTCTACATGCTCTCAGGTAGCCTGGAGATCATTCTCGATGGCGACAAGTTCTTCGAGCTCAATGCCGGGGACAGCTTCTATTTCGAGAGCCGCAGGCCGCATTCGTGGCGGAACATCTCCAGCGGCGAAACCGTGCTTATCTGGATCAACACGCCGGCCACTTTCTAATTCAGACAAAGAAAAACCCGGCGACCGTTTCCGGTGCCGGGCTCTCGTATGGTTTGGCTGCAGGCGCTTACTTGCTTGCGACCACTGTCTTTGCGCCATCCCAGGCATAGCCGCCGCCGATGGCGACGTTGAGGGACACATATCCATTCGCTAGCTGCTGCACGGCCTGGGCAAGGTTTGCCTGGGCGCTTGCGACGTTACGCTGGGCATCCAGCACGTCGAGCAGCGAGGAAGCACCGTCACGGTAGCTCGCGGTGGCGAGCGACAGGGCTTCTTCGTAGGAGCGGACGGTGGCAGTCAGGGCCGATACCGTCTGGCGCGTGCGGCTGACGGCAACGAGTGCGTTCTCGACTTCGGAAACGGCGTTCAGCACGGTCTGCTTCCACGCAAGGTACGATTCACGCGCTGCCGCTTCGCGGGCCTTGATGTTGGCACGGCGGGCGCCAGCGTCGAAGATCGGCAGGTTCAGGCTCGGGCCGAAGCCCCAGGACGTGGCCTTTCCGCTGGCAAGCGATGTCGCGACCAGCGTCGGCGAGATCGAGCCGCTGAGCGAGATCGACGGATAAAGCGCTGCTTCGGCAACACCGATTTCGGCAGTCGCGGCTGCGAGACTGCGTTCAGCCGCGCGGATGTCCGGACGGTTGCGGATGAGGTCGGCGGGAACGCCGGCGCTTACGCCGCGGCGCGCATAAGGCTGAGCCGCGCCCTTCTGAAGGTCGGCGAGCAAGCTTGTCGCGGGCAGGCCGAGCAGCAGCGAAATGCGGTGGACCGACTGACGGAACGAGATTTCGAGGGCCGGAATTTCAGCGAGCGTGGAGTTCACCAGACCTTCGGACTGGACGACGTCCAGACGCGAAGCGGCACCTGCTTCGAGCTGAAGGCGGGTCAGTTCAAGCGTTTCGCGGCGCGATGTCAGGTTCTTGCGGGCGATCGCAATGCGCTCCTGATAGTAGCGCGCATCGACATAGGCCGATACGACACTCGACAGGAAGGTCAGGCGCGCCACGTCAGCGCTTGCATAGGCGGCGTCGAGCGAAGCCTTCGCGCTTTCCTTCGACCGGCGATACTGGCCGAAGAGATCGATCAGCCACGAGACGCTGGCCGTGCCAGTGGATGTGTTGGTCGTGTCGCTGTCACGGCTCGAAAGCGCGCCGCTGCCATTGGTCTTCGACACCTGATGGTCTGCACCTACGTTGAGCTGCGGGAAAGCTGCTGAGTCGGCCGATTCGAAATTGGCTTCCGCCGAGGTGATTCGTTCAATTGCCTGGAGGACGTCGAGGTTCTGGGAGAGGCCCGTTTCGACCAAGCCGTTCAACCGGCGGTCGTTGAAGGCGGTCCACCAGGGTGCCAGCGTTACATCCGCTGCGGCACGCGTGCTGCCCTCGGAAAACTTGACGGGAAGTGCCGTTTGAGGGGCCTCGTGATCGGGTCCAACGACACAACCGGAGAGGAGGAGCATTGCGAGAGGTGCGGCAGCGCGAATTTTCAGCATCACGTGTTCCTGTATTGGTCCCCCGGTCGAGCCGCGAAGGTTCTATTGATACCTTGGCCAGCGACCGCTTTACTCACGCAGGCTACCGCAGCAGCCTACGCAATAATTCCTTAACGTAGTTTGTCAATCACCCCTTAGACAGCTCTTCTTTCGGTTTTGCACCGCCGAAGAGTTGCCGAATGATCACGAAAAACGACGGTACGAAGAAGATTCCGAGCGCTGTAGCGGTGAACATGCCGCCCAGAACGCCAATACCGATCGAATTTTGCGCCGCAGAGCCTGCGCCAGTAGCAATTGCCAGTGGCACAACGCCCAGTATAAAGGCGAGAGACGTCATGATAATCGGACGCAGTCGGAGCTTTGCTGCTTCGAGTGTTGCATCAATGACACTCAATCCGGCAGCCTGACGGTCTTTGGCGAACTCCACGATGAGAATCGCATTCTTCGCAGCCAGGCCGATCGTGGTCAGAAGACCGACCTTGAAATAGACGTCGTTCGACTGGCCGAAGAAGTATGCCGCAGCCACAGCGCCGAGCACGCCGACGGGAACCGCCATGATGACCGAGAAGGGAATCGACCAGCTTTCGTAGAGTGCGGCGAGGCAGAGGAAGACGATGAGAACCGACAGCGCGTAAAGCAGCGGTGCCTGGGACCCGGACAGTCTCTCCTGATAGGAAATGCCCTGCCACGCGACCGTATAGCCGCCGCTCATGTTCGCGGTCAGCTGCTCCATCGTATCCATGGCGGTGCCTGAGCTTATGCCTGCGCCTGCTGCACCTTCCATCGAGATCGCACCCACGCCGTTATATCGGCTGAGCGTCGGTGCGCCACTGATCCATTCCGTCTTGGCGAAGGAGGAGAAGGGAACCATCTCGCCCGTTGAATTGCGGGCGTGCCAATCGTTGATCGCGGTATCCTGCATCCGGTAGGGCGCATCACCTTGTACGTAGACCGGCTTCAATTCGCCGTTCAGCGTAAAGTCGTTGACGTCGCGGCCGGCGAAGATGATCGACAGCATGCTGTTCACGGTCGCCACGTCGAGACCCATTGCGCCCATCTTTTCCTGGTCGAGCAGCAGCTTGAGCTGTGTTTCGGCCGGTGGGTTGTTGGTGCGCAGTGAGCTGACATTGGCGTTGGCACTGCCGGCCTGCATCAATTGCTGGGCAGCGGCCGTCAGTGCTTCAGTGCCGTTCTTTCCACTGTCGACGAGATACATCGAGAAACCACTCGATGTGCCGAGACCCGGGATTGCGGGCGGCTGTAGCGGGAAGACCATCGCGTCACGCAGGGTGAAGAAGTAGCCCATGGCGCGCTGGACGACTGCCGAGGCCGCAAGCTGAGGCTCCTCGCGCAGTTCGAAATCCTTCAGCTTGGCGAAGACGAGGGCGTAGTTCTGGCCCGAACCGGTGAAGGAGAAGCCGGAGACAGAGAAGACGTCCTGGATCGCGTCCTTCTCCTTCTCGAGATAGAAGTCCTCGATCTTCTTGATGATCTCTTCCGTGCGCGTGACCGTGGCGCCGTTCGGCAACTGCACGATGGTCATCAGCACGCCCTGATCTTCTTCCGGGAGGAAGGAAGAGGGAAGGCGCAGGAAAAGCCAGCTCATGCCGCCAATCACGATCGCGAACATCAGCATGACCCGCAATGGGCGCTTCAGCAGATAACCGATAGAGGACACATAGCCACCGGTCGCGCGGTCGAAATTGCGGTTGAACCAGCCTCCGAGACCACGCTTTTCCTTGTGATGGTCGATCGGCTTCAGCATCGTTGCGCACAAGGCCGGTGTCAGCACGATGGCCACGAGGGCCGAGAGCAGCATGGCTGAGACGATCGTCACGGAGAACTGGCGATAGATGATGCCGGTGGAACCGCCGAAGAAGGCCATCGGGATGAACACGGCGGTCAGAACGAGGGCGATGCCCACGATCGCGCCGGTGATTTCGCCCATCGACTTCTGTGTCGCCTCAAGCGGCGAGAGGCCTTCCTCCGACATGATGCGCTCGACGTTTTCGACGACGACGATGGCGTCGTCGACGAGAAGGCCGATCGCAAGCACCATGGCAAACATGGTGAGCGTGTTGATCGAATATCCCGTCAGCGCAAGGATGCCGAATGTTCCGAGAAGCACCACGGGCACTGCGATCATCGGGATGATCGTTGCGCGCAGGTTCTGGAGGAAGACGAGCAGGACCACGAAGACCAGAACGATGGCTTCGATCAGCGTATGAACGACCTTCTCGATCGACAGCTGGACAAAGGGCGTCGTGTCATAGGGATAGGTGATGACGACGTTTTCCGGCAGCGAAGGCGCGATCGTCTCCAGCTGCGACTTAACGCGGGCGGCCGTATCAAGTGCATTGGCGCCGGTCGCAAGGTTGACGGCGAAGCCGGTTGCCGGGTTCCGGTTGGAGCGGGTCTTCGTGCCGTAGCTCTCCTGGCCGATCTCAATACGGGCGACGTCGCTCAGGCGCACCGTCGCGCCGTCGGTTTCCGTCTTCAGAATGATGGATTCGAAGTCCGAAACGGATTGCAACTGGCTCTGTGCCGTCACCGTCACGGTCAGCTGCTGGCCTGCAGGCGCCGGCTGGCTGCCGAGGGCGCCGACGGAAACCTGCGTGTTCTGGGCCTGGATCGCTGTGGTGACGTCCGTGGGGGTGAGCTGAAACTTGTTCAGCTGAAACGGGTCAAGCCAGACGCGCATGGCATAACCTGTGCCGAAGACTTCGATGCTGCCGACGCCTTCCAGACGCTTGATCTGGTCCTCGATCTGCGAGGAGAAGATGTCGCCGAGTTCGACGTTGCTGCGTGCACCGTCCGTCGAAACCAGTGCGCCGACGAGCAGGATGCTGGAGGTGGAGCGGGTGACCGAGATGCCGGCCGTCTGGACGATGTCGGGCAGCTGCGACTGGACGAGTTGCAGCTTGTTCTGGACCTGAACCTGGGCGATTTCCGGATCGATGGAGTTGCCGAAGGTCAGGGTTACGCTTGCGGAGCCGGTGCTCGACGACGAGGTCATATAGGTGAGATCGTCGAGACCGGTCATGCCGTCCTCGATGATCGAGGTCACGGACTTCTCGACCGTTTCGGCGCTGGCGCCGTTATAGCTTGCCGAGATCTGCACCGTCGTCGGCGCGATTTCCGGGTATTGAGCGATCGAGAGCGTCGAGATCGCCAAAGCGCCCCCGAGCATGATGATGATCGCGATCACCCAAGCGAAGATCGGGCGACGGATGAAATACTGGGCCATGGGTTATCCTTTACGCCTCGGTTGCCTTGCCTGTCGCACAATTACGGTTGTGCAGCAGGGGCGGCAGCCGGAGCCGCGGTCTCTTCGACGATACCGTCCGCGTTGATCTTCGCTTCGACTGGCTGGACAGGCGCCCCATCGCCAATCCACTGGAACCCGTCGACAATCAGCTTGTCACCGTCGGAGATGCCGGAGGCGACCAGCCAGTTGCTGCCCGAAACCTGGGCGTTGTCGAAGATGCGTGTCTCGACCTTGTTGTCAGCGGTGACGAACTTTGCCGAAAGCTCTCCGTTGGCGCTGCGGGTCGCGGCACGCTGGGGGATCAGAAAGCCCTCTTCGGTGCCAACGCTCACGGTTGCCCGGACATACATGCCTGGCAGGATGAGACCATCCGGGTTGTCGAAGACTGCACGGATCGAAAAGGTACCGGTCGTCTGGCTCACGGCCATTTCCGACATGTCGAGCTTGCCAACAACCGGATATTCATGGCCATCTTCAATGGTCAACCGGATGTCGGTCGCGCTGTTTTCAGTGCGGTTGATGCGACCGGCGGTGATTGCTTCACGCAGACGCAGGAGATTGACGCTCGATTCCGTCAGGTCGATATAGATCGGATCCAGCCGGCGCAGCGTCATCAGCGTATCGGTCTGGTTTGCCGTCACGACGTTGCCGATCGAGTAACGCGATGCCGTCGTCACGCCTTCGAAGGGCGCACGGATCTCCGTCAGGGCAAGTTCGATTTCGGAGGAGCGCAGGGCGGCTCTCGCCTGGGCGACATCAGCCTCTGCCTGAAGAAGCGTCACGCGGGCATTTTCCAGCTCAACCTGAGTGGCGCCGCTGCCGACGAGACGTTCCTGGCGTGCCAGGTTGGACTGCGCGGTCGGCACACCGGCCTCTGCCTTTTGCAGGCTCGCCTGGGCCTGTGCCTGGGCTGCACGGTAGGTGTCGTCCTCGATCTTGTAGAGCAGATCGCCTTCCTTGACCTCGTTACCTTCCTTGAAGGCAATTTCCTTGATCACGCCGCTGACGCGCGGACGGATCTCTGCCATCTGAAAGGCGGCGGCGCGTCCCGGGAGTGTCGTGGTCAGCGTCTGCGGTGCCTTCTTCATCAGCACCACGCTGACGGCTGCGGGTGGCCGCTCGCCGCCGGGGGCTCCGCCGCCGGCGTTCTGGGCCGTTTCCTGATCGCTGCAACTCGCGAGTACGGCGGTGCAGGTAAAGAGAACAGAGACGAACTTAAGGCTTCGGCGCATGGAAAATCCCAAAATATGGCGGTCGTTGAAGGCGAGGGACGCTTGCGCTGGGAGATTGCTTTTCGTCAACGCAGAACACGGCCCGACCGTCTGACACGATGGCAGGTCTCGATAGAAAGTGACGTAATCCAGGTATCGTCACTTAACAAGTGGCAAGCGCATGGCTGCGTCGATCAATGCGACAACATCCTTGCATCGTGTTGCCATAATGTCAGCCTTTTCCATTCCTGTCATGACAGGATGGATCACGCAGGCCAACGCGTCGAAGGCTGCGTTCGCGAAACGGGGAACGTCGGTCACGTGATAGCAGCCCTCGCGGATGCCAGCCTCGATGATGTCCGTAATCATTTCGACGACCATCTTGCGGAAACGATCACCACAATCGAGTTCTTCGGTGATGGTCACGAGGATCATCTCGAAGACAAAAGGCGCATCCAGTCGACCTGAGACGTGCTCCTGCATCAGATGGTGGGCCAGCGCACACAAGCGTTCCGGAGCCGGACGTTCCTGTGGCAACTTCCGCATGGACGTAACCGTTTCCTCAATGGCGCGGGTTGCGATCGCATCGACCAGACTGGTCTTCGTGCGGAAATGCTTGAAGACGTTCGCTGGTGACATGGAGAGGGCCGCTGCAATGTCGGCGATCGCTACTCTGGCGTATCCATGAGTGCGGAATAGGCTTTCGGCCGTGTTCAGGATCTCTTCACGGGTTTCCTCGGCAGATTTGCGCGGGCGGCGCACTACCTTGGCTTTCTCAGGCCCTGCACAGCTGCCTGGTGGGGCGCGATAACCGTGATCCATGACGTTTCGGCCTCCTCCTAGCCCATATAGCGTACCAGATTATCGTGGACCCGAGCCGATGGGCTTTCGCCACGGTCATCAGGCACGAAGGTCTCTCCAGTAATTGCTTCATAAGCATTTATATAGACCCTGGAGGTCTCATCGACCAGCGACTGTGGGATTTCCGGGATTTGGTCGACATAGGGGTCGCAGCGTTCGGCGACCCAGGCCCGGACGAAATCCTTGTCAAAGCTCTGCGGGCGCTCGCCCTTTTCGAAGCTCGACGGATAGCTCTCGGCGATCCAGTAGCGGCTGCTGTCGGGTGTGTGAATTTCGTCTGCCAGGATGATCGTGCCGTTTTCATCCGTGCCGAACTCATACTTGGTGTCGACGAGGATCAGGCCGCGTTCCGCGGCGAGCTGCTGCCCGCGGGCAAAGAGCGCAAGAGCGTAGCGCGACAGGGTCTCCCACTGCTCGGCGGTCAGGAGCTTCTTCTCCACGATTTCGGCTGGTGTGAGCGGCTCGTCATGGCCACCGTCGAACTCCTTGCTCGTCGGCGTGATGATTGGGGTCGGAAGCTTCTCGTTGTCCCGCATGCCGTCCGGAAGGGTGATCCCGTACATCTGTCGCTCGCCCTTCTTATAGAGAGTGAGGATCGAGGTGCCCGTCGTGCCGGCGAGATAACCGCGGACAACAATCTCGACGGGGAGGATATCGAGGCGCTTGCCGACAACGACATTCGGGTCCGGATAGGCGATCACATGGTTCGGGCAGATGTCGCTGGTCTTGTCGAACCAGTAGCGCGCGGTCTGCGTCAGGACCTGGCCCTTATAAGGTATGCAGGTAAGGATACGGTCGAAGGCGCTCAGGCGATCGGTCGAGATGATGATGCGGCTTCCGTCCGGCAGGTCGTAGTTCTCACGCACCTTGCCACGATAGTAGTTCGGCAGTTCCGGGTAATGGGCTTCGGACAGGACGCGCATTGTTATCCTCGAGGTCTTCGCGATCGGAGCACGCATTTAAGGTGCGGTTTCTGCCTCGCGGTACCCGAAAGCGGGGGCTGTTTCAAAGAAAAAGCGCATGGCATGGGCCATGCGCTCTCTCAAAGTCATCTTATATCAGGTCGCTGCGTGGTGCAGGCGGCCGTTGAAGAACCCGTTGTCAGTTGCCTTGCGCAGTGTCTTGGCGGCGGCAAGCACGCCGAGGTCGACGAGCGGTTCGACGAGGATCACCGTCATATAGGCGGCACCGAAAGTGGCGATGCTGGTCAGGCTTTCCGTCGTGAAGCCATGACCATAGAGCGCCCAGAACGCGACCCAGGCGACGATGCCGCCCTGATAGGTGGTCGAAAGAGCGAGCGCATCGCGGTAGCCAACGTCAACGTAAGCCTTCTTCTCCGGGATGATCCGGCGAGCGATATGGCTGATGGCAAACAAGGGCACGATCAGCGTCGTCACGTTCATGCCGTATTGCGGCAGATCGAAGGGTGCGAAGAACAGCCCCTGCAGCAGGAGACCAAGTGCAAGACCGATTGAGGCAGCGCCGGCGCCGAAGATCAGGAAGAGTGTCGAGCCAAGGATCAAGTGCACCTCGGATACGCCGACCGGATGGTGTGGCAGAACCTCAAAGAAAGAGAAGACGAGAACCGTTGTCAGGAGTGTCCTGCCGGCAAGGCCTGATGGTGATGTCTTGGCCTGCAGGTCGTCCTTCGCCATCTTGGCCATAAGGCCAAAGGAAAGGGCTGCGGTGGCATAGCTGAGTGCGAGTTTGGCGCCGTCGACGACGCCGGGTTCAATATGCATAACAATGTCCTTTCGTCCGCGCCCACCGCGCGGGAAGAGTAATGCCGCGTTCGCGGCGCCAAGTGATGGCAGGTCTCCTGGCTCACGGGTCAGGGCTTCAGTCCGCCTTATCAGCACAAGGCCAATGGCATGTCGGACGTCGCTCACCGTTTACAGTTGCGGGGGCAGCCACGGTTTCGGCCCCTGATGGGTAGTCCTCACCGTATTCCCTCTTCGTTCGCCCGTCGGGTCTTGTCCGGGCGAAACCATCACAGAAGAAACTTAGGCCTCTCATCTGATTGATGTCCAGCGGTTTGCGACAGCATCAGCAGCAATTGCTGCAGGGGATTGGCAATTGGCAATTTGCCACATTGCCGGATCCGATGGCCGAAGCTTACCTGAGCGCCGATACGACGAGAGAGAGAAAGAGAGAGCGATGGGTGCATTGATTTACAGAGTGCCGCTGTTTGGCTGGATGCTGAAGGAGGCGGTCCAGGGGCCGACCACTGCCAAGGTGCTCTTCGTGGCGAACCTGCTGATGGTCTGGCTGCTTGCCATTCTCGCCTTTGGCTATCCCGCGATCATTATTCCGGCGCTCGCAGCTGTGCCCGGGATGTTCGTGGTGCTGCTGCTGATCACCAAAGGGTAAAGCGAAAAGCGGGCCTTTTATCCTGATATGCCTGTCCCCATATAGGAGTGAGAGATCTGAAGCCGGTGGGTGATGGCACTTCTGAGCGAGAGAGCTGACACTTGAAAGTCAGCCCTACAATTTCAGCATTAAAATCAATCACTTGAAAAAAACGACAGTTTTTTGACAAAAGGCTGTTGACGGTTTGTGGGAGTGGCCGTATAAGCCGCTTCACCGAACGAGAGGGCGGCGCCGCAGGGCCCGCCGGACTGGTTCAGACAAGATCTCGAAATTGGCTGGATTGCTGATTTATTGCCCGACTTCAGGGTTGGGTG
>JBHYDI010000004.1:0-420394 GCA_051861045.1 Allorhizobium sp.
GTCTTCTTGGTGTCGCGGATGCCGACGAATTCGACTTCTTCGCCAACCTTGACGATACCACGCTCAACGCGACCCGTCACAACCGTACCACGGCCAGAGATCGAGAACACGTCTTCGATCGGCATCAGGAAGGGCTGGTCAACCGGACGCTCAGGCGTCGGGATGTAGGCGTCAACAGCAGCCATCAGCGCGCGAACTGCGTCTTCGCCGATTTCCTTGTTGCTGTCGTTCAGAGCGGCCAGAGCCGAACCCTTGACGAACGGGATGTCGTCGCCGGGGAAGTCGTAGGACGACAGGAGTTCGCGAACTTCGAGTTCGACGAGTTCCAGAAGTTCTGCGTCGTCGACCTGGTCAACCTTGTTGAGGAAGACAACGATCGCGGGAACGCCAACCTGACGGGCGAGCAGGATGTGCTCGCGGGTCTGCGGCATCGGGCCGTCAGCAGCCGAGCAAACCAGGATCGCGCCGTCCATCTGGGCAGCACCGGTGATCATGTTCTTGACGTAGTCGGCGTGGCCGGGGCAGTCGACGTGGGCGTAGTGACGGTTGGCCGTCTCATACTCGACGTGCGCCGTCGAGATGGTGATGCCGCGTGCCTTTTCTTCCGGAGCTGCGTCGATCTGGTCGTAGGCCTTGAACTCACCGAAGTACTTGGTGATCGCTGCCGTCAGAGACGTCTTGCCGTGGTCGACGTGGCCGATCGTGCCGATGTTGACGTGCGGCTTGTTGCGCTCAAACTTACTCTTTGCCATTTGAATGCTTCCTGTGAACGAAACGGGGTTGCCCCGGCGAACCGGTTTGGTCCCGCCGTTTAAGGCTTTCATGCGCAATGCGCAAGCGTTAAATGACAAGCCTTCCGGAGGCCGAAATGCAGGGTTTCCACAGCCGAATCCTGCCACTGCGCAAAGCACTTCACGCAAGGCGATGCAGAGGCGGAAAATCGTTTGAAATTCAGATCTTAGGGCTGGAAGGTGTCTGGAGCGGGTAACGGGAATCGAACCCGTGTATTCAGCTTGGAAGGCTGCTGCTCTACCATTGAGCTATACCCGCATATTCAGATCCGAGGACGAATGGTGGAGAGAGTTGGATTTGAACCAACGTAGGCTGAGCCAACGGATTTACAGTCCGTCCCCTTTAACCACTCGGGCATCTCTCCATTCTTTCGTCCGGATCTGGCGACCAAGCTTTGTAGTCCAGACCAGAGTGCGTCGCCCCCTGATCTGCGGCGGGTATATGACGGCCCAACCGGCTCATGTCAACACGAAGTTTGACGAAAAATTCCGAAAAGTTTCATAGGCCCGACACACACGGGATTTTCCGCACAGGTCTATGCCCGCCCCTTACCCATGGTTATAAGAGCGCATGGCCAAAGATCCGAAAATCGACAAAACCGCCCGTGACACCCATTATGCGACGCTGCGCCGACAGGTGCGCGATGCCAAGCGTGAGCGGGGCGAAATCCCCACGCCCGGGCCGCAGAAGCCACGCAAGAGCAATGCAGACTGGACGCCGCCGAAGCTCGCGCCGGAGCAGGTTTTGCTCTACGGCCTGCACACCGTGCGCGCCGCTCTCGACAATCCCGAACGCAAGCTGATCAAGCTTTCGGCGACACAAAATGCATTGGTGCGGCTTGAGATTCCATCTGTGGAAAACCTCGGCATTCCCTTCGAGACGGTGACACCACAGGATCTCGACAAGATCCTTGGACCGGAAGCGATCCATCAGGGCGTCATGCTCGAGACGCGCCCCCTGCCCCCGCGCCGGCTCGAGGCACTGAAGGACAGCCCGCTGATCCTCGTGCTCGACCAGGTGACAGACCCGCACAATGTCGGCGCGATCATGCGCTCGGCTGTCGCCTTCGATGCAGGCGCCGTCATTACCACGCAACGGCACAGCCCGACGGAATCGGGGGTGCTGGCGAAATCTGCCTCGGGCGCGCTGGAACTGATCCCCTATATCCAGGTGACCAATCTAGCGGATGCGCTCAATGAGCTGCACAAGCTCGGCTTCTTCTCGGTCGGCCTCGATTCGGAAGGTCCGGCACCGATGGAAGGCACGCTCACCGGCGACCGCATCGCGCTGGTGCTGGGATCCGAGGGCAAGGGGCTACGTCAGAAGACGCGGGAAACCGTGTCTGCCCTCGCCCGCCTCGACATGCCCGGCGCGATCAAGTCGCTGAACGTCTCGAACGCGGCTGCCATCGCGCTCTATGCATCACGCCAGCATCTGGCGACCAAGGGCTGATGAGGCTCGTCTTCACCGACCTCGACGGAACGCTGCTCGACCATGACAGTTATTCCTTCGAGGCGGCGCGGCCGGCGCTCGACCTTTTGGAAGCACGGGGCATTCCCGTGATCCTGGCGAGCAGCAAGACAGAAGCCGAGATGCGTCCGATCGCGGAAGCAATCGGGATCTCCTATCCGATGATCGTGGAAAACGGCGCGGGCGTTGTCGGCCTTGGCAGTGACGCTGCGCCTCCCGATCGGCATTCGTCGAGCCCTTACAGACACCTGCGTTCTTTTCTTAGGGAATTACCTAAGGAGCTTGGCGCCTGCTTCGAAGGCTTTGGCGACTGGGACGTTGCGCGTGTTTCCCAGGAGACTGGACTGCCGCTCCCCGATGCTGAACTTGCGCGCCAACGGCACTTTTCCGAGCCTGGGCGCTTTACCGGCACCGAGGCGCAGAGAGAGGCCTTTCTCGGACTGCTCGATGTGCAAGGTTTTACCGCCGTCCAAGGCGGACGCTTCTTCACCCTGATGCCCAAAACCTCGAAGGCCGAGCGCATGGCGGAGGTGGTCGCGCACTACCAGCGCCGAGTGGCAGAACCTGTCCGCACCGTCGCGCTCGGCGATGCGCCGAATGATCTCGCCATGCTGGAAGCCGCTGATTGCGGCATCATCATCGCCAATCCCGCACACAAGGCCTTGCCCGTCACGGAACGGGAAAGACAGGGGGCGATCCTGCGCTCGGAACAATCCGGCCCTCACGGCTGGAACATCATGATCCATCAACTCGTTGCCACGGGGTTTCTCTGAGCCGGCCGCAACCGGCGTCATCACGAAAGGACTAGAACATGGCGGATTTTCACCAGAATGGCGTGGTTGCCACCCTGCACAATCTCAGGGAGCGGTCGCTGGAACGGATGGAGAAGGAGCTCTCGGTCTTTTCGGCATCGCGCCCGATCACGCTGATTCTCCCGTCGCTCTATTCCGAGCTCGAGGCCCCGGCCCTCGAAAACATCGTTTCCGAACTTTCCCAGGCGCCTTACATCGCGGAAATCGTCATCGGCCTCGATCAGGCGGATGAGGGCCAGTTTCGGCGCGCCAAACAGTATTTCTCACGCCTGCCGCAGAAGCATACCATCCTCTGGCATGACGGGCCGCGGCTTCGCGCCGTGGACGAGAAGCTGAAGGCGGAGGATCTGTCGCCAGACCAGCCGGGCAAGGGGCGCAATGTCTGGTTCTGCATGGGCTATGTGCTGGCTTCCCGCCAGGCGGGTGTCGTTGCCCTGCATGACTGTGACATCACCACCTATTCGCGCGACATGCTGGCACGGCTCGTCTATCCCGTCGCCAATCCGCGTTTTCCCTACGTCTTTTCCAAGGGCTATTACCCGCGCATTGCCGATCGCTCGCTGAATGGCCGGGTGACCCGACTGCTGGTGACGCCGCTGCTGCTCAGCCTTGAAAAGGTTGTCGGTCACCATCCCTATATCGATTACCTCAAGGCCTTCCGCTATCCGCTCGCCGGCGAATTCGCCATGCAGACGCAGATCCTATCCGACATCCGCATCCCATCGGACTGGGGGCTGGAGATCGGCGTGTTGTCGGAGCTGTGGCGCAATTATTCCAACCACTCGATCTGCCAGGTGGATATTGCCGACGCCTATGACCACAAGCATCAGCCACTGTCGCCGGAAGATGCGGCCAAGGGCCTGTCGCGGATGTCCGTCGATATCACCAAGGCGCTGTATCGCAAGCTTGCGACCGATGGCGTGGTGTTCAGCCAGGATTCCTTCCGCACGCTGAAGGCGACCTATTACAGGACGGCACTGGATCTGGTGGAGACCTATTACCACGACGCGCGGATGAACGGGCTGACCACCGATCGCCATCGGGAAGAACAGGCGGTCGAGCTCTTCGCCGCCAATCTGATCGAGGCGGGGCAGGTCTATCTCGACAAGCCGAACGCCACACCCTTCATGCCGAGCTGGAACCGCGTGCAGAGCGCCCTGCCCGACCTGTTGCGCGACATCCAGGAGGCCGCGCGCCTCGATGCGGAAGATTGATTCTCGAGCCTTCCTGTCGCCCTGTCACATGGACGGGCGGCAGGTGAGTTCGCCGTCGACGGCGACCAGCGACGTGCCGGTGGTCGAAAGCTTGCGCTCGACGGGATAGTCGATGACGCTCGGCCAGGCCTCGATGTCCTTCGCTGCGTTCGGATCCGCGTCGATGGCCGGCTGGTAGGCGGCGCGGCAATCCGGCATGGGGCGCTCGGGCTTAAGGCCAAGCTCCTTGCGGATGGTTGCCGCGCAGGTGTCCGCGGAGGCGATGAGCGAGCAGGAGGCGGCGAAGGTGCGCCTGTAGCGCAGGGTGAGATCTTCGCCGAGCAGCGTCAGGCCGGCAAACTCGCCCGCCACCACATCATCCATCAGGCGCGTCCCGGTGCGGGCGTCATAGATCACGAACGGCAAGCCGCCATTCCAGCCATCGGCGCCGCGGAAGAAGGCGTAAGGGCCGACCGCGCCCCAGATATAGCCAGCCGTATCATCCTCGATCTTGCGATCGAGCGTGGGGTTGAGCTGGCATGGACCTTCCGAGGAGGCGATGTAGAGACCGGCCGCTCCCTTTTCGCCGAGGTCGAGTTGCTTCAGGGCGAAATTCGGGTAGCGCAGACAGGTGAGCTTGCCCTTCATGTCGAAGCCGGTGTCCTTTTCGGCCAGCTCGACCTCAGCGCGTGTCGCACGGTCGAACTGTCCGGTGGCCTCTCCGGCATCGCGACAGGTGACGGGCGCCATACGGCCGACGGCGAACTGCAGTTCCTCGCCCTTGCCGCGCAATTCATAGCGACCGTCCGAATACCAGAAACCACTGGCGGCGGTCTGCTGCGGAAGCGAGAGTTTCATGCCATCGGGAAGCGTGACGTCTGCCGCCTTTTCGCTGAAGGTCACGGTCAGGGAGGTGCCGTCCTCACAGCTGTATTTGATGTTTGCCGCCCGACTTTCCGACGGGAGGATCAAAACGGCAGTCGCTGCCAGAGCTAGGCCGGCCAAAATCGGTACGCGCATCGGGTCTCCCTCGGCTGTTGGCCGACCATGCCAAAGAATTGCCCGCAAGGACAATGGCAAATGCGATCAATTCTGATGAGAAGTGGTGCCCCCGGCAGGGTTCGAACCCGCGACCCCCTGATTACAAATCAGGTGCTCTACCAACTGAGCTACAAGGGCAGTGGCCGCTGTTTAGGCGGAAATCGATTTGCGGTAAAGCAAAAAATCAGCGCAAGGTTAGCGCAAATGGTGAATATCCACGGCTCTCCCAGGCTGATCACGCCACCGGGAGCCGAACCGTTTTGGGGGCGAAACGGCTTGTGGTTACAGGTAGATGTCATGTACCACTTGGCGACATTTCATCAGGGCTCGCCATGTCTCGCACGTTCCGGTCGCTCGCCTTCATCGCTTCCAACACGGACGAAGCCCAGGCTTCGTGCCAGGAACTGATTCGCCTCTACGGCCATACCGAGCCGGCCGAGGCCGATGTGATCGTGGCGCTGGGTGGCGACGGCTTCATGCTGCAGACGCTGCATGACACGATGAACAGCGGCAAACTGATCTACGGGATGAACCGGGGCTCGGTCGGCTTTCTGATGAACGATTATTCCACCGAACACCTGCCGGAGCGGATCGAGGTGGCTGTGGAAAACGAATTCCACCCGCTGAAGATGACGACCAGCAATGCTGATGGCTCAACCTCGTTTGCACTCGCGATCAACGAGGTCTCGCTTCTGCGGCAGTCCTATCAGGCCGCCAAGCTGCGGGTGGTGATCGATGGCAAGGTGCGGCTCGAAGAGCTGATCTGCGATGGCCTGATGGTGGCAACGCCTGTCGGATCGACCGCGTACAATCTCTCCGCCCATGGGCCGATCCTGCCGCTGGAAGCGCCGCTTCTCGCGCTCACGCCCGTCAGCGCCTTTCGTCCGCGCCGTTGGCGTGGTGCGCTGCTGCCGAACAAGGTGACGGTGGTGCTCGAGGTGCTGGAGCCGGAAAAGCGTCCGGTGAACGCGGTGGCGGATCATACGGAGGTCAAATCGGTTCTGAGGGTGGAGATTTCGCAGTCAGAGGAAACCACGGCACGCATCCTCTCCGACCCAGATCGATCCTGGTCCGACCGGATCATCGCCGAACAGTTTTCCGATTGAGGTTCCGATGAAGGTATTCAGCTCGGCCGCATTGCTGCTTTCGCTCATGCTCTCGTCTCCGGCGGCCGCAGACGAGATCGACCAATTGCCGCTGACGGCGACCTTCGTGATCAGCGGCGGCTATTGGGAATCGGGGCCTGAGGGCGTGCCCGGTGTCGAAACTGCGGTCGCCGCCGGCGAGCGCGGCTACTACAAGCTCGTCGCCATCCGCCAGCCGGACCGGACGGCGCGCATCCATCTGCAGATGGTCGCCTCTGCCGAAACCGGCTTGCGGCTTGTCGAGAGCGTGGAGCTCGAAGAATTCACCGCACTCAAGCCCTACGTCACCGGCATTCGTCCCGAAAGCATGACCGGAGTTGCCGCGACACCCGGATTCTTTGCCACCGTCTATCTCAAGACTTCGCCGGAAACCGATCGTGTCGAAGAGTGGACCGTGCTGATCGATGAACTCGGCGACATCAAAGTGGAGCGCGCGAGCAACTGAGGCGTCCGGTCCCAGGAACCAATCCAGACCTGGTCGCCCCCGTCTTTCGATAAACTCACGCTTTGCTGTTGAGAAAACCGACAGCGTGTGCGGCGACCTCATCATGAAGATGCCTTCGATCGACACCTGGCGGATCGATACATATCTCGGGCTCCAGAGACTGACCGAGCGCTGTACATTGATCAAGGAAGACATAGTGACCGACCTGCTTCCCTATCAGCTTCAATTCCGAATTGGGGAGCCTCTTGGCAAGCCATTCTGCACATTCATTTGCCGGTGCTTCTCTATCTGCTTCACCGACTGTGATGGCAACAGGCCGCTGAATCATCTGGAGGCTTTCCTCCTCAAATGCACGAACCGTGGGCGCTGGAGCACAGAGAAAACCAGCGCGAATACGGCCGTCACGGAACGATGCAGATTGCCTCTCATAGGACAGCCGGAAAGCCCGGCTCCGCTGGAGAAGCGCGGCAATATGATCCACCAGGTCAGGGAATTCGCGCGGGCCCTTGCCAAACGGCATGTCTCTCGCCCAGTGCTGGAAACGACTTAAGTCCGTAATTGCTCCCAAACTCGAGACCACCGTGTATCCGCCCAAGGAGAATCCGGCCGCATAGACCCTATCGTCGTCCGCAATCCGACTGAAAGGTCCAGCTGATAGGTGGAAATCCAGCGCAACCGACAGATCACGCGACCGTTCCCACCAGCACAGAAAGCCCTCAGCGCGATACGGCTCCCTGGCCGTATTGCCATGGTGATCTATCCCAATTGCAAGATACCCTGCCCTCGCCAAGCGATGCGCCAGCCATGACATGCTCCCGACCGCTCCGCCTGTCCCGTGGGAAAAGACCACAACCGGCAGCCGGTTAGCCCCCATCTCTGGGGTGACGTCGCAGACCGGTTCACTCACGAAAATTCCGGTAGGTGGCGCGATGCCGGTACCAAGGGGAGCGGATTGCATTGGCACTGGATACCACGCACTCCACCAGATCGGGCGCGCATCTGTTTCATCCCAGTTTGAGCGCAAAGGATCTGAGATCAGGCCCGACGAAAACCCAACAGCCAACATGACCCTGCTCCTGTCCCGTGTGTCGATGCCAGACTGAGGAAATTCAGCTTGAAAATCAAACGGAAAAGGCCGCCCGGAAACCCGGACGGCCTTAGTGTTCATTTCGCTCAAAACCCGGCGCGATCAATCGATGTCGGCGACTTCCGAGGCCTTGCCGCTGATGCGGTGCGCAAGCGCTGCTTCCATGAACTCGTTGATTTCGCCGTTCAGGACGCTATCCGGATCCGTGCTTTCGACGCCGGTGCGCAGATCCTTGACCAGCTGGTAGGGCTGCAGGACGTAGGAGCGGATCTGGTGACCCCAGCCGATATCCGTCTTGGAGGCGGCTTCGGCATTGGCGGCTTCTTCGCGCTTCTTCAGCTCGACTTCGTAGAGGCGGGCACGCAGCATGTCCCAGGCCTTGGCACGGTTCTTGTGCTGCGAGCGTTCCTGCTGGCAGGCAACCGCGATGCCGGTCGGGATATGGGTGATACGCACGGCCGAGTCGGTCGTGTTGACGTGCTGACCGCCGGCGCCCGACGAACGATAGGTATCGATGCGGCAGTCGCTTTCGTTGATCTCGATGTTGATCGAGTCATCGACAACCGGATAGACCCAGATCGACGAGAAGGACGTGTGGCGGCGGGCGTTCGAATCGTAGGGCGAGATGCGGACCAGGCGGTGAACGCCGGATTCCGTTTTCATCCAGCCATAGGCATTATGGCCCTTGACCAGAATGGTCGCAGACTTGATGCCGGCTTCTTCGCCGTCATGCACTTCCAGCACTTCCACCTTGAAGCCCGAGCGTTCAGCCCAGCGGGTATACATGCGCAGAAGCATGTTCGCCCAGTCCTGACTCTCAGTGCCACCGGCGCCGGAGTGGACTTCGATATAGGTGTCGTTGCTGTCGGCTTCGCCAGACAGCATGGCCTCGACCTGGCGGCGGGCCGCTTCGGTTTTCAGCGCCTTGAGCTGTTCTTCGGCGTCCTTGACGACGCTTTCGTCGCCCTCTTCCTCGCCCATCTCGATCAGCTCGATGTTGTCGTTCATCGCCTGTTCGAGACGCTTCACGCCAGCAATGCTGTCATCCAGCTGCTGGCGCTCGCGCATCAGCTTCTGGGCTTCCTGGGCATCATTCCAGAGGTTCGGGTCCTCTGCCTTGTTGTTCAACCAGTCCAGTCGTCTTATCGCCTGGTCCCAGTCAAAGATGCCTCCTCAGCAGGCTTATGGCCTGCTTGATTTCGTCGACGACATTCTCGATTTCATTGCGCATGCGTTGCGTTCTCAACCTCTGAAACTGGTGAAAATCTGGCCCCTCGCATAGTTGCGCCCGGCTCTGATGTAAAGAGCCGGGCAGCGACTGATGGCAATGAGGGGGTTAGAACAGGCCGCCGGAACCCGAGGTCACGGCCTGATTGGCCTGCGGCGAGTCGCGCAGGATCTCTTCCGGCGGCGCATAGCCGTCCATGCCGATGATCGAGAGCGTATCGGCCGGGCCGGTGCCGGGCTTGAAGGCTTCGATGATCGTGTCCTGCTCGCCCTCAAGAGCAAACATGCCGGTGGTGCGATTGACCGGGATGAAGCTCATGCCTTCCGGAACGAAGAACTTGCCCGGCGGCGTGTTGGCGGTCGCCATCTGCATGAAGTCGTTGAAGACGGGGGCTGCGAGCGAGCCACCGGTCGAGCCACGACCGAGCGGCGCCGGCGTGTCGAAGCCGATATAGACCCCGGCCACGAGATCCGGCGTGTAACCGACGAACCAGGCGTCCTTCTCGTCATTCGACGTGCCCGTCTTGCCAGCGACCGGACGGTCGAGCTTGATCTTGCCGGCAGCCGTTCCGCGCGTGACGACACCTTCCATCATCGAGGTTATCTGGTAGGCGGTCATCGGATCGAGAACCTGATCGCGGTTGTCGACGACGAGAGGCTCTTCCTGACCATTGAAGGCCTCGGCGTTGCAGGCCTCGCAGATCCGGTCTTCGTGGCGGAAGATGGTCTTGCCGTGACGGTCCTGGATACGGTCGATCAGCGTCGGCTTGATCTGCTTGCCGCCGTTGGCGAACACGGCATAAGCCGAGACCATGCGCAGCACGGTGGTTTCACCGGAGCCGAGCGACATGGCAAGCACCGGGTTCATCTTGTCGTAGATCCCGAAACGCTCAGCATATTCGGCCACCAGGTTCATGCCCATGTCGTTGGCCAGACGGACAGTCATCAGGTTTCGCGACTTCTCGATGCCAAGACGCAGCGTCTGGGGACCGGCCGAGCCACCACCGTAGTTCTGCGGGCGCCAGACCTGGCCGCCCGAGACGAACTCGACAGGTGCGTCGAGAATAACTGACGCCGGGGTGTAGCCTGTGTCGAGCGCGGCCGCGTAGACGAAGGGCTTAAACGAGGAGCCCGGCTGGCGCATGGCCTGGGTGGCGCGGTTGAACTCGGACTGGGAATAGGAGAAGCCACCGGCGAGCGCGAGCACGCGGCCGGTATGCGGGTCCATGGCGACGAGACCGCCCTGTACCTTCGGCAGCTGGCGCAGACGATAGGCGCTCGCGCCTTCTTCCAGAGCTTCGACATAGACGACGTCACCCGGTGAGAGGACGCCTTCCGGCGACTTTGCAGATTTGCGGTCACCGGTTGCCGAGCGATAGGCCCATTCCATGTTATCGGGAGCAATGCGACCGCGGGCGCGTTCGGCAACAACCTTGCCGCCAGCTTCCTTGGCGGGCTGCAGGCCGATGTCGACGCCATCTGCGGCGACGTCCAGGACGACAGCCACCTGCCACTCCGGTACATCGGCAAGTGCCGGAATTTCGGCGAGCGGAACGCCCCAATCGCCTTCCACCGGGATCTGCTTGATCGGGCCACGGAAGCCACGACGCTGGTCATAGGTCAGGAGCGCCGACTGCAAAGCCTTGCGGGCCGAGATCTGCATCTGCGGGTCGAGCGAGGTGCGGACCGAGAGGCCGCCTTCGTAGAGCGACTTGTCGCCATACTTCTCTATGATCTGACGACGGACTTCTTCAGCAAAATAGTCGGAGGCGAAGAGCGACGAGCCGGAGCGGCGCAGATTGACGCCGAGCGGCTGCTTCTTGGCATCCTCGGCTTCTTCGCGGGCGACGAAGCCGTTCTCGACCATGCGGTCGATGACCCAGTTGCGGCGCTCGAGCGCTGCTTCGGTGCGGCGGAACGGATGGTAGTTGTTCGGTCCCTTCGGCAGGGCCGCGAGATAGGCGGTCTCGGCGATCGTCAGTTCGGTGACCGACTTGTCGAAATAGGTGAGTGCTGCGCCGGCGATGCCGTAGGCGTTCAGGCCGAAGAAGATCTCGTTGAGATAGAGTTCGAGGATCTTGTCCTTCGAATAGGCCTGCTCGATGCGGAAGGAGAGGATCGCTTCCTTGATCTTGCGGTCCATGGTCTGGTCCGACGACAGAAGGAAGTTCTTCGCCACCTGCTGGGTGATCGTCGAAGCACCGACCGGACGGCGGCCGGAACCGAGGTTCTGGACGTTGACCAGGATGGCGCGACCGAGGCCGTAGATATCGACGCCCGGATGGTTGTAGAAATTCTTGTCTTCGGCCGAGAGGAAGGCAGCCTTCACACGGTCCGGGATCGCCTGGATCGGCAGGAAGAGGCGGCGCTCGCGAGCGTATTCCGCGACCAGCGCGCCGTTACCGGCATGGATGCGCGTCGTGACCGGCGGCGAGTAGCTGGCCAGAACCTCATAATTCGGCAGGTCCTTGGTCACCCCGTTCAGATAGACGGCGACGACGGCCGCGACGCCGAGCGCCAGCACGGACGCCAATCCGAAGAGATATCCAATCAGTCTGATCATGTTTCCGCTACCGGCTCTGCTTCAGGTTTCGCGCGCCGCGACGAGCTTCGCACACCCTGTGGCGTTTTGCACGTCATGCCATGGTTGGCAAGTCATGCAGATTTCCTGCACAGGCAGGACGATTCGACAATGCCCGACCCATGCGATCTTCCTGAATAACGGGCACAATGTGAGGAAAATAGGGCCGCCTGCCACCGAAGCGCGGCTCGCTCACAGGTTCATTCCGGGGTGTGGCCTAACCGCCATTGGCGAGATCAGGCTGCCGATAGCGCTTGATCGCATCGACCAGCAAACCTGCTACCTTTTCCCGCCAGACAGGATCGAGCAGCAGCTTCTCGTCGTCCTTGTTGGAGAGGAAACCGAGCTCGAGCAGCACCGAGGGCACATCGGGCGCCTGGAGCACGCGGAAGCCGGCATGACGGTGGGGATTGTTGATCAGCGAAATCTGGCCGTCGAATGAGCCGACCACGGCCTGGGCCATGGCGATCGAGAAGGCCTGGGTCTCGCGCCGGGTCAGGTCGAGCAGGATGTCGCCGACCTCGGCTTCCGTTTCGGTCGGAAGCTCGACGCCACCGATCGTATCGGAGAAGTTTTCACGCTCGGCGAGCTGCGCGGCCATGTGGTCGGACGCCTTGTCGGAGATCGTGTAGACGGTGGCACCACGGATGTCCGCCTGGCGCAGCGTGTCGGCATGCAGCGAGATCAGGAGATCCGCGCCCTTCTGCCTTGCAATCAGGACCCGTTCGGACAGCGACAGGAATTTGTCAGTGTCGCGTGTCATCACGGCGCGGATGCCGGGCAGGCCTTTGAGCTTTTCGTTGAGGATCTTGGCAAAGGCGAGCGTGATGTCCTTTTCCGACGCCTTGGTCGACGCCCCCGTGGCGCCGGCATCGATGCCGCCATGGCCCGCATCGATGGCGATGACGAACTCGTCAGCTGCGGCTGCAGCGACGGGCACCGCGTCGGTCACGGTCGCGTCGGACGACTGACCCGTCCAGGCCTGGCCGGACACGAGCGCTGCGAAATCCTGTTCCGGAACCAACTCGGCATCGAGCACCAGTCGGTAGCCGTCACCATTCTCGTTCGGCTTCACGTCTGCTGTCACGAGGCGTGCGGGACGGGAAGCCGTCAGAACGAGCCTTGCGGAGGCTGCATCCATCGAACCGTAGCGAATGTCGCTGAACAGGCCGGTGGCCTTCAGGTCGGCCTCTGCAAAGGCAAAAGCGGTGGCCGGCAGATCGACGACGATGCGGTCGGGATTGGCGATGTAACGGGTCTCGATTGTCGGGGGGCGGTCGAAATCCAGAACGATGCGCGTGCGGGCTTCGTCACCGGCAATCCGCGCGCCAAAGGCGACCAGCCGGTCGGATGGCGCGACCGCTGACACGGCCCGGGCGAGATCGGGCACGACCGACAGGGGCGCCACGACAAACAGGCTCGTCGCCAGAACGATTCGGCTCCAGAGCGCGAGTTTTCGTCCCGCCGACCGCGCCAAAACTCTTCTCAAATCCTGCCCCCGTCATGGTCGCAACAAAACTGTGACATGAATCACAAGTCGCACAATGCGCCATTTTCCCAGATTGTCCGCCGCATGCTTCGTTGTGCCTGCCCGATGGCTGTCAAAATTGCGGTTAACAACCGCTTTTTCCCTCGGAATCACACAGAGTGAAGCAATTCCCCTAATTCACTGCCATTATGGCATAAATCCGTTTGCTCTTGCTATTGTGACGTAGAAAACATACAAGGCACACGAGGGATAAAGTGCAAACGGGATAGAGTTTCCGCCTACGGCTGCCAACCTCAGACAATGGAATTGGCGCCTGTTCAACCGGACATTCATCTGCCGTATCCGCATTTTTCCTGAAACTGGTTCAACACGCCGGCAGGGTCGGCACAGCATCGGTGGCTCTCCACCAAAAGCTCCTTACAGAGCATTCATCGGACCCCGAGGGGTCCATATCATTGTCGTTGACGTACGGTTTTTGATGTCTTTGCAGCAGGTTGACATGACCAGGAACGGATCGGGATTAGAAATTGTCCCGTTGTCCGTCCGTATGCTGCAAACCCGGTCCTCCGTGCGTCTACATCTATATCCGGCGCACAGTCCGCTAGGTTCCAGCCGCTTTAAAGTTCAGCGCGCGGGTGGACCACCGACCGAGGGCGCCGAGGAGCACAGCTTAAATGGCAGACAAAATGCTAATCGACGCGTCTCACGAAGAAGAGACGCGCGTTGTCGTCGTTCGCGGTAACCGTATTGAAGAATTCGACTTCGAATCCCAACACAAGAAGCAGATACGCGGCAACATCTATCTGGCAAAAGTAACGAGGGTCGAGCCCTCGCTGCAGGCCGCTTTCGTTGACTACGGCGGTAACCGCCACGGCTTCCTGGCCTTCGCCGAAATTCATCCCGACTACTACCAGATCCCGCTTGCCGACCGTCAGGCGCTGCTTCGTGCGGAAGCCGAAGAGCATCGCAAGGAAAACGACGTCGAAGGCGACGAGATCCTGAGCAGCGACCCTGCCCTGCAGGATCAGCCTGACATCGGCATCAACACCACCAATTCCGTTGCCTCGGCAATCGTGGACGATGTGGCGGCCGAACTTGCAGCCGAAGCCGACGCAGATGTCGCCGCTGCAGCCGCTGTCGAAGAAGAACCTGCCGCAGAAGAACCCGCTGCCAAGGCCAAGCCGAAGCGCGTTCGCAAGCCGCGCGCCAAGAAGGCAGCCGCTGAGGAGACCGCTTCCGAAGAGGGTGGCGAAGGTTCCGACGACGCTGAAGGCGGCACGATCGCTGCCATGGTCGACATGGACGAAATCTCCGAGGAAGCCGGTGGACGCCGTGGCGGCCGTCGCGACGATGATGACGGCGACGATGATGACGACGACGGTCACATCGAGGAGAAAGAAGAAATCGAATCCGTCGGCGCCGAAGACGCCATGGAAGAGGTTCCGGATCGCGTCTCGCGCAAGCCGCGCAAGCAGTATCGCATCCAGGAAGTGATCAAGCGCCGTCAGATCCTGCTGGTGCAGGTTGCCAAGGAAGAACGCGGCAACAAGGGTGCAGCTCTCACCACCTATCTGTCGCTCGCCGGCCGTTACTCGGTGCTGATGCCGAACACGGCGCGTGGCGGCGGCATTTCCCGCAAGATCACCCAGCCGACAGACCGCAAGCGTCTCAAGGAAATCGCTCGCGGCCTCGAAGTGCCGCAGGGCATGGGCGTCATCCTGCGTACCGCCGGTGCAAACCGCACCAAGGTCGAGATCAAGCGCGACTTCGAATATCTGATGCGCCTGTGGGAGAACGTCCGCACGCTGACGCTCGCTTCGACCGCGCCGTGCTTGGTCTATGAAGAAGGATCGTTGATCAAGCGCTCGATCCGCGACCTCTACAACAAGGATATTTCCGAGATCATCGTCTCGGGCGAAGAAGGCTATCGTGAAGCGAAAGACTTCATGAAGATGCTGATGCCGAGCCATGCCAAGGTGGTTCAGCCGTATCGCGACCTGCATCCGATCTTCGCGCGCTCGGGCATCGAAGCCCAGCTCGACAAGATGCTGCAGCCGCAGGTAACGCTGAAGTCCGGTGGTTACATCATCATCAACCAGACGGAAGCGCTCGTATCCATCGACGTCAACTCCGGTCGCTCGACCCGCGAATACTCGATCGAGGACACAGCCCTCCAGACGAACCTGGAAGCCGCGGAAGAAGTGGCTCGTCAGCTTCGTCTGCGCGACTTGGCCGGCCTGATCGTCATCGACTTCATCGACATGGAAGAAAAGCGCAACAACCGCGCTGTCGAGAAGAAGCTGAAGGATTGCCTGAAGAACGACCGCGCCCGCATCCAGGTCGGCCGTATCTCGCATTTCGGCCTGCTCGAAATGTCGCGCCAGCGCATTCGCGCCTCGGTTCTGGAATCGACCACGCAGGTCTGCCCGCATTGCGCAGGCACAGGCCTCATCCGCTCGCAGTCGTCCGTTGCCCTGCATGTCCTGCGCGGCATCGAGGAATTCCTGCTGAAGGCGACGACACACGACATCATCGTGCACACGACGCCTGAGACTGCGCTCTACCTGCTCAACCAGAAGCGCGACACGATCGTCGATTACGAAGGCCGCTTCGGCGTTTCGATCGTCATCGATGGCGGCATGCCGGCCCAGCACGGCGGCTCGCAGCACTTCACCATCGAACGCGGCGAAGCCGTCGAGAACCCGGTGAAGATCGAAAGCCTGATGTCGCTCCTCCCCGAGATCGAGGAAGAAGAGGACTACGTTCCGGAGCCGGAGGAGGAAGACGAGGAAGAAGTCGTCGTCGTCGCCGCCAAGTCCGAGAGCGCACCGCAGCCGGCTCGCGCCGACAGCGAAGAAGGCAATCGCAAGCGCAAGCGTCGTCGTCGTCGTCGCGGCAAGAATGGCCAGAACGGCAATGGCACCCATGCCGATGCCCAGAATGGTGAAAACGGTGCCGACCTCGATGATGAGGATGGTGACGAAGGCGAGGACGATGCCGGCGAGAGCAATGGCGAAATCCGCGCTGTCGAGGCCGAAGGTGATGGCAATGGCGACGAAGCCCAGAAGCGCAAGCGCCGCCGTCGCGGCAAGCGCGGTGGCCGTCGCAACCGCCCGGGCGAAGAAGGCTCGCTGGAAGCTTCCGACGATAACGACGACAATGGTGACGGCGACGATGCCGAAGACCAGTCGGACGACGCCGTAGCCGTCGAGGCAGTTGTCGCCGACGTCGTCGTGGAGGCTCCGGCAGCTGACAAGCCGAAGCCGCGTCGCACACGCAAGGCAAAGTCTACCGCAGAGCCCGAAGCTGTGGCCGAGGTATCACCTGCCGCTGTCGTCGCTGCGCCGGTGGCACCTGTTGCCGAGACCGTCGTCGAAGAAGCACCGGCTCCGGTCGCCGCTCCGGCGCCTGCCCCGGCTGCCGAAGAGGCAAAGCCGGCCCGCGCCAACCGCGAATCCAACGTGGCTTCGTCCGAACCGGTCGTGACTTCGGTCAAGGCCACGGAAGACAGCACCGATGCGAAGCCCAAGAAGGGCGGCTGGTGGCAGAAGCGCGGTGGTTTCTTCTGAGACCCGCGCAGTCATGATTGAATGCAAAAAGGGCCCTTCACGGGGCCCTTTTTTTGTCTCCAGGATTTGTCCGGTCAGGCGCGGGAACGTGCGCGTTTCATCACCGATGTCGGA
The DNA here is from genome assembly GCA_051861045.1 of Allorhizobium sp. Lineage (GTDB taxonomy): Bacteria > Pseudomonadota > Alphaproteobacteria > Rhizobiales > Rhizobiaceae > Allorhizobium. The sequence continues at coordinate 16,966 of JBHYDI010000004.1, forward strand.
CCACCGGCGAAGGTGGTGTCATAAGCGTGGGCATAGCCGCATTTCTCCGCCACGCGGATCGATGAAGCGTGTTCCGGCGCGAGAATACAGAGCGTGTGGTCATAGGGATTGTGTGCGTCCATCCAGGCATGGGCGGCCAGCATGACCTCGGTCGCAAGCCCGCGGCCATGGACGGATGACACCAGCGCCCAGCCGGCTTCAGGTTCCGGCCCGAGCGGCGGATCCATGTCGCGACGGAAATCGGCGAAGCCTGCTTCCCCGATGTAGTGGCCATTCACCCGGTCCTCGATCACCCAATAGCCGAAGCCGAGCGCATGCCAATGACCGATATAGCGGAGAAGCCGCGACCAGGTTTCGCTGGCGGTCGAGGGGCGGCCAATGATGTGACGGTAGATGGCTTCGTCCTGCCACATGGCGACCATCGGCTCGAAATCGTCGACGCGGTGCGCCCGCAGGCGCGTGCGCTCGGTCAGAATGTCAGGAGCCGCAGCGAGCGAAGTGATCCGCTTGATTGTCATGTCCGGCTCCCCTCATTGCTCAGGCCACAAACTTCAGAGACTGAATCAGCTGGCTCTCACTCTGATTCAGGAACTCGCGCGAAGTCGTTGATCGCGAATCCATTTCGCTCAATGCCTAAGCGCTTTTCGGAAGCCAATTTTCCAGCCGATCGGTCGCCTCGACCATCTCTGCCATGGTGCCGGCATAAGACAGCCGCATCGCCAGATGACCTTCCACCGGATCGAAGTCGCGGCCGGGTGTGACCGCCACATCCGTTTCGGCGAGGATGCGCCTGGCAAAGCCCATGCTATCGTTCGTGAACCGCGTCGCATCGACATAGGCGTAGAAGGCGCCGTCCATCGGTGAGAGCAGCGGCAGGCCAAGCGCCGGCAGGCGGGACATCAGGAAGTCGCGGTTGGCCTGGCAGGCGGCCTTGTAGTGTTCCAGCTCGTCGGTCGCGCTCAGGGCCGCGAGCGCTGCGATCTGCGAGAGTTCCGGGGCCGAGATGTAAAGGCTCTGGGCGACGCATTCGACCGGGCGCACCAGCTCTTGCGGCAAGACCATCCAGCCGATCCGCCAGCCGGTCATGCAGTAGTATTTGGAGAAGGAGTTGATGATGACGGCATTGTCGCCGATCTCCAGCGCCGTCGCCTCGTCCGAACCATAGGTCAGGCCGTGATAAATCTCGTCGGAGATCAGCGTGATGCCCTCACCCTGACAGTAGTCATAGACCGCCTTGAGCTGCGCTTTGGTGGTCACGGTGCCGGTCGGGTTGGCGGGGCTTGCGAGCAGCGCGCCCTTGAGCCGCACACCCGCCTCGGCTTGCGCCTTCTCCAGGCTTTCGGGCGTGAGCGTGAAACCAGTGTCTGGGCCGACGGCGACTTCGATTACCTTCAACCCGAGCGCTGAAAGGATGCTGCGATAGGCGGGGTAGCCCGGCCTTGCGATCGCCACGGCATCGCCGACGTCAAAGAGCGAGAGGAAAGCGAGGTTGAAGCCGGCAGACGAGCCGGTGGTGACGACGATGCGGTTCCAGTCGACGGAGACATTGTGGCGGCGGCGGTATTCCTCGGCGAGTGCCTGGCGAAGGCCAGTCATGCCCAGCGCATCGGTATAGCCGATGCGGCCGCCTTCCAGTGCCTTGCGGGCGGCTTCAAGCGCTGCCTGGGGTGCCGGATGGCCCGGCTGGCCGACGGCCATGGAGATGACCGGGCGCCCTTCCTGCCGCCGGCGGGTGGCTTCCGCCAGGATGTCCATGGCGTGGAAGGGTTCAACAGCACTGCGCTTGGAAATCGAAATCAACGGAAGGCTCCTCGGTCACATGCCAGACATTTGCCGCAAAGCGCGTGGCATCACAATGGAGAGGCTGGACAAGGCGGTGCAAAAAAGCCATTCCGCAGGAAAGCATCAGGCTTTAGGCTGGGCGAAAACCGGCCTGCGGGATGAAACGCCTGTGGTCGAAGACGACAGACGGCAGCAAGGACGAGGAACGACATGGCCCTGAAATTCAAGATGATCGCCAGCGCGGGTGTCGCGCTTCTCCCGGCCCTGATGCCGCTTCCGGCCAGCGCTCTTGACGAGGCGCAGAAGAAGGAATTCGGCGAGTTCATCCGCGAATACCTGATCGAAAACCCGGAGATCATGCTCGAGGTACAGGACGCCCTGCAGAAAAAGCAGGACGAGATCCGCTCGCAGCGCTCGGCCGAGGCTCTCTCGACCAATCAGGATGCGATCTTCAACTCGGCCTATGATCTGGCCATCGGCAATCCGAAGGGCGACGTCACCGTCGTCGAGTTCTTCGACTACAATTGCGGTTATTGCCGTCGTGCCCATGCCGATATGGAAGCCGTGATCGAAGAGGACAAGAATGTTCGCTATGTCCTGAAGGAATTCCCGATCCTCGGACCCGACAGTGAAGCGGCTCACAAGGTGTCGGATGCCGTGCGCAAGCTGTCGCCTGACAATTACGGCGCCTTCTTCCGCGCCATGATGACCCAGGATGGCCGCGCCTCGGAAGAGAGCGCGATTGCCATTGCCGGCGAGCTTGGCATAGCCGAAGAGGCGATCCGCGCCAAGATGGAAGAGAGCCCGAACACCGACCAGGTGCAGGAAGCCTACAAGCTGGCAACCAGCCTCGGCATCACCGGCACGCCGTCTTACGTGATCGGCAACGAGACCGTTCCGGGTGCCGTCGGAAAAGAGGCGATCGAGGCCAAGGTCGCCAATATCCGTACCTGCGGCAAGGCCACCTGCTGAGACAGATCCTGCAACACCTTACCCTCCGATCTTAACCCTTCCCCGGTTTTCCGGGGACGGTTTGGCGTGATCACGGCAAAGGGCTTTCCCTGCAGGGGCTCTCGGTCTATAGGAGGCGGTTGAAAGTCGACGGAAGCGTAGATGAGCAAAACCATTTTCGTGCTGAACGGCCCCAATCTCAACATGCTGGGAAAGCGGGAACCCGGGATCTATGGCGGCAAGACGCTCGCCGACATCGAGGCGGAGTGCATCGCCGCTGGTGCCGAACTCGGCCTCACCATCGACTTCCGCCAGTCCAATCACGAGGGCACCCTTGTGGACTGGTTGCATGAGGCTGCCGACAAGGCGGCCGGCGTCGCCTTCAATGCTGGCGCCTATACGCACACCTCGGTCGCGCTGCATGACGCGATCCGTGCCATCTCGCCGATCCCGGTGATCGAGGTGCATATTTCCAACGTGCATGCACGCGAGGAATTCCGCCACAAATCGATGATAGCGCCCGCGGTAAAGGGCGTCATCTGCGGTTTCGGACCTCATAGCTACATCCTGGCGCTTCAGGCGCTGAAAACAATCACGCAATAACAAGAATACAGGACATCCACCCATGGCTGAAAAGAAGTCGGGCATCGATCAGAAGCTGATCCGCGATCTCGCAAACATCCTCAACGACACGGATCTCACGGAGATCGAAGTGGAGCAGGACGACCTGCGCATCCGCGTCTCGCGCAACGGCACGCCCGTGATGATGCCGCAGCAGATGCAGGGCTATGCCGTCCAGGCGCCGGTCGCACAGGCTGCTGCTCCGGCCGCCGTCGCTGCACCCGCTGCCCCTGCCGCCCGCGACCTCTCCAATGCTGTCACCGCACCGATGGTCGGCACCGTGTATCTCTCGCCGGCTCCGGGCGCGCGCGCCTTCGTTGAAGTCGGCCAGATGGTCAAGGAAGGCCAGACGCTGCTGATCATCGAAGCCATGAAGACCATGAACCAGATCCCCTCGCCCAAGTCCGGCAAGGTCGTCGAGATCGTTATCGATGATGCAAGCCCGGTCGAATACGGCGAGCCTCTCGTGATCATCGAGTGATCCGATGAGCGGTATCTCGAAGATCCTCATCGCCAACCGAGGCGAAATCGCGCTGCGCGTGCTTCGCGCCTGCAAGGAGCTCGGCATTGCGACCGTGGCGGTTCATTCGACCGCCGACGCCAATGCCATGCATGTGCGCCTTGCCGACGAAAGCGTGTGCATCGGCCCGCCGCCGTCGCGCGACAGCTATCTCAACATCCACCAGATCGTTGCGGCCTGCGAAATCACCGGTGCTGACGCTGTTCACCCGGGCTATGGCTTCCTGTCGGAAAACGCCAAGTTCGCCGACATCCTCGACGCCCATGGCATCACCTTCATCGGACCGACGGCGGAGCATATCCGCCTGATGGGCGACAAGATCACGGCGAAGAAGACCGCGGTCGAACTCGGCATCCCGGTCGTTCCGGGTTCTGCCGGCGAAGTGAAGCCGGAGAACGCGCTGGAAATCGCCCGCGAAATCGGCTTCCCCGTGCTGATCAAGGCGACGGCCGGCGGTGGTGGCCGCGGCATGAAGGTGGCCAAGACCGAAGAAGAGCTGGAAGAGGCCGTTTCGACCGCCCGTTCCGAAGCGCTCGCTGCCTTCGGCAACGACGCCGTCTACATGGAAAAGTATCTCGGCAAGCCGCGCCATATCGAAGTGCAGATCGTCGGCGACGGTGCGGGTAACGCCATCCATCTCGGTGAACGCGACTGCTCGCTGCAGCGCCGCCACCAGAAGGTCTGGGAAGAAGCGAATTCCCCGGCCCTCAATGTCGAGCAGCGGATGAAGATCGGTTCGATCTGCGCCGAAGCCATGAAGAAGATGAAGTACCGGGGCGCCGGCACGATCGAATTCCTCTACGAAAACGGCGAGTTCTATTTCATCGAAATGAACACCCGCCTGCAGGTGGAGCATCCGATCACCGAAGCCATCACCGGCATCGACCTCGTGCATGAGCAGATCCGCGTCGCTTCCGGCGCCGGCCTCTCGGTCACGCAGGACGAGATCGTCTTCTCCGGTCATGCCATCGAATGCCGCATCAATGCCGAGGATCCGCGCACCTTCGTACCGTCGCCCGGCACGATCACGCATTTCCATGCACCGGGTGGTCTGGGCGTTCGTGTCGATTCCGGCGCCTATGCCGGCTACAAGATCCCGCCTTACTATGACAGCCTGATCGGCAAGCTGATCGTGCATGGACGCACCCGCGTCGAATGCATGATGCGTCTGCGCCGCGTACTCGACGAATTCGTCGTTGACGGCATCAAGACGACGCTGCCGCTCTTCCAGGATCTCGTGTCCAACCAGGACATCGCCAACGGCGACTACGACATCCACTGGCTGGAAAAATACCTGGCCGAAACCTCGGACAAGTAAAGACAATGGCTGGGCGACGCAGCAGGGACCGAAGCATTACGCCGGAGCTCCTGCTGCGCGCCTATTCCATCGGGATGTTCCCGATGTCGGATGCCGCCGACGACCCCGAGCTGTTCTGGGTCGAGCCGGAGATCCGGGGGATCATTCCCCTCGACGACTTCCACGTCTCCTCAAGCCTTGCCAAGGCAATCCGCAGACGCCCCTTCGACATCCGCTTCAACACCGCCTTCGACCAGGTGGTGGACAAATGCGCGGAAGCAGCCCCTGACCGACCGAGCACCTGGATAAACCAGACCATCCGCGAACTCTACGGCGCCCTGCATCGCCTCGGCCATGCGCACAGCGTCGAGGCATGGGACGGCGAGGAGCTGGTCGGCGGGCTCTATGGGGTATCGCTGGGTTCTGCGTTTTTCGGCGAGAGCATGTTCTCACGGCGCACGAATGCGTCAAAGATCTGTCTCGTGCATCTCGTGGAACGCTTAAGGGAACGCGGGTTTACGCTGCTCGATACGCAGTTCACGACTGAGCATCTCAAGACGTTTGGGGCGGTGGATATTCCGAAAGAGGCGTATGGGCTGTTGCTGGATCGGGCGATGGAGAGTGAGACGGTTAAGTTTTGAAGGGGCTGGGGGCAGGACTCGGAGTCCTCTGGAGAGAGCACCGAAAACAATTCCTGAAGCCAGCTAAACACGTCGAAAGAGCGGAGATGATGCGTCCAATCTTCTGGCTTCAGCGAGGATCTCGGGATGATACTCCATCATTTGTTCCGGATGCTGGTCTATCATGCGCAGAATGGAACGTCGCAAGCACGCAATCGCCACCTCCATTGGAAGCAATAAAATCTCGATCTGAGCCTTGCTTGGGAAGAAGTAGTCAATTCGGTGGTCCGCCATCCGCGTAAAGCTGACAGGTGCGGAGTGCGTGTGGGCAGATAGATAGGCGTAGACGCCGGAAAATTGATCTTCGTCCCACCCCATCGATTTGGTTGCAACAGAGCGCATACCAACTACGAACATCTCTTCGCCGCTCAATAAGCGCTTCTTTCGATCATCGCTAAGTTTATCGAATTCTGGATTTGACGCTATTTCCTTTTTCAATTGTTCGCGTCCTTCACGAAGATCGTCGACAGGATGCTCATAGCTTCTCAGCAGTTTTATGCGAGCAGCGGTATCATGAAGCCTTAGTAATGTTTCCCGAAGCATCCATTCTTCCGATGATACGGGTTCCAGGAGATAGCTGATCATCGTTGATGCTTCGACGATCATCCGTGCCAATGACATGATTGCGTGATGGTCGAACATTGACGACTGCGCAGCAATCGCACCTATTGAACGCGCGTGTGCGCAACATTTTGCGAATACCATCGATGCATAGGAGCCGGCTGTCGTAGTGGTAAGGCCAGTCTGAGTGGCCGAAACATGGTTCGCAAAACCTCCGAGCACCGAAAGTTGATCCAATCTCAAGCTAAAGTGCTCTGGCAGCACTCTAAAGCCCTCAATGGGCGCGTGACGGCGCTTTGCTGCAGCGCGTCTCTGCTTTCTCTTCAGGCTGCCCATGTTCAGTACCAATCCATTGAATGGGCCTAGTTATCGTAATGAAATGCCATCATGAGCTAACTATCGCCTAGCACGTCTCACCACCATCCCCCAGCACCTCCGTCAGCGCGCGTCGCGTGAGCTGCCAGTGATGCCAAATCGGTCCTTGCAACCATCAGTTTACATGGCGCCGGTGGCCAAGACGACCCTTACCTACCCGGCCTTCCGCCCCCTACCCGGCCGCTTAAGCCTCCCCCGAAACAGCCCCCGCTTTTCTATCGGCTCGAAGACCGCTTCAGATCCTTCCGGATCCAGGATCTCGTTGTCGGCGAGCCAGCGTTCGATGTCGGACATGTCGGGGGTCTCGTACGGCTTCAGGGTCTCGACATGCGATCCTGCATTCTGCGCCCGCAGCATTTCGATCGCGGCAATCAGCGAGCCGCACTGATCGATCGCCTGATCGATGGCGTCAGGCGTGGTGCCCAGATGCTCGGCCAGCAGATCATTCCGGAAGCTCGCGATCTTCATGGAAAGCTGCTCTGAGGCGCCGGCCTCCAGGGCGACGTCACATTCCTGGTCGAAGCGCATCGATCTGTTGTTGATGTTGGACGAGCCGACGCGAAGATATTGGTCGTCTGTGATCATCAGCTTTGCGTGCACGTAGATCGGCTGGCCCTTCGCGGTGATCGGGTGATAGATCCTGAAGCGTCCGAATTTATCGTGGCGGCGGAGGGATTCGACGAGGCGGGCGCGGGCCGTGTCCATGGCGATCTGGCCCAGCCAGTTGTCCGAGGTCGTCGGATTGATCAGGACGAATTCCGGCCCATCCGGCTCGGCGAGCCTTCGCGCGATTACTTGCGCCACGGCGCGCGAGGCGAAGTACTGGCTCTCGGCATAGACCATGCGTTGGGCGGCGTTGATCATGTCGATCGTGAGATGCTCGATCTCCGTGACGGCGGTCTCGTCCTGATAGGCCGGACTTGTGCGGGCAATGGCGAGATCGACCTTGCCGAAGGAGAAGTGCGGAGCGCTGTCCTCAGGGGTCGGGACCGTCTCCACCAGTGGCACGTCTTCGCCGCCTGCGCGGGTCCATCTGTGGCGGCAGAGTTCGCCGAGCGCATGGGCGGCCGGCCCCGTGAACCGGCTCGATATGTCATGCCAGGGACCATAGGGCTTGCCGTTGGGGCGGCGCCTGTCGGGATTGTCGTCGAGATGCTCCCGCGTGTCCCATCGATCGAGCGTCACGTCGATGCCGCCGCAATAGGCAACGGCATCGTCGATCACCAGCATCTTCTGGTGATGGGAGCTGCCCAGGGGATGCTTGCCATCCAGGCGAACAGAGATCTGCCGATTCCATTTCCAGCGCAGGAGATAAGGAAGGTTGGACGGCCTTGCCCAGCTGGCGAGCGGTGCCGGGCTCCACAGCAGGATCCTGATTTCGAGACCCGGGGTGCGACGCGCAAGCCAGAGGAGGAAGTCTCCCACCCCACGCGGGGCTCCATCATCGACCTTGGGGTGACCCAGGGTGATGGACGCATCGAAATCCCAACCGACAAAAAAGATCGACCGCTTGGCCGCCATCATCGACGCCCGAACCGAGGCGAAATAGTCATTGGCATCGATGAGGATCGAAAACTCGTCGGCTTTCTCGATGCGCCAGCAGTTCTGGGAAGGCGAGAAGATCGTGGGAAGCGCCATCGGATACTCCAGACACGGGGTCGCCACACTCGGCTAGCGCAATGGGGGCGATCCGTCCAGTGTTTAGGGTGGTAGTGGCGCGTTGTCGATCACGCAGTTCACCGCCTCGGTACTCCACGCTATCAGTGGTTTTTTCTTGGACATCCGCCGGGCTCAGTTCCCTCCCCGCGCAACCAAACCCTCCCCCAGTCGTTCCCCATTCGAAACAGCAGACGCGAAGGGAACAGACGATGGCAAAAGATGATGCGACGGTGACGTATGATGGGCCGGCCGGTGGGTGGGGGTCGCTTCGCGGGATCGCCCGGATCGTTGGCAAGGAAGGCATCAGCCCTGGCGCCATCGCCACCCTTCTGGAGCAGAACAAGCCGGGTGGCTTTGCCTGCGTCTCCTGCGCCTGGACGAAATCGGCCGATCACAAACCCGTCGAGTTCTGCGAGAACGGCGCCAAGGCGACGCTTTGGGAACTGACGGGGCGCAAGGCTGGGCCAGAGGTCTTTGCCCGGCATAGCGTGACCGAACTCAAGTCCTTCAGCGATTACGATCTCGAGCAGCTCGGACGACTGACGCATCCGATGCGCTACGACCGGGCGAGCGATCATTATGTGCCCTGTTCCTGGGATGAGGCCTTTGCCGCGATCGGGCAGGAGCTTCGGGGCATGGATCCGAAGAAGACGGTGTTTTACACCTCCGGGCGGGCGAGCCTGGAGACGGCCTATTGCTGGGCGCTGTTTGCCCGGGCCTGTGGGCACAACAATCTGCCCGACAGCTCCAACATGTGCCACGAGACAACGTCAGTGACATTGAAGAAGGTGATCGGCTCGCCGGTTGGCACTGTCGTGCTTGATGATTTCAAGCATTGCGATGCGATCTTCTTTTTTGGCCAGAACACCGGCTCCAACAGCCCGCGCTTCCTGCATGACCTGCAGGCAGCGGTAAAGCGCGGCTGCCGGATCGTGACCTTCAACCCCGTGCGCGAGCGCGGGCTGGAGCGCATGATCAGTCCGCAGGATCCAGTGGCGATGGTGAGCGGTCACGCGACCGAACTGTCCTGCCAGTATCACCAGGTGAAGCCGGGCGGCGACATCGCCGTGCTGCTCGGGCTCTGCAAACATGTGCTCGCCGCCGATGATGCAGCACAGGCAGACGACCGTCAGGTTATCGACCGCGCATTCATCACCGAACATACGGTGGGGTTCGAAGCGTTCGAAGCGCGCGTGCGGCAGGTGGAGTGGGCCGAGATCGAGGCGGTGTCGGGCCTCACCCGGGCTGCGATCGAGGCGGCGGGTGCCGTCTATGTCGAGGCGGACAGTACCATCGGCATCTATGGCATGGGGCTGACCCAGCATGTGCACGGCTTCGAGAATATCGCGACCTACATGAACCTGCTGCTGATGAAGGGGAATATCGGGCGCAAGGGGGCCGGCATGTCGCCGGTGCGCGGGCATTCGAATGTGCAGGGGCAGCGCACGGTCGGCATTGCCGAGAAGCCGGAACTGGTGCCGCTCGACCGGCTGGCAGACATGTTCGACTTCGAGCCGCCGCGGGACAAGGGCATGAACACGGTGGAGGCCTGCGAGGGCATCCTTGCCGGTGACGTGACCGCGTTTATCGGCCTTGGCGGCAATTTCCTGCGGGCCATTCCCGAGCAGCGGGCAATGGAGGAAGCCTGGCCGCGCATGCGGCTGACCGTCCAGATCGCCACCAAGCTCAATCGCAGTCATTTGATCAATGGCGAGGTGGCGTATCTCCTGCCCTGTCTGGGGCGGAGCGAAATGGATCTGCTGACCGGCAAGCCGCAGGTGGTGTCGATGGAAGACAGCCTGAGCTGCGTTCACGGCTCGGTCGGCAAGCGAAAGCCTGCGAGCGATCAGCTGAAGTCCGAGATCGAGATCGTCAGCCGGATCGCCCAGGCGACGCTGGCTGAAAATTCGAAGATGATGTGGAGCCGCTGGGCGCGGGATACCGCTCTGGTGCGGGAGCTGATCGAGCAGACGTATCCGGACGAGTTCAAGGACTTCAACGCTCGCATCTTCACGCCCGGTGGTTTCTACCGGGGCAATTCCGCCCGCGAGCGGCAGTGGAAAACGGAGAGCGGCAAGGCGGAGTTCGTCACGCCCGAGATGCTCTCGGCCACAGGTTTTGATGCGGCACCGGGCCGGATGAGCCTGATCACCATGCGCAGCAACGACCAGTTCAACACGACGATCTATGGCTATAGCGACCGGTTGCGCGGCATCGAGGGCAAGCGCGACGTGCTGCTGATCAGCCCGCGCGAGATCGAGCGCCATGGCCTGGTTGTCGGGGAACGGGTGACGCTGGTCACCGATGCCGGAGACGGTATCGACCGGCGGGTGGGCGGGCTTGAAGTTCTGCCCTTCGATCTGCCGGATGGCTGTGTCGGCGGCTACTACCCGGAGCTCAACCCGCTGGTGCCGCTTTCCCATCATGACCGCGCCTCGAAGACGCCGGCCTACAAGTCCGTGCCTGTCCGGATCGAACGCGCGGGCTGATGCACCCCTGCGGACCGGCGAAATCCGGACCAGACATCAAAAGATGGAACAATGTCGCTCCGTGCGTGTTGCGCCGAAAGGTCGCAAGTGCCTCGGGGGGACAGTGTGCTCGGGGCAAACGACGAATTCTACGCCGGACTGGGGTGGCAAGCATGAACCTGGATATCTATTGCGGCCCCGCGCCGTCGCCTGAGACACTGTGGAGCACCTGGAATTTCGATCCGCCGCTGCTCGCCGCCATCGGCGCCGTGTTTGCGCTGCTGGTCATTTCCGCCGACAACGGGCGTCAGCGGCTGGCGGCCATAACCGCTCTTGTCGTCATGCTGATCGCCTTCGTGTCACCGCTCTGCGCGCTGGCATCCGCGCTGTTTTCGGCACGGGTGCTGCACCACATCCTGCTCGTGACCTTCCTTGCGCCGCTCGTCGTGTTGTCGATCCCGCCACGGTCGAGGGAACGCCAGCGTCTGCCGGCACAGCTCTCGTTCATGGTGCACACGATCCTGATGTGGGTCTGGCATGCGCCGGGTCCCTATCTCTTCGCTCTCTCCTCGCCTGCCGCCTACTGGCTGATGGAGCTGACGCTGATCGGTTCGGCTCTCTGGCTCTGGGCGGATATTCTGTCGCCGCGACGCTCGGCGGGGGCAGCGCTTGCGCTTCTGCTCGGCACCACCATCCAGATGGGCATGCTGGGGGCGCTTCTCACTTTTTCGCGTGAGCCACTCTTTGCCGCGCATATGGACACGACGCATCCCTTCGGGCTCTCGCCGCTTGCCGACCAGCAGCTGGCGGGACTTCTGATGTGGGTGCCGGCCGCCCTTCCCTATCTGCTGGCCGCCCTACTCAGACTGCGCAGCGTCTTTGCCGGGCGAAGCTTCGATAGCGAGGCGCCACGTTGATGATTGCGCTTTTGAAGTTCGTGCATATTGCGGCGATCGCCATCTGGACGGCCGGGCTGATCAGCCTTCCGAGCCTCTATGTTCAGCGGGCGCATGTGACAAGCGATGATGCGCTCTATCGCATGCAGCGCATGACGCGCTTTGCCTTCGTGGTGCTGATCTCGCCGGCGGCCTTCATCGCGGTGGCAAGCGGCATCGGCCTCAGCTTCCTGAGGGATGTGTTCTCACCCTGGTTTTCCTGGAAGCTGGCCTTTGTCGGCCTGTTGTCGATGTTCCACGTCTTTTCGGGGCTGGTGGTCATTCGGCTATTCAAGCACGGCGAGGTTTATCCGGCCTGGCGCTTTGTGCTGGCGACCGCAAGCTGCTGTGCCGTCGTGCTGGCCATCCTGGTGCTCGTGCTTGCCAAGGAGGCGCCTCAGGTCTCCCTCCCGGCCGTGATGTACGAGCCGGGTGGGCTGAAGCGCCTGCTCGATCCGATCAATCCTTGGGCGACACCATGAGGCCGATACCGTGATCGAAGATCAGCTTGCCGCCATGCCAGCCGGCAATCCCCGTCAGAATGGCTGCCAGAACCGAGAGCAACATGCCATGCGGCAGAACGACGTTTGGATCGATGAGGCGCAGGCCCCAGTTTGCACCGGCAACGGAGATCAGGGTGATGGCCGCAATCGCATGAGCCCAGCTTGCAGCGCGGGCGCGAATGCCGGGCACGAGCAGCAGTTCCGCCGTTCCGACGAGGCCTGCGGCGACACCCGCCCCAAAGGCCGTGCCGGAGGACCAGAGGCCGACGCGCAGCCAGAAGGGGTCCGCCGTGAACCAGTAGAAGACATCGACGGCGAGCGTGCCGAAGACGAGGGCAATCGGGAAATGCACGCTCATGGCATGCAAGGGGTGACCGGCAACCGCGACCGCGGAGGTCTTGTCCTTTTCTTCCAGTTGTTCAATGACGGGATTGGCAGCGTCAGTCTGAGATATTTCGGCCATGGGGGTTCTCCGTTTGCGGGGAAAAGGTCGGTGACCGGCGGAATGTTCCATCGCCTTGCACCGCTCTCTCTGGGGGCGCTGTTTCTCACCTCCTGTTCCGGCGATCTCTCGACGCTGGATCCGGCGGGGCCTTATGCTGGGGCGATCGCCAATCTCTGGTGGATCATGCTTTTCGGCGCCGGGCTGATCCTGTCGCTGGTGCTTGTTCTCTTCTGCCTCGTCTTCTTCAAACCCGGCTTCGGTCGCAGTCTCTCGCCGAAGGGCTGGATGATTGCCGGCGGCCTGTTCCTGCCCGTTCCCGTCCTCATCGCGCTGATGACCTATGGCATGGCGCAAGGGGAATATCTGATCGGCGCCTGGCAGAACGAGCCTGTGGTCGCCCGCGTCGAAGCCCGCGGCGCGATGTGGCGTTGGGAGTTCGGTTATCCTGACATCGGCGCAGATATCGCAACCGACGGGACGCTGCACATCCCGGCCGGCGGCGTGGTCGAGGTTCGGGTCACCAGCGCCGATGTCGTGCACAGCTTCTGGATCCCCAGGCTTGCCGGAAAGATCGATGCCGTGCCCGGACATGAGACGGTCCTGCGCATCCGGGCCGATGTGCCTGGGCGCTATGGCGGCATCTGCGCCGAGTATTGCGGCATCGGCCATACCGGCATGCGCTTTGCCGTCGAGGCCCATCCGCCCGAAGTCTACCGCCAACGCCTGACCGCGGTTTCCGCAGGAGTGCCAGCACCATGACCGACGCCAGACCCGAGACCGGGTATCAGACACCAGGTTCGGCGATCCGGCTGCACCATCAACTGGACGCGATCTGGGGATCGGGGCGCGGATGGCAACGGTTTTCGGCCGTGAACCACAATGTTGTCGGCATGCGGTTCATGGTGACGGCGCTGGTGTTCTTCGCCATTGGTGGCGTGCTCGCCATGCTGATCCGGGCGCAGCTCGCCTCGACCAACAGTGCCTTCCTCGATGCCGCCCAATATGCCCAGGTCTTCACGATGCATGGCGTCATCATGATGTTCCTGTTTGCCATCCCCTTCTTCGAGGGACTGGCGATCTATCTGTTGCCGAAGATGTTGGGCGCACGCGATCTCGCCTTCCCGCGCATGTCCGCCTATGGCTACTGGTGTTATCTCTTCGGCGGATCGTTCCTGGTCGCAGCACTCATCTTCGGCATCGCGCCCGATGGCGGCTGGTTCATGTATACGCCGCTCTCGTCCAGGCCCTATTCGCCCGGCATCAACGCCGATGTCTGGCTGCTCGGCATTACTTTTGTCGAGATCTCGGCGCTGTCTGCGGCGATCGAGATCATGGTGACCATCCTGAAGGTTCGCTCCCCCGGCATGTCGCTGACGCGCATGCCGATCTTTGCCTGGTACATGCTGGTGGTGGCGGCGATGATGCTGATCGGCTTTCCACCGCTGATCCTGGGCTCGATCCTGCTCGAAGTGGAGCGGGCCTTCGACCTGCCCTTCTTCGACCCGACGCGGGGCGGCGATCCGCTGCTCTGGCAGCATCTGTTCTGGCTGTTCGGCCATCCCGAGGTCTACATCATCTTCCTGCCCGCGGCAGGCGCGCTGTCGACCATCATCCCGGTGTTGTCGCGCACGCGGCTCGAAGGCTATGGGCTGATCGTCGCGGCGATCGTCGCCATGGCGTTCCTGTCCTTCGGGCTGTGGGTGCACCACATGTATACGGTGGGCATTCCGCATGTGGCGCTCTCCTTCTTTTCGGCAGCAAGCGCACTGGTCGCCATTCCGACGGGCATCCAAATCTTTGCTTGGCTTGCCACCATGGCGCATGGAAAGCCGCGCTATTCGATCCCGATGCTGCATGTGTTCGGGTTCTTCTTCGTCTTCGTGGCGGGAGGTCTGACCGGTGTCATGCTCGCCATGGTGCCCTTCGACTGGCAGGCGCATGACACGCATTTCGTCGTGGCGCATCTGCATTACGTTCTGGTCGGCGGTTTCGTCTTTCCGATGATGGCGGCGGCCTATTACTGGCTGCCGCACATCACCGGGCGCCAGCCGGTGCAGCATCTGTCGAAACCCGCCTTCTGGCTGATCTTTATCGGCTTCAACGTCACCTTCTTCATCATGCACCTGACGGGCCTGCGCGGCATGCCGCGACGGGTGTTCGAATATCCGCAGGCGGCCGGTTGGGAGGTGTTGAACTTCATCTCCTCCGTTGGCGGCTTCGTCATGACCATCGGCTTTGCGCTGGTGGCGCTCGACCTGATCATGCTCATTCGCCACGGTCGGCCATTTCGGCGTGATCCCTGGGAGGCCGGCACGCTGGAATGGGCGACACCCACGCCGCCGCCGTCCTACAATTTCGGCTCCCTGCCGCATATCGACCGCCGCGCCGATGCGCTCGAGCCGCGGAGTCTTGGCCCGGAGCTTGCCGCTGGCCGTGGCTATCTCGGCTTCGTGCGTAATGGCTGGATGGAAACGCTCACCGTCGACATGGTGACCGGGCGGCTCGACCACGTCGTCGTGCTTCCCCGTCCGACCTATCTGCCGCTCTGGACGGCGATCGCGACGGCCGTCTTCTTCGCGAGCCTGCTGACCAAGCTCTATTGGCTGACACCTGTCGCCCTCGTCGCGGTGATCATCCTCTTCTTCCTATGGACGCCGGATACGGGGCTGAAACAGGAGATCGGCCCACTGGACATCGGCCTAGGCGAACGGGCATTGCATCACCAGGAAGTGGCGCAACCGCCATCGTGGTGGGCTGTCGTCTTTGCGCTTGCGGCGGATGCGACGGCCTATACGTCGCTCATCTTCGGCGCATTTTTCCTCTGGCTTTCCGCCCCGAACTGGCCGCCGCCGGATGTCGACTTTACCTATGTGATTCCCTCGGTGGTCGCGGGAATGGCGCTGATCACCGCCGCCGTCGCCGGACGGCTTGCCGATGGAAAACCTGGCCGGACGGTCGTGAGCCTCTCGCTTGCGCTTGCAGCCCATCTGACAAGCGTTGCAGCCGTTGCTGTCATCCTGATGTCGATCCCGGCGCCGACGGGGCATGCCGCCTCAGCCGCTGCCTTTGCCGTTGCCGCCTATGTGGTGCTGCATTCGGGCATCGGGGCAGTGCTGGCACTCTATGGGCTGTGGCGTTGGCAGACCGGGTTTATCGGGCCGGCGCGGGTGCTAGACCTCAGGATCGGTCAGCTCTGGCACGACTATACGGCGGTCGCCGGCCTGATAGGGCTCGCCTTCCCCTTCGTGCTTCAGAGCCTGTCCGGGATCGGAGGGCCATAAGATGAAGGCACCTGCATTTGTACTTCTGCTGACAGGCTTCGTGATCTGGGCCGGCGCTTTCCTGCTGCTCTATGCCGCCCAGGCGACCGGCTGCCACCTTGGCTGGCACCGGATCGAAGTCGGGCCAATCTCGGGGCTGCGGCTGTTGCTGGCGGCAATGCTCGTTCTGGTGCTGGTGCTGATCGGCGGGCTTCACTGGTATGGGAAGCGAACGCTCGGTGAACCGCAGACGGATGAGGCGAAACTGCTGATGAAGATTGCGGGCATGCTGCAGGCGGCAGCCCTCGTGTCGACGCTGATCACCTATGGCGGTGTGTTGTGGCTGACCTTGTGTTGAGGCCAGCAATCACCCTCGCCTCGCGGCATCGATCTTCGCGACGTCGATCTTACCCATCTCCATCATCGCTTCAAACGCTCGCTTCGCCTCCGGGCCGCCGGCGGCCATGGCTTCGGTCAGGGTTCGCGGCGTGATTTGCCAGTTGATGCCCCATTTGTCCTTGCACCAGCCGCAGGCGCTCTCTTGGCCACCATTGCCGACGATGGCGTTCCAGTAGCGGTCTGTCTCTTCCTGGTCTTCGGTTGAGATCTGGAAGGAGAAGGCTTCCGAGTGCTTGAAGGCAGGGCCACCGTTCAGCCCCATGCAGGGAATGCCGGCGACTGTGAAGTCGACGGTCAAGACGTCACCTGCCTTGCCCGAGGGATAGTCGCTCGGGGCCCGGTGAACGGCTTTCACCGCTGTGTCGGGGAAGATGGTCGCATAGAAGCGCGCGGCCTCTTCGGCGTCGCGGTCGTACCAGATGCAGATGGTGTTTTTTGCAATGGTCATGGCTTTCCTCCCGATGAGATTTCCAGTCACTCCAGGTGACGCCAAACCAATCGAGCGACCTCTGCGCAGGGTTACTATGATCCCGCCTATTGCGGGATCGGTGCCCTCATCGTGCAGACGAGGCCGGTCGGGTGGTATTCCACGCTGACCTGGCCGTCGAAATCGGCGGCGAAGATCCGCGAAATGAGCTTCGAGCCGAACCCCTCCGTCTTCGGCAGATGGACATGCGGTCCGCCGCTTTCCTGCCAGACGAACTGGAAGGCTTCGTCGGGATTGTCCGCCTTGCGATCGACCTGCCAACGAATGTCAATCTTGCCATTGCTATCGGAAAGCGCGCCGTATTTCGTCGCGTTCGTGGCAAGCTCGTGGATGGTCAGCGCCACCGTCAAAGCGTGTTTGGCGGTCAGGTCGAGGTCGTGACCGGAGATTGAGAAACGCTGCTCACTCTGCACATGCGGGCGCAGCGCGTTTTCGACCACGGCTCGGATCGGCGCATCGTGCAAGGCCTTCGTCGAAATCATGTCATTGGCCTCGGCGAGTGCCTGCAAGCGGCCGGTAAAGGCATCGCGACGATCGCGGATATCGTCGCCTTTCAGCGTCTGACGAGCGATTGCGCTAACTACGGCGAGCGTATTTTTGATGCGGTGTTGCAGTTCACCGTTCAAAAGCTCAAGCCGCTGCCGCGCGTCGGTCACGTCGGAGATGTCCTTCGATATCGACAGGATATGGGAGGGGCTGCCATCGGCGTTGAAAATCGGCGCCACCTGAACATCCCAGAAGCGGCTGTTGCCCTTCACGGTGTTTGCTTCACCCACAAAGCGGGATGGTTTGCCGGCAATCGCCGCTTTCACGGCCTGTCTGGCGGCGGTGTTGCCATCGCCACTCCAGAAATCCGGCCAGGGGCAGCCCTTGAGCGGCGCGAAATCGTCCACTTCCATGACCCGCTTGCCGCCTTCGCTCATGAACTGCAGGCGGCCCTGGAGATCGAGCACCTTGATGCAGTCACCGCAGCCACTCAGGACCGCTGCAAGAAGCGCGTCGTTGCGGACCAACAGCGGATCAGCGGCCGTCAGTTCGCCTACCATGCTGTCAACGGAACCAGCCGTCGTTGTGGACTGCATCACAGGGTCAGTCATCTCTCATATCAGCCCAATCGAGACAGAAAATCTCTGCCGGAATCCTTGCTATCAAAAACGACAACTAGCAACCCAGAAACGTCACTCTGGGGCACGTGAAGTGCTCCGTCAGTTCACGGTCAGGTCTGCCGTTTCGCCGAAGGCGATGATCAGCTTGGGGCTGGTCATGTCGCCGCTCTCCTCGTCGACCTGGATGGAATAGGCGGCGACGCCAAGGTGGCGCGCGGACATGGCGGTAGCGATCTTTTCAGCCGAGGCGGCGCTGGAGGCCTGCCGCATCTCGCCGGGCACGATATTGCCGCGGTTCTTCTTGAACGGCAGGACGATAAATTTTTCGGAGAGAGACATGGGAGAACTCCTGTTCGTTCGCTTCTTGTTCTCCCTATTGGAAGGGAAGTCAACCACGAAGCGTCTTGCAGTTGAGGCCGGTAGGGAGCCGCTGTCGTTTATCCGAGAACCCTTGTTCTCCGGTCACAGACCGGTCGAAGGGCGGTTTGCGGGAAGAACACGTGCCGCGTCCGGTGGTCCGGGATCGCAGCTATCGCGCCTGGCTTGGCCGACCTTGATGGCCTCAGAAGAGGCCGACGCCCGGAGGTGGGGTCACGGGGGTCGTCGGCGGCGGAAGGGGCTGGCCTTCAGGGACCAGATCGTCCTGCTGCAAGATATCAGCCTCCGGCAGAGGACCACCGATCACCTCGTTGGGAACTTCGACCGGCGCATCGAGCGGCGGCAAAGCCGTCTGGTTGGGATCTCCGCCGGGGACCGTCGCTAGAGATGGGTCCGTGGCGGGCTGTGTCGGATCCGTGGTCGGTGCCGGCGCTGTCGCCGAAGCCGGCTTGGCGGGCTCAGGAGCCGGCTTTGCCACGGCCTCGACGCCCGGGGGCGGCGGAACCTCCGACGTCGTCTTGCAGCCGGTCAACCAGACGTCATAGATCGGGTGTTCGACGGCATTGAGTGCGGGGCTGTCGGCAAACATCCAGCCGGAGAAGATGCGGCGGATCTTGCGGTCGAGCGTGATCTCATCGACCTCGATGAAGGCGTCGATCTTCTGGGCTTCGCTTTCGTCGCGCGAATAACAGATCTTCGGCGTCACCTGGAGGGCGCCGAACTGGACCGTCTCATTGACATAGACGTCGAAGGTGGTGATGCGGCCGGTGATCTTGTCGATGCCGGCGAATTCGGCGACGGGATTCTCGAGGCGGGCGGCATCGGCCTTGCCGGCCAAGCCGACTGATGCCGCGGCGGCAAGTCCGATAACCGGAACGGCCCATGCCCATGCACTCAATTTCATCGTCACGCTCGCTTTCGTGGATCCACTGGCCCAAATCGACCGGAAGCCAGATACAAGAAGGGCCTCGTTCAAGAGGCCCTAATGCCGGATTATGGCCAAATCGGGTATCAGCCGCCCGGCGTCCATGCATCGTAGTCGCCGGTGACGCGCGGACGCTCGCCGGTGGCGGAGATGGAACCCTGTGGACGGTAAGCGGCAGCCGTGCCGGTCTGGTTCGGGCGATGCGCCTTTTCCCACTCGCGCGGCTTGTAGTCTTCCTTCGACGGCGGGGTATCGGTGCGGTAATGCATCCAGCCGTGCCAGCCGGAGGCAATCTTCGAGGCTTCGGCATAACCGTTGTAAATGACCCAGCGCTTCGGCTGGCCCCAGCTCGTCATCGGGCCTTCGTAATAGACATTGCCGAACTCGTCTTCGCCGACGCGCTTGCCATGACGCCAGGTGAAGAAACGCGTGCCCATGGTCTGGCCGTTCCACCAGGTGAAGATCTGCAAGAGAAACTGCTTCATCGTGTATCCTTGGGCAATTAACGCTGGCCGCAGGACGGCCTTGTCGAACCTGTCTCGCTTATGCCGCCTCACTCTCGGCTTGTCCAGTGATTCCCCGTCGCACCCCCTTCATTTCAGCTTCAACTTGAAGCCGATATGGGAGGGCGTGAAGCCGAGCCGCTGGTAGAAGCGGTGAGCGTCCGTGCGCACCGCATTCGAGGTAAGCTGTACGAGACGCATACCGTCGGCGCGGGCCTTGTCGATGGCGAAATTGATCATGACAGCCCCAATGCCCCTGCCCCGCATGTCGGCCCGTGTCTGCACGGCCTCGACGATCAGGGATGATGCGCCCCGCGCTGTCATGGTGGTTGTCACCATGGTCTGGAAGGTGCCGACGACTTCGCCGTCAAGCACCGCGACATAGAGCGTTTCATTCGGGGACGTGGCGATCTTGCGGAAGGCTGCGCTGTAGCCGGGCAGCGCCTGTGGATCAGTGGTATCGCCATGGCCGCCGAGCGGGTCATCGGCGAAGAGGGCGATGATCGCCTCCAGATCATTCTCGGTGGCTTCCCGGATCGTCGCTGTTTGCACTTGCATGCCTACCCTGTCCTTGCGCTAGTTAGGCTTTCCATAGCGATCCTGGGGGACTTCTTGATGACAGGCATGCGACGACTGGTGACAATTCTGTGCGTAACCCTTTCTGCCATGGCGGCCGAAGCCCAGGAGGGCGGACGCAAGGCAATTGCCTATGTGCAGGCGCCGGAGATGAGCTCGGGGCTCTGTGCGGAAAAGGATGCGGCCAGCGCCATCGACTGCGCCGTCAAGCAGTGCATCGAGGGCGGCGGGACGGTCGAGGCCTGCGAGGTGAATTCGGTCTGTTCTCCGGGCAACTGGAGCGTCGACATCTTCATGATGGCGGACGGCGGGCCGCACTGGCACCAGTTTTCCTGCGGCTGGCAAACGAAGGAACTCGCCATCAAGGCCGCGGACCTCGCCTGCAGCAATGCCAAGGAAGACGGTCTCATCGAGTGCACGGCCGTGCAGCTGATCGACGAAGACGGCAAGGTGACGGAACCGCCCTTCAACTGAGCGAAAGGCGGAGAACAAAAAAGCCGCTCACTTGAGCGGCTTTTCCATGATCACAGCCTCGATCCCGCTGTCGGGACCGCCGCAATTTTTGGTCCGGTCGACCTCGACGAAATCATGCGCCTCATAGAAGGCGATCGCGCCGGCATTCTGGGGCTCGACTTCCAGCCGCAGGATCTCGGCATCGGGAAAGCAGGTCTCGATCTCGGCGAAGAGATCGCGGCCGATGCCCTGGCGCTGATGGTCCGGGTGGACATAAAGCTGGTGCAGGATCGCGGTCTTGGTCAGCTTTTCCGACACCGCCGCGAAGGCCATGCCGCCGATCCGCTTGCCGTCGTCGGCGACGAGATATTCGCCGCCTTTGACGTGAATGCGCCGCTTGATCTCGGCCGGCGAATGCCAGGCCGCGATCAGCTCGGCGACCTTGGCCGGTCCGTAGAACCGGTCATAGGTCGCGTGGAAACTCTGCGTCAGCAGGGCGCGGAGCGGTTCGACATCCCGGTCGTTGGCCGTGCGGACGAAGAACACCGATCTTACTCCTCGACGATGCCGAGCTTGGCCTTGACGAGTGCCTGGACGGCCTGCGGATTGGCCTTGCCGCCGGTCGACTTCATCACCTGACCGACGAACCAGCCGGCGAGTGTGGGCTTTGCCAGCACCTTGGCGACCTGGTCGGGGTTGGCAGCGATGATTTCGTCGACGGCCTTTTCGATGGCGCCGGTGTCGGTCACCTGCTTCATGCCGCGGGTCTCGACGATTTCCGCCGGGTCACCACCCTCGTTGAAGACGATCTCGAACAGGTCCTTGGCGATCTTGCCGGAGATGGTTTCGGCCTTGATCAGGTCGATGATGCCGCCGAGCTGGGCGGGCGAAACCGGAGTCTCTTCAATGGCTTTGCCAGCTTTGTTCAAGGCGCCCAGCAAGTCGTTGATGACCCAGTTGGCGGCCGTCTTGCCGTCGCGGCCCTCGGCCACGGCTTCGAAGTAATCGGCAATCGCCTTTTCCGAAACGAGCACCGAGGCGTCGTAGACGGAGAGGCCGAGTTCGGCGACAAAACGTGCCTTCTTGTCGTCCGGGAGTTCCGGCAGGTCCTTCTTCATCGCCTCGATGAAGGCGTCGTCGAATTCGAGCGGCAGCAGGTCCGGATCGGGGAAGTAGCGATAGTCATGCGCATCTTCCTTCGAGCGCATCGAGCGTGTCTCGCCCTTGCCCGGATCGAAGAGACGGGTTTCCTGGTCGATTGAGCCGCCATCCTCAAGGATCGCGATCTGGCGACGGGCTTCGTATTCGATGGCCTGGCCGATGAAGCGGATCGAGTTGACGTTCTTGATCTCGCAGCGCGTGCCGAATTCGCCGCCCGGCTTGCGCACGGAGACGTTGACGTCGGCGCGCATCGAGCCTTCGTCCATGTTGCCGTCGCAGGTGCCGAGGTAACGCACGATCGAGCGAAGCTTCGTCATGTAGGCCTTGGCTTCGTCGGAGGAGCGCATGTCGGGCTTCGACACGATTTCCATCAGGGCGACGCCGGAACGGTTGAGATCCACATAGGACATGGTCGGATGCTGGTCATGCATCGACTTGCCGGCATCCTGTTCCAGATGCAGACGCTCGATGCCGATCTCGATATCCTCGAAGTTGCCCTGACGGTCGGGGCCAAGCGAGATGATGATCTTGCCCTCGCCGACGATCGGATCCTTGAACTGCGAGATCTGGTAGCCCTGCGGCAGGTCCGGATAGAAGTAGTTCTTGCGGTCGAAGATCGAACGCTTGTTGATCTGCGCCTTCAGGCCGAGACCGGTGCGCACGGCCTGAGCCACGCATTCCTCGTTGATGACGGGCAGCATGCCGGGCATGGCAGCGTCAACCAGCGAGACGTTGGAGTTCGGCGCATTGCCGAAGACGGTCGAGGCGCCGGAAAACAGCTTGGAATTCGACAGCACCTGGGCATGGACTTCCATGCCGATGATGACTTCCCAGTCACCGGTGGCACCGGGGATGAAGCGTTTCGGATCGGGCGTGCGGGTGTCTACCAGGGTCATCGGATGCTCGTGTCATGCGTGGACGTGTTGTCTCGTGAGGTAGAGCAATTGGGCCGAAGGTGCAAGGCTGGAGAGGCCGCAACAGCCTGCGTTTCAGGACTGGGCCAAGCGAAGTCGAACATTAAGTCTTCACGGGCTAGGAAGGATCATGTCTATCACCACGCTCCCCTTGCCGGCCTTGCTGGGCATCCTCTTCATTGTCTGGAACTTGGGCGTGCTCGGCCTCTTCGGTCTCGACAAGCGCGCAGCGATCCGTGGCCTCTGGCGGGTGCCCGAGCGACGGCTTGTGATCGCGATCATTCTGTTCGGGGCCTTCGGCGCCTTCATCGGTCAGCGATTGTTTCGTCACAAAACGCGCAAGGCACCGTTCAACTGGTTGGTCCCGGCGATGCTGACGATCCAGATCATCGCGTTGGCAGCGCTCGGCCTCATGCGCTTCTCTCAGAATTCCTGGCCGTAGCCGGTGCCGCCTTCGTCCGACAGCAACTTCGAAAGACCGACCGATTGCACATCCCGGTCGAGCTTCGGATTGTAGCTGACCGTCAGCCAGTTCACCGAATAGCCGCGCTTCTCGAAGAATTTCAGCGCATCGCCGTTCATGGCGTGCGTCTGGAGCCGCGCCACGGAAAAGCCTTGCGCCTTCATGCCCTCCTCCACCGCATCCAGGAGAGCCGTGCCAAGACCGCGCCCCTCGAAATCCGGATCGATCCAGAAGTCAGTGATCGTCTCGTCCATGTCCTCGCGGGCGGCCCAGCCCGCGGGAATGCCTGATGCCTCGACGATCGTGATGGTGATCCAGCCCTCTTCCGTGAAGCGCGCAAAGGCATCGCGGGCGTTGGCGGCCATCTCGGCAGCCTCGCCGACCGAGGCCATCGCCTTGCGCCAGGCGCGCATGCCGATCTCCGTCAGGAGCCCTGCGTCGCCCTCGCGAGCCTTGCGGATCGTGACCATCCTCACCTCTTCGTTGTGACCAGTAAAACACCAGTGATGATTCTTGACCAGAGTGTGTGTCCTGCAGGCAATGGACGCGAAAGTCGGCGCTATGCTATCTGCATTCCGTCTACAGGAGTTTTGATGTTCGGTTTGTCCGAGTCCCGGTAAAGGCCCTGCCCCGCCCCTTTGGGAGCGAACGGCCAGGGCCAGAAAACGAAGCCCCGACGCCCCGCGGCGCCGGACACGTTTTCATGCGCGCTTTTCAGCGCGCTTCTCCGGACATCACACAATGGACATTTCCCGCACGGATCAGCGTATCCTTCATCTCATGGCTCAAGGCGGATGGATCGAACTCCACCGCGATGACAGACGCAAGATCGAGAAGGCCTTGTGCTTCTCCCGCGACGGCTGGCTCTATCCCGGTTTCGACGTCGAACTCTTCCGGCGGCTGAAACGCCTGAAGGCGATCAGTTCGAAACAGGGCAAGCCTTATCGGATCACCGAACGGGGCTTGAGGCTTGTCAGGGCTGAGCTGGATAACAGGTGAGCTTAGTCGCCCACAGGGCACTTGCCTGACACTACACGCGTAGCTACATTATAGCATGAGCTACGCATGGGACGCCGGGAAGAATGTCGCCAATCAGATCAAGCACGGGATATCCTTCGAGGAAGCCTGCCTGATCTTCGACGGAGACGTTCTGACCGGTGTCGACAACCGCCGCGATTACGGGGAGACCCGCCGTATCAGCATTGGCGCGATCGAAGGGCTTATCGTGATCGCGGTCGTTCATACGGATCGAGACGGTGCCATCAGGATCATCTCAGCGCGACTGGCGAACCGGAAAGAAAGGCAGAAATATCATGACCATCTCCGCCGCGCGTCTTAAAGAACTGCAGGCGCGGACCGATAAGGATATCGATTACAGCGACATCCCGGAGCTCGATGATGCGTTCTTCGAGACCGCAGAGCTCGTTACGCCGTCGGCCAAGACGCAGATTACGGTTCGCGTCGACAGCGATGTGCTGGAGTGGTTCCGCCAGCAGGGCAAAGGCTATCAGACGCGCATGAACGCCGTGCTGAAGGCCTACATGGAGAGCCAGCGCCGCCGCTCCCGCTAGAACACCTGCTGCATCTTCACCTTGTCCACCATCATGCCCATGGATGGGGAATGCTGCATGCCGCGCCAGACGATGGAAAATCCTAAGTCCTTGTACAGCCGGATGGCGCTTTCGTTTGCGGCGTGGGTATCGATCCGCGCCCGCTTCAGGCCTTCGGAGCGCATCTCGCGCAGCGTCGCCGATACAAGGGCCGAGCCGATGCCCAGCCCCTGATGGGTGGGGCTGACCCAGAGATCGGAGATATAGTCCCGCGCACCATCGCGCGCAGTCCAACCGGCAATTTCGCCGCCGAGTTCGCCGATGGTGATCAGGCTGAAATGCTCCTGGGCGAAGCGGCGGAAGCTCAAGCGAATGCGGACCATCATGTCGACGCCATAGGCGTTCAGAACAGGATTGGCCGCCCATGCCTCGAAACCGACACGGCCGACGCTGTCTGCATCGGCCGCGGTCATGTCCCTGATGACGAAGTCCTTTACCACCACTTGGCCGGCGTAAACTTGCCGGCTGCCTGTTCAATGACGTGGGCCGTCTTGAAGAGGGTTTCCTCCTCAAAGGGTTTGCCGATGACCTGAAGGCCGAGCGGCAGGCCCTTGCTGTCGAGGCCGGCGGGAACGGAAATACCCGGCAGGCCCGCCATGTTCAGCGTGATGGTGAAGACGTCCTGCAGGTACATCTTGACCGGATCGGCCGCGAGTTCCTTATCGCCGATGGCAAAGGCGGAGGATGGGGTGATCGGGGCCAGGATCGCATCGACACCGGCTTCGAAGGCGAGTTCGAAGTCGCGCTTGATCAGCGTGCGGACCTTCTGGGCCTTGAGGTAATAGGCGTCGTAGTAGCCGGCTGACAGTACATAGGTGCCGACCATGATGCGGCGCTGGACTTCCTTGCCAAAGCCGGCAGCACGGGTCTTCTCGTACATGTCGGCAATGTCCTTGCCATCGACGCGGAGGCCGTAGCGGACGCCGTCGTAACGGGCGAGATTCGACGAAGCTTCGGCAGGTGCTACGATATAATAGGCCGGAAGGGCGTATTTCGTGTGCGGCAGGGAGATGTCGACGATCTCGGCACCAGCTTCCTTCAGCCAGGCGATGCCCTGCTGCCAGAGAGCCAGGACTTCTTCCGACATGCCGTCGACGCGGTATTCGCGGGGGATGCCGATCTTCATGCCTTTCACGGAGCCGCCGATGGCCTTTTCATAGTCAGGAACCGGCAGGTCGACTGAAGTCGTGTCCTTCGCATCGGTGCTGGCCATGGACTTCAAAAGGATCGCTGCATCGCGCACGTCTCGGGCGATCGGACCGGCCTGATCGAGCGACGAGGCGAAAGCGACAATGCCCCAGCGCGAGCAGCGGCCATAGGTCGGCTTGATGCCGACGGTGCCGGTGAAGGCGGCCGGCTGACGGATCGAGCCGCCGGTATCGGTTGCGGTCGCACCTGCGCAGAGATGGGCGGCGACGGCAGCGGCCGAGCCACCGGACGAGCCGCCCGGAACAAGCTTGTCGTCGGAGCCCGAAGCTTTCCAAGGGTTCACGGCCGGGCCATAATAGGAGCTCTCGTTGGACGAGCCCATGGCGAATTCGTCCATGTTGAGCTTGCCGAGCATGACGGCGCCGGCGTCCCACAGATTGGTGGTGACGGTTGATTCATATTCCGGCTTGAAGCCATCGAGGATGTGGCTGCAGGCCTGGGTGTGCACGCCCTTGGTGGCGAAGAGATCCTTGACGCCGAGCGGAATGCCTTCCAGCACGCCAGCCTTGCCGTCGGCGATCCGCGCGTCGGACGCCTTTGCCATGTCGCGGGCGATGTCGGGCGTGACAGCAACATAAGCGTTCAGCACGCCATTCGCCTGATCGATCGCGGAGAGATAGGCATCCGTCAGTTCGACGGCCTTGATCTCCTTTGCGGCGAGTTTCGCGCGGGCTTCGGCGATGGTGAGGCTGGTCAGTTCGCTCATGGTCGTTTCACTTCAGACTGTCTTCGCCCATAGGGGCGGGAAATTCGGGAGGCTGGCTCAGGGGGCTGAGGTCGGTCTTATTCGACAACCTTCGGCACCTGGAAGAAATTGCGGTCGGTTGCCGGCGCGTTGGCGACAATGGCATCGGCCTTGTTGCCGTCGGTGACCAAGTCTGCGCGCTTCTTCATCGCCATGGGCGTAACCGAGGTCATCGGCTCGACGCCGGTGACGTCCACTTCGTCCAGCTGCTCGACGAAGCCCAGAATGCCGTTCAGCTCTCCGGTCATGCGCGCGGCATCCTCCTCACTCACAGCGAGGCGGGCAAGGCGGGCGACGCGCTTGACGGTGGCGAGGTCAACAGACATGGCATTCTCCGGATAAGCTGTTTTCTTCGCTATAATGGCCGTCAAGCGCTGAGGCAACGGGGTTTGTCAGACCTCGACGGCGGAGCCTGCCTGCGGGGCGACGACGCGGGTGCGGGTTCCGTCCATGCCAGCGACGAATTTCTCCGGCGTCTGGTCGATGATCGGGAAGGATCCGTAGTGGCAGGGGATCGCTGTCTTGAAGTCGAAGAAGCGCTGGCAGGCGAGTGCCGCGACCGCACCGCCCATGGTGAAGCGGTCACCGATCGGGACGAGACCGACATCCGGCTGATGCAGTTCGTTGATCAGTTTCATATCCGAGAAGATGTCGGTGTCGCCCATGTGCAGGACCGAGGCTTCGTCCTCGAAATGCATCATCAGGCCGTTTGCATTGCCGAGCGCGTGGGAGATGCCATCTTCGGTGATCTGGGCTGAGGAGTGAAGCGCATTGGTGAAGGTGACCGAGAAGCCTTCGAAAGGCACCGTGCCGCCGGTATTGCCCATTTCCAGCTTGTCGACACCCTTGGTGCCGAGCCAGGCGGCAAGATCGGCATTGGCGAGCACGGTTGCACCGGTCTCCTTTGCCAGCGCCACCGTGTCGCCGACATGGTCGCCATGACCGTGGGTCAGCAGGATATGGGTGATGCCCTTGGTCATGTCCTTGCGGTCGAGACCGGCAAAGCCCGGATTGTGGGTCAGGAAGGGGTCGATGAGGATCGAGGCCTTGGCCGAGTCGAGGCGGAAGGCGGCATGGCCGAGCCAGGTAATTTTCATGATGTCAGTCTCCGGTCTTGAAATGTCGGTCGGAATATATGGCAAGCCGGGCCTTCGGCAACGGAGGCGTCGAGTTGCCTCGCCGGTCCGGACGGTTTAAGCGACGAGCATGACAGCCGTAGCGCTGAGTGCAAGAAAGGAACGACCATGGCCGATGACGACTACGTGTATGACGAGGCGACCGGCGAATGGCGTCCGGTGTCCGAGGTTGCAGCAGCGGCGGCGGCCAAGCCCACTGCCCGCGACGCCTCCGGGACTGAGCTTGCCGACGGCGATTCGGTGGTTCTGATCAAGGACCTCAAGGTCAAAGGTGCCGGCCAGACGCTGAAGCAAGGCACAGTCATCCGCTCGATCCGGCTGACGGATGATCCCGACGAAATCGACTGCCGCTTCGACGGGATCAAGGGCCTCGTGCTCAGAACCGAATTCGTGCGCAAGCGCTAAAAAACAGGACGGGCCTGCATGGCAACGCTGACGATCGAGGAACTGGCAGAACAGTTGAAACCCGGCGAGGCAATTGCCGGGCTCGACCTCGGCACGAAAACCATCGGGCTGTCGGCCTCAGATCTCGGTCGGCGCTTTGCCACCCCTCGCCCCGTGATCAAGCGCGTGAAGTTCACGCAGGATGCCGAGGTGCTTCTCGCCTTTGCTGCCAAAGAGAAGATCGTCGCCTTCGTGATCGGGCTTCCGGTCAACATGGACGGCTCTTCCGGGCCGCGTGTGCAGGCGACGCGGGCCTTCGTGCGCTCGATGTCGGATAAGACCGATATCCCCTTCGTCTATTGGGACGAGCGGCTGTCGACGGTGGCGGCCGAGCGGGCGTTGCTGGAAATGGACGTATCACGCGCCAAACGCAGCGAACGGATCGATTCCGCCGCTGCGAGCTTCATCCTTCAGGGCGCGCTGGACAGGCTTTCGGGGCTTGCCCGCACTTCGGACAGTGCTGCCGACTTTTCCTGACGGGCAATCCACCAGGCCTTGATCTGCTTGCGGCGGCGGAAGCCAATGATCGCAAACAGGACCAGGCTGTCGACGATGATCGCGCGCAGCACCAGCAGCGGGATTGTTTCGGGCGCGATGCCGAGCACGTTTCCATAGATCTGAAAGACGAGATCATGGGCGTCGCGCGTCAGCATGAAGATGCCGAAGCTCATGTCGTAGTAGGACAGACCGTACCAGGCGCCCAAGATCGTGATGGGCAAAGCCCACAAGAGCAGAAGTGTCTTCATGCCGTTTCCGCCTTTTGATCGAACGACAAATCATTTGCCGCCGGCCAGCTTTCCACCAGCCATTTCAGTGACGCCATCGCCGTCAGCACGGTCGCAGGGACGGCGATATCGAGCGCCAACCCCGAGAAAAACACCATCATCATGATGGTCGCCACCGGCCGTGCACAAACAGCGTCCGTCACCACTGTACCCTTTAACGTCTGTCCCGCCCAAAAGGTGGCCCGTTCGGCGCCGCTGCGCAACGTAAACCCTTTGTTAAGGTTAACGGCGCCTGTGGATGAGCAGTTTCAGCCACTTGGCTGAAAATGTCGCCGGGACACGAATTTCGATTGAATGCAGGGTTTTCCGGGTCTACCCCTCCCCTGCCCGCCATCCTGGACACGCCATGCTGATCATCTTCGAAAGCATCCTGCCGATCTTCCTGCTCGTGATTCTCGGCGTGGTGCTGAAGCGCACGTCACTGATCAATGAGAGCTTCTGGGGCGGGCTGGAGCAGTTCGGCTATTTTGTCCTCTTCCCGGCCCTGCTGTTCCAGACGCTGTCGTCAGCTGACTTCTCGGCCTTGGACAGTGGTAGCGTCGGTTTTGTCTCCCTGCTCGCCGTTGGCGTGATGACGGGTCTCGTGCTGGCACTCTGGCCGCTTCTCAAGCGGAGCGGCATGGGTGGTCCCGCCTATACATCCGTCTTCCAGACCTCGACGCGCTGGAACGGTTTCATGGCGCTCGCCATTGCCGAAAAGCTCACCGGTGCGACAGGTCTGACGGTGATCGCGGTGATCATGGCCTCCATCATCGTGCCGCTCAACCTGATCAATGTCGGCATCATGGTCTGGTTTTCCGGCGAAAGCCGCAATCTCAAGACCTTCGTCGTGCGAATCGTCACCAACCCGATCATCATTGGTGCGGCCCTCGGCGTTGCCGTGAACCTTGCTGGGCTGACCGTCTATGCGCCGCTGATGACGGCCGTTGACCTGGTCGCCAGCGCCTCGCTTGGCCTGGGTCTTGTGACCGTCGGTGCGGGGCTGAGGGTCGCCGACGCGTTGAAGCCGCAGCCGAGCGTATTGCTGACGCTGCTGCTCAAGCTGATCGTTTTTCCCGTAGTCGCAGTGGCGCTTGCCCTTGCCTTCGGGCTCTCAGGCGAGATCGTCGTGATGATTGCATTGGGTGCGGCTGTGCCGACCGCCATGAACGGCTATGTGCTGGCCAAGCAGATGGGCGGCGATGCCGATCTCTATGCGGCAGCGGCCACCGTTCAGACAGTCGCTGCCTTTTTCACGATCCCTGTCATCCTCTATCTCGCCGCTCAGGTGGCGGGCGGGTAGAGCAGATCCAGCACGTATCGGGAATCGAAGCGCGCATCGAGCACGCCATAGGTATGGCGCCAGCCACCTGCCAAGCGTGATTCGAGGAAGGCATCGGCGATCTTGCCCGCCCCCAGGCGATACAGCTCCGCGGCACCGGCCGCGAGCGCCAGTTGCTCAATCAGCAGACGGCCGGCGGCCTCGTCGCGTTCGGCAAGCGCCGTTGCGGCGCGCAGCACTTCCACGGTCTTCTTGCCCGAGGGACCGAGATCCCGCTCGAGACCGGCGAAGAGCGTTTCGAAGAGATCCTTCCCGCGGCTCAGGACACGCAAGACATCCAGCGCCATGACATTGCCGGAGCCTTCCCAGATCGCATTGACCGGGGCTTCGCGATAATGCCGAGCAATCGGGCGTTCCTCGACATAACCGCTGCCGCCGATGCATTCCATGGCTTCGTAGATCAGCGATGGCGCGATCTTGCAGATCCAGTATTTGGCAACCGGGGTCATGACGCGGGCATAGGCGGCATCAACGGGGTTTTCACGCGCCTTGTCGAAGCTGTCGGCGAGGCGGAAGGCAAGTGCGGTGGCGGCTGCGACATCGAGCGCCATGTCGGCCAGGACACGGGTCATCATCGGCTGGTCGATGAGGTTCTTGCCGAAGACGGCGCGGCCGCGCACGTGATGAACAGCCTCGGCCATGGAAGCACGCATCATGCCGGCAGAGGATAGCGCGCAATCGAGGCGGGTCAGCGTCACCATGTCGAGGATGGTGCGCACGCCATCACCCGGCGTGCCGAGGAGGAAACCGAAGGTCTCGGAAAACTCCACTTCGGAAGAGGCATTCGAGCGGTTGCCGAGTTTGTCCTTCAGGCGCTGGAATTCCAGCCCGTTGGCGGAACCATCTTCCAGAAGGCGCGGCACGAGGAAGCAGCCCATGCCGTCCTTGGTCTGGGCGAGCATGACGAAGGCGTCGCTCATCGGGGCGGACATGAACCACTTGTGGCCCGCGAGTCGGTAGATCCCCTCGCCGACCCGCTCGCCGGTCGTGGTGTTGGCGCGGACATCCGTGCCGCCCTGCTTCTCGGTCATGCCCATGCCGATAGTGACGGCGCTCTTCTGCATCGGCGGCTTGTTGCTGCTGTCGTATTTGCGCGACAGGATGCGCGGCGTCCATTCCTTCTGGACAGCCGGCGACGCGACAAGGGCAGCGACCGAGGCGCTGGTCATGGTGAGCGGGCAGAGATGTCCTGATTCGAGCTGGGCGGTAAGGAAAAAGCGGACGGCGCGGGCCTTGTGCTCATGGCCACGGGCTTCCGGTGCATTTTCCCAGACGGAGGAGTGCAGGCCCGAGGCCATCGAGCGGCGCATCAGGGCATGCCAAGCAGGGTGGAATTCGACCACGTCGAGGCGTTCGCCGCGCACGCCATGGGTTCTGAGCTGCGGCGGGCTGGCATTGGCCATACGCGCCAGTTCCTGGGCTTCCGGCGAGGTCACATATTTGCCGATGACGTCATATTCCTCGCGCAGCGGGCGCGACAGCGAGGGTGTCAGATCGACGAGCAGCGGATCGGACCGGTAGGCATTGACGCCGGACCAAGGCTTGGGCTGGTTCAGCGCTGCGAGTTTTTCTTCCGTCCGGTTCATCAATCCTGCCGATCTCATGAGAAGGCGCGCGCTGGGCCGCCAACGCTTCGTCTTCATAATTCCACTGCGGTCGAAGCATCCAGGGCGCATCAAGGCGCCGGTGTTCCCTACCTTCTGTTCGCTCTATTACATGGGGACCGTGCGTCAATCCACCTAGCATGTGCTTGCCCGGCCCGATCCCACACTTTATAGACCGCGTGACATCTCAGGAGGACGTCCATGGTCTTCTTTCCCCATCGCCATCTCATCGGCATCAAGGGCCTTACCGAACAGGACATCACGTTCCTGTTGGACAAGGCAGACGAAGCCGTCAAAATCAGCCGCCAGCGCGAGAAGAAGACTTCCACGCTGAGGGGCCTTACCCAAATCAACCTCTTCTTCGAAGCCTCGACGCGGACACAAGCCTCGTTCGAGCTCGCGGGCAAACGCCTTGGCGCCGACGTGATGAACATGTCGGTTGGCAACTCGTCTGTCAAAAAGGGCGAGACGCTGATCGACACGGCCATGACGCTGAACGCCATGCGGCCGGACGTGCTTGTGGTGCGCCACTCGTCGGCGGGAGCAGCCGCGCTGCTCGCGCAGAAGGTCGCCTGCTCGGTGGTCAATGCCGGTGACGGGCAACACGAGCATCCGACCCAGGCGCTGCTCGATGCGCTGACCATCCGGCGCGCCAAGGGCAAGCTGTCGCGCATCATCGTGGCGATCTGCGGCGATGTGCTGCATTCGCGCGTGGCGCGCTCCAACATCCTGCTGCTCAACGCCATGGGTGCCCGCGTCCGCGTCGTCGCACCTGCGACGCTGCTACCAGCCGGCATTGCCGACATGGGCTGCGAGGTCTTCCATGACATGAAGGAAGGGCTGAAGGATGCTGACGTTGTGATGATGCTGCGTCTGCAGCGCGAGCGCATGTCCGGCTCCTTCGTGCCGTCGGTGCGCGAATATTTCCACTTCTATGGTCTGGATGCCGAAAAGCTGAAGGTCGCCAAGGAGGATGCGCTCGTGATGCATCCAGGACCGATGAACCGTGGCGTCGAGATCGCGTCGGAAGTCGCCGACGGTCCCCAGAGCGTGATCGAGAGCCAGGTCGAGATGGGGGTCGCGGTTCGCATGGCCGTCATGGAGACGCTGCTGGTGTCGCAAAACCAGGGACCGCGTTCGGAGGGAATGGGCGCATGAGAAAGCCTCTCGCTCTCAAGAATGTCCGGATCGTCGATCCTTCGCGCAAGCTCGACGAAGTCGGCACCATTATTGTTGGCCATGACGGGCTGATCGTCGCCTCTGGCGCGGATGCGCAAAACCAGGGCGCACCTGATGGCGCCGAAATCCGCGACTGCCGCGGGCTGACCGCCGTTCCGGGTCTCGTCGACGCGCGCGTCTTCGTCGGTGAGCCGGGTGCCGAACATCGCGAGACGATCGCGTCAGCAAGCCGGGCGGCTGCGGCCGGTGGCATCACCTCCTTCATCATGATGCCGGAGACAGATCCTGTCATCGACGACATCGCGCTGGTCGAATTCGTCAAGAAGACGGCCCGCGACACGGCAAGCGTCAACGTCTATCCGGCAGCGGCCCTGACAAAGGGTATGACGAGCGCCGAGATGACCGAGATGGGTCTGTTGCAGCAGGCCGGCGCTGTCGCTTTCACCAATGGCCGCTATGGGCTGAACGATACGCAGGTCCTGCGCCGGGCGATGACTTACGCCCGCGAATTCAACGCGGTCATCGCGCTCGAAACGCGGGAGAAATATCTCGCCGCCAATGGCGTGATGAACGAAGGCCTGCTCGCAAGCTGGCTCGGGCTTGGCGGCATCCCGCGCGAAACCGAGATCATCCCGCTCGAGCGCGACCTGCGCATCGCAGCACTGACGCGGGCCAAGTATCATGCCTCGCAGATCTCGGTGCCGGAATCGGTCGAGGCGATCGAGGTGGCACGCAAGCGTGGCGCCAAGGTCACCTGCGGCATCTCGATCAATCACCTGAGCCTGAACGAAAACGACATCGGCGAGTACAGGACCTTCTTCAAGCTCTATCCGCCGCTGCGGTCGGAAGACGACCGCATGGCGATGGTCGATGCGCTGGCCAAGGGGCAGATCGACATCATCGTTTCCTCGCATGACCCGCAAGACGTCGACACCAAGCGCCTGCCCTTCGGCGAGGCGGCTGATGGTGCTATCGGGCTCGAGACCATGCTCTCGGCTGCCCTTCGCCTGCATCATGCCGGTCAGGTGCCGCTGATGCGGCTAATCGATGCCATGTCGACGCGGCCGGCTGAGATCTTCGGACTGCCGGGCGGCACGCTTAAGGTGGGAGCACCAGGCGACATCGCGCTCATCGATCTCGACGAGCCGTGGCTGGTGTCGCGCGACAGCCTGCTTGCGCGCTCGAAGAACACGCCCTTCGAGGATGCCCGCTTCTCGGGCCGGGCCGTTGCGACCTTTGTCGCCGGCCAGTGCGTCCATAGCCTTTAACGAACAGGGACACGGATACCCATGATCGACTTTTCCGCTCTCGGCTGGGCCAATCTCGCCATCGTTCTCCTGTTCGGTTACCTGCTCGGCTCCATCCCCTTCGGCCTCGTGCTGACGAAGATGGCCGGTCTCGGCGATCTGCGCTCGATCGGCTCGGGCAATATCGGTGCGACCAACGTCTTGCGCACCGGTAACAAGAAGCTCGCGGCTGCGACGCTTCTTCTTGACGCGCTGAAGGCGACAGCGGCAGCGCTGATTGCCCATGCGGTGTTCGGGCATAACGCGGCGCTGTTCGGTGGTTTCGCTGCCTTCATCGGCCATCTCTTCCCGGTCTGGCTCGGCTTCAAGGGCGGCAAGGGTGTCGCGACCTATATCGGCACCCTGCTTGGCGTTGCTCCGCTGATGGTACTCGTCTTCGCCGTCGCCTGGCTCTCGGTCGCCTTCATCACCCGCTACTCTTCGTTGTCCGCGCTCGTCGCCACACTTGTCATTCCGGTTGTATTGTGGATACTCGGGGTTGAAGAGGCGGCCGTCGTGACAGCCGTGATGACGGTCATCACCTACTGGCGTCACAAGCAGAATATCGAGCGGCTGATCGCGGGAACCGAGAGCAAGATCGGCAAAAAAGGCTAGAGGAAAGCCATGGGGTCAGACAGCGCAAGACGAAAAGGGATTGCGCTGACGGACCGCCAGAGGATCGCCTGGCTGAGGCTGATCCGCAGCGACAATGTCGGCCCGGCGACCTTCCGGGACTTGATCAACCATTTCGGCTCGGCCGAGGCTGCTCTCGACGCGCTTCCCGAACTCTCACGCCGAGGCGGCTCGACCCGCGCCATCCGCATTGCGACGGTTGCCGATGCCGAACGGGAGATCGAAACGGCCCACCGCTTCGGTGCGCGCTTCATCGGCATCGGCGAGCCGGACTATCCCTCAGCTCTCAGACAGATCGATGCCGCCCCTCCCCTGATTGCGGCCAAGGGTGACCTCAGCGTCGCGAACCTGCCCTCTGTCGGCATGGTCGGATCGCGCAACGCATCGATCAGCGGCGCCAAATTTGCAGCGATGATGGCGCGGGAGATCGGTCGTGCCGGCTATTCCATCGTGTCGGGCCTGGCGCGGGGTATCGATGCGGCGGCGCATCAGGCAAGCCTTGAGACCGGCACGATTGCGGCCATGGCCGGCGGGCTCGACCAACCCTATCCGCCCGAGAATATCGATCTGCTCGATCAGATCTGCAGCGGACGGGGACTTGCCATCTCCGAAATGCCCTTTGGCTGGGAGCCGCGGGCGCGGGATTTTCCCCGGCGCAACCGATTGATCGCGGGTGTTGCGCTCGGCGTTGTGGTGATCGAGGCGGCGGCGCGCTCGGGATCTCTGATCACGGCAAGGCTTGCCGGTGAGTTCGGGCGGCTGGTCTTCGCTGTGCCCGGGTCACCACTCGATCCCCGTTGCGAGGGAACAAACGGGCTGCTCAAGGATGGCGCGACGGTTACCACCAAGCCTCAGGACGTGTTGCAGGCACTCGCCCCGATTTCCGAGCTCGACCTCTTCAGTGCAAGTGAGGCCGACGAACCCGGGGGAGACGATGGCGTCGAGCGGCCGCTGGCGCCGCCCCCGAATGACGACGAGCGCCTGGTCATCATTCAGGCGCTGGGCCCGACACCGGTCGAGATCGACGACATTATCCGGCATACGGGGCTTGCTGCCTCTTCCGTCTATCTGGTGCTGCTGGAACTCGATATCGCCGGACGGCTAGAGCGGCATGCGGGAGGCTTTGTCTCGCTGAGCATGATGGATTGACAGCGCGCGACGGCCGGACTGGACGTCTCCGGCCTCCACATAGGCCATCTCGATCAGGTAGCACAGCATCTCGGCGCCTTCGTTTTCGGCAACCAGCCGCAACTCCGCGAGCATCTGGCGGATGTAGGCAATATTCTCCATCGTGCGGGTACCGCGACCATTCGTCTCGACTGTGTCTCGTGCCATCGCTCTCGCCCGTCAACAACGGAGGCCGTTACAACCTGGCCTCGCCATTCCCTGCAAAATACAATAGATCATTTATCTCAGATTGCAATCTACCCAGCATCCCCCACAGGTTGTATTTCGTTGTATTGCGAGCCAGTGCCAGAGATCATCGATCAAAAATAACCAGGTTTCGGCAGTTTCGGGTTCTTCCCCGGAAAAATGCGGGCGGAGCGGAAAGGCCCGGCCTCGAAATTCGGCAACAGCTGGACACCAAGGGCGAACTGCCCTTTGGGCAATCTGGAAATCGGCAACCTGAGGGCGTCGGTCTCGTCAGGAGGTGCGGCTTGCTCGCTGTCCAGTTTGCTGTCCCCGGAGGCTCAATTCAGGGTTATTGCATGGGTTCTAATCCACGATCTTTGGTCTCAGCCTCTTGACCGCAGGCGTTTCGCCCTCCATGTCGGAAAACCGTGTTCCGAAGACTGTGGTGCGGTGCCGCGGATCGGATGCGTTGAAGGTACATCTGTCCAATGAACGTCGTAGTCGTAGAATCCCCGGCCAAGGCCAAGACGATCAACAAGTATCTGGGTCCCGGATACAAGGTGCTCGCCTCGTTCGGCCATGTGCGCGATCTGCCAGCCAAGGATGGCTCCGTTCTGCCGGACCAGGATTTCGAGATGTTCTGGGAGGTCGACGCGGCCTCGCAGAAGCGGATGAAGGACATTGCCGATGCGGTGAAGTCCTCTGACGGACTGTTTCTCGCGACCGACCCGGATCGCGAAGGGGAAGCCATTTCCTGGCATGTGCTCGACCTCCTGAAGAAGAAGCGCGTGATCGGCGACAAGCCGGTAAAGCGCGTCGTCTTCAACGCGATCACCAAGAAGGCCGTGCTCGATGCCATGGCCAATCCGCGCGATATCGACACGCCGCTGGTCGACGCCTATCTCGCCCGCCGTGCCCTGGACTATCTCGTCGGCTTCAATCTCTCGCCGGTTCTCTGGCGCAAGCTTCCCGGGGCTCGCTCTGCCGGCCGCGTTCAGTCCGTGGCGTTGCGCCTCGTCTGCGACCGCGAGACCGAGATTGAACGCTTTGTTGCTGAGGAATACTGGAATATCTCCGCGCTTCTGAAGACACCGCGCGGCGACGAGTTCGAGGCGAAGCTCGTTTCGCATCAGGGCAAGCGCATGCAGCGCAACTCGGTCACCAATGGTGATCAGGCAGCCGGTATCAAGGCGCTGCTTGAGGGTGCAGCTTTCGCCGTCGACAGCGTCGAGGCAAAGCCGGTCAAGCGCAATCCGGGCCCGCCCTTCACCACCTCCACCCTGCAGCAGGCCGCATCCTCGAAGCTCGGCTTCTCGGCATCGCGCACCATGCAGGTCGCGCAGAAGCTCTATGAAGGTATCGATATCGGCGGCGAGACCGTCGGTCTGATCACCTATATGCGTACCGACGGCGTGCAGATGGCACCGGAAGCGATCGAGGCTGCCCGTTCGGCTGTTCTTGACCAGTTCGGTCCGCGCTACGTGCCGGAAAAGGCGCGCATCTATTCGACGAAGGCGAAGAACGCCCAGGAAGCCCACGAAGCCATCCGCCCGACCGACTTCAACCGCTCGCCGGACAAGGTGCGCCGCTTCCTCGATGGCGACCAGCTGCGGCTTTACGACCTGATCTGGAAGCGCGGTATCGCGAGCCAGATGGCGTCCGCCGAAATCGAGCGTACGACAGTCGAGATCCTCGCTGACAACAAGGGCGACAAGGCCGGGCTTCGCGCCGTCGGCTCCGTCATCCGCTTTGATGGCTTCATCGCCGCCTATACCGATCAGCGCGAAGAGGGCGAACCGGCGGAGGATGGCGACGACGAGGATGGCCGTCTGCCGGAGATCAATGCCCGCGAGGCATTGGCCAAGAACAAGATCAATTCGAGCCAGCATTTCACCGAGCCGCCGCCGCGTTATTCGGAAGCCTCGCTGATCAAGAAGATGGAAGAGCTCGGCATCGGCCGTCCGTCGACCTATGCTGCGACGCTGAAGACGCTCAGCGACCGCGAATATGTCATCATGGACAAGCGCAAGCTGATCCCGCATTCCAAGGGGCGGCTGGTCACGGCCTTCCTCGAAAACTTCTTCACCAAATATGTCGAATACGACTTCACGGCCGACCTCGAAGAGAAGCTCGACAAGATCTCCGCCGGTGAATTGAATTGGAAGGACGTGCTTCGCGCCTTCTGGCAGGATTTCTTCGCCCAGATCGAAGACACCAAGGAACTGCGCGTCACCAATGTGCTTGACGCCTTGAACGAGGCGCTCGCCCCGCTGGTCTTCCCGAAGCGTGACGACGGGTCTGATCCGCGCATCTGCCAGGTCTGCGGCACGGGCAACCTGTCGCTGAAGCTCGGCAAATACGGCGCCTTTGTCGGCTGCTCGAACTATCCGGAATGCAACTTTACCCGTCAGCTATCCTCTGAAGGTGGTGCCGAGGCAGAGGCCAATGGAAGCAACGAACCGAGGGCGCTGGGCAAGGATCCGGTGACCGAGGAAGAGATCACGCTGCGCTCCGGACGTTTCGGACCTTATGTCCAGCGCGGCGACGGCAAGGAGGCCAAGCGCTCCTCGCTGCCGAAGGGCTGGGCGCCCGCCGACATCGACTTCGAGAAGGCGCTCTCGCTGCTGTCGCTGCCGCGCGACGTCGGCGCACATCCGGAAACCGGCAAGATGATCTCGGCCGGTCTCGGTCGCTACGGACCCTTCGTGCTGCATGACGGCACCTATGCCAATCTCGAAGGCATCGAGGATGTTCTCTCGATCGGTCTCAACCGCGCCGTGACAGTGCTTGCAGAAAAGAAGGCCAATCCGGGTGGCCGTGGCCGCACGGCAGCGGTCGCCCTCAAGGAACTCGGCGACCATCCCGATGGTGGCGCGATGACCGTTCGTGACGGCCGTTTCGGCCCCTATGTGAATTGGGGCAAGGTCAACGCGACCCTGCCGAAGGGCAAGGATCCGCAGGCGATCACCGTCGAGGAAGCGCTTGTGCTGATCGCCGAACGCGCAGCCAAGGATGGCGGCGGCAAGGCCAAGGCGAAGAAGGCTCCGGCCAAGGCTGCCAAGGCAAAGTCGGAAGACGGCGCAGCGGCAAAGCCGAAGAAGGCTGCAGCCAAGCCGAAGACGACCGCCGCCAAGAAGGCTCCGGCCAAGGCCGCTGCCAAGGCGAAAACAACAAAGAAGAGTGCGACTTGAGCAAGAGATTCCGCGACCCCTCCGAGACACCCGGCTCCGGCAACCGCAAGAGCCGGCGTGCGGAAGGCGCGGCCAAGGCCAGGAGTGAAAACCCCACGGCCTTGATCCACGGCGAGGTTCCGCCGCGTGAAGTTCTGATGCAGTTCATCACGGACAATCCGGAGCGCGCTTCGAAGCGGGAGATCGCAAAGGCCTTCGGGCTCAAGGGCGAACAGCGGGTGGAGCTCAAGCAAGCACTCAAGGATCTGGAAAACGATGGGCTGGTGCAGAAGAGCCGCAAGTCTCTGACCAGACCGGGCGCCCTGCCCCCGGTCACGGTGCTCGACATCACCACCCGCGACAAGGACGGCGAGCTGATCGGCCGCCCGGCGGAATGGCCCGACGAGGCCGGTGCGGCACCCGCCGTGCTCATCCGCCAATCGAGTTCCGACCGCTCCAAGGGCAAAACGCCCGTTGGCGGCCTCGGCGACCGGGTGCTTGCCAAGATCTTCACCAACAAGGACCGCTCTGGTCCTGCCTATACGGCCCGTGTGATCAAGATCCTTGACCGTCAGGTCGGCGCGGTCATGGGCGTTGTGCGGATGATGCCGGATGGTGGCGCACGCCTGATGCCGATCGAACGGCGCGGCGAGGAAATGCAGATCGACGCCACCGATATCGGCGAGGCCAAGGATGGCGATCTGGTCGAGGTGGAAGTCGGGCGTGCCAGCCGTCTTGGGCTGACACGGGCCAAGGTGCTCAACGTCGTGGGATCGGTTGCCTCGGAAAAGGCGATCTCGATGATCGCGATCCATGCGCATGGCATTCCGCATATCTTCCCGCAATCGGTGATATCAGAGGCCGAGGACGCCAAGCCTGCGTCCATGTCGCATCGGGAAGACTGGCGCGATCTGCCCCTTATCACCATCGACCCGCATGACGCCAAGGACCATGACGACGCCGTCTTTGCCGAGCTCGACACCTCGCCCGACAATCCTGACGGCGTGATCGTGACGGTGGCAATCGCCGACGTTTCCTATTACATCCGGCCGAAATCGGCGCTGGATCGCGAGGCGCTGAAGCGCGGCAATTCCGTCTACTTCCCGGACCGCGTCGTGCCGATGCTTCCCGAACGGATCTCGAACGATCTCTGCTCGCTGCGCGAGGGCGTCGACCGGCCGGCGCTTGCCGTGCGCATGGTCTTCTCGCATGAGGGCCGCAAGGCGAGCCACACCTTCCACCGCATCATGATGAAGAGTGCGGCCAAGCTATCCTACCAGCAGGCGCAGGCGGCAATCGACGGCAAGACGGACGAGAAGACCGGCCCGCTGCTGGAGCCGATCCTGAAGCCACTCTGGCATGCCTATGAGGTGATGAAGCGCGGGCGTGATCGGCGCCAACCGCTCGAGCTCGATATGCCGGAACGCAAGATCATTCTGCGGGAGGACGGCACGGTCGACCGCGTGCATGTTCCGGAACGCCTCGACGCGCACAAGCTGATCGAGGAGATGATGATCCAGGCCAACGTCTCGGCTGCCGAGACATTGGAGAAGAAGCGCCAGGCGCTGATCTACCGCATCCATGACGCGCCGACGCTTGCCAAGCAGGAAGTGCTGCGCGAGTTCCTCGCCACGCTCGGCATGTCCCTGGTCAAGGGCGGCAACATGCGGTCCAATTCGTTCAACGGCATTCTGGCCAAGGCGCAAGACACGCCGCACCAGACCATCGTCAACGAGATGGTGCTGCGCAGCCAGAGCCAGGCCATCTACAGCCCCGACAATATCGGCCATTTCGGCCTCAACCTGATGAAGTACGCCCACTTCACCTCCCCCATCCGCCGTTATGCCGATCTGATCGTGCATCGGGCGCTGGTGGGATCGCTGGGCTTGGGTGAAGGCGGGATCACGCCGGACGAGGAAGCGAGCCTCGAGGATATCGCAGCCGAGATCTCGACTTTCGAACGTCGCGCAATGGCCGCCGAACGTGACACCGTCAACCGACTGATCGCGCATCACCTTGCCGGGCGCATCGGCGATGAGTTCGAGGGGCAGATCCGGGGCGTGACAAAGTCCGGTCTGTTCGTCGCCCTGCCGCAATTTGGCGCAGATGGCTTTATCCCGGTTTCAACACTGGGCCGGGACTACTATATCTACGACGAAGCACATCAGGCCCTGACGGGCGAAAAGTCCGGGCTGGGTTAC
This sequence comes from Allorhizobium sp., assembly GCA_051861045.1. Taxonomy (GTDB): domain Bacteria; phylum Pseudomonadota; class Alphaproteobacteria; order Rhizobiales; family Rhizobiaceae; genus Allorhizobium. The sequence goes on from JBHYDI010000004.1 coordinate 59,064, forward strand.
CAGCTCGGTGATACCGTCGAGGTCAAGCTGGTGGAGGCCGTGCCTCTTGCCGGTGCGCTGCGCTTTGAAATGCTGAGCGAGGGGCGCAAGATGCCAGCGGGCACGCGGTCCCTCCACAAGTCGGGACGACGTGGCCAGAAACAGCCAGGCACACGTCCGCCGCGCTCGCGACGTTGACACTTTCGCCCCGGAGGCAGACATGACCGCCAACCAGACCCATGTGACGATCCAATACGGCGCAGAGGAAAAGATCGAACGCCCGCTCGGCCGGTCGATCAAGCGCGGCATGCTGAACCAGTGCCCGGCCTGTGGCTCGGGCAAGCTGTTTCGCAGCTATCTGAAGGTCGTCGACAATTGCGCCGCCTGCGGCGAGGACTATCACCATCATCGGGCAGACGATCTGCCGGCCTATCTGGTGATCCTGATCCTCGGCCACGTGCTCGTCGGCGGCTTCATGGCGACCGATCTGGTCTTCGTCCTGCCGGCCTGGGTGCATTTCGCGATCTGGGCACCAATCGGGGTCATCACCTCGCTGCTCTGCCTCCAGCCGATCAAGGGCGGCGTCGTGGGTCTTCAATGGGCTCTGCGCATGCATGGCTTTGGCGGCGAGACTGACGACGTCGAGCCGTCCTGACGGCCGGCTTGAGCCCACAAAAAGCCGTCACCTGACTTTGGTCGTTTACCGATAGGACTGAGATTTACGGTACACCGTGATTCGCGGTGCCGGGTGCCAAGCAACTTGACAGTCGGATCATTTCCAGTCTGAACATGCCGCGCCGATCATGGACGCCTCGGGAGCTCGTAAGCGAAAATGCCATTGACCATGCCGACATCTTGCCCGCAGCCGGCCGCTGTCTCCCCCGAGGTCCAGTCGGTTCGCGAGGTGACTGATGTCTGAGACCAATGGGCTGAACGGTCACCGCGAGGAAATCCACTGGCCTTCGCTGGTTGCGGCCATCTCGGCGATCTCCGCCGTCGGCATTGCCATCGGCCTTGGCCTTCCGCTGCTCAGCATCATCCTGGAAAAGCGAGGCATCTCCTCGACCCTGATCGGGCTGAATTCGGCGATGGCCGGCATTGCCGCCATGGCGGCAGCACCCGTCACCACCAAGCTTGCGCACAAGCTGGGCGTCGTGCCGACCATGTTGTGGGCGGTCGTGCTGTCCGCCATCAGTGCCATCGGCTTCTACTATGCCACCGAGTTCTGGATGTGGTTCCCGCTGCGCATCGTCTTCCACGGCGCGACGACCACGCTCTTCATCCTCTCGGAATTCTGGATCAATGCTGCGGCTCCATCGCGGAAGCGCGGTCTGGTCATGGGTATCTATGCCACCATGCTGGCCGTCGGCTTTGCCTGTGGGCCCCTTCTCTTCTCCGTGCTCGGCAGTGATGGCCTTCTTCCCTTTGCGGTCGGCGCTATCGCCATCATGGCCGCGGCCATCCCGATCTATATCGCGCGAAACGAAAGCCCTGTTCTGGGCGACAAGCCGGAGATGCATTTCCTGCGATACATCTTCCTGGTGCCGACCGCGACGGTGGCCGTTTTCGTCTTCGGCGCTGTCGAGGCAGGCGGCCTGTCGCTCTTTCCGATTTACGCGACGCGCACCGGCTTCACGGAGACCGAGGCAGCCCTGCTGCTGACCGTGATGGGCATCGGCAACATGGTCTTCCAGATCCCGCTCGGGCTGCTCTCGGACCGCATGCGCGACCGGCGCCTGCTCTTGTCGATCCTCGCTGCCGTCGGCCTTGCCGGCTCGCTAACGCTTCCGTGGCTGTCGGGCCACTGGCATCTGATGGCGATCGTGCTGCTGTTCTGGGGTGGATGCGTGTCCGGTCTCTATACGGTGGGCCTGAGCCATCTCGGTTCGCGACTCACTGGCGCTGATCTCGCTGCCGCCAATGCAGCCTTCATCTTCTGCTATGCGGTGGGCACGGTTGCCGGTCCACAGGCCATCGGCGCTGCCATCGACATCACCGGAAATGACGGATTCGCCTGGGCAATCGCGGGTTTCTTCGCACTCTACGTGGTGCTTTCCCTGGGTCGCCTGCTTTTTAACCCGAAACGCACTTGACTTTTCGGGCGCGATTTGTAGTTTCGCGCCAGATTTGCCGTGGGCCTCGTTCGGTCGTCCACGGCTTCGTTTATTAGAGGCAGGACGACCATGGCCAAGGCTACAACCATCAAGATCAAGCTTCTGTCGACGGCTGACACGGGTTTCTTCTACGTTACCACGAAGAACAGCCGCACCATGACGGACAAGATGACGAAGACCAAGTACGACCCGGTTGCTAAGAAGCATGTCGAGTTCAAGGAAACCAAGATCAAGTAAGACTTGATCTGAGGCTTTTCAAAAAAGGCGTGCCGCTTCCTGCGGCGCGCCTTTTTCTTTTGCCCTGTTCCCTGCCCCGCCACCTGATCGTCATGAGCCCAAACGAAAAACACCGGCTTCCTTGCGGAAACCGGTGTCTTTACAATAGGGGGTCGGTCGGCATGTGACACGGCACGAGGAACCGTTTTGACGTCGCATACCAACCGACCGACCCCACGACCCAGGAGATGCGGCGGACCTGAGCATCATGGGGTATCCGGAACCTCCGTAGAGGCCTTGTCTGCTGGGTTCAAGTTCTCCCAAGTAGAGACAAAAATCAACAGTTTATTAACCGGTTGACCGAACATCGCTCCAATATGGTTAAATTAGCCTCCATTGAACTTGCGATATGCAGATGATAGTCAGTCCTACACACATTAAAACTTCAGAATACCGTCAGTTAATTCTCGAAACCTCAAGATTAGTTCTAAGCATGCGGAGAGAGATCCGCGCATGCGGCATGTCTTCCCCACGAAGCAGAGCCTAATATTCAATTAAATACAAAACAGACTAAGCACATGTGGGCACCTGCGGCCTGAGGCCAACCTCGTGAAGGCCAAAGACTATTCCGAGGGCAAGAGATAACTGCCTTTGTAACTGCTCAAAAACGCAGCAAGATCTGACACGCATGCCCATGGGACCGGCACGGAGAAATCTGTGTACATTGTCTGTGATTGCTGTCCGACTTGGCGGAGGCGAGGCTTTGCTGACCGGCTGCGGTCAGGCCGCAGCAGCAACAACTCTGTTGCGACCGGAATTCTTGGCCTCATAGAGGGCGCGGTCCGCCTGCTTCAAGAGTTGCTCCGGCGTATCGACGCCCGGGCCCAATGTGGCAATGCCCATGGATGCCGTCAGCATCAAGGGGGTTTCACCGGACCGCAGCTGGAAGGGTCGCGCCTCGATCATGCCACGCAGACGCTCGGCAACGGCGGCCGCCATGTCTGCCGGCGTGTCTGGCATGACGACGACGAACTCCTCGCCACCGAAACGGCAGGCGAGATCGGCACCGCGCACGGTGGAGCGGATCCGGCCGGCGAATTCCTTCAGCACCTCGTCGCCGGCATCGTGGCCATAGACGTCGTTCACCTGCTTGAACCGGTCGATATCGGTGATGCAGATCGTTAGCGGTCGGCCGCGAACCTTGGCGCGGGCAAAGAGCGTGCGCAGATGCGTGTCGAGGTAGCGGCGATTATGAAGGCCCGTGAGACCATCGGTGACGGCAAGCTCGATCGTCTGGCGCACACTGTTGCGCAGGCGGTCATTGTAGCGCTTGCGGCGGACCTGGGTGAGCGTGCGGGCAATCAGCTCATTGGGATCAAGCGGGCGGACGATATAGTCGTTCACGCCGAGGTCGAGCGCTCGGATAATCATCTGTTCGTCGCCCTGCTCCGTGATCAGCAGGATCGGGATAAAACGGGTACGCTCCAGCGACCGGATCTGCGAGCACAGGCGGAGCGGATCGTAGTCTTCGAGGTTGCCGTTGACGATCACGAGATCGAAGGCGTTTTCGGCCGCCTCAAAAACGGCTGCCTGCGGATCGGACATGGCCGAGACTTCGGCGATCGGCTTGAGGGCCTTGATGATGCGCTCCTGAGAGGCGCCGCGACTATCAACCAGCAGAACCTGGGCCTGCTCTTCGAGCCGGCCATCCTGGAGCCGTAGCACGTCGCCAATGCCGGCCTCGCGGGTCGTGTCGTGGCGGATGCGCAGTTCGTCGCTCAGCGTCTTCAGGCGCACCAGGCTTTTCACACGGGAGATGAGCTGCAGATCATTGACCGGCTTGGTCAGAAAGTCATCGGCACCGGCCTTCAGGCCGCGGACACGATCGGACGGCTGATCGAGTGCGGTGACCATCACAACAGGGATATGGGCCGTGCGTGGATTGGATTTCAGGCGCTCGCAGACTTCAAAGCCGTCCATCTCCGGCATCATGATGTCGAGCAGGATGACATCAACCTGGGTGCGATCACAGATATCGAGCGCGTCACGACCATTGCTCGCGGTCAGGACGTCGAAATACTCCGCCATCAGCCGCGCTTCGAGCAGCTTCACATTGGCAGGGATATCGTCGACGACCAGGATGCGGGCAGTCATGTCACTTAATCCTCACGCATCTCCGAGATAGGTCTTGATCGTCTCGATGAATTTCGGAACGGAAATCGGCTTGGAAACATAGGCTTCGCAACCACCCTGGCGGATCCGCTCTTCATCGCCCTTCATCGCAAAGGCGGTGACCGCGATCACGGGGATGACGTGGAGCTCCGGATCATCCTTCAGCCATTTGGTGACCTCAAGACCGGACACTTCCGGCAACTGGATGTCCATCAGGATGAGATCGGGATGGTGGCGACGCGCGAGATCCATGGCTTCCATGCCATTGCGGGTCTGCACGGTTTCATAGCCGGATGCCTCGATCAGATCGCGGAAGAGCTTCATATTCAGCTCATTGTCTTCGACAATCATCACCTTTTTCGGCATTCACCCGGTCCCTTGTCCCGCGCTTGAAGGCTTCCGGGGAATGGATTTCCCGGCGCGAGTTGCTTCTTCCGTCATCAAGCATGCTAGTGCAATTTGGTTTCGAAATCGGTAATTTGCCAGAGCAACAGGAAAAGACTTTATGAAAAACAGAGATATACCGGCCGATGCCGAAGCGACTGCCGTGGCAGTGCTCGGCTGGCTGGCCAATGAACCGGATATGCTCTCGCGTTTCCTCGCGCTGTCCGGCGTTCAGCCAGGGCAATTGCGCCAGGCGGTGGGCGACCCGGCATTCCTTGCCGGCATGCTGGAATTCCTGATGCAACACGAGCCGACGCTGATGGAATTTTGCGAGGCGACCGAAACCAAACCCGAATCGGTGGTTGAGGCCTATCACAGCTATGCCGGTCCGAGCTTCGATTCGGCGGACTTCTGATGCTGACCGATCTCGAGCACATCAGTCTTTCGGATCGGCCACTTGTCGTCTGCGACGTTGATGACGTTGTGCTGCAGTTTGCAACACCGTTCGAAGCCTTCCTTCAAACGCGCGGCCACCGGCTTCTGCCCCGCTCTTTCAAGCTGACCGGCAATATCGTGAGCGGGACCGACGAAAGCGTGGTGGAAGCGCCTGCGGTCAAGGCGCTGATCGACGACTTCTTCATGGAGCAGGAGCGCTGGCAGACGCCATTTGCCGATGCTGTCGACAGTCTCCATGCCTTGGGCAAGGATGCCGACCTCGTCTTTCTCACGGCCATGCCACCGCGCCATGCCGAGGTGCGGCGCCGGTTGCTTGACCAACTGTCGCTGAGCTTCCCGATGATTGCCACCGAGGAAGCCAAGGGGCCGGTGCTGGCCGCTCTCCACGGCGCGAGGCCCCTGCCCGTCGCCTTTGTCGATGACATGGTCCACAATCTGCACTCGGTCGGCGATCACGTATCCAATTGCCTGCTGGTCTATCTTCCACCGCCGCTCGAGATCTTCCGCTTCGCGCCCGAGCCGCAGGAGACTGTCCGCCGTGTCGAGACATGGCCGGAGGCGGCGACCGTAATCAAAGCGCATTTCACGGCTTAGGGACGACAAGCCGGGGTCATTGCCACGGGGTCTCTTGCCTCGCTTCGTTGACCGGCCTATGGTCGAAATGTTCAACCTTTGTTCCTGCCATGACCCGCGTCGACCCTGTTCATTCCGGCTTCTGTCGAGACTGCCTGACCGGGCAGGCTGAAGCTGCGCGCCGTTGCCGATCCTGCGGCAGCCCGAGGCTCGTCTACCATCCCGAGCTCTTTGATCTTTCGATCGCCCATATCGACTGTGACGCCTTCTATGCCTCGGTGGAGAAGCGGGATAATCCCGACCTGATCGACAAGCCTGTTATCATCGGCGGCGGCAAGCGTGGGGTTGTCTCCACCGCCTGCTACGTGGCGCGCATCCACGGGGTGCGCTCGGCCATGCCGATGTTCAAGGCGCTGGAGGCCTGTCCGCAGGCGGTGGTGATCAGACCCGACATGGAGAAGTATGTGGCCGTTGGTCGCCAAGTGCGGGCCATGATGGAGGAACTGACGCCGCTTGTGCAGCCGATCTCGATCGACGAAGCCTTTCTCGACCTGAGAGGCACGGAACTGCTGCATCATGACCCGCCGGCACGGGTGCTCGCCCGGCTTGCCCGACGCATCGAGCAGGAGATCGGGATCACCGTGTCCGTCGGGCTCTCCTATTGCAAGTTTCTCGCCAAGGTCGCGTCCGATCTGCAGAAGCCGCGCGGCTTCTCGGTGATCGGCGAGGCAGAGGCTCTGACATTCCTGGCAGACAAGCCGGTGACGATGATCTGGGGCGTCGGCAAGGCCTTCGCGGCCACGCTGCAGGCGGATGGCATCCGGACGATCGGCCAGTTGCAGATCATGGACGAGACCGACCTCATGCGGCGCTACGGGACGATGGGGCAGCGGCTGGCGCGCTTGGCACGCGGCATCGACGATCGCACGGTGCATCCCAATGACCCGGCCAAGAGCGTCTCGGCGGAGACCACGTTTTTCGATGACATCCACCGGCTCGACGATCTCGTGGTCCATCTGCGCGCCCTTTCCGAGAAGGTTGCCTGGCGACTGAAGCGCCACGAGATTGCCGGACAGACTGTCGTCCTGAAACTGAAGACCGCCGACTTCAAGCAGCGCACCCGCAACAGGCGGCTCGATGATCCGACACAGCTTGCCGACCGGATTTTCCGGACGGGCATGGCTCTGCTGGAGAAGGAGACGGACGGGACGAAGTTCCGGCTGATCGGGATCGGGGTCAGTGACCTTGGGGATCCCGCACGCGCCGATCCGCCCGATCTCGTCGACGAACAGGCGACGCGGCGGGCAGCGGCGGAAGCGGCGATGGACAAATTGCGCGACAAGTTCGGCAAGGGTACCGTGCAGACGGGTTACACCTTCCCATCCAAACGATAGGCCCACCCGTGACGCATGCAGCCATCGGCATCGACAAAGACCAGCCTCGGCGAACAGGCAGCCAGACCGGGCGGCTGCGGCTGTTTCGAATTGCGGCGGCCCATCGACGGACAGTGCGCAACGACCTGATGCTTGGCGCCATCCTCGCCTTTGTCGCCGGCGCCATGAATGCTGGCGGCTTCCTGGCCATCGGGCACTATACCTCGCATATGACCGGCATCGTCTCCTCGATTGCCGACAACCTGGCACTCGGGCTGTTTGGCCTTGTTGGCTCAGGCATTGCACTGCTGGTCAGCTTTACGCTCGGGGCTGCCTGCTCTGCCATCCTGATCAACTGGGCACGGCGCCATGCGCGGCGACAGCAATATGCCTATCCGCTGGCGCTCGAATCCGGGTTGCTGATTGCCTTTGCAGGGATCGGCGCCGTCGTGTCCCCTGCCGCCGCCGCTCCGGTTACCGCGGTGCTGCTCTGCTTCGTGATGGGCCTGCAGAACGCGACGATCACCAAGATATCGGGCGCGCGGATTCGCACCACCCACCTCACCGGCATGATCACCGACATGGGGATCGAGCTTGGCAAGCTCGCCTATCGTGCGCTCGCCCGTGTTCTCGACCACCCGCCGATCGTCGCGGACGGCCGGAAGCTTTCCATCCTTCTGCCGATCGTCGGCATGTTTTTCCTGGGCGGGCTTGTGGGGGCACTGGGCTTCAAGCATCTCGGCCATGCGTTTTCGCTGCCGATCGCCGCGCTGCTGCTGGCCGTCGCCTCTCCGCAGCTTAGGCCACGCCCGACTGCCGGCCTCTGATCTCGAAGCTCGATGTGACATCTGTGGACAATTGATCACAGCGACGTGACAGGGCAAAGCGCCGCCGTTTCACAAAACTTTTCTTAAACATCGTCTCATACACTTCGAGCGTTCAGTTTTGCGTTTCAAGTGGTCGACCATGTTCCAGCGTTTCGTCCTTGCCTTCAGCCTTTCCCTCATGGCCAGCACGGCTCTTGCCGCAGACGGTCCCCTGCAGATCTATGTGTCCAAGGCGGACCAGACGCTCACCGTCTATGACGGCGATGTGGTGGTGGCGACATCGAAGGTCTCGACCGGCAAGCCGGGCCATACGACGCCATCGGGCATCTTCTCGATCCTGGAAAAGCGCAAGTATCACGAGTCCAATCTCTATTCGAACGCGCCCATGCCCTTCATGCAGCGGTTGACCTGGTCCGGCATCGCGCTGCACGAGGGCAAGGTGCCGAACCATCCGGCCTCGCATGGCTGCGTGCGCCTGCCGAACGGCTTTGCGAAGACCCTCTTTCAGATGACCGAGCGCGGAGCGCATGTGATCATCACCGATGATCCGGTGGCGCCGCGGCCGATGACCCATGCCAACCTCTTCACGCCGAGGCTACCGGTGGACGACGGGGGGCTGCTGTCGGATGTCGAATTGCGTCCCGGACGCGTGGAGGCCGGGCTCAAGCCAGTTGAAGTGGCGATGAACTCCGTGCCGCCGCGCAGCGGGGCCGAGGCCAAGCTGGTGATCGAGGAACCACCGCCGCTCCGGATCCTCATCACCCGCCGCACCCAGCGCGACGTGGCCATGGATGTCCAGCGGCTGCTGAACCAGCTCGGCTTCGACGCCGGCATTCCGGACGGATTGCTCGGCACGCGCACGATTGCAGCAATCAAGGACTTCAAGGAAAAACATGCCGTCGCCAAGGATGGCGAGATCCTGTCCAAGCCTTTCCTTGCCGCGCTCTATACCGAGGCCGGCGAAGATCATCCGCCGATGGGTCAGCTGATGATCCGACAGAGATTCCAGCCGCTCTTTTCTGCGGCCATCGACATCAAGGAGCCTGAAAAGGCGCTCGGCACACATTTCCTCGAGGCAACAGCCGTCGACCGCTTCAAGCGCAAGGCCGACTGGCGCGGCGTGACGCTGGACGACCACCTGGCCGCCTCCACGCAAAAACGGCTCGGCATCACCGAGCCCGCAGACGACCCTGCAATCTTCACGGCCGAAGCGGCCCTCTCGCGGATCGTCATTCCGGACGAGCTGCGCGCCCGCATCGAGACCATGCTGAGCGAAGGCTCGTCGATCACGATCCAGGACACAGGCCTTGGACCGGAGACCGGCGATGGTACGGATTTCATTACGGTGACCCGGAGCAAGCCGCGGGTTTAAGCATCACACAAGCTCCACATCGAGCACGCCTGGCGTCGAGCGCATGGCGGCGGCGATCTCCGGTGAGATGCGGAAGCGCTCGGTCAGTTCGACCTCGATCTCGCGCTGCCCCTCGTCCTTGATGACGATGAAGGAGACGAGGCCGTCGCCTCTCGCATTCAGACGCGCGGCCACCGCGCGCAAGGGGCCGGAATCGCGGACATAGACGCGCATGGCCTTCTGCATGCGGATCGACTGTTCCTCCAGCGACTGAGCCGTCTGGACGCGCAAACCGATGCCCTCCGGCCTTTCTTCGGCCTGAACTGTTAGCACCAGCGACTTTCCGGGCTCTAGTAGATCGCGGTACTGGTTGAGACCTTCCGAGAAAAGCACCGCTTCGTACTGGCCGGAGGCATCCGAGAAGGTGATGATGCCCATCTTGTTGCCGGTGCGGGTCTTGCGCTCCTGGCGGGAGATGACGGTGCCGGCGAGACGGCCGGCGGAGGCGCCCTGTTTCACGGCGACCGAGAAATCCGCAAAATTCTGGACGCGCAACTTGTCGAGCAGGTCTCTGTAGGCATCGAGCGGGTGGGCGGACAGGTAAAAGCCGAGCACCTGGAATTCGCGCATCAGCTTTTCGGAGGAGAGCCAAGGCGTGTAGGGCGCAAAGGCGATCCGCTCGGGCCCACTTGCGCCACCGGAGCCGAACATGTCGGACTGGCCGCTGACGGCGTTTTCCTGGGCGCGCTGGGCATAACCCATGATGCGATCGATGCTGCCGACGAGTTCGGCGCGGTCGCGACCGAAGCAGTCGAAGGCGCCGGCGGCGATCAGGCTTTCAAAGACGCGACGGTTGATCTGTTTCGGGTCGATCCTGAGGCAGAAATCCTCGATGCTCTCAAAATGCTTGTCGCCGCGCACCTCGACGATGTGGTCAACGGCGCCTTCGCCGACGCCCTTGAGGGCGGCGAGCGCGTAGTAGATGCGGTTCGGCCCGGTCTGGAAGTGCCGGTAGGAGGTCTGAACCGAGGGGGGTACGACTTCGATGCCAAGGCGGCCGGCGTCCTGGCGGAAGTCGACCAGCTTTTCGGTGTTCGACATATCGAGCGTCATCGATGCGGCGAGGAACTCGACCGGATAATGCGCCTTCATATAGGCCGTCTGGTAGGAGACGATGGCGTAGGCTGCGGCGTGTGACTTGTTGAAGCCGTAGTTCGCAAACTTTGCCAGCAGTTCGAAGATGTTGTTGGCCTGCGGCTTGGAGACGCCATTCTTCATCGCGCCGTCGACGAAACGGGCCGACTGCTGGTCCATCTCCGCCTTGATCTTCTTACCCATGGCGCGGCGCAGAAGGTCGGCTTCGCCGAGCGAATAACCCGACAGGACCTGCGCGATCTGCATGACCTGTTCCTGGTAGACGATAACGCCCTGTGTTTCCTTGAGCAGGTAGTCGATCTTCGGATGAATGGAGGCGACTTCTTCTTCACCGTGCTTGCGGGCGTTATAGACGGGGATGTTTTCCATCGGGCCCGGCCGATAGAGCGCCACCAGCGCGATGATGTCCTCAATGCAGTCAGGGCGCATGCCAATGAGGGCCTTGCGCATGCCGGCACTTTCCACCTGGAAGACGCCGACGGTTTCGCCGCGTGACAGCATCTCGTATGTCAAGGTGTCATCCAGCGGGATCGCCGCCAGATCGACCTTGATGCCGCGCTGCTCCTCGACAAAGTCGACGGCCGTCTTCAGCACCGTCAGCGTCTTCAGGCCGAGGAAGTCGAACTTCACGAGACCGGCCTGCTCGACCCATTTCATGTTGAACTGGGTGACCGGCATGTCGGAACGCGGATCGCGATACATCGGCACCAGCTTCGACAGCGGGCGGTCACCGATCACGATACCGGCGGCGTGGGTCGAGGCGTGGCGATAGAGGCCTTCGATCTTCTGGGCGATTTCGAGCAGACGGGCGACCACAGGCTCTTCGGCGGCCGCCTCCTGCAGCTTGGGTTCCTCCTCGATCGCCTTGGAGAGAGGCGTCGGGTTGGCCGGATTGTTCGGCACGAGCTTGCAGATCTTGTCGACCTGGCCATAGGACATTTCGAGCACACGGCCGACGTCGCGCAGCGCCGCGCGGGCCTGCAGCGATCCGAAGGTGATGATCTGGCCCACTTGCTCGCGACCATATTTCTTCTGGACGTAGCGAATGACCTCTTCGCGACGTTCCTGGCAGAAGTCGATATCGAAGTCGGGCATCGAAACGCGTTCCGGATTGAGGAAGCGTTCGAAGAGGAGCGAAAAGCGTAGGGGATCGACGTCGGTAATGGTCAGCGCGTATGCGACCAGCGAGCCTGCACCCGAACCACGGCCAGGGCCAACCGGGATGTCATGCTGCTTCGCCCATTTGATGAAGTCCGCAACGATCAGGAAGTAGCCGGGAAACTTCATGCGCTCGATAACCGAGAGCTCGAATTCCAGGCGTTCGCGATATTCTCTCTCTTCGTAGCCGGGCGCCATGCCGAGGGCTGCCAGACGGTGGTCGAGCCCCTGCTCCGCCTGCCGGCGCAGTTCGAGCGCCTCTTCGCGTTCTGCTTCTTCCGGATCGTCGCTGCCACCAGTGAAGCGCGGCAGAATGGGCTTTCGGGTATCCAGCACGAAGGAGCAGCGACGGGCGATCTCGACCGAATTCTCCAGCGCTTCCGGCAGATCGGCGAAGAGCTTCATCATATCCGCCCGGCTCTTCAGATAGTGATCCGGGGTCAGGCGGAAGCGGTCGTCATTGGAGACAATGGCGTTGTGGGCCACAGCCATCAGCGCATCATGGGCGTCATAATCGTCCCGCGACGGGAAAAAGGCCTCGTTGGTTGCGACCAGCGGCAGGTCATGTTCATAGGCGAGCTGGACCATTCGGCGCTCATGCGTACGGTCGTAGTCACCGTGGCGCTGCAACTCGACATAGAGGCGATCGCCGAACAGGCGCTTCAGCGACAGAAGACGGCTTTCGGCCTGGGCCTTGTGGCCATCCTTCAGGATACGATCAATTGGACCGCCGCCCGCGCCCGTGAGCACGATCAGGCCTTCGGTCCCGCTCTCTTCGAGCCAGGACAGCTTCACATGGGTCGGCTGCCCCGCATCGCCGCCGAGATAGGCACGGCTGACAAGATCGACGAGCCGCTCATAGCCATCGGCATCCGATGCCAGGACGACGACGGCCGGCAGATCCGGCATATGGCCATTGCCGCCGCGCTTCTCGCCGGTCGAATCCTCCATATCGATCGACAGCTGGCATCCGATGATCGGCTGAATGCCGTCGCCGAGCGCCTTCTGGGAGAACTCAAGCGCAACGAAGAGATTGTTGGTGTCCGTGATCGCGATCGCCGGCTGGTCGTCGGCGACTGCCTTGCCGAGGATCTTCTTGAGCGGCAGGGCGCCCTCAAGCAGCGAATAGGCGGAATGCACCCGCAAGTGCACGAAACCCGGGCCATCACCCAGTCCACCGGACGCCTGCCTGTCGACGTTGTCCTCGCCCATACCGCTTCATTCCTCATTACCTGAATCGGTCGGGATTTTCGGTCTTTGCGGCTGTGAAGTCCAGAAGGAAGTCGGGCGGCAAGAGCTTGGTCACCAGCTTTGCCGCTCCGGAATGTCAGAGCGCCATCATCAGCAAAGCCATGCTGGATACGAAAACCGCCATCGAGGCAAATGCAGCAACGTCACGAAGAATTTCGGTCATTTCTGTCTCCTTGTCCCTTTATGTTTTTAGTTTGTTCTTCTCTTGTTCCAATGTCAACCTAAAAAAACCGCAGCCTCGGTGGAACAAAATCCACCGAGGCGCAGCGGCATCAGAAAAGCGAAAAGAAAAGGGGACTGAGATCAGACGTCGAGTTCGACGACCTTGCCGTCGACCAGGGTCACGCAGCGATCCATCCGGCGGGCGATGTCGTGGTTGTGGGTCGCGATCATCGCCGACAGGCCCGACTGGCGCACCAGCGCCTCAAGTGCCGAGAACACGTAGCTTGCCGTTTCCGGATCGAGATTTCCGGTTGGTTCGTCGGCGAGCAGCACCAGCGGGGCATTGGCGACGGCGCGGGCGATTGCCACACGCTGCTGCTCACCGCCGGAGAGTTCGGCCGGACGATGTTCGGCGCGATGGCCAACACGCATGTAGTCGAGCAGCTGCTTGGCCCGTTCCGCGGCTTCGGCCTTCGAGAGGCCGGCAATCAGCTGCGGCATCATGACGTTTTCCAGCGCCGAGAATTCCGGCAGGAGGTGGTGAAACTGGTAGACAAAGCCGACCGACTTGCGGCGGATCGCAGTGCGCTCTTCGTCACCGAGCTCCTGGCAGGCGACGCCGCCAAGAGTGACTTCACCGCCATCCGGATGCTCAAGCAGTCCGGCGACATGCAGCAGCGTCGACTTGCCGGTGCCCGAGGGGGCAACCAGGGCGACTGTCTCGCCGGTCCGAAGCGTGAAGTCGGCGCCCTTGAGGATCGACAGCACAGTCTCACCCTGACCGTAATGACGGTCGATGCCGGCGAGCGAGAGAACCACGTCTTTTGCCATTGAATTCGGCATCCTCATTCGTAACGCAGGGCCTGGACAGGATCCAGACGCGAGGCCCGCCAGGCCGGGAAGATGGTGGCCATGAAGGACAGGCTGAGCGCCATGATGACCACGGACACGGTTTCACTGGCATTCATGTCGGCCGGCAGCTGGCTCAGGAAATAGAGTTCGGGATCAAAGAGCACGGTCCCCGAGACCCAGGAGAAGAACTGCCGGATGCTCTCGATATTGAGACAGACGACCACCCCCATCACGACACCGGCAAGCGTGCCCGCCGTGCCGATGGCAGCCCCGGTCATGAAGAAGATCCGCATGATCGCGCCTGAGGTCGCCCCCATGGTTCGCAGAATGGCGATGTCGCTCGACTTGTCCTTCACCAACATGATGAGGCCCGAGATGATGTTGAGGGCCGCCACAAGCACGATCAGCGTCAGGATCATGAACATGACGTTGCGCTCGACCTGGAGGGCGGAGAAGAAGGTCTGGTTGCGCTGGCGCCAGTCGGTGAGGAAGATCTGGCGACCGGCGGCCTCCTCGATCTGAGGGCGCAGCTCGTCGACGGCATCAGGATCAGCGATGAACAGCTCGATCGACTGAACGATGCCTTCGACGTTGAAATAGAGCTGTGCTTCCTCGAGCGGCATATAGATGATCGATGCATCATATTCGGACATGCCGATTTCGAAGATCGCCGAGACCGGATAGGATTTGACGCGCGGATTGACGCCGAGCGGCGTGACATCGCCTTCCGGCGAGACCAGCGTGATGGTGTCGCCGGCGGCCAGCCCGAGCTGGGCTGCCATGCGCGATCCGATCAGAACGCCCTGCCCCGTGGCAAAGCCGACCATGTCGCCCGAACGGATGTTGGAAGACACGACCGACAGCTTGGTGAGATCATCAGGACGGATGCCGCGGACGAGAGCGCCGGTGCCTGCACCTTCGCGACCGGACGCAAGCGTCTGCCCCTCGACCAGCGGCAGCGCCATGGTGACGCCAGGGACGGCGGCGAAACGCTCGGCGAGACCGGCATAGTCGCTCAAGGGCTGGTCAACCGCCTGGACGATCATGTGGCCATTGATGCCGAGAATGCGCGACACGAGTTCGGTGCGGAAACCATTCATCACCGCCATGACGATGATCAGCGTCGCCACACCGAGCATGATGCCGATGAAGGAGAAGCCGGCGATCACGGAAATGAAGGCTTCCTTGCGGCGGGCACGCAGATAGCGCCAGGCCACCATACGCTCAAAGCCGGAAAAGGCGCGCGCCGATCCGGCCTTGCCCGTTTCCACCGTCTCATTGCCAGCGGCCGTCGTCGCCATGGTCTCTCCTTGCCTCGGGATCCCGGTTTCGGTCACCCAACCTCAATCCGGCCTGAGTCTACCTCAGGCCGTCAGCTTGTTGATCGCGGC
Source organism: Allorhizobium sp. (assembly GCA_051861045.1). GTDB lineage: Bacteria > Pseudomonadota > Alphaproteobacteria > Rhizobiales > Rhizobiaceae > Allorhizobium. Next base: position 74,478 of record JBHYDI010000004.1, read on the forward strand.
TTCGATCGTCAGCGTCTCGCGAGCGCCGGTCTTGCGGTCCTTGAGCTCGACCTCGCCAGCGGCGACAGCGCGTGGACCGGCGATAACCTGCGTCGGTACACCGATCAGGTCTGCGGTCGCGAACTTGGTGCCCGCACGATCGTCGGTGTCGTCATAGAGCACGTCCTTGCCGGCGTTCTGCAGCGCGACATAGAGACGATCGCATGTCGTGTCGCAGCCTTCGTCGCCCGGCTTCATGTTGATGACAACGGCATCAAAAGGCGCAACCGAGGCCGGCCAGATGATTCCGTTCTCGTCATGCGAGGCTTCGATGATGGCGGGAACAAGGCGCGTCGGGCCGATCCCGTAGGAGCCCATGTGGACCAAGTGTTCCTTGCCATCCGGACCCTGAACCTTGGCACCCATCGGCTCGGAGTATTTGGTGCCAAAATAGAAGATATGGCCGACCTCGATGCCGCGCGCCGAGAGACGATCATTCTCGCCAATGGCATCGAAGGCGGCTTCGTCATGCATTTCCGACGTGGCGGCGTAGACCGAGGTCCACTTGTCGAAGATCGACTGCAGGCCATCGACGCTGTCGAAATCCGTGTCAGCAGCCGGAATGTCGAAATCGACAAAGCTCTTGTGGCAATAGACCTCGGACTCGCCGGTGTCGGCGAGGATGATGAATTCGTGGCTGTGATTACCGCCGATCGGGCCGGTGTCGGCGCGCATCGGGATGGCGCGCAGGCCAAGGCGATCGAAGGTGCGCAGGTAAGCGACGAACATCTTGTTGTAGGAATGGATGGCGTCGGCCTGGGTCAGGTCGAAGGAATAGGCGTCCTTCATCAGGAACTCGCGCGAGCGCATGGTGCCGAAGCGCGGGCGGATCTCGTCGCGGAACTTCAGCTGGATGTGGTAGAGGTTGAGCGGCAGGCTCTTGTAGGACTTCACCGACGAGCGGAAGATGTCGGTGATCATCTCCTCATTGGTCGGGCCGTAGAGCATCGGGCGGTCCTGCCGGTCGCGAATGCGCAGCATTTCCTTGCCGTAATCCTCGTAACGTCCGCTTTCCTGCCAGAGTTCGGCGGACTGCAGGGTCGGCATGGAAAGCTCGATGGCACCCGCACGGTTCTGCTCTTCGCGGATGATCGCGTTCACCTTGTCGAGCACGCGCTTGCCGAGCGGCAGCCAGGAATAGATGCCCTGGCTCTGCTGGCGGATCATGCCCGTCCGCAGCATCAGGCGGTGGGAGACGATCTCGGCTTCCTTGGGGTTTTCCTTCAGGATCGGCATGAAATAGCGCGACAGACGCATAACGAATTCCAGATGGTTGTCGATGCCGCCAGATCGGCGGAATCAGCGATTGAAACGGGTTGTCAGGAAGCGTTCATAGCCGGTTGAACATGAGAAGAAAACCCGCAAGCGCCGTTCGGTGCGCTCGCCCACAGACAGGCCTTGGCAAAGGCCATTCTGGATTCGAGAACGACAGTGCGCGGGCCGACAAACACGAGAAAACCGGTGCTTAAGTGACCGCCATGCGACAAAACGATGACGTTAATTTTTTTTGGATGAGTGTAACAATTCTGCAAGATTCAGGGGTGACAACGGTCACTGATTGGGCTAGGTTCAGCCCATAAAAGAGGCAGGGAGTACAAATCTTTGCCACACTCGCGGTCAAGTCTTGGGAGGATCAGATCTAGGCGCGCCCGTTCGCAGCCCCTTAATTGGTGAAGGATCACGCGAAGCTTCGAACAAGGTCTTTTGACCTTGTTTTTTTTTGCCTTCTTGTCTGATTTGAAGGTTCTGGCCGCTTAAACGTGCCTTTTAAGACTCAACACCCGGCATGATGATCGGCAGATCCTTGAAGCCGATGCCGAAATAGGTGCCGGCAACATACCAGGCGCCATAGATCAGACCTGACACAACAGTCGTCGTGAGGAAGATCCGGGCCGCCCGGAATCGGGTCGGCGCGCTAGCCACCGTGCCCGGAACGACATTCTCATCCTCATCCTGGGTGCGCAGGCCGATCGGCAGGACGGCGAACAGGGTCAGCCACCAGATCACAAAATAAACCGCCAGTCCCGACAGGATCGCCATGATGTCTCGCTCCAGACTTGATCCGGCATGGCCTTGCGCGCTCCTGCCGTTCGTCACCCTATAATCGCGGAAACCGGCCGGCACAAAGACAAAAGCGTCGCAGGCAGCCGCGCTCCCCGATCAACAAGATATCAGCACTGCGTGATCGCAGCGTCAGACCTGTTCGAGTTCGATCAGTGTGCCGAAGAAATCCTTCGGATGAAGGAACAGCACCGGCTTGCCATGGGCGCCGATCTTGGGCTCACCGCTTCCGAGCACGCGAGCGCCGCTCGCTGAAAGCTGGTCACGGGCAGCCAGTATGTCGGCTACCTCGTAGCAGATGTGGTGCATGCCGCCGGATGGGTTCTTTTTCAGAAAGGCCGCAATCGGGGAAGCTTCGCCGAGCGGCTCCAGCAGTTCGACCTTGGTGTTTTCCAATTCGACGAAAACGACGGTCACGCCATGTTCTGGCAAGGCCTGCGCCTGGGACACCTTGGCGCCGAGCGTATCACGGTAGCTGGTGGTCGCGGCAGTAAGATCCGGGACAGCAATGGCGATGTGATTGACGCGGCCGAGCATGCTTTCCTCCTGGCGTTGCGGGCAAAGATTAGGTCATCCCTGCCCGCCTCGTCCCTCAGACTTTGGTCAGGAACACCGTGACGATCGGCTTCTTGCCCCAGACCTCGTTGGCCGTGGAGCGAACCGCGCGGCGAATGGCCTCGCGAACAGTGTCCAGATCCTTGCGGCGGCTGCGCGGAATGCTTTCGACGGCGCCGAGGACGGCGTCATAGAGCGTGTCTTCCATCAGTTCGCCCTCGTGATCCACTTCCGGCAGACCAAAGGGGACGACATCCGGGTCACCGAGGAAGTCGAAGCGGCTGTCGAGAAGCACGCTGACGGCGACGTGGCCGACATAGGAGAGCTTCTTGCGATCGGCGATGCCCATTTCCTCGATATCGCCGACAAGCTTGCCATCCTTGTAGACGCGGCCGAAGGGAGCCTGGTCGATCACTTCGGCCGGACCCGGCGCGATGCGCAGGATATCGCCGTTGCGAACATGGGGAACGGTCGGGATGCCGGCCTGCAGTGCCAGATCCCTCTGGGCGACCAGATGGGCTGCCTCGCCATGGACGGGAACGAGCATTTGCGGGCGGACCCACTCATACATCTTCAAGAGTTCGTTGCGGCGCGGATGGCCCGAGACGTGAACCAGCGCTTCACTGTCCGTGATGATGTGCACGCCCTGCTCGATCAAGCCATTCTTGATCTCGAGGATCGCCTTCTCGTTGCCGGGAATGGCGCGCGACGAGAAGACCACGGTGTCGCCGGCGGTCAGCGCCACGTTGCGCATCTCGTCACGCGAGAGCTTGGCGAGCGCCGCCCGTGCTTCGCCCTGGCTGCCCGTCAGGATGACGACGACCTTGTCGCGCGGGATGAAACCGTATTCGTCCTCGGCGATGAAGGGGCGAATGCCCTCCATGATGCCGATGTCCTGGGCCACATTCGTGACGCGCTTCAGCGAGCTTCCGAGCAGCAGGACTTCACGGCCTGCGGCTTCTGCTGCGAGCGCGATCGAGCGGATACGACCGACATTCGAGGAGAAGGTGGTGATGGCGACGCGGCCTTCGGCGGCCTCGATGATCTTCTGCAGGCCAGCGGAGACTTTTTCCTCGGAGGGAGAGACGCCGTCACGCATGGCATTGGTGGAATCGCACAGCAGTGCGAGCACGCCTTCGTCGCCGACCGCGCGGAAGCGGCCTTCGTCGGTCAACGGTCCAAGCGAGGGATTATGGTCGATCTTCCAGTCACCCGTGTGCACGACATTGCCGAGCGGCGTGCGGATGACGAGCGACATCGGCTCGGGGATCGAATGGTTGACGCCGATCGCCTCGATCTCGAAGGGACCGACATTGATGCGGTCGCCCTGCTTGAAGGGCGTGATCGGGATCTCTGCGCGCGAGCCTTCGTAGTCACGCTTGGCTTCCAGCATGCCGGCGGTAAAGCGCGAGGCGTAGACCGGCACGTTCAGGCCAGGCCACAGGTCGTTCAGGGCGCCATAGTGGTCTTCGTGGGCATGGGTAATGATGATGCCCTTGAGGTTCTTCTTCTGCTTCTTGATGAATTCGATATCGGGAAGCACGAGGTCCACGCCCGGCAGATCGGGACCGGCGAAGGTCACGCCGCAGTCGACCATGATCCACTGGCGATTGGACGGCGGGCCATAGCCGTACAATGCGAGGTTCATGCCGATTTCACCCACGCCGCCCAGCGGCAGGAAAACCAGTTCGTCGTTCTTGGCCATTCTTCTTTCCGATCCAGTCTACCCGAAAAACACATCTCCGGCGGCAACCGACATCATTCCGTCGGGGCCCCGGTCGAGCAATAAAATTCCCTTATCATCGATTCCGGAAAAGATACCGGAAATCGAGCGATCCGGCAGGTTCACCGTGATTTTCTCGCCGATGCCGCAGGCGACAGCGCGCCACCGCCGGACGATCTCCGCAATGCCCCTGCCCTCGTCCCAGACCGACAGTTTATCGGCCATCGCGACGTAGAGCCGGGCAAAAAGCTCCTCAGGCGAGATCGAAACTCCCTGATCGGCGAGCGAGGTCACCGGATATTGTGCGAGATCCGGCCGGGCCAGGATGTTGATACCGATGCCAATGACCAAAGCCATGCGGCCGTCCGGCAGTCGCTCGGCTTCCAGCAGAATCCCGGAGGTCTTGCGGCGATCGATCAGCACGTCGTTCGGCCACTTGATGTCGACGGTCGCTGTACCCGGCGGCATGACGGAAACGATCGTCTCGTGGACGGCGAGCGCCACAGCGAGCGGCAGCGAGCCCAGTTCCTCGGTCGGGGCGAAATCGACGAGCAGAAGCGAGGAATAGAGATTGCCGCGCTCGGACACCCATTCGCGACCGCGACGGCCGCGGCCGCCGGTCTGGCGTTCTGCGGTCACCCAGAGAAAACCGGAATCGCCCGCGCGAGCGCGGGCGAGTGCTTCGGTATTGGTGGACGAGACTTCGTCCAATGGAACATGCCGGAAATCGTCGATCGATATCCGGCGAGCCTTGCCGACGCCGCTCAATTAAACAGCGTCTTTGCAGCCGCTTCCGCAGCCGTGCCGAGCGGTCCGCCGAAGAGGACGTAGCCGACGACGAAGAGACCGGACAGGCCGAAGACGAGGCGCAGTTCGATCGCCGTGCGGGCAAACTCGCCCTTGGGCTCGTCGAACCACATCACCTTGATGATGCGCAGATAGTAATAGGCACCGATGACCGAGGCGACGACACCGATGATGGCCAGCGCATAGAGCTTCGCTTCGATGGCGGCGACAAAGACGAAGTACTTGGCGAAGAAGCCGGCGAGCGGCGGGATGCCGGCAAGCGAGAACATCAGCGCGGTCAGGACGAAGGCCATGAAGGGACGCGTGGTCGAGAGGCCAGCGAGATCGTCGATGTTTTCGACATTGCCACCTTCCTTGCGACGCATCGCCATGATGCAGGCGAATGTGCCGAGCGTCATGACGAGGTAGATCATCATGTAGATCAGGACGCCGGCAACACCGGTATCATTGCCGGCGGCAAGACCGACAAGTGCGTAGCCCATGTGACCGATGGACGAATAAGCCATCAGTCGCTTGATGTTCTTCTGACCGATGGCGGCCACAGAGCCCAGCACCATCGAGGCAATCGCGATGAAGACGACGATCTGCTGCCATTCGGCGAAGATCGGCAGGAAAGCGTCGATGACGATACGCACGAAGATGGCCATGGCGCCGATCTTCGGAGCAGCCGCCAGGAAGGCGGTGACCGGGGTCGGGGCGCCTTCATAGACGTCCGGCGTCCACATGTGGAACGGAACGGCCGAAATCTTGAATGCCAGACCGGCGAGGACGAAGACCAGACCGAAGATCAGGCCGAGCGAGGGTTCGCCCTGCGAGAGAACGGCAGAGATCTGCTCGAAGCCGGTGTTGCCGGTGAAGCCGTAGACCAGCGACATGCCGTAGAGAAGCATGCCGGAGGAGAGTGCGCCGAGCACGAAGTACTTGAGGCCGGCTTCCGTCGAGCGCAGGCTGTCGCGGTTGATGGCAGCGACGACGTAGAGCGCGAGCGACTGCAGTTCGAGCGCCATGTAGAGCGTGATCAGGTTGTTGGCCGAGATCATCAGCATGACGCCGAGGGTCGCGAGCACCAGCAGGACCGGGAACTCGAACTTGTCGAGGTGGTCGAAGCGAGCGTGACCGACCGCCATGATCATCGCCGTCACCGAACCGATGAGGGCGAGGATCTTCATGAACTTTGCATAGCCGTCGGCGATATAGGCGCCGTTGAAGGCCTGGCCTTCGGCGCCCGAGAAGACAAGCCAGGCGCCGGAGAAGATCAGAAGCGCGATCGCCAGCCCGGTGACGACACTGTTCGACTTATCGCCCGAAAACACGCCGATCATGAGCAGCACCATGGCGCCCACGGCCAGGATCAGTTCCGGCGTGACCAGATGCAGGCTTGCAATGAGAGTTTCAACGGTCATGTCCAAAGGATCCTGTCGTCAGTTCGCAATCAGCGCCAGAGACTGGGCTGCTTGCAAGGCTGCGGAGTAGTTGTTCACCAGATTGTCGACGGAAGCTGCGGTCGCATCAAGGATGGGAGCCGGGTAGACGCCGAAGAAGATGGTGAGTGCGATCAGCGGGTAAAGCACGAGCTTTTCGCGGGCATTCAAGTCGAGCATGGCCTTCAGGCTCTCCTTCTCGAGCGCACCGAAGACGACCCGGCGGTAGAGCCAGAGCGCATAAGCTGCCGAAAGGATGACGCCGGTTGCGGCAAACAGCGCAACCCAGGTGTTGACGCGGAAGACGCCGATCAGTGTGAGGAATTCACCGACGAAGCCCGAGGTGCCCGGCAAGCCGACATTGGCCATGGTGAAGACCATGAAGGCCAGCGCATATTTCGGCATGTTGTTGACGAGGCCGCCATAGGCCGCGATTTCGCGGGTATGGAGACGGTCGTAGATCACGCCGACGCAAAGGAAGAGCGCGCCGGAGACGAAGCCGTGGCTGATCATCTGGAAGATCGCACCCTGCACGCCCTGCTGGTTGGCGGCAAAGATACCCATGGTCACGTATCCCATGTGGGCGACGGACGAGTAGGCGATCAGCTTCTTGATGTCCTCCTGCATCATCGCGACCAGCGAGGTGTAGATGATGGCAATGACGGACAGGGTAAAGACGAAGGGCGCGAAGAAGTCGGACGCCAGCGGGAACATCGGCAGCGAGAAGCGCAGGAAGCCGTAGCCGCCAAGCTTCAGGAGGATGCCGGCCAGGATAACAGAACCGGCCGTCGGTGCCTGAACGTGCGCGTCCGGCAGCCAGGTGTGAACAGGCCACATCGGCATCTTCACCGCGAACGAAGCGAAGAAGGCAAGCCATAGCCAGGTCTGCATCTGCGGCGGGAAGTCGTGCTGCAGCAGCGCTGCGATATCGGTCGTGCCGGCATCCCAGTACATGGCCATGATGGCGAGCAGCATCAGCACCGAACCGAGCAGCGTGTAGAGGAAGAACTTGTAGGACGCGTAGACGCGATCCTTGCCACCCCAGACGCCGATGATGATGAACATCGGGATCAGGCCGGCTTCGAAGAAGACGTAGAAGAGCACGATGTCGAGCGACACGAAGACGCCGATCATCAGGGTCTCGAGGACCAGGAAGGCGATCATGTATTCCTTCAGGCGCTTCTCGACCGAGGTCCAGCTCGCGAGAATGCAGAAGGGCATGAGCAGCGTCGTCAGGATGACGAACAGCATCGAGATGCCGTCGACGCCGACATGGTAGGAGATGCCGGTCCCGAGCCAGGCGTGCTTCTCCACCATCTGGAAGCCGGTGTTCGAATTGTCGAAGTTGATCCAGATGAAGAGCGACACGACGAAGGTGAAGACCGTCGTCAGCAGCGAAACGTTCAGGATGTTGCGGCGGCCGAGAGAAGTGTCACCACGGGTCAGCAGGAGCAGAGCCACGCCGACCAGAGGAAGGAAGGTGACCGTCGAGAGAATGGGCCAATCGGTCATCAGAGGGAGCTCCCGAGCATCATCCAGGTAACAAGGGCCGCAATGCCGATCAGCATCGCGAAGGCATAGTGGTAGAGGTAGCCAGACTGCAGGCGGACGACCCTCTGGGTCAGTCCACCTACGGCCGAGGCAACACCGTTCGGGCCATAGGCGTCGATGGTGGCAACGTCACCCTTTTTCCAGAGGAAGCGGCCGAGCGCCTTGGAGGACCGAACGAAGAGGAAGTCGTAGAGCTCGTCGAAGTACCACTTGTTGAGCAGGAACTGGTAGAGCATCCACTGCTGTTCAGCGAGCTTCTTCGGTGCCGACGGGTTCTTGATATACATGTACCAGGCGGTAACGAAGCCAAGTGCCATGGCGACGAACGGGCTCCACTTCACCCACTTCGGCACTTCATGGAACTCTTCGAGAACCGTGTTGGTCGGCAGCGTGAAGAGCGCGCCCTTCCAGAAATCGGCATAGTGATGGCCGAAGAAGTAATCGTGGAAAATCACGCCAGCGACGACTGCACCGATGCCGAGCAGCAGAAGCGGCAGAAGCATGACCATCGGCGACTCGTGAACGTGGTGCATGACATCGGCGGAAGCGCGCGGCTTGCCGAAGAATGTCATGAACGCCAGTCGCCACGAGTAGAAGCTGGTGAAGAGAGCGGCAATCACGAGCAGCGTGAAGGCGAAGACGCCGACCGAGCTATGCGAGGCGAAGGCCGATTCGATGATGGCGTCCTTCGAGAAGAAGCCAGCAAAGCCGATGATCGTGCCGGGAATGCCGACGCCGGTCAGGGCCAGCGTGCCGATGGTCATCGCCCAGAAGGTATAGGGGATGTGCTTACGCAGACCGCCCATGTAGCGCATGTCCTGCTCGCCATCGACGGCGTGGATGACGGAACCTGCGCCTAGGAACAGCAGCGCCTTGAAGAAGGCGTGCGTGAAGAGGTGGAAGACTGCCGCGCCATAAGCGCCGACGCCGAGCGCCACGAACATGTAGCCGAGCTGCGAGCAGGTCGAATAGGCGATTACGCGTTTGATGTCGTTCTGCACCAGACCGACGGTCGCGGCGAAGAAGGCCGTGATCGCACCGACGATGGTGACGAAGGTCAGCGCATCCGGCGACAGTTCGAAGACAGGCGACATGCGGGCGACGAGGAAGACGCCGGCGGTAACCATGGTTGCGGCGTGAATAAGCGCCGAAACCGGGGTCGGGCCTTCCATGGCGTCTGGCAGCCAGGTGTGCAGCAGGAACTGCGCAGACTTACCCATCGCGCCCATGAAGAGCAGCAGGCAGGCGCCGGTCAGCGCATGGCTGCGGTCAAGCTGCATGCCGAAGAGGTTCAGAACAACTTCGGGAGCAGCTGCAGGATCGGTCGGCAGATAGGACTGAGCCGAGGCGAAGATCGTCTCGAGGTTGATCGAGCCGAACATCACGAAAAGAGCCGAGATGCCGAGGATGAAGCCGAAGTCACCGACGCGGTTGACGATGAAGGCTTTCATGGCGGCAGCCGAAGCCGACGGCTTCTTGTACCAGAAGCCGATCAGCAGATAGGACGCCAGACCTACGCCTTCCCAGCCGAAGAACATCTGCAGCAGGTTGTCCGACGTGATGAGCATGAGCATCGCGAAGGTGAAAAGCGACAGATAGGCGAAGAAACGCGGCCGATGCGGGTCGTGATGCATGTAGCCGATCGAGTAGAGGTGCACGAGGCACGACACCGAGTTGACGACGACGAACATGACAGCCGTCAGCGTGTCGATGCGGAAGGCCCACTCGACGTCGATGCCGCCGGACTGGATCCAGCGCAGCACGGGCACCTTGATGACCTCGTGGGCCTCATGGCTCATGGCGACGTTGAAGAAGACGATCCAGGACAGAACGGCCACGATGATCATCAGACCGGTGGTCACATATTCCGACGCCTTGGCACCGATCTGGCGGCCGAAAAGGCCGGCGATCAGGAAGCCGATCAGGGGGAGAAAGACGATAGCCTTGTAGATCATGACCCGATCAGCCCTTCATCATGTTGACGTCTTCGACGGCGATGGAGCCGCGATTACGGTAGAAGACCACCAGGATCGCGAGACCGATAGCCGCTTCGGCGGCTGCCACCGTCAGGATAAACAGCGCGAAGACCTGGCCGACGAGATCGCCGAGGAAGGTCGAGAAGGCGACCATGTTGATGTTGACCGCGAGCAGGATCAACTCGATCGACATCAGGATGACGATGACGTTCTTGCGGTTCAGGAAGATGCCGAAGACCCCGAGGGTGAAGAGCATTGCACTGACCGTGAGGTAGTGGGAAAGACCGATTTCCATAATTCTGTTCCTTGACCTCTTGCTCGGCTCAGACGCCCTGGCCCGGCTTGACCTTGACCACCTTGACGGAGGTCTCTGGCGTACGGGCGACCTGGGCGGAGATGTCCTGGCGCTTGATGTTGGTGCGGTGACGCAGGGTCAGCACGATCGCGCCGATCATGGCGACGAACAGGACCAGGCCCGCGATCTGGAAGAAGAAGACGTAATCGGTATAGAGCACGTCGCCCAGCGCCTGCGTGTTCTGCCGTTCCGCCACAGCCGGGATCGGCTGGGTGATCGCATTCAGCGCCTCGGGGCTGATCGTGCTGCCGCCGATGACGACAACAAGTTCAACCGCAACGATAAGGCCGATCAGCGCTCCGACGGGGGCGTATTTCGCCGCCCCTGCCCTCAGTTCCGTGAAGTCGATGTCGAGCATCATCACCACGAAGAGGAAGAGAACCGCAACCGCGCCGACATAGACGACCAGAAGGATCATCGCCAGGAATTCAGCCCCCGTGAGGAGCAGAAGGCCCGAAGCGTTGATGAAGGTCAGAATGAGGAACAGGACCGAATGGACCGGGTTCCGAGCCGATATCACCATGAAGGCCGAAGCCACCGCGACAAAGGCGAAGAGATAGAAAAAGAGAGCCTGAAGACCCATGTTGGTGCCTTTTCATCTTCCCCCGGACGAGGGCCCTGCCCCGCCGCCCGATAAGGCGTGACCGATATCCCCATCGGCACGCCCGTTACAAAATTCATTCATGTGCCCCGGCGAAGCCCCGCGCTCCGCCCAAGGCGATCGATCCCTAAGGGATCAGCGGTAGGGAGAGTCCATCGCGATGTTGCGCGCGATTTCACGTTCCCAGCGGTCGCCATTGTCAAGCAGGCGTGCCTTGTCGAAATAGAGTTCTTCGCGGGTCTCAGTGGCGAACTCGAAGTTCGGTCCCTCAACGATCGCGTCGACCGGGCAGGCTTCCTGGCAGAAACCGCAATAAATGCACTTCACCATGTCGATGTCGTAACGCACCGTGCGACGCGTGCCGTCATTGCGGCGCGGGCCAGCTTCGATGGTGATGGCCTGGGCAGGACAGATCGCCTCGCAGAGCTTGCAGGCAATGCAGCGCTCTTCGCCGTTCGGATAGCGGCGAAGCGCATGCTCGCCGCGGAAGCGGGCCGATACCGGGCCCTTTTCGAACGGGTAGTTGATCGTTGCCTTCTGCTTGAAGAAGTAGCGCATCGACAGGAAGAATGCGCCGACGAACTCCTTCAGGAAGATCGAATTGATAGCCTGGGTCAGAGCAGCCATCTTGTTCTCCTAATCAGCCAAGTGTCCGGGCGGGCGTCATTACGCCCAACCCATCAGCTTCAGCACGAATGCAGTGATGATGACCATGGCGAGCGAGATCGGAAGGAAGACCTTCCAGCCGAGACGCATCAGCTGGTCATAGCGGTAGCGCGGAACGAATGCCTTCACCATGGCGAACATGAAGAAGACCATGGTCGCCTTCAGCACGAACCAGATGATGCCCGGGACCCAGTTGAGGAACCAGACGTCGACCGGCGGCAACCAGCCTCCGAGGAAGAGGATCGTGGTCAGCGAGCACATCAGGACGATGGCCGCATATTCGCCGAGCATGAACATCATGTACGGGGTCGAGCCGTATTCGACCATGAAGCCGGCAACGAGTTCGGATTCGGCTTCCGGAAGGTCGAAGGGCGGACGGTTGGTTTCTGCCAATGCCGAGATGAAGAAGATCACGAACATCGGGAAGAGCGCCAGCCAGTGCCAGTCGAGGAAGGAGGCCGGAAGACCCATCATCGTGCCGAGGCCGTTGTTCTGGGCAACCACGATGTCGGTCAGGTTGAGCGAGCCGACGCAGAGCAGAACGGTGACGATGACGAAGCCCATCGAGACTTCGTAGGACACCATCTGCGCTGCCGAGCGAAGGGCACCGAGGAACGGGTACTTCGAGTTCGAAGCCCAGCCACCCATGATGATGCCGTAGACTTCGAGCGAAGAGACCGCGAATACGAAGAGGATGCCGACATTGATGTTGGCGATCACCCAGCCGGCGTTGACCGGGATCACGGCCCAGGTTGCCAGCGCCAGTGTGACGGCGACGAGCGGAGCGAGCAGGAAGACGCCCTTGTTGGCGCCTGCCGGAATGACCGGCTCCTTGAAGACGAACTTCAGAAGGTCGGCGAAGGACTGGAAGAGACCCCAGGGGCCGACAACGTTCGGGCCGCGACGCAGCTGAACGGCTGCCCAGATCTTGCGGTCTGCGAGCAGGATATAGGCGATGAAGACCAGAAGGCAGACGAGCAGCAGAAGGGACTGCCCGATCATGATGGCCGCCGGCCACACATAGGTGGAAACGAAATTATCCATGGTCCCCTGCCCTTACTCTGCCGCGGCCTTGAAATTGTTGCGGGCCAATGCCGAGCACTCTGCCATGACGGCCGAAGCGCGTGCGATCGGGTTCGTCAAATAGAAGTCTTTGACCGGCGACGCAAACAGAGACTTGCCCATCTTCCCGGGTTTTTTCGCCATTGCAGCAATATCGGCAGAAGAGCCGGCTGCGATCTCGTCGATCTCGGCGAAATGCGGGTAGGCTTCATAGAGCTGGCCACGCAGCTGCGACAGCGAATCGAAGGGCAGCTTCTTGCCGAGCACATCGGAAAGTGCACGCAGGATCGCCCAGTCTTCGCGAGCCTCGCCCGGCGCGAAGCCGGCGCGGTTGCCCATCTGGACACGTCCTTCGGTGTTGACCCAGGTGCCCGACTTCTCGGTGTAGGTTGCGCCCGGCAGGATGACGTCGGCGTAGTGCGCGCCGTTGTCGCCATGGCTGCCGATATAGACGACGCACTTGGCAGTCTTGGCGGAAAAATCGAGCTCGTCGGCGCCGAGCAGGAAGACGACGTCGAGCGAGGACAGCATCTGACCGGCAGCAACTGCCCCTTCGCCCGGCACGAAGCCGAGGTCGAGAGCGCCGACTCGCGAGGCTGCGGTGTGCAGGACGCAGAAGCCGTTCCACTCGTCGGTCACTGCGCCAACATCGGCTGCCAGCTTGGCGGCGTTCGCGAGAACGGCCTGGCCATCAGCACCGGACAGAGCGCCCTGGCCGATGATGATCATCGGGTTCTTGGCGGCCTTCAGCGTTTCGGCGAAATTGTTCTTGCCCGAGACGAGCTCGGCCAAAGTTTCGGTGCCGGCGCCGAGATAGTCGTAGGGATAGCGCAGGTCGCCGCCTTCGCCGATCAGGGCGATCGGCAGGCCACCACGGCGCCAACGCTTGCGGATGCGGGCGTTGAGAACGGCTGCTTCGTAGCGCGGGCTCGCACCAACGATAAGGATCGCATCAGCGGCTTCGATACCTTCGATGCCGGCGTTGAAGACGTAGGTCGAGCGGCCAAGCGACGGATCGAGTGCCGTCCCATCCTGGCGACAGTCGGTATTCGACGAACCCAGAGCGTTGACCAGCGACTTCAGCGCGAAGATTTCTTCAACGGAAGCTAGGTCACCGGCGACAGCACCGATCTTGTCGGCCGAGGTCGAGGCTACGGCCGACTTGATGGCGGCGAATGCTTCAGCCCAGCTTGCAGGCTGCAGACGGCCATCCTTCTTCACATAGGGGCGGTCGAGACGCTGGGTCTTCAGGCCATCCCAGATGAAGCGGGTCTTGTCGGAGATCCACTCTTCGTTGATCTGCTCGTTGACGCGCGGCATGATGCGCATCACTTCGCGGCCGCGCGTGTCGACGCGGATCGCCGAGCCAAGTGCGTCCATGACGTCGACCGATTCGGTCTTGTTCAGTTCCCAGGGACGAGCCGTGAAGGCGAAAGGCTTGGAGGTCAGCGCGCCGACCGGGCAGAGGTCGACGACATTGCCCTGAAGCTCCGACGTCATTGCCTGCTCGAGATAGGTTGTGATCTCGGCGTCCTCACCGCGGCCGATCAGGCCGAGTTCGGCAATCCCGGCGACTTCGGTGGTGAAGCGGACGCAGCGCGTGCAGTGAATGCAGCGGTTCATCACGGTCTTGACCAGTGGTCCGATATACTTGTCTTCGACGGCGCGCTTGTTCTCGGTGTAGCGCGAGCTATCGATACCGAAGGCCATGGCCTGGTCCTGAAGATCGCATTCGCCACCCTGGTCGCAGATCGGGCAATCCAGCGGGTGGTTGATCAGCAGGAATTCCATCACGCCTTCGCGGGCCTTCTTGACCATCGGCGTGTTGGTGAAGACTTCCGGAAGCTCGCCGTTCGGGCCGCCGCGCACGTCGCGCACGCCCATGGCACAGGAGGCTGCCGGCTTCGGCGGGCCACCCTTCACTTCGACAAGGCACATCCGGCAATTGCCGGCAACCGACAGTCTTTCATGGAAACAAAAGCGCGGAACCTCGGCGCCGGCTTCCTCGCACGCCTGCAACAGCGTGAAATGATCCGGAACCTCGATCTCTTTACCGTCGACCTTCAGCTTTGCCATATTCGCCTTCCTGCCTCACGCTTCCGCGCATCTTGCCGTGGCATTCCTGCCGCGACTGACGACCCTCGTCCCTTCCGGATGAAAAGCCGCCCGTTTTATCCCTCAAGCCCAGCGCATCGCCCCCGCGCCGCCGGACCCTAATCTCATTTGCCTGACCGAGCCTTGCCGCCCGCCAATCGGCGCGCCTGGCCTGCCCAGTCGTCTCGCAGCACACGGCCATCGAGACCCAATTCCTTGTCCAGCGCAGTTAGCGCCGCCTCGTCCATCGCCACCAGATCCTGATAGCGGGTGATGCCCCTGCCCTTCAGGACCTGCTCGACCTTCGGGCCGATACCGTCGATCTTCTTCAGATCGTCGGCCTTGCCGGAGGCCTTTTTCGGCTTCGGTGCCGGAGCGGCGACCTCGACCTTCGGTTCAGACTTCGCCTTGACCTTCGGCGCGGCCGCAGGTTTCGCGACCGCCTTTGCCTTTGGTGCCGGCTTCGGCTTTTCCACCTTGGCGGCGACCGGTTTAGCCGGCGCTTCAGCCTTGGCCTTCACCTTCGACG
Source organism: Allorhizobium sp. (assembly GCA_051861045.1). Classification (GTDB taxonomy): domain Bacteria; phylum Pseudomonadota; class Alphaproteobacteria; order Rhizobiales; family Rhizobiaceae; genus Allorhizobium. Next base: position 89,918 of record JBHYDI010000004.1, read on the forward strand.
CGACCGGCTTTTCCGCCTTCACCTTCGCCTGAGGGGGCGCTGGTTCTGGCGTTTCAGCCTGCGCCTCGACCTTGGTCTCGGGCTCGGCCACCGTATCAGCCTCCGCCGCCTTGCGTTCTTCTTCCAGCTGCCGCGCGAGCTGGCCTGTCACTTCCATGGCGCCCTGGAGGGAGCCAAGGAAGAACTTGCTCATCTGCGCCGCCATGCCGAAGCCGAAGGCGGTTGCGGCGGCCATCGCGGCCGCCGGATTGGTCATCAGGTCGTCGAGACCTTCGGGAGCGCGAGTTTCCGACGCCGGTTCGTCCGGCCCCTTCTTCCCGCCCTTGTCCGAAGAGCTCGTCATCCCTTTTGTCCCTTACTCTGCCGCTTCCATGACCACCCCGTGGGCGATCGCGTTGCGGGTGTACTGGTCGATGCGCTTTTCGATTTCCGGGCGGAAGTTGCGGATCAGGCCCTGGATCGGCCAGGCAGCCGCGTCACCCAGCGCACAGATCGTGTGGCCCTCAACCTGCTTCGAAACCTGCAGCAGCATGTCGATTTCACGCTTCTGGGCATTGCCCTTCACCATGCGCTCAACCACCCGCATCATCCAGCCGGTGCCTTCGCGGCACGGCGTACACTGGCCGCAGCTCTCATGCTTGAAGAAGGCGGCGATGCGCCAGATTGCCTTGATGATGTCGGTCGACTTGTCCATGACAATCATGCCGCCGGTGCCGAACGAGGACTTCACCTCGCGCATGCCGTCGAAGTCCATGATCGCATCGGCCATGTCTTCGCCCTTCACGACCGGGCAAGATGCGCCGCCCGGAATGACCGCGAGCAGGTTGTCCCAGCCGCCGCGGATGCCGCCGCAATGGGTTTCGATGATTTCGCGGAAGGTCAGGCCCATGGTTTCTTCAAAGGTGCAGGGCTTGTTGACGTGGCCGGAGACCATAAACAGCTTGGTGCCGACATTGTTCGGACGGCCAAACGACGAGAACCAGGCGCCGCCACGACGCAGGATGGTCGGGGCAACGGCGATCGACTCGACGTTGTTGACCGTGGTCGGGCAGCCGTAGAGGCCCATATTGGCCGGGAACGGCGGCTTCAGGCGCGGCTGGCCCTTCTTGCCTTCGAGGCTTTCGAGCAGGGCCGTTTCTTCGCCGCAGATGTAAGCGCCGGCGCCGTGATGGACATAAACGTCGAAATCCCAGCCGCACTTGTTGTTTCTGCCGAGAATTCCGGCGTCATAGCACTCGTCGATGGCCGCCTGGAGCGCCTCGCGCTCGCGCATGTATTCGCCGCGCACATAGATATAGGCCGTGTTGGCGCCCATGGCGAAACCGGCGATGACGCAGCCTTCGATCAGCGTATGCGGATCGTGGCGCATGATCTCGCGGTCCTTGCAGGTGCCGGGTTCGGACTCATCCGCATTGACGACGAGGTAATGCGGACGACCGTCGCTCTCCTTCGGCATGAAGGACCACTTGAGACCGGTCGGGAAGCCTGCACCACCGCGACCACGAAGGCCTGACGCCTTCATCTCGTTGATGATCCAGTCTCTACCCTTTTCGATGATCTGCTTGGTACCATCCCAGTGGCCGCGCGACATTGCCCCTTTGAGGGACTTGTCCTTGAGGCCATAGATATTGGTAAAGATGCGATCCTGATCCTTCAACATATCCTAACCCCTTAACGCGGCTTCTTGCCGAAGACCTTGATGTATTCCGCTTCGCCGCCCTTGGCGAGCGCCTTGGCCTGCTTGACCCAGTCGTCCCGCTCAATGCGGCCGGAGAACTTGAGATAGCCATCAACCCATTCGCGCTCCGCCTTCTTCCACTTGGCGATCTGCTCGAAGGTGTAGACACCCAGCCCGTTGAGTGTGGCTTCGATCTTCGGACCGACGCCCGAGATCATCTTCAGATCATCAGGCGTTGCCGGACGCTCGATGCCGGCGGGACGGTTCTTCTCGTCCAACGCGGGGGCGGATGCGACCGGCGTGGCGACGGCTTCCTTGACGGGCCGCGCAGTGTCGGCGGAGTCGCCCTTGACCTTGGTGTTGGCGGCGGCGGCTTTCTTGTCGGTTGCCGGTGTCTTCAGCGACTTGTCGGTTTCCGCAGCATCCGTCACGGGCTTCGCCGCATTGGCCGGCGGGACAGACGCTTCAGCAACCGGTGCGGCTGCCGGCGCATCCGAGAAGCGGATGGGCTGGATCGGGTCGGTCAGGGTGACCGGCCCACCGACGGGAGCAGAGAATACGCGGTCAATCTGCGGACCCGGCTTGATGTCGGAGCCCTTGCCTGCAGCAAAGCGATCGATGATGTGCTCAAGCTGGGTCACGGTCAGGTCTTCATAGGCATCCTTGAAGATCATCACCATCGGCGCATTGACGCAGGCGCCCTGACACTCGACCTCTTCCCAGGAGAGCGTGCCTTCGGCATTACGCTCAAAGGGCTCCGGATGGATCTTCGACTTGCAGACGTGGATCAGATCCTCCGCACCGCGCAGCATGCAGGGCGTCGTGCCGCAGACCTGGATATGGGCGCGCGTACCGATCGGCTTCAACTGGAACTGGGTGTAGAAGGTCGCGACTTCCAGGACGCGGATGTAAGCCATGTCGAGCTTTTCAGCGACATACTCGATCGCAGCCTTGGTGACCCAGCCTTCCTGTTCCTGTGCGCGCATCAGCAGCGGAATGACAGCCGATTGCTGGCGCCCCGCCGGATACTTGCGAATGGTGGCCTCAGCCCAGGTGGCGTTTTCCGCATTGAAGGAAAACGCTGCGGGCTGGAATTGCTCTTCGGCTAGTCGACGAACGGACATACTTCCTCACGCCTTGTCTCAGTTTATGGAACCACACCGCGTATTCGTCACATTGGCGAATTCGCAGGCATAGGCCGAATTGTCTTTCTGAACGAATACGAAGAGCTTCGAGCCGGTCCAGCTGGAACTCTTGATCTCGTATCCATCCTGGATCAGCTTGGCCATCGATACAGTCTCGCGCGACGATACGTTACCCTGTTCCTGGGCCACCACCTGGGTGGCACCGAGACAGATCAACGTTGCGGCGAGTAGCTTCAGCATCAGCGGTCAACTTCCCCGAACACGATGTCGAGCGAGCCGAGGATCGCCGAGACGTCGGCCAGCTGGTGGCCGCGGCACAGGAAATCCATGGCCTGCAGATGTGCATAACCCGGGGCGCGGATCTTGCAGCGATAGGGCTTATTTGTGCCGTCGGAGACGAGGAAGACGCCGAACTCGCCCTTGGGGGCTTCGACAGCGGCATAAACCTCACCGGCCGGCACGTGATAGCCTTCGGTGTAGAGCTTGAAGTGGTGGATCAAGCCTTCCATCGAACGCTTCATCTCGCCACGCTTCGGCGGAACGACCTTGCCATCGAGCGACGAAACCGGGCCGGTCTTGGCATCGCCGAGCAGGCGATTGACGCACTGCTTCATTATCTTCACCGACTCACGCATTTCGAACATGCGGATCAGGTAACGATCGTAGCAGTCGCCGTTCTTGCCGACCATGATGTCGAAGTCGAGATCGGCATAGCACTCGTAGGGCTGCGACTTGCGCAGATCCCAGGCAGCGCCGGAACCGCGGACCATCACGCCCGAGAAGCCCCAGGCCCAGCAGTCGTCCAGGCTGACGACGCCGATATCGACGTTACGCTGCTTGAAGATGCGGTTGCCGGTGAGGAGATCGTCGATGTCGTCGAGCTTTTCCGGGAACTGGTCGCACCACTTGCCGATATCCTCGACGAGATCATGCGGCAGATCCTGATGGATGCCACCCGGACGGATATAGGCGGAGTGCATGCGCGCACCGGAGGCGCGCTCATAGAACACCATCAGCTTTTCGCGCTCTTCAAAGCCCCAGAGCGGCGGCGTCAGCGCGCCGACGTCCATGGCCTGCGTCGTGACGTTCAAGAGATGCGAGAGGATACGGCCGATTTCCGAATAGAGAACGCGGATCAGCTGACCACGAATCGGGATCTGGATGTCGAGGAGCTTTTCGACGGCCAGCGAATAGGCATGTTCCTGGTTCATCGGCGCGACATAGTCGAGACGATCGAAATAGGGCAGCGCCTGCAGATAGGTCTTGGTCTCGATCAGCTTCTCGGTGCCGCGATGAAGCAAGCCGATATGCGGATCGACGCGCTCGACGATTTCACCGTCAAGCTCCAGCACGAGGCGCAGAACGCCGTGGGCGGCCGGATGCTGCGGACCGAAGTTGATGTTGAAGTTGCGGACGTTGTGTTCGTTCATGGTCTCTGCCCTTCCGCTCACTTGGCCGCTTTTTCATCGCCGGGCAGCACGTAGTCCGTGCCTTCCCAGGGCGAGAGGAAGTCGAAATTGCGGAATTCCTGCTTGAGCTCCACCGGCTCGTAAACGACGCGCTTGGCGTTGTCGTCGTAGCGAACTTCGACGAAACCGGTCGTGGGGAAGTCCTTGCGCAGCGGATGCCCTTCGAAGCCGTAGTCCGTGAGGATACGGCGCAGGTCCGGGTGATCCGTGAAGAGGATGCCGTACATGTCCCAGGTTTCGCGCTCGAACCAGTCAGCGCCGGGGAAAACCGAGCAGGCGGACGGGACCGGCTTGAACTCGCCAGTCGCGACCTTGATGCGGATGCGCAGGTTCTGGCGCGGCGACAGCAGGTGGTAGACCACGTCGAAGCGGTCTTCGCGCTTCGGGTAGTCGACGCCACAGATGTCGATCAGGTTGACGAAGCCGCACTGGACATCGTCGCGCAGGAAGGTCAGGAGCGAGATCAGGTTTTCCGACTTCGCCGTCAGCGACAGCTCGCCGAAACGGATTTCGCTCGACGCGATCAGCGCACCACGCATCTCTGCGAGGTAGGAGGCAAGCTCGTTCAGGGCTTCACTCATGTTTTCAGTCCCTTCGCCTTACCGCTCGATCGTGCCCGTGCGCCGGATCTTCTTCTGCAGGAGCATCACGCCATAAAGCAGAGCTTCTGCCGTGGGGGGACAGCCCGGCACGTAGATATCGACCGGCACGACGCGGTCGCAGCCGCGCACGACGGAATAGGAATAATGGTAGTAGCCGCCGCCATTGGCGCAGGAACCCATCGAGATCACGTAACGCGGTTCCGGCATCTGGTCATAGACCTTGCGGAGCGCGGGCGCCATCTTGTTGGTCAGCGTGCCGGCGACGATCATGACGTCGGACTGACGCGGTGAGGCACGCGGCGCAAAGCCGAAGCGCTCGGCGTCGTAACGCGGCATGGACAGCTGCATCATTTCGACGGCGCAGCAGGCCAGACCAAAGGTCATCCACATCAGGGAGCCAGTACGGGCCCAGTTGATCAGCTCGTCGGTCGAGGTGACGAGAAAGCCCTTGTCGGCGAGCTCATTGTTGATCTCGCCGAAGAAGCGGTCATCGGCGCCGATCGGCTTGCCGGTGTTGGGATCGATGATACCCTTCGCCTGCGGCGCGATCATCGTCGTATCGGACTGGATCACTCCCATTCGAGCGCCCCCTTCTTCCATTCATAGATAAAGCCGACGGTGAGAACACCGAGGAAAACCATCATCGACCAAAAGCCGAACCAGCCGATCTCACCGAACGAGACTGCCCAAGGGAACAGGAAGGCGACTTCGAGGTCGAAGATGATGAAGAGAATCGACACCAGATAGAAGCGGATGTCGAACTTCATGCGGGCATCGTCAAACGCATTGAAGCCGCACTCGTAGGCCGAAAGCTTCTCCGAATCGGGCGCCTTGTAAGCCACGGCAAACGGCGCCACCAAAAGCGCGATACCGATAATCAAGGATATGCCGATGAAGATGGCGATCGGAAGGTAAGAACCGAGCAGTTCAGTCATCATATCACCCTGCTTGTCTCGCATGCCATGAGGCATCTAGGGCGGAGTCGACAAGCCGTAAAGAGAGTTGCAACGCGCCGTGGTTAGCGCAGGCAGCCACCCAGCGCAAGTCCAACCAAAGCCTTTTCACCGATACCGGATAGCACCTTACCAGCGGGTAAAATGCCTGTCTCGCGCAATCGCGCGTGCAGCGCAAAAAGACACAGCAATGATGCCGGCACCAGAGGCGCAAGACATCATAAAATCACCTGGAGAAAAGAAGTGGCGCGAGTGACGGGGCTCGAACCCGCGACCTCCGGCGTGACAGGCCGGCACTCTAACCGACTGAGCTACACCCGCGCATTTCATGGGGTTGGCCCCATGTCTTCGCTGCCTTAAGCAGCATGCCCTGAAGGCTTTGGAATGGCGCGAGTGACGGGGCTCGAACCCGCGACCTCCGGCGTGACAGGCCGGCACTCTAACCAACTGAGCTACACCCGCGCATTTCCAAATCGGGGTTCAAGGCGATCCCCGTCGAGCGGCTTGCCGTTCGATGAGCGGCTCTCTACGGGGTTCATCTGGAGGTGTCAAGCAGCTTTCAAGACAAAACCGTGACCGCCCGATTTTTTGCCCAGCGCCCTCCCCCGGGCTTGCCGGGAGCCTCCTGTTCGCGACAACGCGCCGCAGGCGGAAAACAAGGATTCTCGTCGCTTATCCACATGACGCTGATGGCCTGATGACAAAAAAACAAAAAATCTGCACAAACGCTCTTGCAGATTTTGCGCGATCCGCATAGATCACGGCCACCGACGCGGCGGACATGATCCGGTCAGCGTAGGGGCGATTAGCTCAGTTGGTAGAGCGCCTCGTTTACACCGAGGATGTCGGGAGTTCGAGTCTCTCATCGCCCACCATTTCTCCTTTTGGCAATCTTCTCTGCATTCAATCCTTCGCCCTGCGGTTCCGGATGTGCATACCTTTGCCTTCCCTGATCTCTACCTCGAATGCACCCGCCTTGCGCACAAGATCGCTGAGCTTTGTAGAGCCGTAGGTGCGAGAATCAAAATCTGACTTGAGGTTTGAAAGCTGTGTGCCGAGGGCGGCCAGTGCGACCCAGCCATCATCGCTGTCAATATCGGCCAAAAGACGCCTGATGATTGGGACGGCAGCGCTGGCTGGCTTCAAGGACGGTGGAGGCTTCACATCACCTTCGCCCGAAGGCTCAATGGCCAAATTTTCCGTGTAGATGAAGCGGCTGCAGGCTTGGCGAAAACTCTCCGGCGTCTTCTGTTCACCGAAGCCATAAACATCTGCGCCCTGTTCGCGAATGCGCGAGGCAAGCCGGGTAAAGTCGCTGTCAGAGGATACGAGGCAGAAGCCAGCGAATCTGTTGCTCTGGAGCAGATCCATGGCGTCTATTACAAGCGTGATGTCAGAGGCATTCTTTCCGGTCGTGTAAGCAAACTGTTGCTGCGGCACGATGGCATGGCGCGTCAAAGTTTCTCTCCAACCCTTCATGCGGGCATCAGAGAAATCGCCGTAGATGCGCCGGACACTCGCCTCGCCGAGTCGCGCAATTTCTTCAAAGAGCTGATCCGCAATCTTGCTGGACGTGTTGTCTGCATCAATCAGGACGGCGAGCCGTTCCGTCTTCTCTTTGGTTGCCATGCACGCCTCCCAGCATCGTGGATTTAGACGACGCTGAAACCAGAGCGTAGTCGACTGATTGCATCACAACCAGTCGACGCATGCTTGGCAAGGGCTACCGCAGAAATGAATAGTGCGTAGGCCCTCAGTCCTGCGCCAGGACGATCACCATGTCTTTCTCTGTGTAAGCCAGCAGTTCCGAGCGGTTCGGGTTCACGACGACGCCGCCGAGATTGCGCTCGTCTGCATCCCCTGCCCGCTGGCGGCGGTGGCCGATGGCGATTTCGCCGCGACGGAGGGCCGAGAGGGCGACGGTGAAGAAATTTACAGGCTGCGAAATATCCACATAGTCGCGCATGGGGCGCATGTAGATCTCGGAGCCTTCGACATCCAGCAACTCGTCGAAGATCGCCGCCATGAACTCGTTCTCGGAGGCCTGGGCCAGCATCAAGCTGACCAGCTTGTTGCTGACGACGAAATCGTCGGCGCGGGTGACTTCCGCAAGTTCGCGGTTGCGGACATCCGTCATCTCGCTCACCACATTGATGTGGAGGCCGGCGCGCTCGGCGATCTTGCGCAGGTGCAGAAGCGTGATCAGGGTGCGGGTATCGGCCGATTGCATCGACATGTCGTCGCTGTAACCTAGGACCAGCACGTGGTCGTAGGACGGGATGTCGAGCGCTTCGAGTGCCGACCGGCTGCTGGTGTCGATCACCACATGGGAGACGCTCATGTTGTCGTTCGGCAAGGTCAGCGCGGCGATATCGGCCTCGAATTTCGGGGTGCTGGCAGCCACCGTGAGCACGGATCCCGGGGCCACGTAGCGGCCGAGTTCGGATGCAATGATCGGCCCACGGCGGTTCCAGCCGAGGACCAGTGTGCGTTCTGCGGTGGGGGCTTGAGGAGTAGCCTGAAGGATCGCGCCCTGGGCAATCTGCGGGGCGCCGTTCCAGGTCTGAATGGATGCGTCGTCCTCGGCGATGATCACCAGCCGCTCACCGGAAGCGATCGTGCGATTCGGAGACGGGTTGAGATGGATCTTGCCCTCGGCATCGCAGATCCCGATCAGGGTGCTGGTCTCGTAAGACATGACCGCCGCACCGAATGGTTTGCCCTCCAGGGCCGGCTGGGGAAGCGTGTAGATCTCGCAGCCGTCGAAATCGAGCAGTTCGGTATAGACTGCGGACAGGCCCGACTGGCGGCTCGTATGGACCACGATCCTGGAAATGAGATCGTCGGCCAGCACCAGTTGCAACTCGTTGCCGCCGACGATTCGCGCGACCTCCGTGTTTTGCGCATCACGGATCTCGCCCGCGATCATGTAGGGCTCGGGGCGGCGGTTGGGGTCGTTCACCAGAGCGAGAACCGACTTGATGACCTGCGAATCCGGGTCCTCGCTCTCCGGCGACAAGACGATGATCGAGCGGGAGGTGTGCGGGTTGACGATCGACAGATCGAAGAGATCGGTCGGGTCGCCGCTGCGGCAGATGATCCTGGTGTTCTTGAGATCGCCCACCTTGTCGGCGATCTCCTCCTCCATCTCCACCTTGTCCTTGTTCGCCATGATGACAATGCGCGGACGGTGGCGGCTCTGGTTGGCGATGACGAGCTCGGAAATGACGTCAAAAATCGAGGCCGACCAGTTGAGGATGATCGTGTGGTCGCTTTCGAGAACGCGCGAGCGGCCCTTGCGCAATTCGTCGAGCTTGTTTTCGAGGCCTGAGCTGATGACACCGATCAAGGCTGAGAAGACGAAGATGCCGGCCAGCGTCACGACCAGTGCGACGAGCCGGAAGCCCCAACCCTGGTCGCCGCCCATGGTGCCTGCATCAAAGGTTCGCATCAGCGATTCCCAGGTGCCTTCGATGAAGCTCACCGGTTCACCACCTTCCGGCGCGATACCGGTGAGCGCGAGAAAGGCGCCGGCCAGGCTGATGACCACCAGCGAGATCAGCGCCAGCCAGCCAATCAGTGCGATCGCACCACCGGCCATGCTCTTGTCGAACTCATAGCGCAACCGCGCGCGCCAGCCTGCACTCGTCTTCTTCGTCATATTTCGACCCCCTGATGGAACGTAGAAAGCCGGGATCGCAGGCGGGCCGTTAACATTCCGTGAGAATAGCGAGCGGGGTGGCCGATGGACCCTGAAAAAGTCACAGGGGCGTAAGTTGCTGGTGATCGAGAGGCTGTCGACGGATGCGGGCACCACGCAAAAGACCCGCAGACTTGCATCTGCGGGTCCCCAAATTTCGCAGCCCTTTGGGCCTTACTTGCCGCCGATCGGGCGGGTCGCCGCAGCCTTCTCCACCATAGCCGTCACTTCCGCACGGCGGGCGCCCTGAAGCGGCATGCGCGGCATGCGGACGCGTTCGGAGCCGCGGCCCATGATCTGTTCGGCGAGCTTGATCGACTGGACGAGGTCGTGTTCGGCATCGAGATGCAGAAGCGGCATGAACCAGCGGTAGATGCGGCGGGCTTCCATCCAGTCGCCACGGTCGGCGGCAGCGACCAGCGCCACCGATTCGGCCGGGAAGGCGCTGGTGAGGCCGGAGACCCAGCCCTTGGCGCCGAGCATCAGGCCTTCGAGCGCCACGTCGTCGAGGCCGGCGAAGATGTCGTAGCGATCACCGAAGGCGTTGATCAGGTCGGTGAAGCGGCGCGGATCCGGCGCGCTTTCCTTGACGGCCTTGATGTTCTTCACGCCGTCGAGCGCTTCCAGCACTTCGGCACTGATGTTGACGCGGTAGGCCGGCGGGTTGTTGTAGAGCATGATCGGCAGGCCCGTCGCGTCTGCCACCGTCTTGAAATGGGCGACCAGTTCATGCGGCTTCGGCACATAGACCATGGCCGGCAGCAGCATCAGGCCGTCGGCCCCGATCTTTTCCGCATCGCGGGCATAGGCGGCGGCGCGGCGCGTGTCGAACTCCGACACGCCTGTCACGATCGGCACGCGGCCATTCACCACCTCGACGGCGGCCTTCAGGATGGTGCGCTTTTCTTCCGGATCGAGCGAGTTGTTCTCGCCGCAGGTGCCCATGACGATCAGGCCGTTGACGCCATCGTTGACGAGGGCGTCGAGGACGCGCTGGGTGGCGTCGATATCGACCGAGAGATCTTCATGGAATTGAGTCGTTGCGGCGGGGAAAACGCCGTGCCAGCCAGTGGTCATGGGAAGCTCCTGTTGATGAGGTGAATCCACCGTATACAGTTTGTCGACAAAAGCAAGGGGTGTGTTTCAGTGACCGCTGAAACGGGTTATTTGCGGGTCAGAGGTTTGGGAGTTTGGCCGCGGCGGCAATGTTGCGCGCCACGTAATCCTGGATTTGGCGGACGATCTGGTCGGCATGGGCAATCGACAGCCGGTCCGCCTCTTCCACATCGCCTGATAGAATCGCCTCGATGATCTTCTCGTGTTCCTCGACATAACGGCGTGGCAGACGGTCATCGAAGGTCTGGTAATAGAGGCGCAGGATCCGGCGCCCCTCGTCCAGCAAGCGGGCGAAGAAGGTGGTGTAGTAGGGATTACCGGCGCGCTCGGCGATGGCGACGTGGAATTCCCTGTTCGCCTCGATCATGGCGAAGGCGTCCTGCGCCTCGACCGCCTGGGCGAAGGCTTCCTGGTGGCGGACGATCTCTGCCATCCATGCCTCGCCGGTGCGCTGGGCAGCCCCCCGCGTGGTGACGCGGTACATCAGGCAGAGCGCCTCGAAATAGGTCGGCAGGCTGGAGAAATCGATGACGGCGACGATCGTGTTGCGATTGGGCAGGCTGGTGACCAGCCCTTCGGAGGTCAACCGGAGCAGCGCCTCGCGAATCGGTGTGCGCGACATGCCGAAATGTTCGGAGAGACGGGTTTCGTCGAGCGGACTGCCCGGTGGGCGCTCCATGGTCAGGATCTCGTGGCGCAGCGCCTTGTAGACCGATTCGGTGCCAGAGCCGCGGGCGCGCGGCCCCTCGCCCTTCATGGTCTCGGTGTCTGCGCTGCTTGCCTCGTCCATGCCTGTCGTCCCGCTCTATCGGCAACCGCCGCAGCCTACCGTTCGGCGCCAGAACAGCTGTTAACGGTCACGAAAGTCAAGGCTGGCATTCACGGGACAGAGTCAGGCCCTTACCCCTGCAGTTCGGGGCGAGCCTCGAGATACCATTCGACGAACGCTTTTACGCCGTCTTCGAGCTTCGTGGTCGGCGTATAGCCGGTCAGCGCCTGTAGGAGATCCGGGGCCGCATAGGTGCGCGGCACGTCGCCCTTCTGCATCGGCAGCATGTGGCGGATCGCCGGCTGGCCGAGCGCCTTTTCCACCAGTGCGACGAAGTCCATCAGGTTTTCCGGCTGGCCGCCGCCGATATTGACCAGGCGGAACGGCGCCTGGCGGGAGAGCGTCTCGATCCCATCATCGGCAACGCGATTCGATTCGTCCGGAATGACATGCGAGATCCGCACGATCGCTTCGACGAGATCGTCGATATAGGTGAAATCGCGGCTCATCTGGCCTTCGCCATAGATCTCGATCGGCTGGTCATTGAGCATCAGATCGACGAACTTGAAGAGCGCCATGTCAGGCCGGCCCCACGGGCCGTAGACGGTGAAGAAGCGGAAGGCCGTGGTCGGCGTCTTGTAGAGATGGGCATGGGCATGCGCCATCAGCTCCATCGACTTCTTGGTCGCGGCATAGATGGTCAGCGGCTCGTCGGCGCGATCCGTCTCACGGAACGGCACCGTCGGGTTGGCGCCGTAGATCGACGAGGTCGAGGCGAGCATCAGGTGCTTCACCTTGTGGCGCTCGGCAAGCTCGATGATGTTGTAGGAACCTGTGACGTTGGACGTCAGATAGGATTGCGGGTTTTCCAGGCTGTAGCGCACACCCGCCTGGGCCGCGAGATGGATCACCACATCCGGCCTCGCCGTCGCCATGGCTTCTTCCACGGCGCTACGATCCTCCAGCATCGCGATCACGGGCCGGAAAGCCGGATACTGCGCAAGGGCTGCATGGCGCATCTGCTTGAGCTTGACGTTGTAATAGGGCGTCAGGCCGTCGAAGCCGGTGACCTCATGTCCGTCGGCCAGCAGGCGACGGGCGAGATGAAAGCCGATGAAGCCGGCGGTGCCGGTGATGAAGTAATGCATGCTCAGGTCTTTGCCTTGCGCTTGCCGATCGGGAAATGGCTGAACCCATATTTGGCCATTTCGTCCGACTTGTAGATGTTGCGCAGGTCGACGATGACGGGCGCCTTCATTTCCTGCTTCAGGCGGCGGAAATCGAGCGCGCGGAACTCGTCCCATTCGGTGACGACGACGATCGCCTCGGCACCGGTTGCGATCTCGTAAGGGTTCTTGCCGTAGGTCACGGGCCCGAGCACGGCCTTGGCCGCCTCCATGCCTTCGGGGTCGAAGACATGGACGTCGGCTCCGCCATCGAGAAGCGCCTGGATGATGGTGATGGCCGGCGCATCGCGCATGTCATCGGTATTCGGTTTGAAGGTCAGGCCGAGCACGGCGATCTTCTTGCCGCGGACATTGCCGTCACAGGCAGCGATCACCTTGCGGCCCATGGCGCGTTTGCGGTTGTCATTGATCGCAACCGTCGTCTCGATCAACCGCATCGGGCTGCCGAAGTCCTGGGCCGTCTTGACCAGCGCCAGCGTGTCCTTCGGGAAGCAGGAGCCGCCATAGCCGGGACCGGCATGCAGGAACTTGTCGCCGATGCGCTTGTCCATGCCGATGCCCTTGGCGACCTTCTGCACATCCGCACCGATATGTTCGCAAAGATCGGCGATCTCGTTGATGAAAGTGATCTTCATCGCGAGGAAGGCGTTGGCTGCATATTTGATCAGTTCGGAGGTGCGACGTTCGCAGAAATAGAGCGGTGCTTCGTTGAGATACAGCGGACGGTAGACTTCGCGCATCAGTTCGGTGGCGCGTTCGTCGCCCGTGCCGATAACGATGCGGTCGGGACGCTTGAAGTCCGAGATGGCAGCGCCCTCGCGGAGGAATTCGGGGTTCGAGACGACGGCGATGTCCTTCTCGGGGAATTCCTCACGGAAAATGCGCTCGATCTCGTCACCGGTGCCGACCGGCACGGTGGACTTGGTGACAACGACCGTGAAGCCGGTCACGGCAGCGGCAATCTCGCGGGCGGCAGCGTAAACGTAGGTGAGGTCGGCATGGCCGTCACCACGACGCGAGGGCGTGCCGACGGCGATGAAGACGACATCGGCATTGGCGACCGGGCCTGCCAGATCGAGCGAAAAGCTCAGGCGTCCGGAGGCGCGGTTATGCGCTATGATGGCCTCGAGGCCCGGCTCGAAGATCGGCACTTCGCCGCGCTCCAGCGCCTCGACCTTCTCGGTCGACTTATCGACACAGATCACCTCGTGACCGAAGTCCGCCAGACAGGCTCCCGACACCAGGCCGACATAACCCGAACCGATCATCACAATGCGCATTCAACACCTATATCGACCAAATATTGCACCCGAGCCCACGGCTTTGCCGGTTGTGGAGCATAAAACACGACACAGAGATGACAAACCGTGAACGCCCACAGCGTTCTGCGATGAAACTGAACAAAGTCGTCAGTTTGCCGCGCGCCGATAGCTTAAGGCGCCGATCTACCGGCGAGCTACAGATCTGTCGAAGACGCTGGAGCGCTCAGGTCTTGCCTTCAACGCTCGACCGCAGCCTTTGATGGGCTGCCTCATCGAGAGAAAAATTCCACATCAGGGCAATGGCTGCGAGTTTGGGGAGAATGGGCAGGAAGGCATAGAGCGCGGTCAGCGTGGTCAGTGCCTCCGGCGTCTGGGTTGCGGTCTGGTCGCCGATGAAGCCGGCGAGATCGAGGAGTGGGAAGACGACGCCTGCGGAAAGGGCGACCGCAAGCTTGGTTATGAAACTCCAGGCGGCGAAATAGAGGCCGGAGCGCTGTTCGCCTGACGAGACCGTATCATTGTCGATGACATCGGCCTGGATGGCCGGGGGCAGCGTCAGATCGAAGCCGAGCAGCAAGCCGGTGACGACGCAAACGACGGTGAAGGCCAAGACATCGCCCTCCCCGAGGAAACCCGCGAGCGAGAAGACGGCACAGGCCAGAATCATGGCGAAGCACCAGGTGCGGTGCTTGCCCAGACGTTTGGCAGTTGCGACCGCAAGCGGTACGCCGGCTATGGCGCAGAGGAAATAGGTGAAGAGCAGCGGGCCCTGCATGGCGGGAGCACCGAGGCGCTGCCCGACGAAATAGATGAAGAGCGATGCCGGGATCGCATTGGCAAAGCTGTTCAGCAGGAAGGCGGATGCGAGCCGCAGGAAGGGGCCGTTGGCGCGCAGATGGCGGAAGCCTTCCCGCAAGGACAGTTTGCGCCGGGAGAAGTCCACCGGCTCGGGCACATTCGCTACGGCAAGCAGGCCGGCGAGAGGCAGGGCAATGGCGATGAAAACAGCGATCCAGGCAAGGCCATGGAAGCCGACAGCCGTATCCAGGCCGCCGACGAAGGGCAGCGTGATGGCAATCAGCGAGCCGACGAGGGTTGCCCCTTCCCGCCAGGCGGAAAGCTTTACGCGGGCCTGGTAGCCGGTCGCAAGTTCCGCACCCCAGGCCGTGTAGGGCAGCAGGGACCATGTGGCGCCGATCGAGAGCGCCACGCCCCAGAAGGCGAGATAGCCGATGCCGGCATCTTCGGGAGGCCAGAACAACATGAAGGCCGCGAGCGCCGTCAACGGCGTCGAGATCAAAAAGAAGAAGCGGCGACGACCGAAGCGCGAGCGAACACGATCGGAAAGCCAGCCGAACAGCGGATCGGTGATCGCATCGATCAGGCGGATACCGAGCAGCACGGCCCCGATCGTCGCAAGCGACATGGCGAAGTGGTCGGCATAGAAGGTCGGCAGCACGATGTAGAAGGGAAGCGCGATCGCAGCCATGGGGATCGCCGGAAGCGCGTAAAATGCGAGGCGCGCGGAGGCCGGGGCTTGGTCTGTCATGGATGTCCGATCAGTGGTGTGTCTGGAGTGGTCTACGGCTTGTCGGCGCTTCCGGTTTTGCCGGTCCGGCGGCAGCGGTCGGAGCAATAGATCACATTCTCCCAGTCCCGCTCCCACTTCTTGCGCCAGGCGAAGGGCTTGCGGCAGACAGGACAGGTCTTCTGGGGCAGATCGCCCTTGCGGATCATCTTAGGCATTCGTGTCTCTCGCTTCCTGCGATGCAATTCGCATCTGAGGCCGGAGCGGATCACTTCAAGACATCCAAGCGGTTGAAGCTTGCCACCCCCTGCCCCACTTGCTAGCTCGAAACCGCAATCACGGGAGAGACATCACGATGCGAGAACATAAATTCGGCCGGACGGAGTTTACCGTCAGCGATATCGGCTTCGGCGCCTGGCAGATCGGCGGATCCTGGGGCGAAGTGTCGGAGGCCGACGGCCGTGCTGCGCTCAATGCGGCCCTCGATGCCGGCATGACGTTTATCGACACGGCAGACGTCTATGGTGACGGTCGCTCAGAAAAGATCATCGCCGAGGTGCTGAAGGCGCGTGGCGGCACGCGGCCGATGGTGGCGTCCAAGGCCGGCCGGAGGCTCAACCCGCATGTGGCCGACGGCTACACCAAGGCCAATATCGAGGCCTTCATCGATCGGTCGCTCAAGAACCTCGAAATCGACAGCCTCGATCTGGTGCAGCTGCACTGCCCGCCGACCGACGTCTACTATCGTCAGGAGATGTTCGAGGGGCTCGAAGAGATCCGCAAGGCCGGCAAGATCAAGCATTACGGTGTGTCGGTCGAAAAGGTCGAAGAAGCGCTGAAGGCGATCGAATATCCGGGCGTCGTCTCGGTGCAGATCATCTTCAACATGTTCCGCCAGCGGCCGGCTGCCCTCTTCTTCCAGGAAGCCAAGCGCCGCAACGTCGCGGTTATCGCGCGTGTGCCGCTGGCAAGCGGTCTGCTTTCCGGCAAGATCACTGCCAACACACAGTTTGCTGCAGAAGATCACCGCAACTTCAACCGCAATGGCGAAGCCTTCGATGTGGGCGAGACCTTTGCGGGCGTTCCCTTCGAGACGGGTCTCGCAGCGGTTGAGGAAGTGCGCAAGCTGGTCCCCGCAGGCGCGTCCATGGCGCAGTTCGCACTCCGCTGGATCCTGATGCACGAGGCCGTCACGGTCGTCATCCCCGGCGCCCGCAATGGCGAGCAGGCCAAGGCAAATGCAGCGGCCTCCGATCTCGCGGCCTTGTCTGCCGATGTCATGGCAGCGTCGCGCGAGGTCTATGAGCGGCTGATCGCACCGCATGTGCATCATCGCTGGTAAGATGCATCTGCATCGACATGAAAAGAGGCCGGGTGAGCGATCACCCGGCCTCTTCTGTTTCAGTTGCCCTGATCTTTTGATCAGTTGGTGCCCTGCAGGTTCACTTCCCAGAACAGGGTCTCGCCGGAGCTATCGTCCACACCGTCGTTGTCGGTGACGGCGAAGGCCTTGCCCGAGGCGTCGAAGGCGAAGCCTTCGAGCTTGTCCACGACGTAGCCGTTCGTGGCAGCCTTGAGGTCCGGGATGAAGTCGTGGACTTCTTCCTTGGTGACCGTCGGCAGCTCTTCGCCAATCTTGGCAGGCTTCAGGTCGGCGATGGCGACGCGGTAGAGCTTCTTCAGCTTGGCGTTGTCGCCGATCTGGTTGTCGCGCTCGACGATGTAGACGTGGTCGCCATGGGCTGTGATTTCCGACAGGCCGACCCAGCCGTCACCAGCCTTTTCGAGCGGGTAGCGCACGGCGCCCCATTCCTTGGACTTCGGGTTATAGGAGAGGAGCTTGACCGAGCCCTTCTCGTCATCGCCCCATTCGCGCTGAACGGCCATCCAGAGCGTCATGTCATCGCCCGAGCCGATGGCGGTGATGCCTTCCAGGCCAAAGCGGGTCTGGCCGGCGAGCAGTTCTGCGGGGAAGCCGATCTCGGCCTTGATTTCACCCTTGACGTCGACATTGTAGAGACCGTGGCCGACGAGCTTGGCGGCATCACCTTCCGATGCCAGCCAGAAGCCGCCCTTGCCATCCAGCGTAATGCCTTCAATGTCGAGCTTCTGGGCAGCCGCGCCACCGCGGATGATCGGCAGAGCTGAGGTGATGACGGCCGGCTTCTGCGTTGCGTCGATCGTGAAGATCGACGGCTGCATGGCGTAGAAGCTGTCATTGACGGCATAGAGCGTGCCTGCCTTTTCAGCGTCGCCAACCAGACCCGAGAGAGCGCCCCAGCCGATCGGTGCGCCATCAACCATGGCAGACTGGATCATCGGATAGGCAGCGGTGCCCTCGCCCAGTTCGTAGAGCATGACATGCGAACGCGGGCCGCCGTCTTCGCCGAGGTCAACCTCGTTGGCGGTGACCAGCAGGTTGCGCGACGGGATGGCGACTGCGCCTTCCGGCGAAACGCCCGACGGCAGAAGCTGGCGGAGTTCCGGCTCCGCGCCCGTGTCCTTGTAGACAGCGGCGACCGAGGAACGCTCGGCGAGGACGAAGAAGTAGTTCTGATCGCCGAAGGTTGCGGCTTCCAGGCCTTCCGGCTCGACGCCCTTGGAGCGGGCGCGCTTGTCGGGGAAGTGGCCGATCTGGGCGATCGCCATTTCGAGCGAAGCGCCGGCTTCGTAAGTAACCTTGCCGGTCTTGTCGAAGATGGTGAAGCCACGCGAACCGCCGTTCCAGTCACCTTCGTTGGCAACGACCAAGCGGTTATCGTCGAGCCACTTTACGGCGTCAGGCTCGCGCGGAACGCCTTCCTTGGAGCCTGAGAACTTCAGAGCGCCTTCCGACTTGGTGTCGATACCTTCAAGGTCAACGGTGCCGGCGGAGAAATGAGCCTTCACCTCACCCGTCTTGCCGTCGACGATGGCAATGTGGTTGTTTTCCTGCAGCGTGACGGCGATTTCGCCGAGGCTGTTGATCGCGACGAATTCCGGCTCCGGATCATCAGGGGCGACTTCAGCGAGACCGGTCAGTGCGACGCGCTTCATGGTGCCGCAATCGGCAACGCCGTCCTTCAGGGACATGATGACGAGGTCGCCGGCCGGCATCTGTGGCAGGGCGCCGTCGTTGACCTCCTCGTCACGCTCGTTTTCGATCGCGATCGCGACGAAAGAGCCGTCCTTGGCAACGGCGACGGAGTCGGGCTGACCACCGATATCGCAGGTGGCGTCGATCGCCTTGGAGGCGATGTCAACGACAGCGAGCTTGCCCGACGGGCTGATGAAGCTCTCGGACGTGTTCACGCCGACAAGAACCTTAGCTCCAGCCACGGAAACAGACGTCGGTTCGCCGTCCATCATCAAAGCGCCGGCAGCCTTCGGTGCCTTGGCGTCGGTGATGTCGATGAAGCCGATGCCGCCCAGCGGGCTGTCGGAATAGATCAGTGTGTTGCCGTCTTCCGAGGCCGTGATGATTTCGGCAGAGGTGGTCGAGAGCTTTTCCTTGTCGGCCGGCAGGTTGGCGGCGACGGGGAAAGTGGCGATACGGTTGAAGACCTGTTCGGCAGCGGCCGGCAGGGCCACGGATGCAAAGAGCGCCGCCGTCAGGGCGACGCGGGAGAGACCATGGGTCATCGGGAAACCTCCAGTATCCAGAAATGGAACAGGAGGTTTCTGAGCCAGTCCGATGACAGTCGGATGACAGAGCGATGTCGATCCGACATTTCCCTTCAGATCAGGCCGGCACTGTTTCCTTGCCCGCCTCGCGCAGCATCAGGAACAGCGACGCACCGAGGATGAGCAGCGCACCGAGCCACAGATAGCCGCTCGGCGCATAGCCGAAGACGATCCAGCCGGCGAAGACGTTGAGCGGCAGTTTCAGGTCGTCAAAGGGCTGCACATAGGCGGCATCGGCAGCGTTGTAGGCGAGCGTCAGCAGATACTGGCCAAAAGCTGTGAGGAGACCCGCGCCCAGAAGCAGCCAGAGCGTCAGCCCCTCCGGCACGACGAAGCCACCCGCGACCGCCAGGCCGGCATTGATCGGCGTCAGCAGGACCAGAAGCCAAACAGTCACTGTCTCCGGCGCCTCGTAATGGGTGAGGTTCTTCATGATCAGAGACGAGCCACCCCAGAGCAGCGCGGAGAGCACCGGCAGGAGGGCTGCCAGGGTGAACGTGTCCGACCAGGGCTGGAGGATGATCATCGCACCGAGAAAGCCCGTCAGCGTCGCCAGCCAACGGTCGCGACCGACTGTCTCACCAAGGAAGAGGCGTGCGCCGATGATGATGAAGAAGGGCGAGGTCATCACAAGAGCGATGGCCTGCCAGATCGGCACGGTGGCGAGGCCCGTCACCCAGGCCTGAACGCCGAGGGCGGCGAGCAGGACGCGCAGGATGTGGCGGACCGGATAGGCGGTCTTCATGGCGCGCAGGCCAAGCCGGAAAAGGAGCGGAAGCGAGAGGACGAGAGCAAAGCCATATTGCCAGAAGGCGGTCGAGGCTGGCGGAAAGCCGAGCGTCATCGAGAGCCACTGGGTGACGACATTGAGAATGGCAAAGGCAACGCCTGCCAAAACCATAAATCCGGCACCGACAACGGCCCGGGAGCGCAGGATAGAAACCGAGCTCTGATTCATGTCATTTTTCCTTATCCAAAGGACCAACACAAATCAGGACAGATGAGGACGATAAGACCGGCCCCGAACGGGGAACGGCAGCACGCAGCAGCGCCCACACCGGATCCGAGGATCCGACAAAGGTGCAGCCTGACCTCATTCTCTTTCATCCGGACTTTAACCGTCGGCTCCGGAGTTGCACCGGATCTGCTGACCCTGCCCTCCCTTTCAGGAGAACAGGCGCTCGCGGGCTTGGGTTACCCCTTTACCGCCGGTGGGGAGTTTCACCCCGCCCTGAGAACGAATGCCGGACAATCCGGCGCAATAGAAATATGACAGCCCATGCTGCAGCGCAAGAGCGCAAAAAGAAAGCCCGGCACGGGGCCGGGCTCACCAGAGATGTCAGCTGACCATCGGCACCGAAGGGTGGCGACGGTCACGACGGATCAGCTGTTGACAGCGTCCTTCAGGCCCTTGCCGGCCGTGAACTTCGGAACGTTACGAGCCGGGATATCGACTTCAGCGCCGGTGGACGGGTTGCGGCCCTTGGAGGCTTCGCGACGGGCGACGGTGAAGGCGCCGAAGCCAGCGAGACGAATGTCGCCGCCGTTCTTCAGTTCAGCCTGGACCGTTTCAAAAACGGCATCAACGGCAGAGGCTGCGTCAGCCTTGGTGAGGCCAGCCTTCTCGGCGACCGCGGATACGAGTTCGTTCTTGTTCATGTTTCCACCCTTTCTGATTGGTATGAAACGACTCAAATGATTAAGTCGGGCGGAGAATACGAAAGCTTCTGCCCTTCGCAACTCAAAAGCACCCGAAAGCCCCGGAAAACAAGCCTTTTAAGCGGCTTTTCACAAAAAAGGCTGGCAAAAATGCCAGCCTTTTTGTCGGTTTTGGAGCTTTGTGGCTCACTTATGGCAGAATTGCCTCAGTGAGCGACTGTTGCACCGGTTTCGTCGGTTCCATCAACCACGCCGATTGCCGGCGTTTCGACGGTTCCGTCCCATTCAATCGGTTCAGGCACGCGAACCAGCGCATGACGGATCACCTCGCCCATACGGGACACGGGGATGATCTCCATGTTGTTCTTCACGTTGTCCGGGATGTCTGCCAGATCCTTGGCGTTCTCTTCCGGGATCAGAACCTTCTTGATGCCACCACGAAGTGCTGCGAGCAGCTTTTCCTTGAGGCCACCGATCGGCAGGACGCGGCCACGCAGGGTGACTTCGCCCGTCATTGCGACATCCTTCGAGACCGGAATGCCGGTCATGATGGAGACGATGGCGGTTGCCATGGCGATACCGGCAGACGGACCATCCTTCGGGGTTGCACCTTCCGGCACGTGAACGTGGATGTCCGACTTGTCGAAGCGTGGAGGCTCGATGCCGAAATCGACGGCGCGCGCACGGACATAAGATGCCGCGGCGGAAATCGATTCCTTCATCACTTCCTTCAGGTTGCCCGTGACCGTCATGCGGCCCTTGCCGGGCATCATGACGCCTTCGATGGTCAGCAGTTCGCCGCCCACTTCCGTCCAGGCAAGACCCGTGACAACGCCGACCTGGTCTTCGCCCTCTGCTTCGCCGTGGCGGAAGCGCGGAACGCCCAGATATTCGTTGATGTTCTCGCCGGTCACGGCAACCGAGGTTACCTTGCCCTTGATGATTTCGGTGACAGCCTTACGGGCGAGCTTCATCAGCTCGCGCTCGAAGGAACGCACGCCGGCTTCGCGGGTATACTGCTGGATGATCGCCATGATCGCCGAATCCGCCACGGAGAACTCTTCCGGACGAAGGGCGTGTTCCTTAATCGCCTTCGGCAGCAGGTGCCGCTTGGCGATCTCAAGCTTCTCATCCTCGGTGTAACCGGCAATACGGATGATCTCCATACGGTCCATCAACGGACCCGGGATGTTCAGCGTATTGGCCGTCGTCACGAACATGACGTTCGACAGGTCATATTCCACTTCGAGATAGTGGTCCATGAAGGTCGAGTTCTGTTCCGGATCCAACACCTCGAGCAGAGCCGAAGACGGATCGCCACGGAAGTCCATGCCCATCTTGTCGATCTCATCGAGCAGGAAGAGCGGGTTGGACTTCTTGGCCTTCTTCATCGACTGCACGATCTTGCCGGGCATCGAGCCGATATAGGTACGGCGGTGACCACGGATCTCGGCTTCGTCGCGGACGCCACCGAGCGCCATGCGCACGTATTCGCGGCCGGTCGCCTTGGCGATCGACTTGGCGAGCGAGGTCTTGCCGACGCCCGGAGGACCGACGAGGCACAGGATCGGACCTTTAAGCTTCGTCGCACGCGCCTGAACGGCCAGATACTCGACGATGCGTTCCTTGACCTTGTCGAGGCCGAAATGGTCCTCGTCGAGGGTCTTTTCAGCCGCATTGAGGTCGATCTTGACCTTCGACTTCTTGCCCCAGGGAAGGCCCAGCAGCCAGTCGAGATAGTTGCGCACGACGGTGGCTTCTGCCGACATCGGGCTCATGTGACGCAGCTTCTTCAGCTCGGCATCAGCCTTTTCCTTGGCTTCCTTGGAAAGCTTGGTCTTGGCGATGCGCTCTTCCAGTTCGGCCATCTCGTCACGGCCGTCTTCGCCGTCGCCGAGTTCCTTCTGGATCGCCTTCATCTGTTCGTTGAGGTAGTACTCGCGCTGGGTCTTCTCCATCTGGCGCTTGACGCGCGAGCGGATACGCTTCTCGACCTGCAGAACGGAGATCTCGCCTTCCATGAAGCCGAGCGCCTTTTCAAGGCGCGTCTTCACGCTCACCGTTTCCAGCATTTCCTGCTTTTCGGTGATCTTGATGGAGAGATGCGAGGCAACGGTGTCGGCAAGCTTCGAGTAGTCCTCGATCTGGCTTGCGGCGCCGACGACCTCGGGAGAGATCTTCTTGTTCAGCTTGACGTAGTTCTCGAACTCCGAGACCACCGAACGAGACAGGGCCTCGATCTCGACGGCATCTTCATCCGGTTCTGCCAGGATACGGGCCTTCGCCTCGTAATAATCTTCGCGGGCCGTGTAGGCCTCGACCTTAGCGCGCGCGCGTCCTTCGATCAGCACCTTCACGGTGCCGTCGGGCAGCTTCAGGAGCTGGAGGACATTGGCGACGGTGCCGACTTCGTAGATGGCGTCCGGGGCCGGATCGTCGTCACTGGCGTTGATCTGCGTGGCCAGCATGATCTGCTTGTCGGAGCCCATCACCTCTTCCAGAGCGCGAATGGACTTTTCACGGCCGACGAACAGCGGAACGATCATGTGAGGAAACACCACGATGTCGCGCAGAGGCAGCACCGGATAGGTGTTTACCTCGTTTGCAGCTGACGTATTCGTCATTTCACTTCCTTTCAAACGTCCCGGGGAAACCGGGACTCCATGCCGACCCAGAAGAGGCGTCAGGCATATTTTTCGATCCTCCAACAAGTGGAGTGGCGTTCCCGCCAATTCAAGCCTGCGGCCCGTGCCCAACCCGAATCTGTGACATCAGCATGACAGACCCTGCCCGCTTTCACACTACATTGCGGACCTGATGCGAACCATGCGCGTCACTTCGTCGCCTGAAAGGCAGCCGGTCGTCGCATGGATGATCGGGGACGCGGATACGCGGGTAACGGCGACGCATAACTCAAGCGTTCACTCACCCCTGTTCTAGCCCAATCGACGGGACTGACAACAGCGGAATACCGTAAATGGACAAGGGGCCCGGAGATAACCACAGGCAGCACCAAAAAAGATCGCCTGAAACGGAAAAGCCCGCCACAAGGGCGGGCTTTTCGCTGCAATCGGTCCGAACCGATCAGGCGGAGGCGTTGGCCTTCTCTTCCTGGCGGTCGGCATAGATGTAGAGCGGGCGGGAATTGCCGTTGACGACATCGTCGGAGATGACGACTTCGCGAACGCCTTCCAGTTCCGGCAGTTCGAACATCGTGTCGAGCAGGATCTTTTCCATGATCGAGCGAAGACCACGGGCGCCGGTCTTGCGGGTGATCGCCTTGCGGGCGATCTCGCGCAGTGCGTCCTCGTGGAACGTCAGTTCCACATCTTCCATCTCGAACAGGCGCTGGTACTGCTTGACGAGCGCGTTCTTCGGCTCAGACAGGATCTGGATCAGGGCGTCTTCATCGAGATCCTCGAGCGTTGCCAGAACCGGCAGACGACCGATGAATTCCGGGATGAGGCCGAACTTGACCAGGTCTTCCGGCTCCAGTTCGCGCAGGACTTCGCCAACACGACGATCGTCTTCCGCCTTCACCGTTGCGCCAAAACCGATCGAGGTCTTTTCGCCACGGGCAGAAATGATCTTGTCGAGGCCGGCGAAGGCGCCGCCGCAGATGAACAGGATGTTGGTCGTATCCACCTGCAGGAATTCCTGCTGCGGATGCTTGCGGCCACCCTGCGGAGGAACGGAGGCAACCGTACCTTCCATGATCTTCAGAAGCGCCTGCTGAACGCCCTCGCCCGACACGTCGCGGGTGATCGAGGGGTTGTCCGACTTGCGGGAAATCTTGTCGACTTCGTCGATGTAGACGATGCCGCGCTGGGCGCGCTCGACATTGTAATCCGCGGACTGAAGGAGCTTCAGGATGATGTTCTCGACGTCTTCACCGACATAACCGGCTTCGGTCAGGGTCGTCGCATCCGCCATGGTGAAGGGCACGTCGATGATGCGGGCCAGCGTCTGGGCAAGATAGGTCTTGCCGCAGCCGGTCGGGCCGACGAGCATGATGTTCGACTTCGCCAGTTCGACGTCACCGCCCTTCGAGGCGTGCGAGAGGCGCTTGTAGTGGTTGTGCACAGCCACAGACAGGATCTTCTTCGCCTGCTTCTGACCGATTACGTATTCGTCGAGGATCTTGATGATGTCCTGCGGCGTGGGAACGCCGTCGCGGGACTTGACCATCGAAGACTTGTTCTCTTCGCGGATGATGTCCATGCAGAGTTCGACGCATTCATCGCAGATGAACACAGTCGGTCCGGCAATCAGCTTGCGGACCTCGTGCTGGCTCTTGCCGCAGAAGGAACAATAAAGGGTATTCTTGGAGTCACCGCCGTTGCTTCCGCTGACTTTGCTCATGTCTTTATCCTTCCAGCACGCCGCGCCACCGCAGTCACGGCAGGGCGGTCACTCACACTGTCCGGTTCCCTCCGCCGCCGTTGGGGGGAACCTCTTCCGATCCGGAGCTACTAGCCGATCCGACCTCGTCGGAGCGGCGGCAACGAAAACTCCCAGTCTCGGCAGACTATGTCACAAAGATTCAACATAGCCTTAATCTTACTATTAGCGCTTTTGCGCCGACTTTAAACCCCGCCTGCCATCACGTCTGCCGGCATCGACCCGATGCCGGCGTCTGGCTTGCGTGGATCAGGCCGACGGTGCCGCGCCTTCCATTTCGGCACGCGAGGTCAGGATGCGGTCGATGATACCCCAGTCCTTGGCTTCGCTCGATTCCATGAAGTGGTCGCGATCAAGCGTGTTCTCGACTTCGTCATATGTCTTGCCGGTATGCTTGACATAGACCTCGTTCAGGCGACGCTTCATCTTAATAATGTCACGAGCATGGCGCTCGATGTCGGATGCCTGGCCCTGGAAGCCGCCCGAGGGCTGGTGAACCATGATCCGCGAATTCGGCGTTGCGAAGCGCATGCCCTTTTCACCGGCTGCGAGCAGCAGCGAACCCATGGACGCGGCCTGACCGATGCAGAGCGTCGATACGGCCGGACGGATGAACTGCATCGTGTCGTAGATAGCCATGCCGGAGGTGACGACACCGCCCGGCGAATTGATGTAGATGGCGATTTCCTTCTTCGGGTTCTCGGCTTCGAGGAAGAGAAGCTGGGCGCAGACGAGCGACGCCATCGTGTCTTCGACCGGCCCCGTCAGGAAGATGATCCGCTCCTTCAGCAGTCGAGAAAAGATGTCGTAGGAGCGCTCGCCACGGTTGGTCTGCTCGACGACCATCGGCACCAGAGCGAGAGCGGTATCAACGGGATTTCTCATGTCGGTCCTTTTTAAGCCTCTCCCCGGCACATCCGGTGGCGGGAATCACGTAATCTTTGTCAATCCCTACATAGAGTGTCCGCACCCCGACATTCAAGACATGAGGACCGGATATCCTTAATGGTCGGATTGCGCTCAGCACTGCAGATCCTGAGTTTCCGGTCACGCACCTGCACTATGAGAGGGATCGCGTCGCATCGATGCACAAGAAAAGGCTAACATGGTGAAATTTCGGTAACTCCGCCGACGGCGCAGTTCGATTAACCCACCAAATCCTGCAGGTTTTCATAGTGACTGCTTAACCGGCATGGGCCATTCTGGTGCGATAGTCTACCGAAATCATTTCAGGAACTGCATCGTGATCGACGTGAAGACCGCGTTCTTGCTGTGGGTCGTCCAGACCAGCACGTTCGCAATTCTGCTTATGGCCATCTGGCTGCACGCGCGGGATCACAAGTATTTCCTGTGGTTCGGTATCGGCTTCCTCATCCACGCCAGCGGCCTTGGACTCGTTGGCCTTCGCGGCCAAATCCCGGATTTCATCTCGATCCAGGTCGCCAATACCATTTCGCTTCTCGCCTTCGGCCTCTGGGCCAAGGGGCTTTCGACGCTCGACCATCGCCGGCTCCCGCTGGTTGCCTGGGCACCGACGCTGGTGTGGTTCCTCGGCAATCTCGTGCCCTTCATCCGCGCCGACTTCGCGCTTCGGGTTTCGCTTTACAATGTCGCGGCAGCACTCGGCTTTACGATACTCGCCTTCATCGCCGCGCGGGCCAGCTTCAGTTCCGGTCGCTACCGCGCCTTCCTGACGATTAACTGGGTGACCCAGGCCGTTGCCTGCGGGGGCTTCGCCGTCTTTGTCGTCTTCCGCCGTCCGACCAGTTTCGCCGACAACTTCGTCGGCGTGTGGATGGGAACGATCGCGCTGATCGGCTTCATCACGTCAGTCGTCATCCTTGCGAAGATCATGATGGACCGGTCGCAGGAGCAGTTGCAGGCACTCGTGCGCACCGACCCACTCACGGGCGTGCTGAATAGACGCGGCTTTTCCGAAGCCTATCAGGGACTGGTGGAAAGCTCGCCGCTCGACACGCTCGGGGTCCTGGTTTTCGACCTTGATCACTTCAAGCAGATCAATGATCGGCATGGACACACGACCGGAGACAGGGTGCTACAGGAATTTGCCGATGTCTGCCTGTCGCTGCTTCCGCAGCGAGCGGTCTTCGCGCGCACCGGCGGCGAGGAATTTGCGGCCGTGCTGGCGATCTCGGAGCCACGGGATGCGGCGCTGTTTGCCGAAACCGTGCGGCTTGCGCTTGCCGACCGCAGCATTCCGACCGGTGAAGAGCCGATCTCGGTGACCACCAGCGTCGGCATCTCGATCAGCCCGCTTCGCACGGCCAATCTGGACCATCTCCTGTCGGAGGCGGATCTCGCGCTCTATACGGCGAAGGCGCAGGGGCGAAACCGCACCTCGGTTCGCGCCGGCAACCGGATCGTGACCGTTCCGCCGTCTCGCGAAGAGCGCCCCCTCGACGACGTCGACCGCCAGGCCGACCGGCAGGTGGCCATTCTCAATCGCATCTCCGCCGTTGCCCACAAGCTGGACGACTGAGCGCCGCCCGTTCCCCTTGCGCGACGGACTGCAAAGACTAAACAGGACAGCATGACCCAGACCTCGTTCCTCTCCATCGATCCGGCCACGCGCCGGGTTTCGCTCGACGCTCGTGATCCCGCCTTCTATGGCGATCCGAACCGCGCTTACGCGGCGCTCCATGCGCAATGTCCGACCTTTTACTGGGAGGAGCAGAAGCAGTGGTTCTTCACCGGCTATGACCATGTGAATGCGCTGCTGCGCGATCGCCGCTTCGGCCGGCAGATCCTGCATATTGCGACGCGCGAGGAGCTGGGGCTGCCAGAACCCGTCGAACACACCCGGCATTTCGACAAGGCCGAGGAGCATTCGCTGCTCGAAATCGAGCCGCCGGAGCACACGCGGCTGAGGACTCTCGTCAACCGCGCCTTTGTCTCTCGCCATGTGGAGAAGATGACCCCGGAGATCGAGGCGCTCGCCAACCGGCTGATCGACGATTTCGAGAAGGATGGCAAGACAGAGCTTCTGGCCAGCTTTGCCGACATCATTCCGGTAACAATGATTGCACGGATGATCGGCATCCCCGAGGAAATGGGCCCGCAGCTCCTGAAATGGAGCCACGACTATGTTGGCATGTATATGTTCAAGCGGACCCGCGCCGACGAGGAAGCCGCGGACCGCTCTGCCAAGGAATTTGCGGACTATGTGCGCGAAGTGATCGCGGAGAGACGGGCCGAGCCGCGCGACGATCTGCTCAGCCACATGATCCATACGGAGCACAAGGGGCAGTTCCTCACCGAGGACGAGCTGATCTCGACGACGATCGTGCTGCTCAATGCCGGCCACGAGGCGACCGTGCACCAGATCGGCAATTCGGTGCGGGTGATCCTCGAAAGCGGCATCGATCCCGCGACGCTGTTCATCGACGAAAAGACGACCGAGCGGACTGTCGAGGAGACGCTTCGGATCTGCGCGCCGGTGCATATCTTCCAGCGCTGGTGCCTGGAGCCCTGCGAAATCGATGACGTGTCCTTCAAGCGCGGCGACAAGGTGAGCCTGATCCTCGCCGCCGCTAATCTCGATCCGCAGAAATTTCCGGATCCGCTGACATTCAAGCCGGGTCGCGATGAAGGGGCCAATCTCTCCTTCGGCGCCGGCATTCATTTCTGCATCGGTGCGCCGCTTGCGCGGCTCGAACTCAACATTGTGCTGCCGCTGCTGTTCAAGCGGTTGCCGGGGCTGAAGATCGCCGAGACGCCCACGGTCAAAGACGTCTATCATTTCCATGGGTTGGAGCGGCTCGACCTCACCTGGTGAGGTCGGCTGCGTCGGCGTAGCGGGCCGTCAGGGTTTCGACGGCCTGACGCATGGCGAGACGCAGATCTGGCGGGTCGAGGACCTCGGCTTCCGTTCCCAGCTTCAGCATTTCCGACACGGCCATGCGCTCATGTGCCACGGGTAGCCGGACCATGCGCCAGCCGCGTTCATCGGGTTCGCCGATGAATTCCAGGTTGGCGCGGACGTAAGGCGGCGCCATGTGCTCGATTTCCTTGAGGCCCCAAGGTGAGAGACGGATCACTGCCCAATTCGGGTATAGCTCCAGTTCGAGCCGACGCGTGTTTTCGCTCCAGTATTCGGCAAGATCAAAATCTCTCGGCCATTCGAAGCGCTCTTCGGTGACGATCAGGTCCAAGACACGGGAGATTCGATAGGTCCGCGGTGTGTCGTCGACCCGCGCCACGAGATACCAGGCGCCGCCTTTCATCACGATGCCGAGCGGTTCGGCGACGCGGTTCTTCTCCGCCTTCCAGGAGCGATAGCGCATGCGGATCCGCTTGGAATTCCAGACCGCATCCGCAATGGCCTGGAGATAGACGGGCTGCTCACCCTCGGCGAGCCAAGCAGGCGCGTCGAGATGGAATTTCTGCTGCATGCGCCGCGCGCTTTCACGCAAATCCTCCGGCAAGGCGGCGGTGAGCTTTTTCTGGGCGCCGGCCATCAGCGAGCCGAGGCCAAGATCGGCGGCGGCACCCGGGATACCGGAGAGGAACATGGCCTCCGCCTCTGCAGGGGTGAGGCCATTTAGACGGACGCGGTACCCGTCCAGCAGGCGGTAGCCACCGTCGGAGCCGCGTTCGCTATAAACGGGAATACCGGACAGCGACAGCGCATCGATATCGCGGTAGATGGTGCGCACCGAGACGTCATTTTCCTCGGCCAGCGCCTCGGCGGTCACCAGTCCCTTCGCTTGTAGGGTCGTCAGTATGTTGATGAGCCGGCTCGCCCGCATCGAAAAATCCTCGTTTCAAGAAGTATGCTAAACCAACCTGACATAATCTGACAGGTATGCCGGCGCATTCTCTTTTTAACGCCTTCATGGCGTGGTGCATTTCAAAGGGAGACACACGATGACCAAGAACCAGCCGATCACCCTCTTCTACTCGCCCCAAACCCGTGCCACCGGCGCACGCGTGCTGCTCGAGGAACTGAAGGTGCCGTACGCCATGCATGTTTTGAACATGAAGGCGGGAGAGCAGCGCCAGCCGGCCTATCTGGCGATCAACCCACTCGGCAAGGTGCCGGCGGTGCGCGTGGGCGACACGCTCATCACTGAACAGGGCGCCATCTACCTTTATCTCGCAGATCTCTTCCCCGAAGCGGGCCTTGCCCCTTCCCTCACGGATCCGGATCGTGGCGCTTATCTCCGCTGGCTCTTCATCTATGGCAGTTGCTTCGAACCGGCGGTGGTCGATCGTTTCATGAAGCGCGAGCCGGGATCGATGAACGAGACACCCTATGCCAGCTACGAGTCGCTCATCGACATGCTGGAAGAAGCGCTCAAAACAGGCCCCTATCTGCTCGGCGAGCACTTCACGGCAGCGGATCTGCTCTGGGGGATTGCGTTGCGCTGGACGACGATGTTCGGCCTCGTCGAGGCGCGGCCGGCGTTTCAGGCCTATATGGCGCGCATTGACGGTAGGGCTAGTGTTCAGAAGGTCTCGGCCGAAGATGCCGCCATGGCAGCAGAACACGAGGCGGCAGCGGTTCGTCTGAAAGCGGGCTGATCACCTAATAGTCCGCCCGCGATTGGTCAGATCCAGCTCCGGCTATCCGGAGCGCCGCAACCGTAGGGCGGGATGCTATCCGGGAAGGACTGATGCAGCCGATCACATCCCCATTTGCGGAGAATGTGCGGAAGTCGGCTGTTGATCTCGATTCCCACTTCGTCATAGGGGCTGCTGGTGTTGCTGACATAGGCATACCAGCGGCCACCGACGGTAACGGACAGTCCGACGATGACGATGAGGGCGACGCGAAATATTTTCATTCAAATGACCTGGCGCTGCAAAATGATGGCAGCCTCCTAGCGCGACCGTTGATCGACCGTCAGTGACCTGCCGCACATCAGACGCCAGAAATGCCATGCCCTCTAAAGCCGGATGACATAATCCTTGCGAGTCGTTTCAAGCACTTCCCAGGTTCCCTTGAAGCCGGGTCTGAGGATCAGGCGGTCGCCTGTCTTGAGATGGATCGGCTCGCCGCCATCCTCGGTGACAACAGAGTGGCCTTCGAGAATGTGGAAGTATTCCCATTCATCGTAAGAGATCCGCCACTTGCCCGGCGTCGACTGCCAGATGCCGGCATAGATGCCACCGTCCGCTTCCTCGATGTTCCAGGTGGTGAAGCGCGGGTCGCCTGAAATCAGGCGGTCCGGCGCAGGCGCGCCCTCTTCCGGCGTGACGGTGGAGGGATCGAATGGCAGGGACAGGCTCATCATGGTCTCCGGGTGAACGAGCGGCGGTGTTTTGCACCGCCGCTGAAAGGTAGATCAGGCCGAGGCCAGCGCCTGCTCAAGATCGGCGATGATGTCTTCGGCGTCCTCGATGCCGATGGACAGGCGCACGACGTCAGGTCCGGCACCGGCTGCGATCTGCTGGGCTTCGGAGAGCTGCGCATGGGTGGTCGATGCCGGATGGATGATCAGCGAGCGGGTGTCGCCGATGTTGGCGAGGTGCGAGAAGAGCTTCAGGCCTCCGACCAGCGCCTTGCCAGCTTCGAGCCCGCCCTTGATGCCAAAGGTGAAGACGGATCCGGCGCCCTTCGGCGAATAACGCTTCTGCAGCGCATTGTTCGGATCGTCAGGCAGGCCTGCATAGTTGACCCAGGCGACCTTCGGGTGGCTCTTCAGCCAGGTCGCGACCTTCATGGCATTGTCGCAGTGGCGCTGCATGCGCAGCGGCAGGGTTTCGATGCCGGTCAGCAGAAGGAAGGCGTTCATCGGCGCGATTGCGGGGCCGAGGTCACGCAGGCCGAGGACGCGGCAGGCGATGGCGAAGGCGAAGTTGCCGAAGGTCTGGTGCAGGACCACGCCGTTATATTCCGGGCGCGGCTCGGACAGCATCGGATATTTGCCAGGCTTTGCCGACCAGTCGAAGGTGCCGCCGTCAACGATAACACCGCCCATGGAATTGCCGTGACCGCCGAGGAACTTGGTGACGGAATGCACGATGATATCGGCGCCATGCTCCAGCGGGCGGATGAGGTAGGGGCTCGCCATGGTGTTGTCGACGATCAGCGGCAGGCCGTGGCGATGGGCAACCTCGGCAATGGCTTCGATGTCGACGAAGGTGCCGCCGGGGTTGGCAAGGCTCTCGATGTAGACGGCCTTGGTCTTGTCATCGATCTGAGCGGCGAAACTTTCCGGATCGGCGGGATCCGCCCAACGCACCTGCCAGCCGAAATTCTTGAAGGCATGGCCGAACTGGTTGATCGAGCCACCATAGAGCTTCTTGGCCGCGACGAAATTGTCACCGGGCTGCATCAGGGAGTGGAAGATCAGGAGCTGGGCTGCATGGCCCGAGGCTACCGCGAGTGCTGCCGTGCCGCCTTCGAGCGCTGCAATCCGCTCTTCCAGAACGCCCTGGGTGGGGTTCATGATGCGGGTGTAGATATTGCCGAACTCCTTGAGGGCAAAGAGATTTGCGGCGTGGTCCGAATCGTTGAAGACGTAAGCCGTGGTCTGATAGATCGGCGTGATGCGCGCGCCCGTGGTGGGGTCCGGCTGGGCGCCGGCATGGATGGCGAGCGTGGCGAAACCCGGATTGTTCTCCGACATTGTTTGGTCCTCCCTTTTTGACTTCGGGCCGGATCATAATCAGTCGCCGCCCGATGTCAGCCCGGATTATTCCAAAGTGCGGCGGTGATCAGGAATTTCATACTTGATCGAGGTCAATGCAGCCGCCCGACGTGCTGGCATTCTCTTCCCAGTCGAAGGAGAGACCCATGACACTCACGATCGCCGATCCGGTCCGCCACACCGTGCAGCAAATCCTCTCCTGGTTCGCCCAGGGTTTCGAAACCGCCAATGAAAGCGACATGCTTGCCGCCTTGTCCGATGCAGAAGTCGAGGCGCTTGCCGATGATTGTGGCATCAGCGCCCACCAGTTGCTGGCGCTCGTGAAGGCCGGCCCGCATGCCGCCGACGAAATGCCAGCCATGATGCGGGCACTGAATATCGATCCAGCGGAAGTCGAATACCGCATGCGCCGGGTGTTCCGCGACATGCAGGTCACCTGCGCGCAGTGTTCGTCCAAGGACACCTGCCGTAAGCACCTGCATCAAGGCAAGGCCGAACAGACCTTTGTCGACTATTGCGGCAATGCCGATACGTTGAACGCACTGCGCGCCAATCCGGACCTGCTGGTCGGGGCCTAAGCCGTCAGAGCCCGAGCCTGGGGATTTCGATCGCCGGGCAGCGGTCCATGACCACGCGGATGCCGGCCTCTTCGGCCGGCATGACGGCTTCATCGTCGCGCACCGAAAGCTGGCCCCAGATCACCTTGGGGCGGTTCGGCAGAGCAAGTGCCTCCGTGACCACCTCGCCGAGATATTCCGGCGCGCGGAAGATGTCGACCATGTCGATTGCCTCTGGAATATCGGCCATCGTGGCGTAGACGGCCTGACCGAGGATTTCCTTGCCGGCCTGGCCCGGATTGACCGGATAGACCGTGTAGCCCTTTGACAACAGGAAACGCATGACGCCGAAGCTCGGACGATCCGGCTTGGGCGAGGCACCGAGCAATGCGATGGTTTTCACCTCGCCGAGAATGTCCTTCAAATATTCTGGACTATAATGATCGTGGTCAGCCATCTGCATCTCCTCAACTGTCGTAGCATGAGGATTAGATGGTGCGGCAATCGGCAGCAACAAGGCGGAACCGCCCTGCCCGCCCACACGTTGATCGAGCGCCAGAAGGAGAACGGCCATGCGCATGACCCAGCTTGCCATCCTGACGATCGCTACCACCATGCTGGCAGAGCCGGCCTTGGCGATCTCGCGATACAATTCCACTGCGCTCACCTGTGACCAGGCGCGTCAGCGGGTGATCAACGAGGGCGCCGTCATCCTGCGCTACCCGTCGACGCGGGTCCAGGGCATGACGCTCTACGATCGCTACGTGACCCGAAGCGCGATGTGCTCGCCGCATGAATACGCCGAGCGCGCCTATGTGCCGACGCGGGATACCGACCGGTGCCCGGTTCTCAACTGCCAGCCCTATGACCCCGAACCGCGACGCTTCGGCAAGCCGATCGTCCGGTTCTGAGGCCTTTCAGCTGGCTCAAGCCGCATGACCTTGAGCAGAGCTTACATGCATGCGCTCATAGACCAGCGGATATTCGCAAACCAGCGCGCGGTTCATCACCACTTTGATGCCGGCGGCCTCAGCCCGTGCCGCTGCCTCATCGTTGCGGATACCGAGCTGACACCAGATTGCCTGCGGGCGTGGCGACATCGCCAACACGTCGTCGACGATGCTGTCGAGATGCTCCGGACGGCGAAAGACATCGACGAGGTGGATGGGTTCCGGGATCTCTGCGAGCGAGCCATAGACGCGCTTGCCGAGGATCATTTCACCGCGGTGAAGCGGATTGACGGGGAAGACGTGATAGCCCTTGCCGAGCAAAAATCCTGATATCCAGTGGCTGGGGCGCTTATCGTCGGTCGATGCGCCGACGACGGCCACATTCTTGGCCGTGGCGAGGATGTCGGCGAGATAGCTGTTCAGGTAGGTGTCATGGTTCATGGACGTTCCTCCCGGCCTGCGAAGGCCTTTGATTTACCCGTCCATCTTGTCCCAACTACAGATTAGCCCAGGCCGCTTAACGACCGCGCACCGAATTCCCTCAAATACCGTGGATCAGTCCGGAAGGACCACATGCCCGTGTTCATCGTGCGGGAAGAAGGGATTGTAGGCGATTTCCCAGAGGTGGCCATCCGGGTCGGCGACATAACCGGAATAGCCGCCCCAGAAGACCTTTTCGGGTGCCTTCACCAGTCTGGCACCACAGGATACGGCAAATTTCACCACGGCGTCGACGCCGATCTCGCTCGTGACGTTGTAGGCCAGTGTCACGCCGGAGAACCCCGGGGGCGTATCCTCGACATGGGCGTCGGCGGCCAAGCTGGCGCGCGAAAACAGCCCGAGCACGATCCCCTTCAACTGGATAAAGGTCACGTCGTCGTTGGATGCGGAGGACCGCGTCCAGCCCAGTCGGCCATAGAATTCAGTGCTGCGGGCGACGTCAGAAACGCCAAGGGTGATAAGCGAGATTCGGCGTTCCAGCGACATGGCGATCTCCGTATGAAGGTGCCTGCCGATACGTTCGGTTTATGTTTTCATTATGTTCGTGCACATATTAGCAAAATCATAGGTTGAGACGGGCACTCTTGATACCCCCATTCCATTCTGTGTGGCTGGTGGAATAATCTCTTTCTTTACGGATCTTTGGCGAGTTCGGCACATCAACACCCTCGCCGCGTGGACGTCGGCATGCGGTAAAATAATACCACAATGTTAAACCGTTGTTATCGCTGCCTTTCTAGAGGCGCCCGTCAGATCGAACTATCTTGACGTTCCAGGTCACTGGTTCTATACCCCTCCCCGGAACGCGGCCCTTCGGGACCGCTTTCTTTTTGCGTCGAAAACGGCGCTTACAAGCAACAAGAAACGCCTGTAGTTTCCTTTAAAGGGGACCGCAGGATCACACGGAAAGAGACCTCAATGTCTACCTTCGTTCAGAAGCCTGCAGAGGTGGAGAAGAAGTGGATCCTCATCGACGCCGAAGGGCTCGTTGTCGGCCGCCTCGCCACCATTATCGCCATGCACCTGCGTGGCAAGCACAAGGCCACCTACACCCCCCACGTTGACGACGGCGACAACGTCATCGTCATCAATGCCGAGAAGGTCGTTCTGACCGGCAAGAAGTACTCCGACAAGAAGTACTACTGGCACACCGGTTATCCGGGCGGCATCAAGGAGCGTACGGCTCGCCAGATCATCGAAGGCCGCTTCCCGGAGCGCGTTCTCGAGAAGGCCGTCGAGCGCATGATCCCGCGTGGCCCGCTCGGTCGTCGCCAGATGAAGAATCTGCGCGTCTACGCCGGCGTCAACCACCCGCATGAAGCCCAGCAGCCCGTCGCTCTCGACGTCGCTTCGCTGAACAGCAAGAACACAAGGAGCGCCTAAGTATGGCCGATCTTTCTTCCCTGAAGGACCTTGCCCCGGCACAGGACGCAGCTCCGGCTCACGTCCGCAAGGTCGACTCGCTGGGTCGCTCCTACGCCACTGGCAAGCGCAAGAACGCAGTCGCCCGCGTATGGGTCAAGCCGGGCACCGGCAAGATCACCGTTAACGGCCGCGAATTCCGCACCTACTTCGCCCGTCCGGTCCTGCAGATGATCCTGCAGCAGCCGATCGTCGCAGTGGCTCGTGACGGCCAGTTCGACATCATCGCGACCGTTCACGGCGGCGGCCTCTCCGGCCAGGCCGGTGCAGTTCGTCACGGTCTCTCGAAGGCCCTCACCTACTTCGAACCGGGCCTGCGTCCGGTCCTGAAGAAGGGTGGCTTCCTGACCCGCGACAGCCGCGTTGTCGAGCGTAAGAAGTACGGCAAGGCGAAGGCCCGTCGTTCGTTCCAGTTCTCCAAGCGTTAATCGCTGGACAACCGGAAACGGAAATCAAGGCGGGGCTTCGGCTCCGCCTTTTTTTGTTTTCCTCCGCCCCGGCCATCGTGTCGCCAAGCATCAAGGCTTGACCGGGGAAGCTGACAGTCTAATTTGATCAAATTTTTCACAGGGAGAAGAACATCATGGCCAGCAAATCGATCGACAACGCGTTTACCGCAAAGAGCCTGCGCGGTGCGGCGACCGATCCGACCTATGCAGGCGTGCTGTCCTTCATGCGGCGGAAGTATTCGAAGGACCTCGCCGACGTCGATGCGGTTGTCCTTGGCATTCCCTTCGACGCGGCTGTCTCCAACCGTCCCGGCGCCCGTTTCGGGCCGCAGGCAATCCGGCGCGCCTCGGCGATCTTTGACAACGATCCGCAATACCCCTTTGCCCGTGATCTGTTCGAGCAGATGGCTGTCGTCGATTATGGCGACGTGCTGCTCGACTACGGCAATCACCAGCACACACCTGGCCTGATCGAGCAGGAAGCCGCGAAGATCATTGCGTCGGGCGCCTATCTGCTCGGCCTCGGCGGCGACCATTTCGTCACCTGGCCACTCCTGAAGGCCCATGCGGCCAAACACGGACCGCTGGCGCTCGTCCATTTCGATGCGCATCAGGACACCTGGGACGATGACGGACAGCGGATCGACCATGGCTCCTTCGTCTGCCGCGCCGTGCGCGAGGGCGTGATCGATCCGAAGAAATCAATCCAGATCGGCATTCGCACCGAAGCGCCTGAGGATTTCGGCATCCGGATCATTCCGGGCTATGAAGTCGAGGACATGGGCGCGCAGGCCATTGCCGATGCGATCCTCTCCCATGTCGGCTCGGCTCCGACCTATCTCACCTTCGACATCGACTGCCTCGACCCGGCCTATGCGCCCGGCACGGGCACACCGGTCGCGGGCGGCCCCTCCTCGGCCAAGATCCTCTCGGTCCTGCGCAAGCTCGGGGCCCTCGACATCCGCGGCTCTGATGTCGTCGAGGTGGCTCCCGCCTATGACCATGCCGATATCACCGCAATTGCCGGTGCGACGGTTGCGATGTATATGCTGGGCCTGCGCGCGGAAAAGCTTGCGACACGCGCCTGACACATTGATTCAACACACTCAC
This sequence comes from Allorhizobium sp., assembly GCA_051861045.1. Classification (GTDB taxonomy): domain Bacteria; phylum Pseudomonadota; class Alphaproteobacteria; order Rhizobiales; family Rhizobiaceae; genus Allorhizobium. The sequence continues at coordinate 127,655 of JBHYDI010000004.1, forward strand.
AATCAGATTCCGCAATCTCATCCAAACCTCTGACGGGACTAGACAAATGGCAGCGAAGATCTTCATCGACGGCGAACACGGCACAACGGGTCTGCAGATCCGCACGCGCCTGGCCGACCGCCGTGATCTGGAGCTCTTGTCTATCCCCGAAGCCGAGCGGCGGAACGAGAAGATGCGCGAGGACATGCTCAACAGCGCCGACATCGCCATCCTCTGCCTGCCAGACGATGCGTCGAAGCAGGCCTATGAGATGACGGCCGCGAACAACAATGTCCGCCTGCTGGACGCGTCCACTGCATTCAGGGTGCATCCGGACTGGGCCTATGGCTTTGCCGAAATGGACAAGGCCCAGAAAGCCAAGATCCAGGCGGCGCGCTATGTTTCCAATCCCGGCTGCTATCCGACGGGTGCGATCGGCCTCATCCGGCCGCTTCGGGCTGCCGGCATCCTGCCGGACGGCTATCCGGTGTCGGTCAATGCGGTTTCCGGTTATACCGGCGGCGGCAAGCAGCTGATCGCGCAGATGGAGGATGTGAATCATCCTGAGCATCTGGCTGCCAACAACTTCCTTTACGGGCTGACACTCAAGCACAAGCATGTGCCGGAAATGCAGACCCATGGCCTGCTTGACCGCGCACCGCTGTTTGCCCCCTCCGTCGGCCGTTTCGCGCAGGGCATGATCGTTCAGGTTCCGCTTTTCTTGGACAACCTCGCCGCCGGCACAACGGTGGACAGCATCCATGCGGCACTCGTTGCCCATTATGCGGGCCAGGACATCGTCAGCGTCGTTCCGCTTGCGGATAGCGCCAAGCTGCCGCGCGTCGATGCCGAAGAACTGGTCGGTCAGGACACGATGAAGCTCTTCGTCTTCGGCACGCCCGGTGGCGCGCATGTCAATCTGGTGGCACTGCTCGACAATCTCGGCAAGGGCGCGTCCGGGGCTGCGGTGCAGAACATGGACCTGATGCTCTCGGCCTGAAAACCGGCATCCTGAAAAGGAGGCAATCATGCTGGATCATATTGGTTTGTCGGTTGCGGATTACCCGCAGGCCAAGGCGTTTTACGATGCCGTCATGCCGACCATCGGTGGATCCTGCGTGATGGCGGTTACGGCGGAGGAGACCGGCGGCACCTATGAGGGTGCAGGCTACGGCCTCAACGGCAAGCCTTCCTTCTGGATCGGCACCGGCGGGCGCACCAAGGGCTCGCTGCACATTGCCTTCGTGGCCGAGAGCCGTGCCGCAGTCGACGCCTTCTATGCGGCGGCAATTGCGGTCGGCGGAACCGACAACGGGCCTCCAGGGATCCGGGCGCACTACCATCCCAGCTACTACGGCGCTTTCGTTTTCGATCTCGACGGGCACAACATCGAGGCCGTCTGCCACAAACCGGAGTGAGCAGGCATCAATCGTTCACAAATAGCGAACGAAATGTCGATCAACCGCCTTATTCTAGGTAACGATCGAGGGTGATAGTGTCCTTGCGAAAGTGAGGCACCCCCGATGAGCAAGCGTCTTCCGGTTTATTTCATCCCCCATGGCGGCGGCCCGTGGCCGTTCATGGAGTTCCCGCGCGATGCCGAAGGCAAGGCGCCTTGGGACGACCTGCGCGCCTTCCTGCAGGGTCTCGATGCTGAGATCGGACAGCGGCCGAAGGCCGTGCTCGTCGTGTCCGGCCACTGGGAAAAGGAACCGGTTCCGACTGTCAGCACGGCCGCAAAGCCTGGCATGCTCTTTGACTACTACAATTTCCCGCCGCACACCTACGAACTCTCCTACCCTGCCCCGGGCTCGCCGGACCTTGCCGCCCGCGCACGGACGCTACTCGCAGAGGCTGGGATCGACAGCGCCGAGGATGACAAGCGCGGCTTCGACCACGGCGTGTTCATTCCCTTCATGCTGGTCTACCCCGATGCGGATGTTCCGATCACCATGATTTCGCTGCAGAACACGCTGGATGTCGAAAGCCATGTGGCGATCGGCAAGGCGCTTGCACCTTTGCGCGACGAGGACGTGCTGATCATCGCCTCGGGCATGAGCTATCACAACATGCGTATGTTCCGGCAGGCCGAGCCCAGCCATGTGGAACAGGCGATCCGGTTCGACGACTGGCTGACGGAAGCTGTGGCTGCCCCTGATGGGGAAGCACGGGCCGAAGTGCTTTCGACCTGGGATCAAAACCCGGATGCGCTGGCCTGCCATGTGCCCGACCACGATCATCTCGTGCCGCTCTTCGTGGCGTCCGGTGCAGCGGGCTCGGATCCGGGGCGGCAGGTCTTCCGAGGCGAGTTCCTCGGAAAGCCATACTCCGCCTATCGCTTCGGCTGACAGAACTTAGTCGCGAACCTCGACCAGCACCGGCTTGGCACGCTCGCCATAGAAGCCTCGAAGGTGAGCGACCGCAAAAGCCAGCACCACGAGTGCCATGCCCTGATGCGTGACGCCGGCATGCAGGGGAACCTGCGTGACCAGCGTGACAATGCCGATCACCGCCTGGATGCTGATCAGCGCGAAGAGCACGACGCTGCGGCGGGCATGCGTCGTCTGAGGGGCTGCGCGTAGGCTCTGGATCATGTGCAGGAGTGCTGCCGCCCAGAGGATGTAGGCGCCAATGCGGTGGATATACTGGACGGTCTTCGGGTTCTCGAAGATGTTGATCCAGGCGGGCGCCTGGACGAAGAGGCCCTGTGGCACCCAGGCGCCGTCCATCAGCGGCCAGGTGTTGTAGCTGTAGCCGGCGTCCAGGCCTGCGACGAGCGCACCAAGATAGATCTGCACGAAGGTCATGATCAACAGCACACCGGCAAAGAGGCGGCTCTTCTCGGTCGGCGCGGCATCATCCGTGTGCGGATAAAGGCTGCGGAAGATCCAGACACAACTCGCAAAGATGAAGCAGGCCATCATCAGATGCACGGCGAGACGATACTGGCTGACATCAACGCGCTCGCTGAGGCCGGAAGAGACCATCCACCAGCCGATGAAGCCCTGGAGACCACCGAGGCCCAAAAGACCGACCAGCGGCGCGCGCAGGCTGGGCTCGATCTTGCCACGCAGCCAGAAGTAAGCGAGCGGCAGGGCAAAGATCAGGCCGATCATCCGGGCGAGCAGGCGATGCGCCCATTCCCACCAGAAGATGAACTTGAACTCGTCGAGGCTCATGCCCTTGTTGATCTGCTGGTATTCCGGAATCTGGCGATAGAGTTCGAGCTCTTCTTCCCATTCGGCAACCGTCAGCGGCGGGATGACACCATGGATCGGCTTCCACTCGGTGATCGAAAGACCCGAGTCGGTCAGCCGTGTCGCGCCGCCCACCAGCACCAGACAGAAGAGCGCAAAGATCACCACGCCGAGCCATATGCGCACCGCTTTGCGGTCAGCATCCACGCGGGCAATATCCTTGCGCACCTGCAACTCGGTTCCGGTCAACACAGCTGTCATTCGTCAATCCTCTTTTCGCCCGTTGATTTGCATCAGTCAGGCGTGCAAAACAAGCCCGCCGGTTTGCGGCAAGCGGTCGCGTCGCGGAACCGCGCGACGTTCGATAGGACAATGGCATGACGAAGCGCCCGAAGTTCAGATCCTTCATCGGTACGATCCTGATTATCCTGATCGTGTCGATCTATGCCCTTCTCGCGACCACGATCGCCACAGCAACGCTCGCCACCGTTCCATGGTGGGGCCACCTCCTCTACTTCCTGCTGACCGGCCTGCTCTGGGTGATCCCCGCCATGCTGGTGATCAAATGGATGGCTGGTCCTTTCAATAAGCCGGACGCGGATTAACTCCGCCTTTACCCTCGCATGCGGCCATTGGCCGGATTCTCACGGCGATAACCGTTTGTTCGCAGTGTCGACCTAAGCTCCCGCTCGTCTCTCAAACCGGACGGGATAGGGTACATGCGGGCCCATATGCGCCATGATGCAATGGCTTTTGCCGAAGATCTGCCTGAGGACCGTGTCGCTGTCGGCCGGGACCAGGCGACGCTCGATATTGCGGCGGGTCGGCTCACCCTCACCCTACACCATCGGATGGCGCCGCTTGAGCGCCAATGGCGGATGCTCGAGGCAGACCCGTGGAACTCCCTGCATCAGGGATATGACTGGTGTCGCGCCTGGGCTGCAACGCATGGAAACCCGCTCGCCATCGTCGAAGGCCGTCTGAACGGCAACGTCGCTTTCCTGCTGCCGCTTGAGATCCAACGCCACTATCTGGTGCGCAGCGCCCAGTTCATCGGTTCGGCTTTCACCAATTTCAACAGCGGGCTTTTCAGTGCCGCTTTCCGCCGCGCTGCCATCGATATTCCGGCGCCCGACCTTGAGGCGCTGCTTGTCGAGATCCTGCGCGACGACGCCGACCTTCTCAGCCTGACCAATGTGCCGCTCGTCTGGCGCGGCGAGCGACATCCGCTTGCCGGCCTTCCCGGCATCCGCAACCAGAACGCCTCGTTCCAGTTGCCGCTGGCCGCGACCATGGACGAAACGATTGCGCCGCTCAACGCAAAGAGCCGGCGCAAGAAATATCGGTCCCAGATCCGCAAGCTGGAGGCGGCCGGCGGATTTGACCATATCCGGCCGAAGAAGCTCAGCGACCAGCAGGCGCTGCTCGAATGTTTCTTCCAGCAGAAGGCCGCCCGATTTGCCGTCGGCGGCCTGCCGAATGTCTTCCAGCCAGCGGAAACGCAGGCCTTCTTTCACATGCTGCTCGAAGGCGACCATGGCTCGAGCGACGTTCCGCTCGAACTGCATGCGATCCGTCTGAAGGGGGAACACGAAGGCCAGATCGCGGCGATCACCGGGCTTTCCCGCAAGGGGGACCATGTCATCTGCCAGTTCGGCTCGATTGACGACAGCCTGATGCCCGATGCGAGCCCGGGGGAATTGCTGTTCTGGCTGGTGGTCGAGCGCAGCGCCCTGACCGGGGGCGCACTTTTCGATTTCGGGATCGGCGATCAGGACTACAAGCGCCGTTGGTGCACGATCGAGACGGTCCACCACGACCTCCTGCTGCCGCTTCGGCCCGCCGGCCATATCGCCGCCATGACCCATCGCAGCCTGACCAAGACCAAGACCCTGATCAAGGGCAATCCGCATCTCTATGCGCTGATCCAGAGACTGCGTGCTCAAGGCACCATCGCCCCGGCGCCAAAAACCGACGACTGACCACGAGTCTGCAGGTCCTGTCCGGGCCTGCCTTCTGCCCATCAGGCGGCGTTGCGGGTTCTACGTTCCGGCGGGTTCTTCACCGAGAGCAGGATCAGGTCCCTGTAGCCGACATCCTCGAAGGCAATCATGATCTCGGCCAGTTCCTGCGCCTCAGGCTGCGGGGCAGAGAGAATGATTTCGTGGAGATCGTTGCGACTCAGCCGGGCGACACCCTCGGCGTTGGCAGGGCCACACTCCACCAGCACCAGATCATAGACATCCGAGAGCGCATCGACGATCATCGAAAGGCGATCTGCCCCGCGCATCGCCTGACGGATGTCGGCATTGCCCTGCGGTACGATATCGGCGGCCGATGCGCGGTCCGGATGGATGCAGTCGGCAAAGGCGGCCTCGCCTGTGAGGAGATCGGTGATGCCGGAGAGATCACGCCACGATGCCATCAGGCGTGTCGGGCAGGCCGAACCGGTCATGTCGACGAGCACGGTCCGATGGCCACGATCGGCAAGCTCACGCGCCAAGGCGACGGTGCCCTCAGAGCCATCATCACCTGACGGCGAGATGGCAAAGGCGATCCGTGATTGCTGCTCAAGAAGAAAATCGGCCACAGAGGCGACAGAGAATTCGTCCGGCTCTTCCGCCGGCCGAGCTGGCGGCACATCCATGGCGACGGCCTGCTCCATCTCGTCGACGAGATCCTCATCGGCGGAGACGTTCAGAAGGCTTGCGGCCGTATCATCGACGGGTCGTGCGCGGGGCGCCTCGACCGGTGTGACCTGTTCTTCGGTCACGTCCTCGTCGCGACGGGCAAGCGTCGGCGCCACCGCCCCGGTCGGACGCAGGGCGCGACCGCTGAAGAGCTCGGCCAGCATGACGGCGACCGCTGCAAGGATCAGTGTCGAGAGCGTTGCGACGATGGTGATCGGCAGGACCTTGGGGAAGCTCGGTTCCTGCGGCTCGATGGCGGTGGAAATCACTCGGGCATCGGCGGGACTTGAGCCCTTCTCCAGACGGGATGATGCTTCGCGATAGCGCGCAAGATAGGTTTCGAGCAGCTGGCGCTGAGCGGTTGCCTCGCGCTCCAGCGACTTCAGGCCCACCTCGTCCTCGCCTGCCCGGGCGGTGTCCGCCTTGAGTGTGTTCATCTGGGCGAGCAGCTGGGTTTCGCGCTCGCGGGCAACGGCTGCCTGGTTGTCGAGGCTTTCGGCGACCCGCAGCGATTCGGACTGCACCTGATCGCGAATGCCGGCGAGCTGGGCGCGCAGCGCCTTCATCTGCGGATGGCCTTCGAGCAGACGCGTCGACAGATCAGAAATCTGACCGCGGATCTGCGATTCCGTCGCTTTCAGGCGCTGGATCGATTCGGAGCGTGCGATGGCGTCGAGGGTTTCGGTCGGCTTGCCGGCCTTAATGCTCGCACGCAGGTTCTCGGCCGTCGCTTCGGCACTTGCGCGTTCACCGCGCACCCGGGCAAGCTCCGTGGAGATGTCGGAGAGCTGTTTGCCGGTGAAGGAGCTCTGGTCGGAGCCAAGCGACATCAGGCCCGCTGCGGAGCGATATTCGGCGACCTTCTGCTCGGCCTCACGAACCTTCTCGCGCAGGTTGGCGATCTCGGTCTCCAGCCAGCGCACGGCATCGGAATTGCTGTCGAGCTTGGCGCCGCTCTGTAAGGAGCGGTAGACGTCCATCATCGCGTTCGGCACGGCGGCTGCGAGCTTCGGATCCTTCGAGGTGAACTCGATCCCGATGACGCGCGACTTGTCGACCTGGTAGACGTTGAGCTTTTCCTTGAAGGCTTTGATCACCCGCTCCTCTGGCGGCAGTTCAAGCGGATTGCTGGTCAGGCCGAACAGGACGAGAAAATCTGTGATCGCAGAGGGGCTGGAATCCGGATCGAATTCAGTCCTCTCGTGCAGCTTCAGGTCACGAGCCACCTGCTTGATGAGATCGACCGACTGGAGAAGCTGAACCTGGCTTGCGATGTTCAGTTCATCGGGCATCGGCTCAACGGCGGACGAGGCGGTCCCCGAGGCCGAGAAATTCGGCTCGCGCGGCTCGATCAGCAGCTTGGCGTCGCTCTTGTAGCTCGGTGAAATCGCATTGGCGCCGACAAAGGCCAGCACACCGACCAGCGCGGTCGCCGCAAGGATCCTCCCCTTCCGCTGCCAGACGGCGCGAAAAAGCTGGGCGAGGTCGATATCGACATCATGTTGATCGCGGTCCACACTCGGCATCACAGACTCCCGGTACATCTCGCCCGCGAAAGTAAAGGATCATGGTAACTCAAGGGTTAATCATCATCCTCCCAGTTTTGCGCCGTGGTTTCGGGTCTTTGGCCGTCGGGTGTTTACCCGGCATTAACCCTAACCATTCGATAACAGGCCAACGAAGATGTAAATTCAGTGGGAGCGCAACAGCGCATGGCGATGGTCGGCAAACAGGCGATGGTACTGGTCGCGAGCGCGTTCCTGTCGGCCGCCCTGACGAGCTGCGCGAGCTACAAACCCGCGCCGAAGGTCTTTCACGAAGCGACCATTCAGCCCTATCGCTTGGACAGCGGCGACCGGCTGAGGATCACTGTCTTCGAACAGGCGAGCCTCACCAACACCTATACCGTCGATCAGGCCGGCTACATCGCCTTCCCGCTGGTTGGGCAGGTCGCTGCCCGTGGCGCTACCCTCACACAGCTCGAAGGCGCAATTGCTCTGAAGCTGAAGCAGGGCTTCCTCCGGGATCCTGACGTCTCGATCGAGGTGGATCGCTATCGCTCGATCTTCGTCATGGGCCAGGTCGGCCAGCCAGGCCAGTACGCCTATGTGCCCGGCATGACGATCCTCAACGCGATCGCTGTTTCCGGCGGCTTCAACAGCCGGGCGAACCAGCGCGATGTCGACGTGACGCGCAAGATCAACGGCCAGATCATCACCGGTCGCGTGCCGATCACCGATCCGATCCTTGCCGGCGACACCGTCTACGTTCGCGAGCGGCTGTTCTAATCGATGGCCGAAGCCCAATCCCTGCGGATCGTGCATTGTTTTCGATCGCCCATCGGCGGGATCTTTCGTCATGTGCGCGATCTGGCCGAACTGCACAGTGCAGCCGGCCATCAGGTCGGCATCCTCTGCGACAGCTCGACGGGCGGCGCGCATGAAGACCGGCTTTTCGACCAGATCATGCCCTTTCTATCGCTCGGCGTCACACGCTTCCCGATCGGCCGCTCTGTCGGTCTCGGGGACATGGCGGCGCTCATCGAAGCGTACAAACTTATCAAGGAATTGCAGCCGGACATCCTGCACGGTCATGGCGCCAAGGGCGGCGTGATCGCACGATTGATCGGCTCACTGCTGCGGGTTCGAAGGTATCGCGTCGCCCGCCTCTATTCGCCCCATGGCGGCAGCCTGCACTTTTCCAGCGGGTCACTGGCCGGCCAAGGGGTGTTCATGGCCGAGCGCATTCTTGAGCGCATGACCGAGTCGATCTCTTTCGTCTGCGACTACGAGCGCGCCACCTACGAGACCAAGATCGGCAAACCGCACTCAGCGGCCACGCGGATCTACAACGGCATCAGCGAACGCGACTTCGGCCGGATCCCGGTCGAGGCCGAAGGCGTCGACTTCGCCTATATCGGGATGCTGCGCGACCTGAAGGGTCCGGATGTCTTCATCAACGCCTTTGCAGAAGCCGAACGCCTGGTCGGACGCCCGTTGAGTGGGGTGATCGTCGGTGATGGTCCGGATCTCGAGCGTTACCGCCAGATGGTCGAGCAGAAAGGTCTCGGCCGCAGGCTTACCTTCCGTCCGGCCATGCCGATCGCCCAGGCCTTCACTCTCTCCGACATCGTCGTGGTGCCATCGCGGGCGGAAGCCATGCCCTATATCGTGCTCGAGGCACTGGCGGCCGAGAAGACGATCATCGCATCGCGTGTCGGCGGGATCCCCGAGATCCTCGGCAGCGACAGCGAAGCTTTGATCGAGGCCGGGCGCGCCGATCTCTTCGGCGCTACCATGGCCAAGGCGCTCACCGATCCCAGCTGGTCGAAGCGGACCATGCCGACCGCCGACGCCTTTCGATCCCGTTTTTCAGCCCTCGTCATGGCCCAGGAAATGGAAGCGCTCTACCGGGCACAACTCGCGCGGATTTGAAGGACCGATGTGCCGGATTGAGACAGCTTCACCCTGTTTTTGAGGGGTCCTAAAGCGTTTCTTAGGACCTTGGCCCTAGTCTCTGCGCACACACGTGCGAGATCCAGATATGAACAAGGTCGACAAACCCGAGGCATTCGATCTTGACGCCCTGCGTCGCGGTCAGACGACGGTCGGCGCTCCCGACAATGTGGGCGGAGAGCGCAAGGCCGAGATCAGCGCACTTGCCCGACAGATCGCCGGCCAGTACGCCATGGCGAACTATTCGCCGTCGATCGTGATCGGCCAGCTGCGGTTTCTGGAATTCTTCAGCCTGCTCGGGATCGCGCTCGCGACCAATTATTTCCTCGCCGAGGATCCCGGCGCGCATTTCCTCGACACCAGCATCAGCGGCTTTGCAGGCGCCCTCCTCGCGCTTCTTCTGATGCAGGCCAGCGACTGCTATCACGTCTCGATCCTGCGCTCGCCCATGGGCTCGATGGCGCGGGTGCTCGGAAGCTGGATGGCGTCTCTTGGCGTCGTTGCGCTGGTCAATCTGCTCTTCGTTGACCATGACCCCTATTATCGCGGCGTGCTTGCCGCATGGTTCGGGGTCGGCGCTGTCTATCTGCTCGTCGAACGCAATCTGATCGGCCTTGCGATCCGCCGCTGGGGACGCAATGGCGTGATGGAGCGGCGCGCCGTGATCGTCGGTGGCGGCAAGCCGGCCAAGGACCTGATCCGTGCGCTGGAGCAGCAGCCGGAGAACGACATCCGTATCTGCGGCATCTTCGACGACCGGAGCGCTGCGCGCTCGCCAGACGTTGTCGCCGGTTATCCGAAGCTCGGGACCGTTGCGGAACTCGTCGAATTTGCCCGCCTTGCGCATATCGACATGCTGATCATCTCGCTGCCGCTGAGCGCCGAGGCGCGCATCATGCAGCTCCTCAAGATGCTGTGGGTGCTGCCGGTCGATATCCGACTTGCAGCCCACTCGAACAATCTCCGCTTCCGCCCGCGTGCCTATTCGCATGTCGGCGCAGTGCCGCTGCTCGACATCCTCGACAAGCCGATCCGGGACTGGGATTCCGTCGCCAAGCGCGCCTTCGACATCTTCTTCAGCCTACTCTCACTGAGCCTGCTCTGGCCGGTCTTCATCGCGACGGCGATTGCCGTCAAGACCACCTCGAAGGGGCCGGTCTTCTTCGTGCAGAAGCGTCACGGCTTCAACAACGAGGTGATCAACGTCCTGAAATTCCGGTCGATGTATACCGAGATGAGCGATCCGACGGCCAAGAACGCCGTGACCAAAGGCGACCCGCGCGTGACCCGGGTCGGTCGCTTCATCCGCAAGACGTCGATCGACGAGTTGCCGCAACTCTTCAACGTGCTGCGCGGCGATCTGTCGCTGGTTGGCCCGCGCCCGCATGCCATCCTCGGCCAGACGCGCGACAAGACGTTCGGCGAAATCGTCGAAGGCTATTTCGCCCGCCACCGGGTGAAGCCCGGCGTGACCGGCTGGGCGCAGATCAATGGCTGGCGCGGCGAGATCGACACCGACGACAAGATCAAGTTCCGCACGGCCTATGATCTCTACTACATCGAGAACTGGTCGCTCTGGTTCGACCTGAAGATCCTGTTCCTGACGCCGATCAAGCTGCTCAACACGGAAAACGCTTATTGAGTGCCGTCGACGCCCAGATCCGGCCGTTCAATCCGCAGGCGGCCGCCGTCCAGCTGATGGTCTCCTGGATCATGGCGCTCGGCGTCTTTCTGTCGGGCTTCGTCATTTCCGAGCCTGCGCCTTATGAACTGCTGATGGTCGGACAGGTCGCCTTGTGGTTCCTGTTCGGTCTCAAGATCTCCCGCGCCGTCGCCCCCCTGCTCACGCTCCTGCTGATCTTCAATGTCGGCGGCCTGCTGGCGATCACGATGCTGCCGAACATTCTGACCGAGCAGGTTCTCTATGTTGCGGTGTCGATCTTTCTCGCGCTGACGGCAGTCTTTTATGCCGCTGTGATCGAAGACCGTCCGCAGCGGCTGAAACTCATCTTTCAGGCCTGGGTGGCGGCTGCCATCATTACCGGCATGCTCGGCATCCTCGGCTATTTCCATGCCTTTCCGGGCTCCGAGGTTTTCACGCGCTACGACCGCGCCATGGGCGCCTTTCAGGATCCGAACGTCTTCGGCCCCTTTCTTGTCGCACCCATGCTCTACCTGCTTCACGGGATGCTGAAAGGCCGGTTGCTGAAATCGCCGCTTCGGATCCTCGGCATCCTGATCCTGTCCTTTGCCGTCTTCCTCTCCTTCTCGCGTGCTGCCTGGGGTCTTTTCCTCTTCTGCGCGATGGCGCTCGTCTTCGTGATGCTTCTGAAGGAGCGTACCAATGCGTTTCGCCTGAAGATCCTGGTTCTGTCGCTGACGGCCGTCATTACCATGGTCATGGCCTTGCTGGTGGCGCTGCAGTTCGAGAAGGTCCGTGGTCTCTTCGAGACGCGAACCCAGCTCGTGCAGGAATATGACGGCGGCCATCTCGGTCGTTTCGCGCGCCACCGACTAGGGTTCGAGATGGCGATGGAAAAGCCGCTCGGGATTGGCCCGATGATGTTCGGCAAGATCTTCCCCGAGGACGAGCATAACATCTATCTGAAGTCGCTGATGGCCTATGGCTGGATAGGCTTCCTGTCCTACATCACGCTCATCGGCTGGACCGTGGCTATGGGCTTTCGCTACATGCTACGGGACAGGCCGTGGCAGCCCTATCTGATGATCGCCTGGATCGTACTGCTTGGCCACATGCTGATCGGGGCCGTGATCGACACCGATCACTGGCGGCATTTCTACCTCGTGCTCGGGATCGTCTGGGGCTGTGGTGCCGCAGAATGGCGGCATCAGCGTGCCCTTCGGCGACGTGCCTGACCGGTTCGGGACGACTGTGGATTGAAATAATCTCCCAGCGCCCCATACTTCATAGATGATTACTCCCGCCCAGATACGCGCCGCTCGCGCCATGCTCGACGTCACCATCGACAGGATCGGTCAGGAAAGCGGCGTGCCGCCACTCCTCATCCTGCAGATCGAAGCTGAGAACGGCCATGACGCGACCCCGCAGCAGCATGCAGCGTTGAAAGCCCCCCTGGAGCGCCTTGGCGTCAGCTTTTTGGAACCGGGCGAAGCCGGTCCTGGTGGTGAAGGTTTGCGCCTGTCGGCACAGGTCAGCGACGACGGCATGCGGCCCGAAGAATTGACTGCCGCCAACGACGATTGAGTTTTTCCGATATGGCGATGGAACAATAAGGGGCTTTGCGGCTTTTCCCGTCCGAAACAATCGAACAGGAGATTTTCATGAGCCGAAACAATGGCCTCTACCTCATCATTGGCGCTCTCGTCGTTGCCGTCATCGGCCTCGGCATCTATGTCTACCAGGAAGAGCAGCAGCCCGATGGTGTTGAACTCAAGATCGGCCAGAACGGCGTTTCGATCGAGGAGAACTGATCGATTGCCCCCTGGCAGCCACGACACGCTGCCGGATAAAGGTTTCATAGAATTGCTGGGGGGCGCCGATGGCGCCCTCAAGCATGTATGGTTGGCGCTTTTGGCTCGCATGGCGGGCGATCACCGGCAGGCCATGGTCGAGCCCTTCGAGAAGGCGGTACTCGACCAACGTCTTTCCGTCGGCATCCCGCCAGACCAGGCTCGTCCCCTGCGGGCCTGTCTCACGCTCTCCAGCGTCCTCATCCAATCCATGCAGGTCAAGCCATTGAAACAGCGCCGCCTCCGCATTGAGCGGTGATACGACGCGATCGGCTCTGCCCTGCCAGATCGAAACGGCGGGCAGCACGCTTTCCCCCTCGCCGCTCGCCGCCCGTGCCAGATCACCCCATTCCTGCCTGCTACGCCGGCTGCCGGACTTCATGACCGACAGCGCCGATAATGCATCGCGGGCGGCACCATAGGGCAGCGCCCCAACCACCTGACCGGCTGCGAAGAGATCCGGATAGGTGACCAGCATGGCATTGGCCATGGCCCCGCCGGCCGAAAGCCCCTGGATGAAAATGCGGTCGCGGGCAATGCCGTGCCGCTCGACGCTGTGCTCGATCATCTGGCGGATCGACATCAGCTCACCGCGATCCCGCGCGACCATGCTTGGCCGGAACCAGTTGAAACAAAGGTTGTGATTGTTGGACTTGGTTTGCTCGGGATAGAGCAGCACGAAACCCTTGTCCCTCGCGATCCGGCTCCAGCCACTACCCCGATGATATTGCTCGGCCGTTTGCAGGCAGCCATGCAGGATAACCACCAGCGTTGCCGGCTCCCGCCGCACTGCAGGCGCATATTCCAGCATCCGCAAGCGTCCTGGATTGCTGCCAAAGGCGTGGACCTCGACCAGCGTCGAGCGCGACGTTCGCGGCTTCGGCGCCTTGGGCACCTCCGGCAGCCTTATCTTCGGCAAAGCCTTTTCAAGGCTGCGGCGAAGACGCTTCTGACCGCGCAGCATGGCGGAGAGCGGAAACATGGAGAACTTGAAACGCATGGGATCAGGGCTTTCGTCGAACCTTCCTCCAATATAATGCTGCAATGCAGCAAACGAAGGACGTTCCGTCAAGAAAACCGGCGATTTCTAATGTTGGGCGCTAAGTGGCTCACAATGCGAGCATAAAAAAAGACCGGGCATCTTGAAGATACCCGGTCCTTAGACCTGTTCGACGTGACCAACTGCTTGATCCGTCGAGCAAAATGGTCGGAATGGCGGGATTCGAACCCACGACCCCTTGACCCCTAGACGGTGAGCCGTGCGCCAAATTTGCAAATGATTTCATTTTTCAAGCCGATGCCTTCTGTGGTGTCGTGGGGATAGTCGTGGGATTTGAGAGTGAAGCCAGAGCTTCCGCCACTTCGTGATCGTGAACGTGGGCATACTTCACCGTAGTCTTAATGTCCGAGTGGTTCAGCGCTCGCTGGACGATCTTGAGGTTTCCGGTTTGACGGAGGAGCTTTGTCCCAACGTCGTGACGGATGTCATGGAAGCGGAAGTTCTCCACCCCTGAACGCTTCCTCAGCCGCCGCCATTGGGTCTTGGCACCCTCTTCCGTGATCGGGTAGCGCTGCCCCTTCACCTGCCCCGGCAGCGGGCGCTTGCAAACGTAGGTGAACACATATTCCGGGTGATTGCCCTCACACTTTTTCAAGATGGCTGCCACGGCTGGCGTAATCGGGGTGTGGACTTGCTTGTTCTGCTTCCCGGTCGTGGTGATCCTCTTCGCGAAGACGTTGACCGCTGACCACTTGATGAGTGTTTCCTTCCGGCGAAGTCCAGTGAGGCGGGCAAACTCGAACCACAGCGCATAATCGTCCCGGACTGACTTGTCCAAGGCGATGGCCTCATGTGTGTCGAGTTCGCGCACCCGCTCCTGCGGCTCTTTGAGCATATGATTCTTCCACTGTGGAGGCCGTGGGAAGTGATGCCCCAGCACTGCCGCGTGATTGAAGATGGCCTTGAGGAGGATCGTGCAGGATCGGTTCACGGTGGCGTTTGAGAGCGTCGGGACCGCTTCCCCGTCCTTCGTCTCCTTCCGGCCATTGCGGGTATCATTTCGCCGTCTGGTCACGAGCGCCGTCACGTCAGCATCAGTCAGTTGGTCCAGCCGTTTGGTGCTGCCAAGGTAGCTGATCAGCCTTTGAATATCCGTCCACGTCGTATCGCTGTTGACGTGATACTGACCCTTATCGGTCCAGAAGTGACCAGCGGCAACGTCGAGGGTGATAGGTGCATTCCCGGTAAGACGGGCCTGCTTTACGTCTTCCTCAATCTGAGCCTTCCACTGCCGCTCGACTAGCTCAGCTTCTTTTTTGGTTTTGGCTTTTGTAGACTTGTGAACGCGATGACCGTGGAGCTGGAATTCGGCGTAGTAATAAGGGGAGCTTGCGGGCTTGTAGACGGGCATGGGGCTTTCTCCCGACGCTTGTTGTTGGTGATGAACTGCTCAAGCATGTAATCGGTGAAACGGTATTGCTTCCGCTTCTCGGTCCCGACGTTCACATATCGGATGCGGCCATCCTTCACGTGCCGCATCAGCGTTTTCACTGATATTCCAAGCTTCGCCGCCGCTTCATCTGCGGTGAACATCGGCTCCTTAGGAAGGGGGCGGTTCATCATCGCAGGAACTCCGCCAACTCCTCATCAGGGGCATTAGTGAGGTCTAGAATGAAGTTTGGGTCGCGTTGATGTGCGGTCTGAAACTCCCGAGCTGCAAGCAGCGCGTCAAGTTTTCTGGCGAATGGGCCGATGTGTTGGTCAGGCGTTGTGCCAGCCGCAACGCTGTAAGTGCCGATATGGCGAAAAGCAGCAGCGTAGTTTCTATCGGTCATGTGAGTGCTCCTCTGGGTTGGGTCAGGCGGCAGTGCGCCGCTGCTCGACCTGCTGGGCTGCTTTCAGGATCAAGACGATTTCCATGTTCAAGCTGCGCCCGTTCTCGATGGCCTGCCTAAGGAGCTGCGCTTTCAGGGTCTCGGGAACGCGGATGTTGAACGCGGAAGTTTTCTCGGTCAGTTTCATCGAAGTCTCCTTTGCCTCACGAAGTGTCCACGGTGGACCATTTAGAGCTAAGATGGATTCTTCTTGCGGTCAAGTCCACCGTGGACCATATTGTGCCATGACCAGAGAAGACCCGCCCCTCCGCATCCGCCTTCCAGCGGAATTAAAAAAGCAAATTCAAGAGCTTGCGTCTAAAAGCCATCGCTCCATGAACGCGGAAATCGTATCTCGCTTAGAGTTCTCGATTGCCGCTGATGTCGTTGTTCAGGATACGGGATGGGATGTGGGACATGGCCACGAAACCCCCGAATTTCGTGTGGCATATCAACGTAGCCAGCCACTGGAAAAGCGGGTCGCTGACCTTGAGGATCAGGTTGCATCGCTGCTAAGCTTACTCAAGAAAAAGTAGAAAAGCGCAACGCGTTCGTTTTCGAAATCGATTGGACTGGGGGACAGATGCCGCTCGATAAACCCTTCTTCCTTACCTATCGCCCAATGGCCGACGCCAATGACGGCTATAGTCGACGGGCCTACGTTAGGGACCCCAGGTATGCTCGTTCACCGGGGCAATACGTGCGGGCTTATTTGCTCATCCAGAAAGACCTTGAGCGCCTGTTCGAATACGTAGAACCTAGCCCAGAAGCTGAGGGCACATTCTCATTCCGTATCCACGAGCTGCTGATGAGAACGTGCATTGAAGTGGAAGCCAACTTCAAAGCGATACTTGATGCAAATATCTACACGCCAGCGATAAACCGATTTCAGCAGCCTATCTATAACATGAGCGTTTATAGGAAGGTGAATACCAGCCACCACCTCTCAAGCTACGAGGTAATGCTGCCTGTGTGGAACGGTCCTCGAAAGGTGTGGAGGCCATTCGAAGGCTGGGGTCCAAATCAAGGAATAGGCTGGTATCAGGCGTACAATGCCAGCAAGCACGACCGATTGCAGGAATTCAAGCAAGCCAACATGGGTGCTTTGATCTCAGCCGTTGCTGGCTTGCTGGTGCTCATCTCATCGCAGTTTCAAAGCGATGATTTTTCGGCTGCGGATGATTCGATCAGCATTGGTGGCTATGACTATCATGAAATGGCCGCTGCTACTGGATCGCTCTTCCGGATTGGATACCCGGATGATTGGTCCGATGCCGAGAAATATGGTTTCAAGTGGTCGAAACTCAGAGATGACGCGGAGCCTTTTCAACGGTTCGACTACGATGCCATTCCGTAGAAGGTGCCCATTGGGCGCATGGCCTACCTGCTGAAAGCCGCAAGCGGTCACTGAAAGGGCGTCTCGCTACTTTTAAGCATTTAAAGAAGTCCTGGTTGCATCGGAGCGAATTTTGAGCACGTCAGAAACTGTCGAGATGTCAGTTGCCGTTTGCCCCTGCGGAAAGGGTCACATCGTGCAATCTATTACTACCCAAGACAATCCTTGGAGCACGCCAGATATCGGCTACTTCGTCCGGTGCTCAGAGTGTAGCACGCTCTGGTCAGCTGATCGGGCGCAGTTGACTAGCATCCCCGACAAGACTGAGAAGGACAGAGCGTTTCAGATTGTGATGGACTTAAGTCGTCAAATCGATTCCCTCGTAGCTGACGAAGTCAATCGGTACTTCGACAACCCAAAATTCAAGAACATGGCGCAAGAGCAAAGGGAAATGAGCCGTCTTGGTTTGGTGCCTCGCGACATTCGCAATTATCGAAATGGTAGGAATGCGGGGAAGGCCTATGCGGACCTGTGCCGTCCCACAAGCAACCCTCAGTGGCTCTGTGAACTTGTAAAGCCCTCGGGAAAATTGGCCGAACTCGACCGCCTTATGAAAGAGCGTGAAGCAGCAGATGAAGCATGGCGCTCGAAGCCAGTACGGCGCATCAGATATAAGGCAGACCCGTACCAATTCACCCCATGACGGTTTGGGCGATGACGTAGGGTGCCATAGTCCTTGCGGAAACAGAGGCACATGATGGAAGACAACGAAGATGTGATGACGCGGGATGAGACCTTCAAAATGGTCAATTCCCTCATGGCTGCTGTTTTGATGGGCGAGCCGCCTCCGACTGATCTATGGAACGGAAAAAATTACCTTGTAGCTGAGGATTTCGAGGATGCTTTGGACGGCGTTGCTCGGCTAATCTCGGACCAGTTCAACGGTATCGGGGCGAAGGTCACTGAGGACTTCGAAATGCAGGAGACAATTCAGCAGAAGACCGATGAAATGGTAGCGGGTATCGTCTTGTTGATCCGGCAACAATGTGGGCAGCTCAGACAGCGGTGATGACGGTCGAAGCTTTAAACGAACCCTCTCTTTCCCATCATCGCCCCCGGGCGCTGCTGCTTCTGAACGAACTCCGTCATCTTGTTTTCAAGCATCGTGTTCATTTCCGTTGCCAGACGGTCGGCCATGGCAGCATCTGTCTCCCGGTTCCCGCTCGCCTGCACGGTGATCGGGATGGTTGGTGAGAAGACATTGCTGACCTGATTTGTGGTCGCACGGATGCTGCCCTTGCCCATGTTGGTGGCATCGAGGCTGAGAGCCTTCCCGCTGTTGATCGCCTCCAGAGCTGCACGGTTCTTGCTGGTGGCATCTGCATTTACCACGAACTCACCGTCGCTAAGCATGGCCGGGATGCTGTCCGATCTGGAGGTGCCGGGACCACGAACATCCCCACCACGGGCGAAGCGCTGGACGCCTTTGGGAGTAATAAAGCCGCCATCCTTGGCACCCACAATGGCGCTGAACAACGTACCCAGCAAACCACCGCCGCCACCTCCGCTGCCACCCATCAGACCGGCAAGGGGTCCCTGCCCCAGCAAGGCCGCTTGAAGAACCGCCTGCGCTAGGCTTGCGATGAGCTGCTGCAGCGCCTGTTCGGCAGTCATCGTGCCCGTGATGAGGCCGGTCAAAGCATCGGCAGCCGTGGAGGCGAAGAAGCCGCTCACCTGTTGGGCTTGGTCCTGCGTCATGGCGTATTGCTGAGTGGCAGCCTCAGCGGTGGCCATGCCCTGCGCTAGACGTGCGATCTCTTCCCGCTGCTGCGTGGTGAGCGGGATACCCTGCCGCATCGCCTCCGCAAGCATCTGCTGCTCATAGCGATAGGCCATGGCAGCCTGCCCCGTCATTGTGAGGGCCTGCTGTTCAGACTGCTGTTCTGTTGTAAACTGCTGAGCTTCGGTCACGATCTGCCGGTATGCATCGGCCTGCTGGGTCAATGCGGTGGTCTGGCGCTGGATATCCTCAGCACGTCCAGCGGAGCGGGCGTCTTCGTCTTCCACGTGCCATGGTTCATGGCTCATCGGGAAGGACAGGCCATAGTTGCCCGCGTTCTCGTGCACCCACTTCCGTGCCGCGTCGGACTGGTAACCCAGATCAGCAGCGTTGCCCTTGTTATGCTGGCTATTTCCGGGTGGGGCTACCCACTTGCGTGCGGCTTCCGGGGACCCGTACTTCTGCAATGCCTCCAGCCAAAGCTCTTGCTGACGTTCTGGCGAGCGGTAACCGCTGTTGATGGTGACACTGCCCTTCAAGTCATCCGGCATGCTGGCGAGCATCGTGGCCAGCTTCTGCTGGAACGTGGATGCCATGCCGGTGATATGCGTTGCTCCCTTGCCCGATGCCAGCACGTTGGACAGGTACTTGGCCGGATCATCTGTAGCGGATTTCACGCCCACGGCCTTGAGTGCAGCCCCGCGAAGCTCATTCGCCTGATACACCTCACCCATGGAACGCGCCTTCCCCAGCGCGGCGTTATATGCGGCATTGATGCGGGCTTGCGCGTCGAGCTGTGACAGGCCGCTGGCGAGTTCAGGGATTTCATCTTTCAGGGCACGGACGGCACCGGCGAAGGTGTTCAGGCCGCTCGCTCCCTTGGCAGCAGCGGTGCCGGTCTTGTCGAGCGCACCATAGAGGTTTTCCATAGACGGGGTGGCCTGCTTGGCATCCTCACCCGCCTTGTAGACGAAGTTCTCATCGTAACCATTGCGACGGTCGAGGATGTCGCGAAGCTTCACCGCCTCATTGGTCAACCGTTCAATCTCCCGCTCAGACTGGCGGATGTTCATGACGTCAGCCGGGGTGCCCATGCTGATCTGCTGGAGGTCGGCAAGGCGCTGCTTCTCTGCCGCGAGGTCACCATAGACGCCTACAAGGCTGTCCTGCACGTTCCGGGTGGACTGTTCCTCCAGCTTATTGAAGCGGTCTAGGAAATCATCCATCGCACCGACAAGGCCAACCACTGCCTGCTTCGTCCAGGTGGAGATCGTCGTCCCGATCTGATTGAACTTCCTATCCAGCTCATCGGCTCGGGCAATGACTTCTTCGTCCATGACCGCGCCGAATTCATGGGCTTCCTCTATGAGCTGGCGAACTCCCGCCGCGCCCCTGTCCAGCAGCTCCACGAAGCGCTCACCGCCCGTCCCGCCGAACAGCTCATCCGCGATCCTGATCTGTGCGGCACGGTCCAGATGCTCCAGCTTGCCGATGATCTCCACGAGCAATGCGGAGGGGTCCTGTAGCTTTCGCTTCAAATCCTCTGCCGTGTAACCCAGCCGCTGGAATGCTTCGGCGGCACTACCCTGCCCCGTCACGATGAACTCATCTGCCCGAAGGTTCAGCTCCTTCATCCCGTCCACGAGCGCGTCTACGGGGATGCGGTTCTGCTGGGCGACGTAACCAAGCTCCTGAAAGGCCTTCGTGCTCAGACCGGCCCGCTTCGCTTCGTTGCCGACGTTGGCGATGTTCTTGGTGATGTCACCGATACGGGAGGCGATGCCCTCCAGCGCACCGATGCTCAGGCCGGTGATGAGACCAGCAACGCCACCCTTCAAAGCAGCCATGGCCATGTTCACGCCCTTGCCCGCACCGGACATCGATGCTTCCAAGGCATCGGCGGATCGCTTGGCCTGATTTTCGATGGCCTTGAAGTTCTGGCCTGCGGTGCGGTTGGCTCTTTGGAAATTTTTCTCAAACTCCTTCACCCTCGCCTCAAGCGCCACGATCAGGCGTTCTGTGTCATCAGCCATGGGTGTCTCCTTAGAAGATCAACAGGCCCTCGGCCCGTTCGTCAGTGTCATAGATTGATCGGGTATCCTCACCCAGCGAGGCGCGGCCCACGGCCATTGCGGCGGCAACGGCACCGTCAATGCGGTCCCGGCTCTTGCCCTTGTGGAAGGCCTTGTTTCCGGCCTTGTCCGTCTCCACGGCGACGTTGTCGAAGTTCCACCGAAGGACGGGGTGACCACCATGCCGGAAGCGTCCCGCGATGATGGCGCGCTCAAGCTCTTTGATCGCAGGGGCCATGGTGATCCAGCCCTGCCGCATCTCAATTGCCGGATAGCCATCATCTGCAAGGTTGGCCATCATCACGCGGGCAAGGTGCGGATCGAATGCAATCTCCCGGACTTCGAAGCGCTCGCAGATTTCCCGGATCGTGTCTTCCACAGCACGGAAGTCCACGACGTTACCCGGGGTCGGCTCGATGAAGCCTTCATCCGCCCATTGCGGATAGGGCACGCCGTCCCGGTCAGCACGCTTGTGCAAGTTATCAGCGGGGCAGAAGAACCACGGGTGGACGATGTAGCCTTCTTCCCCGTCCCGCCATGCGGCCACGATCACGGTGAGGTCCGAATTGCTGGAGAGGTCTACCCCAAGCCAGCAGGGTTGATGCTCCAACTCATCGAGATCGAAGGCACCCGCGCCCTTGTCATAGATGGACATTTCCACGAACGGGTCAGAGCTGTGGCCAAGCCAGACATTTAAGTGGAGCTGTCGGAATGCCTCCCGGTCGGCTGGACGTTCGGCAGCCTCACGGGCAAGCTGACGAAGGCCGTTCAGGTCTGGATAGCCATGGATGAGGCCGGGGTTTGCCGCCTTCCAAACTTCCTCATCCTGCCAATCGGCATCGGGTGAAGTTTCAAACAGGATCGGCAGGGTGGCAGGATCGTTGATCTTTCCGGCAGCCACCTTGCGGGCGTAGTCGATCACCTCAAACGCGATGTTTTCCTGTCCCCTGCCTGCCGTGGTGATGACGATGCAAAGGGAGTTCGGCACCTTCACGAGGCCGGTCTTGATGACATCCCAGAGGTCCCGCTTCTTCCAAGCGTGGATTTCATCGATCAAAGCGAAGACGGGAGTGCGGCCATGCTGAGTCCCCGCATCGTTGGATAGGCTTTCGAGGAAAGACCCGTTCGGAAATGTCATCCGGTTCTTGTATTCTTGGAGCTTGATCGTCCGGCCTTCCTCAAAACGGCGGCTGGCTTGTCCCTTTCTCCACAGCTCCTCACTGCCCGCTTGGATGATGCTCTGCGCTTCCGTGAATGCCAGCTTTGCCTGCTTCCGGTCGGCGGCAGCGGTCAGCACCTCCCCACTGGGAACGGCTTCCGGCCCCATCGTATGGAGAAGAGAGAGCGCAGCACCCAGCGAGGTCTTGCGGTTGCCACGGGGCAGCATGATCACGACGCTCCGCACAATGCGGTTTCCGTCCTCATCGCATGGCCCATAGACCTTGCGGACGATCTCTTCCTGCCATGGGTCAAGCTGGAAATTCCGGTCAGGGTGGCGGGACTTCGGATGCTTCAGAGAGCGGAGAAAATCCACAGCACGTTGGCCGTAGCCCAATGGGTCAGCGATGTCTGGGAATGGGTTCTCGTAATTGTCCGCTCCCGTGACATCGATTGCAACGGACGATTTCTTCTTTTTCAGGACCAGACCCATGTCAGCCTCCCGCCGCCACACAGCGGAGGTCCAGCCCCTCACGGCGACCAAGCTCTTTGATCTCCTTCACGTCGTAGGCTTGCCCTCGATACGTGACGCGATCCGATGTCAGCAGATCGTCCCGGTAGCGGATGCGGAAGACGGCGGCGATTTCAGCAGATGAGCCAAAGCTGTTCATGAACTCTTCCGTGCTGGACTGCACGAGCTGAGCACGAAGGCTGGCAACTGCGGTCCATGCTTCCGTCTCCGTGCCGTAGTCATCCACGGTTCGGCTTAGGCGCTGGATTTCAATGATCCGATCTAGCTTCCCTGCACGCATTAGGCAGCCTCCACCACGTTAGCGGACAGGCTGAGGATGCCGTGGGAGTACTCCCCTTTCGGATCGCGCAGGAAGCGACTTGAAGCCACATAGAGATCAGCAACGTGGAGGCCGATGGCGCTCCAATTGGTGTCTTGAAGGGCATCCCGGATAGCACCGGCCACCTGCTTTGCGAAGGCAAGCCCCGTCTCCCTCTGCCAGATGTGCAGGTCCAGAGCCACGTCGTGACGGCTACGGGCGATGTCACCACCGGGAAGGGTCTGCCCCTCGCCTATGATGATGCTGGGGAACGTCGCCGGGGCGCCGTTGCGGTCAACGATATTGGCGACGGGCACGAGCGCCGTCAATGCCGATGCGGCCACGAGACGCGCACGGATCGCCTTCTGGAGTTCAAGGGAAGCTTCCATCACGTCGCCTCCTTCACGGCCTTGCGGATGGCGCTCTTGATCCTGTTGGCCAGCTTCTTCTTCATCAAGCGGTAGGCAGGCCAGAAATAGGGCTGTGCCGCTGTGTCTGCCGTGCCGTATTCCACGAGGTGCGGATATCGAACGTCGTTGTTTCCCACGGTCACGAGCACCTGATTTTCACGTGCCAGGGTGGACCCTCCCGGCTGGCTATACGGTGGGGTCTGCTGTCCCGGTCCGGTGACTGCAATGCTGTCTTGCAGAGCACCCGTGTCACGCGGGGCAAGGATGCGCTGCATGTTGGCTAGGTCACCACCGGCCTTGATGAGTGCCGGGGCAACGGCTGCCCTCACGTTACGGGGGATGGCCTCCAATCGCCGGGAAAGGCGTTGCGTCTGCTTGCTCATCAGAAGCTCCATTCCCGGTAAGGTGCAATCAGGTCATAGAGACCCAGCGGCATCAACTCGGCACTGACCGCCACGATGGATGCTTCCCGGTTCTCATAGAGGTGAGCCACAAGCTGCCGCACGGCTTCCTTGAGCGGTTCCGGAGTCCCATCGGGAAAGGCCGTGGCATCGTCCAGCGGAGTGCCAATGAACTTCCCAATCCACGCCTCAGCGGCCGCAATCTTCCCCTCCAGCAGGGCGTCATCCTCGCTGATGGTGATGTTCGCATGCGCCTTCACGTCCGCGACTGACAGGATGCTCATGGGCTTTTCTCCAAGTTCGTTTGCAAATCGCGCACGTCTCTCCCTCCGCCGGTCCCTTTGGTACTCTTGGAAGTTTTGATGTACCCCGGGGGTCTAGTGCCCGGGCTGGAAGGGAGAGTGAGGGCGTCCTCTAAGGTCCATCCTTTTTCGAGACGGCGACGAATAGTGCTGGTGTTGACGCCCTTCTCAAGGCTCCATTCCCTCAGCGTGCGCTCTTCACCGAAGGCAGGATATTTCTTGGCCCTATCCTTCGCCGCTCTGCCCCAAGCGGACGTGGCGTCGTCTTGCTCGGTGCGCTTGATCCAGCTTTCCACGCGTGGGTCACGGACAGGCTTGGAGCTGAGCTTTGCAAGTGCACGCTTCCTGATGGCCGCGCATTCCGCCTCGAACTCTTCGCG
This sequence comes from Allorhizobium sp., assembly GCA_051861045.1. Taxonomy (GTDB): domain Bacteria; phylum Pseudomonadota; class Alphaproteobacteria; order Rhizobiales; family Rhizobiaceae; genus Allorhizobium. Next base: position 152,011 of record JBHYDI010000004.1, read on the forward strand.
ATCGATCTGCCGTGCACGCTCTGCCCTGTTCATCGCCGCTTCTCCTGCGATTGCAGTGGGCCATCGTGGCAGGGCTGGCATGCAGGCACCCACTTTGAGCGGTCCCAGAAGATGGCCATGTTTCCGCGATGCGGGGTGCTGTGGTGAACGATGGTAGCGGGTGCCCCGCAACGGGCGCACTTGGGGTGCTTGGCTAGGAATGCTGCACGCGCCTTCTCCCATTTGCTGTCATAGCCACGCTCGCGAGCGGTAGGACGTTGGGCATCGAAGCGGGCCTTGCGCTCCCGGTCACGCGCAACGGAGTGCTCACAGCTTTGACCGCTGGAGAGCACACAGCCACATATGCGGATCGATGGAGCGCGATAGGGCATCAATACCCCCTGTCGCAGCCAGCGGCTTTGATGAGCTTCCGTTGTGTGGAGACGCGTCCGGCATAGCCGATCTTCTGCTTTGGAAGCAGCGGATACGGCTCATGTGTCATGCTCATTGAGATGGAGTAGCCAAAGACGGGGAGCAGTTTTTCGACCACGTCCATCCGTGGATTGCTCTTGCCACTGACGCATCTCTTGATCGTTGATCGGCTGACCCCGGAAACAGCCTCCAAGTCACGCTGAGTGATCCCTCTCTTCTTAATCAAGTCACGGATGATCTGGCCCCACTTGGTCATGCTGCGGCCTTTCGGATAACCTTGCGAGTGCCGAAACTGCCGAAGGCCACCTTGAACTTGTCATCGAGGCTGAGTGAGCTTTCGGACTTCTCCTCACCGCCATAGATGGCCTTGAGCATGTCCAGCCTGCCCTCATAGGCGAGGATGATTTCAGCGGGGGTGGCATCAAGGGCCACGTCCGGGGTCCAGCCAAGCCAGCCGGTGCCCTTCTTGTAGAGGTCTTGGAGGTAGTCACGGAATGGGACGCTCTTGGCAGCCTTGCCCTTCGGCGCTGCCTTCTGAACATCCGCACCGTCTACGCCTGCAAAGGCCATCACGTAGCGCAGCAATGCGGGCTTGATTGCCTCCAGCTCATCCAAGATTCGGTTGGGCAGGAAGTCGAGGTCTGTATGTGGATCGATGATTTCCACAGCAGCGCTCAGGCTCCCGTCAATGATGTCCCGGGTCAGCTTCTGGAATGATCCCTCCCGCCTCTCCAACTCGATGGCAAAGCGCAGAGAAGGCCGCAACGTGACGGCCCTCCCCGCGATGGTGATGGTGATCTCCTCAGCGAGCCTCATGGATCACCTCAAGCAGCGGCTTCGATTTCGAGGATTTCCCCGTCGATGCCGATGGTGAAAGTGGTCTTGGTGATGTCATTGACCGTGCCAAGGCTGTTGCGGGCGCTCAGCACGACGGCGCTGAAATAGAACGTGGACGGCGTGCCGGTCGGGGTCGGCTTGTCGGCCAGAACCACCTTGAAGTTATACGGCAGCTCATCCTTGACCGCTTCGCGGGCCTTCTGCTGGCCGGGGTCGGCAGCATCACGGGCACAGATCAGCTCCATAGAGCCGCTGTCCGTCACGCCTGCACGGCGACGAACGAAAGCGTCGCCGACGCCAGAAAAGGTGATTTCTTCGCGGCTCGCGCCGAACTCGCCAAGGTCTTCCGTTTCCTTGATCTCGGTCCAGCTTTCAGCCTCATATTCGGTTTCGGAAGTCGCACGGTCATTGGTGCCGATGTAGACTTTCGACTTTGCAGTGGAATGGATTGTCATGGCGCTTGCCCTTCAACAGTTGGAACGAGGGAGACGGGCAGCGAACCGCCCGTCGTGTTTCGTCACTTCGTGATCTTGAGGATCTTGAAGGCTTCGGTTTTGGTGACCGCGCCACCGACACGGCGGCGAGCGTGGAACCGCACAAGCCCCTTCGTCTGGACGCTGTAGGGATCGCGGAGAACCACGAGGCTCTTGCGATCGAAGATGCGGAAACCGGCTTGGAAGTCACCGAAGACCAGCGGGAAAGTGCCCTCGCCTTCGTCCTCCGGGAGGTCATCCATATCCGGCATCTCGATCACCGGACGGCCAAGGATGGTCGGCGGGTTGCCAGCGGTCAGGGCGTCCTGCCACAGGTAGTCGCCGCTCGCATTTTTGAGCTTGCGGATAGCGCCGATGGTGCGACGGTTCATGGCCCACGTGGCGCGGCGGGCGTAGGCGGTCGGAAGGGCGTGGTAGGTATCGATCAGGTTGTCTGCCTTGAGATCGATCCCAGCAACGTTCTCCAGCGTCTCGATGCCAGCCGTTTCCAAAAGACCCTTCGGCTTGCCGGTCCCGTCGCCGGAAACGAAGGCGGCACCCTCAGCGCGACCGAACTCTTCCGCGAAGTCGTAGGCAAGTTCGCTTTCGAGATCGAAGGCGCTGTCTTCCAACAGCATGTTGGAAACGTCCACGTAGGTGCGCAGCTCGAAGACGTTGATCTTCTGCTGGCCGTAGGTCGGCTCGCTCTGCGTGGTATCAGCCGTTTCGCCGGTCCAAGTTGCCGACATGGTGCCAGTGCGCTTCGGCAGGATGAGTTCCCCGGCAGATACGGGAGTGACCCGCGCCACGTCACGCAAGGGCGAGAACTCGACAAGGTTGCGGTCCAGCTCAGCGATGAACTGTTCGGGTGCCAGGTATCCGCCGGCTGTGTCCGTGGAGACTGCCAGAGCACGAACTTCTTCCGGCTCCATGCGCTCGACGCCGTAGCGGGCGAAGGAATTGAACGCTCGCTGTTCGATGGCCGGTTCGTTGCGCTGCTCCTGCTGAGTGCCGGGGCGGTTCAGACGCGTTTCCATTGCGGCCAGTCGTTCAGTCAGGGACCGGACTTCCGTCTGGTGTGAGGTATGGCGCTGTTCGGCGGCAGCGCGGAGTTCTTCCACGGCAGCCGTTGCAGCGGCAAGCGGGTCATCTTCGCGGGTCTCAATCGGCACCGCCGAACGGACTTCGATATTCGTATGCTTCATTGTTCAATCCTTCCGGAAGGTTGCGATTGTGGCCTGTACGGCCCGGGTGAAAGCCGAAACATCGGCCATGGACCGCACCTGTTTGATGCGGGCGTTGCCTGCGGATGGCAGGGCGACGAGGGAGATTTCGACCAGATCGATGTCGGTGAGGATGCGGAGGCCGTTGGCGGCTCGCTCTGCCCCACGAGCGCGGAAACCAATGCTGAGGCCGTTCAAGGCACCCGCCTTGAGAAGCGCATGGGCTTCTTTGCCTTTGGCGGTTTCCGTGACCAATTTGCCGGTGACGGCAAGGCCGGTGGCGTCTTCGCGGATGTCAGTCCAGACGCCAATCACCTCATCCGTGCGGTGGCTCCACAGCATGGGCGGGCGAAGGTTGCGGGCCTGATGCTCAGCGAGGGTGCGGGAGAATGCGCCCCGCTTCACCACTTCGTTGAAGCTGTTTCTCTCATCGAAGATCGCGGCATGACCGGTGAAGCTTCCCGCGTCATCGGCAGAGAAACGGATATCGAAATCCAGCGCCTCGCGTGTCTGAGCTTCCCGAATATCCAGTGCAATTGGGTGCAGGGGTGCGAGCATTTAAGCGGCCCTCCCCCAGATATGACGCCACCCGAACCGATCCGGCGTGCCGACACGGCACTTCGTCAGACCTAGCCTCGGTGCCAAGGTGCGGAGAGAGCGGCTAACAGCGTCCACCTGCCACTTTTCAAGCTCATCGCCGTAAACGGCGACGGCAATCTCGGAAGTGGTCAAGCGCTGATCGGGGGCGGCTTCAAATGCCCCGATAATTTGGCGCTGAATGCGTCCCGGGCCTCGGCTCATTTGCTGGCCTTTCTGCTTTTCTTTGGTGTTGGCTGGGTTTTGCCGAACATCACGGTTTCGATGATCGGGAGTGCGAGCGCATACAGCTCGGTTACTGCCATCCGAGCGGCATAAGTGCTGATCAGTGCGGCGGCTTCTTCGGGGTCTGTGCCGCCGCCGATGAGGCCAAGGCGGATGACTTCGGTCAGCTCGCGATAGGAGAACTCACCTGCGAAGAAGCGGCGGGACAGACCGCCTATGCCTGCCCCGGTCTTGCGCTCAAGCTCGATGATGAGATCAGGCGTCAGCAGGAATGCCCGCTGAGTATCACCGAAGAAACTGTGATGCTCATTCATCGGAATTGCCCTCCTCAGGCTTGGAGGAAGGCGAAGATGTGTATGGATTGGCGAGGCTGTTGCCGTCTGGCAGCGGGGGCAGGTTAAGACCCGCCCTCACCTCATTGGCGGTCATGGCACCCATACTGCGATACTGGCCATAGGCGGTCGCACGGGTGGCGAAGTCGGCACGAAGGAGCGCGTCTGTCAGGTGCTCGACAAACAGCGTCTCGCGATCTTCGGGGGCGATGAGCTTAAGGGTGACTTCGGCTTCCCAGCGGGAGAGCCAAGGGGCAAGCGAGTAGGTCAGGAACTGCTGGCCACCGGTCTCCGCATTGGCCCATGTCTGACGGCTGTAGTCCATCAGCAGGACGGGAGGGACGCGAAGCACGCGGGCAACCTCCGTGATGGACAGCGCCCATATTTCCATGAATTGCGCATCGACGCTGGAGAACTGGAGACCTTGCCACTTGGCACCCTCCTCCAGAACTGCCGTGCCACCGGACTTGCTGCCGCTGTTGGCAGCCTGCCAGGACAGTTTCACGCGCTTGGCGACTTCGGCACCCAGCTTGCCGGGGAAGGACAGAATGCCAGACGGACGTCCACCATTTGCGAACAGTCGGCAGGCGTGCTGTTGGAGGGTGATCAGTAGGCCGATGGCATCACGGGCCTGCATGATTGGGCTTTTGCCGCTCACGGCGTCGGTGCAGAGCGGAGACGGTGCCCGAAGGTGGATGACATCCCGGAAGTCGAGCAAGCGTTGTCCAGCGCCTGCGCTCACCCGATAGCGCGGCTCGCCGGTCACTGTGTCGGTCTCGATGGAAACGGCAGTCGGTGCGAGGCGATGCAGCTCACGGGGTTGCCGGTCACCATCACGAACGATCTCGGCAAATCCGTTCCCGTGGCAGATGGCATCTGAGGTCAGCAGCTCGCGAAGCTGGGGTCCCCGTGTCCACGGATTGGCATCTCCGTTCAGCAGCCGATAGGCGACATGGTCCGTCTCCCGCTCACGGCTGCCATCGCTGTTGCGGGCGAAGGCATGCAGGGGGAGGATCGAAACCGCCTCTGAGATCGCTTTGACGCCTGCGGCTACGGCAGGGACCTGCAAGGCCGTGGTCGGGTTGACCGCCACGCCTGCGGCTGACGAGGTTACGCCAAAAATCTCCAGCAGGAAGTCATCCGGGGAAGCAAGGCTTGCCCGTTGTTCTTCGGCTTCTACAACCGCCGTCTCTGTCTTCTGGGGTTTGCGCCCTAGTCCGAACATCTGTCAGGTCACCGAAGCAAGTTGCTGTTGGTGCCTGCCGATGAACTACGGCTCTGACTGCGCTAAGCGCGTCCCGCTGAGTGCGGTTATCTAGGCAGATCGAAACTAGTCGATTTGGGGGATTCGGTCAATCGGAGCCTCACCTTCTCCACCCCTAGCGGAACGCGGCAGATATACCACGGTCGACAACCATGAAGAAAACTTCAAGGCTCGGAAGCAAGAACAAGACGGCCCCGAACATCATGAGAGAATTGCAAAGCAGACTCAGAAACCATCGTGTTCTATTGGTGGCTTCGTAGTACGCAGCAAGTCCTTGGTATATAGTACCCGCGGGCTTCCTCCCATCGAACAGCTCGTAAATCGACCTGAAACCCAGCGTGAACCTCACCGCGTTATATACGGCCTGCGCCGGGAACTCTCCATAGTATTTTTCCTCACCTTCCTTCGGCTGATCTTGGAGTAATCTTTGCATCGCCTTATTGGCGTCCTCAACCTGCTTGTAATCAGACGTCTCCATCACGTGCCGAATGTACTCATTGGGCGTTCTGTATCGGCGGATGATTGAAGGGCAGAAAGCGTAAAAAGTCAGGAGTCCAGCTAGGACGAAGAGACCTCCTACGTAGAGAAGGCAGATGCGCTGAAATGGGGTGAACAAGACATCGGGACCCAGCAGGCTGTATTTCATCAGTAGGTTCTGGAACTGGTCGCCGTAGAGAATGGCGTATCCCAATATCGGGACAAGGCTGATCACCTGTGGAAGTTTCGTCTGTGTGATCGCTGCATTCGTGGACCATCTGACAGAGTGATAATCTGTGTCCTTCATGAAATGCTTCCCCGTCTTTAGCGCGTGGGGATGAGGCTCGCCCGAATTCCCCACCCCTTTTCTATTATGAGCGATACTATCTTCACCCGTGAGATAAATAATAGAGAAGGGTTTTAATGGGTTGAATTGGGGGTAAAGATACATTCGCTCAAAATGCGCAATTCCGGGGTGATCTCGTGCGCCCTCGCCTGCTGCTCCATCACATATAGCTCGACTGCTGGCTGAGGATATTTCCTAAGCACACTCATTGATGCGAACTCAAAGAAAAGCTCCCGGTCGCTGTACGTCTTCCATATCTCAATCTTCTGTCCTGCCATGTAAGCGGGCCAGTCGCTGAGCACGAGTTTGAAGATTGCGAGCTGATGCCCTCCGGGCCATACTTCCATCAGACCGTTGATCAACCCGTATTCGGGATGCGTGGTGAGGTCTGGCATTTTCTCCAGCAGCGCGTCGATCTTCTCGATCCGAACGGTCACGGCGGGATCGTCACAGTCACCCACCAAAGTCTCACGCTCATGTATCAATGCAGCACGACACTTGCGGCGATAGTCCCGCAACGCCTTGGACATCGAATTGGCAAGATGCTTCGGGGTCATCTGCTCCGGCTCCCCCTCACGCAACAGGGTAAAATTCCTGCCATCGATTTGCGCACGCTCGCGAACGAACGGCGGCTGGCTGATCATCCGGCGAAGCGTGGCGAGTGAGACGCCTAAATGCTTGCAAATTTCTGGCTGGGGCATGGCCGCCCACCGAAAGCCACCCCGCTCCACTGGTGAGGTGGCAATACAGTCCCGAACCAAGGCTTGAAGCTGGGACAGGTTCCTATCAATTTTTGACATGGATTACGCTCCAACGATGAATTTCTGTTGCATCATTCGAGAGCCGTGATAGATTCTGAGCGTGAATGTTCCTCAGAGCTTTAGAGCGGCTCGATGACATGAGAAGCCCCGGGGGTTGCTGCCCGGGGCTTTTCTATTCACCACCCCCGCATCATCGATAGACGCGCAAGCGAACAAGCGCGGAACAGCATCAGCTGAGTCGTGGGGAAACTCGTGGGATTTTCAGGGATATTTGGGGGATTTGTGTCCCTTTCGTTCCCCTGTAGGCTTTGAGGCTCTACAGGGGAAGAAAGAGATAGTCCTTTATTTTCAAGGACTTTAAGACTCGGAATGGCGGGATTCGAACCCACGACCCCTTGACCCCCAGTCAAGTGCGCTACCGGGCTGCGCTACATTCCGTCACCGGCAAATCGGCTGGACCTGTTGTTCCGAAATCCTCCGAGACCAATTGATCTCAAGACAATGTCGGTCATGACAGACCCGTCCGACAGCAAGTTCCCTTTAGCCAGTGAACTATTCCCGCGCAAGGGGAAACTCCCGGCGACGGGAAAAAATGCGCGGATTATCAGTCGAGCCTTTGCATCAGGGCGCGGACTTCTTCAAAGCGGCGACGCTGTTCGGGCTCTTCGCTGTTGGCAGCGTAGCAGGTCGAATCCATGCAGAAGCTGGTGACCTGAAGAGGATCGGCGCCGCGCTCGAACTGGCACTCGATCTCGTCCGAAATGTCATCCGGCTCGGAATCCATTCGAGTCGAATAGGTCAGACGGGCGCCGGGCGGATCAAGTTCCGGGAAGGCCTGCACCACGCCAATCTTGAGATCCTTGACCATCAGCACGCTCTTGGCGACGAAGGCGCAGGCATCCTCGACGGTTGCGGGCCTTGCCTCGGTCGAACCGTTGGCCGTGGCAGCCCCTTGCGCCTGCTGGGCATGGGCCGGGATCACGGCGAGAAGAGAGAGGACGGGGATCGTTATCAGGAGACGCTTCATGGAACCTCGCAGGGGTTGCGTTTGGTGCCAGAACGCCCCGGAGCGCTTCGATGTTCCACTGGGGAACGCCGGGCAGGCTTTACGCCCGCGCCGTCAACGTACCTGATCGAGCAGACGCTTGCATTCCAGGAGATCGAAGAGCGCTTCCTGCAGCAAGGCGCGGTCTTCCTTGCCGACCGAACCCTTGCCGACGGAGATCTCCGGCGCGTCGTCGTTGGCGCTGCCGCCGAAGCCGAAGAATCGGCCGCTGGCACGGACCTTGGGGCGGCCAACGACCTGATCCTCGTCGAGATTGACCTTGGGCTCATCGGCCTTGGACGCATTGGCGGCCACGAGGGCCTCCATGGTCGCAACGTCGCCTGTGGCGACGGCCATGACGAACTTGTTGCCATTGGTCTTCAGAAGCTTCTGCACGCCCTTGATCGTATAGCCCTGATCATAGAGCAGATGGCGAATGCCCTTCAGCAGTTCCACATCATCAGGACGATAGTAGCGCCGGCCACCGCCGCGCTTCAGCGGCTTGATCTGCGGGAAGCGGGTTTCCCAGAAGCGCAGGACGTGCTGCGGCAGATCGAGATCATCGGCCACCTCGCTGATGGTGCGGAAAGCATCCGGGCTCTTGTCCAACTGCATCACGGCGCGCTCCTCGATCGTCACGCGGGCGCGCGACTCGGATCATATTTCAACGGTTTGAGGATGGCTTTTCAAGCGCTCGGTGACCGGCGGGCAAATGCTCCACCGGTTTTGGCCGATATCAGGCCGCGGGGTTCGCCGGCTTCTGCTTGGCCTTGCGGGCGATATGGGCGCGCAGGATGCGCTGCTTGAGAACGTTAGACGCCTTGAAAGTCATGACGCGACGCGGCGAGATCGGCACTTCCTCGCCCGTTTTCGGGTTGCGGCCGATGCGTTCGTTCTTGCTGCGGACCTGGAAGGTCGCGAACGACGAAAGCTTGACGGATTCGCCACGCACGATGGCGTTGCAGATCTCGTCGATCACGGTCTCGACCAGTTCGGCAGATTCCGTTCTGGAAAGACCGACCTTGCGAAAGACTGATTCTGCCAGATCCGCACGCGTCACTGTCTTCCCGGCCATTGTTCTCGCCCGCCTAAATCAATGATCTTGTTGAATTGGGCAGAGACTATTGCCCTTGGCCGCAACGGTCAAGTGCTTGTCGGTGCGCAATTTTTAGGGTTTCAAATGCTACCAGCGAACGAGTACGGCGCCCCAGGTGAAGCCACCACCCATCGCTTCCAGCATCACGAGGTCACCCTGCTTGATGCGGCCGTCGCCGGCTGCGGTCGCGAGCGCCAGCGGAATCGAGGCCGCCGAGGTATTGCCGTGCTGGTCGACGGTGATCACGACCCTCTCGTCGGGGATGCCGAGCTTCTTCGCAGATCCATCGATGATGCGCTTGTTGGCCTGATGCGGCACCAGCCAGTCGATATCGTCAGCGGTCGTGCCAGTCGCCGTAAAGGCAGCCTCGATGACGTCGGTGATCATACCAACGGCATGCTTGAAGACCTCACGGCCTTCCATACGCAGATGGCCGACGGTTCCTGTCGTCGACGGACCACCGTCGACATAGAGCTTTTCGCGATGGGCACCGTCGGAGCGCAGGTTGGAGGTCAGCACGCCACGGTCTGCGACAGTCCCCTCGCCTTCCGCCGCCTCGAGAATGAGCGCGCCTGCGCCATCACCGAAGAGCACACAGGTGGTGCGGTCGGTCCAGTCGAGGATGCGGGAAAAGGTTTCCGCGCCGATGACGAGCACGCGCTTGGCCATGCCGCCGCGGATATAGAGATCGGCGGTCGCCATCGCATAGACGAAGCCAGAGCATACGGCCTGCACGTCGAAGCCGAAGCCGTGATGCATGCCGAGACGGTTCTGGATGTTCACGGCGGTCGCCGGGAAGGTGTTGTCAGGCGTGGAGGTCGCGCAGATGATGAGGTCGATGTCGGCTGCGGTCAGGCCGGCGCGGTCGAGCGCTTCCTGCGCCGCGGCAGCACCGAGCGAGGCGGTCGTCTCGCCTTCACCGGCGATGTAACGCTGCTTGATGCCGGTACGCTGGACGATCCATTCGTCCGAGGTTTCGACCATGCTTTCGAGATCGCGATTGGTTACAACCCGTTTCGGGAGCGAGGCTCCGAAACCGCGAACTACAGAACGGATCATTGAAGTTTCCTACCTTTCACGCCGCTTCGGGGCCGGCCGGAGACGGGTGCCGCGCGTGATATTTTTTCAAGTCGTTTTCGATCTTCTGGGTGAGACCGTTTCGAGCCATGTCATAGCCCACATCGAGAGCGGCCGCAAAGCCCTCGGCATCCGTGCCGCCATGGCTCTTGATGACGATGCCATTCAGGCCGAGGAACACGCCGCCATTCACCTTGCGCGGGTCCATCTTCTCGCGCAGGCGATCAAAGGCGCCCTTGGCGAGGATATAGCCAAGCTTGGCCATCCAGGTGCGCGACATGGCCGCGCGCAGGTATTCTGCAATCTGCTTGGCGGTGCCTTCCGCCGTCTTCAGGGCAATATTGCCGGTGAAGCCTTCGGTCACCACGACATCGACGGTGCCTTTGCCCAAGTCATCGCCCTCGACAAAGCCATAGTAGTCGATCGTGTCGAGACCCGCTTCACGGATCAGGCGACCGGCTTCCTTCACCTCTTCCTGACCCTTAATCTCTTCGACGCCGACATTGAGCAGGCCGACCATGGGCTTTTCGATTTCAAACAGGGCGCGTGCCATGGCACCACCCATAACGGCGAAATCGAGCAATTGCTGGGCATCGGCACCGATGCCGGCGCCGACGTCGAGCACGATGCTTTCACCTGAGAGCGTCGGCCAGATCGCCGCGATCGCCGGGCGTTCGATGGTCGCCATGGTGCGCAGGCAGAACTTGGCCATGGCCATCAGCGCGCCGGTATTGCCGGCAGAGACGGCAACATCGGCCTGACCCGTCTTCACCGCCTCGATCGAACGCCACATGCTGGACACGTAGCGGCCACGGCGCAGGGCCTGGCTCGGCTTCTCGTCCATAGTGACCGAGATATCGCAGTGGTGGAAGGTCGACTTTTCCTTGAGCTTCGGAAACTGCGCAAGGATCGGCAGGCAGCGTTCCTGCTGGCCGTAGAGAAGGAAGGTTACATCGGGATGACGCTCGAGTGCCTTGGCAGCTCCTGGGATGACGACTTCGGGACCGAAGTCTCCACCCATGACGTCGACAGAAATTCTGATCACTTAGACCTGACCCTTCTTCATCGCTGGCCAGCGATATTTTCGGCCAAAATACCGCTTTTCATTCGGCATACAACCCACCCGCAGGTGCAGATGGGGGATGATCAATCCTTTTTCCAGTCCTTCAGGACAGCAAAGGGCGATGGCTTCTTGTCCTCTTCGAGCTTGCTTTCGATATGCCCGGAGAAGGCGACGCCTTCCTTCTTCGGATACGGGTCGATGTCGAGGGCGGCAAATTCAGCGATCAGGGCGCCGGCGTCGATCGTGTCGCCGGTGAACTGTTCTGGAAGGTCCGGACCGTCAGGATCGAGCACCATCTCACCTGCGCCGTCGAGCACGATGCGCGCAAGCTTGGAGCCCTCCGGCACGAAGATCTGGTCGATCTCCTGGTCGATATGCGAGACGACAGGCTCCAGCGTCACGACGCATGCCTGTACCAATTCACCGGACACACGCCCCGTGATCCGGACGCCGTCCTTTTTCCAGCGGCCGACCTGCAGATCCGCAGAGAGCTTGTTGACGGCTTCCACCCGCCACAGGTCGGCAAGGCCCGCGCGCTCACGCTCGTCGGCCTCCACACGCACCCGCACTGGATTGGCCGAGATGTGGCCGACCTTCACGAGATAGCTGAACTCGCGGCTGTCTCTGGTTTCTTTGCTCGTCATGTCGTCTGTTCCTCGTTTTGCCATCGGGCCTGATGCGTCTGCGCCCTGAGGCTACCGACGCCGATCAGGCAGCCGGGACGGCAATGCGGGCCATGCCCGTCTCGATGTCATTCTCATCCACGGCGGCAAGCGCCTGTTCAGCCGCAAACATCCAGTCGGCCAGAGCCTGCATGGAGGGTGCCGCCTCCCCTTCTTCGGGATGAATGTTGCGCTTCAGCGCGGCTTCGAGCGCTTCCCGGTCGTTCCGATCCAGGGCGCCAGCATAGGATTCCAGGCGACCGTAATACATGCCGGCAAGCTTTTTCATGCGTTTCGGTACACCGGGATCGCCGACGCCCAGCTCGCGAATGGAGTGATCCACATCCTCGAAAAAGGCATCGATAATGTTCTGGGCGATCTCCTGGCCGCTGCGCGGAGATTTCGCGGTGCGGCGGAAATACAGAATCAGCATGATTGTCAGCATCTCGAAGCGGCCGATCACTGTGTCGGGCACGTTCATGTCGAGATAGAAGGCGGGCGTGCGTGCAGCCGCCGTCAGCGCGCCATACTGACGCTCGACGATCACCTGATTGTTTCTTTTCTGCCGAAAGAAGCCGAATACCATCCAATATCACCAAAAAGAGCCGACCGAAGTGGTGAGCCCGGACGTGGTCGTGTTGCATGATTGCGAAAGCTGGTTTACCGAAGCAGGCGTGAATTGCAATGCCGTTATCCGGCACGAATGCCGTATCCTGCGGCAGATTGACCGGCAAATCGGCAGCGCAGACATTGCGGCAGCTTTCCCTGGAAAGGCCACAATGCTATGCGCAGAAGCATGCGGCATCGTCAGGTGCCATCGACACTCATGGGAGACGTTTGCGTGGACATTCGGATTTTCAAGTCGGACAGGAAGCTCCTGAGCACGACCGCTCTTGCGGTTGCCGTCATCGTCGGCCTTTCCGCCTGCCAGACCTCCGAGGTCTTCCATAACGGCTATGTCGTCGATCAGGCAGCGCTCGACCTCGTTCCGGTCGGCTCGAGCCGCGAGCAGGTGCTGCTCTCGCTCGGCACGCCGTCGACCACGGCGACCTTCGATGGTGAGGTGTTCTACTACATCTCCCAGAAGCGCACCCGCACCGTTGCCTTCATGAAACAGCGTCTCGTCGACCAGCAGATCCTCGCGATCTATTTCGACAAGGACGGCATCGTCTCGCAGCGCGCCAATTACACCCTGCAGGACGGCAAGGTGTTCGACACGATTTCCCGCACCACCCCGACCGGTGGTCGCGACCTCACCTTCCTGCAGCAGCTGCTTGCTGGCGGCGGCGGTGCGGCCAACAGCGTCCGCAACATTCTCGGCGGCCAGTAAGGCCGCCTCACCTCGAGGACGTTGCCGTCCACCGGGATCCAGACTTGAAAAGACCGCGGAAGTTGCCTTCCGCGGTCTTTTTCTTTGCCTGATGCCTCAACCGGCCAGAACAGCCAGAAGCAGGAGCGCCACGATGTTGGTGATCTTGATGGCCGGGTTCACAGCCGGACCGGCTGTGTCCTTGTAGGGGTCACCCACGGTGTCGCCGGTGACGGAGGCCTTGTGCGCGTCCGAACCCTTCAGATGCTTCACGCCATCCTTATCGATGAAGCCGTCTTCGAAGCTCTTCTTGGCATTGTCCCAGGCACCACCGCCTGATGTCATCGAAATGGCAACGAAGAGGCCGTTGACGATGACGCCGAGCAGCGAAGCACCGAGAGCGGCAAAGGCGGACGCCTTGGAGCCGGAGATCAGCAGCACGCCGAAATAGACGACGAGCGGGGCCAGCACCGGCAGCAGCGAGGGGATGATCATCTCGCGGATCGCGGCGCGGGTCAGGATGTCGACGGCCCGGCCGTAATCCGGCTTTTCCGTGCCCTGCATGATGCCCGGCTTTTCACGGAACTGGCGGCGGACTTCCTCGACGATCGAGCCCGCCGCACGGCCAACGGCCGTCATGGCGATCCCGCCGAAGAGATAGGGGATGAGACCGCCGAAGATCAGGCCAGCGACAACGTAGGGATTGGAGAGATCAAAGGAGATCGGCCCCATGTCGGCAAAGTAGGGATACTGGGCGCTGTTGGCGGCGAAGTAAGCCAGGTCGTTGGAATAGGCGGCGAACAGGACGAGGGCGCCGAGGCCGGCCGAGCCGATCGCGTACCCCTTGGTGACGGCCTTGGTGGTGTTGCCGACGGCATCGAGCGCGTCCGTCGACTTGCGCACTTCCGGCGGCAGGTGGGCCATTTCGGCGATGCCGCCTGCATTGTCCGTGACCGGGCCGAAAGCGTCGAGGGCGACGATCATGCCGGCGAGGCCGAGCATGGTGGTGACGGCGATCGCCGTGCCGAAGAGGCCGGCGAGCTGGTAGGTCGAGATGATGCCGCCGACGATGACGATGGCCGGAAGGGCCGTCGATTCCAGCGAGACGGCGAGACCCTGGATGACGTTGGTGCCGTGGCCGGTGACCGATGCCTGGGCGATCGAATTGACCGGGCGCTTGTTGGTGCCGGTATAGTATTCGGTGATCACGACGATGAGCGCGGTTACCACGAGGCCGAGAATGCCGCAGATAAACAGGTTGACGCCGGTGATCTCCATGCCGGCGACTGTGCCGATCGTGCCCCAGCCGATGGTCAGAGACGTGGCGAGTGCCAGGCCGGCTACGGACAGAAGACCGGTGACGATCAGGCCCTTGTAGAGCGCACCCATGATCGACCCGCTGGTGCCCAGCTTGACGAAGAAAGTTCCGATGATCGAGGTGATGATGCAGGCGCCGCAGATCGCGAGCGGGTAGATCATCGTGATGTCGAGGACGGCCGAACCCGCAAAGAAAATCGCGGCCAGAACCATGGTGGCGACCACCGAGACGGCATAGGTTTCGAAGAGGTCGGCGGCCATGCCGGCGCAATCGCCGACGTTATCGCCGACATTGTCGGCGATCGTGGCCGGGTTGCGCGGATCGTCTTCCGGAATACCGGCTTCCACCTTGCCGACGAGGTCCCCACCAACGTCAGCGCCCTTGGTGAAGATACCGCCGCCGAGACGGGCGAAGATCGAGATCAGCGAGGCGCCGAAGCCGAGTGCGACCAGCGCATCGATGACTTCACGCGAGCCGCTTTCGTGCCCCAGGATCGCAGTCAGGATGTAGAAGTAGATGGAGACGCCGAGCAGGGCGAGGCCCGCAACCAGCATGCCGGTGATGGCGCCGGATTTGAAGGCGATGTCGAGGCCGGCGGCGAGGCTATGGGACGCGGCTTGCGCCGTGCGCACATTGGCGCGGACCGAGACATGCATGCCGATGAAGCCGGCGGCACCCGAAAGCACCGCGCCGATCAGGAAGCCGATTGCCGCGGTGCCGGACAGAAGAAACCATGTGCCGACAAAAACGACGGCGCCGACGATCGCGATGGTCATGTATTGCCGAGTGAGGTAAGCCTGAGCACCCTCGCGAATATAGCCTGCAATTTCCTGCATTCGAGCATTACCCTGGTCCGCCGCCAGGACCGAGCGCGTTGCCCAGACCGCGTAGACCACGGACAGAAGCCCGCATAAAATTACGCCTAGAAGAACCGTCATTCGCAATACCCTCCCGTATTGCCCGCGCCTCACTCATCGCGGGCCGTGACTCGCAGACTCAGGCCCCCTCCTCCGAGACCTCGTCAACGCGTGGCGAGATTGCGTCGCGCTTTTCACGGCGTCAAGTACGCATATTTTGCAGGATGTAGGGAACTCAGGCGGGTTTGCGGGCGGCGGCGCGGAGCTGGAGAAGCACCAGGATCAGGCAGAGGATCGTCACCGGCCAGATGACCAGGTTCATCACCGACCAGCCAAAAGCCGTGAAGACCTTGCCCGAGGAGAAGGACGACAGTGCAACCGTCGAGAACAGGATGATGTCGTGGAAACCCTGCACCTTGTCGGCTTCTGCAGGGCGATAGCTCGAAGCCACGATGGCAGTCGCGCCGATGAAGCCGAAGTTCCAGCCGATGCCGAGCAGGACGAGTGCGCCCCAGAAATTCCAGAGCGCAATGCCCCAATGGGCAACCACCGCGCAGGACATCAGGATCAGCAGGCCGGCGGCCACGACCTTTTCGGCGCCGAAGCGGGTGATCAGAACGCCGGTGAAGAAGCTCGGGGCGAACATGGCGATCACGTGCCACTGGATGCCGAGCGTTGCGAGTTCTGAGGAGAAGCCGCAACCGATGACCATGGCGAGGGGGGCGCCGGTCATCATGAAAGTCATCAGGGCGTAGGAGCTGATGCCGCAGATCATTCCGGTCATGAAGCGCTGGGTCATGACGATTTCGCTGAGCGGCCGCGTCGGTCCACTCGCTTCCGCCTTTTTCTCGGCGATGGTCGGCAGCTTCAGAAAGAAGAGGACTGCAATCGCGCAGAGCAGCAGCGGCACCATGCCGAGGAAGGCACCGGCAAACGTCACGGGCGCCAGCGCATCCTTCAGCCAGATCGCGATCTGCGGGCCGGCGATTGCGGAGATGATGCCGGCCGCGAGGATCCAGGAGATCGCCTTGCCCTTGTAAAAACTGGGCGACGCATCGGCGGCGGCGAAGCGGATCTTCTGGGTAAAGCCGCCGGACACGCCCGTCAGCAGCAGCGAGAAGGCAAAAAGCCAGAAGTTGGACTGGATGAGGGAGAAGGCGGCAAGGGCGCTGCCGAGCGCGCCCATCAGCGCACCGACCATGAAGCTCTCGCGACGACCGAGAACACGGGAGGCCGCAGCCACCACGATTGCGCCGACGGCCACGCCGACGTTGAAGCCGGTCAAGGGAGCGGTCGCCAGCGACTTGTCAGCGCCGAGCATCTGGAAGCCGGCGAGGCCGCCGACCGCGAAGGCGAGAGGTGGTGCAGAGCCCAGGATCGCCTGGGCCACTGCGAGCAGACCGACGTTACGCTTGGCTGTCGAAAGTTGTCCGTCCAGCCCTGCTCCCGTCGTCGCGTCCATCTGCCTATTCCTATTTCTGCGCCGGGGCGCGAACCTGCTTTGCAATGCGGTCGAGAACGGCGTTGACCAGCTTCGGCTCGTCGTCCTGGAAGAAAGCCTGAGCGATCTCGACATACTCCGTTACAATAACGGCGATGGGCACATCCTTGCGCTCGATCAATTCGAACGTGCCGGCACGCAGAATGGCGCGGACCGTGCTGTCCATGCGTGACAGCGACCAGTCGTCCTGCAGCGCGCCGCGGATCATCGGATCGATCTTGGCCTGGTCGCGGACGACACCGGCGACGATCGAGCGGAACCAGGAGGCGTCCGCCTTCAGATAGGTTTCGCCATCGACTTCCTGGCCAAGGCGATGCGCCTCGTATTCCGCCACCACTTCGAGCACGCCGGAGCCGGCGATGTCCATCTGGTAGAGAGCCTGTACGGCCGCGAGGCGCGCTGCGCCGCGCTGATTGGCCGGTTTTACTGGATGCTTGCCTTCGTCCGACATCACTCAGCCACCCAGTTTCTTCTTCAGTTCGATCATCGAGAGTGCTGCGCGGGCCGCAAAGCCGCCCTTGTCCTTCTCGCTGCGCTTGACGCGCGCCCAGGCCTGCTCGTCATTTTCGACGGTCATGATGCCGTTGCCGATTGCCAGCGATTCCGAGACGGCAAGATCCATCAGGGCACGCGAGGATTCGTTGGCGACGATGTCGAAGTGATAGGTCTCGCCGCGAATGACCATGCCAAGCGCGATGAAGCCGTCATAATGTGTGCCTTCGTCGTCCATGGCGTCGAGCGCCATGGCGATCGCCGGCGGGATTTCGAGCGCGCCAGGAACGGTGATGAGGTCGAAGGTCGCGCCGACCTCTTCGAGTGCGTGCTTGGCACCGTCCAGAAGGGCGTCAGACATGTCGTCGTAGAAGCGTGCCTCGACGATCAGCAAATGCGGCGAAGCCGTCTTGTTTCCCATGGGTCCGATCCGATCTTGAAATGTGATAGCGGCCGCTGGCCGAACAGAAACGCGGTCAAACCACGCCATATCGAGGAAGGCAAGTGTTTTTGCGTCGGGGCGGGGATGCGCCGGGCGGGTGGCTTGGCCGGGCTTCAAGCCCACCGTCGCCAGACCCTTGTTCCAAGCTCGCTAATATTGACCGAAATCGGGCGAGTTACGTGACAAATGTTTAATGGAAATCAGACCTTTAAGGCCTGGATCCCGCCACAAATCGATCCCACCTTCAGTCTTGCAAGCGAGCGACGGAATCCCCCGCCATCGCAAACATCCTCGAAAGGACCAGGACCATGAATCGCTTTGCAACCATCTTCAGCGCATCCGCACTGTCCGCCATCGCCTTTGGTGCTGAAAGCTATGCCGCCATGCCAGCCGCCGGTGGCATGCCCGACAGCAAGATCGAAAGCACGATCCAGACCATGTCGCCGATGGACTTCAATGTCGTGCGCATCGACTCGCTGAAGACCCATGACCCCGCCAATGAACGCTTCGGCAGCCTCGCCCCCACCTCCCAGGAAGCACGGCTCGTCCAGGCCTCTGTCATCGCCAATCGCCCGCTCGCCCAGAAACTGGAAGCGCAAGCGGTCGAGCTGACCAACATCGTCGGCGCAGAACAGGCCGCAGATGGCGGCGTGACCTTCTACGTTCGCTGATCTCCAACTTTCCTCCCTGTCCCCCACCTTGCCCCGCGTCTCTGGCGCGGGGCTTTTTGCCGGTGCGGAACATTTGAAGGCTGCGCGGTGTTGTAAATACAGAAGGGCACCTGCAGGAGGCTGCCCCGCAATTCAGACCTGGAGGCACCCCATGGGCCGCGGCATACTTCTCTGGTTGATCGGCGTACCGATCCCCCTGATCATCATCTTCCTGCTGTTCTTCCGTTAAATCCAGGCAGAGGCAGGCAGCCGATCGAAGATCTGCAGCCTGTCAGCCCCCACCTGCCGCTCGTCCACGCGGACGAAGCCGGCGGGCAGGCGGTCGGCGGTAATCGGCGATGCGATGCCGTCCGAGCCGATCGTGACCGACGAGTCATAGAGGTGGATGCGATCGACCAGTCCCCGGCCCAAGAGGTCAGACGCGACACGCGCACCGCCCTCCACCATCAGGGAGGATACGCCCCTCTGCGCGAGCAAGGCCAGCAGGTCCTCGACCCCGCTGATTTCGACGATTTCCACCCCGCTGTTCGCAAGCTCAGCGCGATGGCCCTTTGAGCCCGGCGCGACTGCGACAAGCACCGGCACGGTCTGTGCGCTCTTCGCAAGCTTCGAGGTTGGCGACAGTTCAGCCTTGCGATCGAGCACGACCCTGAGCGGCGATGCGCTCTCCAGTCCCGGCAGGCGCACCGTTAACTCCGGATCGTCGGCAAGTGCCGTCCCGATCCCGACAAGGATCGCGTCGCTTTCCGCTCTCAACCGATGGACGGATTCCCGCGCTTCTCGTCCGGTAATTGCCACCTGTCCTGCACCCTTGCGACCGAGCATGCCATCGGCGGAAACGGCAAGCTTAAGAGTCACTTGCGGGCGACCCTTCGTCTGGCGCGTCAAGTAGCCGGCCATGGCGCGGCGAGCTTCCTTCTGCAAAATCCCAATCGTCACTTCGATATCGGCGTCGGCGAGGATCTTCAAACCTCGGCCAGATACCCGCGGGTCAGGATCGGCGACGGCGACCACAACGCGGGCAATGCCCGAGGCAACGATGGCATTGGCGCAAGGTGGGGTCTTGCCGTGGTGCGAACAGGGCTCAAGGGTAACATAGGCGGTTGCCCCCCTCGCCTTCTCACCCGCCTCGGCAATCGCCTGCGGTTCGGCATGCGGTCGACCGCCAAGCGCTGTCACGCCGCGGCCGACGACTTCGCCATCTTTTACGATCAGGCAGCCAACCGAGGGATTGGGGCCGGTTCTGCCGACATGGGTCAGGGAAAGCGCGATCGCTTCGCGCATGAAGGTCTCGTCACGGGCGGTGATCGACACGCCTCAGTCCGCAGTGCTGTCGCGGGAGATCTTGGCGTTGATCTCGGCGATCACGTTTTCGAAGTCCTCGGCATGGGAGAAATCCCTGTAGACCGAAGCGTAGCGCACGAAGGCGACGTCATCGAGCGTCTTCAGCGCTTCGAGGACCTGCAGGCCAATCTCTTCGGATGAGATTTCGGTCTCGCCGGAGCTTTCGAGGCGGCGGACGATACCAGATACGGCACGCTCTATGCGGTCAGGATCGACCGGGCGCTTGCGCAGTGCGATCTGGAAGGACCGCACCAGCTTGTCGCGATCGAACGGCGCCTTGCGGCCGGTCTTTTTCAAGACCATCAGCTCACGCAGCTGCACACGTTCAAAGGTGGTGAAGCGCCCCCCGCAATCCGGACAGATGCGCCGCCGGCGGATGGAGGTGTTATCCTCCGCCGGTCGCGAGTCCTTGACCTGGGTTTCATCCGATCCGCAGAAGGGGCAGCGCATCAGCCTAATGCCTTACATGTAAGGGTACATTGGGAAGCGGTCCGTCAGGGCCACGACCTTGTCCCGCACCGCAGCCTCGACGGCAGCATTGCCTTCATCCGAGTTGGCGACCTTCAGACCATCGAGAACTTCGACGATCAGGTTGCCGATTTCGGTGAATTCGGCTTCCTTGAAACCGCGGGTCGTGCCGGCCGGCGTGCCGAGACGGATACCGGAGGTGACGAAGGGCTTTTCCGGGTCGAAGGGGATGCCGTTCTTGTTGCAGGTGATGTAGGCGCGGCCGAGGCCAGCTTCGGCACGCTTGCCGGTGGCGTTCTTCTTGCGCAGGTCGACCAGCATCAGGTGGTTGTCGGTACCGCCCGAAACGATATCGAGATTGTGCTTGATCAGCGTCTCGGCCAGAACCTTGGCGTTCTTGACGACCTGAGCGGCGTAGTCCTTGAATTCCGGCTTCAGCGCTTCACCGAAGGCAACGGCCTTGGCGGCGATGACATGCATCAACGGACCACCCTGGAGACCCGGGAAGACGGCCGAGTTGAACTTCTTCGCCAGATCCTCGTCGTTCGTGAGGATCATGCCGCCACGCGGACCACGGAGCGACTTATGGGTCGTCGAGGTCGCCACATGGCAATGCGGGAAAGGCGACGGATGTTGGCCACCGGCCACGAGACCGGCAATGTGGGCCATGTCGACCATGAGATAGGCGCCGACCGAATCGGCGATCTCGCGGAAACGCTTCCAATCCCAGGTGCGGGAATAGGCGGTGCCACCGGCGATGATCAGCTTCGGCTTGTGCTGCTCGGCCTTCTTGGCCACGTCTTCCATGTCCAACTGGTGGTCGTCTTCACGCACACCGTAGGAGACGACGTTGAACCACTTGCCGGACATGTTGACCGGCGAACCATGGGTCAGGTGACCGCCCGAGTTCAGGTCGAGGCCCATGAAGGTGTCGCCCGGCTGCAGCAGCGCCAGGAAGACGGCCTGGTTCATTTGGCTACCGGAGTTCGGCTGAACGTTGGCGAAGTTGACGCCGAAGAGCTTCTTGGCACGGTCGATCGCGAGTTCTTCGGCGATATCGACGAACTGGCAACCGCCATAGTAGCGCTTGCCCGGATAGCCCTCGGCATACTTGTTCGTCATGATCGAGCCCTGGGCTTCGAGCACGGCGCGCGAGACGATATTCTCAGAAGCGATCAGCTCGATCTCGTGACGTTGACGACCGAGTTCCTTCTCGATCGCACCGAAAATGTCCGGATCTGTATCGGCGAGAGAACGAGAAAAGAAGGCATCGTTGTTCGACATGATCGCTGGCTCCTCAAAAGCGTTTGATGCTGTGGGGTCTTAAACTTCCGCAGTCACGAGAGCAATACGGAGAACGACATTTGCGGATCAATTGGCGCGCTTGGGCGAATGGCCGCAGCCCCAAAGCAAAAAGCCGCGCACGAGGCGCGGCTTGGATCGGGTTCGGGCTGCAAGCGGCTGCTTACTGCAGCGGGACGAAATCTTCTTCGACCGAGCCTGCGAACTGCTCGACGCCGATATTGGCCTGCAGTGCCAGCTGGGCGTCGCCGTCCTTCTGATAGATGTCATCGCGGAACTGGACGATGTTGTCGTTCGTCGACCAGGCCGAGATATAGACGATGTAAACAGGCACTTCTTCGGCCAGCTTGATCGGATTGTTCTGACGGGTGGTGATGACGCGCTCGATTTCCTGGCGCGACCAGCCGGGCGTGTCGCTGAGCAGCCAGGTGACTAGGTCGCGAACGTTCTGCACGCGGATGCAGCCCGAAGATTCGAAGCGCATCAGCTTGTTGAACAGGCCCTGCTGGGGCGTGTCGTGCATGTATTCGTTGTTCGGGTTGTGGAAGTTGATCTTGGTAGACGCCATGGCGTTGATCTTGCCCGGGTCCTGTCGGAACATCAGGTTCGGTGCCTTGGCGGCGTTCCAGTCGACCGTTTCCGGTGCCACTTCGTTGCCGTTTCCATCAAACAGGCGGATGCTGTTGCGCGTCAGGTAGGTCGGATCCTTGCGCATCAGCGGCACGATGTCCTTTTCGACGATCGAGCGCGGCGCGGTCCAGTACGGGTTGAGGATGACCTCGTAGATCTTGGAATTGATCATGTGGGTCGGACGATCGATGCGGCCGACAACGGCAGTGTTGCGCAGTGCCACGCGATCATTTTCGACGGCTTCGACGGAGGCACCGGGAACGTTGACCATCACATAACGACGGCCGAGGTCGCCCGACATGGACTGCAGGCGGACCAGGTTGGTGTTCAGCTGGTTCAGGCGCACATCGGCACCGACATTGAGCGCCTTGACGGTGAATTCGCCGAGCACGCCGTCTTCCGGCAGGCCATGGCGCGCCTGGAAGCGCTTGACGGCAGCGTCGACGTAAGAATCGTAGGAATTCGAAAGACCCGCTTCACGCGGCAGGTCGCCCGAAATCATCAGGCGCTGACGCAAGCTCTGGACGGCCGGATCCATGGCGCCGATGCGCAGGGCCGCCGGTACGTTGATGGTCGGCCAGCCACCGTTGGACACGATCGTCTGGTGCTGGCTGATCGCCTGCTGCATGTACATCAAATTGCTGGCGCTGAGGATCGGCGTGTTGGACACGACGGCTGCAGCCGTGCGGGAAGCCTGGGCATCGAACTGGTCGTCCCAGTTGCCACGACGCGGCGCGTTGATGAGATCGTTGATCGCGTCCTGCGCCACGGCCTGACCGGCGATCGCCGCGGCACCGGCGGCAGCCGCACCGCGAAGCAGCGAGCGGCGCGAAAGAGCAACAATTCCAGACTTCTTGGACATATTCCCTACCGTTTCATCCTGAACCTGAACCAAACGCATATCGCGCCATGGTTAACAAAGCGCCGCCACGAGGGCTGAAATGTGCGCTGCGGGGTCGATCGGAGGCTGTCGAAACGCCCCCTTTTCTCCCTCCGGCGGTCCCATATCAATATGGCCAATTCGTGTCACCAGGGGGTTGTGTCACGGGAGTGTGTAGGCCCCGGGGCGTGTCGTGAGGGCCAGAACGCGAAAACCGGACGCTTCGGGAGAAGCATCCGGTTTCGAGCGGTGGATCGCTTTGGAGGTCGTCTAATGAAGCCTCAGAGGCGATACAGGATCTGGTCGTTCCAGAAGCGGTCGAGGCGCTGCAGGAGCTTGTTCATCTGGGTGAACTCGTCGGTGCCGATGCCGCCGACCTTCTGGATCGAGCCGATGTGGCGCTCATAGAGCTTGGCAACGGTTTCGGCGATCTCCTGGCCGGCATCCGTCAGGCTGATGCGGACCGAGCGACGGTCGACGCGCGAGCGCTGGTGGTTGATGAAGCCGAGGTCGACGAGCTTCTTGACGTTGTAGGAGACGTTCGAGCCCAGATAGTAACCGCGCGAGCGCAGTTCACCGGCGGTCAGTTCCGAATTGCCGATGTTGAAGAGCAGGAGTGCCTGGACGGCGTTGATGTCGGAGCGACCCTTGCGGTCGAACTCGTCCTTGATGACGTCGAGAAGGCGGCGGTGAAGACGCTCGACGAGGTGGAGGGATTCGAGGTAGAGCGAACGGATCGCTTCTTCCTGCGGGTCGAGAGTGGCCGGCTGCGGCTTGAGCTTGGTGTTCATATCGGTCTGCCTCACTGTTTTGTTTGGCGGTGTTGGTTTTTTCTCCCGCCTTGGTGAGGACCGTATCCAATGCGCATAAAATTCTATTTAAAACGCAGGCTTAACAGAGGCTTACCAGAGCCTCTCCTACGATCAGGGTAAATCAACCGTTATACCCTGCTGCTTGTGTCTCCCTTCGAGCCACAACGCCAGGCGGAATACCACATAGACGACGAAGACTGCTGAATGCATGGTGACGGCGAGCGTGTTGTAGCCGAAGACATCCGGCCACACCGTGAACATCAGCATCTGCCCGCCGGCTGCAAGAAGCCACATGACCGGCCCCCAGGAGCCTGCGAGCCAGAGGCCGAGGGCTGCAACCGGAAAGACGACGGCAAGGCCGGTGGCGGCCACACGCCAGGGTGTGGAGAGAAGGTCGAAACGACCCAGCCCATCATGGCTGTATCCGACGATCAGCGCCCAGTATTGCAGGCCGAACCAGAGGCAGGCGAGCGCCACAACGCGCAGAAACAAGACGAAAATGGCTTCCGTCAGGCTGCGAAGGGGCGTGTTGGTCGAATCAGCTTCCATGCCTCAGAGGATAGGCTTGTGCCAAGGTCTCCGCCAGCTTGGGGCTTGCGCCCTCCCCTGCTGATCTTGCTCGCCCGCTGCGACCGTTTGATCCGGTCGTCTTCGCCGCCTTCCGTTTTGCAAGCTTTCGCCATCGTGCTAATCAGCAGCCGGAACACAGACGAGGATCAGGCTGATGACGGACAAGACACATCTGGTAGACGCAGTTACCGGACACCGGCGCATGCGCCGCCTGCGCAAGGCCGACTGGCAGCGCCGGATGGTCCAGGAGAACCGTCTGACCGTCAACGACCTCATCTGGCCGATCTTCGTTGTGCCAGGATCGAACATCATGGACCCGATCGCCGCCATGCCCGGCGTTTTCAGGATGAGTGTCGACAAGGCGGTTGAGGCGGCGAAGGAAGCCGCCGATCTTGGGATCCCCGCACTGGCGACCTTTCCGAATGTCGAAATGGAACTGCGCGACCAGACCGGCTCGGAAGTCCTGAAGAGCAACAACCTCCTCAATCAGGTGACGGCGGCGATCAAGAAGGCGGTCCCGAACATCGGCGTGATCACCGATGTGGCGCTCGATCCCTTCACCAGCCACGGCCATGACGGCATCTTGCGGGATGGAGAGATCGTCAATGACGAGACGGTCGACCAGTTGGTGCGGGCGGCGATTGCCCAGGCCGATGCCGGATCCGACATCATCGCGCCCTCAGACATGATGGATGGCCGCATCGGCGCGATCCGTCGCGGCCTCGATGCTGCCGGGCACCAGGATGTCGGCATCATGTCCTATGCCACCAAGTTCGCCTCCTGCTACTACGGTCCCTATCGCGAGGCGATCTCGACCAGCGGGCTGCTGAAGGGTGACAAGAAGACCTATTACATCGACCCGGCCAACAGCACGGAAGCCGTGCGGGATGCCGCCCTCGACGTCGAGGAAGGCGCCGACATGCTGATGGTGAAGCCGGGCCTGCCCTATCTCGACATCTGCTGGCGCCTCAAGGAGAGCTTCGGCCTGCCGGTCTTTGCCTATCAGGTGTCCGGTGAGTACAGCCAGATCAAGGCTGCTGCGGCGAACGGCTGGATCGACGGAGAGCGGGCGATGCTCGAAACGCTGCTCTGTTTCAAGCGGGCCGGCTGCGACGGCATCCTCACCTACTTTGCGCCTGAGGTGGCCCGTCTGCTCGCAAAGCAGGGCTGATTCTCACGGATTATTGTATTCGGCATCGGGCTCCCCATATCAGAAACACAACCGAACAAGGAGCCCGACATGAGCCTCGACAGCAACTCGTCCTATGCCGCCCCGGAGGATTGGCGTGCCTATAGCGGCGTGCTCTCGCGGCGCGTCTTTGCCTTCCTGGTCGACTATCTGTTCATCGGCCTCCTGTGGATCCCCGCGGCAGTCGTCGTGTTTTTCCTCGGCGTGCTGACGCTTGGCCTTGGCTGGCTGCTCTATCCGATCCTGTTCTTCGTGGTCGCCGGCCTTTATTTCGGCATGTCTCTGGCAGGCCCCTCGCAGGCAACGCCGGGCATGCGGATGATGGGCATCGCCATGGTCCGTCTCGACGGCCGCAAGATCGACTTCGTCACCGCGATCGCGCATCTGGCGCTGTTCTGGATCCTGAACTCGGTGCTGACACCGCTGGTGCTACTGGCCGGCCTGTTCATCGAGCGCTCGCGTCTCGTCCATGACCTGCTGCTCGGAACGGCTGCCGCGCGCACCTACTAAGTTTCCCGGCGCTTTTCGCCCTCGATACACTCCGGCATCCAAGCCGGAGTGTTGACCTTTTTCATTCTTGCGCCATCCTAGCTTCAACAGGACTGGCTAAAGGATTCTCTTCGGCGGCAGATGAACACGCAGACATCCCCCTCCCCGCAATTCTACCTGACGGCGCCAGCGCCTTGCCCGTATCTGGCGGGAGAATTGGAGCGGAAGGTCTTCACCCATCTTGTGGGTCCGCGTGCCACCGAAATGAACGACCTTCTGACCCAGGGTGGTTTCCGCCGATCCCAGAACATCGCCTATAGACCTGCCTGCGAATCTTGCCGGGCTTGCGTGTCCGTGCGGGTTCTGGTCAACGAGTTCGAGCTCAGCCGGGGTTTCCGCCGTATCGAGGGCGTCAACAGCGACGTCATCTCGACCATCTACCCGGCCCAACCTTCCACAGAACAGTTCTCGCTCTTCCGGCGCTATCTCGACCACCGCCACCAGAACGGCGGCATGTCGGACATGTCGGCGCTCGATTATGCGATCATGGTCGAAGACAGCCATGTCCAGACGCGAGTCATCGAATATCGGCTGCGCACGCCCGGCGACGGGATCTCGGCCCAGCCGCGCGGCGAACTTATCGCGGTCGCTCTGTCGGACCTGATGAGCGACGGGCTATCGATGGTCTATTCGTTTTACAATCCGGAGATGGAGAAGCGGTCACTCGGCACGATGATGGTGCTCGATCACATCCGCCGCGCCAAGGCGCTCGGCCTGCCGCATGTCTATCTGGGCTACTGGGTGCAGGGCTCCAAGAAGATGGGCTACAAGACCCGGTTCCAGCCGCAGGAGCATCTGATGAACCAGGGCTGGACGCGATTTACCCCGGAAGTTGAGGGGTAAGCCGAGAAATCTCCGCCTCAGACCAGTCCCATTTTGGGACGTTCAGCCCTCCGCAGCGCACTTGCAGCGGAGGGCTGTTTCATTTCAGGACAGCTTGCGAATGATGCCGTAGACCACGTTCCGGTTCTCACCGAAGCGCACCGTCGCTTCAACTGGCATATCCCCGACGCTGCCCTTGATAATCCGGAGCATGTCTTCTTCTGAACGCAGGAGCAGTGCCCAGTTCATGAAGGTTTCCATGTAGCCGTCGACCTTGATGTCCGTTGCGAAATTGGCAAACAGGAAGACGCCATTCGGCTTCAGCATGTCGAGGCAGCGCTGGGTCAGCTTCATCGACACCTTGTCATTCAGATAATCGTAGAGACCCGCTGCATAAACGAAGTCGAACTTGCCGAAGTCGTGGCGTCCGCCAAGAATGCCGCGTACGGACCCGTCGACAGCTTCAATGCATGTGCCGGCAAAGTCACGGCTGATGGAGCCTACGCTGAGCGGGTCCTGGTCGAGGGCTACCCAGCGCTTCAGGCGACCTTCCTTCAGAGCAACAGACCGATTTGCCTCACGCAGGTGGCCGGCGGCGATCGTCAGAACCTCGGCCTCGCTGCCACGGGAAGATGCAATCTGATCAACATGTTGCGTCAACAGATCTCGACGCTCGCGTACCGCGACCGACGATGATGCGTCCTTGGTGTAATCATAGAGCGCCTTCCCCAAGGGAGACGCCTCGTTGATCTTATCGGCAACGCTCGGATGGCCGTAGATGAAATCCAACAGTTGCGCGTCCCCGGAATAACCACGCGGCTTTTCGGAAGACCACCGTGTGAAGGGATCCTCCAGGAAGTAGCGGGCCACCGGGTGTTGCTGCGCAATCGGGATCAATTGCTGCCAGACACTCGGGGAATAACGCGCCCGCAGTTCATGCAGCGACCCCGCGATGCGATGAATTATATGCCGGGGTTCCGCACCCTGCTCGAATTGCTGCATTGCGATGGCGAGTGTCAGCCCGAGCGCCGTCCGCGCCGTTTCGAGCTCTTCATTCTTCCATGTCGTACCGGGAGCTACGACATGGGCCGCAATCGATTCTGGAGTAATCAGGCTCTCGCCGTCTAAAGAAATTTCAAACTGTCTCATACGCCGCACCACCGTGAAGAACGATAACCTCGTTAATACTTCAGTTACCATATGTGCAGATGTGAGATCGCGCGACTCCATTTGGTAACTTTTGAGGAGTTTGGTTAACAGCGCGAATGTCCGAGCTCCAGCAGGCTCGGGGATGAGCCCGGAGACTTAAAATTCCGGACGCGACAATGTCAGTCGGGTCTTTCGCAGGTGCGAGAGCGCTCCCGGTTGTTAGAGAAAGTACATGGTGGATAATGGCTGAGAGACGGATCGACGAGCCGGCCAGGCATGTTCCTGATCGCGAGGCTGTGGAGACCGATGGGACCGATCATGTCGCACGCCGCGCTGAACGCTCTTGAAGCGACGGGCAAGACCTGCCCGACCCTCGCTCCCGCCGCCACACTGCGCACCATCTACAAAACCCATACGGGACCTGCACGCGTGACCGCGGCCCGCCAGGGCCTTTGGGTGGCCGTGTTCGTCTATATGCTGTTTGCAGTGAGCGATTTTGTCCTCATTGCCGATGTGGCACCGACGACGATCTTTGCCCGCCTGATGGTTGGCGTGACCTCGCTTGTGATCCTCGAAGTCTGCTGCTGGGGCAAAGCCGGCGCTAGGGTCATCGAGGGCATTTCGGCAGCAGCGATCGTCGCAGGCTATCTGTTCTGGCTCCTGCCCGCCCTCCATACCACAGCCGTCGAAAGCATCCGGCTCTACATGATCTTCGGCACCATCTTCATGATGGGTGCGAACCTCTTTTTCATCTTCCCGTTCGTGCTCTCAGTGGTCACGTCAATCGTCGTGTTGGCCATACTGCTTGGCAGCATGGTCACGATGTTCCCCAACGACCCGATCTACATGATCAATTTCGGGCTGTTTTACATCTCCTGCTTCATCTTCACGTCCTATGTGAACTGGAAGCTCAACGGAGAGCGTTACAACGTGTTTCTGAACGCGCTCGAGGCTGCTCATCAGCATCGCGAAGCGGAAAAGCGCGGGGTTGCGCTTGAGCGCCTTTCGAACACTGACTACCTGACCGGCGTCGAAAATCGGCGCGCCGTCGACAAGCGTCTGAGGGATTTCTGGAACGACTGGCAGACCAACGGCACGTCCTTTGCCGCCATCCTCGTCGATGTCGACTTCTTCAAGAAGTACAATGATTTCTACGGTCACCAGGCCGGTGATCGCTGCCTGATCCTGGTGGCAAGCGTGCTCAACGACACGCTGAAACCGCTCAATGCCTCTGTCGGTCGTTATGGCGGCGAAGAGTTCATCGTACTGTCTCGCGTCACCGGGCGCGATCAGGTCATGGCGCTGTGCGAGATCATCCGAAGTGCTGTCGAAGGCCTGCATCTGGTTCACGACCAACGCCGCGACGGCCAGGCTTTCGTGACGGTCAGCGTCGGTGCATCCTATACACGCCCTCAGACCGGCCCCAAGCTGGAGCGCATCATCAACGAAGCGGACCGGGCGCTTTATTCCGCCAAGGCGAATGGCCGCAACTGCATTCGGCTCTTTAACCCGAATGATCCGCTGACCAGCGACGACAACGAAAATATCGCCGCGACGCTGCGCATGGCGATCAAGAACGATCTCGTGCACCTCGTCTATCAGCCGATCCAGAACCTGCGCACCGGGCGCGTCGAAGCGGTGGAATCGCTGATGCGTCTGAAGATGATCGACGGCACGCCCTTGTCGCCGGCGCAGTTCATTCCGGTCGCCGAGCGCACCGGCGCAATCCTCGATCTCGGCCTCTGGGCGATCCGCCGCGCCTGCACGGAAGTACTGGCAACCGGTGTCGCTCCCATGGCCAGCGTCAACGTCTCGGCCATCCAGCTCAAGTCGCGCGGCTTTGCGCTGGCCGTCTCGACGATCCTCGAAGAGACAGGCGTGTCCGGTTCGCAGCTCGCCTTCGAGATCACCGAAGGCATCGACATGGAGGGGCAGTCGGATGTCATCCGCTGCATCACCGACCTGCAGGCGCTCGGGATCCGGATCTGGCTCGACGACTTCGGCACAGGCTTTGCCGGTCTCTCCTGGCTTCGCCTCTTCCCCTTCGACACGGTCAAGATCGACCGCTCCTTCCTGCAGGACGCCCGCCGCCCTGCCGGACGCGCCATGCTGGAAGACATCATCCGGCTGATCCGCAACCGCGGCTTGAAGATCCTGATCGAAGGCCTGGAAACCGCCGACCATGTCGAGCTGATGCACGAACTCGGCATCGAGCTTGGCCAGGGCTATTATCTCGGCCGCCCCGTGCCGATCGACGAGGTCAAGATCAAGGCTTTCCCACGGCTCGCGAGCATCGCCGTCCGCTGACTTCAAACTCTGGTAATCGGCCCCAGATTTGGCCGATTGCCGCATCTGCGATCTTCAAACGAAATCAGTAGTATCCGCCCGCATTCAAAGGATCGGATACACGCATGAGCACGGTCGACGCGCCAGGTCTGGCGGGCAGCCAGGACTTTTCTCAAACGCTTCTCAAGCACACCACCATCCGGGTGAGCGACGACTATCTTGACGATTTCCGCCGCCATGTCGAAGCCGTGCACTACGCCGCAAACGCAGTCATTTTCCGCAAGGGCGACGAGAGCGATTTCGCGATCCTGATCGGTACGGGCGAGGTGGAAGTCTATGACGAGCAAAGCGGGACGGTGCTCGCCGTCTCCGGCGAAGGTGCCCTGATCGGCGAACTCGGCATGATCAGTGGCGATCCACGCAGCGCCTCTGCCCGGGCGCTGACACCGCTTACGGGCTGGAAGATCGACCGCTCTGACTACCGCGAATTCCTGAGCGACCGGCCGGAACTGGCCACCCTCTTCTTCCGCAAGATCTATGCCCAGCTTTCCCAGAGCTATGGCAAGCTCAGGCAACAGTTCGTGGCGCTGGAAGAGGCGGACCGGCGCTATCACGCGCTCGCCTTCATGTTCGTCACCATCGTGCTGATGGTCAATGTCTATGCCCTGGTGAATGGCCTCATCCTCGGCGGCCTTCGCGAAACCCACCAGGAACAAATGATCTTCTGGACTTCCCGCACCATGGAGCTCTGGGGCGGCTTCATCCTCTGGGGGCTCACCGTGCGCTGCGGCCTGACAAGGCACGACATGGGCATCCGGATGGGCAATCTGTGGCGGTCGATCGGGATGGGACTGTTGATCAGCATTCCGGCGCTCGCGGCCATGGCCTATTTCCGCACCCGGCTCTACCCGGAGCTTGAGGGGACGCCCCTCCTCGACCCGCAGCTCATCTCGCTCAGCGTCTACACCTACATTCTGATCGCAGCCTTGCAGGAGTGGATCTGCCGCGGCGTCTTCCTCACCTCGATCGCGAGCCTGATGCCGGGCAAGACGCGGCCCATGGCGGCAATCGTCATCTCATCCCTGGTGTTCTCGACGCTCCACCTGCACTACTCGTCATCGCTTGCGGTGGTCGCTCTGTTGACCGGCATCGTCTGGGGCTGGCTGTTCCTGAAATACCGCAATCTCGCCGGACCGATCATTTCGCATTTCATCCTCGGCAATGCGGCAACGCTGATGGGGCTCTGGGCGATCTGGCAGCAGGGCTGACATGAAAAAGCCGGCCGCAGATGCGGCCGGCTCTATAAACTTCGGATCTGGGTGTGGCTCAGCCCGAGAACTTGCCGCTGCGCGGGAAGCCCTTCGGCACAAGACGTCCGGCCGAGGCGCGATCGCCCTGCCATTCGACCAGCTCTTCCTTCGTCTTGGTGAAGGTGCGCCCGGCGCTGTCGGCCCAGGTGAGGCCGTCGGCGATCGCGAAGAACTTCACGTCGGAGATGCCGCCATCCTTGTAGCGCTGCAGGCGCACGCCCTTGCCGCGGGTCATTTCCGGGATCTGGGCGAGCGGGAAGACGAGTAATTTGCGGTTTTCGCCCACGACCGCCATATGGTCGCCGCTGACCGGCACCACGAGCTTGGCTTCGTCCGGCATGCCGACATTCATCACCTGCTTGCCCTTGCGGGTGTTGGCGACGACTTCGCCTTCCGGCACGATGAAGCCGTTGCCGGCGGTCGAGACGAAGATCAGCTTACGGCTGGAATCGTGGACGAAGGCGGTCAGCACGTCCTGGTCGTTTTCCATGTCGACCATGATGCGCAGCGGTTCGCCGTGGCCACGGCCACCGGGCAGCTTGTCACCGCCGAGCGTGTAGACCTTGCCGCCCGTCGTCACGAGCAGGATCTTGTCCGTCGTCTGGGCCGGGAAAGCAACCTTCAGCGCGTCGCCTTCCTTGAAGGTCAGCGCTGACGTGTCGGAGATGTGGCCCTTGAGAGCGCGAATCCAGCCCTTTTCGGAGATGACGACGGTGATCGGCTCCTTTTCGATCATCGCCTGCTGGATGGCTTCGACATCGGCATCGGGAGCGTCGGAGAAGACGGTGCGGCGGCGGCCAAGCTCGGTCGCCTTCGCGTATTTCTTCTTCACCTCGCCGATTTCCCAGGCGACAGTCTGCCACTGCTTGTCGGTGGAGGCGAGCAGGGATTCGATCTCGGCCTTCTCGGCGGAAAGCGCGTCATGCTCCTTGCGGATCTCGAATTCCTCGAGCTTGCGCAGGTTGCGCAGGCGCATGTTGAGGATGGCTTCGGCCTGGTTGTCGGTCAGATCCCATTTGGCGATCAGGACAGGCTTTGGCTCGTCCTCCTCGCGGATGATGCGGATCACCTCGTCGAGGTTGAGATAGGCAATCAGCAGGCCGCCGAGGATTTCGAGGCGGCGGTCGATCGCGGCCAGACGGAACTTCGAACGGCGGACGAGTACGTCCTTGCGATGGTCGAGCCACTCGGTCAGCACCTCGTTGAGGGCCATGACCTTGGGGACCTTGCCCTGCGAGAGAACGT
Organism: Allorhizobium sp.; assembly: GCA_051861045.1. Lineage (GTDB taxonomy): Bacteria > Pseudomonadota > Alphaproteobacteria > Rhizobiales > Rhizobiaceae > Allorhizobium. Next base: position 185,046 of record JBHYDI010000004.1, read on the forward strand.
TCATGTTGAGCGGAATGCGGCTTTCGAGCTCGGTGAGCTTGAACAGCGATTCCATCAGCAGCGTGGCATCGACCGTGCGGCTCTTCGGCACGAGCACCAGGCGGATGTCCTCGGCGCTCTCGTCGCGCACGTCTTCCAGCAGCGGCAGGCGGCGGGCGATCAGCAGTTCGGCGATCTTCTCGATCAGGCGCGATTTCTGCACCTGGAACGGGATCTGCGTGACGATGATCTGGTAGCCGCCACGGCCCAGGTCCTCGATCTCCCACTTAGCGCGGACGCGAAAGCCACCGCGGCCAGTGCGGTAGGTCTCGAGCATCGAGGCGCGGCTTTCGACGATCACGCCGCCGGTCGGGAAGTCGGGGCCTTCGATGCCGCCACGTTCCGGATGCGCAGGATCGGCAAACAGTTCCTCGACGGAAGCGCCGGGGTTCTTGATAAGGTAGAGCGCGGCGTCGCAGAGCTCATGGGCATTGTGCGGCGGAATGGAGGTCGCCATGCCAACCGCGATACCCGAGGCACCGTTCGCCAGAAGGTTCGGGAAGGCACCCGGCAGAACCGTCGGCTCGTCGTCTTCCTCGTTATAGGTCGGGCGAAAATCGACGGCGTCCTGATCGATGCCTTCCAGCAGCAGGGCCGCGACATCGGTCATGCGGGCTTCGGTGTAACGATAGGCAGCAGCACTATCGCCATCGATGTTGCCGAAGTTCCCCTGCCCGTCCACAACCGGGTAACGCTGGGAGAAGTCCTGCGCGAGGCGCACCAGCGCATCATAGACCGACTGGTCACCATGCGGGTGGAACTTACCGATGACGTCACCGACGATACGGGCGCATTTCTTGAAGGCCGAGTTCGGCCGGATACCCATTTCGCTCATCGCGTGGATGATGCGGCGATGCACCGGCTTCAGTCCGTCACGGACGTCCGGCAGCGCACGGTGCATGATCGTCGACAAGGCATAGGCGAGATAACGCTCTTCGAGCGCCGCCTTCAGGTCGACCGGAAGAATGTTGTCGCCACCCTCTTCGGGCGGAAGCTGATTTGTCCCCATGCGTCTCCCCTATCGGAGAAGACCCGGAACGGCAAGGAAACCGGGGATTCTGCCTGTGGATTAAGGGGCTGTGACCGTCATCACGCCACAATCCCCCCGCACCGGTCTATGGCGAAAATCGGTGGACGTTTTTTCAATCCCCCTTATAAATATCGCCGACCTTTTTGGGCACGCTCAATGCGGCCAACAGCAACAGAGGACCTCGTCATGACCTTGTACCGTTCCACCCGAATTCTGCTCGCGGGCGCGGCGCTCTGCGCGTTCACCGGCCCTGCGCTCGCGCTGGACGGACAGGATTTGCTCAAGAAGATCAATGCTGCCTTCGCAACTGGCGGCACCAACATCACCGCCGACAGCGTCGAAGTCGATGGATCCAACTTGATCCTGAAGGGCCTCAAGCTCGGTGTCGAAGCTGAGCCGACGGACAAGCCGCTGGTGCTCCAGGAGCTGACGCTCGAAGGCGTCACCGAGGAAGAAGGCGGCGCCTATTACATCGAACGCGTCGAATTCCCCGAAGTGAACGTCTCGGAAGAGAAGTCGACCTTCAAGGTTCAGGATCTCTACCTTTCCGGCATTTATGTCCCCGGCGATGCCAATGCTCAGGGCATCGATTCGCTGATGTTCTACGAGGAGGCCCATAGCGGTCCGGTGGAAGTGACCGTCGACGGCAAGCCGGTCTTCTCGATGGCGGAAGCCGTCGGCACGATGGGCCTGTCCGAAGACGAGACCACGATCACCTTCGAGGGCACGGTGACCGGCGTGAAGGCCGATCTCAGCACCGTCGAAGATCCGAAGGCGAAGGAATCCATCGAGGCGCTCGGCCTCACCAGCCTCGACGGCAACATGAACATGTCCGGCAGCTGGGAAGTCGAAAGCGGCACGATCGACATCGAGGACTACTCGATCGATTTCGCCAATGTCGGCAAGCTCTCCCTCGCCTTCTCGATGTCCGGTTACACGCTCGACCTCGTCAAGGAGATGCAGGAACAGGCCCGCATGATGCAGGCACAGCCGCAGAACGAGCAGGCGCAGCAGGCCGCCGGTCTCGCCATGCTCGGCCTTGTCCAGCAACTGTCGCTGGTCGATGCGCAGGTTCGCTTCGAAGATGCAGGTATCACCAAGCGCGGCCTCGACTATGCCGGCAAGAGCCAGGGTGCCGACGGCGCCCAGATGGCGCAGATGGTCAAGGGCATGGTTCCGATCCTGCTTGCCCAGGCCAAGCTCGGCGCGCTGCAGAACGAGGTCTCGGCCGCGGTCAACAGCTACATCGACAACCCGAAGGCGCTGACCATTGCAGCAGCCCCCGCAAGCCCGGTCGCCTTCCCGATGATCATGGGTGCTGCTATGGGCGCGCCGGAAACCATCCCCGGCCTGATCGGCCTGAAGGTGACGGCGAACGACTGATCCGTCGGGACTGGAATGAGCGAGGCCCGGTAGCGAAAGCGGCCGGGCTTTTTTTGTACCCTGTACCCTGCGGCAACTGCTGAAGGCCCAAAAACCAGCATGATTGCATCCGATCTGGCGTCTCTGCGTCGCTTAGTGATGATCGGCAGCGTCATGATGCGTTGCTGATCCATAGAAGCTGGGATCTCGTTCAAACGTGTCTCGTCGATCGATCGGATCCGGCATTTGCGATTGTGTGCCGCGAAGGATGGGCCGCATGGCCCAGTAAATGCAAGCCGCGATAAGAGCGGTGCCGATTAGTACGCCGCCGATAATCAGTTCCCAAGTCGGCATATGAGGCGTCCTTTGCGCTTCCGGGATTCTCCGAGCAAAGCCGAAGTGGTGTACTCTACCATGGCACAACTTTCAGGACCAGATTGCGCGCTTTTGCTACTTCTGACCGAAGCGGCGAACGACTGATCCAGCGGGCTCGAAACGAAAAAGGCCGGGATCGCTCCCGGCCTTGTCCATTCAGATCTTTAGACCCGATCAGTCCTTCTTCGGCTGCGGCACGACGCGCAGTGCGAGTTCGCGCAGCTGCGTCGGGGTGGCCGGCGATGGGGCGTTCATCAACAGGTCCTGCGCCTGCTGGTTCATCGGGAAGAGCGAGATCTCGCGCAGGTTCTTCGCGCCGACGAGCAGCATGACCACGCGGTCGATGCCGAAGGCACAGCCGCCATGCGGAGGAGCGCCATACTGGAAGGCACGGTACATGCCGCCGAAGCGTTCCTCGACATCCGCCTGGGACAGGCCGACCTTTTCGAAGGCCTTGACCATCAGTTCCGGCGACTGGTTACGGATCGAGCCCGAGGCGATTTCGAAGCCATTGCAGACCGCGTCATACTGATAGGCCTTGAGATCAAGCGGATCCTGGCTTTCCAGCGCTTCCAGACCACCCTGCGGCATCGAGAAGGGGTTGTGGGCGAAATCGATCTTCTTTTCTTCCTCGTTGTATTCGTAGAACGGGAAGTCGACGATCCAGCACATTTCGAAACGGTCGCGGTCGACGAGGTTCAGTTCCTCGCCAGCGCGGGTGCGGGCTTCACCGGCAAACTTGTAGAACTTGGCCGGATCGCCTGCGACGAAGAAGGCCGCATCGCCCGGCTCGAGGCCGAGCTGCTGACGGATCGCTTCGGTGCGCTCTTCGCCGATGTTCTTGGCGAGCGGACCGGAGCCGGCAATCTTGCCGTCCTCTTCCTTCCAGAAGATATAGCCGAGGCCCGGCTGACCGGTCGATTGCGCCCAGGCGTTCATGCGGTCGCAGAATGCGCGCGAACCACCTGTTTTGGCGGGGATCGCCCAGATCTCGACCTTCGGGTTCGAGGCGATCATGCCGGCGAAGACCTTGAAGCCGGAATCGCGGAAGTGGTCGGTGACGCCTTCCATGACGATCGGGTTGCGCAGGTCCGGCTTGTCGGAGCCATATTTGCGGATCGCCACGTCGTAAGGGATGCGCGGCCATTCCTTGGTGACCGGCTTGCCTTCGGCGAACTGCTCGAAGACGGAGGTCATCATCGGCTCCATCGTCTGCCAGATGTCTTCCTGGGTCACGAAGCTCATTTCGACGTCGAGCTGGTAGAATTCGCCCGGCAGACGGTCGGCGCGCGGGTCTTCGTCGCGGAAGCAGGGTGCGATCTGGAAATAGCGGTCGAAACCGGCGACCATCAGGAGCTGCTTGTACTGCTGCGGCGCCTGGGGCAGCGCGAAGAACTTGCCTTCGTGGATACGGCTCGGCACGAGGAAGTCGCGCGCGCCTTCCGGCGACGAGGCCGTCAGGATCGGGGTCGAGTATTCGGCAAAGCCGGCGGCTGCCATGCCTGTGCGCATCGACGAGATGATCTGCGTGCGCTTGACGATGTTCTTGTGCAGCGTGTCGCGGCGCAGATCGAGGAAGCGGTACTTCAGGCGCACGTCTTCCGGATAGTCGGGCTCGCCGAAGACCGGCAGCGGCAGTTCCTTGGCAGCCGAGAGAACCTCGATTTCCTGGGCGTAGAGTTCGATCTCGCCGGTTGCCATGGCCTTGTTGGTGGTCTCTTCCGAACGGGCCTTGACGAGGCCATCGATGCGGATGACCCATTCCCCACGCACGGTTTCGGCCAGCTTGAAGGCCGGGCTATCCGGATCGGCCACGACCTGGGTAATGCCGTAATGATCGCGCAGGTCGATGAAGAGCACGCCGCCATGGTCACGAACGCGGTGGACCCAGCCCGAGAGGCGGACGGTCTGACCGACGTCGGATTTGCGAAGAGCGGCACAGGTGTGGCTGCGGTAACGATGCATGATCAGGTATCCCGAATGTGACGGTCGAAAAGGCACCATCAGATAAGGCGCGCGACCGATAGAAAATCGGGCGGAAAAGCGCATGGTGCGCCTGATTTGTCAAGGCTGCGTGGCGTTGGCGGTGGCCCAGGCTGCATCTCAGGCTAGGTGGATGGCCTCGTCTGACAGAAGAGGCTGCGGAGAATTGAATGCAATAGGAGCGGAAAGACGGGAGCGGCCTGAGCCTCCAGCTCCGCTGATCACCGTTGTCGCTCCGCAGCGGAGAACTCGTATAGCGGCGCTCCCTTGTTGTGGGTCAGGTGCTGTTGTCGGCACGAAGGCCAGGCTTTGCTCTGGACACCTCTCCGTCCAGAACGGGATGGCGACCATCAGGATGCAGGCCATCAGGTTCGCGATCACAATATATGGACCGTTCAGCAATCCGTACTGGGAGGGAGAGCGGAGAGGTGACCAATCAGCAGGGCCGAGCACCCCTCGGCAGACCAGCATGGGGCGTGGAACGTCACCCCACGAAGACGGACATATGGTCTTACCAAGCAAGTCCAATCGTCTCGAAGTGTCATTGAGGACCCGGGCTTCGCCGAAGGGCTCAGACCGAGAGCATTTCCGGCGAAAACTCCGGACGCAAAACCGCTCCGCACTTTTGCTGGAATCGCTCTAGTCGCCGAAGACGATGACGGGGCGACCGCGAACGCCGGTTTTGGACAGCATCTGCTGAGCCTCGGCGGCCTGCTCCGGTGAGAATTCGCCCGCGACTTTGAGCGCGATTTCACCATTGGCAGCCATCTCACGCAGCAAGTTCAGCCAGTCTGTGCGCTCCAGCGCCTGGAACACGAAAACCGGCTTGACCTCGATCTCCCGTTCGCTTGGCTTGTCCGCCCACCCTCGGACAGGAATGTAGACGCCTCGATCGCAGATCGCACCAAAAGTGCGTTCGCCCAGCACGGCGGTATCGAGCAGGGCGTTCGCCCCGTCTGGCAGTTCCCGACGAACCGACCGGGCGAAATCTTCACTACGCTCAATGACGATGTCGGCACCGCATCCGCGCACGAGTTGCGCGTCTTCTGCCTTGGCATCGGCAATAACCTTCAATCCTTGCCGTTTTGCGACTGCTATCGTGTAGCGCGCCAACTGGCCGGCTCCGCCCGTTACCGCCAGGAACTGGCCTGATCGCAGGCCGGCCAGTTCCAGCGCACGTAGAGCCGTCAATCCGTTCATCGGCAAGGTGGAAGCTTGAGCCAACGTCACCCCTGCTGGCGCCAGCACCACCGACGTGGCGGGGACGACGATATGCCGGGCTTGTGCACCGCCCTCCGGTCGTCGTGGCATGACGGCTGCCATCACATGGTCCCCGACCTTCAAGTGGACAACGCCAGTCCCAACCGATTCAATGACGCCGGCAGCTTCCATTCCCGGAATGAAGGGAAACACCTGTTCTCCGACCCCCGGATCGCGAAACAGGATGTCTGTTGGATTGACCGCTGCGGCAACGACCCTGATCGTGATCTCGCCGTTTCCCGGCGCTCGGACGCTCTTGTTGATGACCTCGATGACGTCATAACCACCGAGTGCCTTGTAGGCGACAGCCTTGCCGGTCAGCGCTCCCTTGTCCGACACGTCGGTCATGCGTTCTCTCCATTCTTTTTTCCAGTGGCGGAACCTGCAACGGCGTTTAGCTTGCAAAGCGTTTCGTCATCGAAAGTGACCGATGCGGCGGCTATGTTCTCGCTCAGATGAGCCTTGCTGGCCGTCCCTGGAATGAGGAGAATGTTCGGCCGGTGGGCGAGTAGCCAGGCAAGGCCGACCTGCGACGGAGTGATCGCCATCCGCGAAGCGACATCGACAATGGTCGGATGGTCGGTGACTTTCGGCCATTCGGGAAAATAGGCTCCGCCCAGCGGAAAGAACGGCACCCAGGCAATGGCCTGGTCGACACACAGCTCGAGCATCGCCTCATACTGGCGACTGACCAGGCTGTAGGCATTCTGGACGCAGACGATGCCCGCAGGTATCGCGCGCTTCAGGCGATCAAAATCGACCGCGCTCACGCCGATTGCACCGATGAGACCCTCGTCGCGCATCGCGATCATGGCCGCCAGTTGGTCATCTATATCAACGATCTGATCGCCCTCGGCCTTCAGCGTTGGACTGACATCGAGCCGCCGGAGGTTCACCAGCGGGAGCTGATCGATCTCCAGGCTCTGGAGATTGGCTTCCACACTCGCCCTCAGCTGTTCCGGACGTTGCGCCGGCCTGATCGGAATGGGCCCACCCGGATTCGGATCGGCGCCGACTTTGGTGGCGACCAGCAGGTCGGGATGGTCCCTCAGCACCTCTGCGATCACCGCATTGACGAAGCCGCCACCATAGAATTCTGCGGTGTCGATGTGATTGACCCCGAGATCGATGGCATGTTGCAGGACGGCCACCGCGTCTTCTTTCCTGCCGACCGAGCGCTCGAGCTGCATGGCACCATAGCCCACGCGGGCGACACTGTGACGACCAAGTGGCCAGCAGCCAGCGCGGTGCGCGGGTTGTTTTTCCTGTGACAAGGGCGTGCTTCCTGTGTTAGAGCAAATTAACGGAGGATCCTCCGCTTGAGCCTTAAACGGAGGAGCCTCCGCTTGTCAACGCCTATTCGACAACGTGCTGACGCCGCGAAGAATCGCGCGCATCTCGTTGCAGTCGCACGCGATCTGTTTTCGAAGACCACGGCAGCGGTGCCACTGGATACGATTGCCAGGGAGGCCGGCGTCGGGATCGGCACGCTCTACCGGCACTTTCCGACCAAGGAAGCTCTGGTCGAGGCCGTCTACTCGGCCGAGCTGGATGCTCTGGACCGCGAAGCGGACGAACTCCTTGGCGGCCACAACAGTTTTGTCGCGATGCGCCTTTGGCTCGATCGCTATGCGAGTTTCGTCGCCACTAAACACTCCATGCACGAAGCTCTGCGCATCGCCCTCATGCCAGGCTCGAAGCCGCTCGCCGAGACCCGGCTTCGCATGAACGAGACAATCTCGAGATTTCTGGCGGCCGGCGCTCTGGATCACCGCCTTCGACAGGATCTTCAGTCAGACGACGTGACCCTGGGTTTCGCTGGCGCAGTATTCGCCGCGACAACCTCGCCGGATCGGGATCAGATCAGCCGGATTCTCGATCTTCTGATGGACGGACTTCGTCCACCGAATTCGGGCTGAGGTTGATCTGCAAAGCGATGGCTGCCCGCTGCTCGGCAGATCGCGCCCAGAGCAGAACTTGCCTCACTCCGGCAACAGCACGCTCGCCAGATCCAGCGGCGCCGCAAAGGGCTCGCAGCCGGTGCCGCCGTCGCCTTCCGGTGGCAGCTTGCCGTCGATCATGAGATGCGCATGGCCGTGGATCTGCGACCAGACGAGTTGCTCGACAGCCGCCCTGCCCTCCGGCGTATCCAGCTTCATGCGCTTTGCCACCGGCCACGAGATCTCCTCAAGCACGGCATGGGCGGCGTTGGCGGGCGGGCCGATGGCCGGGTCGTCCCAGTCGAGGCGGTTGGCGGTGAACATCAGGCGGAAGAGATGCGGGCGGGTCCTGGCAAAGTTCAGATAGCCGCGGGAGGCCGCCCGTAGCTGCTCCGCCGGATCATCAGGGGCTGCCGCCATGGCCTCCCGCATCGAGGCGGCAAACAGCCGGAAGCCTTCGACGGCAAATGCGGTCATGAGGTGGCGCAGGGTCGGGAAATGATGTTCGGGGGCGGCATGGGAGACGCCGACCCGGGCGGCGAGCTTGCGGAGCGTCAGGCCTTCGAGGCCCTGCTCTTCGAGCAGGTCGAGCCCGGTGCCGATCAGCGCCTGGCGCAGGTCGCCATGGTGATAGGATTTCTGTCTTGCCATGCCCCTTCATAACCGCTCGAAACCGGATCGTCAAAATCAATCTTGACATTGCCAAGTTATGCCGCATGCTTATCTTGTCACCGTCAAGATGAGGCTCCCATGTCCCCCGACACCGTGTTTTCGATCACCAGCAGCACTGCCATGGCCGGCTGGTTGTTGCTTATCCTCGCGCCGCGCTGGCCCGCCCTCATCGCCTTCATCCGTTTCGGTCTGATCGGGGCGCTGTCGCTCACCTATGCGGTGCTCATCCTCGTCTACTTCTTCCGCGTCGAGGGCGGCGGGTTCGGCTCGATTGCCGAGGTGAGAGCCCTCTTCATGAGCGATCCGGTTCTCGTCGCCGGCTGGGTGCATTACCTCGCCTTCGATCTCTTCATCGGCACCTGGATTGCCGTCGAGGCGGACAAGCGCGGCTACAATCGCCTGCTGCAGGCGCCGATGCTGGTGGCGACCTTCATGTTCGGCCCGCTGGGTCTTCTCCTCTTTTACCTCACCCGCGCGACCGAAACCGCGCTTGAGCCCCGAAAGGCCTGACCGATGACCATGCTCTTCAACGACAGTCTTGCGCTCGCGCCATCTCCGGATCTCGCTGCTGCCGAACAAAGAACTCGCCGTGTGCTGATCGTCGGGATCGGGCTGTCGGTGGCGCTGGCCTTCCCGAGCCTGATTGCGCTTGGCCTCGACGAACGGCTGATCAACGGTATCAGCGTCTGGAGCAAGCCGCTGAAGTTCCAGACGTCGCTCACCCTGATGCTTATGACGCTCATCCTGCTCCTGCCGTTGATCGAGGCGCGGACGCGGGCCGGGCTCGGCGTTTTCCTGGCGAGCCTGATGGCGGCGATCACGGCGAACGGCGAGGTCTTCTACATCACCCTGCAGGCCGCCCGAGGCCGGGCGTCGCATTTCAATGACAGCACAGCTTTCGAGGCGATGGCCTATAGCCTGATGGGTGTGGGGGCGGCGCTGCTCGTGCTGTCGAGCCTGGTTATCGGGGTCTATATCCTGCGCCGACCCAGCGCCGGCTCGCCTGCCGGCTTGAGGCTCGGCGGTGGCTGGGGTCTGGTGCTCGGCAGCGTGGCGACGCTGATCACCGCCTTTGCGCTGGGAGGCGGCCAGATCGACGGTCCCGGCCATTGGGTCGGCGGTATCAAGACGGATGTCGGCGGGTTGCCGCTGTTCGGCTGGTCGCGCACCGGCGGCGATCTGCGCGTACCGCATTTCTTCGCCACCCATATCATGCAGGCCTTGCCGATCCTGGGCCTTGGCCTCGACCGCTTCACGCCCCGCTTCGCCAAACCCGGCATCGCGCTCAGCGCCGTCATTTCCATCGCCGTGGTCATCGGCACCTTCGTTCAGGCCGTCCAGGGACGGCCCTTCCTCTGACGGTTAAATCTGGGCGCGTGGCGGCAGGCTTGGATTTTGGCCTGTCGCCATCCGCCGAACAGGTTTAGGAATTCGGGCCTGCCACGGCACCGACTCAAAAATCACTCGCCCTCGCCGCGGCCCGCAGGCCCTCACATGCACGACATTCGCCCCCTCATCCCGCTTCTGATCACCGCCGGCATCCTGATCGGCGGCAACGGATTGCAGGGTACTTTCATCGCGCTGCGCGGCATCGAGGAGGGCTTCAGCACCTCCGTCATCGGCATGGTCGGTGCGGGCTATTTCATCGGCTTCGTGTTCGGCTGCGTCTACATCACCAAGATCATGCGGGCGATCGGGCACATCAGAGCCTTCTCGGCGCTCGCGGCCATCGCATCCGCGGCCTCGATCATGATGGTGCTGGTGATCGACCCGATCTCCTGGTTCCTGATGCGTCTCGTGCAGGGTGTCTGCTTTGCTGGCCTCTTCGCGGTCGTCGAAAGCTGGCTCAATGCCCGCGTTACCAATGCGACCCGAGCGCGTACGCTCTCCGTCTACCGCTTTGTCGATCTCGGTTCGGTGACGGCGGCGCAGTACATGATCCCGCTCTTTGGGGTCTCCGGCATCGATCTCTTTGCCATCATCGCCATGGCGCTGTCGCTTTCGCTGGTGCCGATCTCGTTTGCCGACAAGTCGAGCCCCGCGCCGCCGAAGGACGTCAAATTCGACATCAAGGTTTTGTGGTCGGTCTCGCCGCTCGCGACCGTCGGCTGCATCGTCATCGGGCTCACCAATTCGAGTTTCCGCTCGCTCGGGCCGATCTATGCCGACGGGATCGGCATGTCGGTGACCTCGATCGCCACCTTCATGAGCATCGGCATCTTCGCCGGCATCGTGCTGCAATATCCTCTCGGCCATTACTCCGACAAACTGGACCGCCGCGTCATCATCCTCGTCTCGACGATCGGGGCACTGCTTGCTTCGCTCTACCTCGCCTTCCTCGCAGGCGATGGGGAACTCGCAAACTTCATCGGCATCTTCGCCTTCGGCGCCTTTGCCCTCCCCCTTTATTCGCTCTGCTCGGCCCATGCCAATGACCATGCGGCACCGGGCCAGCATGCGCTGGTCTCGGCCGGAACGCTGTTTTTCTGGTCGATCGGCGCGGTTGTTGGCCCGCTGATTGCCTCCTTCCTGATGGATGCCTTCGGGCCGCATGCGCTCTTCGCCTATACCATCGTGGTGCTGACTTTCTTCGTCGCCTATACGCTGGCGCGCATCCGGGCGCGCGATGCGGTGCCGACGGAAAAGCGGCGCATGCGGTTCCGCAGCCTGCTGCGCACCTCGGCCTTTTTCAGCAAACTCGCCACGCCGCCTAACGAGAAGGATGGCGGCTGAGATGATGATTGTCAGACCTGCGACAGCATGGCGCCCCAGCGCTATTGCTGATCAGCCGTCTCAACTTTAAAAACGGGACGATCAGCGAGAGTTCCGACCGTGACCTTTGTTTCCCGCCGCACCCTTCTCAAATCCGCAGCTGTGCTCGGCGCCTATGGCGCGGGTCTTGCCGTGATGCCGCGTCTCGGCCAGGCGCTGGCTGCCACAGACCCGATCGAAATCGAGGCGCTCACCGGCGATGTGCCTCTCGACGGCAAGCAGGCGACGCGTGGGGTGATGCGCTATGCGCTCGGTGGACAGACCTCCACAGATCCCTCCCCGCCGATCCTGCGTGCCAAACGCGGGGAAGCCTTCAAGGCGCAGCTGATCAACCGGCTGGACGAGCCGACCACCATCCACTGGCATGGCATCCGTCTGCCGAACGATCAGGACGGCGTACCTTTCGTCACCCAGCCTTACGTCTATCCCGGCGACCGCTTCGACTACGCTTTCTCGCCGCCGGATGCGGGCACCTTCTGGTATCACCCGCATTGCAACACGCTGACGCAGATGGGGCGTGGGCTTGCCGGTGTGCTGGTGGTCGAAGATGACAGGGATCCTGTCTTCGATGGCGAGGTGGTGCTGAATCTCCGGGATTTCCGGCTCGGCGGCGACAGCCAGTTCATCGAGCAGTTCAAGCCGCGCGATGCTGCGAAGACCGGCACGTTCGGGACGCTGCGCACTGCCAACTGGCAACCTGAGCCGCGTTATGACGTTCCGGCCGGCGGCCTCGTGCGTGTCCGCATCCTCGCGGCCGACGTAACGCGGATCTACAATCTCAAGCTCGCAGGCGCCGAGGCGCAGATCATCGCGATCGACGGGCATCCGGTGCCGGAGCGCATGGCGCTCGACATGGCCGTCGTCTCGCCGGGGCAGCGACTGGATCTCGCCATTCGTGTCGCCGACAGCGAAGGTGCGGAGATGGTGCTGGAGGATGTGAGGCCCTCGACGGCGAAGGTGGTGGCGCGGTTCAGGGCCGTCGGTTCATCGCTCAAACGCAATCTCGGCGATCTCGGGCCGCTTGCGAAAAACGCGGGCGTGGACGCCGATCTTTCCAACGCTACCGAAATCCCGCTGCTTCTCAGCGCTACTGCCGAAAGTGCTGCCCGCGATTCGATCTGCGGGACGCTCGGCTATTCTTTCTGGGCGATCAACAAGGTGCCCTATCCGGGCGACACGCCAGATCCAACCGCACCGATCGCCGAGCTGAAGTTGGGCCAAACCTATCTGCTCAATGTCGAGAACGTCACCCCGCATGCGCACCCGATCCATTTGCATGGCATGAACTTCAAGGCCATCTCTTCGAACAAGCGAGAGGTCCAGTCGCTCGTCTCGGATACCTACCTTGTGCTGCCGGATGAAAAAGTCCAGCTTGCACTGGTGGCCGACAACCCGGGCGATTGGGTCTTCCACTGCCACATCATCGAACACCAGAAGACCGGCATGACCGGCTATTTCCGAGTGACTTGACATGAGCCTTGCCGAGACGATGCGGATCCACGAGCCCTATCCGGGGCTGTTTGCCTACTACGACGGACGCATCCTCGGCAAACGTCTGCATTCCAACAAGCCGAACTGGCTCGACGACGGCGCTTACAGCCTGGGTGTTGCGAGCTATGCGATCGTCTCGGGGCGCGAGGCGCTGGTCTATGACACGCATATCTCCTTCGATCATGCGCGCGCCATCCGCAGCCATCTCTCCAGCCTCGGCGTCACCAGCATCCGGGTCGTGCTCAGCCACTGGCATACCGACCATGTCGCGGGGAATGCGGGCTTCATCGACTGCCCGATCCTGTCAAACAAGCTGACGCGGGACACGCTGATCGAGAAGCGCAAGGTGCTTGTCGCCAAGGACCCGCCGATCAATCCGGTCGTCATGCCGACCGAGACCTTTGACGGCGAGATGGTGTTTGAAGTCGGCGACATCACGGTGAAGCTGATGCAGTTCGACATTCACAGCGCCGACGGCACCATTCTCGTTCTGCCGCATCTGGGCTTGCTGCTGGCAGGCGACACGCTCGAAGACACCGTCACCTATATCTCCGAGCCCAAAAATACGGCGCGGCATATCGCCGAACTCGACCGGCTGTCCGAGCTTGAGTTCGGACGCATTCTTCCCAATCACGGCGACGAGCAGGTGATCGCATCCGGTGGCTATCCACCGTCGCTGGTTACGGCCACACGCGATTATCTGACGCGACTGCTTGCCCGTCTCGACGATCCGGAGCTTGAGACCGAGAGCCTTCAAAGCTTCATCGCACCGGAACTGAGCGCCGGAAGCCTGACCTATTTCGCGCCCTATGAGGCAGTCCACAGCCAGAATATTGCGGCGCTGAGGGGTCTTTCCGCCGACGATTAAGGGACTTCACCCTGTGAAGAGGGCTTACAGCCCCCGTTTCCCGGTCGTTCATATTGACAAGGAAGGCCAGAAGGGAAACTAAGGTTGATCCTTTAGTTTCCATGACCGAGCCGAAATGATCGATACCACTGCCGCGCTCGAAGAGGCCTGCCGCCTCCTCGCTCAATCCGATTTCATCACGATCGACACGGAATTTCTCCGCGAAACGACCTTCTGGCCGGAACTCTGCCTCATCCAGATGGCGAGCCCGGAACATGAATACATCGTCGACCCGATGGCCAAGGGCCTGGACCTCAAGCCCTTCTTCGAGCTGATGGCCAATTCCGCCGTCGTGAAGGTCTTCCATGCGGCCCGCCAGGACATCGAAATCATCTTCCATCTCGGCGATCTCATCCCGCATCCGATCTTCGACACCCAGGTTGCGGCGATGGTCTGCGGCTTCGGCGACTCGGTCTCCTATGACCAGCTCGTACAGAAGGTGAAGAACGTCCATATCGACAAGACCTCGCGCTTCACCGACTGGAGCCGCCGTCCCTTGTCCGAGAAGCAGCTCGATTATGCGCTCGCCGATGTCACTCATCTGCGCGACGTCTATCTGAAGCTGAAGGGCCAGCTGGACGCCGAAGGCCGGGCGGAATGGCTGACCGAGGAAATGGCGATCCTCGAATCCCGCGAGACCTATGATCTGCCGCCGGAACAGGCCTGGCAGCGGCTGAAGATGCGGCTACGCAAGCCGACCGAACTTGCCGTCATGCAATATGTCGCGGCCTGGCGTGAGCGCGAGGCTCGCGCCCGCAACGTGCCACGCTCGCGCGTCTTGAAAGACGATGCGATCTACGAAATTGCCCAGCAGCAGCCGAAGGACGTGGAAGCGCTTGGGCGCCTGCGCACCATCCCCAAGGGCTGGGAACGGTCCAGCTCGGGCGCTGCCATCCTTGAACAGGTCAATACGGCGCTCGCACTTCCGAAGTCGGAGATGCCGCATCTGGAGCGCCACTCCCATGCGCCTGAGGGCACCCAGTCAGCCGTCGAGCTGCTCAAGGTTCTGCTGCGCCTCACCTCGGAAAAGCATGGTGTCGCCTCCAAGGTAATCGCCAATAGCGACGATCTGGAAAAGATCGCGGCCGAAGGCGAAAAGGCCCAGGTGGCAGCACTTCAGGGCTGGCGCAAGGAGCTGTTCGGCGACCTCGCACTCAAGCTGATCTCCGGCGGCGTCGGCCTGCGCTTCGTCGACAAGCGCGTCGAAGCGGTGGAGTTCTGATCCGTGACGGCGCTTTCCCTGCGCCGTGCAACGGAGGCCGATATCCCGTTCATCATGGAGACCGAGCGCAAGCCGGGCTATGACCAGTTCATCGGACGCTATGGCGTTGACGAGCACATGGCGCAGATCGCGAGCTCCTCGTTTGCGTACCTGATCGGCGAGGATACCGACGGTTCAGCGCTGGGCTTCGTCATCCTGATGGATCTGAACCGGCGCGACGGCAATGCCTGCGTCAAGCGCATCGCGGTTTCGAGCCCGGAAAAGGGCGTGGGTACGTCACTGCTGGCCGGCGCCGTCGACTTTGCCTTTCTCGAAACCAATGCCCATCGCCTCTGGCTCGACGTTGTGAGCGGCAATCTCCGGGCACAGGCCGTCTACCGTAAAATCGGCTTCATCCAGGAAGGCGTGTTGCGCGAGGCAGCGCTCCTGCCCGACGGCAGCCGCTCAGATTTCCTCCTGATGTCCATTCTCCGCCCCGAATGGGCGGCGCGGCGCGGCTGAGGACCCCCATGGAACTTCCCGCCCCGCTCCGCTCCGCTGTCGACCAGATGCTCCAGGGCGAACCGCTGGAGCGGCTCGCGAAGGCCAGCGCCATTCTTTCGGATCGCTATCGCCGCGAAGTGCGCGACGGGCGGTTTCATATCGATGATGCGCTGGCCGCCAAGGCTTACCTTGCGACCCGTATGCCCGCCACGTTTGCGGCGGTTCGCGCGGCACTGGCCATGGTCGAGGATGCGGCACCGGATTTCCAGCCGGAGACCCTGATCGATCTCGGCTGCGGCCCCGGCACAGCACTCTGGGCAGCAGCCGATACCTGGGCCAGCCTGACATCTGCCGAGATGGTGGAAGCGAGCAGCGCGATCCGCAGCGTTGGCGAAAAGCTCGCCGCTTCTGGCAGCGTCAAGAGCCGCTGGCAGGCGGGTGACGTCACAGCCAAGATCCCGGCGCTTGGGCCAGCCGATCTCGTAACGCTCGCCTATGTTCTGGACGAACTGCCACCGGCAACCATCGGAACCGTCACGGAAAAACTCTGGACACTCACCAAAGGCATGCTCGTTGTCATCGAGCCGGGCACACCGGCCGGATGGCAGCGCATTCTCGCCGTCCGTGACAGACTGCGATCCCTTGGGGCGCATCTCGTGGCGCCCTGCATGCATGCGGAAAACTGTCCGATCGTGGCACCGGACTGGTGCCACTTCTCAAGGCGCGTGGCGCGCTCCCGGGTGCATCGTCTGGCCAAGGGCGCCGAGGTGCCGTGGGAGGACGAGAAGTACATCTTCATCGCCGCCTCGCGCGAGCCTGTTGCCCTCGTCGGCGACAGGGTGTTGTCTCCACCGCGCGTCAATGGCGGTGTCGGGCGGGTCAAGCTCTGTCGGACCGATGGCACGGCCACCGAGCTGACGCTCAGCAAACGCGATGGTGACGCCTTCAAGGAGATCCGCCGGGCCGACTGGGGCGACCGGCTGGAACTGGGGAATAAGGGATGACCACGCGGCTGACATCCGAGCTTGCCTCCCGCTTCGCGACGATCGCGCTCGGCCATGTCACCCGCGAATATCCCAATCATATCCTGCACGGGCTCGAAGGGCCTGAGGATGCGAAGACGCCATCCAAGCTTCATCCGGTCTTCTACGGCAGCTACGATTGGCATTCCTGCGTGCATGGCTACTGGATGCTGGCGCGGCTTTTGCGCCTCCATCCCGAGATGCCGGAGGCGCCGGCGATCCGCGATCTCTTCGGCACGATGCTGGTTCCCGACAAGATCGCCGGCGAATGCGCCTATTTTGACCGACCGATGGCGCGCGGCTACGAGCGACCCTATGGCTGGGGCTGGTTGCTGAAGCTGGCTGCCGAATTGCACGGCCACGAGGACCCTGTCTGGGGGGCTGCGCTGTCGCCGCTGACGGAGCGCATCGTCCAGCGTTTTCGCGACTTTCTGCCGCTTGCCACCTATCCGGTGCGAACAGGCACGCATTACAACACCGCCTTTGCGCTCAGGCTTGCTGCGGACTTCGCCGACACCGTCGGCGACGACACCTTCTTCGACCTGCTGCGGGCCACGGCTATGCGCTGGTACGGCACTGATACCGCCTGCCCCGCCTGGGGCGAGCCCTCGGGCGACGACTTCCTGTCACCAGCGCTGATCGAGGCGGAATGCATGCGCCGGCTTCTGCCGGCAACCGATTTCGCCCGCTGGTTCGACAGCTTCCTGCCTGATATCGCAGCCGGCCAGCCGCGCACGCTGTTTGCACCTGCCTCCGTCTCCGACCGCTCGGATGGCAAGATCGCCCATCTCGATGGCCTGAGCCTCAGTCGCGCCTGGTGCTGGTCCTCTCTGGCGGGCACCCTCCCCGACACGGACCCGCGCCGCGGTGTGATGCTCGCGGCCGCGGATGGGCATCTCGAAGCCGGGATCGCGCATGTGGCTGGCGACTACATGGGTGAACATTGGCTGGCGAGTTTCGCCGTGCTGGCGCTGACGGAGACGGAATGATGAGCAGCCTCCATGACACCGTCGACATCACGGGCCGCGTGCTCGTGTCAGGCTCCGCCGAGGGCGAAGTGCTGTTCACCGACACCGCGCTCAGCTTCTGGGGCGGTGCGGACGCCGTGACCGGCGAGATCATCGACCGGCATCACCCGTTGAGCGGCGAACGATTGACCGGCCGCGTACTGGCACTGCCGACAAGCCGAGGCTCCTGTACCGGCAGCGGCGTGATCCTCGAACTGATCCTCAACGGAAAGGGCCCTGCTGCAATCGTGCTCGAACATCCCGAGGCGATCATCACGCTCGGCGTCATCGTCGCCGAAGAGGTATTCGGGCGATCTATTCCAGTGATTGCGGTCGGCAGGCAGGCCTTTGCCGGGCTGAAGACAGCCAAGCGTGTCCGGATCGGCAATGCCGTCGCAGGCATTGGCTCGGACATCACGCTCACGGATGCGGACAGGGCCATTCTCGCGGGCGAGCGGGGTGAAGCGGCTGCCGTTGCCATGCGAATGGTGCTCAGGATGGCGGCGCTTGAAGGCGCGACGGAACTCATCGACATCACGCGCGCCCATATCGACGGTTGCATCTATACCGGTCCAGGTGGCCTCGCCTTTGCCGAAAAGCTGCGCGATCTCGGCGGTCGCGTTGTGGTGCCCACGACGCTGAATGCGATTTCAGTCGATCACCGCCGCTGGCGGGCGCAGGGTGTCGCTGAGGATCTCGGGCGCCCGGCAGCGGCCGTGGCCGATGCCTATGTGGCCATGGGCGCGCAACCGACATTTACCTGTGCACCCTATCTGCTCGACGACCGCCCCGCGCGGGACGAACAGATCGTCTGGGCGGAATCGAATGCCGTCGTCTATGCCAACAGCGTGCTTGGCGCACGGACGATGAAATATCCTGACTATCTCGACATCGCGATCGCGCTGACGGGACGAGCCCCCAAGGCGGGCTGTCATCTGCCGGAGGAGCGCGCGCCGCAGGTCCGGGTTACCGTGCCACCGCTCGAGGACGTCGATGACAGCCTCTGGCCACTTCTCGGTTATCTGATCGGGACCGTTTCGCCGGATGCCATTCCGCTGGTCGAAGGGGTGTCCGAGCATCGGCCCGACACAGACTCGCTGAAGGCCTTCGGGGCAGCGTTCGCCACCACCTCGGCGGCTCCGATGTTCCACATCGCTGATGTCACGCCGGAGGCGCAGAGCCCCGATGCTTTCGCGGCGCTGGGCCTGCCGACGATTGCACTCACCTACGACGACCTTCAGCGGGCCTGGCGCGAGCTGAACGGCGCAGATGCCGGTCCTGTGCAGGTGGTCTCGCTCGGCAATCCGCATTTTTCGGCCACCGAACTGGCAGCGCTTGCCCTGCTCTGTCGCGGGAAGACGCGGCACGCGAACGTGCCCCTTGTCATCACATGCGGACGCGCCGAGATGGCAAAGGCGGAAGCGGCAGGCGATGTGGCTGATCTCACCGACTTCGGCGTTACCCTCGTCAACGACACCTGCTGGTGCATGGTGACCGAGCCGATCATTCCGGTCGAGGCTCTGACCATCATGACTAATTCCGGCAAATATGCCCATTACGGCCCGGGCCTCACCGGGCGGACCATGCGCTTCGGCAGCCTCGCTGCCTGTGTGGAGGCCGCCGTGACCGGTGAAGATCGCGGTAATCTGCCCGCTTGGTTCGGCTAGCCTGTGGGTAACGGGTGGCGTCATTGAAACTTCACCCAACGGCAATCGGTGCGACATGAAGGCTCCTTAAGGACAGCGGCGTTTCCTCCCTTCCAACAAGGTGACGCCATGACCAAATCCCTTTTGACTTCTGCCGCGCTCTTTATCCTCTTCGTCTCCCAGGCCTCGGCCGAGGAGAAGACCTTCCCGGCCAAGCTCGTCAACCATGCCATCCTGCCGGCGAACACGATCATCGCAGCACCTGCCGATGCGCCCGATTATCTCAAGACCTCCGGCAAGTTCTCGACCGCAGATCGCAAGCGTGCGGACGCGCTTGGCAGCGTGCCCGGCAAGGACGGTGTGCGCCTGACGGGCCTGTCGCTTCCCTTCGACGGCCAGCCGCTGCAGGGCTTCTCCGGCATCAAGGCCATGGAAGACGGCACGTTCTGGAGCCTTTCCGACAATGGCTTCGGCTCGAAGAACAATTCCAGTGATGCCATGCTGATGCTGCATCACCTGACCTTCGACTGGGATGCCGGCGCCGTTAAGGTCGAAAAGACCCTGTTCCTCACAGATCCCGACAAGAAGGCCCCCTTCCCGATTGTCATGGAAGGCTCGGACAAGCGTTACCTCACCGGTGCCGACTTTGACGTCGAATCCATCCAGCCGGTGGCTGACGGTTTCTGGGTTGGCGAAGAACTCGGTCCCTACATGCTGAAGTTCTCGACCGAGGGCGCGCTGACCGACGTCATCGCCACCAAGGCTGGCGAGATCGACGTTAAGTCGCCCGACAATCCGACGCTTGTCGTTCCCGCCAATCCGGCAGCCAAGATGCCTGCCTTCAACCTCAAGCGCTCCGGCGGTTATGAGGGTCTTGCCATGTCGAAGGATGGCTCGAAGCTCTATGGTCTGCTCGAAGGCCCGCTCTACATGGAAGACGGTTCCGTCGAAAAGGCCGATGGCCTGACGGCGCTGCGCATCATCGAACTCGATGCCGCCACCAAGGCCTGGACCGGCAAGACCTGGCTCTACCCGCTGTCCGAAGGTGGCGAGGCGATCGGTGATTTCAACATGATCGACGACACGACCGCGCTGGTCATCGAGCGTGACAATGGTGCGGGTGTGGTTGAAAAGGCCTGTGCCGATCCGAAGGCACCGGCTGCCGACTGCTTCGCCGTTCCGGCCAAGCACAAGCGCATCTACAAGATCGAGATGACGGCCGAGAATGCCGGCAAGGCCGTGCGCAAGATCGGCTATATCGATCTGATGAAGATCGAAGACCCGGACAACAAGAAGCGCCAGGGCGGCGGCGAAGGCTTTTACGACATGCCTTTCGTCACCATCGAGAATGTCGACGTGGTCGATCCGACCCACATCATCGTCGGCAACGACAACAACCTGCCCTTCTCGGCCGGTCGTGCGCTCGACAAGGCCGATGACAACGAGTTCGTTCTGCTCGAAGTCGGCGATTTCCTCGCCGCGAAGTAAGCGACCTCAAGATCTCCCGGTCGGGTAACGAAAGGTGTTTGGCCGGGACCATCAAAGAGAAAGGCGCAGGGTCTCAGGATCCTGCGCCTTTTTTATCGAGGCTGGGTGCGTGTGAGCATCAGGTCGGCTTGGCGCAGGCCGCCTCAACTGGTCGCATGGCTTCAGCCGCCCCGGTCAGCGGATAAGCAAAGGTCTTCTCGCCTATTGTGAACTTCAGCTCGGTTCCCTGCTTGAGCATCCGGGCGATGGCGGCATCGAAGGCTGGGCGCGCTTCGAGGAATGTCAGTTCCATCTCCTCGAGAAACTGGATGTCCGCATCGACGACCAATTGATCGGAGGCAGGCGGCGCGGTCACCGTCAGTTTGATCGTGCCGCTCTTCGGTTCGAAATCCGGATCCAGCGAAAGCGTCATGATAAAATCGCGGGCCGGCAGTTCACAGCGGAAGCTCACCGGCACATCATCGGTCTGTGGCATGCCGTAGAGAAGCACGGCGCCACCCTCTTGCGTCTCCCCCATCCATTTGCGCGCCTCTTCGGCGTTGACGTGAGGCACAAGGAAGATCAACGGCGATGTGGCCAGCACCAATGCCAGCATCGTTTTGCGGATCGCTGCGGGGAGCGGTCCTTGCTTGGGATTACTGCTGACCGCCATGACACCCTCTCCAATCAAGGCTGCAAATCTTGGAGATTTGTAGCCCGTCCCTCAGACGCGGGCAATCGCCATCGCGATCACAGCGCTCAAGCGAGAGATGGATGGATAGGAGTGCGCTTGCGCCCCTATTCGAAGACGAAGGCCAGCCGCTTGCCCGTCAGCTTCGACAGCTGCATCAGGCGCCCGTCGAGCCGCTCGCCGGCAAAGTCCTGATAGGACTTCGGCACGACGAATTCGAGATCGAGTTCAGGATTGTCGGAGCGACGGAAGCTCAGATTGTGGACCACGCCCGGCATTGAAGCCGAGAAGAGATAGACGACGCGCAGCATGCCACCGACGAGCTTGGCGCGGTCGAGCAGGCGCTCGGTCGCGATGGCCGCAAGCGGCCCGGTCTGGCCGTCGTCATGCAGGCCTTCGAAGCGATAGTAGTTGGTGAGCGCAATGAAGGCGCGGCCCGGATGAGTGATGCCGACAAAGGAGGAGTGGGCGATGACGTTGAGCGCCTGCAGCCCGCGATAGTCGGGATGCGCGCGCCAGCTGATATCGGCGAGCAGGCATGCGGCCTGGCGGTAGCGGCTTTCCTCTTCCGTTTCCTCGATATCGAAGAAGGGCATCATCTGGCCCGTCCAGTCCGCGAGTTCGCGGGCATGTTCGGGCGAGCGGGCACGCAGGATCGCGAGTTCGTCGGCAGCCTCGATCAGCGGATCAAGCGCCTGTTCCTCTTCCAGCAACAGTGAATAGAGATAGCCTTCGCGCACCCCTTGCGCCGAGAAGCAGACGCTCTTCGGCTGCATGGTCTCGATCACCTCGCGCATGGCGATCGCGCCGAAGGGGATCAGGTTGCGACGGCTCTTGGAGATCGTCGACCAGGCCGGATCGCGGCTGTTGGCGCCCGAGATGATCTCCTCGAGGAAGAAGGCGATCTCGTCATAGGGAAGCTCGTAGCCCTGCATCATGTGCAGCGGATATTTGCGGATTTCCATGTGCAGCTTGGCGATGTTGCGCCAGGTGCCACCGACCGCATAGAAGGTGCGGCCCTGCCCCTTCTTCAGAAGGCTGGCATCGCCGATCAGCTTCCTGGCAAAGGTCCGCGCCTTCGGCAGAGAGCCCTCGACGGTTTCCGACAGGCGCAGGCCGCCGAGCGGCAAGGTAATCCCCTTGCCGAAGCCCTTGCCCTTGATATCGATGAGTTCGAGCGATCCGCCGCCGAGGTCACCCGCGATGCCGTCTGCATCGTGGAAACCGCTGACGACGCCAAGCGCTGAGTATTTCGCCTCTTCCTCGCCTGTCAGGACGAGGATCTCCTGGCCGAGGATTTCCTCGGCGCGGGCGATGAAATCCGGACCGTTCGACGCCTCGCGGGCCGCCGCAGTCGCCAGCACATACATGCGGGTCGCCTGGGCCTGGTTGGACAGCGCGCGGAAGCGGCAGAGTGCTGCGAGCGCCCGCTCGACACCATCCTCGTCCATGCGGCCGGTCGTCGCCACGCCCTTGCCGAGGCCGCACAGGACCTTCTCGTTGAAGAGAACCGTCGGCGCGCGGGCAAGGCCCTCATAGATCACCAGACGGATCGAGTTTGAGCCAATGTCGACAACGGAGACAGGGGCGATACCGGGAAGACGCCCCTGCGCTTCAGATCTTACCATGAGGTACCAGTGTTATCTTTTCCTGCCGGAAATCAGGCCGGCAATCAGTTTCGGTGCGCTCGATTTCAGTGCTTCCCCGCGGCCCGACAGGCTCGGATTGGTCATGAAATACTGCTGCGCGTTGAAAGGTTCCTCACCCTGCCGCACTTCAATGCGGCGAGACGTGCCGTCGGCCAATATCTCGTAGCTCTGCTGGTTGTCAATCAGGTTGCCCAGCATGATCTGGGACAGCACCTGCTCATGCACCGTGGGGTTAATGAGTGGCACCAGGGTCTCGACGCGGCGGTCGAGATTGCGCGGCATCATGTCGGCCGAGCCGATATAGACGAGCGCCTTTTCCGACGGCAGACGATGGCCGTTGCCGAAGCAGAAGATGCGGCTGTGCTCGAGGAAGCGCCCGACGATCGACTTGACGCGGATATTCTCGGAGAGGCCTGCCACACGCGGGCGAAGGCAGCAGATGCCGCGGATAACAAGGTCGATCTCGACGCCGGCCTGGCTTGCAGCATAGAGCGCATCGATGATCTCGGGGTCGACGAGCGAGTTCATCTTCATCCAGATCTGCGCCGGGCGACCGGCCTTGGCATGCGCGATCTCCTCGTGGATGTGCTTGAGGATGCGCGGGCGCAGCGTGTAGGGCGAGACGGCGAGCTTCATGCCCTCTTCCGGTTCGCCATAACCGGTGATGAAGTTGAATACATTCGCCATGTCATGGGCAATCTTCGGATTGCAGGTGAAGAAGGACAGGTCCGTGTAGATCTTCGCCGTCACCGGATGATAGTTGCCGGTGCCGAGATGGCAGTATGTCCGGAGCTTGCCGTCCTCGCGGCGCACCACCATCGACATCTTGGCATGGGTCTTGAGTTCGATGAAGCCGAAGACGACCTGAACGCCTGCGCGCTCCAGATCGCGCGCCCAGCGGATGTTTGCCTCTTCGTCGAAGCGGGCCTTGAGTTCGACGAGCGCCGTCACCGATTTGCCGGCTTCGGCCGCGTCGATCAGAGCGCGGACGATCGGGCTATCGTTCGAGGTGCGGTAGAGCGTCTGCTTGATGGCCAGCACATCCGGATCGCGGGCGGCCTGCAACAGGAACTGCACCACCACATCGAAGCTCTCATAGGGGTGGTGGACGATCATGTCCTTTTCGCGGATCGCGGCCAGGCAGTCGCCGGCATGTTCGCGAACACGCTCAGGGAAACGGGCGTTGTAGGGCTCGAAACGCAGGTCGTCGCGCGGCGCCTTGGTGATTTCGGAAATCGTGTTGAGCGCCAGCAGGCCGGGAAGCACCGCGACACGGTTGTCGGCGACGGCGAGTTCATGAACCACGAACTGACGCAGCGCGAGCGGCATCTCGCTGTCGACTTCGATGCGGATGACGGAGCCACGGCGGCGGCGCTTGAGTGCGGTCTCGAAGAAGCGAACGAGATCCTCAGCCTCTTCCTCCACCTCGATATCGCTGTCGCGGATGATGCGGAAGGTGCCAAAGCCCTTGACCTCATAGCCGGGGTAGAGCCGGTTGATGAACAGGCCGACCATGTCCTCAAGCGTGATGTAGCGGATCGTCACGCCCTCGTCCGGCAGGCGCACGAAACGGTCGAGCGTCGGCGGCAGGCGCAAGAGCGCGGTCATCGGCTCGCCGGTGCGGCTCGAGCAGAGCTGCAGGCCCATGGAGAAGCCGAGGTTCGGAATGAAGGGGAACGGGTGGGCCGGATCGATCGAGAGGGGCGTCAGCACCGGGAAGATCGATTCCTCGAAGGTCGTTTCCAGCCAGGTTTTGTCCTCTTCGGAGAGGGCTGCCGGCCGTACAATCAGGATGTTTTCCTGCGAGAGATATTGCTGCAGGACCGCAAGCGATGCCTGCTGCTCCATCTGCAGGTTGTCGATTTCCTTCAGGATGTCATCGAGCTGTTCTGCCGGCGTCTTGCCATCCGGGCTCTTGATGGCGATGCCCTGGCGGACCTGCCCTTCCAGACCCGCGACGCGGACCATGAAGAATTCGTCGAGATTGGCGGCGGAGATCGACAGGAAACGCACGCGCTCGAGAAGCGGATGGGCGGTATTGAGGGTTTCCTCAAGGACGCGGCGGTTGAACTGAAGCCAGGAAAATTCACGGTTGATGAAGCGCAGAGGGCTGGTCAGCAGGTCTTCGGCGGGTGCCACCTCTGCACCGGTTTCGCCGTCCGTGCCGTGTACTGCGCTGTCCATGATTCGCCCCCTCGTTGTCGTTGCTGCCGATTATAACAGTTTAGCGACAGTTCTGTGACGACTACTCGCGCCCGTCTGCCGCCTCCAGCGTTTCAAGCACCTCTGCGGCCAGGCTGCGGCTGATCTTGGAGCGGCGCGCCAGCGCCAGCTTGTCCATACGATCGACCACCACCTGGGCAGCCAGGAAGGAACGCTCCATGCGGCTCACGATATAGCCGACAATCTTGTCATCGATGTAAAGCTGACGATCGGCGAATAGCTTGGTGATCAGCTGGCCGAGCAGCTCCTCATCGGGCGCACCGATCTCGACCACGGTCGCCGCCTTCAGGCGCGAATTGAGGTCGGCGAGCTTGACATTCCAGGAGGGCGGAAAGCTGCGCGAGGTGATGAGCAGCGTCGTGCCATGCTGGCGCACCGCATTGATGACGTGGAATAGCTCGACCTCGTCGAAGCCGGCGCGATCGGCATCCTCATACAGGACGGGACCGGCAGCAGCGGCCTCGGATGCACCCTTCCCTGTATCAAGGACGATGTCCGATGCGCCGCTGATATCGCGGAAGATCTGCGCGAGATGCGATTTTCCCGAGCCTTCGGGGCCTGTCAGTATCACCACCGGTGACGGCCAGTTCGGCCAGGCATCGACGATCGACACGGCAGCGGCCATGCGTTCGGAAACCAGCAGGTCGTCGCGGCCTGTCGCCGAGCCGTGCTCGAAGGCGAGCGGCAGTTGTTCGGCGGCTCCGCGCTTTTCGGGAGCCATCTTGGCGTCAGTCATTCACTTCTCTGGGGCTTGGGATGTGATCTCATCGACGGAGGCTGACGGCGGCGGCACAAGCACCACCGAGGTTCCGTAGTAGAGATCGCTGTCAAGATAACGCGAGATGGCGAAGCGAACAAGGACGCCGACGGCGGCGGCTGCCGGCACCGCCACCAGAACGCCGACGAAGCCGAAGAGCGCGCCGAAGGCAAAGAGCGCGAACATCAGCCAGACAGGGTGCAGGCCAACGCTTTTGCCCACCAGCTTGGGCTGCAGGATATTGCCCTCGATGAACTGGCCGAGGAAGAAGATACCAGCGATCACGCCGACCCAGATGAAATCCGGCCAGAACTGCACGAGCGCCACGCCGAGCGACAGAAGCAGACCAACCGTCGAGCCGACATAGGGAATGAAGCTGATCATGCCGGTGAAAAAGCCGATCAACAGACCGAAGTTCAGGCCGGCGGCCGAGAGCGCAATCGCATAGAAAATGCCGAGGACGAGGCAGAGCGAGCCCTGGCCGCGGACGAAGCCTGCAATAGTATTGTCGAGTTCTGTCGCGAGCTGGCGCACCGTGCCAAGCTGGTTGCGCGGCACCCAGCTATCGACTTTCTCGATCATGTGGTCCCAGTCGAGCAACAGATAGAAGGCGACGACCGGCGTGACGACGAGCAGCGAGGCGATGTCGAGAAGCGCCTTGCCGGAATTCCATATCTGCTCGACCAGGGTGCCGAGGAAACCGACCCCCTCGCTCAGATAGCGCGAAAAGTTCTCGCGGATCGTGCCCATCTGGCCATCGACCCAGTCCGGCAGCCAGGAGGCGTTCGAGGTGGCGATGAATGTCTGCAGCTGTGTGACATATTCGGGCACGCGCTGGATGAAATCATTGAGCTGGCTGGCGAGCACCGGGATGATGATCATCAGCGACAGCACGAAGACGACCACAAAGGAGACGAGGATCACAACTGTCGCCATCAGGCGGCTCAAGCCAATGCGCTCCAGCCGGTCGGCAACCGGGTCGAGAAAATAGGCGAGCGCCATGCCGGCGATGAACGGCAGCAGGATCGACGAGAACAGCATCAGGAAGGCGACGAAGAACGCAAGCGCCACCAGCCAGAAGAAGACCTGGCGGCGAAGGCCGATTGCACTGATATTGCGAGCCATAACCGTCTCCGTTTTTGAACTTTACCGCCAAGTTCGGGCCTGCTCGGCCGCTCTTCACCTGCTGCTGCGCTGCACTAGGAGATAGGTTACCGGCAAAGCCTTGGTCAAGAACTCGCACCCTCAAGACCACGACAAGTGATGATCGAGGCCGAGATTGGCCGGGAAATCGTGCACTTCCCCGGCTCGCTGCTTGCATCTGAGGGCTCTTCATGCCATGGCCAGCCCAAATTCTCGCAGGATCGGAGGCAGGCATGAGCCAGGCTGGCAAGAACGGGTTGACCTATAGCGATGCAGGCGTCGACATCGACGCGGGCAACCTGATGGTCGAGAAGATCAAGCCGGCTGTGAAGTCGACGCGTCGTCCCGGTGCGGATGGCGAGATCGGCGGCTTCGGCGGCTTGTTCGACCTCAAAGCCGCGGGCTTCAAGGATCCGATCCTGGTCGCCGCCAACGATGGCGTCGGCACCAAACTGAAGATCGCCATCGACGCCAATATCCACGACACAGTCGGCATCGACCTCGTCGCCATGTGCGTCAACGACCTCGTGGTGCAGGGTGCCGAACCCCTGCTCTTCCTCGACTATTTCGCCACCGGCAAGCTCGACCCCGACCAGGGTGCTGCGATCGTTCAAGGCATCGCTGCCGGCTGCCGCGAGGCAGGCTGCGCGCTGATCGGCGGCGAAACCGCCGAAATGCCGGGCATGTATTCCAAGGGCGACTATGACCTCGCGGGCTTTGCCGTAGGTGCAGCCGAGCGCGGCGAGCTGCTGCCAGCGGGCGACATCGCTGAAGGCGACGTGATCCTCGGCCTCTCGTCGTCGGGCGTGCATTCCAACGGCTTCTCGCTGGTGCGCAAGATCGTCGAACTCTCGGGCCTTGCCTGGGATGCGCCCGCCCCCTTCGCCGAGGGCCAGTCGCTGGGTGCAGCGCTTCTCACCCCGACCCGCATCTATGTGAAGCCGCTCCTGAAGGCGATCAAGGAAACCAAGGCGCTGAAGGCGCTCGCCCATATCACCGGTGGCGGCTTCCCGGAGAATATCCCGCGCGTGCTGCCGAAGCATCTCGCTGCCGAGATCGACCTTTCGTCCTTTAAGGTTCCGGCCGTCTTCTCCTGGCTCGCCAAGACCGGCGGTGTTGCCCAGAACGAAATGCTGCGCACCTTCAACTGCGGCATTGGCATGATCGTCGTCGTCTCCGCCGACAAGGTGGACGACGTGACGAAGGTCCTCGAAGCCGAAGGTGAAACCGTTGCCCGTCTGGGTCGCATGATTGCCCGCGAAGAGGGTGCGCATGGCGTGACCTACAAGGGTACGCTCGCCCTATGAGCGCCCGGCGCCAACGCGTCGTCGCCTTCATTTCCGGCGGCGGGTCGAACATGCTGGCGCTGGCCAGAGCTTGCGAAGCGGCGGATTATCCGGCCGAAATCGTCGCGGTCTTTTCCGACAAGCCTGAGGCCGGCGGTCTCGCCAAGGCGGAAGCACTCGGCATTCCGACACGCGTGTTCGAGCGCAAGGCCTACGGCTCCAAGGCCGAGCATGAGGCAGCGATCCTCGCCGCCCTCGCCGAAATCGGCCCAGACCTGATCTGTCTTGCCGGTTACATGCGGCTTCTCTCCGGCGATTTCATCCGCCCGCATACCGGCCGGATCCTCAATATCCACCCTTCCCTGCTGCCGCTTTTCCCTGGCCTGCACACGCATCAGCGGGCAATCGAGGCCGGCATGAAGGTCGCGGGCTGCACCGTGCATTTCGTCACCGAAGGCATGGACGAAGGCCCTGTTATTGCGCAGTCGGTCGTGCCCGTACTGATCGATGACACGGCAGAGACGCTGGCGGCACGCGTGCTGACCGTCGAGCACCAGACCTATGCGGCGGCACTGAAGCTGGTCGCCTCCGGCAGCGTCTCCATGCGTGCCGATGGCAGCGTCGAACGGCTGACATCGGGAACGGATGCGGAAGGCAGGTTGATCAGCGCCTGAGGCCTGGCGTGCGATCTGTTCAACCCCCCGTTTAAATCTAAGGGTTCCTCTCTCCGCTGGACTCAGCTCTATTCGTGTTCTCATTTTGATCACGTAAAGCTGTTGCCCCGGAGCCTTTCATGACGTTGTCCGATCGGATTTTCACCCCGTTTGAAAGGTTTCTGCGACCGCTCGAAATCCCGTATCGAAGGATTCCGAGTGATGGCCCTCTGCGACTGGTCCTGCATTTCGTCGCATATGCGCCAAAGTCATTTGTGGTCGTGCTTGCCCTGTCGGCCAGCGTAGAGATCGTCAATCTGACTGTTCTCTGGGGTGTCTCGCACCTGATCGACGGCATCTCCAGCCAGGGCCTGCTTCCCTATCTCGATGCCCATCGCTGGCCACTCGCTGGTTTCGTCGCCCTGTTTTTCCCGATTCTGCCGCTGCTGATCTTTTTCTGCAATGCATTGGGCGTCCACGTACTAAGCGTCAGCCTTCCCACACTCATCCAGTGGCATGGCCACAAGGCGGTCGAAAGCCAGGATCTCGGATTCTTCCATGACCAGTTTTCGGGCCAGGTGGCGAGCCGTATCGCGCAGGTGGCAGGGGCCGTCAAGCAACAGATGGCGGCGGCGGTCCGGACGCTGCCAATTTTCTTTGTGCAGATGGTCGGTTCGGTCGTGCTTTTGACCGCGCTTGCCTGGCCGTTGACGCTCCCGGTCCTTGTGTGGATCGCCATCAATGGCGTGATCGCCAAACAGGCCGTGCCGCAGTTTAGCGCAACGGCCAAGACGGCTGCACGGGCGCGCAGCCGGGTGGTCGGCGAGATGACCGATCTCTACAGCAACATCCAGACGGTCAAGCTCTTTGCCGCCGAGGACAGCGAGGCCGGTGCGCTGCGGCGTGGGATGGAGCGGTCGATGACCGCACAGTTTCGGGAGCGCCGCATCGGCCTTACCGCAGATCTCCTGGTCATCTCCTCCAACACGTTGCTGTTCATCGCCATCTTTGCAGTCAGCCTCTGGGGGATTGCCGACGGCTTCGTCACACTCGGCGAATTCGTCGCTGCAATAACCATCACCCAGCGGCTGGCCTCCAATTCCCGAGGCTTCCTCAGTCTCGGTCAACAGATTTCCGAAGCGATCGGCACAATTCGCGACGCCATGCCGGTCATGACCACGCCGCCGACTGTGGTTGATGCGCCGGGCGCGAAGGCGCTCATCGTCAAGCGCGGCGAGATCCGCTTCGACCGAGTGAATTTCGAGTATCACGATGGCCAGCAGGTCATTCACGACCTGTCGCTGTCGGTTTCAGCCGGCGAGAAGGTTGGGCTCGTGGGCTTGTCCGGCGCTGGCAAGACCACGCTGGTGAGCCTGCTTCTGCGTCTCTACGACCTCGATGGCGGACGCATCATCATCGATGGACAGGATGTCGCCGAAGTGACCCAGGCGAGCCTGCGCGCGCAGATCGGTTTCATCGCTCAGGATGTATCATTGCTGCATCGCTCGGTCGGCGACAACATCCTGTATGGCCGGCCGGGTGCTGCGCAGGCAGAGCTGGAAGCTGCGGCACGCCTTGCTCAGGCTGATGCCTTCATCGCCGACCTGAAAGACAGCGAGGGACGCACGGGTTATGCGGCCTATGTCGGGGATCGTGGCGTCAAGCTCTCAGGTGGGCAACGACAGCGCGTCGCCATCGCCCGCGTGCTGCTCAAGGATGCGCCGATCCTGGTTCTGGACGAGGCAACGTCCGCGCTCGACAGTGAGGCGGAGGCGACCATCCAGGAGAAGCTTGACCTGCTGATGGAAGGCAAGACAGTGATCGCCATCGCCCATCGGCTTTCCACGATTGCCCGCATGGACCGCATCGTCGTGCTCGACAAGGGGCGCATCATCGAAGAAGGAAGACCAGACGAGCTTCTGTCCTCGGGTGGCCTCTATAGCCGTCTATGGGCGCGCCAGACCGGCGGTTACATCGCGACGCTGGACGATTAAGCGCCCCCGGCACTCCGCCGCAACGCTGCCCATTGCAGCAGCATGATCGTCTTCGCGTCAATGATCTCGCCGGCCTCCACCATTTCCAAGGCTTCAGTGAAGCTCAGTTCGACGACTTCGAGGTCTTCCTGCTCGTCGTCGAGCCCGCCACCATCGGCAATCCGGTCGGCATCGGTCACGGCAGCGTAGAAGCCGTGGAGCTTTTCGGTGACCGAACCGGGAGACATGTAGGCGGCGTAGGCAGGGGTGGCCTTGGCGATTTTGTAGCCGGTTTCTTCCAGCGCTTCGCGCAGCGCCGCCTGCAGCGCGGTTTCTCCGTCGTCAATGAAGCCGGCCGGGGCTTCGAGCAGATAGGGATATTCGCCGCTCAGATGGGCTGCGATGCGGAGCTGTCGCACCAGGGTGACGGTGTCGCGCTCGACATTGTGCAGGAGAATGGCCGAGGCGTTGCGGCGGTCAAAGACTTCCCAGGAAAGGCGATGCGGCGCCCTGCCCTCGCGGAAGAAGTCAAAGGTGATGCCGCGCAGATGGCTCCAGCCCTTCCAAAGCGTCTTTTCTTCCAGGATCGCGATCCGGGCCTTGTCGAAAATGCTCATCTTTATGATTTTCTCAGCCAGACCTTGTTGTCATGGAAGGCGGCTCCGCCATGCGGGGCGGCCGGATCCGCACCGGTCAGGACATTGATCCCCTCGCCGTCGAGATGGGACTTGTTCGGCCAAAGGCCCTCGGCGACCAGCACGCCCGGTTTCACGGCATCAGTGATCTTGGCGTGGATGCGGAGCTCGCCCCTGACATTGCCGAGCTGGACGATATCGCCATCGGCAAGGCCGAGGCTCAGGGCATCGCCGGGGTTCACCATGACCTCCGGGCGACCTTCCTTGTCACGCGAGGTCTTGGTCTCGGCGAAGGTGGAATTCAGGAAGTTGCGTGCCGGCGAGGTCGCAAGGCGGAAAGGATGCTCAGCATCAGCGGTCTCGATCAGGTCCACCTGGTCGGGATAAACCGGCAGCGCCTTGACGGGCCCCAGCGAGCCGAGCTTTGCCGGCGGCTTGTTGGGGGCTGGCGTATTTTCCCAATCCGGCTTGAAGCGGAACTTGCCGTCGGGATGGGCAAAGCCGTTCAGGTAATGGGCGTCCTCGAAGGCCGGCTGGCAGTCGAGCCACTTGTCCTCGAACAGCGTGTCGAAATCCGGCTTGCCGCTGATGTAGAGCATGCGCTCGATATGCTCGCGCTCGGTCTTGCCGAAGCCCGGGCGATCGGCGACGCCGAGGCGTTTTGCCAGTTCCTCGATGACGAAGAGATTGGTGCGCACCAAGGGCGGCGCGTCGACGAGCTTCGGTCCCAGCAGGATATGGCTCTGACCGCCGCCGCGATAGATGTCGTCATGCTCGACGAACATGGTGGCCGGCAGCACGATGTCGGCCAGTTCCGCCGTCTCGGTCATGAACTGCTCGTGCACGGCAACGAAAAGGTCGTTGCGCAGGAAGCCCTGTTTCACCAGCCGCTGTTCGGGCGCGACGTTCACCGGATTGGTGTTCTGGATGATCAGCGCGTCGACCGGACCGCGATGGCGGAGCGCTTCCGCGTCCCCGGTCAGGACACGACCGATCTGCGACTGGTCGAGCATGCGGATCTCAGGGTCGACCATGGCGGTGCCCATCAGCTCCGCCTTGTTCAGCTGGAAGATGTCGCTGTTCGAGTGGAAGGCGCCGCCGCCCTCGTATTGCCAGGCGCCGAGCACGGTTGCGAGCGACAGGGCCGCGTGCATGGAGACGGCACCATTGCGGCTTCGGGTGAAGCCATAGCCGAGGCGGAAATAGGTCTTTTTCGTCTGGCCGACGTGGCGGGCAAAGGCCTCGATCTCGTCGACGGAGAGGCCGGTGATCGCGGCCGCCCATTCCGGCGTCTTGTCCTTGAGGTGCGCTTCCAATCCTGCCGGATCATCGGCGAATTTCGCCATGTATTCGCGGTCGGCATAGCCGTCGCGGAAGGCGACATGCATGGCGGCGCAGGCGAGCGCCGCATCCGTGCCAGGCTTGAGGATCAAGGCCATGTCGGCCTGCTTCATCGTCGGATTGTCGTAGATGTCGATGACGACGATCTTGGCGCCACGATCCTTCCGCGCCTTGATCGCATGGGTCATCACATTGACCTGAGTGGCGACCGCATTGGTGCCCCAGATCACGACACAATCGGAGACGGCCATCTCGCGCGGATCGGGACCACGCAGCGTGCCGGTGCCCATGACATAACCGGTCCAGGCCATGTTGGTGCAGATCGTGCCGAAGAAGCCGGAATATTTCTTCGCATGACGCAGGCGCTCGATCGAATCGCGCTGCACAAGGCCCATGGTGCCGGCGTAGAAATAGGGCCAGACGGCTTCCGAACCGTTCCGCTGCTCGGCCTTGACGAAGGCATCGGCGATCTCGTCGAGGGCTGCCTCCCAGGTCACGTCCTGCCACTGGCCTGCCCCCTTGGCCCCTGCCCGACGAACCGGCTTCATCAACCGGTCGGGATGGTAGAGCCGCTCGGCGTAACGCGCGACCTTGGCGCAGATAACGCCCGCCGTGTAGCTGTTCTCGGTTGCCCCGCGCATCCGGCCGATGCGGCCGTCCTCGCTCAGTTCGACGTCGAGGGCGCAGGTGGATGGACAGTCATGCGGACAGGCCGTATGACCGACCGACCGGTTTCGGATGGGGCTCTGAATGTTCATGGGCCGGTTATAGGCCATGGCCGGAACGCTCAAAAGCCCCATTCGAACAAATCATCGACGCCATCGGAACCGCACATGAATTATCGCCATATCTATCACGCGGGCAATTTTGCCGATGTGCTGAAGCATCTCGTGCTGTCGCGACTG
The DNA here is from genome assembly GCA_051861045.1 of Allorhizobium sp. Classification (GTDB taxonomy): domain Bacteria; phylum Pseudomonadota; class Alphaproteobacteria; order Rhizobiales; family Rhizobiaceae; genus Allorhizobium. The sequence goes on from JBHYDI010000004.1 coordinate 218,980, forward strand.
ATCGTCTACCTGCAGCAGAAGGACAAGGCGTTCCGCGTGCTCGATACCCATGCCGGTATCGGGCTCTATGACCTGTCGTCGGACGAAGCGCAGAAAACAGGCGAATGGCTTGAGGGGATCGGCAAGGTGATCGATGCGGAGCTGCCGGAGAAGGTGGCCGAGATCATGGCGCCTTATCTCGATGCGGTGAAGGCTCTGAACCCGGATCGCGAGGCCGGCGGCCCCTTGCAGAAATATCCCGGCTCGCCGAAGCTCGCCCGCGATCTCTTCCGCCCTCAGGACAGGCTCTCCGCCATGGAGCTGCATCCAGAGGATTCGCGCGCCCTCTCTCGTCTGTTCGAGGGCGATTTCCAGGTGCGCGTTACCGAGCTCGACGGATGGCTGACGCTGAATGCGCATCTGCCGCCGAAGGAAAAACGCGGCATCGTGCTGGTCGATCCGCCCTTCGAGAAGGAGGGCGAATACGAACGACTGGTCGACGGTCTCGCCAAGGCGCACCGACGGTTTGCCAATGGCGTCTATTGCCTCTGGTATCCGATCAAGAAGGGTGCGCCGATCAAGGAATTCCACGAGGCACTGCAGGCGCTTGATATCCCCAAGATGCTCTGTGCCGAACTGCATGTGAAGAGCGACCGCGAGCAGACGGGCTTGTCCGGCACCGGCCTCATCATCGTCAATCCGCCCTTCACGCTGAAGGACGAGATGCATCTGGCCCTTCCCGAGCTGAAGCGGCTAATGGCGCAGGATCGCTATGCCTCGCATCGCTGCTTCTGGCTGCGCGGCGAAGACTGATCGGGGGATCGGCATGGGACGTTATACCGGCTTCATCGCCTTCGGCCTCATGCTTGCGGCAGCTGCCGTCTACAGCTTCCTGCCTGTCGAAGCTCCCGGAGATCGCCCAGCCTCGACTGCGTCTTCGCAGACGCCCTCAACACAGCCGAACGCGGCCCCGGCACAATCTCCGACCGTGCGCCCCTCTTCCATCCCGCAAGGCAGCGGGTTTGATTTCTATGTGCTGGCGCTCTCCTGGTCGCCGACCTTCTGCGACAGCGAGGCAGCAGGTCGCAATCGCGAACAGTGTGGTGAGGACAAAGACTTCAGCTGGGTGGTGCACGGGCTTTGGCCGCAGAATGACAAGGGCTGGCCGGAGAACTGTCCGACATCGGAGGGCACCCGCGTTCCCGAGCGGATCGGCCGCACCGTCATGGACATCATGCCGAGCATGGGCCTGATCGGCCATCAGTGGCGCAAGCACGGCTCATGCTCCGGCCTCTCGATGAGCGACTACTTCAAGCTGGTCCGCCAAGCCCATGATAGCATTCGCATTCCGGCCGAGCTTTCCGATGTCGACAGGGAAAGCCGCACATCGCCGCAGGCGGTTGAAGCCGCCTTCATCCGCAGCAATCCGGGGTTAACCCGCTCGGCAGTGGCGGTCACCTGTGATAGGGAGAGAGTCGATGAAGTCAGGATCTGTCTCGACAAGTCGCTGGGCTTCAGGAATTGCCCGGAGGTCGACAGCCGATCCTGCCGCCGGTCCGAAATCACCATCCCGCCCGTGCGCTGACCCCGCAAACAAGAGCCACAGGAAACCATCATGAAGCTGCTCTTCGCGCCCGCCTCGCCCTATTCCTCCAAAGTCCGCATGGCGGCCCGCCATCTCGGCATCGAACTGGAGGAGATCCGGGTGAACACGGCGGAAAACCCGCCGGAACTGCTGGATGCCAATCCGCTCGGCAAGATCCCGACGCTGGTGACTGACGACGGCACCACCATTTTCGACAGCCGCGCCATCATGCACTACCTGCACCGGATCGGCGACAAGCGCCTCTATCCGAAGAAGGACGAAAAGCGGACCGAGGCTGAGGTTCTGGAGGCGCTCGCTGACGGCATCAGCGACTGCCTGCTGGCCATCGTTTATGAGAAGCGCTTCCGGCCGCCGGAACTCGTTAGCCAGGACGCAATCGATCGGCAATGGGCGAAGATCAATCGCAGCCTCGACTACCTCGACAAGAACCTGCCAAAGGTCGGCAAGAAGCTGCATGGCGGCCATTTCGCGCTTGCCGCTACGCTCGGCTATCTGATGCTGCGTTTCCCTGGCGATTGGGAGAATGGTCGGGCGGCGCTCACCGAATGGCCGGCCAAGTTTGCGAAAGCCTTCGAGCCCTACCCTGCCCTTCGGCCCAAGGCCTGAGCGGCTATCGCTCCATTATCTCCAGACACAGAAAAGCCGGGACCATGCCCGGCTTTTCCTTATGCATTTGATCGCGTGGATCAGAACTTCACGCCCATGCCGACCTTGACGGAGTGGTCGTCGAAGCCCTTGGAGATCGCACCAGTGCCGAGGTCGAAGTCGCGCTTCTGGTAGTCGCTGTAGCGGTATTCGACGCGAGCGGTGATGTTGTCGGTGACGAAGGTTTCGACACCGGCGCCGACGGTGTAACCGGCAGCCAGCTTCTCGTCGTTCGTGCCATTGCCTTCCAGCTCGTGGTTGGCGACAGCCACACCGGCCGTACCGTAGACGAGGAAGGGGTTCAGGTCGTAACCAACGCGGCCGCGGATCGAGCCGTTGACGCCCTGGGTGCCCTTGAGGCTGCCTGCAGTTGCGTCGGTGCCGGCCGAGCCGTCTTCGCCGTTGTAGCTGATGTCGGCTTCACCACCGTATACGATGGAACCGCTCTGCATGTTGTAACCGCCGTAGACGGTGCCGCCGAGGTTGTCGGCATCGCGGCCATCGGTCGAGCCGGTGAACTTGCCCATGTCATAGGTGATACCACCGCCGACATATGCACCCGACCAGTTGCCGGCCGGTGCAGAGAAGGATTCGGCTGCAGCCGGGGCTTCCGGTGCCTGATAGATCGCGTCAGCAGCCTGGGCGGCAAAAGCGACGACGGTGGTGGCGGATGCCAGAAGCATGATCTTGAGGGTACGCATGTTAGTCTCCTTTCGGTTCCCGGCCGCGCTTCACTAAGAACCAACGGCGGCCTGAACGTTAGTGGGTATTACCTGTCCGTTCCGAATGTACATTTGGCGGGCAATTGAGGAAATGAAAGAGCCGAAATGTGAATTCATTGTGGCACAGCAGTGACCAAATCGGGACGTTGCTTAAAAGACACAAACGATTCGTTAACCATAACAAATAGTTTACGCGAAACGACGAGTTCAGCGGCAAGATATACTAAAATTATACATAAGGACCACCAAGAAGAAGTCCGACAAGGATTCACTTTTTGCCTGTTTAAATATCGCGAGGGAGCCATATATGCAGCGCAACAGCACAGGCAGAACAAGGTAAGACCGATGCAAAACAGCATCCCGAAGGTGGCATTGGTCACCGGATCCGCAAAACGACTTGGCCGGGCAATCGCCGAAGACTTGGCCGCGCATGGATTTGCCGTCGCATTGCATGCGAACGGATCTCTCGACGCGGCTGAAGCCGTGGCGGCGGGCTTGAGGTCGGAGGGAAAGAAGGCAATCGCGCTCAAGGCCGATCTTGGTAACATTTCCGAGACCGCATCTTTGATCGCGCAGACGGAAGCCGAATTCGGCACCGTCGGGCTGCTGGTCAACAATGCCTCCGTCTTCGAAGACGACACGGCGGTCGATTTCGATGCCGAAATCTTCGCCCGGCATTTCGATGTGCATGTCCGCGCACCAGCCATCCTGAGCGGCGCTCTCGTCAAGGCACTGCCGGAGGATCGCTCAGGCCTGATTGTCAACATCATCGACCAGCGGGTGCTATCGCTGAAGCCGAGCTTCTTTTCCTACACGCTGTCGAAATCGACGATGTGGACGGCGACGAGGACACTCGCGCAGGCCTTTGCACCGCGTGTTCGGGTCAATGCGATCGGCCCCGGCCCCACCCTTATCTCGGAGCGGCAGCGGCCGGAGGACTTTCAGGAGCAGATTGACAGCCTTCCGCTCAAGCGCGGCCCCTCGCTGGACGAATTCGGGCGCACGATCCGCTTTCTTTTTGACACGCCGTCGATCACCGGCCAAATGATCGCCTTGGATGGGGGGCAGCATCTGATTTGGAACGGCACGGAGATCAATGAATGAATGGAGGAAAGCTGCCCGATGGCGGCATTCTCTATGACGGCACGGAAGAGGATGACGACGAGAGCGTGGTTGAGGTGGAAGCCTCCCGTCCCGGCGTCGAGATCGACTGGCATGTTGACGGGCTCGATGAAACGGGCCTGACCGGCGCCGATCTGATTGCCGAATTCGTCAAGCGTCTGCCGAACGCGCCCGGTGTCTACCGGATGCTGAACAAGGACGGCGAGGTCATGTATGTCGGCAAGGCGCGCAGCCTGAAGAAGCGCGTCAGCAACTATGCCCAGGGCCGCGTGCATTCGAACCGCCTGTCACGCATGGTGCGGGATACCGTGCACATGGAATTCGTCACGACCCGGACCGAGGTCGAGGCACTGTTGCTCGAAGCCAATCTGATCAAGCGCCTGCGTCCGCGCTTCAATGTGCTGTTGCGGGACGACAAGAGCTTTCCCTATATCCTGATCACCGGGGACAGCCGGTCTCCCGCGATCTACAAGCATCGTGGCGCGCGGGCCCGCAAGGGCGACTATTTCGGTCCCTTTGCCTCGGCGAGTGCCGTTGGCCGGACGATCAACTCGCTGCAGCGAGCCTTCCTGCTGCGGACCTGCACAGACAGCGTCTTCGAAAGCCGCACGCGCCCCTGTCTGCTTTATCAAATCAAGCGCTGTTCGGGTCCGTGCACCCATGAGATCAGCGACGAGGGTTATTCCGGCCTCGTCCGCGAAGCCAAGGACTTCCTCTCGGGCAAGAGCCAGAACGTCAAGGAAGCGATGGCCCGCGCCATGAACGAGGCAGCCGAAGATCTCGATTTCGAGCGCGCCGCCGTGTTTCGCGATCGTCTCGCCGGGCTCAGCCACGTCCAGAGCCACCAGGGCATCAACCCTGCTGGCGTCGAGGAAGCCGACGTCTTCGCGATCCATCACGAAGGCGGGCTTTCCTGCATCCAGGTCTTCTTCTTCCGCGCCAGCCAGAACTGGGGCAACCAAGCCTATTTCCCCAAGGCCGACCCGCAGCTCAGCGCAGCGGAGGTGCTCAACTCCTTCCTCGCCCAGTTTTATGACGACAAGCCCGTGCCGCGGCTCATCCTCCTGTCGGAAGAGGTCGAGGAGCAGGACCTGCTGGCAACTGCGCTTTCGGAAAAAGCCGGCCACAAGGTTTCGATCAGCGTGCCGCAGCGCGGGGAAAAGAAGGATCTCGTCGACCACGTGAATTCCAATGCCCGCGAGGCGCATGGGCGGAAGCTCGCCGAAACTGCTTCGCAGTCGCGCCTGCTGGCGGGGCTTGCCGAGACCTTTCAGCTGCCTTACGTGCCGCGCCGCATCGAGATCTACGACAACTCGCACATCATGGGCACCAATGCCGTCGGTGGCATGGTGGTCGCGGGGCCGGAAGGCTTCGTGAAGGGGCAGTATCGCAAGTTCAACATCAAATCGACCGACATTACGCCGGGGGATGACTTCGGCATGATGCGCGAAGTGATGACGCGGCGGTTCTCACGTCTGCTGAAGGAAGAGGGAAAGCCGGATCGCAGTGCGCCTCCGGAGGACAACGCGGATGCCGGCTTCCCCGCCTGGCCGGACGTGATCCTCATCGACGGTGGTCAGGGCCAGATGACGGCGGTGCGCAAGATCCTCGACGAACTCGACATCACCGACAGCGTGATTGCGATTGGCGTCGCCAAGGGTGTCGACCGCGATGCAGGTCGCGAGCGCTTCTTCGTGCAGGGCAAGCCGGACTTCACCCTGCCGCCGCGCGATCCGGTGCTCTACTTCATCCAGCGCATGCGCGACGAGGCACACCGGTTTGCGATCGGCTCCCACCGGGCGCGGCGCAAGAAGGAAATGGTCAAGAACCCGCTCGACGAGATTGCGGGCATCGGCCCGACACGCAAGCGGGCGCTTCTCCAGCACTTCGGAACCGCGAAGGCCGTTTCACGCGCGGCGATCAGCGACCTGATGGCAGTCGAAGGCATTTCGGAGGCCGTGGCGCGGCTGATCTACAACCATTTCCACGAAAACAGTGGCGAGTGACGCGAAAAGACGAACCGATCGCCGCAAGCGTGATAAAATCCATTCAGAATTCTTGAGTTGACGGTTTCCGCCGAAAGACATCATCTACCGACGCATCCAGACACAAAGACAGGGCATCATGGCTTCGCGCGCATACAACATTCCCAATCTCCTGACCTACGCCCGCATCATCGCCGTGCCGCTCATCGTCGTGTGCTTTTTCATCGAGGGCAAACTGCAGAGCTCCGATTTCGCCCGCTGGACAGGTCTTGCGATCTTCATCGTCGCCTCGATCACCGACTATCTCGACGGCTATCTGGCACGCATCTGGAACCAGACCTCGAATATCGGAAAGATGCTGGACCCGATTGCCGACAAGCTGCTGATCGCCTCAGTGCTGCTGCTGATGGCAGCCGATGGCACGATCGCCGGCTGGTCGATCTGGGCGGCCATCACCATTCTCTGCCGCGAAATCCTGGTTTCGGGCCTGCGCGAATATCTGGCGGCGCTGAAGGTTTCCGTGCCCGTGACCCAGATCGCCAAGTGGAAGACCACGGCGCAGATGTTCGCGCTCGCCTTCCTTCTGGCTGGTCCTGCCGGTGACAAGGTACTTCCCTACACGACCGAAGCCGGGATCACGCTGCTCTGGATCGCGGCGATCCTGACCATCTATACCGGCTACGACTATTTCCGCGCCGGCGCGAAACACATGGTGGATTGAGATGGCGAAGATCGTCTACTTCGCCTGGGTCCGCGAGCGGATCGGCAAGGGCGAGGAAGAACTCGACATTCCCGCCGGCGTGACGACGGCCGGCGATCTCGTGACCTGGCTTGCCACCCTCGGAGAAGGATACGAGGAGGCGCTGCGTTTCCCGAAGGCGATCCGCGTCGCCGTCAATCAGGAGCATGTGGAGCACCACGAATCGATCGCTGATGCCCGCGAGATCGGCATCTTTCCGCCGATGACCGGGGGCTGAGAGGCCCGCCGCCGGAGTTCAGACCATGACGGCCAAGCCTACACCCACGATTCGCGTGCAGCGGGATGATTTCGACGCGGCCGCTGAAGCGCAGGCTTTGACGCGCGGGAGGAAGGATATCGGCGCGCTGGTGTCCTTTGTCGGTCTCTGCCGTGACGAAGCGGGCAGCCTCTCCGCACTTGAACTCGAACATTATCCGGGCATGGCGGAAGCTGAGATGACGCGGATTTGCGACCTTGCGGTCGAGCGGTTCTCGCTCATCGGCCTCACCGCAATCCATCGCTTCGGCCGGATCGAGGCCGGCGAACAGATCGTTCTCGTCATTGCCGCTGCACCCCATCGGCAGGCGGCTTTCGACGGGGCCAATTTCGTCATGGACTTCCTCAAGACCTCCGCCCCCTTCTGGAAGAAGGAGCATGGCCAGGATGGGTCGAGCGGTGAATGGGTCGCGGCGAAGGACGCCGACGACAGCGCGCGGGATCGCTGGATCAAGGAATGATCCGCTCGCGGCGGCCGAGGATCAGCAGCCAGACGAGCGCCGAGATAATTACGGCGTCACGCCAGACCATTGGGCCGTAGGCGCCCCAGAGTTGCTCGGCAAAGGCGACAGCCGCAGCACCCAGCGCCGAATGCAAGGGGCGGGAATAGCCGCCGACGGCTGCGATCAGCACCACTTTCAGCCCGAACATCAGACCGGCACCGAAATCCATGGTGCCGTAGAGTGCGGTTGCGGAGAGACCGCCCAAGGCAGCACAGACTGCGGCCGCCATCAGCGAGAGCACGAAGATACTGTCGGCATCGACCCCGACGAGACGCGCAGCCAAAGGATCCTGGCAGACCGCCTGCCAGAGGCGCCCTGCCCGGCTCGCCGTCAGCAGCCAATGGCCGCCCACAACCAGCCCCGCCATCAGGGCGATATGCAGGACCTGCAGTCTGGTGAGGCCTATTGCCACTCCATCGACCACGAGCAGTGTCACCATTTGCTGACCCAGCGGCGGCAGCCAGAGACTGCGGGTGTCGAGCGCCAGACGTGCGCCCTCCGACAGCACCAGCACAACGCCGAGCGCAGCCACGATCACCGCGTTGGGCGAGCGGGTGTGCAGCGGGAGCATGACGGAACGCGCGTTCCAGACCCCTGCGAGCAGGGTGTAGGCGAGCCCAGAGGCCAGCCCCAGGCCGAGCGCTGCCGGCAGGATGAGATAGAGGCGGTTCCAGCCATAATTGGTGAACAACAGGCAGATCTGCCCCGCAAAGGCGACGAGCGCACCGAAGGTGATGTCCGGCCGTTTCGTCACCCCGAAGGCGAGTGCGTAGCCGAATGCCAGGCAGGCATAGAGGCTCGCCATCGGCAATGCATTCAGGAGTTGTTGCAGCAGGTAGGCCATCTGTCCTCTCTGTACATTTATAACTATCAAAAGACCTTTTACCAGTTATATTGAATCCATGACCTTCTCCTGGACCCCTCACCGTTTCGCTGGTGGTGCGCTGGCGCTCGATGTCGCCAACAGCGTCATCCTTCGGCATGAACCAGATGGACGACGCGACCGCTTCGCCGTGCCGGAGCAGCTCGCCGCTTTCCCCGAAGCGGCGTCGCGGCTCTCTGCGGAACGGGAGAGATTTGGGGAGCTTCGACCGATCGCACCGGAAAACGAAGCGCTGTTCCTGCATTTGCGCGAGGCAATCGACGGCTATTTCCGCCGCCGCATTGTCGGAGAGGACAGCCGCACACAGCTTGCAGACCTCCTGGACGCCTGCGCCACCGCCCTTCGCGCTGCCGCCAAGGATGACAGCCTGGAGGCCGCGACCGCCCATTCGGCGCTTGGCCTTATCTGTGAGCCGCAGCCGGAGCGCATGAAGATCTGCGGCAATTGCGGCTGGCTGTTCATGGACCGCAGCAAGAACCGCAGCCGGACCTGGTGCGACATGGCCGTCTGCGGCAACCGGGTGAAGGCCAATCGTCACTATCATCGGAAAAAGAAGGAGGTCTCGCCATGAAGGCGGTCTCGATCTGTGCTGCCCTGCTCGTGGGGCTCGCGAGTTTGGCGGGTTGCCAGCGTGAAGACCTGGATGAGCCGCTCAAGCTCTCCGGCAAGGTGTTCATCTTCAACTATCGCGTGGCGCAGGCAACCTATGTCGTGACGCTTGCCCGCAACGGGCCGCTACCCGATCCGAGCTTTGTAGAGACCACATTCGAGAACCCTGCCGGCGGCGCTCCACTCGTCACGCGCGCAAAGATCTTCCCCTTCTGGGAGAAGGTGTCGCTGGAGAGCCCGCCCGTGCACTGCGTCGTCAAGGACCGGCCCTATGCGGTCTCGATCCGTATCCTCGATGGATCGGACGAGGTGCTGCAGACCATCGAGACGACGCTGACATCGAGCCTCGACCAGACGATCATGCCCGGAAAGGCACTGGTGGTGGGGCCAGTCTACACGCCCAATCCCGAGGTCTATGGCGCCGATGGGACGGTGGACTATGCGCAGGAAGAGACATGTCCGGCCGCCTGAAGAGGCACCATCACACGAGACCTTACGCAACGAAAAACCGGAGCCTTTCGGCCCCGGTTCATCAATTCTTCCAATGTCTTGAGGCTTCAGCCTCAGGACTTGATTCAGCCGACGATTTCGGTGTCTGCGAACCAGTACTTGATTTCTTCGGCAGCGGTTTCCGGAGCGTCCGAACCGTGAACCGAGTTTTCGCCGATCGAAAGGGCGAACATCTTGCGGATCGTGCCTTCGTCGGCATTGGCCGGGTTGGTGGCGCCCATGATTTCGCGGTTCTTCAGGATGGCGTTTTCGCCTTCGAGAACCTGGACGACGGTCGGGCCGGAGGTCATGCCTTCAACCAGTTCGCCGAAGAAGGGGCGTTCCTTGTGAACGGCGTAGAAGCCTTCGGCTTCGCGCTGGCTCATCCATACGCGCTTGGAAGCGACGACGCGCAGGCCGTTGTCTTCGAAGACCTTGGTGATCGCACCGGTCAGGTTGCGCTTGGTGGCATCGGGCTTGATCATCGAGAAGGTGCGTTCAATCGCCATCTGTCTCATCCTTTTGTCTGTCAGGGAAAGTGGGCGGTATCTACCCGCCCCGAATCACGAAGACAAGAGGGGTCCACGAATTTCACGCCGACGTCATAATCGGGCTCTCGTGCACCCTTACGCCACGGCCCGGGCTGCCCCCTGGTGGAGGTCGAGGCAGCGATTGAACCAGCGGCTAACCGGGTCATCCTCCGGAAGGTGCAGCGCGCCCGTGGTGATCTTCAGCCACTGCAGCGCACCGAACAGGATGTAGTCGCCAAACAGCGGCTTGTCGCCACCGACAAAGGGCTGGAATGACAGCATGTGGCGCAGCGGCTGGAGGGCTGCCGGCAGCGCTGCGATCGCCGCATCCCGTCCGGCTGCGATCTCCTCAAGGCTCTTGCCAAGACGCTCTTCCCGGCTCTTGCGGAAATAGGCCTGGTCGGCGGGGGCCAGCATGTCGTGGATGTCGATCAGCGCGATGCGGGTGATTGCGCCATGCACGACGTGCTGGGCATAGCCTTCCACCAGCCGCGCGGCCGCCTCGCCGCCCGGACCGCCAAACAGGCTCGGCGCATCCGGATAGGCTTCTTCGAGATATTGCGCGATCCGGAAGCTGTCGGAGACCAGCTCCTGTCCATCCCGCAGAACCGGAACGGTCTTGGAAGCTCCATTCTCCACCGTCGGGATCGCTGTGAAAGCCAGCGGGCGTTCTTCAAATACGAGGCCCTTGTGATGCAGTGCCATCACGACCTTCCAGCAATGCGGTGAAAAAGGGCGGGCCGCATCGGCACCGCAGAGAGAATAAAGGGTAATAGTCATTGGCGTCTCCTGATGTCTCGCCAGACAACCGCATCACGGAGCTGGATGCAAATCAGCAATTTTCATGGATCCCATCAGCCCCATTGCTCTCAAATCGGTCTAGTCTGAGCGACGATCGCGATCAGGAGAACGAGATGCAGAACTACCAGATGCTCGCCGAGTACAATGCCTGGGCCAACCGGCTCCTCTACGCGGCCGTTGGAGAACTCTCTGCCGAACAGCTGGAGAGGGACACCGGCGCCTTCTTCGGTTCGGTCTTCGCGACCCTCAGCCACATCCTCACCGCCGACCGCGTCTGGCTCAATCGTTTCACCGGTAAAGGACCGAAACCAATGGCGCTCAATGAGCGCCCCTATGAGCGGTTCGACGATCTGCGTGCCGCGCGGGTGGAAGAGGACGAACGCCTCATCCGCTTTACCCGCAGTCTGACACCTGACGCGATCGAGCAGCCGTTCACCTATTCGCCGGTCAGTTCACCCGAGGTCGTCACGCAGAAGCTCTGGCCTGCCCTCACCCATGTCTTCAACCACCAGACACATCACCGTGGGCAGGTGCATGCCGGATTGACCGGAATGGGCAAACCAAGCCTCAGCCTCGACCTCGTCTATTTCGTCCGCAGCGAGGGCAAGACCTGGCTGTGAGCAGTGGCATAGCCCTTTCATAATCTGAGCGCTAAAAAATCAAAAAATGAGGCCGCGATCATCGCGGCCTCTTCTGTTTGGCACTCGCGCGGGCGCCCGGCGCTGTCAGGCGGCCCGTCGGGTCGCGTAGCCTGTCTTCGAACCGACCTGAAACTGGGCCATCAGCTGATCGAGTGTCGTTGCCTCCTGCACGAGTTGCTGGATGGCAGCGCTTGATTCTTCGACCATCGCCGCATTCTGCTGCGTATTTCGATCGATCTGGCCAATGGCTGAATCGATTTCGGCAAGCCCCTGTGCCTGGCTCTTGGCACCATCGATGATCTTGTTGATCTCTCGGCTGATCGCCTGAACCTCGGTTGAAATCGTGCTCAGGGCCTCGCCCGCCTGGTCGACCAGCGACACACCGTGGCGAACCTCTTCGCCTGAGGTGTTGATCAAGGCCTTGATCTCCTTCGCGGCATTGGCTGAGCGCTGCGCAAGTTCGCGAACCTCCTGGGCGACGACCGCGAAGCCCTTGCCGGCCTCACCCGCGCGGGCTGCCTCGACGCCTGCATTGAGCGCGAGAAGGTTCGTCTGGAAGGCGATCTCGTCGATGACGCCGATGATGTTGGAAATTGATTGCGACGACTGCTCGATGCGGCTCATGGCGGAGACGGCATCGGTGACGATGGTGCCGGAGCGTTCGGCACCGGTTCTCGCCTGATTGACCAGCTTGCCGACCGAATCTGCAACGGATGCCGTATCCTTGACCGTCGACATGACGCTGGACAGGGCGCTCGCGGTTTCCTCGACCGAGACGGCCTGGCGTTCGCTTCGGGCGGAAAGGTCGTTGTTGGCCTGACCGATCTGGCCTGTGCCATTCCGCAGGACCGAGGCGACCTGCCCCACTTGGGACACGACGACTTCGAGCTTCTGCACAGATGCGTTGAAGGAGGTCCGCAGTTCATCGAGGGGGCCGGAGAAGGCAGTTTCGATGCGGTACGACAGATCGCCATCCGCGAGCTTCTGCAAGGATTTTGCAAGCTCGGTCACGGCAAAATCGACAGCTTCGGCTTCCCGCGTCTTGTCCGCTTCCCGCTTGCGGCGTTCAGCATCGGCGGCCGCATCCGTGCGTCTGGCGTGATCGGCCATTTCAACGGCCTCACGCTCGGCGGCAACGGCTTCGGCAACGGACTTGTCGGAGACATCGAACGCCTTGACGACCGCCGAGGTCAGGGCGATCAGGACGATGCTCTGCACGATCAGCACCACTGCATGCAGGACGACGCGCGAGAAGTCGGAATCACCCGGGAAGACCGCCAGGGGCATCGCGACATAGAGCAGCAGATGGTGGACCGCGACGAGCGCGGCGTAACCGATGATGGCACGCCAGTCGATCCAGGCGGCGCAGATGGCAAGGCTTGCGAAGAAGTACATATGCAGGTCGATCTGCAGCGGCGAACCCTGGAACGCAAAGACCAGGATGGCGACGGTTGCCGCATTGGCCATGGAGGTGACCATGCGGGTGGTCGCGCCGGTGCGATCCTGTGCCCACAGCAAGGTGGCCGGCACCAGCAGGACGAGGGTCGCCAGGATCATCATCCAGTCGGCGCCCTCCTCGCGCACGAGATTGCGGATCAAGATCAAGGCAAAGTTGATCCAGAGCAGTCCGACGATGCCGTAGGAGACCCTGTCTCTGAGCTTCTTCAGTTCATTCATGTGTTCATTCCTTGCAGGCAACCAAGTGCCAGATCATGGTTGATGACGAGCAAAGCGCCCGCATCGAGTAGCCGCTCAGGAAAATCCGGAGCCTGCGAATATGCGACCGACATCCAGGGGACGCTTCCAGCCCAGACGAAAGCGCCGTCTGCCCTGTCGATAACGGCCATCGAACCCGCCGCATGGGCAGCCGGTGAAGTTACGACGAGCACGAAGGGGCCGGACGGCCTTGCCGCGATGACAGCGACAACGGCGACCGCCAGCGAGAAGTAGACAGCGGGAATAAGGGACTTCATGGTGCCTACGGATGTTCGCCGGTCGAGTGCTCTGGAAGCTCTTCTCCGGCATGCTCTCAGAACATCAGTTGAACCATATACATCTCTAAATAATAATTAACTGAAGGGCAGAAGCCCCTCATTCTTTAGGGCAATTCCGATTTGACCAGAAGCAAGGAAAAGCCCTTGAAGCACGCCTCCGCCTTAACCGTTTCGTATGTGATGCCGTGTTACGAGAGCTGAATTCCGCGGGAATAGTTCCGGCTTGCCGCAGATAAACGCAACTCATCGCATGATCAGGACGGTTTTGATGAGCGGACTTCCAGACGATCTCCAGAAGATCACCGTCTTCATGCTGAAGCATCAGATCGCCGGGCTCCCCCGCAACTTCGAACTTGTGCATGAAGCCTTTACCGGCGGCAATTCGGATCTTGCGCGCGAGCTCTCGGCCCTTGGTGGCCGCCCGACACAATCGGCGCTCGACCAGCTCGGCCTGAAGCACCGGCTTGCCGGTCATTGCGGTGTCTCCGCCGAGCGCCTGCAGGATGAAACGCTGAAGACGCTGACGCGGCTCAGCGACCAGCTGTCACTCGGACTGACACAGAAGCGGGCCTTCACGAACTCGGTGGAAGGCGTGATCCGCTCGATCCGCGAGGATGTCAGTGTCGGTATCGACCAGTTGCTCGGCGAGCTGGATCTGCTCTCCTCGATTGCCAGAGACATGATCAAGGCGGAAACCGCGCTCTCCTCCGATGTGGCCGAGGGGCTGGATAGCCTGCATGCCGCAGACCGTGCCATCCGTGCGGCGCAGGCTGCAATGAAGCGCGATCATCTGACGGGACTTGCGAACCGCATCAGCCTCTTCCAGACATTGGAGGATGCCCATTCGGCCGCCTCGGCGGCCAAGCCGAGTGCGCTCGTGCTGATCGAAATCCTCGATCTTCCCGGTCTGCAGCATCAGTATGGCGACGAGGCCGTGAGCAAGCTCATCAAGGGACTGGCCGGCATCTTTCGCAAGGCGATCAAGAAGCACGACTTCATCGCCCGCATCGAGGCCGATACCTTTGCCTTCGTTTTCGATGGCATCAATGCCGACGAGGCACACATCATCGCCGAACGGCTGTTCACGACGGCGGAAAACAATCTCGTCTTCGCCTCCGAGACCTCGCCGGGTGTTGGCGGACTGCCGCTCGCGATCGGTCACGCCATGGCGCACGAAGCTGCGGATCCGACAAGCTGGCTCGCCATTGCCAAGACCGCCACAATACTGGCACGCCAAAACCCGCGCCAGCCGATCATCGGCTACAAGCCTGGACAGCGCCAGGTCGCCTGACGAGATCGCCTGACAGGCCCGACCGGGCACCCTCGCCCGCTTGCCTTTGGCCGTGACATCGGCCAAAAGCCAGAACCATGATCACGATCAACGATATCTCCGCCCGCATCGCCGGCAGGCTCCTCATCGACCACGCAACCGTCGCGCTGCCGGCCGGCACCAAGGCTGGCCTTGTCGGCAAGAATGGTGCTGGTAAATCCACGCTGTTCCGCATCATCACGGGCGATCTGGCGTCTGAAAGCGGCAATATCTCGATCCCGAAGAACGCCCGCATCGGCCAGGTCGCGCAGGAAGCACCGGGCACGGAAGACTCGCTGATCTCCATCGTGCTTGCCGCCGATAAGGAACGGGCAGCGCTGCTCGCAGAGGCCGAGACCGCGACCGATCCGCACCGGATCGCTGAAATCCAGACACGGCTGGCCGATATCGGCGCGCATTCGGCGGAAGCGCGTGCCGCGACGATCTTGTCGGGCCTCGGCTTCGACCACGAGGCACAGTTGCGTCCCGCCTCCTCCTTTTCCGGTGGGTGGCGCATGCGTGTGGCGCTCGCGTCGGTACTGTTCGCCGAGCCGGATCTGCTGTTGCTCGACGAGCCGACCAACTATCTCGACCTTGAAGGCACGCTGTGGCTCGAGGACTATGTGCGGCGTTATCCGCATACGGTCATCATCATCAGCCACGACCGGGATCTTCTGAACACCGCAGTCAACTCGATCATTCATCTCGACCAGCAGAAGCTCACGCTCTATCGCGGCGGCTATGACAGTTTCGAGCGGCAGAAGGCCGAGAACGACGAATTGCAGATGAAGGCCAAGGCGAAGAACGACGCCGCCCGCAAGCATCTGCAAAGCTTCATTGACCGCTTCCGCGCCAAGGCAACCAAGGCCAAGCAAGCCCAGAGCCGCATCAAGGCGCTGGAACGCATGGGCACGGTCGCCGCCGTCATCGAGGACCATGTCCATCCGATCACCTTCCCGAAGCCTGAAAAGCAGCCGGCCTCCCCGATCGTGGCCATCTCTGGCGGCGTGGTTGGCTACGAGCCGGGCAAGGCGATCCTGAAGAACCTCAACTTGCGCATCGACAATGACGATCGCATCGCGTTGCTGGGCTCGAACGGTAACGGCAAGTCGACCTTCGCCAAGTTCATCTCCGGACGACTGGAAGCCCAGGGTGGCCAGCTCAAGACGGCATCGAGCCTGAAGATCGGCTTTTTCGCTCAGCACCAGCTTGACGACCTCATCCCGAATGAAAGCCCGGTTGCCCATGTGCGCCGGCTGATGCCGCTGGAGCCGGAAGCAAAGGTGCGTGCCCGCGTCGCGCAGATGGGGCTTGCGACCGAAAAGATGGAAACGGCCGCCAAGGATCTCTCGGGGGGCGAAAAGGCACGCCTGCTGATGGGGCTTGCCGCCTTCCACGCGCCGAACTTGCTCATCCTCGACGAGCCGACGAACCACCTCGACATCGACAGCCGCAAGGCGCTGATAGAGGCGCTCAACGACTACGAAGGCGCCGTTATCCTGATCAGCCATGACCGCCACCTGATCGAGGCAACCGTCGACCGGCTCTGGCTGGTCAACAACGGCACCGTCACCAGCTTCGACGGCGACATGGAAGAGTATCGCTCGCTCATCATCGCCTCGGGCAAGAAGCCGGTCGAGAAAGACAAGGGCGACAACGGCGCCGATACGGTCAACAAGGCTGAGCAGCGCAAGGCTGCGGCCGACAAGCGCGCAAGTCTTGCGCCACTCAAGAAAAAGATCAACGAAGTCGAGGCTTTGACGAAGAAGCTGGAGACTTTGATTCAGGCGCTCGACAAGGAGTTGGCGGATCCGGCTCTCTACGAAAAGGCGCCAGCCAAGGCGGCGGAAAAGGCCAAGCAGCGTGGCGAAGCCGCTGCCAAGCTTTCCGCTGCGGAAGAGCAGTGGCTGGAGCTTTCCGCCGAGTATGAAGAGGGCATGGCCGGCTGACCGGCTCTATCCTTGTTGTAACCCTGAATATACACTATCCTGATGGTGTATATTCAGAGGTAACGCCATGCCACTTTACGTGCGCGATGAACGGGTGAACCAGCTCGCCGAACAGGCGCAGAAAATCCTGAAGGCCCCAACCAAGACGGATGCCATCCGCCAGGCGCTGGAACGTGTGGTGCAAGAGGACGAAAAGCGCCCGCCGCTCGCCGAGCGGCTGGAGAAGATACGGGCAAGATACAATATGCCGGCCTACGACACGCTCGAACCTTTCGACGAGAAGGCTTTCCTCGACGAAATGTGGGGCGACAACGATGTTCATCGATAGCTCGGCCTTGGTGGAGATTCTGACGGATGCGCCACGACGTCAGGATCTTCTTGATCGGATGGCCATCTCGCCGACCGCTTTTTCTACATCGGCAACGGTTATCTATGAAACAACCGTGGTGATCTCGTCTCGGACGGATAAGACCGTTGAAGAGGCTTGCGCTTTTGTAGACGCGTTTCTCGCCGAAGTGAACGCGGAAATCCTGCCTGCCACGCGCGACACGGCGCTTGCCGCCCTGGAAGCATTCTCCCGCTACGGCAAGGGCCGGCACCCCGCCCGCCTCAATTTCGGCGACTGTTTTTCCTATGCAGGCGCCAAGGCCTCCGGCACCGCACTGCTCTACGTCGGCGAGGACTTTCGCCGCACCGATCTTGCCTGAGAGGGACAAACCGGAGCCCGCGAACACGAATTCTCAGGCCTTCTTCTCCCAGCGACCTTCCGGAGACTGCTGCCAATAGGTCAGGTTATGGCCCTGCGCCTTCAGCCGTTTCCATTGCGCCCGGGCGCCCTCGAGCTGCGCGGCATCATAGCCGTCGAAGACGAAGACCACGCGGTCATACACGAGCTCTTCGGAGGGCTCGGCTCCGTCTACCAGAAAGCGCACGCTCGCCGCATTGCGGTTTTCCTGTTCGATCGTCAGCAGCACCGGTTGCCGGTCCGGCGACGCCCCTTCATCCGTTCCATGCGGGAGAAAGCTCTCGTCGCGGTATGTCCAGAGATGGGCGTCGAGCGCGTCGCGCCGTTCGGCATCACGGGTCTGAACCGCGACCTTCCAGCCGCGCTCGACGCTCTTCTCCAGCAGGGGGGGCAGAGCGTCCTCCAGCTTCGATTCGGTCAGGTGGTAGAACAGGACTTCGGCCATACGGCGCTCCGTCTCCAGGATCACGATTCGTAGTTGGCCCGCACCAACTCGTCGAGCAGGCGAACGCCGTAGCCGGAGCCCCAGGATTGGTTGATTTCGTCATTCGGTGAGCCCATGGCCGTGCCGGCAATGTCGAGATGTGCCCAGGGCGTATCCTTGACGAAGCGCTTGAGGAATTGGGCGGCCGTGATCGAACCAGCCAGGCGGCCGCCGGTGTTCTTCATGTCGGCAAACTTGGAATCGATCATCTTGTCGTATTCCTTGCCGAGCGGCATGCGCCACAAACGCTCATTTGTTACCTGACCAGCCGCGAGCAGCTTTTCCGAGAGCGTGTCGTCATTGGAGAAGAGACCAGCGTGCTGGTTGCCGAGGGCAACCGTGATTGCGCCCGTGAGGGTGGCGAGGTTGATCATGAAGGCCGGTTCGAAGCGATCGTTGCAGTACCAGAGCGCGTCGCACAGCACGAGGCGACCTTCCGCATCGGTGTTGATGACCTCGATCGTCTGGCCGGACATCGAGGTGACGATGTCCCCCGGACGCTGGGCGTTTCCATCAGGCATATTCTCGACGAGGCCGAGGATGCCGATGGCATTCACCTTGGCCTTGCGGGCCGCCAGGACATGCATCAGGCCGGTGACGGCAGCAGCACCACCCATGTCACCCTTCATATCCTCCATGCCGCCAGCCGGCTTGATCGAGATGCCGCCGGTATCGAAGACAACGCCCTTGCCGACGAAGGCGATCGGCTTGTCCTTCGACTTGCCGCCCTTCCACTGCATCACCACGAGACGTGGCGGGCGCACCGACCCCTGAGCGACGCCGAGCAGCGCGCCCATGCCGAGCTTCTTCATTTCCTTTTCGGTGAGGATCTCGATCTCGACACCGAGCTTCTCGAGTTCCTTGGCCTTCGCAGCAAATTCCAGGGGCCCGAGGACATTGGCCGGCTCGTTGACGAGGTCGCGTGCCAGGACCACGCCCTCTGCGATTGCCTCGGCCTCGGCGAAGGCCTTCTTCGCACCGGCAGCCTCTGCGGTTACGATCGTGACCTTGACGGACTTCTCGGTCTTCTCCTCCTCGTCATCCGCCTTCTTCTTCGTCTTGTAGGTATCGAACTTGTAGCTGCGCAGCAGCATACCGAGGGCGAAATCCGCAGCCGCCTTGGGCGAAACAACGATGCCCGGAGCGTCGAGATAGACGACAACGCTTTCCGCCCCCTTGAGCGCGGCTGTCGCCGAGCCGCCCGC
This sequence comes from Allorhizobium sp., assembly GCA_051861045.1. Lineage (GTDB taxonomy): Bacteria > Pseudomonadota > Alphaproteobacteria > Rhizobiales > Rhizobiaceae > Allorhizobium. Next base: position 238,196 of record JBHYDI010000004.1, read on the forward strand.
CTTCAGCCAGTCGTGGGCAACGAGACCATCCGGCTTGCCCATGCCGAGCACGACAAGACGATCCAGTGCAGAGCCATGCGGTGCAACGATGTCGAGGGTTGAAAGCGCCTTACCCTTGAACTTGCCGACTTTCGCGGCACGGGCGTAGACACCCGCCGGGTCTGCCTCCATCGCGCCTGCCGGCTGCTCTGCCCCGGACGCCGCCAGCAGGATGGCGATGCCTCCGGTCGCAGGATGGGTCTTGGCGAAAGAGATGGCGAGTTTCAACGACATGAGGCACCTTGAATTGGCATTGTGGGAGGTCTTGAGGGATCATGGTCTTTTCCCGAACGATGGCAAGAGTTTGACCAGACATTCCTGCCCCAATCCCCCGATTGCGGCTGCCAACGTTGAGCGTGTCAGATTTATCGCGGTGGGACAAAAAACGGCCTCAGGAAGCCGGGGAAAATACCATCCGCCGGTCGCCAAATCGCCGTAACCATCGTAGAGAAAGCCGATCCTCGGCGCGACGTCTGCGTGTCGCGCCTGCAAGGGAACCCTATGAAGATACTCGAACAATACATTCTGCGACGGGTCGTCCTGATGTTTCTGACAGCACTGCTCCCGGTGCTGGCGATCATCTGGACCACGCAGGTATTGCAGCGTATCAACCTGGTGACCGACAGCGGACAATCCGTGGGGTCGTTCATGGTTCTGGCGACGATGATCCTTCCGACGCTCGTCGCGACCGTGCTGCCCTTTGCGCTTGTGATCGGCGTTACCCATACGCTCACGACGATGAACAACGATTCGGAACTTGCGGTGATCGACGCTGCGGGGGCTCCGCGTTCGATCATCCAGCGGCCACTGATTGTCCTCGCTGCCGGTCTCAGCATCTTTTCGTTCGTCATGATGGGCTTCGTCGAACCGGCCATGCGCGTCAACGTACGCACGATGATCGCCACCGCCTATGCCGACCTCCTGTCATCGGTCATCGAGGAAAAGACGTTCCGGCAGATCGAGCCGGGCCTCTATGTCCAGATTTCCGAACGCCAGTCCGGCCGGACGATGAAGGGCCTGCTTGTTGCCGATTCCCGAGATCCGGCCTCGGAACTGATCTACTACGCCCGGGAAGGCGCCGTGGACGAGAGCGGCAAATCGCTTGTGATGCAGGACGGCGAAGTGCAGCGGAAGGCGCCCAATGGCGACGTGACCGTCATCCGCTTCGACCGCTACGCCTTCGACCTTTCCGATCTGTCCGAAGAACGCGGCCAGGCACGTTTTGGCGCCAAGGATCGTAACCTCTTCTATCTGATGGACCCGGACCCGCTTGACGAGCGCTATATCAGCAAGCCGAGTGACTTCACCGCGGAGTTGCATCGTCGCGTGAGCACGTCCTTCTTCCCGCTCGTCTTCGCGCTTCTGAGTCTCATGATGTGCGGCGATGCCCGCTCCCATCGCGAGGCGCGACTGCACCCGATGGCGTCGGCGCTGATCATGGCCCTCACCTTGTTCTGGGCCTCTAACTATCTGACCTCGCTCGCCGAGACATCGAACGCGTTCATCCCTCTCCTGTATCTGCTGCCTCTGGCAAGTGGTTGTGCTGCTGCCTTCATGCTGGCCACGAACCGTAGCCCAAGGCTGCCCAAGCCGATTTCTGCCCTCATCGAAAGCGCGATGGCCATGACGCAGAAGCGGCTTGGCGCAGGCACCGGAGGTGCCGCGTGATCTGGACGCTTGGGCTCTATTTCTTCCGTCGCTACATGCTGACTTCGCTGTGGTTTCTCCTCGGCGTTGTCTCGATCACCTATCTGATCGATTTCACCGAAACTTCAGGACGATTCGACAGCCTGCCGGGCTATTCGGTACCTGGTGTGCTCTATCTCACTGCGCTCCGCCTGCCGTTCATCCTGCAGCAGACCATACCCTTCATCGGCCTTTTCGTCGGCATGGCGACACTCATCTCGCTGAACAGGAAGTCAGAACTGGTCGTCGCACGTGCCGCCGGCATCTCGGTGTGGCAGTTCATGGCACCTTTCCTCATCGGCGCAACGCTGATCGGATTGGCGACGACCTTGGTCATCAACCCACTGGCCGCGTGGGGTCAGCGCCAGGGAACGGAGATTGAGACGCAGTGGCGCGGGACTGAGAACAGCACCAAACCCACCCCGATCCCGTGGCTGCGGCAATCGAGCGGCGACAACGATCTCGCCCTCGGCGCACGTGCCGTTCTTGAGGATGGCAGCCTGCTCGTTGATGCCGTGCTGCTGCACTTCGATCAGGACGGGCGCATCATCCTTCGGCAGGATGCACGCACAGCCAAATTGAAAGATGGTTACTGGATGCTTACCGACGTGCTGGAGACACGTCCCGGCGAGATCCAGACGCGGCTTGCTGAAACGCGCGTCGCCACCAACCTCAATGAAGAATTTGTACAGCAGCGCCTCGCCAAGCCGGAAAGCGTTGCTTTTTATGATCTATTTCAGAAAATTGAAGTTGCCCGATCCTTCGGCATAGCGCCGCACGCGCTGGAAACCCAACTTCACTCCCTGCTTTCGCTGCCGTTCCTGATGATTGCAATGACATTGATTGCGGCAACCGTTTCGCTGAAATTCAGCCGTATCAACCAATCGCGGACGGTGATTCTCGGTGGAATATTGTCAGGCTTCGTGCTTTATGTTGTCACAGTGCTCGTCAGGGCATTCGGAAGCAGCGGCGTCATGCCGCCATATGTTGCGGCCTGGGTCCCAGTTGTCGTAGCGATGGCATTGGGGGCAACGATTCTGCTTCACAAGGAGGATGGTTAGTGGCGGTAAAAGACCGCGGGAATATCAGGAGGCTCTCGGTAGCCCTGCTGACCAGTGTCGCTGTGTGCGCTTTGCCGCTCACCGCGCCTCTCGTGCATGCGCAGAGCCTGTCGGACTCAGCGTCCACGGCAGGTCAACTCCCTGATGACGCGAAGCTGCTTCTGGCAGCCAATGAACTTGTTTATGACCGTGATGCCGAGCGCGTTGTCGCGAATGGCGCGGTGCAGATCAATTATGCGGGCTACCAGATGGTGGCCCGACAGGTCGTCTATGACCAGAAGACGGGTCGCGTGACCGCGGCCGGCAATATCGAGCTGGTGGAACCGACCGGCAACCGCATCTATGCGGAATCGCTGGACGTCACAGACAACTTCTCCGACGGTTTCCTCAGGGCGTTGCGCGTCGAAACATCCGACAACACCCGTCTCGTTGCCGAGAGTGCCGAGCGCGTCGGCGGCACCCAGATGATCCTGCACAAGGGCGTCTACACGGCCTGCCTTCCTTGCGCCGAAAATCCATCGCGCCCGCCAATCTGGCAGGTCAAGGCGGAACGAGTGGTTCAGGATGGAGAGAAGAAGACGATCCGCCTGGAAAAGGCACGCTTCGAACTGTTTGGCCACTCCATCGCTACCCTGCCCTTCCTTGTGGTGCCGGACAACACGGTAAAGCGGAAGTCCGGCTTCCTCTTCCCGGAATTCCGTTCCGGTGAGAATGTCGGCTTCGGGATTTCGGTTCCTTACTACATCGCCATTGCGCCGGATCGCGACGCGACGATCACGACGACTGGCTTCAGCGCACAGGGTGTTCTTCTGGAAGCAGAGCTGCGTCAGCGCTTCGAAAAGGGCCAGGCTAACATCCGTCTCGCCGGCATCAGTCAGATGAACACCGACGAATTCACCGCCGGCACGAGCGACGCAAGTCGCGATTTCCGCGGCCTCGTCGCATCCAAGGGCGATTTCAAGATCAACCCGCGCTGGTCCTTCGGTTGGGACGTCATGTTCCAGACCGACAATAACTTTGCGCGTACCTACGCTGTCGAAGGGTTGAACAGTTCCACCAATACCAACACGGTTTATCTGACCGGCGTCGGCGAGCGCAATTTCTTCGATATGCGCAGCTATTATTTCGACGTTCAGGACGCCGATCTGGACGACACGGCCGAGAAGAAGCAGGCAACTGTTCTGCCTGTCATCGACTACAGCTATTATGCGCCTGAACTCGTGGCGGGCGGCCAGCTGTCTGGCACCCTCAACTTCACCTCACTGTCGCGCTTCTCTGGTGAGGCCGCCGATACAGATGGTGATGGTACCAACGACGTCTATCGTGGCCTCAAGGGCAACGTGAACCGCCTTTCGGGCGAGTTGGCTTGGGAACGCACATTCGATGGTCCCGGCGGCATCCAGATCACTCCGCTGCTCGCCGCGCGCGGCGACGTGTTCGGGCTGGCGATGGATAGCCCAGCAGATTACACGGGCAACTATACGTCCAACGACGCACCGGCACGCGGCCTGCTGACCGCCGGCGTCGAGGTGCGTTATCCCTGGCTGATCACCACCGACAACAGCTCGCATATCATCGAACCGATCGCCCAGATCTATGCGCGCAACGACGAGGACTATGCCGGGCAGTTGCCGAACGAGGATTCACAGAGCCTGGTCTTCGACGCCAGCAACCTCTTCTCGCGCAATAAGTTCTCTGGTTTCGACCGGGTCGAGGGTGGAACGCGTGCCAATGTCGGCATGCGCTATACCGGTAGCTTCGACAATGGCGTCGGTGTGCGCGCAGTCGTCGGTCAGTCCTATCATCTGGCGGGCCTGAACTCCTATGCAACCGACGACCTGCTTGCTGTCGGCAGCGATTCCGGTCTGGAAACAGACGTGTCGGACTTCGTCGCATCGGCGGGCTTCGAACTGCCGATTGGTGTGTCCCTGAGCGCCGGCGTTCGGCTGGACGAGAAGACGCTTGACGTTCGTCGGACCGACCTCAACGCGACCTATGCACAGGACCGCTTCGAGACGAGCCTGACATTCACGCAGGTCGATGCCCGTCCGGAATACTCGTTTGCCAACGACAATCAGACCATCTCCAGTTCTTCGACGGTCAAGGTCAATCAGAACTGGTCGGTGTTCGGTTCGGTCAACTACGATATCGACGCTAATGTCTTCAACCGCCGCAGCGTGGGCATCTCCTATGCCGACGAATGCACGGTCTTCTCGATCGCCTATTCGGACAAATACGATCCGAATGCGGAGACCGCGAACGACTGGACGATTGGCGGCAAGCTGGTCTTCCGTACGCTTGGCGAGATCAATCTCAGCGACACGTCGTTTTGAGTGATGCAGCACCACTTCGGTGGAGGTCATTGTTTCGCCGCACGGATTGTGCAATCCGTGCGGTAGTTCTAAAATCCATGGCAAAGACATAGATCCGGGCGGAGACTTATCCTCCGGAGAAAGGATGACAGATGGCCAATGCAAAAAAGGGCACCAGTCTGCTGCTTGCCGGCGTTATCGCGCTGTCTCTCAGCGTGAGCCCCACTCCGATGGTCGCGCCCGTACAGGCTGCGACATCCGTGGTTGCCGTCGTCAACAAGACCGCGATCACGAGCGGCGATGTTTCGCGCCGCGCGGCATTCCTCCGACTGCAGCGCCGCAGCGGCAACCTGCAGAAGATTGCCAAGGAAGAACTGGTCAACGAAGCGCTGAAGCGCGAGGAAATTGCCCGCGTCGGCATGTCGGTCAGCACGTCTGACGTCGACGCCTCCTTCGAACGCTTTGCGACATCGAACAAGATGTCGGTCTCCCAGCTGAATTCCGTGCTCGATCAGGCCGGTGTGGGGGCTGCCCATTTCAAATCCTTCATCGCGATATCCATGAGCTGGCCGCGCCTCGTCAACGCTCGTTATGGTGCCGGCTCGCGCGGTCGCCTGTCGAACCAGGACCTCGTGACACGCCTGCTTGAGAACAAGCAGAAGCCGGTGACGACCGAATACTTCCTGAAGCAGGTTGTCTTCGTGGTCCCGGCTTCGAAGAAGGGCATCGTTGGCAAGCGCAAGGCCGAGGCCGAGAAGTCGCGCGCCTCGTTCCCGGGCTGCGATCAGGCCATGGAATTCGCCAAGAACTATCTCGACGTTTCGATCCGCAATCTGGGCCGTGTTCTGGAACCGGAACTGCCGCCGGAATGGAAGCCGCTCATCGAGAAGGCCAATGGCGGCACGACGGGTACGCGCGTGACGGAACGGGGCGTGGAGTATCTCGCCATCTGCAATCAGCGCCAGGTTTCGGACGACGTCGCCGCTGAAGTCGTGTTCCGCGCCGAGGATCTCGGCAAGGAACAGCAGGACGAAAATCCGAATTCCGACAAATATCTCGAAGAACTGCGCTCCAAGGCCCAGATCGTCCTGCAATAAGCGGCGAAAGGCCGATCCATGACCGATGGCGTGCTTCCGCTCGCGCTTACCCAGGGTGACCCGGCCGGCATAGGCCCTGATATTGCCCTGCAGGCTTGGCTCAAGCGGGGCGAGAGCGGCTTGCCGCCCTTCCTCTACATCGGCGATCCTGCGGTACTTGAGGTGCGCGCTCGCCTGCTTGAGCTGGATGTCAGGATCGAGGAAACGGATGCTGCGCATGCCTGCGAGGTTTTCGACCGGGCTTTGCCGGTGCTTTCCATCAAGACTGGGGTCGATGTTCTCGCAGGCAAGCCGCATGTCTCCAATGCCCGCGGAACGATCAGCGCCATAGAGACCGCCGTCTCCCTTTGCCTTGCCGGAGAGGTCCGGGCCGTCGTTACCAATCCGATTGCAAAATCCGTACTCTACGAGGCGGGCTTCGGCTTTCCTGGCCACACCGAATTTCTGGCCGACCTCGCGGCAAAGGCCTCCGGCGAAAGCGTTCTGCCGGTGATGATGCTTGCGGGCCCCAAGCTGAAGGCCGTACCGGTCACGATCCACATTCCGATCAAGGATGTGCCGGACGCCCTGAGCGAAGAGCTCATCGTCGATACCTGCCGGATTGTCGCCCGGGATCTGACCGACCGCTTCGGCTTGACAACTCCGCGGCTTGCGGTTGCCGGGCTCAACCCGCATGCGGGTGAAGGCGGCGCGATCGGACATGAGGATGACGACATCATTCATCCGGCCATCCGACGCCTTCGCGAAGAAGGGATCGATGCCTTCGGGCCCCTCCCCGCCGACACGATGTTCCATGACGATGCCCGCAGCCGTTACGACGTGGCAATCTGCATGTATCACGATCAGGCGCTGATCCCGGCCAAGGCGCTCGGCTTCGACGACAGCGTGAACGTTACACTCGGTCTGCCCTTCATTCGCACGTCCCCTGATCATGGCACCGCTTTCGGTCTTGCGGGTACAGGATTTGCCAAGGAAACCAGCCTCATTGCCGCGCTTGAACTGGCGGACCGCATGAGCATCGCCAAGGACGCATCCCGCTAATGGCTGCACTCGACGGACTGCCACCGCTGCGCGATGTCATCGCGCGCCATGGGCTCGATGCCAAGAAGGCACTCGGTCAGAACTTTATCCTGGACCTGAACCTGACGCAGAAGGTGGCCCGCACCGCTGGCTCGCTTGAGGGCGCGACGGTGATCGAGGTCGGCCCTGGGCCGGGCGGGCTGACCAGGGCAATCCTGGCACTCGGTGCCAAGAAGGTGGTCGTCATCGAGCGCGACCCGCGCTGCCTGCCGGCGCTGCAGGAAATCAGCGACCACTACCCGGGACGCCTGGAAGTGATCGAGGGGGACGCGCTGAAGATCGATTTCCAGGATCTCGCCAAAGGCGAACCGGTCAAGATCATCGCCAACCTGCCCTACAATGTGGGGACGCAGTTGCTCGTCAACTGGCTCCTGCCGGCGCAGTGGCCTCCGTTCTGGCAGTCGCTCACACTGATGTTCCAGAAGGAAGTCGGCCAGCGGATTGTGGCGCGTGAGGACGACAATCACTACGGCCGGCTCGGTGTGCTTTGCGGCTGGCGGACTGAGGCCCACATGGCCTTCGACATTCCCCCGCAGGCCTTCACACCGCCACCCAAGGTGACCTCGACCGTGGTGCATCTCGAGCCAATCGAGAAACCCCTGCCCTGCGATGCCGACAAGCTTGAGAAGGTGACGCTCGCGGCCTTCGGACAGCGCCGCAAGATGCTGCGCCAGAGCCTCAAGCCGATCGGCGGGGAAGCGCTGCTCGCGCGTGCAGAGATCGATCCTCAACGCCGAGCCGAAACGCTCAGCGTCGAGGAATTCTGCAGGCTCGCCAATCTGGTCTGATGCGGTGGCGAGCGTTGTGTCAGGCGGCCTGGCGGCCGCGCTGACTGTTTTCGTTTCCAGGCAGTTTGAAGAGAGCGATCTGGGCGTTCAGACGATCAGCTTCAGCCGCCACGCTTGAGGTGGCCGCACTCGCCTCTTCGACCATGGCTGCATTCTGCTGCGTCACCTGGTCCATCTGGCTGACCGCCTGGCTGATCTCGTTCAACGCTCCGGATTGCTCCTGCGCTGCCGAAACGATGGCTGTCACGCGTTCATTGATCTTCATGACATGCTCTTCGATGCCCTTCAGCGTTTCGCCCGTTTCATTCACCAGGCGGACACCCGCTTCGACCTCCTGGGCCGAACGATTGATCAGCGACTTGATCTCCCGGGCGGCGTTGGCGGAGCGTTGAGCAAGTTCACGCACTTCCTGCGCCACGACGGCGAAGCCTCTGCCGGCTTCTCCTGCGCGGGCAGCCTCGACGCCGGCGTTCAGGGCCAGCAGGTTGGTCTGGAAGGCGATCTCGTCGATAACGCTGATGATCTGGCCGATCTGGCCGGACGACTGCTCGATGTGATGCATGGCCTTGACCGTGTCGGAGACGACGGAGCCGGACTTCTGAGCGGTGATGGTTGCCTCGCGCACCAGTTTTCCGGCCTCCTGGGCCTGTTGGGTCGAGCTCGACATGGCCGTTGTGATCTGGCTGATCGAGGCAGATGCTTCCTCAAGCGCTGCGGCCTGTCGCTCCGTGCGGCGAGCAAGATCGTCTGCCGCGAGCTGCAGTTCCTGGGAGCCTCCGTGCAGTTGTCCTGTGCTCTGGCGGATCGTCGACATCACACCGCAGAGGCGCTCCATGGAGCCATTGAAGCTCGTGCGAAGAGGATCGAGGGATTCGGCAAAGGGATCAGAGAGACGGAAGCCGATCTCGCCTGAAGACAGGGCATCGAGCCCACTCGCCAGTTGGTCGACAGCAAAGGCAATCTCGGCGGCCCGCTCGGCGCGTTCGCGCGCAGCCTCCAATTCGGCAGCCCGCTTGATCCGTTCAGCCGCTTCCTGCTCCTCCCGCTCCTTCATCATGCGTGCCTTGGCCAGCGCGATATATTCGGTGACGGCCCGGCCCATTTGTCCGATTTCGTCCTTGCTATCCGACTGGATCGTGTCGACCTCGACCTGCCCCTTGGCGAGATCGTTCATCGTGCGCGCCAAGCGGCGCAGTGGACGAACGACGGTGAGCGACAGCGACATGGCGAAGAAGCAGGCGAAGGTGAGAACAGAACCGGTGATCCCGGCCACACGGAGCAGATGATGATATTCCTCGTCCGCCATGCTCTGTGCCTGGGCCACGATCGTGCCCAGCGTCTCGTTCTCCAGCTCCTTCAACCGCTCGATCCGGTGGGCCGAGTGCTCAAGCCATGCGCCCCTGTCGAGGGTGCTGAGGTCGGCTGCGAGACCACCCAGCATCATCTTGGCGCGAATTGCCTCCACGGCATCCGCGTCGGGCGTGTGCAAGGACTGTCTGTAGTGCTCACGCTCCTCGTCGGGCAGCAATTCGAGATACTGGCCGATCAGCGACGTCTGTGAGCCGAACATTCCGATGAAATCGAGGTAGTGGGCATCGTCGAACTTGCCCTGCGAGATGAAGGTGTGGCCGAGATTCTGCTCCTGGCCCGCCACTTCCTTGGCGTTCATCAGAAGGTTGTAGGCCATCATCTTGCCGACAACGCCCCTGGCGCCAGCAACAAGTGAGAATTCGCGTGAGACATTCATCAGGCGATGCACGAGATCCGTGTAGTAGACGAAGACCTCAGTAGGCGGGATGGTGAGGGCGTCGGTCGCAGACCGGATCTGCGGCAGCTTGGCCAGCACGACCGCCAGTTCTTCCTCGTGGCGGACAAGGGTTGGATCCCCTTCAGCCTTCATGTCTTCGAGGACATGGTCCATCTCGCTCAATGCGGGAGCGGCCTTTGTCCGCATCGCTTCGAGCTCGGGACCATGTTCCTTGCCCTTGGAAGCGAGGAGGCCAACCGCCTCTGCGCGCTCACCCTGCAGCGCATGGACGAGATCGCCGATCACGCCAAGGTCGGCACTGACGACACCCAGATGGCGTGCATGCTGATAGGCGGCGAAGGTGGTGTTGACTTCGACATAGGCTAGCCCGGCCAGCGCCACGAGCGGAATGGCCAGAGCCACCGCCAGGCGCCAGGTAACAGAAACATCCGTCAATCGCATCTCGATCCCCAGCGTTCGATGTGCGGCCCTACACGGTTCCGCAACTATAGCGTCAGGAAGATGATGCGATACAATGGTTAAACATTAGTCATGCTTGAATTATGCAAGTTGAGTGATGTTCCTCCACGCCATCAATCGGCGAGACGATCCTCGCCGGTGTTCGCAGCCTACTGAACCAGCCAGCTCGCAAGATGTGTCACAGCATCGCTCTTGCTGCCAGATACCAGCCAATATCCACGTCCGGGCACCGAGACCATCTCGCCCGCCACCACGAGCAGGTTGGCCTCCAGCAGATGATCGATCAGGCCGAGCCATCCGAGTGCAACGCCCTGGCCTGCCATCGCTGCCTGAACGACGAGGGCGTAGGTATTGAAGCGCAGGTCACCCGGTCGCTCCTGGTCGTTCTCGGCCAGCCCCAGCCGTGCGAGATAAGCGGGCCAGTCGAGCCAGGGGGAGATGCTTTCGGCCTCCAGATGGATCAGCGGTCCCTGTTCGACTGGCGGAATTTCAGGCAGGCGCCGGGATTGGCTTGGGGTGCAAACGGGAACAACCCGCTCGGGCATCAGCAAGGTGGCACCAGGGCCGAACTCGCTCCCCGAGCCGAAGGCAACCGCAAGATCGGCATCCTCGCGCCAGTGGTGGCCGAGGCGCTGGGTTGCGACGATCTGCAGGTCTATATCCGGATACTGCTGCCGGAAGGCGTGCATACGCGGGATGAGCCAGAGGCTCGAGAAAGCATAGTCCGTGGCCAACCGCACGGTCGGGCGGCGACGCGCGGCCCGCAAGCTTCTCTGCAGACTGTCGACTTCCGACACCGTGCGTTCGGCAATGGCCAGCAGGCGCTGCCCCTCCTCCGTAAAGCGCACACCCCGATGCAGCCGCTGTAGGAGCGGGAGACCGAACCGCTGTTCCAGCAGTCGGATCTGATAGCTGACAGCCGGTTGAGACAGACCGAGCGCCTCGGCGGCGGCGGATAGGGAGCCTTTCCGGCCGACTTCCACGAGCAGCCGCATCCAGGCGAGATCGATCAAGGGTTCAGACATCAATCTCACTTATGCCAAACATCAAAAATCTCCTGCTTCACAGGCAAGTGCCGCGCCTCTTCAATAAGGGCAGACAATACCACAAAAAGAGGGAACCACTATGCGCACGACATTGAACCATCGCACGGGTCTTGGCGGCCTTGCCGGCCTTGCCCTGATGCTCCTAGCGACGACCGCAGCAGCCGCAGATGCGGAAAGCTGCAAGACCGTCCGCCTCTCGGATCCGGGCTGGACCGACATCACTGCAACGAATGGCGTTGCCTCCGTTGTGCTGGAAGCGCTCGGTTACCAGCCTGACGTCAAGACGCTGTCCGTGCCGATCGGCTATCAGTCGATGAAGAACGGCGAGATCGACGTCTTCCTCGGCAACTGGATGCCGGCCCAGCAAGCCTTCATCGATGACTTGAATAGCGCCAAGGCTATCGAAATCCTGGCGAAGAACCTGGAGGGCGCAAAGTTCACGCTCGCCGTGCCGACCGCGACGGCCGAAAAGGGCATCAAGGATTTCGCCGACCTCGGCAAGAACCCGGATGAATTCGAAAGCAAGATCTACGGCATCGAGCCGGGCGCACCGGCAAACGCCAATATCCAGAAGATGATCGATGCCGGCGAATTCGGCCTGAAGGGCTGGGAACTGGTCGAATCGGGTGAACAGGCCATGCTGGCCCAGGTCGAGCGCGCCACCAAGGAAGGCAAGGGAGTCGTCTTCCTCGCCTGGGCGCCGCATCCGATGAACGAGCGCTTCCCGCTTACCTATCTCTCTGGCGGCGACGCCTATTTCGGTCCGAATTTCGGTGGTGCCGAAGTCTATACCCTGGGGCGGACCGGCTGGAGCGAAACCTGCCCGAATGCTGCAACGCTCTTCAAGCAGATGACCTTCGATGTCTCCATGGAGAACGTGCTGATGGGCGAAATCCTCGGCGGCAAGGACTCCAAGGAAGCCGCCACGGCATGGCTGAAGGCCAATCCGGGCGTGCTCGACAGCTGGCTGAAGGGCGTGACCACGCTGGATGGCCAGCCGGGCGATGCGGCGGTCAAGTCGGCTCTCGGTCTCTGAGGTCTGATACTCGTGACCTCACGCCCCAACATTCTGATCCTGATGGTGGATCAGTTCAACGGGACCTTCTTTCCGGACGGTCCCGCTGATTTTCTGCATGCGCCCCATCTGGCAAATCTGGCGAAGCGCTCCGTGCGCTTCGCCAACACCTACACGGCAAGCCCGCTCTGCGCACCGGCGCGCGCCTCCTTCATGTCGGGGCAATTGCCGAGCCGAACGCGTGTCTATGACAACGCGGCGGAGTTTGCCTCCGATATCCCGACCTTCGCCCATCACCTGCGGGCGGCCGGTTACCAGACCAGCCTTTCCGGCAAGATGCATTTCGTCGGCCCGGACCAGTTGCATGGCTTCGAAGAGCGGCTGACGACCGACATCTACCCCGCCGATTTCGGCTGGACGCCCGACTATCGCAAGCCGGGGGAGCGCATCGACTGGTGGTATCACAATCTCGGCTCCGTCACGGGCGCCGGCGTTGCCGAGATCACCAACCAGATGGAGTATGACGACGAGGTCGCCTACAACGCCACACGACGGCTCTACGACCTGTCGCGCGGCCATGACGAGCGGCCGTGGTGCCTGACGGTAAGCTTCACCCATCCGCATGACCCTTACGTCGCGCGGCGGAAATACTGGGATCTCTACGAGGGCTGCGAGGCGCTTCAGCCGAGCGTCCCCGCGATCCCCTATGGCGAACAGGATCCGCATTCGCAGCGCCTGATGGATGCCTGCGACCACCTCGCCTTCGACATCACCGACGAGCACGTCGCGCGGGCGCGCCAGGGTTATTTCGCCAACATCTCTTATGTCGACGACAAGATCGGCGAGATCATCGACGTGCTCGAACGCACGCGGATGGCGGACAACACCGTCATCCTCTTCGTCTCCGATCATGGCGATATGCTCGGCGAGCGCGGGTTGTGGTTCAAGATGAACTTCTTCGAGGGCTCGGCACGGGTTCCGATGATGATGGCGGTTCCCGGTGTCGAGGGACGGCTGGTGACGACGCCGGTCTCGACGCTCGACGTCACCCCGACGCTGGCAGGCCTTGCCGGCATCGACATATCCACCATTCTCGACTGGACCGATGGCGAGGACTTGATGCCTCTGGCCAAGGGCACGGGTGGACGCGGGCTGGTGCCGATGGAGTATGCCGCCGAGGGTACGGTCAGTCCGATGATCGGGCTGCGGAACGAACGCTACAAGCTGACACTCTGCGAGGCGGATCCGCCGATCCTGGCAGACCTCGAGGCCGATCCCTATGAACTGACCAATCTCGCAGACGATCCGGCGGCGGCCGAGATCTTCGAAGCACTGAGCGATGAAGCCTCAAGGCGGTGGGATCTGTCGCGCTTCGATGCGGCGGTTCGCGAAAGCCAGGCGCGTCGGCACATCGTCTATGCGGCGCTGCGCAACGGCGCCTATTTTCCCTGGGACTACCAGCCGCTGCAGAAGGCGTCCGAGCGCTACATGCGCAACCACATGGATCTCAACATCCTCGAAGAAAGTCAGCGCTTCCCGCGAGGCGAATGAACAAGAAAAAAGGGCGGCCGAGAAATCTGGCCGCCCTTTGCAATTCAGAGATCGCAGGTCTCAGGCGATCAGGCCCTCGACGAAATCGAACAGGCCATGGCGGCGGTCGCGGCGCAGGCGCTCGGCCTTGACGATCGACTGGACGGCATCGAAGGCCGAGTTCAGGTCGTCGTTGACGATGACATAGTCATACTCGCGCCAATGGGCGATCTCGGCGCGGGAATTGTTGAGGCGGGTCTGGATGACCTCTTCCGTATCTTCCGCACGGCGATGCAGGCGCGACTGCAATTCGGCCATGGTCGGCGGCAGGATGAAGATCGAGACGACATCGGCCGACATCTTGTCCTGCAACTGCTGGGCGCCCTGCCAGTCGATGTCGAAGAGCATATCGCGGCCCTCGCCCATCGCGGTTTCCACGGCTTCACGGGGCGTGCCGTAATAGTTGCCATGGACCTCAGCCCATTCGAGCAGCGAGTCACTGTCGCGCAGGCGCTCGAACTCCCGCTGGGAGACGAAGTGATAGTGAACACCCTCGATCTCGCTCTGGCGACGCTGACGGGTCGTGACACTGACCGACAGGCTGATCTGCTGGTCGCGGTCCATAAGCGTTCTGGCAATGGTCGACTTTCCTGCACCCGAGGGCGAGGAAATCACCAGCATCAGGCCGCGCCTTGCGATCTTGACGGATTGAGGGGCGGCAGCGGCCATGGACTACTCCAGATTCTGAACCTGTTCGCGGAATTGGTCGATGACGACCTTCAATTCGATGCCGGCAGCGGTGACCGCGACGGCATTGGATTTGGAACAGATAGTATTTGATTCTCGGTTAAATTCCTGCGCCAGGAAATCGAGTTTGCGGCCCACCGGACCGCCAGCGGCCAGCAGTTCCCGGGCGGCCGTCACATGCGCCTTCAGGCGGTCGATTTCTTCGCGCAGATCCGCCTTGGTGGCGATCAGGGCGATTTCCTGATGCAGGCGGTCACGGTCGAGACCTGACGTCGTGTCCATCAGTGCGGCGAGCTGCGTTTCGAGCCTGCGGGCGATCTCATCCGGTGTCCGGGAGGGATCTGCCTCGATCTGAAGCGCGAGGTCCTCGATCTTGGTGACCTGCTCTTCGAGGATACGGCGGAGTGCTGCCCCTTCGGTCGTGCGCATGTCAGCGAGCGCCGTGATTGCACGATCGAGGCCGGCCAGAATATCGGCGTCACGCACCGCGATCGCCTCGGCATCATCGGTCGCCTCACGCATGTCGACGAGGCCGCGAATGGAGAGCAGCGTGTCGAGCCGCAGGGGTGCCGGGTCGAGGACATCGGGGCCGAGCTGGTCACGCAGTGCGAGAACCGCCGCAAGCGCATCCCGGTTCAGCACGGCCTCGACACGGTTTTCGCTCACCGTGACGTTGAGACCGATCTGCAGGTTGCCGCGCGTCAGCCGTTCGCCGGCCAGTCGGCGGATATCGGTTTCAAGCGCCTCATGGCCCTGCGGCAGACGCGCGCGCAGATCCAGTCCCTTGCCGTTGACGGAACGGAGTTCCCAGGCCCAGCGGTAACGCCCCGACGAGCCCTCGACCCGGGCAAAGCCCGTCATGGATTGCAGTGTCATGCCCCGCCCCTTAACGCCGGTCTCAATTGTTCGCCGTCGGATCGACTTCCGGGTCGACATCCAGCGTCGCCGGCGGCGTCTGGGCGCGTTCGGCCTCGATCTTGCGCCAGCGGCGCACATTCTCGTTATGCTCCTTCAACGTCGGGGCAAAGGCGTGGCCACCGCTGCCATCTGCCACGAAGTAGAGGTCTTCCGTCTTCCACGGGTGAGCGACAGCTTCGAGAGCGGCGCGACCGGGATTTGCGATCGGTCCCGGTGGCAGGCCCTTGATCACATAGGTGTTGTAGGGCGTTTCCTTGCGGATATCAGACTGGAAGATCGGACGATCAGCCGGTTTGCCATCGCCGCCGAAGAGGCCGTAGATGGTCGTCGGGTCGGACTGCAGGCGCATGCCCTTGTTGAGGCGGTTGATGAAGACCGACGCCACATGAGCGCGCTCGTCGTCCTTGCCCGTTTCCTTCTCGACGATGGAGGCGAGCGTGACGAACTCTTCCTTGGTCTCCACCGGCAGGTCCGGATCGCGCTTCTCCCAGATCTGGTCGATCAGGCGTTCCTGGGCGGCGCGCATCTGCGTGACGATCTCGGCGCGGTTTGTGCCGCGGGTGAACTTGTAGGTATCCGGGCGCAGGCTGCCTTCCGGCGGAAGCTCAGCCGGCAGGTCGCCCTCAAGCACCGTATCGGCGGCAAGGCGCTGGAACATCTGCTTGACGGTCAGGCCTTCCGGGAAGGACACCGAATAGAGGATCGACTTGCCGGATTCGAGCAGCGCCGTGATCTCCTTCATCGAGGAGCCGGCCTTGATCTCATACTCACCGGCCTTCAGCGTCTGGCCATCCTGGAGATAGGTGGTCGTGACGTAACGGTAGATGCGCGCATCCGAGACGATGCCGTTGCGTTCCAGATTGTTGGCGATCTCGGCAAGGCCTGCCCCACTGCGCACCACGAAATTGGAGTTTGCGGCAAGCGGTCCCGGCTTCTGGTAGCTGTCCATCACGTAGAAGAAGCCGGCTACGGCCACCACGCAGACGAAGACCGCCATGGTCATCAGGAAATTGAAGAAGATCACCACCTGGCTGCGCGCCTTGCGCGACCGGCGCGGCGGCTGCGGCACGCGTTCGGGACGCAGCGCCTCATTGGGCGACTTCGGAATAAAGGGTCCCTTGCCCGGCTGGGTATCGGCATCGCGGCCGAAGGAGACACCGTTGTTCTGGCTACCGCCGTTCTGGCTGTTGTCGGTCACCGGCAATCCTTCTTTGTTTCGCATTCGCGGCTGTTTCGTCCAGCAATGCGGCAAAATCCGGGTCGTCGTCCGGCGCGGGCGCGCCGGGCGTTGGGATGATTTCTATCCGCAGACAGTAGCGACGGGCAAGAGCATGCCGCCGTCATCCAGAGCAATCACGGGCGGTTGATTGGATCGACCGCCCGTTGCCCGATCAACTCTCGTAGCGCTTCAGCACCAGCGAAGCATTGGTGCCGCCGAAACCGAAGGAGTTGGAGAGCGCGACATTGATGTCCCGCTTCCTTGCCTTGTGCGGCACCAGGTCGATCTTGGTTTCGACCTGGGGATTGTCGAGATTGAGCGTCGGCGGCGCGACGTTGTCGCGAATGGCGAGCGCCGAGAAGATCGCCTCGACGGCACCGGCGGCACCCAGAAGGTGGCCGATCGCAGACTTGGTGGAGGACATCGAGATCTTCGACGCGTGTTCGCCAACGAGACGCTCGACAGCGCCGAGCTCGATCGTGTCCGCCATGGTCGATGTGCCATGGGCGTTGATGTAGTCGATATCGCCTGCAGTGAGACCGGCACGCTTCAGCGCCATGGTCATGCAGCGGAAGGCGCCATCGCCATCTTCCGACGGGGCAGTGATGTGGAAAGCATCGCCCGAGAGACCGTAGCCGACAACTTCGGCGTAGATCTTGGCGCCGCGCGCCTTGGCATGCTCCAGCTCTTCCAGGACCACGATGCCTGCACCTTCGCCCATGACGAAACCATCCCGGTCCTTGTCATAGGGGCGCGAGGCTGCAGTCGGGTCGTCGTTGCGAGCCGTCGACAGCGCCTTGCAGGCGGCAAAGCCCGCCAGCGAGATGCGGCTGATCGGCGATTCCGTACCGCCGGCGACCATGACATCGGCATCGCCGAGCGCCACGAGACGGGCAGCGTCACCGATTGCATGAGCACCGGTCGAGCAGGCCGTGACCACGGAGTGGTTCGGACCGCGCAGCTTGTGGCGGATCGAAACCTGGCCGGAGGCGAGGTTGATCAGACGGCCGGGAATGAAAAACGGCGAGAGACGACGCGGGCCCTTGTCGCGCAGGATATGACCTGCCTCGACGATGCCTTCGAGGCCGCCGATGCCGGAGCCGATCAGCACGCCCGTCTGGCACTGGTCTTCATAGGTGGTCGGCTCCCAGCCGGCATCCTTGAGCGCCATGTCGGCCGCGGCCACCGCGTAGATGATGAAATGGTCGACCTTGCGCTGCTCCTTGAGCTCCATCCAGTCGTCAGGATTCCAGGCGCCTTCACCTTCGGTCGGGATGCGGCAGGCGATCTTGGCGGGAAGGTCATCGACCTCGAATTCCGTGACCAGACGTGCGCCGCTCTGGCCGGCAAGAAGCCGCTGCCAGGTCAGTTCCGTTCCACATCCCAGAGGCGATACCATGCCGGTACCGGTGATGACGACACGTCTCATCGTGCGAAGCCCACCCAATTTATTTGACCGAAGTCATTGTAAACAAAGGTCCAGATACAACAAGGCCCGCTCATCGCGGGCCCAAGCGGACAGGACGGGCTCTCGCCCGCCTTCCGCAGCAATGTGATCGATCAGGCCTGGGCCTTCTCGATGAACTTGACAGCGTCGCCGACCGTCAGGATCGAGTCAGCAGCGTCGTCCGGGATTTCAACGCCGAACTCTTCTTCGAAGGCCATGACGAGTTCGACGGTGTCGAGCGAGTCAGCGCCCAGATCGTCGATGAAGCTGGCGCCTTCGACGACCTTTTCAGCGTCTACGCCGAGATGATCAACTACAATTTTCTTCACGCGTTCTGCGATATCGCTCATGTCGGTATCCTCGACCTTCTAAAATTCAGAGGGAGCCTTAATGGCGTCCCTGCCCTGCATTCCGCCAGTGACACTTACGTCCCCACCAGCAAACCCGTTCGGCCCTGACCCAGAGCGGTTTATGCAAACAAAAGCATAAACTTCGGCTCATGAGACGGAGCAACTGCTCACAGTCATGGCCCGCTTAACACGGTTTAAGCGCGCCGCAAAGCCAGAAATTCGCCCCTTTGCCTCGGTCAACATCCTATTGCAGAGGGGCTCTTTCCGGCAATCCAATCAGATCATCGCCATGCCGCCGTTTACGTGCAGCGTCTGCCCCGTCATGTAGGAGGCTTCATTGGAGGCAAGGTAGACCACGGCGGAGGCAACTTCGGCGCCGGTGCCCATGCGCTTCATGGGGATTGCACCCATGATGGCTTCCTTCTGCTTGTCGTTCAGCTTGCCGGTCATCGCGCTTTCGATGAAGCCCGGTGCTACGCAGTTGACGGTCACGTTGCGGGTCGCGATTTCCTGGCCGAGCGACTTGGTGAAGCCGATCATGCCGGCCTTGGAGGCGCAGTAGTTGGCCTGGCCCGGATTGCCGGTGACGCCGACGACGGAGGTGATGTTGATGATACGGCCGAAGCGGCGGCGCATCATCGGATGGGTCAGTTCGCGCGTCAGGCGGAAGACGGCCGTCAGGTTGACTTCGAGAACCGCGTCCCAGTCGGCATCCGACATGCGGACGAACAGGCCGTCCTTCGTGATGCCGGCATTGTTGACCAGAATATCGACGCCTTCGAGTTCGGCTTCGGCCTTCTCGCCAAGCGCCTTCACTTCGTCGCGGTCGGACAGGTTGGCCGGGAAGATCTTTACGCGCTCGCCGAGATCGGCGGCCAGCGCTTCGAGCTTTTCGACGCGCGTGCCATGGAGGCCGACGATGGCGCCCTGGGCATGCAGCTGCCTTGCGATTTCCTCACCGATGCCACCGGTTGCGCCGGTGACGAGGGCCTTGCGGCCGGTCAGATCGAACATGATCGGTTTCCTTGTTGTTCGTTAAAGCGTTCAGCCGTTGAGGGCGGCGAGCGCTGCGTCGATGTCGGCCGGACCGTTCACAGCGACGCCATTGATGTTCTTGTCGATGCGGCGGGCGAGACCCGTCAGGACCTTGCCGGCGCCGATTTCATAAAGCGTGGTCACGCCATTGGCGCCGAACCACTCGACCGTTTCGCGCCAGCGCACCTGACCGGTGACCTGCTCGACGAGTAGATCGGCGATCTCAGCAGCCGACATGACGGGGGCTGCACGCACATTGGCGATCAGCGGCACGACCGGATCCTTCTTCTCGACCTCGGCCAGCGCCTCGCGCATGGCATCGGCCGCCGGGCCCATGAGAGCGGAGTGGAAAGGTGCGGAGACCGGCAGCATGATGGCGCGCTTGGCGCCCTTTTCGGTGGCGAGTGCTGCTGCCTTCTCGACGGCGGCCTTACCACCGGAGATGACAAGCTGTCCGCCGCCATTGTCATTGGCGATCTGGCAGGGACCAATCGCCGAAGCTTCCGCGCAGATTGCCTGCACATCGCCATGCTCCAAGCCGATGATGGCGGCCATCGCGCCCTCACCTACCGGGACGGCTGCTTGCATGGCATTGCCCCGAATGCGCAGGAGACGCGCGGTGTCGCCGATCGAGAAGGTGCCGGCAGCGCAGAGCGCCGAGTACTCGCCAAGCGAATGGCCAGCGACATAGGCAACCTTGGACTTGAGATCCAGGCCCTTGGCTTCCAGCACGCGGATGACGGCCATCGACACGGCCATCAGCGCCGGCTGGGCGTTGGCGGTCAGCGTCAGCGTCTCTTCCGGACCGTTCCACATGATGTCGGAGAGCTTCTGACCGAGGGCCTCGTCGACTTCCGCGAAAACGGCACGGGCTTCCGGGAAACTGTCCGCAAGGTCCTTGCCCATTCCGACTGCCTGGCTGCCCTGGCCCGGAAAAGTGAATGCGACTTTCATAGAGAGGGATCTCCTAATTCAGCAAACCTGCCCCGATCATGCGAACATCCTGCGGGACACATCATCAAATTGTTGACAGGCCCGGCTGGACAGCCGCAAAGGCGCCACTATCTCCGAGCTGACGCCCGGGGGCCGCTGTCCGATATACACTCGGATCCGTAGATCCGCGCGAACGCGACCGCCATAGCACAAAGAGATCGAAAGACAATATGAAACTGGAACGCCTCCTGGTTACTTCCGACTTGCTGCGCGTTACCGGCAAGGCCCAATCTCGTACCGGTTTCAAGACCAATACGGAATTCTTCCTGGCCCTTCTCGGTCCGCAGCTCAGGGCCGCAACACGGCTGCCAATCGGTCTTCTGGAATGGGATGACACAAGCGATTTCGATGGCGGCAAGGTCTACGAGGCCATGGGGCTTACGGCGGATGCGACAGGCTGGGCGGAACTCTACGATTCCGCTCCGAACGCCGCGGCCGTCGCTGCATTTGCCCCGCATGTCGAAGGCGCGCTCATCATCGGCTTCGAGCTGCCGCCCTTCGTCCAACGGGTCCTGGACCGCCTTGGCGTGCCGTATGTCGATGCGCGCTGGCACCCCTTGCGCTTCCTCGACGACATCTTCTTTGGTTTCCACAGCAATATCGAAGCCGTGGTCGACGCCATGGAGCCCTACCACCTGACGGCTGAAGAGGTTGAGATCCATGTCGGCATGCATCAGGCGTCGGCCATCAGACGCCAGGGCTTCGACACGCTTTCCACGGACTATGATCGCCTCTTGATCGGCCAGACGCCCTTCGACAGCTCACTGATCCATGCCGGACGCATCGCCACCTGGGACGCCTATGAGCCCGTGCTGGAGAACCTCCCGGCAGACAGCAAGACGGGGTATCGACCCCATCCCTTCTCGCCGGAGCCCGTGGCATCGCTCCGCGCCCTGCTTTCGCGCCATGGCATCGGCATCGCCGACAGCGGATCGGACATGTACCGACTGCTCGCCACCGGCAGCATGAAGGAGCTGATCAGCCTCAGCTCGGGCACGCTCGTCGAAGCGGCCTTCTTCGGCATTCCGGTCCGCAGGCTTCTGCCCGAGCGGCAGGCTTACCTGCCCCATCCGCCGAAAGCCCGGCGGACGGAAAATGATCAGACCGCCTATGCCGGCGTCTATCACGCGTTTCTCAGCATCGACTTCTGGGCGGATATCCTGCGTCCCGTGCTGGGTGAGACCTATCGCAATGAGCGGCCTCTGGCTTTCCGAGCCGATCGTCTGCGACAGATCAACGGTTCCTATTGGGGATATTCGGGATCCGGCGGCCAGAATCTTGTCATGTCCTATAACAGGCCGGAGTGACCGAGCCGTCTTGATGTTGTGACCTGACCGGACATAGTTATTGCAATAAGCAATTTCCCACCTCCCGCCAAAAACCAATCCATTGCAGAAAGCCCAAGACTATGAAGATGAACCGGCTCGGCCGAACCGATATCCTTGTTTCCGAAATCTGCCTGGGCACCATGACCTGGGGCTCGCAGAACAGCGCCGAGGAAGCCTTCGCGCAGATGGATTATGCGCTGGAGCACGGCGTCAACTTCTTCGACACGGCCGAACTCTATCCCACGACGCCACTTTCGGCCGAGACCTATGCCGATACGGAGCGGCTGATGGGCGATTGGTTCGAAAAGACCGGCAAGCGCGATCAGGTCGTGCTCGCGACCAAGGTTGCCGGCCCTGGCCGTCCCTATATCCGCGAGGGCAAGCCGATCACGGGTGCCGTGGTCAAGGATGCACTCGACGCCAGCCTGAAGCGACTGAAGACCGATTATGTCGACCTCTACCAGATCCATTGGCCGAACCGCGGCCATTTCCACTTCCGCGGCGCCTGGAACTATAATCCCTACAAGCAGGACAAGGCGCAGGCAGCTTCAGACATCGCGGAAATCCTCGAAGCGCTCGGCGACTGCGTGAAGGCCGGCAAGCTCAAGGCATTCGGCCTTTCGAACGAGACGACCTGGGGCACGCAGAAATATCTTTCGCTTGCCGAGGCGAAGGGTCTGCCGCGCGTGGCCACGATCCAGAACGAATACAATTTGCTCTACCGGCACTATGATCTCGACCTCGCCGAACTCTCGCACCATGAAGATGTCGGTCTGCTCGCCTATTCGCCGCTCGCGGGCGGCATCTTGTCCGGGAAATATCTCGAGGGGCAGAAGCCGGCAGGCTCGCGCGGCTCGATCAATGGAGACATCGGCGGCCGCCTCGTGCCGCAACAGCAGGCAGCGACCCGCGCCTATGTCGATCTAGCGAAGAAGCATGGGCTTGATCCGTCGGCCATGGCGCTCGCCTTCTGCCTGACTCGCCCCTTCATGGCCTCGGTCATTATCGGCGCGACCACGATGGACCAGTTGAAGGTGAATATCGGCGCTGCCGATCTCAAGCTTTCGGACGAGGTCATGGCGGAGATCGCGAAGATCCATCGCGAATACCCAATGCCGATCTGAGGACTTGAATTTCGTTGGTCATTCAAACCAACAAAATCGTGAACACTCGTGACCTACACATCGCCGCCGCGCATCACCACTTGCGGCGGCGATCGAAATAGGGCCTGCGGGCCATGGATGATGGGGGACTGACTTGGATTATCTGTTCGTTGCTGGAGGCCTGGTCGGCCTCTATTTCGGAGCCGAGTGGCTATTGCGCGGGGCAATCGCCGTTGCGCAGAAGCTGGCAATTCCGACACTGATCGTGTCCTTGGTCATCGTCGGGTTCGGCACGTCGATGCCGGAGCTGCTTGTCTCCGTCCGGGCTGCGCTCACAGGTTCATCCGACATCGCCCTCGGCAACGTGGTCGGCTCGAACACGGCCAACATTCTCCTGATCGTCGGGGCCTGCGCGATGATCTTTCCGATCACCCACTGGGACAAGGGCGTGAAGCGCGACACCTATGTGATGATCGGCGCGGCAGTCCTTCTGCTGGGTCTCGTCCAGTTTTCGACCATCGGACGCATTGCCGGTCTCCTCATGGTTGCGGGCCTGATCGCTTACATCGTCTACGCCTATGTTCAGGGTAAGGGTGCGATCGAAGAACTGGCCGATGAAGACGTAAAGCATGAGACGCTCGGCACTGGGTTGATGACCTTGCTGATCCTTGGAGGCCTTGGCACCCTCTTCGTCGGCGCGGAATTGCTGGTGCGCGGCGCGACCAACCTCGCCCGCGATTTCGGCGTCTCGGAAGCCGTCATCGGCCTGACCGTGGTTGCGGTCGGCACGTCCCTTCCGGAACTCGCCACCGGCATCATGTCGGCGCTGCGCAAACATTCGGACATCATGATCGGCAATATTGTCGGATCGAACATCTTCAACATCCTGTTCATCCTCGGCGTCACCTCCGTCATCCAGCCGATCGTCGTCGCACCGCGCTTCGCGAGCTTCGATATTCCGGTCATGCTGGGCGTTACCCTCGGCTTCGCCTTCCTGCTTCTCGCCCATCTCGGGGTCCGCAGGCTGACGGCCGGCGCAATGCTGGTTGCCTATGTGGGTTACACGGTCGCCCTGGTTCAGGTCTAAAGCCTGGCAAACAGCAGATCATCGACAGGGCCGCCGGCAGAAAATGCCGCGCGGCCCTTGCTTTTGTGGCCAATGCGCGTATAAGCGCGCCGTTCACAACACCCGGTCCTCTGGCTGGTGGCTGAACGGAGGGCTGGCAGGCCGATAAGGCTTGCAGCAGGAACCATAAGGGTTTCCGGCCTCCCGTGTCTCCGCTCTCGACCGTCTCGAACACATCGCTTTTCTTGCCGCGGCGCATGCCGCACAGGAGCAGTCTGTGAGGCTTAGCGCCGGATCCGGGTGACGACAACCGCAAGAAAAGGCAAAGCTTACATGGCTCTTTACGAACACGTATTCCTTGCCCGGCAGGATATGTCCGCTCAGCAGGTTGATGCCCTCGTCGAACAGTACAAGGGTGTCATCGAAGCAAATGGTGGCAAGGTCGGGCGCGTAGAAAACTGGGGCCTCAAGTCCCTGACCTACCGCATCAACAAGAACCGCAAGGCTCACTACGCCCTGATGGACATCGAAGCTCCGGGTGCAGCGATCCACGAAATGGAACGCCAGATGCGCATCAACGAAGACATCCTTCGTTACATGACCATCGCCGTTGAAGCCCACGAAGAAGGCCCGTCTGCCATGATGCAGAAGCGCGACCGTGACGACCGTCCGCGTCGTGACGGCGACGACCGTGGCCCGCGCCGTGACTTCGGTGACCGTGGCGATCGTGGTCCGCGTCCGGACCGTGGTCCGCGCGAAGGTGGCTTCGAGCGTCGTCCGCGCGAAGACCGCGCGTAATCTGAGCAATAGGAGAACACACAATGGCTGATGCATCCTCTTCTCAGGCACGTCGTCCCTTCCATCGTCGTCGCAAGACCTGCCCCTTCTCGGGCGCGAATGCTCCGAAGATCGACTACAAGGACGTCCGTCTCCTGCAGCGCTACATTTCTGAGCGCGGCAAGATCGTTCCTTCGCGTATCACCGCAGTTTCCCAGAAGAAGCAGCGCGAACTGGCCCAGGCCATCAAGCGCGCCCGCTTCCTCGGCCTGCTGCCTTACGTCGTAGCGTAATCTGATTGGAAGCCTGCCGGCTTTTGCCGGCGGGCTTTATCCCTTCCGCGTTGGGCGCGGATCGGAACCGACCGCCAGGTGGCGCGCTTTCGCGACATCCGGCGAAATCCCATGTTGGGGATGCTTTTGCGAAACCGCTCGAGCCCCTCCCCTAACTGCTAGAACCAGCAGGACAGCGACGTTGCAGAAACTGGATGCGAAATTGCTGACGACCGGCTTTGTTGCCGGTATTACCGCCGCCCTGCTCGTGCTGGGTGCTGCGGCGCAGCCGACGCTTGCCTCCATTCTCTATGCGGCCTCCGCTCTTCCCGTTCTCATCGTTGGCCTCGGCTGGGGCAATGTCGCGGCCATCACCGCGATCGTGACAGCCGCGATGCTCGGCACGATCAGCGTCTCGCCGATGTTCGCCTTCGGCATGGCAATATTCACCCTGGCACCCGCCGGCTGGCTGGCACACCTGTCGAGCCTTGCGCGTCCGGCATCCGAGATCGGTGGCCCGGACCATCTGATCGCCTGGTACCCGCTCTCCGACATTCTTCTGCAGCT
Organism: Allorhizobium sp.; assembly: GCA_051861045.1. Lineage (GTDB taxonomy): Bacteria > Pseudomonadota > Alphaproteobacteria > Rhizobiales > Rhizobiaceae > Allorhizobium. The sequence continues at coordinate 263,899 of JBHYDI010000004.1, forward strand.
CTGCAGCTTCGTCACGGTCGCCGTCGTTGTGCTCGGCGTCATCATCGGCTTTGGTCCTGAATTCACCGGCCAGCTGGTGGATGCGATGGCGCAGGCAATGAATGCGCAGGATCCGGCCATGGCACCGGATGCGGTCGCACTCGAGCAGCTGAAGCGCAGCATGGTCGTGCTTCTGCCGATCATCCAGGGCGGTACCTGGGTGCTGCTGCTCACCATGATGTATTACATCGCCATGCGGATCGTGACGGCTTCCGGCCGCAACAAGCGTCCGCGCGAAGACTTCCCGTCGGCGCTTCGGATGAACCGCAATACGGTCTTCATCTTCCTCGCCGGCATCATCGCCTGCTTCATCGGCGGCGTGCCCGCCATGATCGGCGCGACCGTCTGCGGCACCTTCGGCGCCGGCTTCCTGATGGCGGGCTTTGCCTCGCTGCATCACAAGACACGCGGCAAGGACTGGCGTCTGCCGGCACTCGTGCTTGCCTATCTCTCTTCGATCATGCTGCTTCCGCTCATGATCCCCTTCATCATCGGCCTTTCGGACACCCGACGGACCGTTGCCCTTACGCCGGCCCAAAAGGCCGCCCCTTCAAACTCCGATACTGACAACTGAAAGGAACAGGATCATGCAGGTCATTCTCCTCGAACGCATCGCAAAGCTCGGCCAGATGGGCGAAACCGTCAAGGTTCGCGACGGCTTTGCTCGTAACTTCCTGCTGCCGCAGGGCAAGGCGCTGCGCGCCAACGAAGCCAACAAGAAGCGCTTCGAATCCGAGCGCGCCACGCTCGAAGCTCGTAACCTCGAGCGCAAGTCCGAAGCCCAGACCGTTGCCGACGCTCTCGGCGGCAAGTCCTTCATCGTCGTCCGTTCGGCTGGCGAAACCGGCCAGCTCTACGGTTCTGTCGCTGCTCGTGACGTTGTTGAAATCCTGGCTGCCGAAGGCTTCAACATCGGCCGCAACCAGGTCGAGCTGAACACGCCGATCAAGGCTATCGGCCTGCACCAGGTGACCCTGCACCTGCATGCTGAAGTCGAACTCTCGGTCGAACTCAACGTTGCCCGTTCGTCTGAAGAAGCCGAGCGCCAGGCCAAGGGCGAAAGCCTCACCTCCGCCGACGCCATCTACGGCGTTGACGAAGATGCCCTGCGTCCGGAAGACTTCTTCGATCCGGAAGCCGACATGGACGGCGAGGACGACTAATCTTTCAGCCACTTGCTGAAACGGAACGCCCGGATTTTTTCCGGGCGTTTTTCGTTGGTGCCTTGGTAGAATGCATCCCTGCTAGGCCGATTCGGTGAATGTCACAGTCAACCGAAAAGATCGGATCCTTGGGCTTTTTCTAAAGTTGACAGGGCGTGCCTGTGAATCAATGTGGGTTGCGCTGCGAGCCATTTCGCCGGCCCAGCTTCTCGCTATGGTGCAGCCACCGCCGACACACTGATTGGATGCGAACGAATGAATGATGCTGCGCGCAAACTGAGCCCGGTCCAATCGACCGAGCCGCTCTATCGGGAGGCTCCGAACAACATCGAAGCCGAACAGGCCTTGTTGGGCGCGATCCTCGTCAACAACGATGCCTTCTATCGCGTGTCGGACTTTCTCAAGCCCGAGCATCTTTACGAGCCGCTGCACAGGAAGATCTTCGAGGTGGCGTCGGAAATCATCCGCATGGGCAAGACGGCCAACCCCGTCACCATCAAGACCTTCTTGCCCGCCGACCAGAAGGTCGGTGATCTCACGGTCGCGCAGTATCTCGCGCGCCTGGCTTCCGAAGCGGTCACGATCATCAATGCGGAAGACTATGGTCGCGCTATCTATGACCTCGCGCTCCGCCGCTCGCTGATCCAGATCGGCGAGGACGTCGTCAACATTGCCTATGACGCGCCGCTCGACATGCCGCCGCAGGCGCAGATCGAAGACACCGAGCGCCGCCTCTTTGCGCTCGCCGAAAACGGTCGCTACGACGGCGGTTTCCAGTCCTTCTCGGACGCGGTTGCCCAGGCCGTCGACATGGCCGGGGCTGCCTTCGAGCGTGACGGCAATCTCTCCGGCATCTCGACCGGCATCATGTCTCTCGACGCCAAGATGGGCGGTTTGCAGCGGTCCGACTTGATCGTGCTTGCCGGACGTCCGGGTATGGGCAAGACCTCGCTTGCGACCAACATCGCCTGGAACATCGCAGCCGCGTACGAGCCGGAAGTGCTGCCCGACGGCTCGTTCAAGGCGAAGAACGGCGGCGTGGTCGGCTTCTACTCACTCGAAATGTCGGCCGAACAGCTCGCCACCCGTATCATGTCCGAGCAGACAGAAGTCTCCTCGTCGAAGATCCGCCGTGGTGACATCACCGAGCACGAATTCGAAAAGCTCGTGGGCTTTTCCCAGACCATGCAGAAGGTTCCGCTGTTCATCGACCAGACCGGTGGTATCTCGATCGCCCAGCTTGCGGCGCGTGCCCGCCGCCTGAAGCGCCAGCGCGGCCTCGACTTCCTCGTCGTGGACTACATCCAGCTGATGACTGGTGCCGGCAAGGCGGGTGAAAATCGCGTGCAGGAAATCACCCAGATCACGACAGGCCTGAAGTCGCTCGGCAAGGAACTCGCTGTGCCGATCGTCGCGCTGTCGCAGCTGTCGCGTCAGGTCGAAAGCCGCGAAGACAAGCGCCCGCAGCTCTCCGACCTTCGCGAATCGGGCTCGATCGAGCAGGACGCCGACGTGGTGCTCTTCGTGTTCCGCGAGGAATATTACGTCAAGAACCTCGAGCCCCGCGATCTGGCCGATCCGAAGTATCCGGAATGGGAAGCGCATATGGAAAAGGTGAAGGGCACGGCTGACGTGATCATCGCCAAGCAGCGTCACGGACCGACCGGTACCGTCAAGCTCGCCTTCCAGTCGGAATTCACGCGCTTTGCGGACCTCGCCGAGCCGAGCTTCGTTCAATACGAAGAACCGTGAGATCAAAGGGCGCCCCAAGAGGCGCCCTTTTTCCTTTCCGTCCTTAAAGACCGACAGCTCTCAGGATCGCGACAGTCACCACGCCGCTGGCTGCTGCCGGAAGAAGTGGGAGACGGGTCGCTGCAAGCGCCACCACCGCGCAGCCGATCGTCTCCGCCCAGCCGGTCGCAAAGGCTGTGGGTGCGACCACGGCCATCAGCACCGAGGGCGGAATGGCCGAAAGGATCTCCTCGGCATTCGGCGACAGCTTCAGGAGGCGTCCGACAAGTAGCCCCGCTTGACGGGTCGCGATGGTGGCAACCGCCATGGCGAGGATCGAAAGTAAAGTGGTCAGGTCGATCGTCATGCCTTGACCTCCCGCTTCAGCAGCGATGCCAGGGCTGCGATGGCGACACCACCGAGAGCGCCGCCGAGGATGTACCAGACACCCGGCACGTAACGGTGCACCAGAAGTGCACAGGCGCCGCTGCCGATCAGAATGAGACCGGTGCGACGGCCGCGCCAGAAGCCGGCAATCAGGATGACGAAGACAGCGGGGAAGACGAAGTCCATGGCAATCACAGCCGGGTCGCCGACCAGACGTCCCAACAGCGCACCTGTCAGCCCCGACAGCACCCAGGCCGCATAGAAGGGCAAGGCAGCGCCGAAAAACCAGGCTGGGCTCAACCGATGTGCGCGGGCGCGGAATTCTGCGACGGCCCAAATCTCATCGGCAAGGAAGAGCATCGACATCACTTTCTGCCGGCCGGAGAAATTCACCATGTGCCGCGAGATCGAGGCTCCCATCAGCACATGGCGTATGTTGACGAGAAGCGCGGCCATACCCAGCGCCGCCATGCTTGTTGGATGGGTCCAGATGTCCATCGCCACGAATTGCGAACCACCGGCAAAGACCAACGCACTCATCAGCATGGCCTCGAGCGGCGACAGCCCCTTGGTGGCGGCAACGGCGCCGAAGACGAGACCGATCGGCACGACGGCGACCGTGAGCGGAAGGATGGCCTGAAAGCCCTGGCGCATCTCAAGGTGTGTCGCGGATGTCATGACGTCTCCCATGCGAAGTTATATCGCCGGGATAGATGTGTCAGTGGCCGGGGTCTTGAAGGAAAGTGATCAGCCGGCGCGGAAGACGGCTGGGGTCAGTCCGGTGCGCGCCTTGAACTGGCGGGTCATATGCGCCTGATCAGCAAAGCCACACGCCGCTGCCGTGTCAGAAGGGGTCGCACCGGAGCGTAGAAGATGGCGGGCATGGCGGATGCGCATATCCGTCTGAAAGGCATGCGGCGTGATGAAATACTGCCTCCGGAAGGCCCGGATCATGTGGGCGCGGCTGAGGTTGGCCACTTTCGCCAGTGCTTCGAGGCCGATCTCCTCATCGAAATGGGCGGCGATATAGTCGCGAACCCGGCGCATGGCGAGCGGTTCGCGGTGGTCAGGCGCGCGGATGATCTCGCTGCCGTGGCGGGCAAACATGGTGGCAAGCACGCAATACATGCTTTCCTCGCCCTCGAGCGCTGCGACCTCGCCGCTCTCGATCCGGCGATGGGCAAGGTTGAAGGCATTGGCGAGCTCCGGGTCGGTCAGCAGCTGTCGGCCAAAGCTCGGCATGCCATGGAAGGCGCGGCCCGTCACATCCTCGATGATGTCGGTCAGCAGCGCGACCTCGGGATAGATCATCCGATAGCGATAGCCGTCGGGCGCGCCGGGCTGGCCGTCATGGATTTCGCCCGGATTGATCAGGTAGAGCGCGCCGGGGCCCGTGTGTTCGCGCGTGCCACGAATGCTTGCCACCTGGCAGCCGACCTCGATGGCGCCGATCGAAAAGGTGTCGTGGGAATGCGGCGAGAATTCATGGGTGATGAACGATGCCGTCAGGCATTCCATGTCGCGAAAACGCCCGTCCCGCCAGAAGCGGGTTCGCTCCTTGCGTGAGACCGGATTGGCCTCGGCGGCCTCCTGCTGCGAAACACTGTGCATAGCAGCATAATATCGGGCCGCCGCATTTTCGTCTTGAAGAAAAGTGCTAGGGTCGGCGCATCGATCAACCGACCCGAAGCCTTCATGACAGACCGTTTCACCATTCTCGATGCGCCGGAGGAGTTTCTTTCGGCACCGCTGCGCCTGACCGTGGATCTCTCGGCGATCGCCGAGAACTGGCGAGAGATGGCACGTCGCTCGGGCAAGGCGCGGGCTGCTGCCGTCGTCAAGGCGGATGCCTATGGTCTCGGCATCGAGGATGTCGGCCAGTTGCTTTACCGCGCTGGTGCCCGCGACTTCTTCGTCGCCGTGCCGGCGGAAGGAGCGACACTCCGCCCTTATGCGCCCGAGGCCCGGATCTTCGTGCTCTCGGGCATCTGGCCCGGCCAGGAAGATATCTTCTTCGAGAACGATCTGGTCCCGGTGATTGCATCAGAGGAGCAGCTTGCCTTCTGGATGGCCGTGCTCACCGAGCGCGGCCCCTACCCTTGCGCCCTGCATGTCGATACCGGCTTCAACCGGCTGGGGCTGCCGATGGCCGATGCGCTGGCGCTGACCGACGATGTCTCGCGTCCGGCCAGCCTCGATCCGGTTCTCGTGATGAGCCATCTCGCCTGCGGCGATGATCCGTCTTCGCCGATGAACCGCCAACAACTTGAGAAATTCCACACGGTTAGCGCGGCTTTCGAAGGTGTTGATTCCAGTCTATCGGCCTCGGCCGGCATCTTCCTCGGCTCCGACTACCACTTTGATCTGACCCGACCGGGCATCGCGCTCTATGGCGGCGAAGCCGTAAACGGCGCAAAGAACCCCATGCAGCCGGTGGTCAAGGCCGAGGCACGCATCCTGCAGATCCGCGAGGCCAAGGAGGGCGAAAGCGTCTCTTACGGCGCAACGCATGTGCTGGCGCGCGACAGCCGTCTTGCCGTCGCAAGCGTTGGGTATGCCGACGGCTATCTGCGCAATCTCTCCGGCTCCGGCACCCCCCTCCGCGACACCGGCCTGCCCGGCGCTCATGGCGTCATTGGCGGCAAGCGCGTTCCCGTCGTCGGGCGGGTCACCATGGATCTAACCATCTTCGACGTTACCGATCTGCCTGACAATGCGGTGCGTAGCGGCGACTATATCGAACTTCTCGGCCCGTCGATGGCGCTCGACGACGTCGCCCGCGCCGCCGGCACGATCGGCTACGAGATGCTCACGGGGCTTGGTCTGCGCTACGAGCGCATCTACCTTGAGGGGGACGACTGAGGTCTGGCGCCGGCGGATTTGTTCTGCTATTGTTCCAGAAATTCCCATTCCTTCACTGAACGGAGCCCACCGTGCGGAACATTCAGTTGAGCAAGCAAGACGCTGAATTTGTCGAGGAACAGATGAATTCGGGCCTTTACGAGAGCGCTGATGCGGTCGTCACAGCCGGCCTCGCCCTTCTGCGAGAGCAGGAGGAAGCAACCCTTCGCATGCTTATCCAGGAAGGGATCGATGACGTCGAAGCGGGGCGTGTTCACACCTACGAAAATGCCGAGGCCTTCCTGGCCGACATGAAGCGTATGTTCGAAGATGCCCGCGAGCCGTAATGTCATCTGGTCCAGCGCGGCCCGGCGTGACATTTGCGCAGTTAAGCCCTTCATCTGCAGACACCTTCACACTCGATCTTTATCGCAAAATCCAGTCCCTGGCCGAACTCGGCCTCACTGGCAGCCGACCTCCTGGTTTGGGCAATGTCATTCGCGTTTTCACCTATCGAGACCGACGCTTCTTTGTCCGGGTCTCTGATCAATCTCTGACCGTGCTACGCGTCATGCACGGCCGCCAGAACATCTCCTCCGACACCTTCCCCGAAAGCGACCTGTAATTCATGGCCAAAGCCAAAACCCAATTCATCTGCCAGAACTGCGGCACGGTGCATTCCCGCTGGGCGGGCAAATGCGACGGATGCGGCGAGTGGAATACCATCGTCGAGGAAGATCCCATGGGCGGGATCGGATCCGGTCCCGGCAAGGCGCCGAAGAAAGGGCGCCCCGTCACGCTCACTTCGCTGTCCGGCGAGATCGAGGAAGCGCCGCGCATCCCGACCGGAATGGACGAACTGGACCGTGCCACAGGCGGCGGTTTCGTGCGTGGCTCGGCGGTTCTCATCGGCGGTGATCCGGGAATCGGCAAGTCGACGCTCCTGATGCAGGCGGCAGCGGCGCTGTCCAGGCGTGGGCATCGCGTCATCTATGTCTCGGGCGAAGAGGCAGTCGCGCAGGTTCGGCTCAGGGCACAGCGTCTTGGTGCTGCCGATACCGACGTGTTGCTCGCCGCCGAAACCAATGTCGAGGATATCCTTGCCACCGTTTCCGAAGGCAAGCGGCCAGATCTCGTCATCATCGATTCGATCCAGACGCTGTGGAGCGATACGGCAGACAGTGCGCCGGGCACCGTGACCCAGGTGCGCACCGGTGTGCAGGCGATGATCCGCTATGCCAAGCAGACCGGGGCGACCATGGTGCTGGTCGGCCATGTCACCAAGGAAGGCCAGATCGCCGGTCCCCGCGTCGTCGAACACATGGTCGATGCCGTTCTCTATTTCGAGGGCGATCGTGGCCATCATTACCGCATCCTGCGCACCGTCAAGAACCGCTTCGGACCGACGGACGAGATCGGCGTCTTCGAAATGTCGGACAAGGGTCTGCGCGAAGTCGCCAACCCTTCTGAACTCTTTCTCGGCGAGCGCAACGAGAAAGCCCCCGGCGCTGCCGTCTTCGCCGGCATGGAAGGCACGCGCCCCATACTCGTCGAAGTGCAGGCGCTCGTGGCCGCAACCTCGCTCGGGACACCGCGTCGTGCCGTGGTCGGCTGGGATTCCTCACGCCTCGCCATGATTTTGGCGGTATTGGAAGCGCATTGCGGTGTGCGGCTTGGGCAGCATGACGTCTATCTGAACGTCGCCGGCGGCTACCGGATCAGTGAACCGGCAGCCGACATGGCGATTGCTTCGGCTCTGGTTTCATCGCTGGCCGGTCTTGCCCTTCCGGCCGATTGCGTCTATTTCGGCGAAGTCAGCCTGTCAGGGGCGGTGAGGCCGGTGGCCCACACGGCCCAGAGGCTGAAAGAGGCGGAAAAGCTTGGTTTCTCCGCCGCGGTCTTGCCGGCTGCCTCGCCGGACCTTCCCAAAGGTTCGAAGGGCAAATGGAGGGAAGTGGACAGCCTTCCCGATCTCGTGGCGCGGATCGCCGGTTCCCGGCTGAAAGCCCCCACGGATCAGGAGGACGGTTGATCCGGTCCGACGCGTGTGACCCACGCGTTCCGGCGGTATCGCGGTGACATCAATGCCGGCTTTTGCCGGTGGCCCTGGAGTTGGAATTTATGCCCATCACAATTTTCGACGGTATCGTCATCGGCGTCGTCCTGTTTTCAGCGGTGCTGGCGATGGTGCGTGGCTTTTCGCGTGAAGTGCTCTCCATCGCAAGCTGGGCAGGCTCGGTCGCGGCGGCCTATTATCTCTATCCCCTGCTCGTCCCCTATCTGATGAACTATACCAGCGACGAGCGCATCGCGCTTGCCGGCTCGGCGGGCATCATCTTCCTGATCGCCCTGATCATCATTTCCTTCATCACCTCGCGCATCGCCGATTTCATCATCGACAGCCGCATCGGCGCGCTCGACCGGACGCTCGGCTTCCTGTTCGGTGCTGCCCGCGGCCTGCTTCTGCTGGTCGTCGCCGTCGCCTTCTGGAACTGGCTGATCGATTTCCGCCAGCGTCCCGACTGGGTCAACGAATCCAAGTCGAAGCCCTTCCTCGATTCGCTGGTTCTCAAGCTCGAAGCCGTTTTGCCTGAGGATATCGAGCCGCAGATCCGCGAACGTATCCTCGGCCGCGAAGACACCGAAGCCGGCGCCGCTGGCGAAACGGCACCTGCCGAGCAGGCGCCCGCCGACCAGGCCCCGGCCGAACAGGCTCCGGCCCCGAGCAACTGATCGTTTCGCGGCCAACAGCCGCGCGACCTTAAGACAAGACAGACGCCGCCGGATCGGGACAGACCGGCGGCTTCCCTGTTCAAAGCATACCACCCGCGTCTGTCCCCGGAGCAAAGGCCCTCGCCATGAAGCAGATCAGCCCTTCTTACGTCGTGTATGGCAATCAGGACGACAAGTTCCATGAGGAATGCGGCGTGTTTGGTATCCTCGGCCATCCAGATGCGGCAACGCTGACGGCGCTCGGCCTGCATGCACTCCAGCATCGCGGCCAGGAAGCAGCCGGCATCGTCTCCTTCGACGGGCGGCAGTTCTACACCGAAAAGCATATGGGTCTGGTTGGTGACCACTACACCAACCCGGTGACGCTCGCGAAGCTGCCCGGCCCGCAGGCGATCGGCCACACGCGCTACTCGACAACCGGGGAAGTCGCACTCCGCAACGTGCAGCCACTGTTTGCCGAACTGGAAGAAGGCGGCATCGCCATTGCCCATAACGGCAACTTCACCAACGGGCTGACGCTGCGCCGCCAGATCATCGCCACCGGCGCCATCTGCCAGTCGACCTCGGATACCGAAGTCGTGTTGCATCTCATCGCCCGCTCGCGCCACGCCTCGACCACCGACCGTTTCATCGATGCCATCCGCCAGATGGAAGGTGGCTATGCGATGATCGCGCTCACCCGCACCAAGCTGATCGCCGCCCGCGACCCGATCGGCATCCGTCCCCTTGTGATGGGTGATCTCGACGGCAAGCCGATCTTCTGTTCGGAGACCTGTGCGCTCGACATCATCGGCGCCAAGTTCGTGCGCGATGTGAAGAACGGCGAAGTGATCATCTGCGAAACGCAGCCCGATGGTTCCGTGACGATCGAATCCCGCATGCCGGCGCGTCCACAGCCGGAACGCGTCTGCCTGTTCGAATACGTCTATTTCGCCCGCCCCGATTCGGTCGTCGCTGGCCGCAACGTCTACACGACCCGCAAGAATGCCGGCATGAACCTCGCGCTTGAAGCACCGGTTGAAGCCGATGTCGTCGTGCCGGTTCCGGATGGCGGCACGCCGGCGGCTCTCGGCTATGCGCAGCAGAGCGGCATTCCCTTCGAATACGGCATCATCCGCAACCACTATGTCGGTCGTACCTTCATCGAGCCGACGCAGCAGATCCGCGCCTTCGGCGTGAAGCTCAAGCATTCGGCCAACAGGGCGATGATCGAGGGCAAGCGCGTCGTGCTGGTCGACGATTCTATCGTGCGCGGCACGACTTCGCTGAAGATTGTCCAGATGATCCGCGATGCCGGCGCCAAGGAAGTGCATATCCGCGTGGCGAGCCCGATGATCTTCCATCCGGACTTCTACGGCATCGACACGCCGGACGCAGAAAAGCTGCTGGCCAACCAGTATCTCGGCATCGAGGCCATGGCGAAATACATCGGCGCGGACTCGCTCGCCTTCCTGTCGATCGACGGCCTCTACAAGGCGGTCGGCGGCAAGCCGCGCGATCCGGCCAATCCGCAATTCACTGACCATTATTTCACCGGCGACTATCCGACGCGTCTCGTCGACAAGGAAAGCGAAAAGCCGGGCCGCAAGGAAAGCATGCTCGCCGCCAACGGCTGAGCCTCAGAGCAGGTCCAACAAAACTGCGCCAGCGGTTTTGCGTCCGGACTGCGTTAAAACAAGGAGATAGAGCATGTGATCCGGCATAAGCCGGACATGCTCTAGGGATACAGGACAGATTATGACCATCGACCTCAAGGGCAGGATTGCGCTCGTCACCGGCGCCTCGCGCGGTATCGGCTATTTCACCGCGATCGAACTGGCCAAGGCCGGCGCCCACGTGATTGCCTGTGCCCGGACGGTCGGTGGTCTGGAAGAGCTTGACGATGCGATCAAAGCGGTCGGCGGCACGGCAACGCTCGTGCCCTTCGACCTCTCGGACATGGCCGCGATCGACCAGCTCGGCGGCCACATCTTCGAGCGCTGGGGCAAACTCGACATCGCGGTGCTGAATGCTGGCGTGCTCGGCGTCATCTCGCCGATCGGCCATGTCGAGGCGAAGGTCTTCGACAAGGTCATGACGATCAACGTCACCGCCACATGGCGGCTGATCCGCTCGCTGGAGCCGCTGCTGGTCAAATCGGATCAGGGCCGCGCGCTGATCCTGTCGTCGGGTGCCGCCCACAAATGCCGCCCGTTCTGGGGGCCCTACTCCGCCTCAAAGGCTGCCGTCGAGGCGCTCGCCCGCACCTGGGCCGCCGAGACCCAGCGCCTGCCGCTACGCGTCCTCTCTGTCGATCCCGGCGCCACCCGCACCGCCATGCGCGCCCAGGCCATGCCGGGTGAAGATCCGGACACTCTGCCGCATCCTTCGGAAGTCGCCGCCAAGCTCCTGCCGCTCGTCGGCCCGGACCAGACGGAAACCGGCAAGCTCTTTATCATCCGCGAAGGCAAGATCGTCGATTATCGGATGCCTGAGTAAGCCCACTGGCGACATTAACGCGCTTCGACTATATTGAAGCGTGTTGGAGTGAGTGACAGCCATGGCAAAGTCTAAAGCACAGCATGTGGTGCCGCGATCGGGCAAGTGGGGCGTTCTGAGCGCAGGTGCGACGCGTGCAAGCAGCCTTCATCCGACACAAGGCGAAGCTATCGATACCGCGCGGGAAATCGCCCGATCCCACCGGACCGAACTTTACATCCATGGGAAAGACGGTCGCATTCGCGAACGCAGCAGCTTCGGAAACGATCCCGTTCCACCCGAGGGCTGACGGACGGGCCCATGTTCGAACGCTCGGTATTCATCAATTGCCCGTTCGATGACGACTATTCCCCCCTTCTCCAGGCGATCGCTTTCTGTGTGACCTTTCTGGGATTTATGCCTCGCCTGGCACCGCAGAATGGTGACAACGCACTCAATCGACTGAACCGGATTGACGAAATCATACGGACGTCGAAATTTGGTATTCACGACCTCAGTCGAAACAAAGCCAAGGCTAGAGGCGAATTTTCGCGGATGAATATGCCGTTCGAGCTTGGTATCGATTACGGATGCAAGACGTTCGGTTCAGCACCGCTCACCAGCAAATGCATCCTCGTTCTGGAGGAACGGCGCTACGACTACCAGAAGTGTCTGTCCGATATTGCCGGCTGGGACATTGAGGCGCATGGCGGCGACTACCAGATGGCAATTCGCAAAGTGCGCGGATGGCTGGTCCGACAGGCGGCAGCGCCCCCAAAAGGCGCCAGTCTGATCGAGAGCAGATACGCCGTTTTTCAGCAGTGGTATTGGGCTCGGGAACTCGCTGCTGGCGCTTATGAAGACGATATCCGGCAATACCCCACTGTGGACGTGGTGGACGCCATGCGGCAGTGGATGGATCTCGGGCAACCTGACTGATCGCTTTATACCGCGATGAACGAGGCGTATGAGGGCAAATCCGCTTTCCACTGGAATCGATTGCTCCTATGACCCCCAGAGACTTTGCCGCCTATGCCTATCTGTCTCTGGCCTGGGGCCTTTCCTTCCTGTTGTTGCTGCACGTGGTCGATGCCTTCGGCTGGATCGGTGCCGTCACGTTTCGATGCTTCATTGCCGGCGCATTGCTCTATGCGATTGCGCTGATGATGCGGCGCAGGCTGGATTTTAGCGCCGGCTGGCTGCCCTTCACGATCGTCGGCGCGACGACCGTGGCCGGACAGTTGATCGGGTTGTCCTATGCGACGCCGCTGATCGGCACCGCCATGGCCGCGATCTTCGTTGCCTCGATCCCGCTCTTCTCGATGGTCATCGCACAGCTCTGGGGACTGGAGCGCATTACGCCGACGCGCGTGCTCGGTCTGGTGCTCGGAACGATCGGCATCATGATGCTGGTCGGCTTTCCGGCCGTGCCTGTCACCGGCGCCTTCCTGCTCGGCTGCTTCGCGATGATCGGGTCGACCTTCTCCGCAGCCTTCGGCAGCAACTACGCGAGCCGGTATCTCGCCGACACCGGCCCTTGGGAAGTCACTACCGGTTCCTTCATCGCCGGCGGGATCCTGACGCTGCCTCTTCTGTGGTTCGTGCCGGTGCCAGGCACGCCTGCCGCCATCGATTACGTTTACCTGCTGGCTCTTGCCGCACTGATGAGCGCCCTCACCTATGTGCTCTATTTCGGGCTTGTCAAAAGCATCGGGGCAACCGCTGCGATCAGCGTGGAATTTGCCGTGACGGTGGTGGCGGTTCTGGTGGGTGGGCTGGTGCTCGACGAACCGCTGACCGTGCTGCAGCTCTGCGGGGGAGCCGTGATCATCATTGGATGTGCGCTGGTGCTCGGGCTCTTTCGCCTGCCGCGGGCTGCCGCCTGATCAGCTGCTGCGGCGGCGGATGCGGGCGAGCGAACGACGCGGCGCGCCGACGGCGAGTGCCAGCGTCTCGGATGTTTCGTTGAGCAGGACCGTCGGCTCATAGAGACGGACGCAGTTTCGGCCATCCGCCTTCGCCCGATAGAGAGCGGCATCCGCACCGGCGAGCAGCGTGTCGAGGTCCATGCCGCGCGCACTTGCTTCGCTCACGCCGATGCTGACGGTGACTTGCAGGGAAGAAGGCCCGGCGATGACCATGTCGGCGATGGCGAGGCGCAGATTTTCCGCAACAGCAACCGCCTTTTGCGCACTCATGCGCGGCATCAGACAGCCGAACTCCTCGCCCCCGATGCGGGCAAAGAGCCAGCCCTTCGGCATGCGCTGTTCGATGGCGCGGGAGAAGGCCAGCAGGACCTGATCGCCCGCGGCATGCCCGTAGGTGTCGTTGACCGCCTTGAAGTGATCGATGTCGAGCAGCAACAGGCTCGCGCCGCCCTCCTCCTGCTGCAGAACCTGATTGGCCTGTGTGACGAAGGTGCGTCGGTTGGCGAGATTGGTGAGCGGATCCCGCTCCGATGCCAGCCGGTAGCGAAGCTCGTCACGTTCTTTCGCCAGCATCAGGAGAGCAACCAGCGACAGCACGATCATCATCGAGTTTGCCAGGACGACAAAGGCAAACCAGGGCGCGGTGGACCCATCGGCGGCGTAGGCCGGCCCAGCGAAAATGGACAGCGGAGCCGGGGCGAGCCACACCACGCCGCGAAGGACATTGGCGAGTGCAGCGAGCGACCTTGACGGCAGCGGTTCCGACTTCGCCTTGCGCATCATTTCGCGCGCTGTGAGGAAGCAGTAAGCCGCCACCATGAACCCGAGCACGCAGGTGCGGACCGTGATCGACTGATGAAGGATGGGCATGAACCAGAGAACAGCCCAGATGACCAGTCCAGCCGATGCCTTGAGCATGGACACGCGTCCGCCTTCAAAGGCGACCACCGCCTGCCAGTAGAAACCGACGGCAAGCACGCCGAGGCCGAGACCCAGACCGGAGGACAAGATCAGAGGCAGTGTTTCGCGTGCGGCGTGCAGCAGCATGGTGGCACAGGCAGCCACACCTGCGGCCACCAGCAACGGCATGATCCGGCTGTCGCGATTGCGAAACCACATGAATATCGTCACCACCGTCGAGATCAGTGTGATCAACGCGTGGACAATCATGATGGTAGGCAGATGCAGGCTGTGGTCCATGCCGAAGATCATCTCCGAGGGCGGGAAAGCCCTGCTAGAATTGGGGGAGTTATCTTGAAAAAGACTTAACTTGAAGCGTGACTATCCACAGTTGCCACCTGGCGTGTGACATGTTTCGGGACGATGGCATGTGCCCTTGACCAAAATCGCGACGCGCGCCATAACAGCGCCCATGAAAACGAGCCTCTGCATCATTTGCGGGACCATTATTCGCTAGCGCTTCGCTGGCCTGGCCGTTTTCGTCTCCTGCATAGACCCAGATGACAAACGACCCGGTCCAGCCGGGTACCATTCGTTCTGGGAGTTTCTCATGGCCGGCGGCCTCAAGCTTTACAACACGCTCACACGCGACAAGGTCGATTTCGAGCCGATCGACCCGGACAATGTGCGCCTGTATGTCTGCGGGCCGACCGTCTATGACTTCGCCCATATCGGCAATGCGCGCCCGGTCATCGTCTTCGACGTGCTCTACCGATTGCTGCGCCACACCTATGGCGCGGACAAGGTCACCTATGTCCGCAACATCACCGACGTGGACGACAAGATCAATGCACGCGCTCTGCGCGATTTCGGCGGGCAGATCGCCGATGGTTCGATGAGCCTCAACGAGGCGATCCGGGCTGTCACCGGCAAGACGGAGAGCCAGTTCCACGAGGACGTGGCCTCGCTCGGCTGCTTGAAGCCGACCGTCGAGCCGCGCGCCACCGACAACATTCCCCAGATGATCGTGATCATCCAGCGGCTGCTCGACATGGGCCATGCCTATGTCGCCAGCGGTTCGGAAGGCCACGAAGTTCTGTTTTCGACCGCCTCGATGGCGGATTACGGCATGCTGTCGAAGCGCAAGCTTGAGGACCAGCAGGCGGGTGCCCGCGTGGCCGTCGAAAACCACAAGATGAACCCGGCCGATTTCGTGTTGTGGAAGCAGTCTGCAGACACCGAACCCGGCTGGCCGGCGAGCTTTACCTTTGAGAAGACAACCACGCCGATCTATGGCCGTCCCGGCTGGCATATCGAATGCTCGGCCATGGCCGACCGCTATCTCTGGGAAGAGATCAAGGACCGGCTTTCCCCGAAGGCGAAGGCGAAGCCGCACCAGTTCGACATCCATGGCGGCGGGCTCGACCTGATCTTCCCGCACCACGAGAACGAGATCGCCCAGTCCTGCTGCGCCTTCGACAACGACCTGATGGCCACCGTTTGGATGCATAACGGCTTCCTGCAGGTCGAAGGCCGCAAGATGTCGAAGTCGGAAGGCAATTTCGTCACGATCAACGAGTTGTTGGACAGTGAGAAGTTCGGCGGGCGCAAATGGCCGGGCGAAGTGCTCAGGTTGGCGATGCTGATGACCCATTATCGCGAGCCGATCGACTTTTCGGTCAAGCGGCTGGAGGAGGCGGAACGCCTGCTGGCAAAATGGCCGGCGAGTGATGCTGGCGATGTGGCGCCGGATACCTCCGTCCTTGAAGCCCTTGCGGACGACCTGAACACGGTCGCAGCCGTTCAGGCGGTCCACGCGCTTGCCCAGGCGGCAAATGCGGATCCATCGAAGCTGCCGCTGTTTGTCGCCTCTGCGGCATTGCTCGGTGTCGCGCCGAAGAAGACCGAAGTCAGCGACGACCTCTCGGCCGCCGTCCAGGCACTCGTCGACGTCCGGCTCGAAATGCTGAAGGCGAAGAACTTTGCCGAGGCCGACCGCATCCGCGACGAGCTTGCCGCCAAGGGCATCCAGCTCAAGGACGGCAAGGACAAGGAGACCGGCGAGCGGGTCACGACCTGGGAGGTGAAGCGGTAGGATGGTTTCGGCTGCGGTGCGGTTTACCCCCCTCTGTCACTTCGTGACATCTCCCCCACACGGGGGGAGAGTGGGGACGCATGCGTCGTGCCACACCAATGCCAAGTCCTTGAATTTCACAGGCGAGGTCGGCGGGGTCCCGCTCTCCCCCCGTGTGGGGGAGATATCCGGCAGGACAGAGGGGGGTACCCCACGCGCAACGCCAAACACGCCCCTTGCCAGAACACGCAACCAAAGGCAGCTTCATCCTCGGATTAAACCGGTGATGGAAGCCGTCATGCCGCATACACCCGTGCCGCCGCAGCGCCGCGCGAATGCTAAACGCATGCGCAAGGAGATGACCGATGCCGAGCGCAAGCTCTGGGGCTGCCTGCGCGCGCATCGCTTGATGGGTCTCAGCTTTCGCCGACAGCTGCCGATTGCAGGCTTCATCGTCGATTTCGCCTGCTCGGATCACAAGCTGATCGTGGAGGTGGATGGCTCGCAGCACGGACACGATGCTGACCTGACCTATGACGCGGCGAGGACGCGACGTCTGGAACAGGATGGCTGGACGGTGCTGCGGTTCTGGAACGACGACGTGCTGCGGGACATCAACAATGTCTGCGAGCATATTGTGATTGTTGCGGGAAAGGGGTGGTCGTGATGATGGCAGTGTCGGATGCGGTGCGGTTTACCCCCCTCTGTCACTTCGTGACATCTCCCCCACAAGGGGGGAGAGTGGGGCCGCTTGCGTCGTGCCACACCAATGCCAAGTCCTTGAATTTCACAGGCGAGGTCGGCGGGTTCCCGCTCTCCCCCCTTGTGGGGGAGATGTCCGGCAGGACAGAGGGGGGTAACGCCACACTCGCGAGGTCCAACCCATGACCCAGCCCAACCCCAATACCAAAATGCCGAAATGGCTACTCTACGGCCTGATTGCCAAGGGCGTGCTGATTGCCGTTGCCATCATCGGCGTAACGATTTTCATGACGTTGCAATGAGGAGACACGCATGAGCGAGATCCATAGTGGCGGCTGCCAATGCGGCGCGATCAGGTTCCAGGCGTCGAAGCTGGGACGGCCGTCGATCTGCCATTGCCGCATGTGCCAGAAACAGTTCGGCTCCTTCTTCGGCGCCTTCGTCACCGCTGATCAGGCGCACCTGACCTGGACGCGCGGACAGCCGATGCTTTACCGCTCCTCGTCCAAGGTGAAGCGCGGCTTCTGTGGCAAATGCGGCACGCCGCTCACCTATCAGCATCCCGGTGGCGTGGAGCTGGCGATCGGCGCTTTCGACCATCCGGAACGTTTCGAGCCGCAGATCCAGGTGAACCATCACCAGCGGCTGCCGTGGATCGACCAGTTGTTCGAGAAGCCCGTCTATACCAGCCCCGAATACGAGGCCTTCTTCGCCTCGATCGAGAGCTTCCAACATCCCGATCACGATACGCCCGCATGGCCGCCGGAGGATGAACAATGACCCGTCAGGTGCATTCCGGCGGCTGCCAGTGCGGCGCGATCCGTTACAAGATCGCCGGCGAACTCGGCTATCCGCATATCTGCCACTGCCGCATGTGCCAAAAGGCGAGCGGCAACTTTTTCATGGCGCTTGCCGGCTCCCGGCAGGAGGATTTCCTCTTGATGCGCGGCGAGCCGAGCTGGTTCCAATCATCAGACCCGTGCGGGCGCGGCTTCTGCAAGGACTGCGGCACGCCGCTCTTCTTCCGCAGCAAAGGCTCGCCCTACATAAGCGTCACCATCGGCAGCCTCGACAAGCCTGAACTCGCCGAGCCCATCTCGCAGGATGGCGTCGAGAGCCGCGTTTCCTATTTCGACAGACTTTTCGGCCTGCCCGAAAAGCAGACCGACCGGTCGGACCTTCCGGCGGGCAATGCCGGTATCGCCGCCACATCACGGCAGCATCCCGATCACGATACGGTGGCATGGCCACCGAAGAGGACATGACATGACGACAGAATTGCGCGGCTTTTATCCTGAGATCGAACCCTATGAGACCGGCATGCTCGATGTCGGCGACGGTCACCAGATCTATTGGGAGCGTTTCGGCACCAAGGGTGCCAAGCCGGCCGTCTTCCTGCATGGCGGCCCTGGTGGCGCCACAGGCCCCGGCAATCGCCGCCTCTTCGACCCCGCTCTCTATGACGTGATGATGTTCGACCAGCGCGGTTGCGGCAAGTCGATCCCGCATGCCTCGATCGACGCCAATACGACCTGGCATCTCGTGGCCGATATCGAACGGCTGCGCGAGCTGATGGGTGTCGAGACCTGGCTCGTCTTCGGTGGCTCGTGGGGCTCGACGCTGGCGCTCGCCTATTCCGAGACGCATCCCGATCGGGTATCCGAACTGGTCCTACGCGGCATCTACACGCTAACCCGTGCGGAACTCGACTGGTACTACCAGTTTGGCGTTTCCGAGATGTTCCCGGACAAGTGGGAGCGGTTCATTGCCCCGATCCCGGAAGAAGAACGCCACGAGATGATGGCTGCCTATCGCCGGCGCCTCACGGGCACCGACCGCGAGGAACAGCTGCGCTGCGCCGTTGCCTGGAGCACGTGGGAAGGCGAGACCATCACGCTTCTGCCCAACCCCGATTATTCCGACCACTTCTATGATCCGGAATTCGCACTGGCCTTTGCCCGCATCGAAAACCACTTCTTCGTCCATGCCGGCTGGCTTGAGGAAGGTCAGCTCTTGCGCGATGCCTATAAGCTCAAAGATATCCCGGGCGTGATCATCCATGGCCGCTACGACATGCCCTGCCCGGCCAAGTATGCATGGCAGTTGCACAAGGCCTGGCCGAAGGCGGATTTTCATCTGATCGAGGGTGCAGGCCACGCCTATCTCGAGCCTGGCATTCTCGACCAACTGATCCGGGCGACGGATCGGTTTGCGGGGAAGAACTAGATAGTGTTCGCGCTCTTGGTTACCCCCCTCTGGCCTGCCAGCCATCTCCCCCACAAGGGGGGAGAGTGGATTGCGGATGCGGCGCGGCCTCACCCTCCCCTTGAGGGGGAGGGTCGGAGCGGAGCTCCGGGGTGGGGTGACGGGCTGAAGGTAAGAAAGACTGCCGCATGCCGAACTCGCGCTGTGGGTCACCCCCACCCGCCGCTTTGCGGCGACCTCCCCCCTCAAGGGGGAGGTGGAGAGCGCGACGGCCACCACTCTCCCCCCTTGTGGGGGAGATGTCACGCAGTGACAGAGGGGGGTAATTCCCCCGCAGCGAAAGTTTTCGTAAGGATTGCATCATGACACGCGAAAAGATCACCCTGTTCGACACGACGCTCCGCGATGGCCAGCAGACGCCGGGGATCGATTTTTCCGTCGAGGATAAGATCGCGATCGCGACCATGCTTGATGATTTCGGCTTCGATTATGTCGAGGGTGGCTATCCGGGGGCAAACCCGACGGACACGACGTTCTTTTCCAAAAAGCGCACGCAAAAGGCCGGCTTCGTCGCCTTCGGCATGACCAAGCGCGCCGGCATTTCCGCCTCCAACGATCCGGGCCTCAGCCAGCTCATCCAGTCGAAGGCGGATGCCGTCTGTCTGGTCGCCAAGAGCTGGGACTATCATGTGAAGGTCGCGCTCGGCTGCACCAACGAGGAAAACCTCGAAAGCATCCGCGATAGCGTCAAGGCCGTGGTCGAAGCGGGCAAGCTTTCCATGGTCGACTGCGAACACTTCTTCGATGGCTACAAGGCCAATCCTGACTATGCCCTCGCCTGCGCCAAGGAGGCTTACGACGCCGGCGCGCGCTGGGTCGTGCTCTGCGACACCAATGGCGGCACGCAGCCGCCGGAAATCCGGGACGTCGTCTCGGCCGTGATTGCCTCCGGAATTCCCGGTTCCTCGCTCGGCATTCATGCGCATAACGACACCGGCCAGGCGGTCGCCAATTCGCTCGCCGCCGTCGAGGCCGGCGTGCGGCAGATCCAGGGCACGCTGAACGGCATCGGCGAGCGTTGCGGCAATGCCGACCTCGTCACCATCATCCCGACGCTCTGTCTGAAGGAGACGTATGCGTCGCGCTTCGAGACCGCGATCGACCGGGAGAAGCTTGTCGGCCTCACCCGCCTGTCGCGCGCCTTCGACGAGCTCTTGAACCGCTCGCCCAACCACCAGAGCCCTTATGTCGGCGGTTCGGCCTTCGCCACCAAGGCTGGCATCCATGCCTCGGCGCTGCTGAAGGACCCGAAGACCTACGAGCATGTCGAGCCCGAAAGCGTCGGCAATTTCCGCAAGGTCATGGTGTCCGACCAGGGCGGCAAGGCGAACTTCCTCAACGAGTTGAAGCGTCGCGGCATCACGGTTGCCAAGGACGATCCGAAGCTCGACACGCTAATCTCGGTCGTCAAGGAGCGGGAAGCCTCGGGCTATGCGTATGAAGGGGCCGATGCCAGCTTCGAATTGTTGGCGCTGAAGACGCTCGGGACGGTGCCGGATTTCTTCGCTGTCGAGAGTTTCCGCGTCATGGTCGAACGCCGTTTCGACAGCCATGGCCGGCTGAAAACAGTCTCGGAGGCCGTGGTCCGGGTGATCGTCGATGGCGAGACTGTCATGTCGGTTGCGGAAGGCGACGGTCCGGTCAATGCACTCGACATCGCGCTGCGCAAGGATCTCGGCAAATACCAGTCCGAAATCCTCGATCTTGAGCTGGCGGACTACAAGGTCCGCATCCTGAACGGCGGCACCGAGGCCATAACCCGCGTGTTGATCGAATCCACCGATGCCACCGGCGCCCGCTGGTGGACGGTCGGCGTGTCTGAAAACATAATCGACGCCTCCTTCCAGGCCCTGATGGACTCCATCGTCTACAAGCTGATGAAGAACCGCGAACTCGCAGGTCAGATCGCGGCGGAGTGATCAGACCTCTCGGTAGGAGAGGCCCCATTCGGCTTCGCCGTACCACTCGCCCTCATCCGGCCTCGGCCCGCGACGCAGGCTTCGAACATTGCGGTGACCGCCCGCGCGGAAGGCGGCCATGAGGCCTTCGTGGCGACCGGGCACCGTCTCGGTCGCTTCCGCCCAGACAAAGCTCACGCCCTGAAGAAACTGCGCGGCAATGGCTTCCCGCTTGCGTTTGAGCAGTAGCATACCCGCGCGTGCGGTGATGGCCTGAGGGCGACCGGCCTCATCGAGCATCGGGACGCCGAAGGGAAAGACCAAGCGGCCGCGCTCCGCGAGTGCGTCGATCCAGCCAGCCGGTGGATGATCCAGCGCAAAATTGACGTAGATGGCACCTGCATTTTCGCCCTGCCATGCCAGCGCGTTGCCCTGACGGACGTCCACCCAGGGATAGGCCGCCAGGGCCTTTTGTGCCTTCTCTGCCAGAACCTGATCATATTCCAGCGCCGTCACACGCCCCGACGGGCCGACCAGTTCGGCGAGGATCGCCGTGTAGTAGCCGCTGCCAGCCCCGAGATGCACCAAATGCTCGCCCTCCTTGACGTCCAGGCGATGAAGCAGGCCGGCATGAAGTGACGGGCTGCCATTGTTGACGGCGCGCGCCGGATCGAGCGCCACCAGCACATCCTGGTAGAGAACCACAGGATCGGTGGACGGCAAGGCGCGATAGCCATCATGGTCGCGGATATGCCATGGCGGCGGCCCGAGGAATTCCTCGCGAGCGACACGCGACAGCGCCTGCTCCAGTCGCAGATCGTGATCGACGAAAGCCCGGGCCAGCATCTGTCGGGCGTATATCTGTCGGTGAACAGGTATGTCGTCAAAAGCCGTCTGCATCGTCTGTCCTCCATCACATCGAAGCCAAAGCGGGCTCAGGGCGCCAAAAACAGCAGCCGATCAATCGCCTGATTTGAACGATCCATCACGCAAATGCATTTGCGCCTGCAACCCGGCGGGCGTATGGCCGTTTACAAAGCATAACAAAAAATCAGGAAACACCATGGCCGACGTCTCCGCTCCCGCCGAGAACCGGGACAGCCTGAATGGCTTTCTCTTTGCGCTCTCGGCCTATCTCCTGTGGGGCTTCCTGCCGCTCTACATGAAGGCGCTCGCGCATATCTCGCCGGCGGAGGTGATCGCGCATCGCATCCTCTGGTCGATCCCGGTCGCCGGCCTGCTGCTAATCATCCTCAAGCGTACCGATGAGTTGAAGAAGGCGATGCGCAATCCGCGCATGCTCGGCATGGCCGCGGTCACGGCGACGCTGATCAGCGTCAACTGGGGCATTTATGTCTGGGCGATCGGGGCCGGGCACGCACTGGATACAGCGCTCGGCTATTTCATAAACCCGCTGTTCTCAATCCTGCTCGGCGCTGTCATCCTCAAGGAAAAGTTGAATAAGATGCAGATTGCGGCCCTGTCACTGGTCGTGATTGCCGTGGTCATACTCACCGTCGAAGCGGGCCGTCTGCCGGTGGTGGCGCTGGCGCTCACCTTCTCCTGGGGCTTCTATGCCTTCTTCCGCAAGACATTGCCGATCGGGCCGAACCAGGGCTTCCTCCTGGAGGTGCTACTGCTGTCGCCGATCGCGCTCGGCTATCTCGTCTATCTCAACTTGCAGGGCGGCGGGCATTTCCTGATGGGCAACACGACCGATACGGTCCTGCTCGCCTCGGCGGGGCTGGTGACGGCGGTGCCGCTGATCCTCTATGCCAACGGCGCCAAGCTGTTGCGCCTGTCGACCATCGGCATCATGCAGTATATCGCGCCGTCGATGATCTTCATCACCGCCGTGTTCGTCTTCGATGAACCCTTCAGCATGGCGAAGGCCGTCGCCTTCCCGCTCATCTGGTCGGCCTTGGTGATCTATACGCTGCCGATGCTTCGGCAGCGCTGATCACATTAGATCGGTCCCGGCGTCTTCTAAAGGTCTCCGAGCACTTTCCAGAATAGCTTGACTGCTGAAAAACGGTCGTTTCGGAGTATCGTCAACCATGTTGCGCCCGTTCTGTTACGGCATTGTGGGAAACCGAAGAGCGTCGATTTTGTCTCCGAAATACAGGGACACCTACAGCGCTGGCAACTTACGTTGTGACCCGCGAAGCAATCTTTTAAATGTCGCCAATTGACTTTGCGTCTTACATCAGACGCAGTGTCACCTAGATCATATGTATCTAGATATCCCCATCAAAGGATTCTGACACTATCCAATTTTTTTCGAATCGAACATCCAGCCCCGCCTTTAGTATGGCTCTGGGGGCGAATATATTTGATTCTCGCTTGGAAAGATTTGTATCTAAGAATTTCTTCATTTCGACAGCAGCCCTACGCGAGAAAGAAAGCATTCTTGCGCCCGGCTCATTACTCACCTTTCCAACCCTATGAACGACAACCGCCATATCAAAATCTTCAGAATCGGCCAAGGTTACTTCGCCATAGCACTCAATTTTGTTAATTTTGATTACAATTGATCTCCATGATTCTTTGTAATCGTACGTCCTGTTTAGAAGATCGTAGCTGCCCTTGCTGATCGTCATGCAGTCCGCACTTAGGTCATTTATTTCAGGTTCCGAATACATTTTACTATCTAAACCTTAGAGCTTGGAAATCGTCTCCGGGTCGCCTTCCGGCGCTTCGGTATCCGCCCAACGCTTATGGATCGCCGGCACGATATCCTCGGTCCGGTCGATGACCAGCGGCCGCACGAGATGGGCCGTGTGGATGAAGCCGGAGGCAGACATGTGGTCGATCAGCTCGAGCATCGGCTTCCAGAAGTCATTCACATTGGCAAAGACCATCGGCTTGGCGTGACGGCCAAGCTGGCCCCAGGTCATGATCTCGACGATCTCCTCCAGCGTGCCGATGCCGCCCGGCAGCGTCACGAAAGCGTCAGAGCGCTCGAACATGGCGTGCTTGCGCTCATGCATGTCCTTGGTGATGATCAGTTCGTTGAGCTGGCCGAGCGAATGGCGCGTCGCTTCCATATCGACGAGGAATTCGGGTATGATGCCCGTCACGTGACCGCCGGCTGACAAAACGCCTGCAGCAACTGCCCCCATGATGCCCTTGGTGCCGCCGCCATAAACCAGGCGGAGGTTGTTTTCGGCCAGTGCGCGGCCGAAATTGCGGCCTGCTTCCATGAAGGCGGGATCGCGTCCGGGCTGAGAGCCGCAATAGACGCAGACGGATCGAATCGGGGTTTTCTGTTCGCTCATACGGGGCAAAAAACAGGCTCGCCCGCTTAAGGTCAACAAAATTGGCTGAAAACCCTTGTCCGGCCGGGTGGATTGATCCATCGCCGCTTGTCGATTCATCGGGTTGACGCTAGCAATTCCAAGGGAATGGCGGCTGTTCCGCCGGGAGACTCGAGAAATGAAGAACCGTGCCCTCTGGGTGGTCCTGCTGGTCCTTGCCATCATCAGCCTGCTGATGGTGTTCGTCATCATGCCGCGGCTCAACACGCCGACGGCCGATCTGCCGACGGTGAACGCAGCTGCCGATGCTGCGAAGTCCGCAGCCGACCAGGCCCAGGCCACTGCCGAATCCGCAGCCGCCGATGTCGCCGCAACGGCAGCACAGAAGATGGATCGCCTGAAGAGCGAGGCGGTGAACGCCGTCGACGGCATCTCGGCGCTCTTCGCCGATGGCCGCACGCCAGGCATCGAGGCCTATTCGGCAGCCAAGACGCTGGCCCAGGGCGCACTCGAGGCTCTTTCGACCATCGATATTCCAGAGGGACTGGATACGGCCGTGATGGATGGCATAAAGGCGGTTCAGGCCGATGCCGCGCTGGCGCTGGCGCTCGTGCAGAAACTGCCTGCCGATCCTGCGCAGGCGGCAAACATGGTCGCTTCGATCAAAGACGCGCTTCTTGGCAAGCCGGTCGCTCCGGCACCGGTGGCGGAGGCTCCTGCTGATGCTGCGCCGCGTTTCGACATCCTGCGCGTCGAGCCGGATGGTTCGACCGTCATTGCCGGCAATGCAATCCCCGGCGCCAAGGTTGAAATCCTCAACGGCAACGAGGTCATTTCCTCGCAGACCGTCGACGGTACGGGCGATTTTGCAGCCGTGCTCGATCAGCCGCTGGCACCCGGCGACCACTCGCTGCAGATCCGGGCCACGGCCCCAGATGGCAATGTCGTCACCTCGGAAGAGGTCGCGACGATTTCCGTGCCGGAAGGTGGCAAGGGCGAGCTGCTCGCCATGGTGTCGAAGCCGGGCGAAGCGAGCCGCATGATCACGCTTCCGGGCTCTGACAATGCGTCCACCGCGGCGCCTGCACAGCCGGCGGCAGCCACCACGCCTGCCGCGACGGCTGGCGGCGTCACCCTGCCGGAACTTCCGGCTGCGGCGAGCGAACTTGCGACCTCTGCACCCGTCATGCCCGGCAGCGCGGAAACCGCGGCTGCTCCTGCCAACCAGCCGACGACCGAGACCCCGGCATCGCTTCCGGGCGCCACCGAGGTTCAGGTCACTGCCGTCGAGATTGAGGGCGACCGCATCTTCGTGGCCGGCAAGGCACCGGCCGGTGCCACCGTGCGCGGCTTTGCCGACAAGGCGGTGATCGGTGAGGCCGTCAGCGACACGAGCGGCAATTTCGTCATCGAGGGCGAGATGAAGCTCGAAGTCGGAAACCACATCATCGAAGTCGAACTGCTGGATGCGACCGGCAAGGTCGTCGTGCGCGCCTCGGTGCCGTTCGAGCGCCCGGCCGGCGAACAGGTCTCCGTCGTCGCCCAGACGGCACCGGCTGCAGCAGGTGCTGCGGCCAGCCCTGAACAGGCGGAGTTCGAGCGGCTGCGCATCTCGCTCACCAAGGCGATGACGATCCTCGAAAATCTCTTCGCAAACGGTCAGAAGCCGGCACTGGAGCAGGCAGCTGCGGCCCGTTCGGCAACGGAAATCGGGCTGCAGTCGATTGCTGCTTTCCGGGCTGGTCCGAACGCCGATCCGGCCTTCATCGCAGCAGTCGATGCACATGCGGCAAAGGCCCGGGAAGCCTTGGCACTGCTCCAGCCGATTGCGGCCGGTGACGTGGACGCGCTTGGCGCGGTCTTGCCGAAGCTCGTCGCCCTGATCCGTGACCTTTTGAACGAGCCGACACCGGCAGCGACGGCGGCACCAGCTGCAGAAGCGGCAGCCCCCGCACAATCGGCAGCCGCGGCCTCGTCTGAGCCGAAGACGATCCAGCAGGCGCCGCTCGCCCAGAGCGACAGCACCGTGATCATCCGTCGGGGTGACACGCTCTGGCAGATCTCGCGCCGTGTCTATGGCCAGGGCGTGCGCTACACGACGATCTATCTCGCCAACGAGAACGAGATCAACAATCCTGATATGATCGAACCCGGCCAGATCTTCACCGTCCCGCGCGATGCGCTGCCGAATGCGGAGGAAATCCACCGCAAACGTCTCCGCGGCGAGGCTGTGAACTGAGCTTTCACAGATCCGACATTGTATTCGCGTGAGCGAAAACCTAATTGAGTAAGAGCGGCGGTCCTCCCAAGGGATCGCCGCTTTTTGATCTGCATGCAAGCGAGAGGGTCCGGGGATGGCTGAGGCTAAAAAGAAGACGGTATCAGCCGACGACGGCAACCCGATGCAGACCCTGGTCAACCTCTGGCCCTATATGTGGCCGGCCGACCGCTTCGATCTGAAGATGCGGGTGGTCTGGGCCACCGTCTTCCTGATCATCTCGAAGTTTGTCCTGATCCTCGTCCCCTATTTCTTCAAATGGGCGACCGACGCGCTGGATGGCCGGATCGACATGGCAGGCCTTCTGCCAACCTTCCTGCTCGGCGCCGTCGCGCTCGTCATCTTCTACAATCTCACCCGGATCCTGCAGGTCGGCCTCAACCAGCTGCGCGACGCGCTGTTTGCCAGCGTCGGCCAGCATGCGGTGCGCCAGCTCGCCTACAAGACCTTCGTGCACATGCACCAGCTGTCGCTGCGCTTCCACCTGGAGCGCAAGACCGGTGGCCTGTCGCGCATCATCGAGCGCGGCACCAAGGGCATCGAAACGATCGTGCGCTTCACGATCCTCAACTCTATTCCAACGCTGATCGAATTCATCCTGACGGCTGCGATCTTCTGGTGGACCTACGGCTTCTCCTATCTCGGCGTCACCGCCTTCACGGTCTGGGCCTATATCTGGTTCACGATCCGCGCTTCCGACTGGCGCATCGGCATCCGCCGCGCGATGAATGACAGCGATACGGACGCCAATACCAAGGCGATCGACTCGCTCTTGAACTTCGAGACGGTGAAGTATTTCGGCAATGAGGAAATGGAAGCAAAGCGCTTCGATGCCTCGATGGCGAAGTACGAAAAGTCGGCGACGCAGGTTTGGACCTCGCTCGGCTGGCTGAACTTCGGCCAGGGCCTGATCTTCGGCGTGGGCACGGCGATCATCATGGTGATGTCGGCGCTTGCCGTGCAGCGCGGCGAGCAGACCATCGGCGATTTCGTCTTCGTCAACGCCATGCTGATGCAGCTCTCCATCCCGCTCAACTTCATCGGCTTCGTCTATCGCGAAATCCGTCAGGGCCTGACCGACATCGAGCAGATGTTTGATCTCCTCGAGGTTGAGGCCGAAGTGGTGGACAGCCCAGCCGCCAAGCCGCTGGTCATTGCGCAGGGCGCCATTGCCTTCAAGGATGTGCATTTCCACTACGACCCTGAGCGCCCGATCCTGAAGGGCGTTTCCTTCGAAGTGCCGGCCGGCAAGACCGTTGCCGTGGTCGGGCCGTCGGGTGCGGGCAAGTCCACCATTTCCCGCCTGCTCTATCGCTTCTACGATGTGCAGCAGGGCTCGATCACCATCGACGGACAGGACGTCCGGGACATCACGCAGAAGTCACTGCGCGCGGCCATCGGCATGGTCCCGCAGGATACCGTGCTGTTCAACGATACCATCGCCTACAACATCCACTACGGCCGGCCGGGCGCTGCCGAAGACGACATCGTCCAGGCGGCCGAAATCGCGCAGATCTCGAACTTCATCAAGGACCTGCCAGATGGATTCGAGACCAAGGTCGGTGAACGCGGCCTGAAGCTTTCAGGCGGCGAAAAGCAGCGTGTCGCGATTGCGCGCACCGTGCTCAAGGCCCCGCCGATCCTCATCCTCGACGAGGCGACCTCGGCGCTGGACACCACCACCGAGCACGAAATCCAGTCGGCGCTCGACATCGTCTCGAAGAACCGCACGACGCTGGTCATCGCCCACCGTCTGTCGACGGTCGTTGCTGCAGATGAAATCATTGTCCTCAAGGGCGGGGAGATCGCGGAGCGAGGCAGCCATTCGGATCTTCTCGAGCAGAATGGTCTCTATGCCTCGATGTGGAACCGTCAGCGCGAAGCCACCCAGGCCGAAGAAAAGCTTCGGCAGGTGCGCGAAAGCGATGAACTCGGTGTCGTGGTCCGCCGTCCGCCGGCCATTTGAGCCGACGGGCAGCCCGGCCGGCGCTTAATCGGCCTTGCAGAGCCGGTTGCGCCCGTCGCGCTTCGCCCGATAGAGCGCGAGGTCCGCGCGGCGCAGGGCGTGGTCAATCGTTTCCTGCGCCGGTTTGAAATCGGCAAGACCGATGCTGATCGTCCCTGCAGTCCCGACCTCCGTCGAAATCTGGCAGTAGCTGGCGATATCTGCCCGCATGCGATCGAGAATTTCTGCTGCGCGTGCGGCATACTCTTCCGAGAAAAAGGCGAAGAACTCTTCACCGCCGGCACGGGCAATCAGCACGCCATCGCTCTCATGCGCCCGCAGGGTATCGACGATCGAGCAGAGTGTGAGATCACCCTCACCGTGGCCAAGGGCATCGTTGATCGACTTGAAGTGGTCGATGTCGATGACTGCGACGGCGAAGGTTCCGGACAGGTTCTCCGAGGCCTGCTCGATGGCGGATGCGGCCGCCTGGAAGAACTTGCGGCGGTTATAGGCATTGGTCAGCGGGTCGCGCTCGGCGGCAGCGGTCAGGCGCGCCTCGAGTTCCTTGCGCTCGGTGATATCGATCAGCACACCCGCGATGCCGCGCAAGCCCCCATCCGGGGCAGCGACGCAGGCCTTGTGCAGCATGATGTGACGCATGCCAGTTTCCGGCAGGCAGACATCGGTTTCCACTCTCAGCACGCCACCCTGCCGCATGACTTCCAGATCGGACTCGCGGTGAGCTTCTGCGACATCCGTGGGCAGGAAATTGGCCAGTGTCTGCCCGATCACCTGGTCCTGATGTGTGCCGAAAAACTGGCTGAAGGCGGTATTGCAGCCGAGATAGCGACCGCCGACGTCCTTCAGGTAGATCGGTGTGGGCAAATGGTCGAGGCCGGCCTGCCAGGCATCGATATGGTCCTGCAGGGCCTCACGCGTCCGCTCCCGGGCTTCAACCAGCTTCAGATGCCGTCTGGCACGCAGGAGACAGCGCAGCAGGTGGTGCGGGCCGTCCTCGAGGAGCAAGTCGTCGGCGCCAGCCTCGAACAGTTTGGTCTGGAATTCGGTGCTCGCCGGACCCGTGACGGCGACAACGTAGAGGTTCTCTTGAAACTGCGTCCGCAGCCGATGCATGACGTCGAGAGCGACCCTCGTCGTTGCATCCAGGAAGCAAACGGAGGAGGCTTGGAGCTGATCCAGATTGCGCAAACATGCAGGTGCGAGAGAGCCAATCGCCGCAGGTGGCGGCAGGCCGTCCTCGGAATACCAGGCGATCGCGACCTGCGGCGCAGTGTCCGAAACCGTTTCAATTTTCCTGGCGAGCTGCAACAGTCAGTCCTTGCCCGGAGCAGCCCTTAACGGCGCCACAATCCGGATCCCCCATTTTTTCGTCACCCCTTTTTTAGGGTGCAGTTATTTACAAAATCTCGCCAGGAAACGAACAAGGCATTCTTTTTTTGGGCCAGCGGTGGATTGTCACAACTGGTTTACGCCGGCTTGATTTGACCGTCGGCATTGCCCAAGTGCGGCTTTCAGAGTAGTCACGGGCGACACAATTCAAAGACTGAGGACCCAAATGGACCTGTTCGAAACCATCCGCAAGACGATCGTGCCCGTGCACAAGGAAGGCTATCCCTTCGTCGCGGCCTTCTTCGTCGCATCGCTGGTGCTCGGCTGGATCTGGGATCCGCTGTTCTGGGTCGGCATGGTCCTGACCCTGTGGTGCGCTTACTTCTTCCGCGACCCCGAGCGCGTCACACCGCAGGACGACGATCTGGTCATCAGCCCGGCCGACGGACGCGTGTCCTCCGTGCAGATGTCGGTGCCGCCGGAAGAGCTCAACCTCGGTCGCGATCCGATGCTGCGCATTACCGTCTTCATGAACGTCTTCAACTGCCATGTGAACCGTGCGCCTGTGCGCGGTCGGATCACGACCATCGCCTACAAGGAAGGCCAGTTCCTCAATGCGGAACTCGACAAGGCCAGCATCGACAACGAGCGCAACGGCTTGGTCATCGAAAGCAAGCATGGCCAGATCGGCGTCGTTCAGATTGCAGGCCTCGTCGCACGCCGGATCATCTGCTGGTCCAACCCGAACGACCCGCTGGATGCCGGTGAGCGTTTCGGCCTGATCCGCTTCGGTTCGCGCCTCGACGTTTTCCTGCCGGCCGGTTTCGAGCCGCGCGTCTCGCTCGGCCAGACCGCCATTGCGGGTGAAACCGTGCTGGCGGAATTTGGCTCGCCCAAGGGGCCGACGATCAGCCGCCGCAGCTAAGGACAGCTCCGATGGAAGAACCGAACCCGATCGCCGAGACCAGACCCGCATCCGGCACCGATTCCGGTGCGCGCGGGCCGCGGCTCCGTGAAATCCCGCTTCGGCTCATCGTTCCGAACCTGATCACTGTGCTCGCCATCTGCGCCGGTCTGACCGGCGTTCGCCTGGCCTTCGAGAACCGCTATGAGCTTGCGGTGGCCATGGTGCTGGCAGCCGCCTTCCTCGACGGCATCGACGGGCGTGTGGCCCGCATGATGAAGGCGACGTCCAAGTTCGGCGCGCAGATGGATTCGCTCGCCGACATCATCAATTTCGGCGTCGCCCCTGCTCTCGTGCTTTATGTCTTCGTGCTCGATCAGGCCCGGTCGCTGGGCTGGATCGCTGCGCTGATCTACGCGATTGCCGCAGGTCTTCGTCTCGCCCGTTTCAACGTCATGGACGAGCGCGAGACCAAGGCGCCCTGGCAATCGGAATTCTTCGTCGGCGTGCCGGCGCCTGCGGGTGCTGCGCTGGTGCTGCTGCCGGTCTATCTCGGCTTCCTCGGCGTGGCACCGGTCGGTGCCTTTGCCTATGCGAGCACGGCCTACACGATCATCATCGCCTATCTGCTGGTCAGCCGTCTGCCGGTCTGGTCGGGTAAATCCGAGACGAGCCACATCCGCCGCGACCTGGTGCTGCCGATGATTCTCGGCGTCGTGCTTTATGTCGCGCTGTTGATGAGCTTTACCTGGGAAGTGCTTGTCGTGACCGTGCTTCTCTATCTCTGCTCGCTGCCCTTCGGCGCCCGAAACTGGCATCGCCGCTATGGCACGCTGACGATCGGCGAAGAATCAGCGGAAAAGGGACTTTCGGAGATAGACCGGGGCGTTTGACCCCATTTTCTGTTCAAAACTGCACAATTTTAGCCCCGCCAAGCCTGAAAACTTGTGCGGGGCTCTCCTTATCTACTCTTTTTCTTCAAATTTGATTTGTATCACAGCCTCGGTCACGCTTTTGTCATGATCTCCGCAGAGAGAGCCGCGAACAAAAAAACACCGGTCAGGAAACACTCCCGAGGAACATGACGATGACGACGCAGAACGACGCCGAGCAGCAGAAGCCGGCAAACGAGAATCTGGCCTTGAATTACCGTCCGCTCGGCCTGAAGGCTGTGCTGGCCGCAGCCCTGATGCTGAAGCGCAAGCCGGCACCGAAGGTCGCCTGAGCGGGGTATCGCTCTAGAACAAGTTCATCTGCCCGTCGTCGGATTTGTCCGCGGCGGGCTTTTGCTTTTTGGGTGCCGGGATCACAGGCGTCTGGAGCTCGGCACCGACATTGGCGACCTTGTTGACCAGGTCCGAGACCGGGATTGCTTCGAAGTAATCCTCATCTGCCGGGCGCATGAGATCGACGATGTCGCGCGGCTCGCCATTGCGGCAATCGAGCCAGCGGGCGAAATTCTGCGACTCGATCACCACCGGCATCCGGTCATGAATCTCTCCGATGGTGCGATTGGCCCCGACGGTCAGGATGCAGCCTGTGTCGAGCTCCGATCCGTCCTTCGACATATAGGTTTCCATCAGCCCGCCGAAGCAGACGATGCCGCCCTTCTTCGGGCGGATCCAATAGGCCTGCAGCGGCTCCCCACTTTCCTTCGAGGGCCTGTGCCACTCGTAGAAACCGGAAGCTGGCACCAAGACGCGCCGGTGGCGCATGGCGGCGCGGAACGAAGCCTTCTCGATGGCCGTCTCCGAGCGCGCGTTGAGGAGCAGCGTGAATTCCTTGGGATCCTTGACCCAGGACGGGATAAGCCCCCATCGCACGAGAACCGCCACGCGATCCGGCCGATTGGACCCTGGATCCAGAGGCGGTGCTGCGACCGCCACGAGAATGGGCTGCGTCGGCGCGATGTTGTAGCGCGGCGGAAAGCCCTCAAGCTCCATCACGCCGAGGATCTCGCGCACTTCTTCAGGGCTGGCTGTCAGGGCAAAACGTCCACACATCACCCGTAGATGGCAGTCCGCCTGCCATGGGTCAAGGTGACGCCCTGCTTGCAGGGGACCCCAAAGCCCGCGATAATCGCGACACGCTGCTTCGCCGAAGCGGTGCCGTCTTCGACCGGAGTTCGTCTTTTCATGAGCATGCCCCGCCTCGCCTCTTCTGCCATCGTCGAACGAGCCGGGCGCTATCTTCTCGTGCGCCGCGGCAATCCGCCGGCTGCCAACCTCTATGCCTTTCCGGGCGGTCGGGCCGAGCCTGGCGAAACGCCCGCTGAGACGGCCCTCAGGGAACTCCTGGAAGAAACGGGGCTCACCGGACGCAATCCGCGGCTGTTCGAGACGGTGGAGCTGCTGCCGGAAGCCGGGGTCAGCGGCAGTCACTACATGCTGTCCGTCTTCCAGGTGGATGCAGATGATTCTGAACCCGTCGAGGCGCAAAGCGATGCGCTGGAGGCGAAGTGGTTCCTGCCGGAGGAGATCCTCGATCTTCCGACGCCCGAGAGCGTGCGCGCCTGCGTGCTGCGTTTGGCCCCTAGCCTGAGCGCCCGAGGTGCCGCATGAACCGTCCGATTACAGTAATCCGCGCCTGCCTGCTCGTGCTCTTTGCCGTTTTCGCCGGATCGGTTGTCGCTCAGGATGGTACCGTGGTTGCGGTTCCGCCCCCTGCAGACACGGAGAAGCCGACACCTTACGATGACCGTCTCGCGCGGCTTTCGGAGATCATCGGTGCGGTCCACTATCTGCGCAATCTTTGCGAGGCGGATGGCGAACCGGAATGGCGGCAATCGCTGCAGGATCTTCTCGACGCAGAGACAAGGACTGAGCCGAAGCGCCGGGCGCGACTGACCGCCGCCTACAACCGCGGCTACCGCTCGTTTGCGTCTGTCTATACCTCTTGCACACCGGCTGCAGTTCGTGCAGAGCAGAATTACCGTAACGAAGGCGCAACACTTGCCACAGAAATTACCGCGCGCTTCGGAAATTAACGATTAATTCACCTCTTTTGGTGGGCCCCCGTGTCGTTTTGGCAAAAGGCTGATAGGGTCGTTAAGGACTGAGTAAGTGCTTCGAGGAATGCCATGGAACCGCGCCGCAACGAAATCGACGACATGATCGTGCACGAAAAGATGCAGGCTGCGCTGGAATACCAGAACGAAGCCTGGGCCGACGGCATGGCTGATGGAATCGAGCCCGAGATCATTGCGGACGCAGCGTTCGCACTGGCCATGCGCGAGACGATCCGTATCCACGGCGAACACGGCGCCGAGGCCATTCTCGACGCGCTCAAGACCCGGCTGCTCGCCGGCGAATTCTCGCCCGAGCGGCAGCTTCAGTAACAGCAATCGAGGGACAGAATGATGATCTCGCCGCGGGTCAGGCTCTTTCGCTTGACGAGCGCGCTGACGCTCATGCTCGCCTGCGCAATGACGGCCCTGCCCGCCCATGCGCTGTCCGACATCAAGGACATCACACCCCCTTCAGCCGATACCCCATCTGACACTGTCGAGCCCTTGCCCAGCGAGGAGCAGGACGTGATCGAGGATTCGATCCCGGTCATCCCCGATCCTGATCCGCTGATCAAGCGCGACGAACCGCAAGAGGCAGAAGAGACTACCGAGCCGACGACACCGCCGGCGGAGGTCATCTACAACATCGAAAAGGCCCCGGAGCCGGTGCGGCGCATGCGCCAGTTGATCATCGATGCGGCGACGACAGGTGATATCTCCAAGCTCAAGCCGCTGATGAACCCCGGCCCCGATCAGACCGCCGTTCCGCTGCAGGATCCCGAACAGGATCCGATCGAGGCACTCAAGGCGATTTCCGGCGACAGCGAGGGCGTGGAAATCCTTGCCATTCTGCTCGACATCTTCTCGACGGGTTTCGTTCAGCTCGACAAGGGCACGGCGGAAGAGGCCTATGTCTGGCCCTATTTCGCCGGCAAGTCGCTCGGCCTGCTCACACCGAAGGAAAAGGTGGAGCTGCTGCGCATCGTCACTGCTGGCGACGTGGCGGAAATGCAGGAATACGGCAATTACAATTTCTTCCGTGTGGGCATCACGCCCGACGGTCGATGGAAGTTCCTCACCGTCGGCGACTGAACGCGTGTCGAAACTGTGGGCTGTGATGCGGACTGCTTGTCGTCTAGACTGGCAGCGCCTAACTCTCTCGGCAAAGCAACAGCCCGGTGAACCCCATGCCTTCAGCCTTCCTGCCCGATCGCGCCTTTGTCAAAATTGCGGGTGCGGATGCGGAGCACTTTCTGCAGAACCTCATCACCACGGATCTCGGCGCGCTTGCGGAAAACGAGCTGCGTCCGGGCGCATTGCTGACACCGCAGGGCAAGATCCTCTTCGACTTCCTGATTTCGCGGGATGGCGACGGGTTTCTCATCGATATCCCCGTCGACCAGATGGACGCCTTCATCCGGCGGATGACGATGTACAAGCTGCGCTCACCAGTGACGATCGAGGCTTTGCCGACGACAGGCGCGACGGTCACCTGGGGCGAATCGGCTGACGGCGTCGCCGATCACCGATTCGCGCTTGCTGGCACCGAGCTGCGGCGCCAAATGGGCCGCGCAGGCGATCCTGCCGACCGCGAAGGATATGACGCACTGCGCATTCTCCACGGCGTGCCCGAATCGGGCGCCGACTACGCGCTGCAGGATGCCTTTCCGCATGACGTGCTGTTCGACAAGTCTGGCGGCGTGTCCTTCCGCAAGGGCTGCTATGTCGGCCAGGAAGTCGTGTCGCGCATGCAGCACCGGTCGACCGCCCGCCGGCGCGTGGTCATCCTTTCCGCTGACGCTTCTCTCCCTGCCACCGGCACCGAGATCACCATCGGCGGCAAGCCGATCGGCGCCCTCGGGACAGTTGCCGGCGACAGGGCGCTTGCGATCGTCAGGATCGACAAGGCCGGCGAGGCCATGGCAGCGGGCGAGCCGATCCTGGCCGGCGACGTGCCCGTGACGGTCGCCCTTCCGAGCTGGAGCGGGCTTACATTCCCGGCTGCGGCCGAGGAAGCCTGACATGGGATCGGCCGCCTCTCTCTCCGCCCGTGCCTGGCAGCGCATGCTTTCCGGCCGCCGCCTCGATCTGCTCGATCCCTCGCCGCTCGACGTCGAGATCACCGACATCGCGCACGGTCTTGCCCGTGTCGCGCGCTGGAACGGGCAGACCTCCGGCGATCATGCCTTCTCCGTCGCCCAGCACAGCCTGATCGTCGAGGACATCTTTCGCCGCTGCAATCCCAAGGCGACGACGGATGATCTGATGGTGGCTCTGCTGCATGACGCGCCGGAATATGTGATCGGCGACATGATCTCGCCGTTCAAAGCCGTCGTCGGTGGCGGGTACAAGGTGGTGGAGAAGCGGCTCGAGGCAGCGATCCATCTGCGCTTCGGCCTGCCGGCCCACCCAAAGGCGGGACTGAAGGATCTTATCAAGAAGGCCGACATGATTGCCGCCTATTTCGAGGCGACGGTCCTTGCCGGCTTTGCGGAGGCCGAGGCGCGGAAATTCTTCGGCCAGCCGAAGGGCTTTACCCGCGACACGATCCTGATCGAGCCGTTGCCCGCCTATCAGGCGCAGGCAAAGTTCCTTGAACGCTTCGAAGAGATCGAAGCCGACAGGCAATCGTCGACCTGGGCACCGGCATGAGCCTGATCGTCGTCTCGCCACTCGCACGCATCGCTGAAATGGCTGTCCGCCACAAGGCGCGCGAGATGATCAGCCTGCTTGCCGCCAACCAGGATTTTCACCGCCCGGCCGTCATCCAGGCGGAGCGGCACCTGAAACTCGCGATGAATGACATCAGCTTTGCAGGCACCGGCGATCTGATTGCGCCGCAGGAGAAGCATGTCGCTGAGATCATCGACTTCGCCAAGGCCTGGGATCAGGCCTCCCCGCTCGTCGTGCATTGCTGGATGGGCGTCTCGCGCTCGCCGGCGGCGGCGATGATCGCGAGCCTCGCCGTGGTCCCCGACGACGACGACGACGCGCTGGCAAGGCGGCTGCGAGAAGCCTCGCCCTTTGCCACGCCGAACATGCGGCTGGTCGAGATCGGTGACGAGATGCTTCAGCGCGGCGGCCGGTTCGCAAAGGCGGTCAAGGCGCTGGGACGCGGTGCGGATGCGGACGGCAATACGCCCTTCACCCTGCCGCTGCCCTTACGGGACCCGGCCAGTCCATGACATCACCGGCGGAGATCGAGATCGGCCTCAACGCCGCAATCGTCGCGATCAGCGCCCGCACGCCCCGCCTGCTCGTCGTCGACGATGATGCCGAAGCG
Organism: Allorhizobium sp.; assembly: GCA_051861045.1. GTDB lineage: Bacteria > Pseudomonadota > Alphaproteobacteria > Rhizobiales > Rhizobiaceae > Allorhizobium. The sequence goes on from JBHYDI010000004.1 coordinate 301,044, forward strand.
CTCGATGCCCTGCCCTTCGGCCCCTTCGATCCGAACCGGCACCGGACCATGGAAATGTCGCTCCGGCATACCGTCGAGACCCAGACAGCGCTGGAACTCGGCTATATCGAACAGCTCTATACCTTCGGCGACCGCGGTCGACACAAGATGCCGGGCGACCAGGGGCCGCATGTCGTCTCGGTCGGCTATCTCGCGCTGACAAGGCTCGACAGCGATCGCGATGCCCGACTGGAGCTGTCCCGTGCACGCTGGCGCGACTGGTATGGCTATCTGCCCTGGGAGGACTGGCGCCAGGGACGGCCGGCGCTTCTCGACGGTGCCATCCTGCCGGCGCTCAACCTCTGGGCAGAAGAGGCGCCAATGCCCGCATCGACATCGCGCCGCTCGCGCCTGAAACTCGCCTTCGGGCTTGACGACTTTCCCTTCGACGAGGAGCGCGTGCTGGAGCGCTACGAGCTTCTCTACGAAGCCGGGCTCGTCGAGGAGGCCGTCCAGGACGGTCGGATCGAGCGATGCCGGACGCTGGTTGCGCTTGGCCGCCCGATGCGGCACGACCACCGGCGGATCGCGGCCACCGCACTTGCCCGGCTGCGCAGCAAGATCAAGTATCGCCCCGTTATCTTCGAGCTGATGCCGCCGGAATTCACGCTGACCGACCTCCAAGGCACGGTCGAGGCGATCGCCGGGCGGCATGTGCACAAGCAGAATTTCCGCCGTCTGGTCGAGGGTGCCGAACTCGTGGAGCCGACAGGCTCGACCGAACCCGCGACGGGTGGGCGTCCCGCCGCCCTCTTCCGCTTCCGACGGCAGGTTCTCGAAGAACGTCCGGCTCCCGGTCTCAAGGTCGGCGGCCGCACCAGCGGTTGACCTCGCGGCGCCCTGCCCCATCTAGCCCTTGATATAAACGGCCAAGGAGCATGACGGCATGGAGTTCGAAGCGAATGAGGCAATCCTCGCGACACAGGCGGCATTGGCACAGGCAAGCCAGCTCGCCGTTCAGTATTCCTTCTCGATCGTCGGGGCTTTGCTTCTTCTCTTCATCGGCTGGTGGCTGGCAGCCCTGCTCAGCCGCTGGACCCATGCTGGCCTCAGCAAGATTCGCGGCATAGACGAGACCCTCTCCCGCTTTTTCTCGACGGTCGTGCGCTACGGCGCGCTCATCCTGGTGTTCGTCACCGTGCTCGGCCAGTTCGGTGTCCAGACTGCCTCGATCATTGCGGCGCTGGGTGCTGCGGGCCTTGCCATTGGTCTGGCGCTCCAGGGCACGCTGCAGAACATCGCAGCTGGCATAATGCTTCTGGTGCTGCGGCCGTTCCGGGTCGGGGAATACATCGATACCGGGAATATTTCGGGTACGATCGTCGAGATCGGGCTCTTTGCTACCGAGCTCAAGACACCTGACGGTCGTTATCGGCTCGCGCCCAACTCGACGCTCTGGAATGTGCCGATCACCAATTTCAGCCGGCTGCCGACACGTCGTTTCGAGCTGAAGGTGGGGATCGGATACGAGGACGACATCGATATGGCCGAGACGATCATGCGCGACCATGCAGAAGCCGATTCGCGTGTCCTGAAAGACCCCGCCATTTCCACCCATGTCGATCAGCTGGGGGACAGCGCTGTTGTGATCACCCTTTGGTACTGGACGGCGGCCTCGAACTTCTGGCCGACCTCACGCGAGATGATCAAGAAAGTGAAGAAGTCCTTCGACGAGAACGGAATTTCCATCCCGTTCCCGCAGGTGACCTATCACGGCACGCCGCAAATGGTCGCCCTGCCGGAGCGCTTCGTCGACGCCCGGTCGAAGGAGGCCTGATCAACGGCCGCCGCCACGGCCGAGGCTCAGGGTCACGGTTTTCAAACCTGCAGGGAGATCAGCTCTCGCCCTGCAGTTTTTCCGTCTTTTCGAGATGTCTGTCGATGATGCGCTGCATCTCGGCCAAAACTTCGAGCACGCAGACGGTGTCGTCTTCGGTCATGCCGGAACTTGCCTGCTCCTCCTGCATAGATTTCGGCAGGTCGGCGGCAAGCAGTTCAACCGTAGTAGAAGACATCTCCTCCGAAGCATTGTTTCGGAATGTCGCGGCGCCGATAGCGCTATCAGGCCTCAGGATTGTCGTCGTCATACTAGCCCCACACGTTACAAACGTCGTTTCGTCTGCATCCCCGCCTGCAATACAATTTGCATGCATGATCGAGGGCTAGGAGATTCTGTTGCAAGGGTCAAAAACGAGGAATCATAGGTGAGAACTAGCGAAGCATTTGCTGATATATCAGCAAGATGTTGTCCTGTATGGCTTTTTTAGAACACACAGGAATGCCGCGCCTGCTGCAGCGCAAAATTATACGCAAAGTTTGTCGTGGATTTACGAGACCGCGAAATCCAGGCCGATATCGAGAGTCGGCGCAGCCATCGTGATCTTCGAGGTCGAGATGTAATCCACGCCCGTTTCGGCAATCGCGCGGATCGCCTGGATGTTGACGTTTCCTGAGGCTTCCAGGACGGTGCGGCGCACATCCGACGGATAGGCTTCGACGGTCAGCCCGTGATGCTGCCGGTTGATCGCGACGGCGTCGCGCAGCAGATCCGGTCCCATGTTGTCGAGCAGGATGACATCCGGGCGGGCGGTGAGTGCCTCGCGCATCTGGTCGAGGCCGTCGACCTCCACTTCGATCTTCACGAGATGGCCGGCATAGGCCCGGGCCATATCGATGGCCAAGGCAACACCACCTGCGACTGCGATGTGGTTATCCTTGATGAGGATCGCGTCGTCGAGGCCGAAGCGATGATTGGAGCCGCCGCCAAGCCGCACGGCGTATTTCTCGACGGCTCTCAGACCCGGAAGCGTCTTGCGGGTGCAGGTAACGCGCGCCTTCGTATGGGCGATCTCGGTGGCGAAACGGGCGGTGTAGCTGGCGACGCCCGAAAGATGCATCAGGAAGTTCAGGGCCACCCGCTCTGCCGACAGAACCGAGCGGGCATTGCCGGACACACGGGCGATGGCCTGCCCGGGTGCCAGCGTGTCGCCATCAGCCACAAGAGCCTCAAAACGAACGGCGGGATCGATCAGGCGGAAGGCTGCTTCGGCGAGCGGCAGACCGGCCACCACGCCCTGTTCGCGGCTGTTCAGCGCAGCGGTCGCCGTCTTCTCCGGGCCGATCGTGGCATAGGTGGTGATGTCGCCTGCGCGACCGAGATCCTCCAGCAGGGCATTGCGGACGAGATCCTCGATCATCAGTGGCGAGATTTGCGGGCGCAGGCTCGTGGTCATCGGTGTGGTCTCCTCAGCCGGCGAGTTCGGCGGCGATGCGGTTTGCATCCTTGAGCGTCAGATAGGTGCGGTGGCGCAGCGCCTCTTGCGGCACCGGATGATCCGCGCGCATGTGCGCGCCGCGACTTTCGGTGCGCAGATAGGCGCCGACGGCGATCAGCTTGGCGGTCGCCACGATGTTGGAGAAGCGCACGCGGGGCCGCTTGCGCTCCAGCCCGACCAGTTCGCGGATGAGAAGCTTCAGGCCCGCCTCGTCCCTGACAACGCCGGCATGGGCGCTCATCAATCCCCTCAGGGTCGAGAGTTCAGGACTGTCCTCGATCGTCACCAGATCGTCGTTTTCGCCCGCCGTCTTCGCCCATTCATACAGCGCTGATTCCGGTAGCATGCCCTTGATCGAATCTGCGATGCGACCTGCGAAGACCACGGCTTCGAGAAGCGAGTTGGAGGCCAGACGGTTTGCGCCATGCACGCCGCTGGACGTCACTTCGCCGGCAGCCCAGAGGCCGTCGAGCGAGGTACGGCCATCGGCATCCACGAGCACGCCGCCCATGTGGTAATGCACGGCCGGCACGACCGGGATGGCTTGCGTTGCGGGATCGATGCCCGCCGCGATGCAGGAGGCGTAGACGGTCGGAAAACGCTTGGCGAAATCCTTGCCGATCGCCTTGGTGCAATCGAGGAAGGCGCCGCGGCCGGCTGCCACTTCGGCGGAGACACCGCGGGCGACGATATCGCGGGGGGCAAGTTCGGCGTCTGCATGCAGGTCGGTCATGAAGCGATGGCCGGCACGGTTTACGAGCACGGCACCGTCGCCCCGCAAAGCTTCGGTCGCGAGTGGCGCCGGATCCTGGCCGATATCGATGGCTGTCGGATGGAACTGGACGAATTCCGGGTCGGCGATCATGGCACCGGCCTTGGCAGCCATGCCGACGCCAGTCCCGCGCGCTTCCGTCGGATTGGTAGTCACCTGATAAAGGTGGCCGACGCCGCCAGAGCAGAGCACGACAGCACGCGCCGGAAAGGCGACGCGTGTCTTCGACTGTCCGGCATCGGGTCTTGCAATGACACCGGAGACGAAGCGGCCTTCGGCGATCAGTTCCTCGACGACATAGCCTTCCATGACGCGGATCGACGGCGTTCGGCGGACGGCCGAGATCAACGCCTCCATGATCGCCCCGCCTGCCCGGTCACCGGCGACACGCACGATGCGCCGCTCAGAATGGGCAGCCTCGCGCGACAGCAACAGATGTCCTTCGAGATCGCGGTCGAAGGGCACACCATAACCGAGCAGGTCATGCACGCGGTCCGGTCCTTCCGAGATCATCAGCCGTGCCATCTTCTCCTCGACCAGCCCGGCACCGGCCACAACCGTGTCGGCCAGATGTTTGTCGAAGCTGTCTCCGGGGCTCATGGCAGCGGCAATGCCGCCTTGCGCCCAGGCCGAAGACGCGCCCTGCCCGATGGGCGCGGCGGCCAGCACCGTGACGGGGCGTGGCGCCAGTTTCAGCGCGCAGAAGAGGCCTGCAAGGCCGCCACCGACGACAACGATATCGTCGATGCCCTGCCAGGATTGCGGCCGCATGGATTCAAGATTGGTTGGCATTTAGCCCTCCCCCGCCGGCCAGATGTTAACCGCCTCGCCCGGCAAACTATCCGCGAATTCCATTTCGACTACACGCGCAATGCGTGCTATTGAAAACACCATCATCCACACCTCTGCTGCTCAGGAGAATGGTGATGCCAAGCTCTGCAATTTTGGCCTCCGATACGGGGACGCTGTACGCGGCTTTGATCCTCGCCACGTTCACCGCCTCTATCGGTCTGCTGGGTTTTCTGGGTAAATCTCTTGTTGAATTCGCCAGGGCGATCATCGAGGAAAGGCGACTCTATCGCACTGCCGTCATCCGCTTCTACAATGACGTCAAAATCTGGCAGCGAGATTTCCGGATCACATACACGGAGAGCATGTTCAATAGGCTGGCCGATATGGTGGTCGAGGGTCCAGATGACTTCAAGTTTGCGACCCCGAGCTCGGATGCCGAAGACTACGTGGAGATCATGAAGTTCATCCACCGCATGGATGTCGAGCAGGCTCGCCTGATCCGGACCTTCATCATTTACAGCGAATTGCTGACGTCGGTTTCCCGTATCCTCGGCAGCGAGTTGGAACGCTTCGACAAACGGCGGAAGCTGCACGCGCTGGCCAATTTTCGAGAAACGGCCGAATTCGTTTTGTTGCTGAGCGATGAGGTAATCGAGAGGATGGAGCGCAATCTGTATCTGCGCCTTGGAAACGCACGGATCAATGCGCTTTTGGCAAAGCAAAGCGACTTCCACGAAAGCGCGGCGAAGTTTGCGAAATCTCACATTGACCGTCTGTTGCCGCCGGGAGCAGCAACGAGAGATCAGAGAAGCGGCGGAAGCGGTCCAGACATGGTCGATCTCCGAGAGTTCATCAAGTTGGTCCATAAGATAACATCTGCCTATCGAAAATTCAAACCTTGAGGTTGATCATCCGCTCGACCGCCAGCCGTGCGCGGCCGGCAATGGCCGGATCAACCGTCACTTCCTCCGTCATGTAGAGCAGGCTGTCGAGGATCTTCGGCAGGGTGATGCGCTTCATGTGCGGACAGAGGTTGCACGGCTTGACGAAATCGACGTCGGGCACTTCAACCTGGATGTTGGAGGCCATCGAGCATTCGGTGACGAGCAGAACGCGGGCCGGGCGCCTGGTCTTGACGTAATCGATCATGCCCTTGGTCGAGCCGGCAAAGTCAGAGACTGCAAGCACGCTCGGATGGCATTCAGGATGGGCGACGATCTCGATGCGCGGATCGGCGCGCTTGTATTCCAGGAGTTCGTCGGCCGTGAAGCGCTCATGCACCTCGCAGTGGCCCTTCCAGGTGAGGATCTTCTTATGTGTCTGGTTGGCGACGTTCATCGCCAGATATTCGTCGGGGATGCAGAGCACGGTGTCGCTGTCGAAGCTGTTGACCACGTCGACAGCGTTTGCCGAGGTGCAGCAGATGTCCGTCTCGGCCTTCACGTCGGCGGAGGTGTTCACATAGGTCACGACGGGCACGCCGGGATAGCGCTCGCGCAGCAGGCGGACATCGGCGCCGGTGATCGATTCCGACAGCGAGCAGCCGGCACGGCCATCGGGGATCAGCACCGTCTTTTGCGGGTTCAGCAGCTTCGACGTCTCGGCCATGAAGTGCACGCCGCACTGGACGATGATCTCGGCATCGACGCTGACGGCATCGCGGGCAAGTTGCAGCGAATCGCCCTTGATGTCGGCGACGCAGTGGAAGATTTCCGGCGTCTGGTAGTTATGCGCCAGAATGACGGCGCCGCGCTCTTTTTTCAGCCGGTTGATGGCATGGATGTAAGGCGCAAAGACCGGCCATTCGATCGCCGGGATGAAATCGCGAACACGCGCGTAGAGGTGCTCCGTCTCCTTGGCGACAGCGGGCGTATAGGTCAGATCCGGACGTTCCCAGACGCCGAAACGCTCGGCTGCGGTGCGGATCGCGGGGCGGGTTTGCGGCAGGTGCTGCGCTTCCATGGCCATCTCCTCCATTAATTATGCTCAAGTCGAGCATAACAAGCGCCAAAGAAAACCGGCGGGTGCCGGTAGTCGGGATTTAAGAAGTTTCGCCCGCGATTGCAAGAGGTCGCTGCCGCACGCGCGGTGGAACAGACCCGCAGGTTTACGTAACGTGACGTACGAAGCTTCCCCAAAGCGATAAATGGTTTAGGTTGTCCCCAATCTTGCAAGGTTCAGCGGTGGTCGCATGTTCGAATTGTTACTGTTGATTTTTATCGGCGTTCTTTTTTTCATGCACAGGGGATCGGCACAGAGAATCGATCGACTTGAAAACGAACTGCAAAGCGTCCGGGAGAAGCTCCTGAGAATGGGCGACGCGGCTCCCGCCAAGGCAGCGTCGAGCGAAACCCAAAAGGCCGCCAGTGCCGCGGTCGTGCCGATAGAACCGGCATTGCCCGCCGCTGCGTGGATCAAGGCTGAGGCGCCTGAAGCCAAAAACGAAGAGTTGGAGGAAGCTCAACCTCTCACGCAATCGGTGCCGGACACGCCCGAAGAAGCGGCAAGCCCGGCCGAGACGGTCAACCTGGCCGAGACAGCAGCCCCGACGGAGGCGGCTGCCGCAGCAAGCTCAGCGGAGGCGGCGAAGCCGAGCGAGACAATTGCGCCCCGTATCTCAGAGAAAGCTCCTCCTGCCTCCGAAAACCTGGAGAATCTGCTCGGGGCTCGCTGGGCGGTCTGGGCGGGTGGTCTGGCGCTGGCACTTGGCGGCGTTTTTCTCGTACGCTATTCGATCGAAAGCGGCCTTCTCGGCCCCGGGGTGCGGCTGACGCTTGCCGCCCTCTTCGGCCTTGCGCTGGTCGCCGTCGGTGAACTCATCCGCCGCAAGGCGCTGCCAAAAGCAGAGGCGCTGTATGCCAATGCCATGGTGCCTGGCATCCTGACGGCCGCAGGCGCCGTCACGCTGTTCGGTGCGATCTATGCTGCCCATGGAATCTACGAGTTCATCGGGCCAACGCTTGCCTTCATCCTGCTCGCACTTACCGCCTTCGGCGTGCTCGGCCTCTCCCTCCTGCATGGCCAAACGCTTGCTGGGCTCGGGCTTGCAGGATCAATGGTAACGCCGCTGCTTATCTCAGCAACCTCGCCGAACCTCTGGACTTTGTTCATCTATCTAACCGTTGCACAGGTCACGACGTCCATAGCGGCTCGCCTCAAGGGCTGGCTTATCGTTCCGGCCTTGGCGCAGGCTCTGCTCGGGGGCTGGGCACTTCTGGCCCTTCTTGAAGTCAACGACATCACGCCGATCGCACTGTCGCTCATGGCAATGATCGCCGCCTGGATGCTGATCTGGCCGGGCGCGACAGAGGATGACCCGGCAGATCCTGCTACACCGCTGTCTGTTCAGGCACTCGGAAAACGCATGGAATCCGGTCCCATCGGGCTCGACTTCACGCTGTCTCTTGCCGTGATGCTGCCTGCTATCAGCATGCTCGACCGCAACCTGACAGATCTCCTCCCGCTCTTTGGTTTTGCGGCACTGATCGCAGCGCTTGCGGCTGCGGGCAGTGCGCGACACGGTGCCTTCTGGCCAAGCGCGATTGCAGGCGTCGGAGCGCTGCTGGGAGCGATCGTCGAAACCGGAATGATCGGGCAGGCTCAAGCCTTCCTGTTCGGCTGGGGCATGTATGCCACAAGCCTGCCGGCGCTCGACGTGACCGCGATGTATATGCTGCTCGGCCTTGCCGCCGTCATGCTGTTTATCGGCCTTGCCCAGATCCGCCGGCGGTTCACAGAAGACCCACTCTTCTCGACCGTCTGGGCCGTGATTGCGGCGGCTCTGCCGGTGCTGCTTGCCACAATCAGCTTCGTTTTCTACGGCATTTATGCCCGCGACTGGCTGCACGGGCTGTTTGCCATCGGCCTTGGTGCCGTGCTGCTCGGGGCCTGCGAGTTCCTCGACCGCAAGGCGGCTATGCCCGCCTTCCGGCGCGGCATCGACGCGCTGCTTGCCGGCAGTTTCGCCGCCTTTGCACTCGCGCTGCACACGTTGACCGACGGCGTGGTCACGACGATCCTGCTCGCGCTCCTCGGCTTTGCCTATCTGATGGGAACCCGCAAGCGGCGCTGGAGCGGGCTGCCGTGGATCATGGTCGTGTCGCTTGCCGGTGTGCTGTTCCGGATCGGTTGGGATCCGACGCTGGTTGGACCAGATGCGCTTTGGCGCACCCCGGTCTTCAATCAGTTGCTGCCAGGTTACGGCATCCCGGCGTTGCTGGCGCTGTACGGCGCCTATGAGATCCGCAATTGGCCGGGTGCCCGTGTCCGCAATGCTCTCCAGGGGCTTGCAAGCCTATTCGGCCTTTTGACAGTCGCGATCCTGGTCCGCCATGCGATGAACGGCGGCGTGCTGGACTCAACCGTGCCGACACTTAGCGAGCAGTCGATTTACACCCTGCTGGTCATCGGCCTTTCGGGCATCCTGATGACGCTGGATCTGAAATCACCCAGCCTTGCTTTCCGCTATGGATCGATGGTGGCAGGTGCTTTGGCGATCTTGCAGACGGTCAGCCTGCATCTCCTGGCGCTCAACCCATTCTTCAGCGGTGAAAGCACGGGTTCGTGGCCCCTGATCAACCTGTTGCTGATCGGTTATCTGCTGCCGGCCATCGGATATGGTGGTCTCGCCTACTATGCCAGAGACAAGCGCCCTCGACCGTATGTCATGCTGCTGGCGCTCTCGAGCGCGGCGCTGGGGTTCGCATGGGTCACGCTCACGGTCCGGCGCTACTGGCAAGGCGAATTCATCTCCTCCTGGAAGGGCTTCGAGCAGGCCGAGATCTACAGCTATCCGGTTGCGTGGCTGGCCATCGGCGTCGCGCTTCTGGCCATCGGGTCGCGCTTCGAGACCCGGCATTTGCGCCCCTGGAGCAACCTGCCATGGATTTCGGTGGCGTCCCTTGCCGGCGTTCTGATCCTGATCGCTGCGGATCCGACGCTGGTCGGAGCTGACGCCCTGTGGCGCACACCGGTCTTCAACCAGTTGCTGCCCGGCTATGGCATCCCGGCCCTTTTGGCGATCTACGGCGCATACGAGATGCGCAACTGGTCGGACCTGCGCGCCCGCCACGCTCTTCAGGGCTTCGCCAGCCTTCTTAGCCTGCTCACCGTCGCCATTCTAATCCGCCATGCGATGAATGGCGGCGTGCTTGATTCCTCGACGCCGACACTCGGGGAGCAGTCGATCTACACGCTGCTGGTCGTCGGCCTCTCCGGTATCCTGATGACGCTCGATCTCAAGTCGCCGAGCCCCGTTTTCCGCTACGGCTCGATGGTCGCAGGCGGGGTCGCCATCGCCCAGACGGTGAGCCTGCATCTCGGTGCGCTCAATCCCTATTTCACCGGCGAGAGCACCGGCAGCTGGCCGCTGATCAACCTGCTGCTGATCGGTTATCTCCTGCCCGGCCTGGCCTATGCGGGCCTTGCCTTCTATGCGCGTGACAAGCGGCCCCTGCCCTATGTCGTGCTGCTGGCGCTTTCCGGTGCGGTGCTTGGCTTTGCCTGGGTGACGCTTTCGGTCCGGCGCTTCTGGCAGGGCGAGTTCATTGCCTATTGGAAGGGTTTCGAGCAGGCGGAAACCTATAGCTACTCGGTCGCCTGGCTTGCGATCGGCGTCGGGCTGCTCGTGCTCGGTTCACGCTTCGATGCCAGAAGCCTGCGCATTGCCTCGGCGGTCATTGTGATCCTCACGGTCGCCAAGGTCTTCCTGATCGACATGGCCAATCTCGAAGGCGTGCTCAGGGCGCTCTCCTTTATCGGCCTCGGCTTCGTGCTGATCGGCATCGGGCTCTTCTATCAGAAGATCCTGGGCGGCAGGTCCGCCAGATCACCAGCCGTGGACGAGGACGAGGCGCCGACGGGGATCTGATCAAGGGCGGTTGAACAGTGGGCGCTCGCAAGGCTAGATGCGGCCAGCCGAAACGGGGAACCAACGTTTGACCGCCCTTCTCACCGCCGCCGATTTTGCCCCCCACGAGGCGCTCGCCGCCGATCTCCTCGACCATGCGACCGAGGGGGATGATGGCTCGCACGACCTCGCCCATATCCACCGCGTCTTCAAGAATGCGCTGAAGATCCAGGGAGGCGAAGGCGGCGATCCTCAAATCCTCGCAGCTGCCGTGCTGCTGCATGATTGCGTCGCCGTCGAGAAGAGCTCGCCGCTCCGGTCCCAGGCCTCGCGGCTTGCGGCAGAAAAGGCGCGCGGCATCCTGGCCGGGCTCGGCTGGTCTGAGGAGAAGATTGCGGCGGTCGCGCATGCGATCCTCACCCACAGCTTTTCCGCCAATATCCGGCCGGAAACGCTGGAAGCGAAGATGCTGCAGGATGCCGACCGGCTGGATGCGATCGGCATGGTGGGCGTCGCGCGCTGCTTCTATATCGCCGGCCGCATGGGCTCCGGGCTCTATCATCCCGGAGATCCCAGCGCCGAGCATCGCCCGCTCGACGACCGGTCCTATGCGATTGACCACTTCCCGGCGAAGCTGCTCAAGCTTTCCGACGGTTTCCAGACTGAGACGGGTGCCAAGCTCGCAAAAGAACGGCACGAGCGGCTCAGCCTTTTCCTCTCCCTTTTCCGCGACGAAATCTGAAGGTGCGGCATGCAGATCACTGATCTCTTCATCTATCCGTTCAAGAGCGCCCGCGGCATTGCGCTGCCGCAGGCGCGGATCGATGCCATGGGCCTGGGCGCTGACCGGCGGATGATGCTGGTCGATCCCTCCGGCCACTTCATCACCCAGCGGGAACTGCCGGAGCTCGCCCGTCTCACCGCCCTTCCGGCCGCCGCCTATCTGACGCTTCGCCTGGATGATGGGCGCGAGATGATGGTCGCGCCACCGCAGCCCGACAATCGCATGGATGTGGCGATCTGGCGCTCGATCGTCAGCGCCGCCGTCGCCCATGACAGCATCAACGACAAGCTTTCGGACTGGTTCGGCCGACCGGTCAAACTCGTCTTCATCGATGGCGACAGCCGCCGCGACGCGAACGCGGAATGGGCGGGCGAGAATTCGCCCATGGGCTTTGCCGACGGCTACCAGATTCTCGTCACGACATCAGGATCGTTGCGAGCGCTCAACGAAGACATGGAACGGCATGGCGAAGGCAACGTCGGTATGGACCGCTTTCGGCCCAACATCGTCGTCGACTGCGACGAGGCCTGGGCCGAAGACACCTGGACGGGCCTCGAGATCGGCGGCATCCGCTTCGATTTTGTCAAACCCTGCCCCCGCTGCATCATGACAAGCCAAGACCAGCGGACGGGATCGCGCGAGGGCGCCAATCCCATGCCGGCCATGGGGCGCCTCCGGATCTCCGCCGACCGCCGCGTGCCGGGGGTGCTGTTCGGCTGGAATGCGGTGCCACGGGGAGAGGGTTTGGTTCGGGTCGGTGACGCCGTGACGGTGCTCGGCAGCCGCGAGGCTTGGGCGTTCAAGCAGCGGTGAGATTGCTGGGACTTACGGCTTAGAACGGTGTTTGCGGCTTTTGCCCCTCACCCTACCCTCTCCCCGCAGGCGGGGAGAGGGGGAGCGCGACGCTAGCGGAGTGGCCTTCTCCCCGCCTGCGGGGAGAAGGTGCCCGAAGGGCGGATGAGGGGCTTTGATGGCAGACGGCCGCGGATCGCCACCTGACATCCATCAAATCCCCTGATGGCCAGTTCATCAAAAGGCGTTTCTGCTCATCGATCGACTGCACTATTGTGTGATCGACAGAGGAGAATCCCCATGACGACCACCAGCCGTCCTGCCATGCCCTGGCTCATCATTCTCGCGGGATCGCTGATTGCGGTGATGACCTTCGGGCCGCGCTCGGCCATGGGCTTCTTCCAGCTGCCGATGCTCGCGGATCGCGGATGGGATCGGTCGACCTTCGGGCTTGCCATGGCCTTCCAGAACCTGTTCTGGGGCATCAGCCAGCCGTTTTTCGGAGCGCTTGCCGACAAATACGGGACCGGTCGCGTGCTCGTCATGTCCGGCGTGCTTTACGCGGCGGGCCTGGTGATGATGGCGCATGCGGCCGCGCCGATCTGGCTGCATATCGGCGGCGGCGTGCTGGTTGGCACCGCCATCGGGGCCGGTTCGTTCAGTGTCATTCTCTCGGCCTTTGCCCGCAATGTCACGCCCGAGCAGCGCTCGATGGCTTTTGGCATCGGGACAGCTGCGGGTTCGGCCGGCATGTTCCTGTTTGCGCCGCTCAGCCAGGGTTTCATCTCGGCCTTCGGCTGGTCGGACAGTCTCGTCATCATTGCCGTGATGATGCTAGTCGTGCCGCTCCTCGCCTTCCCGCTGCGCGGCAATGCGCAGTCCGGCAGCCAGTCGGGCAACCAGTACAAGCAGACGGTGGCGGAAGCGCTGAGAGAAGCATTCGCACACAAGAGCTATCTGCTGCTCACCACCGGCTTCTTCGTGTGCGGCTTCCAGGTCGCCTTCATCACCGCGCATTTCCCGGCCTATCTCGGCGATATCGGCATTGAAGCCAGCTATGCCGTCATTGCCATGGCGCTGATCGGCTTCTTCAACATCATCGGCTCACTCGCCGCCGGTTGGATCGGGCAGCGCTATTCCAAGCCCTACTTCCTCGCCTACATCTATATCGGTCGCTCGATCACGGTGACGCTCTTCCTGCTTCTGCCGCAGACGCCGGCCTCCGTCGTCGTCTTTGCTGCCGTGATGGGCCTCTTGTGGCTTTCCACCGTGCCGCCGACCAATGGGCTCGTGGCGATCATGTTCGGCACGCGGCACCTCGGCCTGCTGGGCGGCCTGGTGTTTCTGTCGCACCAGATCGGCTCCTTCCTCGGCGTGTGGATGGGCGGCTATCTCTATGACCTGTTCGGGACCTATGACCAGGTCTGGTGGCTGGGTGTGGCGCTCGGGATCTTCGCGGCTGTGGTGCATTGGCCAATCAGCGAAAAATCGGTCGAGCGACCAGAAATCGCAGCGGCGTAATTTTGCCCAAAGTAAGATCATATTTCGGCATTCGCCCTATGCCGGATCAAAATTCCTGTGTTTTCAGCTGACAGCGACTGTCACAGAAAATTATTTTATTTTTCCCGGACTGACCGTTGACGGATTCCGAGCCAGCACCTACCTTGTGCGAGCTGGTTCGGACACTGACGACGAACCATGAACGGCCTCACCTTTTGAGGCCGCAGCCAAAGAAGGAGGTCAGCGAAATGCAAGTTGTGTTTCTTGATGCCATCCGATCCTGGCAGACGACCCCGCGCTTCGTGATGGTGAAACGCCATTCCGAATGCACCTGTCGAATGTGACGCTGCGCAAGCACTGATTTCATTTCATCGACATCTTAGACAACGCCGTGCCGTGCGCATGGGCGGGGAATATCGTTATGAAGAAGCAAGTTATCGAATATGCCGGGATCCCGGTTGGCATCACCATCCCTGATGGCGACAGGGTCAAGTTCATCGCCGTCAAATATCCGGTCATCGACCTCGACGGCGGTAGCTATCGCAATATCAGCGAGCTGCAGGCAGCCATTCACGATCACATGGCGAAATCTGCGCCTGAAGATCAGGCCTTGTTTCTGGGGGCCGCCAATTCGCCGGGCGCTTCCAGCGAACGCAAGGTCTTCAACGCTGCCTGACAGAAGCCCTCCCGTGCCGCGCCGGGTTCCAGCCCCCGCGGCACGTAGACGTGCCGATCCAGAAAATAGGCCGTGAGCCGGAAGGCAGACGCCAAGGTTTCCGGATCGGCCGCCCGGTTCGTGCCGGGGGTTAGAAAATCCGGCAAGGCCAGCATCTTGTCTGCCCAAGGCTCACCTGCCTCGCGACTGACGGCCCTGCCCGACTTCGGCGAGACATAAGCAAGATCGTGGCGCGTGCCCGTCGCCGCACACTCCTCCAGATCCAGACCAAATCCGAGATCGTTCAGCAGCGCCAGTTCGAAGCGGACGAAAAGTTCGCCCGCCGTCGCCGGGTCTTCCAGATGGTCGAGAATCACGTCCAGCGCCTGGAAGAGATGCGGATGGGGATCCCGCTCGGGGAGCAGACGCAGCAGCGATGCAAGCGCCTGGACGCCATAGACGGCGGTCGCCGTTTCCATCAACCGGCCGGCGCGCAGCATCACCGGCTCGACCCTGTATTCGCCGAGATGTTCATCGAGACGGGCGCGCCAAGTGACTTCGAGGCGGTTGCCAGGTTGCAGGACGGGCTGCATGGTTCGCGAGCGGCCGGAGCGCACCATGCCGAGATGGCGTCCACGGCTGCGCGTCATCATCTCGGCAATGACGCTTGTTTCGCCATGCCGCCGCACCCCGAGAAGGATCGCCTCATCTGTCCATTGCATGATCCGGTTTTACCGCAGAGCCCCCGGGAGAGCGAGGGATTTCGGCGCGCGAATCAGATTTCGGTGAGATAGCGCTGCACCCAGCCGCGCCAATGGGCAATCGCCTCGGCCTTGCCGGGATAGCGTTTCTCTTCATGCAGTTGCACGAGCGACTTCATCGCCTGCAGAAGGACGACAGCCATGACCTGCGCCTGTTCCTCGGCGATTGCCGGACGCCAGACCAAGAGGATTTCGGCGATCCGCCGACGCAGGCCTTCGCGGAGCAGGCCGGGGCGCACGCCCGGCTGCTCCCAGCGCGCATCGAGAAGGCTGAGTGCCAGGCTCCGTTCGGTCGCATGGGCGACCAGGACATCGAGCAGCCGGTCACCGAGCTGCATGGCATCCAATGCCGAGGCTTCCGCCTTGATGCGGTCCAATGCTGCCTCGACATGCTCGGCATAACGGGCAATCAAGGCGTCGGCGAGCAGATCCTTGTTGGGAAAGAACTGGTAGAGTGAACCGATCGGTGCGCCGGCACGGGCGGCGATTTCGGTCATGGTCGCGGCCTTGTAACCCTGCTCGGCAAACACAGCGGCCCCGGCGTCGAGAAGCTTGGCGACCCGGGCGATGCCTCGCTTGCGCTTCGGCTCCTTTGCGGTCGGCGCTGGAGCCGGCTGGGGTGCTGCCGAACTTGACTTTTGCGAGGTCATTCTCATAAAACTCGATTGTGAGGTGCGCCTCATTTATTTGATGAAATCACGCTTTCGTCCAGAACTTTCCCGGAAACGGATCTCAGACGAAGGACGGAGACGCTCATGGCTTCGGACAAGGATCCCGAGACGTTCAAGCAGCCCGACCCGGACGGCGTTGCCGCTTCCGTCGCCTCGCCGGCACCAGCGGCAAGCCCGCCGCCGCAGCCCGGCTTGTTGACTCCGCTTCCGGCAATCCTCCGCTGGGCCATTCTTCTTGTGCTTTCCTTCGCCATATCAGGCGGCCTTTTCCTGGCGCATATCCCGGGCGCCCTGCTGCTCGGGCCCATGGTCGCGGCGATCCTGGTTGCCACCAATGGAGCGCGGCTTTCCGTCCATCGCTACCCTTACATCTTCGCCCACTCGCTGATCGGCTGCATCATTGCGCGCTCGATCGATCTTGGGACCCTGTCGACAGTGGCGGATGACTGGCCGATCTTCCTGTCGGTCGTGTTGTCCATCATCGCGGCAAGCAGCCTGCTCGGCTATTTCATGGCGAAGGCGGAGATCCTGCCGGGCACGACTGCAATTTGGGGAACCTCTGCCGGGGCAGCCTCCGCCATGGTGCTGATGGCCGAGGCGCATGGCGGCGATCCCAGGCTCGTCGCCTTCATGCAATACTTGAGGGTCGCCTTCGTCGCGACCGGTGCCTCGCTGATGGCGGCCTTCGTCTTCAACATCGAGGGTGGGGCTGCACAAGCGGTCGTCTGGTTTCCCAAGACCGACTGGCTTGACCTCGGCCTGACGCTCGTCGCAGCGCTCGCTGCGGCTTCGGTCGGCGCCTGGCTTCGCATACCGGCCGGGACCATGCTCCTGCCGCTCATTGCCACGACGATCCTGCATGTGATGGGCTACATCACGTTGCAACTTCCCGAATGGCTGCTGGCGCTCGGTTATGGGGTGATCGGCTGGCGGATCGGGCTGTCGTTTACCCGGCGCATCCTCCGGCATGCGGCAAGCGCCCTGCCCCAGATCGTCGGCTCGATCCTCGTGCTGATGGCGTTTGGCGGCGGGCTCGCCTTCCTGCTCTGGTCGCTGCATGGCATCGACCCGCTGACCGCCTATCTCGCAACGAGCCCCGGCGGGCTCGATTCGATCGCGATCATCGCCGCGACGACGCCCGTCGACATGTCCTTCATCATGGCGCTGCAGACCATGCGGCTGATCCTGATCATCCTGATCGGACCGACGATTTCGGACTTCGTCGCAAGGCGCGTGGCGAAGGGCTGAGCGCCCCTCGCCCGATCATCTTCAGTCGCGGGGGAATTCGAGACCCATTTCGCGGAAGCGTTCCGGGTCGTTGCCCCAGTTCTCGCGCACCTTGACGAAGAGGAAAAGGTGGACCGGCTGTTCGAGGATCTCGGACATCTCCTTGCGGGAGGCCGTGGAGATCGACTTGATCGCATCGCCGTTCTTGCCAAGCACGATCTTCTTCTGGCTGTCCCGCTCGACATAGATGACTTGCTCGATGCGAACAGAACCGTCCTTGCGCTCTTCCCACTTCTCCGTCTCGACATGCGAGGAATAAGGAAGCTCCTGGTGCAGGCGCAGGAACAGCTTCTCGCGTGTGATTTCGGCCGCGAGCTGGCGCATCGGCAGATCCGAGATCTGGTCTTCCGGATAATACCAGGGACCTTCCGGGAAGGTTTCGGCCAGATAGTCCATGATGTCGTCGCAGCCGGAGCCTGTGGTCGCCGAGATCATGAAGGTGCGGTCGAACTTAACGGCTTCGTTGGCTGTCTCGGCAAGCTTGAACAGGTCTTCGTGGCGCACGCGGTCGATCTTGTTCAGGACGAGGATCTTCGGCTGCGGCACATCCTTCAGCGCTTCCAGGATCGCCTCGGCATCACCGCGCAGGCCCCGTTCACTGTCAATCAGCAGCAGGATGATATCGGCATCCTTGGCGCCGCCCCAGGCCGATGTCACCATGGCGCGGTCCAGCTTGCGGCGCGGCTTGAAGATGCCGGGCGTGTCCATGAAGACGATCTGGGCGTTCTTGTGGATCGCGATGCCGCGCATGACAGCGCGGGTCGTCTGCACCTTGTGGCTGACGATCGACACCTTGGCACCGACGAAGCGGTTGACCAGCGTCGACTTGCCGGCATTGGTCGGGCCGATCAGGGCTACGAAGCCGGATCGGGTCGGGGTGTTGACGATGGCTTCGCCGCCGTCCTCTGTCTCTATCTCGGTCATGGTGTCCAATCAGTTGGCGTCGGAGGGCTTTGCCCAGACGCCTTCGCGTTCGAGTATCTTGGTCGCGGCCACCTGTTCGGCGGCACGCTTGGAACGATCGATGCCGATCTCGGGCTTCAGACCCGGGATCTCGACGATCACCGTGAAGCGGGGATCATGATCCGGTCCGGAGCGATCGGCAACCTTGTAGTTGGGCGGCGCGCCATACCTGGCATGCGTCCATTCCTGCAATTCGGTCTTGGCGTCACGGCGAGCGCCGTCGGCGCGGGCGGCCCGGCCCTGCCAGTATTTCAGGATGAAGCCGCGGGCGGCCTCCAATCCTGCTTCGAGATAGATGGCCGCAATCAGGCTTTCGACCACGTCGGCGCGAACATTCAGCATGTTCTTCGCGGTGATCTTCTTGACGTCCGAGCCGGTGCGGATGAAGCGGTGCAGCTCCATCTCGTCGGCAACCGAGGCGCAGGCCTCGGCGCTGACCAGCTGGTTGAAGCGCACCGAGAGCTCGCCCTCGGCCGCATCGCGGAAGGTGGTGAAAAGCATCTCGGCGACACACAGCCCGAGCACGCGGTCGCCTAGGAACTCAAGCCGTTCGTAGTCGCCTTTCTTGCCCCGCGAGACCTGGGCGCTGGCATGGGTCAGCGCCCGCATCAGGCGGTCGCGGTCGGCGAACTTGTGGCCGATCGCAGCTTCGAGCTGCGTCCAATCCTTTTCGCCGACCACCTTCTTGTTCGTCATTCGACCACCTTGAATAGGCGATCCCAACGCATATTGGCCGGCCACTTCCAGACTTCGCGGAACGAGGTGTCGTTGCCGAGCGAGAAGAAGATCAGCGAGGCCTTGCCGATCAGGTTCTCGGCCGGCACGAAACCGACGTCGAAGCGGCTGTCGAGCGAATTGTCGCGGTTGTCGCCCATCGCGAAATAATGGCCTTCCGGCACGATGAATTCGCGGGTGTCATCACCGCGGGTGCCCTGGGCCTGGTCGAGCGTGTCATAGCTCACGCCGTTTTCCAGGGTCTCGCGGAAGACCGGCACATCCGTGCCCGGATCCATGCGGTAGTCGGAGGTGAAGACACCGTCCTGGATCTTCGGCACCGGCTGGCCGTTGACCTGCAGCACGCCGCCGATCACCTGGATCCGGTCGCCCGGCAGGCCGACGATGCGCTTGATGTAGTCAATGCTGGGGTTCGGCGGGAAACGGAAGACGGCGATGTCGCCGCGCTCTGGTTCGCTTTCAAAAATGCGGCCTTCGAAGAGGTTCGGCGAGAAGGGCAGCGAATACTTCGAATAGCCGTAGGAGAACTTGTTGACGAAGATGTAGTCGCCAACCAGCAGCGTCGGCATCATCGAGCCGGATGGAATCGTGAAGGGCTGAAAGAACACGGTCCGGATCACCATGGCCAGGAGCAGAGCCTGGATGATGACCTTCACGTTTTCCCAAAGGGCACTTTGCTTCTTTTCGTCGCTCACGCGGATCGGTTCCTTCTTGCGAAAATCCTGCTCTCTCTAGTCGGTTCGGGCGAGCGCGGCAACCGCGTAGCCCCGCCGACCAGCGCGACCAGTTAACTCATACCAAGCGTCGAAGATAGGAACCCATAGGATCGGCTCGACCGCCCCTTCTGGCTAGGAGAGATCCGAAGAGCGATGCTGTCGCATCGGTCAAGGAGCTCGACGACGCGAGAATGGGCGGGAAGCCGACCAAAGGTGGCTTCTTGCAGGCCCCTGGCGTTGTTGCGCCGCTTGGCCGATGCGTCAGCATCGCCCAGCGCGCCGCGCCTAGCCAGAGACCCGCAAGAAGCCATCCTATCGGTTCCTATCTTCGACACTTGGTATCAACGGCTTTCTGGCAGGGCTTCAACGATGACGAATGCCTGGGCATAGGGGAATTCGTCGGTGATGGTCAGATGGATCTGGGCGACATGCCCTGGCGGCAAAAGTCGCTCGAGGCATTTCGCAGCGCCGCCGGTCAGTTCAAGGCCGGGTTTGCCGTTTGGCAGATTGACGACGCCCATTTCCTTCCAGAAAACACCCTCGGCGATGCCGGTGCCCAGCGCCTTGGCCATGGCCTCCTTGGCAGCAAAACGCTTGGCATAGGAAGCGGCACAGTCCTTGCGGCCGTTGGAGCGCGCCTGCTCTTCATCGGTGAAGCAGCGGGCGGTGAACTTCTCGCCGAATCTGTCGATCGACTTCTCAATTCTTCTGATGTCGACGAGGTCGCTTCCAATGCCGATGATCATGTCAGACGCTCGATCCCTGGAGAGCTTCGGTGAGACGGGCGCGGGCCCGTGCGGCTAGGCGCTCGCGACGGCGCGCCTGAAACTTCGCCACGGTGAAATAGATCACGCAATAGCTGATCGCACCACTGACGACAGCCAGCGGGACGGCACCGACCAACATCGGCTTCAGGATGGGCTGCCACATGCTCTCGATCGCATAGAGGGAAAACTTGTGTTCGAGATCGACGCTGTCTCCGGCCGGCGCCCCATTGCCGATCAGCCTGTGCCCGACCTCCCAGGTCGCCGCCCAGATGAACGGAAACGTCAGCGGATTGCCGAAAGCCGTGCCAAGCGCTGCAGCGACCATATTGCCGGCGACAAGGTAGGCGATCGCGAAAGCCAGTAGGAAATGCAGGCCGATGAACGGCGTCCAGGAGGAGACGATCCCGGCCACGACACCGGCGGCGATGGCATGCGGCGTTGCCGACAGGCGCAGGATGCGCTTGCTCAGGTAGTGGAACGACCGGATGAAGCCACGACGCGGCCAGAGAAGCTCACGCAACTTCGTCAGGGAGGAAACCGGTTGGCGTCGTCGAAACAGCATGCGGGATATGTAGTTGATCCGAGGCGGTTTCGGCAAGGAAAAGCGGCTCGCGACGTGGCCAAAAAGCAAAGACGCCGGCATTGAACCGGCGTCGCATCTCAGACCAGAGATCACTGATTGTTAGACCGGTGACCAGATCTGGTCGGTCGGCGCATCAGCCGCGGCGGAACATGCCACGGTCGATTTCGCGCTGGCGGTATTCCAGGTCGACGAGATCGCGGGCGCCGTTCAGGTAGCTCATTTCACGCTCTGCAACGGTCGGAACGCGAAGGGCGCGGGCGAATTTGCGGATCGGAGTAAACATCGTTTTGTCCTCGGTTCTTTGTCTTCATCTGTTGACCGAGATATAATGGTGCGGCGCACAATCAACCAGAGACAAGAACTGACGTCAGCCATGCGCAAAGCGCATAGCGGAGGGGTTCAGGTTTACGAATTAGGCAGGATTGTGATGAAAAGTGAGGCAGCGAGGGCAGCTGAGAGGCGACCGGGCGGACATCATCCGCACCGGTCATGTCTTCGAGACGGTAGATCGCCTCAGTCGTAAACGCGCTTCACCGTCGAGATGCAGTCGAGTTCCTTGAGCTCGCCGAGCAGCTGGCTCAGCTGGCGCAGATCCCAGACCTCGAGATCGATCCCCATTTCCGTGAAGTCGGTGGCGATGCGGATCATGTTGAGCACGCGGATGTTGATGTCGAGGCGCGCGACGCATTGGGCGACGGTTGCGAGCGTCCCCGGCTCATTCAACGCGTTGATCAGGATGCGGGCGACGAAGCGCGACTTGTTCGCCTCGTCTAGATCCCAGCGCACGTCGATCCAGCGCTCCGGCTCGTTTTCGAAGCGCTGCAGGGCAGACGCCTGGATCGGATAGATGGTGATCCCCTTGCCGTCTTCCATGATGCCGACGATTCGATCCCCGGGGACAGCACCGGCCGGCGCAAAATGCACCTCGGCATTGCCGGAAAGACCGCGGATCGGCAGCGGGTCAGGGCCGTCGCCTGCCGTCGGCACATCGCCCTTGGGATGGGCGGGACCGGGGATCTTGAAGACCATGCCATTGGCACTGTTCATCGCGAACCAGCCCTCATCCGAAGACGGCTTCACCGTGACGCGCTCGTCCTGGTAATCGGGGAAGACGGCGCGCAGGACGTCGAGAGAAGAGGTTTCGCCGCGACCGACGGAGGCGATCGCGTCTTCCACGTCACGCTGGCCGAGGCGATGCAGCGCCGGACGCAGCGTATCCTTGGAGAAGATCTTGCCGGCGCGCTCGAAGGTGCGCTCGAGGATGCGCTGGCCAAGGCCTGCATATTGCTTGCGGATCGCCATGCGGGTGGCGCGGCGGATGGCGGCGCGCGCCTTGCCGGTAACGACAATCTCTTCCCAGGCGGCGGGCGGCACCTGCACGCCGGAGCGGATGATCTCGACTTCATCACCATTCGACAGGCGGGTGACCAGCGGCATGATCGAGCCGTTGATCTTGGCGCCGACACAGGTATCGCCGACATTGGTGTGGACGGCATAGGCAAAGTCGATCGGGGTCGCACCACGCGGCAGCGCGATCAGCTTGCCCTTGGGCGTGAAGCAGAAGACCTGATCCTGGAAGAGTTCGAGCTTGGTGTGCTCGAGGAATTCTTCCGGATTGTCGCCTTCGGCGAGCGCCTCGATGGTGTGGCGGAGCCAGGAATAGGCATTGCTCTCGCGCTTCAGCGGCTCGTTCGGATCGCCGTTCTCGCCATCCTTGTAGAGGCTGTGGGCGGCAATACCGTATTCGGCGATGTCGTGCATGCGGCGCGTGCGGATCTGCAGCTCGATACGCTGGCGGGACGGGCCGACGATCGTGGTGTGGATCGAGCGGTAGTCGTTCTGCTTCGGCGTCGAGATATAGTCCTTGAAGCGACCGGGCACGACGCGCCAGCGGGTATGCACGATGCCGAGCGCCCTGTAGCAGCCGGGAATATCGTCGACCAGGATGCGGAAGCCGTAGACGTCGGAGAGCTGTTCGAAGGAGAGCGACTTCGACTGCATCTTGCGGAAGACGGAATAAGGCTTCTTCTGGCGGCCCTTGACCGAGGGGGTCAACAGGCCGTTTGCCACCAGGAGATCGCGCAGCTCGTCCTCGATCTTGGTGATCAGGCCTTCGTTGCGGGTCGAGAGCTCGGAGAGACGGTTGGTCACCGTCTCATAGGCTTCCGGGTTCATGTAGCGGAAGGACAGATCCTCCAGCTCGTCGCGCATGTCCTGCATACCCATGCGGCCGGCGAGCGGCGCATAGATTTCCATCGTCTCTTCGGAAATGCGGGCGCGCTTGTCGTCGCGCATGTGCTCAAGCGTGCGCATGTTGTGCAGGCGGTCGGCGAGCTTGACGAGGAGAACGCGGACATCGTCGGAAATGGCGAGCAGCAGCTTGCGCAGATTTTCCGCCTGCTTGGCCTTCTTGGTGACGAGGTCGAGCTTCTTGATCTTGGTCAGGCCCTCGACCAGGCGGCCGATATCCTCTCCGAAGAGTTCGTCGATCTCGGCGCGGGTGGCCGAGGTATCCTCGATCGTATCGTGGAGGAGCGCGACCGCGATCGTCGATTCGTCGAGATGCATGTCGGTGAGGATGGCGGCAACTTCGAGCGGGTGGGAGATATAGGGGTCCCCGCTGGCGCGTGTCTGCTTGCCGTGCTTCTGCATGGCATAGACATAGGCCTTGTTCAGCAGAGCTTCGTTGGCATCGGGCTTGTATTTCTGCACCCGCTCCACGAGCTCGTATTGCCGCATCATTCCACTCGTCTCCACAAACGAAAAAGCGCGCCAGTCGACAAGACTGGCGCACAATCATCCTACAGTCAGATCAAGGCTGATACCAAGGACCGACGATTGGAGTTCATGTGACCGGATCGATTTTGACTTCCGGCTAGGAGAAAATCGCAGCCGGACCAACAGGTCCGGCGAGAATTTTCGACAACGTCCGGAAGTCAAAAGCGACCGGCCCCGACGGGGTGGCATGGAAAGCGGCCACCGGAGGGCGTCGAAGTCCTCGACCGATGCATTTGCATCGCTCTCCGGCTTCTCCTACCCGGCTGTCCGCCTCCAAGCCATCACATGGGCTCCAATCGTCGGTCCTTGGTATAAAGTCTGATCTATTGACGATTAGTAATCGTCGCTCTTTTCCGGCGGCACGAGGCCTTCGATACCAGCCAGAAGCTCTTCTTCCGACATCTGGTCGAAGGTGAGCGTTTCCGGCAGTTCGTCCTCTTCGTCGCCCTTGCCGGCGGTGCCGGTGTTGGAGAGCATCGAGCTCGGCTCCTGCTCCGGCTCGTCGACTTCGACGTGCTTCTGCAGCGAATGGATCAGATCTTCCTTCAGGTCATCGGGCGACAGCGTCTCATCGGCGATTTCGCGCAGAGCGACGACCGGGTTCTTGTCCTTGTCGCGATCGATGGTGATCGGCGCGCCCTGCGAGATCTGGCGGGCGCGGTGGCTTGCGAGCAGAACGAGCTCGAAGCGGTTCTCGACTTTGTCGATGCAATCTTCAACGGTGACACGGGCCATTGCCTGTCCTTTGCGGTCATGAATGCGAGGGATTGACGGCTGCGATACAGGCAATGGAGGGCAAATTCAAGTTTTTCGTGCCGACGCCCCGCCAAGCCCAAAAATGAAGGCCGGAAAATACCCTCATTACACCACATTTCAACCTCAAGCTGCTTGGATTGGACCATGCGATGCCCTAGATAGATTTTTATATGATCATTTCATAATTTAATGGAACGGTCATATCTTGAGGGGCAAGGTATTGTTTTGATTGCCGTTTGCCGAGACTGTTCATATTTGACCTAAGGATATCGGAATGTTCGATCCTCGCGAGAAAATTGCTCTCTTCATCGACGGCGCCAATCTTTACGCTGCATCGAAGAGCCTCGGCTTCGACATCGACTATCGCAAGCTCCTGAAGGCCTTCCAGAAGCGCGGCTATCTTCTTCGCGCTTATTATTACACCGCCCTCATCGAGGATCAGGAATATTCCTCGATCCGCCCGCTGATCGACTGGCTGGACTATAACGGCTACAAGGTCGTCACCAAGCCGGCGAAGGAATTCACCGACTCCATGGGCCGCCGCAAGGTCAAGGGCAACATGGATATCGAGCTTGCCATCGACGCGATGGAACAGTCCGAGACGGTCGACCATCTCGTACTCTTCTCCGGCGACGGCGATTTCACCACGCTGGTGGAAGCGCTGCAGCGCAAGGGCCGCAAGGTCTCGGTCGTCTCCACCATGGCCACCCAGCCGCCGATGATCGCCGACGACCTGCGCCGCCAGTCGGACCATTTCATCGACCTGATGACGCTGAAGCCGGAAATCGGCCGCGACCCCTCGGAACGCGGCATGCCGCGCGCACCGGAGCCGGCGACGGCGAGCGAAGACGAACACTGAGGGATTTGGGGCTCTGCCCCAGCCTTGTCGTTTCGCTGCATTGCACCCCCCTCTGTCACTTCGTGACATCTCCCCCACAAGGGGGGAGAGTGGGCGTCGCATTTGCCGCTCTATCCAAAAAACCATCGGTGGGTGACAGGCCAGCGGTTTAGCCGCTCTCCCCCCTTGTGGGGGAGATGCCCGGCAGGGCAGAGGGGGGTATTCTTGCGCCACCTTTAACGGAAAGGACTGTCGCTAGGACGGGATCGCCTCGAAGGCAATATCCTGCGCGCCCTGCCACAAGACCATCTTGCCCATGGCCTCCAGCTGCTCCTGCCCCTTCGTCACCGTCAGGAAATGGTTGCCTGCCAACACGCCCATCTTGCTCGCGAATTGCGAGGAGCCATAGGCGAAAAGCAGTTCGGTTTCGCTGAAACCGCCGGGATAGAGCAGGATATCGCCGCGCGAGGGATGCGCGGTGTGGTTCTCGAAGCCTGCCCCGAACTGGAAATCGCCCAAGGGCACCCACACCGCCTCACCCGACCAGCGCGAATGGATCGCCTGGTTGCGGAACGGCAGGAAACTTTCGAAGATGCGGCAGGTCTCGGGCGCCTTTTCGCGCTCGAAACGGGCATCGAAGACGAAGGGGCCGACGGTGACCTTCAGGAACTCAAGCGCCATCAGGCTCAACCCGTCTTCATAATCCGCTGCTTCTGGCGGTTCCAGTCGCGTTCCTTCTCGGTCTCGCGCTTGTCATGCAGCTTCTTGCCCTTGGCGAGCGCCAGTTCCAGCTTCGCCCTGCCCTTCTCGTTGAAATAGATCTTGAGCGGCACCAGCGTCATGCCCTCGCGATTGATCGAGGCGCGCAGGCGGTTGATCTCGCGCTTGGAGAGCAGAAGCTTGCGACGGCGGCGCGGCTCGTGATTGAAGCGGTTCGCCTGCAGATATTCCGGCAGATGCGAATTGATCAGCCAGATTTCCTCGCCCTCATCAGAGGCATAGGATTCGGCAATATTGGCCTTGCCCTCGCGCAGCGACTTGACCTCCGTGCCGGTCAAAACCAGACCGGCCTCGTAGGTGTCGACGATCTCATAATTGAAGCGCGCCTTGCGGTTTTCCGCGACGATCTTGTTGACGGTGCGCTGCGAGCCTCTGGGGGCCATGGTCTGATCTTCCGTTTCGCCCGGGATTTTGTCGTGTGTCGCCTGCGCCCGGGCGGGGCGTGGCTGTTGTCATGGATATGTAATGGAGGATGGGGGGGAAATAAAGGTGGATGAGGATCTGGTGCGCAGGAGAGCGCGTGAGGTGGGGATCGACCTCCGGCATCTGATTGTTTTGCACGCCAGCTTCGACCGGCATCGCAGCATTGTCAGACGGCTCAACGCCGCTTTTGGGAGAGGTCACGACGGCAATCATTTCCGTCGACTTTCCGGAATGGCAGTGCAAAATGTGGTGGCATCGAACTTCCAATAATCTGAGGACAGACCATGAATCTCCATCGCGCTCGTCTCGGCCTGTTTGCAATTGCTTTCGGAGTAACCGGAAACGGGATGATGTCTACCGTTGCTCACGCTGACGAATTTTCGTTTACGGCGACCAACTCGACCACCACAGCTATCACCGAAATATTGGTGTCCGAAAACAAGAGTGACTGGGCTAACTTCGACATTGGAAGCGGCATCCAGCCGGGAGCGACTGTCAATCTCGTCTGGGATCAGAGCACAAATAGTTCAAGCTGCGCGCAGTGGGTGAAGGCGGCTTTTGCCGACGGCAGCGAGTCAGAGCCTGCGAAGTTCGATTTCTGCGAAGATGGACTTGAACTCGACTTCTGATCCCGTTTCTCGTCTGTGCGAGTGAGCGCGGCAGGTTACCCTTGGTGACCTGCCGTTTTCTTTTGCGGGGGCCATGGTCTCATCTTCCGTTTCGCCCGGGATTTTGTCGTGTGTCGCCTGCGCCCGGGCGGGGCGTGGCTGTTGTCATGGATATGTAATGGAGGATGGGGGGAATAAAGGTGGGGTGGGGGCACACTCAATCTCCAGGCACGCATTCCAAGCATCGCTGCCGTTCAACGCCAACCAGCCGCAATCTGCATCAGGCTATCGAGATGCACCTTGGCCACCAACTGATCGCTTTGAAAAGATTGGAACTATTTTTGCCTTGTGGACCGAGATTTGGACTCTTACATGCCAGACTAAAACGGCGACAAATCGGTTGCAAGTTGACTTTACGACAACCGGCGCCCTGTGTACGGTGATTGAGAGGGAGCCTTTACGTGATCACATTTCATGTCATACCACGGCACACCAGCTTTCCGTCCGAGGGAAGGAATAGCGTGCATCTCAGAATCGATCATTGGAATGATTATTCCTTTGTCACGATGTTTGACGTGCTGGCCTTTGACGAATTGGGATCACCTCACGACCTGGGGGCGGTCAAGATAGGCTTTTTGGGCCAAACCATTGAGGTCACCACCTATTCAGCAATGCCCCAAACATTTGGGGCTCTTGATCCCCAGTTTTTCTCCGTTGGAATCGATGTCGGGTACTATTTGGCGCTTTCGAAATGTTCGGACAATTTCCGAGTCGAACTGCTCAGCGGTTTAAGAGATGTCGCGCTCGACGCTCGGGCCTTAGATATGGCGCGGAATGAAAAGGTCTTTCAAACATCGCTACTAAGAAGTCTCGGCGTTAATACAATTACGGATCAATATCAGCGCATCCTAGATGGTGGCGTACCACTAACTGATTTTTCATTCCGCTTTACTCAAAGCCCCGCCGAGAAGCTCGCTGGCTATCAACTCGAATTTCACGTCAAAGCAACATCTACACCTAGCACAAACATTCACGCGATTATTGGCCGGAATGGCGTAGGAAAAACAACCATTCTAAACAATATGACAAACGCTATTACAGGGATAGGGACCGGAAGTTTTTTCGAGAAAGATTCTGTATTTACCTATACTTCGATCGAAAGAGATTATTTTAGCGGCCTCGTTTCTATTTCATTCAGTGCTTTTGATCCGTTCAATCCACCTGCCGATCAGCCAGATCCGTCCAAGGGTACCTGTTATTTCTATGTCGGATTGAAGAGTGTCGCCGACGAGAGCGGTGCATTGCTGAAGTCGCAGAACGACTTGGCGGGAGAACTGGTGGAAAGCTTAGGTGTCTGCTTGAGTGAGCCGGCGCGAAGCAAGAGATGGCTAGAAGCCATTAAAAATCTTGAGTCGGACGATAATTTTGCTGAGATGGACCTCGGCCAACTAGCCGAGTTGCGAGACGCGGCCTTAGAACAACGAGCACGATCTCTGTTGAAACGTATGAGTTCCGGTCACGCGATTGTGCTGCTAACAATCACGAAATTAGTGGCACGCGTCGACGAAAAGACTCTGGTTCTCTTCGACGAGCCCGAGAGCCATCTACACCCGCCACTCCTATCCGCCTTAATTAGAAGCTTGAGCAGGCTTCTGGCGAACAGGAATGCAATTGCGATCATTGCAACCCACTCGCCCGTAGTTCTACAGGAGATACCAAAATCTTGCGTCTGGAAGATTAGTCGTTCCGGTCTAGCTTCGGCCTGTCAACGACCAGAGGCCGAAACATTCGGTGAGAATGTTGGCGTCCTTACACGTGAAGTTTTCGGCCTAGAGGTATCCAAATCTGGCTTCAGCGCACTGCTATCGGCGGAAGCTGAACGAAGCCGTTCATACGAGCAGGCACTTGAAGCGTTCGACGGACAATTGGGCATGGAAGGACGAGCAATCCTTCGATCAATCATGCATAAATCTGATCGGCAGTAATTATGAAAAAACTGTCTGTTCCAACGGTGGGTTTTTCCACCGCCCTTAAAGATGCAATCTCAGGAATTGGCAGCCAAAGCGATCAAGTTTTGCACACTGCGGCGTTTGCAGATCCTGTGGCAATGGAGACCCAATACAAAACTGCAGCGTTGGCAGCCGATCTTTACGCGGAACCACGTATAAATACTACGGGGGATCCAGTCATCCTCGGTTGCCTTACTAAGTCGCAGTTAACAAAGCTATACACTCAATACTTTGTTCCTGAGGGAAAGCCCGCCCGTCAGCACTACGAGGCCCTGAAGGTAACTGCCAACGGAAAGTGCCCCCTATGCGGCGGCATCGGGCACGTTCGCACACTCGACCACTACTTGCCCAAAGCCAATTTCCCAGTCTACGCGGTACTGCCGACAAATCTTGTCCCTTGCTGCAGAGATTGTAACTCTGACAAATTGAATTCATTTGCGAATGTCCAGGACAAGCAAACGCTTCACCCGTATTTCGACCATGATCATTTTTTTAGCGAGAAGTGGATACATGCGCGGGTTGTGCAGAAGGTGCCGCCAATCCTGGAATACTACGTGTTTCCACCAGCACATTGGTCACCTGTAGACAAGTCACGCGCCAAGGCCCACTTCGACGAATACGGGCTCGCCAAAAAGTTTTCAGTTGAGGCTGCCGCAGACATTCCAGAGACTATAGAGATCCGCAGAATAATCATGTCCGAAAACACGCCCGCGGAATTCTCGCAGTATCTTGCAGAGAAAGGCAACAATGGCGCACTGCCAGTAAACAACTGGCGCCGAGTGATGTTCCATGCGTTAGCCACGGACGCATGGTTCTGCAATCAGATTTTTTAAGGGTTTTTGTGAGTTCGGCGGGGATTCCAGCCATCAGGAGACCTCACGCCCGCCGGCACAAGAATAACGGCAACCACATCTTCCCTTACACACCAACAGGCCGGCGTTTCCGCCGGCCTTCCCTCATCCCCTCAATTCACCAGTCCCGCATGCTTCAGCGCCGCGTCGATTGCGGCCTCCGTCGAAGCCTCCAGCGTGGCCATCAGCGGCAGGCGGACGGTGCGGTTCATGCCGCGGGTGCGGTTGAGGGCATATTTCGCGCCGCAGAGGCCAGGCTCCAGGAAGATCGCCTTGTGCAGCGGCATCAGGCGGTCCTGATATTCCAGCGCCTTGGCATAGTCGCCTGCCAGGGTGGCTGCCTGGAATTCGGCCGAGAGGCGCGGTGCGACATTGGCGGTCACCGAAATGCAGCCGACGCCGCCATGGGCGTTGAAGCCGAGCGCCGTTGCATCCTCGCCCGAGAGCTGGACGAAATCCGGCCCACAGGTGATGCGCTGTTCGGAGACGCGCTCGATCTTGCCGGTCGCATCCTTGACGCCGACGATGTTCTTGTGGGCTTTCGCAAGCGCCCCCATCGTCTCCGGCGACATGTCGATCACCGAGCGGCCGGGGATGTTGTAGATGATGATCGGCAGCGAGACGGCTTCGGCGATCGCCTTGTAATGGGCGATCAGGCCCTTCTGGGTCGGCTTGTTGTAATAGGGCGTGACGACGAGCAGCGCATCGGCGCCGACGGCTTCGGCATGCTGGGCAAGCTCGATCGCTTCCAGCGTGTTGTTGGAGCCGGCACCCGCAATGACGGGCACGCGCTTGGCGGCCACTTCGACGCAGAGTTCGACCACGCGCTTGTGTTCGTCATGGGACAGGGTCGGCGATTCGCCCGTGGTACCGACGGGCACGAGGCCAGAGGATCCTTCGGAAATCTGCCATTCCACATGGGCGGCAAAGGCTTGCTCGTCGACGGCGCCCTGATCTGTGAACGGCGTGACGAGTGCGGGAATGGATCCCTGATACATGCAATGAACTCCTCGGGGGCCGAGATCCACGCTTCGGCCGCATTCTGAACCTAAATCGAGGGCACATTACTGCGCACCTTCGGGTGCGACAAGCGCATGCAAGGGAGATTTGTGACGCTTTTCCTAGGCTTCGTTCGAGAGAATGTGATCGCTCGCGTCAAGGCTTTGTTAACCGCGTTCTCGGCCTACTCGGGGCGTTGTGTTATGGTTGTGGTGTGTGGATGAAGACGACCTTTCTCAAAGCCTCTGTTTTCGGCCTCGGCCTTGCCGTGCTGTCGCTTCCGGCGCATGGCCAGGAACCGGCCTCCGTTCCGGTGCCGGCGGTCAAGCCGCTGGGCTTTGCGCCGATGAGGGCGACACCGCCTTCCTTCGAGACGACGGGCGCCATTCCGCGCGGTGAAAGGCTGGCAGCCGTCAATCCGCAGCTGAAGGCAGGCCTCGATGCGCTTTCCGACCGCGACGGCGCAGAGGCGATTTCCATTCGCAACCGCATGCCAGACAGCCTCGACCGGCACATGCTGACCTGGTCGATTGCGATGTCTGGCCTGCGCGACGTGCCGGCGACCGAAATCGCCGCCGCCCAGCGGCAGCTTGAGGGATGGCCGGGGCTCAAATCCTTCCGGGCGAATTCGGAAAAGGCTCTCTTCCGCGAAAACCCAGCACCTTCAGCCGTTCTCGCCGCCTTCGGCGACACCGCGCCCGAGACCACCGAAGGCACGATGCTGCTTGCCCGCGCGCATCTGGCTTCAGGTGACAAGGCGAGAGCGCAGAGCCTGATCCGCAAACTCTGGCGCACGGAAGCGCTGGACGAAACGGCGGAGGACAAGATCATGGCCGAGTTTTCCGGCCTGCTGACAACCGCCGACCACCGCGCGCGCATGGATTATCTGATGTATCGCGAGCGTGCATCTCAGGCGAAGCGGTTCTCGACGCTCGGCGAGGCGCAATCGCTCTACAAGGCCTGGGCCGGCGTGATTTCCCGCGCGAAGAATGTCGATGCGCTGATCGCCGCCGTCGACAAATCGTGGTCGAAGGACCCGGCGCTGCTGTTCATCCGCATCGAAAACCTGCGGCGGAAACAGGAATTCGAGGCGGCGGCGAAGCTTCTCGAGCAGATGCCGCGCGACCGCAAGGCTCTGATCAATGGCCGCGCCTGGTGGGACGAACAGCGCATCATTGCCCGCGGGCTTGCCGATCTCGGCCAGTTTCGCGAGGCCTATCGCATCGTGTCGCGCCATGCAGCGACGGAGGCGACCGATATCGCGGACGCCGAATTCCATGCCGGCTGGTATGCGCTGAGGGCGCTGAACGATCCTGACACCGCAAGCCGGCATTTCGCCCGCATTCTCGAGGTCTCGAACCGCCCGCTTTCGGCAAGCCGTGCCTGGTATTGGCTCGGCCGCGCCTCGGAGGCGTCGAAGGACGGCAAGGCGGGGCAGCATTTCGCCCGCGCAGCACAACATTCCAGCACCTTCTATGGCCAGCTTGCCGCCGCCCGCATCGATAAGCCCGGCATCGAGATCCCTTATCCGCGACCGAGCAGCGCGGATCGCGCGCGCTTCGAGGGGCGTGAGGCGATCCAAGCGATTGCGCGATACGAGGCGGCCGGCCATGGCTGGCGGGCGCAGAGCCTTTACCGGGCGCTGGCCGACCAGCTGGACAGCCCCGGCGAACTGGCGCTCTTGAGCGCGCGGGCGGAGAGATCCGAAGGCGGCCATCAATTGTCGTTGCAGATCGGCAAGACGGCTTATTCGCGGGGCATCGATGTGCCCGCACTTGCCTTCCCCGTCGGCGTCATCCCGTCTTCCGCCAATATTGCGGGCTCCGGCAAGGCGCTCGCCTATGCCATTGCCCGGCAGGAAAGCGCCTTCAACCCGGCCGCCGTTTCGCCTGCCGACGCACGCGGGCTGCTACAGCTCCTGCCGTCGACCGCCAAGGGTGTTGCAGCGCGCCACGGCATCGCCTATGCGCCGGAGAAGCTGACGCGCGATCCCGGCTTCAACGCCACGCTCGGCGCCCATTATCTCGGCGAGCAGATCGACGCCTTCGGCGGCTCCTACATCCTGACCTTCATCGCCTATAATGCCGGCCCGCGCAAAGTGCCGGAGTGGATCGAGCGTTACGGCGACCCGCGCGGCAAGTCGATCGACGAGGTCGTCGACTGGATCGAGCGCATCCCCTTCCCCGAGACCCGCAATTACGTGATGCGGGTGATGGAGAATTATCAGGTCTACAAGAGCCGGCTTGGCCAGAAGACCGATATCGTGCACGACCTGCGCTTCGGGCGATAACTCGCCCCCGCCCTCCCCTGATTGATGGATGACCCGGGCCGCTGGCTCGGCTAGGCTCGCATGACATCACCACGCGAGGGAGTGCCGCATGGCCGACAGCATCGACCGTTTCATCACCGTGCCGGATGGCTTGAAACTGCATGTGCGCATTTACGGTGAAGCCAGTCCCGGCATTCCGGTCGTCTGCCTGCCTGGCCTGACCCGCAACCTGCTCGACTTCGAGGATCTCGCCCGCATTCTGGCAGCAGCGCCCTATCACCGTAGGGTCGTCGCGATCTCATCCCGTGGCCGCGGACTCTCCGATCGGGACCCGCAGCCGGCGCGCTACACCATCCCGGTCGAAGCCGGCGATGTCATCAGCGTGCTCGACCAGTTGGGGATCGACAGTGCCGCCTTCATCGGCACCTCGCGCGGCGGGCTCATCCTGCATGTGCTGGCAATGACGCATCTGGAGCGTATCGAACGTCTGGTGCTGAACGACATCGGTCCGGTTCTGGAGGTAGGAGGCTTGAGACAGATCCAGGGCTATCTCGGCAGCCGGGCGACACCTAAAAGGTTTGACGAGGCGGCGGATATCCTGCGGGCCACGCATGGCGCGGAGTTCCCGGCACTTGGCTCCAGCGATTGGGAGGGTATGGCGCGGGCGCTTTATCGCGAAGTGGACGGCAGGCTGGTGGCGGATTTCGATCCCGCGATTGCCGAGCAATTTCGCGCTGCGGATCTGAGCCAGGGGCTGCCGGATCTCTGGGCACAGTTTGCGCTGTTTGTGGACAAGCCCGTGATGGTGGTTCGGGGGGAACACTCGCGGCTGTTGTCACGCGAGACGGTGGCGGAAATGGTCCGACGGCATCCCGAGTGTGTGGCGGTCGACGCAAGTGGTCAGGGGCACGCGCCGCTGCTGCATCTGGACCGGCTGGCCGCTGAGATCGGGGCGTTCCTGGAGCGCTGATACGGTGGGGGTCTTCGAGATCCCGCATCCGATCTTTCAGCCATCCCATGGCGGCTGCATTGAGAAAAAAGAAAAGCCCGGCACTAGGCCGGGCTCCCCTTATCCGATCTGGAGATCGAATTAGAACGAACGGATCAGGCGAACGAAGCCAGACCAGTCTTCCGTTGCCGTGTCCTTGTAGTCGACGGTAACTTCGGTGGAGAGGCCAGAAGCGATCTGGTAGGTGGCGAGAACGCCAGCGCCGAAGTAGTCGGCGCCGCCGAATTCTTCGAAGTAGTTAACCGACGGGGTGATCGACAGCTTGTCGGTCGCCTTGAAGGTGTAAGCAGCGCCAACGGTCCACTCGTAGGTGGAGACGTAAGCCGACGGGTCAGATGCCCAGCCGCCGTAGATGCCGAGCGAGCCCGGGCCGAGGTCAGCGGAGAGACCAGCAGCAACGAAGCCTTCTTCAGCGTCGATGTCGTAGCCGCCGTAGATGGATACGGTTGCTGCGCCGAGCGAAGCAGAAGCCATTGCTTCTACGCCGAGGTCGTCGAAGCCAACATTGGTCAGCTCGTCAACGCCGAGGCCGATCGAGAAAGCGTCGGTCGAGTAGGTGTAGGACACCATGTCGAACTTCGAACCCGAGATGAAGGAGTCGTTTTCACCAGCGATGCCGATGTCGTCAGCGAAGGTGACCGAGTAACCAGCCTTGAAGCCGCCAACAGTGATGTAGGCCTGCTCAACGCCAACGTCGGCCGAGCCGTCGCTCGTGCCCTGCAGACGGATGTAGGAACCGATCGTGCCGATTTCCGAGTCGTTTGCCGTCGTGAATTCAACGCGAGCGCGGGTCTGGAAGTCGCCAGAGCTCGTCGTGTTGTTGCTCGACCAGTCGTAGGCGAAACGAACGCTACCCGAGATCTTCAGGCAGGTTTCGGTGCCGGGGATGTAGAAGTAGCCGGTGCCGAAGGCGTCGCAAACGCGAACGTATTCCATGGGCTCGGGCTCGGCGGCGACGATTGCGTCAGCGGCCTGAGCGCCGGAAACTACAGCGAGAGCTGCAGCGGAGCCGAGAAGAAGGCTCTTGATGTTCATTATTGACCTCCAGTCAAGTTTCGTATGGGTCTGGGTTATTTGGCTGAAGGACAGCATTCCCTGCCCCATCCCCGTCGGTTTCAGAAGACGGACGATCCACCGCCTCGCTTCCGAGGTTGAAAATACAAAACCCCGTCGGTCATGCAATCACCAAAGAGTGGAATGGTGGAAAAGGTGCCACCCTTCCGCCGGGCCTGTTGCTCAAACGCCACAAAGTGACCAGCCCCCACCCCTATTCATTTAGGTTTCATTAAGAAAAGCCAGACAAAACCGCCGCTTACTAGGGGATTCTGGGGCCGGTCCGGGACAGCATTTGCGCCGCTTCCATCCCATTTTGGTACAGGATTCCGCAGAAAGTTGCACCGGGAACCATCATCTTGCGCGCTTCGGTAGCATCCGAGCGTTGTGTGTTTTCCTTCTATAGTGGGCGAAATCGACCGCAAGTGGTCCTCCCGGTGACAGAATCATGTCGTTCTCCGGCGCGATTCGGTCCCTTTACAGATCAGGCGCTTGGCCAGGCCGCTTCAGCTAAAATGTTGAGAGCGGAGAAAAGGCCTTGCAATCACTGATTCAAGCAAATAATCAGGCGGCACCGGAGAGGTGGCCGAGTGGTCGAAGGCGCTCCCCTGCTAAGGGAGTATACGTCAAAAGCGTATCGAGGGTTCGAATCCCTTCCTCTCCGCCATTCCTGATTTCCCCACACATGATTGAATGAACGCTCGGTAGCGGCCTTTTGCGTTGCTGCGCGAGCTCGAATTGCGCCTGGATATTCCCGCGATCGCGCTCGGAATCTGCGCTTGTTGGCGTCGGCTTGCCAGCGTTCTGGTGAAGCCGAAAAGAGGCGCATCCACCTAAGTCTCTGTAATTTATAGATTTAGCGTCTTGAAGCCCGCGGTGACCTCTATAATTGACTGGAGGTCAATAATGAACATCAAGAGCCTTCTTCTCGGCTCCGCTGCAGCTCTCGCTGTAGTTTCCGGCGCTCAGGCCGCTGACGCAATCGTCGCCGCCGAGCCCGAGCCCATGGAATACGTTCGCGTTTGCGACGCCTTCGGCACCGGCTACTTCTACATCCCCGGCACCGAAACCTGCCTGAAGATCTCGGGCGAAGTTCGTGCGACCCTCGGCTTCGACGAATCTTCGACTGAAGACTGGGATAGCGAAGTTCGCGCCCGTCTGGCCTTCGAAGCCAAGAATGACTCGGAAATCGGCACGGTCGGTTCCTACATCCGCATCCAGGGCACTGCTGGCGCTCTCGCCGACAACCGCGCTGACGTCGTTCTCGACCAGGCTTACATCACTGTCGGCGGTTTCCTCGTCGGTCGCGATCTGACCTGGGTTGACGATTGGGGTCTGGCTGGCGAGTCGGATGCGTTCTTCAACAACGCCATCTTCAACACCGTCTCCTACACCTACACGTCTGACGCCTTCACCGTTGGTCTCGGCGTAGACGATCTCTCCGACGACTTCGCAGGCAACGAAGTTGGCGTTCAGGGCACTCTGAGCGCTGCATTCGGCCCGGCTTCGGTCTCGGCTTACGCTGTCTACGACTTCGGCAGCGAAGAAGGCGGCATCGCTGGCGTTCTTTCTGCAGACATCGGTCCGGGCACCCTCGGCATCGCTGCTGGTTGGGCCTCTGGTCAGTCGGTTGGTTACGATTTCGAATCCGAATGGACCGTCGGCGCTGCCTACACCTTCAAGGCGACCGAGAAGCTCTCGATCACCCCGCAGGTCATGTACTACGACTCCGTTGACTTCACGGGCGCAGACGCCTGGGCTGCTGACATCTACGTCGAATACCAGCTTGCTTCTGGCCTGAAGGCTTCGGCTGACGTTGGCTATCGTGACGAAGACGGCGTTGACGACAACTGGAACGGCTTCGTTCGCCTGACCCGTTCGTTCTAATCCACAGCGGATTAACGAAAAAGTGTGGGGTCCGGCTTTTCACGAGCCGGACCCCTTTCGAGCATTAGGCACTCAGCTCTGCAGTTAAGCAAATACAACGATTTAGCCCTCCGGCAGGCCCGCCGGTTTCCAGAAGAAGGATGTCTCATCGGTACCATCTGACAGGCTCGAAGCGAGCCGCTCCGGACAGTTTGTGCCGTTTTGCACTATACTTGTTGTCATTTATAACGATATGTACGCCCGTGGGGACGGGCGGTGAGCTCGTTCGCGCGCTCGCCAAAAGGGAAATTTGGGGGATACATGCAGGTGGAAATGCCGGCCGTGAAGGGTTTTGACGTCTTTGTAGGCGTGCCCGATTATTCGGTACATTATCAATACAGACAGGGTACGATCCTGCACGAGGTGCGCGAGACGAATTTGCGCGAACTGTTCGGCAAGTATGGCGACCTGTTATGGATGAATGGCAGCCACAAATATAACGTAACCAATTTTATCGGAGAGCTTCACGATCTCCTTGATTTTCCGAGTTTCTCGACTTTTTCCCAGGAGATGCTCGACCAATTGATCGGCAAATTGCGCAAACGCGGTAACAGCAATGCCACCATCAACAGAAAGATGGCGGCCTTAAGCAAACTGCTGCGAAAGGCGTCCAAAATGGGAGACGTTCACAGTCTGCCGGAATTCAAGCGTCAGAAAGAGAAAGCGGGCCGTATTCGCTTCCTCGACAAGGATGAAGAGAACCTCCTGTTTTCGGAAATCCGGGCGCATTCGGAACTTTACTACCGGTTCTGCCTCTTCCTGGTCGATACCGGAGCCCGCCTGAGCGAAGGTCTGAACCTGCGTTGGGGCGACATACACAAGGATCGGGTGACCTTCTGGGTGACGAAATCGGGCCGCTCGCGTTCCGTTCCCCTCACCCATCGTGCCCTGGCTGCGATCGAAGCCTCGGACCGGCGCCATTCGGGGCCGTTTGCCG
Source organism: Allorhizobium sp. (assembly GCA_051861045.1). Lineage (GTDB taxonomy): Bacteria > Pseudomonadota > Alphaproteobacteria > Rhizobiales > Rhizobiaceae > Allorhizobium. Next base: position 339,220 of record JBHYDI010000004.1, read on the forward strand.
AGATCGACCAGCAGCGTTTTCGCGTCGCCTGGCACAATGCCAAAGATGCGGTCGGTTTTGCCGATGACAAGGATGTCGTGCCGCACGTTCTGCGCCACACCTGTGCATCGCGTCTCGTCCAGGGCGGCATCGATATCCGCCGTGTCCAGATGTGGCTTGGGCACCAGACACTGACCATGACCATGCGCTACGCCCATCTGGCATCGCATGACCTCGACATGTGCGTTCCCATTCTGGAGCGCGCGGCCAACGGCTGAACGACCTTGAATTGCGCAGAAGTGTGCTCAAGACCTTGATATAACTGCCCAGTTTTCGCCGTGCCGCAATAGATTGACATGAAAAAGGCCGGCTTTACGCCGGCCGCTTTCGTTTGATCTCAGTCTCGCAGTCGCAGATTGGCTGCCCCGGTCTTCGCCTCAGGCAATCAGCGTCTTGAGATCCAGTGCAGGATCCGCAATCGTCGAGCGGTCGACCGACCGCCCCATGTCCAGGAGCTTCTTGCCCGTGACATAGGCCTTCGCATCGTTGATCGCGTCAACGGCAATGAAGTCGCCTGCGTGAAAATACCAGATGGAGAGGCTGCCTTCCCGAGCGCCGGGTCTGACCACCGTCTCGTCATAGCCGAGATTGAAGCCTGCGATCTGCAGTTTCACGTCATACTGATCCGACCAGAACCACGGTTTCGGACGATAAGGCTCCGAGCCGCCGGCCAGAACCGCGGCAACTGCCTCGGCCTGGTCGACAGCGTTCTGGACGGATTCGAGCCGCACCTGCTGTCCCTTCCAGTCCTGCACGGCGCAGTCACCCATGGCAAAGATCGCCGGATCGCTTGTCCGGCCAAAGCTATCGACCACGATGCCGTTCTGCACTTCGAGCCCAGCATCGCCTGCCAATCGATCATTCGGCGTGACGCCGATCCCGACGATCACCATGTCTGCATCGATCACGCGGCCATCGGAGAGTTCAGCCGCCTTGACCCTGCCTTCGTCGCCGATCAGCCGCGTGAGGCCGGTCTTTTCAAAGATCTGGACACCTTCTGCCGCGTGGATCGCGCGGATAGCGTCCGCAGTCTGAGGAGCAGCGACGCGGGCAAGGATACGATCCGCCATCTCGATCAGCGTAACGTCGAGACCGAGTTTGCGCGCCACAGCGGCGGCTTCGAGCCCGATGTAACCACCGCCAATGATCAGCAATCGGTGGCCCGGTTTCATTTCGGTCGCAAGGCGATCGGCGTCAGCCTTGTCGCGCACCGTGAACACGCCCTCGAGATCGCCACCGATGGCGGAGGGCAAGCGACGCGGGGTGGCGCCGGTTGCAAGCGCCAGCGTCTCATAAGCGATTTCGCTGCCGTCGAAGAGCTTGATGCTTCTGCTCTCCCGGTCGATCGCCTCGACGGGCGTCGACAGACGGATCTCGACATCGTTCTCGGCATACCAGGCTTCGGGCCGAAACAGCAGCCGGTCAAAGCTCATTTCGCCAAGCAGATATTTCTTCGACAGTGGCGGGCGCTGGTAGGGCAGAACCGGCTCGCTTCCCAGCACAGTGATGGGGCGTGTATCCTTCAGCATCCGCAGCTTTGCGGCCAGCGCGAAAGCCGCCTGCCCTGCCCCGACAATGACCAATCGTCCTGCCATCTTGTCCATTTCCCAGACCAATCCTTCACACGAGAATCGCTGCCGGGGGGCCGGCAGCGATCACTGGAAACAAGGCCTAGCTTTGTGGCGATTTGCGGTCAAGTTTCTGGGCGAGAGGGTCCCCCGCCCGCCAGCTCAACGGCGTGGATCAGCTGCGTTCGGGGTCACTGCCAGCGGCGGGTCGAAGCTTTCGGCGATCGTTTTCCAGTCAACGAACTTGAAGTTCGTCTGCGGGGTCTCGCCGTCGAGGCCATTGATGTCGCCGGCATAACCGTCCTGGGTGACGAAGAGGCCGTTCTCGAAACCAGGCAGGCCTGTCGAGAGCACATCGGCTCCATCGCTTTCCTGCACCGCGTCGACACCGTCGCGGGCTGCGATCCGGAAGGAGCCTTCCGGCTTCAGGCTGTCGCCGATCGAGAACACCGCAAAGCTGTCGTCATAGGGCGCGTCGGCGGCCACGGCGTCACCATGAGCCTGACCCTGGCTGGAGGCGAGCAGATAACGGATGCCGTTTTCGCCATAGTATATTGTCAGCCCCTCGACATCGCGGGCGATCACGCTTTCGCCAGCGTTGAAGCTGCTTTCGGTCGAACCGCGCGTCTCGTAAACCAGTTGCGGTGCCGCCTGCGCATTGCGGATGTCGATCTTCCAGATGCCGACATCCTCCTGGCCGGCATAGAGAATGCCGGTGGTCGCGTCGACCACGCTGCCTTCGAACTGCGGGCTCCAGTCCTTCAACGGCTCATCTTCCGCTTCCTGGAACAGGTCCTGACCCTTGTGGGTGCCCGGCACGAGAACCGAACGTTCAAATTTGGCACCGACCTTCCCCTCCGGCAGAGCCTGCAAGGTAAACAAGCCCACCAGCGGCTGGTGCCTCTGGGTACCGGCGATCCAGGTCAGGCCGCTGTCACGATCGGTCCAGGCAGCCAGACCATAAATGGTGTCCTGGTCATCAAGCGGATTGTCCTCGCTGCCGGCCTGGTCCTTTGTCGGACGCTGGGGGAAGGCGCGCGGTTCGGCGGGATCGGTCACTTCTACCAGCGGCTCAGCGGCGGTCGCATCAATGCGCCAGACACGGATGACGTCGAGACCGCGGTCGCTGCCGACGGCCAGATCCACCTTCTCGCCGTTTGCCAGCGTGAAGCCGTATACGAGATCGACATTGTTGATACGGCCATCTTCCCGCGAGGGGCCGAGTGTCTGCACCAGTTCGCCGCTCAGGGCGTAAACCCGCATGCCGCCATTCTTCACGGCAGTGATGACAAGGCTACGTGCCGGATCGGCCGCGTTGGCGTAAATCGCCGGATCGTCGGCATCGGCGTCCATGTCCGCCTCCGTCAGGATCGGTGTCTGCAGTGTCGGCTGGACGTCGTGAACCTTGTAGGCTTCGGCAGCAACAGGGCCTGCAAGGCAGGTGCTGGCGGCAAGAAGAGCGATCAAAAGGGACTTCATGAAAATTTGCTCCTGGCACGGGCGACATTATCCCGTGCGGGGCCATAGCTCCTTTACGCTACACTTTTTTGACAGCCGCAGCCGAAATGGAACAACGGGTTCACAGAGGCAAGGCGCTGCCGTCGCAGAGAAAATTGCGTGGTGATGCGGATTTGAACCAATCTCTCCACCATCCGGTAACGATCATCGGCTAACCTAGTGTTGAACATAGAAGTGGTAGGAGGGTGGCATGCCCTTGCAGAGGATACCGGACGCAAAATCGGACATCCCTCGGGATCAGATCTTCGAGAAATTCAAGATCGATCGCCCCGGCAAGATCGTGTTTGTCGGCCACCACCTGAGCATGGCGAAGACGCAGCGCTGCCTCATCCGGACAATCTCCCTCTATGGTGCTGAACTTGACGTCTCGCCGCATGTGATCGTACCCGCCAATTTCTTCCTTGAAATACTGGGGATCCACGACGACATCGGCTGCACGCTGATCCGTCGCGAAGCCGAGAAGCTGACGGTCGGCTTCAACATGCTGATCGATCCGGAATTCCTCCACCATGTGGTTCGCCTCTCCTTCGAGACCAGCCATTAATCCATCTCACGATGCGACCTCCTTGACCCGGCGCCGCAAACGCTTGCCGGCCATGCGCAGTTTGCCTGTGAGGGAATCCGCGCAAATAGCTCGCCCGCGCATTTAAAGCTGAATATCAGGCATGCTTAAAACTTGATCGAACTTGTTGATGCTAATGCAAATAATCATCTCCAAGGTGCAAGGCAGTCGAGTTGGGAGAGCCGGACATGGCGATGGAGAATGCGACGCATCTGGCCGGGGTTCGCTCGGAAATGTATGAGCGGAAATGGGAGCGCTTCTACGTCCGCCGGCCGGCCAAGGTCATGTCGGTCCGACCTGGGCTCACTGGCATCACGATCCGCAGTTGTGAGGTGGTCGACATATCCCAAGGTGGCGCTGCCATCGAACTGACAACGGCGATCGGTCTTTCCTCTCATTATTATCTTCAGATCGTCGGCCTTGCCGATCGGATCGGCTGTGCGGAGGCCTATCGAAACGGCAACCGCGTCGGCGTCAAGTTCATCGCCCCGATCTCGGAGCATATGCTGCACCGGATCGTTCGCGCCGACTTCATGCTGGGCGAAGCCGTCAACACGCCGATCAAGCCGTTCCAGAACGGCAACGGCGCGCGCCTCGGTCGCTGAGAGAACCTCCTGTCGATCGAGGTCTGATCCCGGTGGATCCGGCCTTGCGTCAGATGCTGCGCTTCTTATTGTGAGCGGATCGACATCGATCTGCCGGAACCCGCTTCGCAATGACCGCATTTTCCCGCTTCACGCCGCTTGCCGCATCCCTTCCCGCAACTGTGCCATTTGTCGGCCCCGAAGCCATCGAGCGGCAACGCGGACTTGCGGTGCGCGCCCGGATCGGCGCCAATGAAAGTGGTTTCGGCCCGGCCCCGTCCGTGTTTTCCACGATCGCGGAAAAAGCGGGCGACATCTGGAAATACAACGATCCGGAGAACCATGCCTTGAAGGGTGCGCTTGCCGCCCATCTGGGTTTGACGCCACAGAATTTCGTTATTGGCGAAGGCATCGACGACCTGCTCGGCCTGATCGTGCGGCTAATCATCGAGCCCGGCATGCCTGTCGTTACCTCGCTCGGTGCCTATCCGACCTTCAACTTCCATGTGAACGGATTTGGCGGGCGTCTCGTGACCGCCCCCTATCGCGACGACCGCGAGGATCTCGACGCGCTTCTGGCGCTGGTGCGCCAGGAAGATGCGCCGCTGGTCTACTTCGCCAATCCCGACAATCCGATGGGTAGCTGGTGGGATGCGGATAGCATCGTCGCCTTCGCGCGCGCCCTGCCCCCGACCACGCTTCTCATCCTCGACGAAGCCTATAGCGAAACGGCGCCCGAAGGTTCGATCCCGGCCGCAGATGCGCTGATCGATCTGCCGAACGTGATCCGCACCCGCACATTTTCAAAGGCTTACGGTCTGGCGGGTGCTCGCGTCGGCTATGGCATCGGCACGCCGGGCACTGTCTCGGCCTTCGACAAGATCCGCAATCATTTCGGCATGCCGCGCCTCTCGACGGAAGCCGCCCTCGCCGCCCTTGCCGATCAGGCCTATCTCACCGACGTGGTCGAACGGATCAAGGCTGCACGCGACCGCATCTCGACAATCGCCAAGGCAAACGGTCTGACGCCCCTGCCCTCGGCCACCAATTTCGTCGCCATTGATGCGGGGCGCGACGGCGTCTTTGCGCGCGCCATTGTCGACGGGTTGATGGAGCACGGCGTCTTCATCCGCATGCCGGGGGTGGCGCCGCTCAACCGCTGCATCCGTGTGTCCACCGGCCTGCCCGCCGATCTCGACCTGTTCGAAGAGGCGCTGCCGAAGGTACTTGCTTCGCTCCGCTGAGCATGCCGCAATGAAAAAGACCGCTCCGGCCTTGTTCCTGCCGGTCGCGGTCTTGAAAAGTGTTGGCCTTGGCCCCGTCCAAAGGTCCCCGCCACGTTCCCCACTGGGTTATTGTTGTGGAATGTCCTGCCGCGGTCGCGGCCGGAATTGGTCAGTGCATGGTCATCCATTCGCGGGCGGCACGAAGCGCCTCGGCGAGTTGGATCTTGCTCATGGTCTGGGCGAGATCGGCGCGCAGCTCGGCGGCGCGGTCACAGCCCTTGATCGCGGCGATGTTCAGCCACTTGTGGGCCGAGACCAGATCAATCGGGCAACCGCGGCCGGTCGCATACATCAGGCCCATGTCGCGGAAGACGTCGGCCCGGGTTTCGCCACCCATCGTGGCATTTTCGGAATTGTGCATTTCAAAGCGTGCCATTGGTTTTGTCCCTGTTTGCCTAGTTTCTCAGTCGTCCCTGTTTTCCCTTGCGGGCCCTTCCGGAACGGCGCCGGATCTTTGTCCGGTCATTCTCGCTTCGGTCGGGTTTGGCGGGGTTTTTCCCTGCTCGTTTGATGGGTTCACTATGCCAAACGGTCTTCAAAACTCGCTTAAAATGCATCCTTAATTTGCTGAAAACAAAGTACAAAAGCTTCGTAAACTTCGGATTCCGTTAAGTATCACTCCCCCTGCAACCCAAGGATTTCGAGACAAAATTTACGAAAGTTTCATGCTGTGAAATCAACCGATTCTTCACCACGTTTTCCGAAGCGATTTTGGGAAAGTGCTGAAATTGCGGTGTTCGGCGGCTTTCCACGGCTCCGTTTTCGAGCCGGATTGCATTTTACCTTTACGTGTGCGTAAGATAATTCTTAACCGTTGGCCGGATGCGGAGAGGACCGTTTACGACTGCGGGAGAGGATCATCATCTCGGGAGGAGAGATTAGACCATGCGTTCCATCATCATTGCGGCAGCACTCGCGCTTTCGGCCTTCACGGCACAGGCCGCCGAACCCATCGAAGGCAACTGGAAGACCGCGTCGGGTGCAACGGCCCAGATCGCGCCTTGCGGCGGTTCCTTCTGCGTGACGCTGAAAAGCGGCCAGCATAATGGCAAGCAGATCGGCAAGATGGCCGGCAGCGGCGACAGCTACAAGGGCGAGATCACCGACCCTGAAACCGACAAGACCTATTCCGGCTCTGGCTCGGTCTCCGGCAACTCGCTGAAGATGAAGGGCTGCGTCATGGCCGTGCTCTGCAAGAGCCAGACCTGGACGCGCCTCTAAGGCCATCGACATTTAGGATACAAAAGGGGCGCCGGCTGCAACCGGCGCCCCTTCTGCGTTCACGGGCGGATCAGATCGGCTGGCCAACATCGATGCGATTGCCGTCGGGATCCTCGAAGACGAAGGCGCGCAGGCCGTAGTCCTTGTCCTGGAGGCGCTTGACGACCTTCAGACCTCGCCGCTGCACGAGGTCATGGAGATGGTCGATGTTCTCGACCATCATATGCGCGACGTTGAAGTCGGCCGCCTTGTGGTTCTTCTGAAGGCTGAGATGCAGTTCGGCATCGTCGCGCTGCAGGATCATGAAGCCGACGGGGCTGCCGTTCTCGAAGACTTTCTCAAATCCGAGCAGATCGACATAGAAGGCTTGAGCCCGCTCGATATCCTTGACGGGCAAGGTCGCGGCAATGCGCCCGAAGCGGAGGGCGCCTTCGTGTTTTTCAGTCATGGGTGAAACCCTGTTGCCGGAGGGCGGGTCGGCTGGTGACGGTGCACCAAGCGCGAGGCCGTTCGGTAAGGAGAGCAAGACGGGACGGTGCCCATCGGCCTCCATTATGACCAGAAGCCGCCGAGAGAAAAGAGGCTGCCGTGAGGGAGCGTGAATTTCAGTTAACCCTTCTGAATGCCAGATGAACCCCCATCTCAGACCGCATTCAGGCAGGCCTTGCTAAAACACTCCCATCAGATCGGAAGGGAGCAAGGACATGGCCAAGCTGACACGGCGTTTCACCATCATCTCGCTGACCATGGCGCTTTTCGCCTTCATGTTCGGCCAGCTCGTCGTGCACAACCAGCCGGGCGTTCGCCACCTGCCGTCATCGGGACTGGTCGCCAGCTGCGCACCGACAGGCCTTAACAGCTGCCGCCCCACCTTTTGATCAAAACTCTGGCGCAGGCGGCACCGGACACCGCCTTCGAAGAATCTTGATGATGCGTCGACGACGTCGTTTGCTTGTCAAGTTTCGTTTCCTATAATGCGCCATGAACACACGAATCTTGTCCCCAGCACCCCAGAACTCCATCAGCCCCGAGCCTTATCAGCCTCAGGTCTTCACAGATGCCACGGCGGCGGTCGATGCGCTGACCGTGCTCTATGAGCGCAACACGACCTTCCTGATCGAGGCCTTTTCGGCGCTGGCAAAAGGTGGCCCGATCGAGGGCCGCTACCGGGCCTTCTATCCGCAGGTCAGCATCGAGACGACTAGCTTCGGCCATGTCGACAGCCGTCTCTCCTATGGCCACGTCACATCGCCCGGCATCTACACCACGACGATCACCCGGCCGCAGCTCTTCCGGCATTATCTCAAGGAACAGCTGGCGCTTCTGATGCGCAATCATCAGGTGCCGATCACTGTGTCGGAATCGACAACACCCATCCCGTTGCATTTCGCTTTCGCGGAAGGCGCGCATGTCGAGGCGTCAGCCGGCGGCCTCGTCGACATGCAGTTGCGCGACATCTTCGATACGCCTGACCTCACCGTCACTGATGACGAGATCGCCAATGGCGAATACGAGCCGCTGCCCGGCGAGCCGCATCCGCTGGCACCGTTCACCGCGCAACGCATCGACTATTCGCTGGCGCGGCTCTCGCATTACACGGCGACCAGCGCCAACCACTTCCAGAACTTCGTGTTGTTCACGAACTACCAGTTCTATGTGGATGAATTCTGCGCCTATGCGCGCAAGCTGATGGCCGATGGTGGCGGCGACTACACCGCCTTCGTCGAGCCCGGCAATATCCTGACGCCAGCAGGCCATACGGAACCGACGGAAGGCGTGGCGCTGGGGCGCCTGCCGCAGATGCCGGCCTATCACCTGAAGAAGAAGGGCCATGGCGGCATTACCGTGGTCAATATCGGCGTTGGCCCTTCCAACGCCAAGACGATCACCGACCATATAGCGGTGCTTCGACCACATGCCTGGCTGATGCTCGGCCACTGCGCCGGGCTTCGCAACAGCCAGCGTCTAGGCGACTACGTGCTGGCGCATGCCTATATGCGCGAGGACCATGTTCTCGACGACGACCTGCCGGTCTGGGTGCCGATCCCGGCACTGTCGGAAGTGCAGCTTGCGCTCGAAGACGCGGTGGAGGAGATCACCGGCTACGAGGGCTTCGAACTCAAGCGCATCATGCGCACCGGCACGGTCGCCACCATCGACAACCGCAACTGGGAACTGCGCGACCAGCGCGGACCGGTGAAGCGCCTCTCCCAGGCCCGCGCCATCGCGCTCGACATGGAATCGGCGACGATCGCTGCCAACGGCTTCCGCTTCCGCGTGCCCTACGGGACGCTGCTCTGCGTCTCCGACAAGCCGCTGCATGGCGAGCTGAAGCTTCCGGGCATGGCGACGGCCTTCTACAAGACGCAGGTCAGTCAGCATCTGCAGATCGGCATCCGGGCACTCGAAAAGCTCGGCGCCATGCCAACCGAAGCGCTGCATTCGCGCAAGCTCAGAAGCTTCTTCGAGACGGCATTCCAGTAATCGAAAAATCCGGGCGGCCACAGGCCGCCCGCTTTCGTTCAGCCCTTTTGCCAGGCAGTCACTCTGGAACCACCGAAGAGAGCTTCGGAGGGCATTTTGAAGATGAAGTAGGGATTGAGCAGCGGCAGCGCGCCGATCTCATCGAGCCTGCGCAGTTGATCCGCGTCGAGGGTGATGCCGAGCGATGCGATGTTCTGGGTCAACTGCTCCACGCGGCTGGCGCCAACGAGCACGGAGGAGATCCCCTTGCGTCCGGTGACCCAGGCGAGCGCGACTTCTGCCGGGGATCGGCCGAGTTCACCGGCCACCTCTTTCACGGCATCGACGATAGCGAAGTTGCGCTCGGTAAACAGCATGCCGCCATAGGGATTGTCGCCATTCAGACGGCCGTCGCTTTCACCCTCGGAACTCGTCGCACCGCTGTCGGGCAGCTCCGTAGGCCGATTTGCGTGCTCCAGCATGCCACGGTCGTATTTGCCGGTGAGCAGGCCGAAGGCCAGTGGGCTCCACGGCACGAGGCCCATCCCGAACTCGGCGGCTGCCGGCAGGACTTCCAGCTCGACGCCACGCTCGATCAGCGAGTGGCCATATTGCAGACCGATCGGGGCCGGCAGGCCATGGGCGGCCGCGAGCGTCGCCACTTTTGCGACATACCAGGCGGGTGTGTTGGAGAAGCCGTAGTGCAGGATCTTGCCGGCGCGCACCGCCCGGGTCAGCGTTTCCAGCACCTCTTCAGCCGGCGTGACCTGATCCCAGACATGCATCCAATACATGTCGATGTAGTCGGTTTTCAGCCTCTTAAGTGAGCCCTCGATGCCGAGCCGGATATTCTTGGCACCGTTGCCGGCCCAGAGCGGCGTGCCCTGGCCGCGGGCAAAGCCCGATTTCGTTGCAATCACCAGACGGTCGCGCAGACCGCTCTCGGCAACGAAGCGCCCTAACATGTCCTCGCTCTGCCCTGCGGAATAGATGTCCGCGGTATCAAGAAAATTGCCGCCTGCTCCAACATAGGTGTCGAACAGGTCTCGCGAGACCTTTTCCCCTGCACCCCAGCGCTCGGCGCCGAAGGTCATGGTGCCGAGCGCCAGGGGGCTGACGATCAGGCCAGAGCGGCCCAGCGTGCGATAATCTGTCAGGTTCATGTGGAAGCTCCTTGGTTGGCGTCTGGAAGGAGATAGGCCGTCCGAGCCTCGAGGATTAGCGCTTGCGTCCCGCATGCCTTTGTGAGCAGCATTCATGAATGGAGCGCAACGAACTCAATGATCTGCTCGTCTTCGCCACGGTCGCCCGCGAGCGTAGTTTTACGCGCGCGGCTGCCAAGCTCGGCGTCTCGCCCTCGGCACTCAGCCATGCCATGCGCAGCCTCGAGGCACGGCTCGACGTGCGGCTTCTTGCCCGCACCACCCGCAGCGTCGCTCCGACCGAAGCAGGCGAGCGTCTGCTCGACACCGTCTCGCCTGCGCTTGCCAGCATCGAGGAGGGTCTGGCGTCGCTCGCGCATTGGCGGCACAGCGTGTCCGGGACCGTGCGGCTCACCGCCTCGACTTATGCCGCGCAAACCGTGCTGCTCCAGAAGCTTCCCGCCTTCCTGCTCGCCCATCCCGAGGTCAAGGTCGAGATCAATGTCGAGGACAGGCTGAGCGATATCGTCTCGGAAGGCTTCGATGCCGGCATTCGCTTTCACATGTCGGTCGACAAGGACATGATCGCGATCCCGGTCGGACCGACGCTTCGAACCGTCATCGTCGGCACGCCCGCCTATTTCGAGCGATATCCGCCACCGCGGGTTCCAGCCGACCTGCAGGACCATGTCTGCGTCGGCTTTCGCCTGAAATCCGGTGCGGTCATGGCCTGGGATCTGGAAGAGAATGGCCGGGAATTTCGCTTCCGTCCGACCGGACAATTCATCGCCAATGATGGCGCCCTGATGGCCGCTGCCGTTCGGGCAGGCGCAGCGCTCGGCTACATGATGGAAGAGGAAGTGGCCGGCGATCTCGCCGAGGGTCGGTTGATCCAGGTGCTCGATGCCTGGTGCGTGCCCTTCCCCGGCCTGCACCTCTACCACCCCAGCCACCGCCAATCGCCCCCTGCTCTAAGAGCGCTGATTGCGGCGCTTCGGGAGTGATCGAACTCCTCAGGCCTCCACGATCTCTGCCTCGCACCGCACCGGGAAATTCACCGAGTTGGCGATGAAACACTTTTCATGCGCGTCGCCATGCAGTTCGAGCGCGAGTTCGGGGAAGGTGCCGCGCTTGATGGTCACCTGGGGTTTGAGCACGACGTCGACGAAGCGACCTGTGCCGTCCGCGTCCATCTCCATCACCCCTTCGGCGTGATCCTCATAGGCCGTGACGATGACGCCTGAGACCGCGCAGAAATGCAGGTACCAGAGCTTATGACAGGCGGACAGCGAGGCCAGGAACAGGTCTTCGGGGTTCCAACGCGCAGGATCGCCGCGAAAGGCCGGATCGGCAGAGGCGAGGATATCAGGCTTGCCCTCGGCTGAGATCAGGTGGTCGCGACCGTAGTCACGGTAGGCGGAGGTGCCCGTTCCGGCATTGCCCTGCCACGTGACGGTGACCCGGTATTCGTGCCGCTTTTCACCCATCGAGCTTCCTCCCTTTTGCGAATCCATTCCCATCATAGGCTCCGACATCGGTAGGCGCCAAGCATGGACGATCGCAGAATTTTCAGAGCGCCCTCTTGCACAGATCAAACTAAGATATATCTTAGATGCAATTACAATTGAGAAAGAACCCATCATGAGACATTGCAATTCCAGCCGCGGCGAACGCGGCAATCCCTTTTTCGCCTTCCGGGAAGCCATGCATGCCATGCGCCACGGCGGCCCGTTTGGCGGCCCCATGGGCGGCGGCCCGCGCGGTCGAGGCGGCGAGCGTCGGCGCATGTTCGAAGGTGGCGAGCTTCGGCTCGTGCTCTTGAAGCTGATAGAAGACCAGCCACGCCACGGCTACGACCTGATCCGCGAAATCGAGAGCCTGTCCGGCGGCGCTTATGCGCCCTCACCCGGTGTCGTCTATCCGACCATGACGCTGCTGCTCGACATGGGTCTTGCCGAGGAAGTCGAAAGCGACGGCCCGCGCAAGCTGATGACAATCACGGATGCCGGGCGCCAGCACCTTGCCGAGCGGTCTGACGAGGTCGCAACCGCGATCGGTCGCCTGACCGCCCTTGCAAAGGTCAGCGAAAGAACCGATGCAGCGCCTGTTCGGCGCGCCATGCACAACCTCAAGCAGGCCCTGCACGACTGTCTGTCACGCGAGGGCTCCACCCGCGAGACGCAATTGGAGGTCGCCCGCATCCTCGACGAGGCGGTCGGCAAGATCGAAAGGCTTTGATCATGGCAACATCCACCACCACCGTTCCGACCGAAAACGGCTGGAAGTATCTCCAACAGCTCTGCAAACACTGGGCGCACAAGCTCGACGTCGAGCTGGACGAGCAGAACCACAAGGCCACCGTCAAATTCGACGAGGCCGTGGCGTCCATGCAATGCGATGCAGCGACGCTGACGGTCTCGATCGAGACCGAGGATGCCGCAAAACTCGAGACCTATCAGGGCGTCGTGGCGAGCCACCTCGACCGGTTCGCATTCAGGGAAGCGCCCCTGCCTTTCGACTGGAAGGCCGCCTGATCTTTGCGGGCTCTTGGCTGCAGTGGGAACCTCAACCGATTGATCAGCCTCCAACCGGAGGCTGATCATCTTGACAGAGACAAGTGCAAGTTACCCTTCTAACAATCGAATTCCCCCAAGATAAGAACTTTCACCACCGGCGAAAGTTGCTAGAAAGCCGAATGGGCGGACAAGGTCGCTGGACGAATGGGGGATTGCTATGACTGTGGTAACAAGAACATCGACATCTTGGTTTTCGCGTCTGGGCGGGGCGCTGACGGGTGCTGTGTTCGGCTTTATTCTACTTATCGTCGCCATCGTCGCGCTGTTCTGGAACGAAGGACGATCGGTCGCGACTTATGAGTCGCTGGTGGAAGGCCAGTCGATCGTCGTCGCGGCAGATGCCTCGCGGATCGACCCTGCGCTTGAGGGCAAGCTGGTGCATATCGAAAGCGCCGTGGTTCCGCAGGCTGACGTCGTCGATGCGGATACGGGGATCAGCGCAAGCGGCGTGATTGGTCTGGCGCGCAAAGTCGAAATGTATCAGTGGGTCGAGGAAAAGAGCAGCAAGACCGAGAAGAAGCTGGGCGGCGGCGAAGAAACCGTGACGACCTACACCTATTCCAAGGAATGGAGCGAAAAAGCCCAGGATTCCTCGGAGTTCCAGGAAACGACAGGACACGAGAACCCGGAATTCTGGCTGTCATCCACGGAAACTCTTGTGGAAACCGCGCGATTGGGAGCCTTCAGCGTGGAGGGCTCGCAGATCGTCTCGGCTGGCTCGCGGCAGGCCTTGCCGATCACCGCTGAAACAGCAGCCGAGGCTTCCGAAGCGCTCGGCTATCCCGGCGAGGGCCGTGCCGTCACGCAGGCGCTTTACTTCGGCGCCGATGAAAAGGCGCCGCAGGTCGGGGACACCCGTATCCGCTTCGAGAAGATCGTGCTGCCCGAAGTCAGCGTTGTGGCCATGCAGCGTGGTGATCGCCTGGCCGAATACACCACGGAAAATGGCTACACGCTCTTCCTGCTCGCCGCTGGCCGGGAAACCTCGGACAAGATGTTCGCCGACAGCCAGACCGGCAACGTCATTCTGACCTGGGTCATTCGCGCAGCGGGCATCCTGGGTTTGTTCGTCGGCTTTGCCCTCATCCTGCGGATCTTCAGCGTGATCAGTGACGTCATTCCGTTCGTCGGCACCCTGATCGGCTTCGGGACTGGTCTGATCTCGTTCGTCCTGGCGATCGCGGTCGGCGTAACGGTCATTGCGATCGGCTGGTTCGCCGTCAGGCCGCTGCTGTCGATCGGGCTGATCGTGGGCGTGGTCGCGATTATCTGGGCCTATTTCAGATATGTCCGCAAACAGACGGCCCAGCCTGTGGCATGAATTGCCGGCTCGCGGCTCTGTAACGAACCTTGGGCACTTCCGCCTCAGAGAAGCAGAACTTGAACAAGAGCGGCCTTGCCAAACACCGGCAGGGCCGCTCTAAGCTTGTCTGACAACAGGAGGACAAGCCCATGACTGCACTCACCATTCCCGATCTTTCTGGCAAGGCCGTGCTGATCACCGGCGCATCGAGCGGCATCGGTGAGGCTCTCGCCCGGGCTTTTGCCGCACAAGGCGCCCTGGTCGGGCTGCACTACAACTCCAATGCGGAAGCGGCGCATGCCATCGCCCGCGACATAGAAGCCGCCGGCGGCAGCGTCGTACTGGTGAAAGCCGATGCGGCGTCATCGGAGGCCATGGCCGAGGCTGTCGAGCATGTGGCGAAGACCTTCGGGCGACTTGACGGTGTGATCAACAATGCCGGCAGCATGATTGCCCGCGTACTCTATGAGGACATGACGGACGCGCAATATGACAAGGTGATGGATGTGAATGCCCGTTCGGTGCTGTCCACCACGCAAGCGGCCATCGCGTATCTGAAAATCCAGGGCGGCTTCGTCATCAATACAACCTCGGTCGCCGCCCGCACGGGTGGGACAGCGGGCTCGGGCGTCTATGGCTCATCCAAGGCGTTTGTTGCTGCGGTCACAAAGGGCATGGCGCTGGAATTCGGCAAATACAACATCCGGGTCAACGCGGTCGCGCCCGGCGTGATCACCACTCCATTCCAGGACAAATACGCACTGCCCGGCCAGCTCGATCAGGTGGCCGGAAGCGTGCCGCTGAAGCGCACCGGCACCCCAGCCGATTGCGTCGGCGCCTATCTCTTTCTGGCGTCAGAGATGCTGTCCGGCTACATCACGGGGCAGACGATCGACGTGAATGGTGGGCAGTTCATGCCGTGAGGGCGATGAACTGGCTGCTCATCAAAATTCGTAAGGCACGATGATATCGGGATGCTGACGCGAAAAGCCTTTGGTGTCGCGCGTCAGCATGCTTAGTCCATTCACCTTAGCGGTGGCCCAGATGACTGCGTCCGGCAGTTTGAGCCTGTGGACCTGCCTTAGAATAACGGCATGATCGGCAACGCCCTCTGTAAGGCCAATAAGCTCGAACCCTCGCAAAAAATCTCGGGTAGCGTCAGTGAGCGCTGCGGGCGTGCCGACCATGACTTCCATCCAACTGATGATGCTGATCGCCCGCTCCGGATAATTGCTCAGCACCTCCCTTGCAGGCGGAAGGCCTTTCAGCACGTCGATCACGATATTCGTGTCGAAAAGTACCTTCACCATTCGGCACGAAGTTTTCGCTGGATGATTAGGCCGTCTTCTGCCTCTGAAC
Organism: Allorhizobium sp.; assembly: GCA_051861045.1. GTDB lineage: Bacteria > Pseudomonadota > Alphaproteobacteria > Rhizobiales > Rhizobiaceae > Allorhizobium. The sequence goes on from JBHYDI010000004.1 coordinate 354,841, forward strand.
CGGCCCATAGCCCGAACCCGCTCAAGACGACATCTTCCTTGCGTCGATCCAGCAGTTCACCCACGGCTTCCCTGATGAGTGAAGCACGCGATACCTGCTTTTCGGCAGCGATCCTGTCCAGAGCTTCTATATCAGCATCTGGAATGTCCACCAATGTGCGCATGCCATCCTCCGAGTGATATCGCAATTATATATCACCAGACGCCGAAGGGCGCCAGAGATTGACCGTACCCTCACCCCTCGCCGCGATTGTCCTTCAGCCAGTCCAGACCATTGCGCAGCGTGTCGACTGCCTGGTCGATCTCCGAGCGCGAGATGATCAGCGGCGGGGAGAAGAGCATGCGGTCGCCTGTGGCGCGCAGCACGACGCCAGCGTTGACACACTGGTTGCGGACGGCGGTGCCGGTATCGTCAGGCTTCTTGAAGCGGCGGCGGGTGGCCTTGTCGGCGGCGATCTGGACCGCGCCCATCAGGCCGACGCTGACGGCTTCACCGACGAGTTCGTGGTCGGTGAGCGAGGCCAAGGCTTGGGCGAGATAAGGACCAGTGTCGTCGCGCACACGTTCGACCAGGCCTTCTTCCTCGATGATGCGGATGTTTTCCAGCGCTGCGGCAGCGGCCACCGGGTGACCGGAATAGGTGTAGCCGTGGTAGAAATCGCCGAGCTCGTTGACCATGACTTCCGCCACGCGATCAGACACCAGCACGCCGCCGATCGGCAGGTAGCCAGACGAGAGACCCTTGGCGATCGGCGCAAGGTCCGGCTCGAAATCATAATGCTGGTGGCCGAACCACGAACCCAGGCGACCAAAGCCGGAGATGACTTCGTCGGCGACGAGCAGGATCTGATATTTGGCGCAGATGCGCTTGATCTCCGGCCAATAGGTCGAGGGCGGCACGATCACGCCGCCGGCCCCCTGGATCGGCTCGGCAACGAAGGCGGCGACATTCTCTTCGCCGAGTTCGATGATCTTCTCTTCAAGCTCGCGGGCGACCTTCAGCCCGAAATCCTCTGGTGTCAGATCCCCGCCCTCGGCATACCAGTAGGGCTGGTTGATGTGGTGGATGCCTTCGATCGGCAGGTTGCCCTGCTCGTGCATCCACTTCATGCCGCCGAGCGAAGCGCCAGCCACCGTCGAGCCGTGATAGGCGTTCTTGCGGGCAATCACCTGCGTCTTGGTCTCGTGGCCGAGCGCCTTCCAGTAGACCCGCGCCATGCGGAACCAGGTATCCGAGGCTTCCGAGCCGGAATTGGAGAAGAACACGCGGTTGATCTTCGGCCCGGTCTTTTCGGCAATCTTCTGGGCAAGCAGCGTGGTCGGCGGCGTCGTGGTGCCGAAGAAGGTGTTGTAATAGGGCAGTTCCAGCATCTGGGCGTGGACCACATCGGCGATCGACTTGCGGCCATAGCCGACATTGACGCACCAGAGGCCGGCAAAGGCGTCGAGATACTGCTTGCCCGTCGCGTCCCAGATATGCACGCCTTCCGCCCGGGTGATGATCTTGGTGCCTGCCGCATTCAGCTTCTTCATGTCCGAGAAGGGATGAAGATGGTGAGCAGCATCGATGGCACCGAGATTGGAGACGGCGGTAAGCGGCTTGTTCATGGGTCTGGTCCTTGACCGGGGCGGAAGCTCTTGCTTTCACGGCCAAACTTGGTCCGCGTGCCTGCCTTGCCCCGCATTGAAAGGCGGAACATTATCGGCTACGAACATGACCGTCCAAAACGCGTTTGGCAAGGCACCGATTGCCGCGTTCCTCCGGCCAAATCCGTCCCGAAAGCCAACGAGAGTTTTCCCATGACAGCACCAACCGAGGCCGCCGATCAGACCGCAGCCGACCCTTCCGCGCGCATCGAGGTGCTGCTTGTCGGCATGAATGGCGACCTGCGCGGCAAGATGATCCCGCTGAAAGCCGAGGACAAGGTCTGGAAGAACACCGTGCGCCTGCCGGCCTCCACCCAGTCGCTCGACATCTGGGGCGACGACAATGACGACATCACCAAGATCTCGCTGACGCTGGGCGACCCGGACGGTATCTGTACGCCGGACAAGAATTCGCTGACAACGCTTCCTTGGGGCCCTGCCGGCTCCAAGCAGGTGCTCGCCACCATGCACACACTGTCAGGCGAGCCGCATTATGTGTGCCCGCGCGCCATCCTCGCCAATGTGATGAAGCGTTTCGAGGCGAAAGGCTTGACGCCAGTCGTTGCCACCGAACTCGAATTCTACGTGATGGAGCCTGACTTCCGCGAGACCGGCGTGCCGATGCCGCCGAAGGCGCTGGTCATGAACGGCGAGGTCGAAGGCTACCAGCTCTATGACATGCGCGCGACCGCTGCGATGGAAGACTTCCTCGATACGGTGCGCGAGTATTGCGACCACATGGGCCTGCCGGCGGATGCGACGACCGCCGAATTCGGCCCCGGCCAGTTCGAGGTCAACCTCTTGCACAAGCCGGATGCCATGGCGGCTGCCGACGACTGCATTTATCTGAAGCGCGTCGTTGATTTCGCCGCCCGTCGCCACGGCTTCAAGGCTACCTGCATGGCCAAGCCCTATGGCGATCATGCCGGCTCCGGGCTTCATGTGCATGCCTCGATCATCGACAAGGACGGCAAGAACATCCTCGACGCCAAGGGCGGCGATCCGGTGAAGCTGAAGTCGATCACCGCCGGCATGCTGAAAAGCATGCAGGATGCGCAGCTGATATTCGCGCCCTTTGCCAATTCCTATCGGCGCTTTCAGCCGGGCTCGTTTGCGCCCGACAAGATCGACTGGGGTTTCGGCAATCGCGGCACGGCGATCCGCATTCCGGACAAGGACGGCCCCGCCGCCCGCATCGAACACCGTGTCGCGGGAGCGGACGCCAATCCGCACCTGCTGCTCGCCGCCATCCTCGGCGGCATCCTGCTTGGCCTCGAAGAGGATCTCGATCCCGGTCCGGTCACGACGCCTGATAGCGCGCCTGAAAACCCCGACATGCTGACCTATGATTTCCTGACCGCCGTCGAGCGCTTCCGAGCCTCGGCTTTCATCAGGGACATCTTCGGCGCCGAATATCAGCGGATCTATGGCGACACCAAGCGCAAGGAGGCCATGGCCTATCTGCGCACCGTCTCGAGCTTCGATTACCAGACCTATCTGCCGCGGATCTGACCCCTCCGATTGCTGAACACCCTGCAGGCGCGGCCTCTCAGCCGCGCCTGTCGCAATTTGCACAGCCGATGGCGCGATAATTTTATTTCGTCATAAAACGGTCACGCGAAATTTTCGTGCCAAGTCACAGCTCCGCATTGGTTTTTCCACCTCAAAAATGAGGGCCCCGTGAAAAATGCGGCTTGCAACGCGTGTGTGAATGCTCTTCTCTCCCGTTTCCGTAAACGTAAATGGGGAAAAAAAATGACAATCCACACACGCCGCGTCCTCGGCACGGCTCTCCTTCTCGGATCGATCCTGACCGGCGCAAGCCAGGCGCTGGCCGAGACCGTCCTGCATCGCGGCAACTCGGGCGAGCCGCAGACGCTCGACCAGCACCACACTTCGATCAACATCGAAGAGTTCATTTTGAAAGACCTTTACGAAGGTCTGACCATTTATGACGCGAAGGGCGAAATCGTGCCCGGCGCCGCCGAAAGCTGGGACGTTTCCGAAGACGGCACCGTCTACACCTTCAAGATCCGCGAAAACGCCAAATGGTCTGACGGTTCGCCTGTGACGGCGGAAGATTTTGTCTTCTCGTATCAGCGCGCAGAAGATCCGAAGACCGCCGCCGAATATGCGTCGATCCTCTATCCGATCAAGAACGCCGAGAAGGTGAACAAGGGCGAAGCCCCGGTCGACCAGCTGGGCGTGAAGGCCGTGGATGCCAAGACGCTTGAGATCACGCTTGAGCGCCCGACCCCGTTCTTCGCCGAGCTTCTGGCGCACCAGACCGCGCTGCCGCTCTCCAAGGCCGCCTTCGAAAAGGCTGGTGCTGACTTCGTCAAGCCGGGCGTGATGGTGTCCAATGGCGCCTACAAACTCGAAAGCCATGTGCCGAACGACAACCTCGTGGTCGTGAAGAACGAAAACCACTGGGATGCCGCCAATACCAAGATCGACAAGGTCATCTTCTACCCGATCGACGATCAGGCCGCTTCCGTCCGTCGCTTCGAAGCCAAGGAAATGGACCTCGCCTATAACTTCTCGGCCGACCAGATCGATCGCCTGAAGGAAAGCTATGGCGAGCAGGTTCACGTCTCGCCGACGACTGCGACCTATTACTACGTCTTCGACAATCGCCAGGAGCCTTACAGTGACGTTCGCGTCCGTCAGGCGCTGTCCATGGCCGTCGACCGCGACTTCCTGGCCCAGGAAATCTATTCCGGTTCGCAGATCCCTGCCTACTCGCTGACACCTCCGGGCATCGGCAGCTATGAGCCGGCACGCGCCGATTTCGCCGACATGTCGCAGCTCGACCGCGAAGACAAGGCTATCGAGCTGATGAAGGAAGCCGGTTACGGTGAAGGCGGCAAGCCGCTCAACATCGAGATCCGCTACAACACCAACCCGAACCACGAGCGCGTGGCAACCGCTGTTGCCGACATGTGGAAGAACACCTTCGGCGCCAATGTCACCATGACCAACCTCGACGTGGCCTCCCACTATGCCTACCTGCAGGAAGGCGGCGCATTCAACGTCGCGCGTGCAGGCTGGGTTGCCGACTACGCCGATGCGGAAAACTTCCTGGCGCTGAACGTCTCGACCAACAAGACCTTCAACTACGGCAAGTACAACAATCCGGAATTCGATGCCCTCATGGCGAAGTCCTACGAGGAAACCGATGCGGACGCCCGGAACAAGATCCTGCATGACGCCGAAGCCATCCTGATGCGCGATCAGCCGATTGCTCCGTTCCTGACCCAAGCCGACCTGTGGCTCGTCTCCGACCGCGTCCAGGGCTGGCACGACAATGCTGCCAACCAGCACCTTAGCCGCTTCCTGAGCGTCGCCGAGTAATCCGGGCCACATCACCATGGAACGACGCACGGTCCCGCCGCGCGTCGTTCCTTTTAGGAGCAGGACATGATTTCCTTCGTGCTGCGGCGGCTGATGAGTGCCGTCCCGACGATCTTCATCGTCGTCACCATTTCTTTCTTCCTGATGCGGTTTGCGCCGGGCGGTCCCTTCAATCTCGAACGCCCGCTTCCGCCGCAGACGATGGCCAACATCATGGCCACATACAAACTCGACCAGCCGCTGTTCAGCCAGTATCTGACCTATCTGGGCAATGCGCTGACCGGCGATCTCGGTCCTAGCTTCATCTACAAGGACAACACCGTCTCGGAGCTGATCGGCAAGGCCCTGCCCTATTCCGTCGAACTCGGCGCCTATGCCATCCTGCTCGCGCTGATTGGCGGCGTGACGCTTGGCACGATCGCGGCGCTCCGCCAGAACGGCATCATCGACTTCATCCTGATGTCCTTCGCGACCATCGGCGTCACCGTGCCGAACTTCGTCGTCGGCCCCGTGCTGACACTGATCTTCGCCGTGCTCTTGTCCTGGCTGCCCGCCGGAAGCTGGGGTGACGGATCCTTCCGCTTCCTCCTCTTGCCGGTGATCGCGCTGGCGCTGCCGCAGCTCGCCGTCTTTGCGCGGCTGACACGCGGCGCCATGATCGAAGCGCTGCACACCGACCACATCCGCACGGCGCGCGCCTATGGCCTGCCGCCACGGGTGGTCGTCATCACCCATGCGCTGCGTGGCGCCATGCTGCCTGTCGTCTCCTATCTCGCCCCCTGCGCTGCGGCCCTGCTGACCGGTTCGGCTGTCATCGAGACGATCTTCACCATTCCCGGCGTCGGTCGCTATTTCGTGCTCGGCGCGCTGAACCGCGACTATCCCCTCGTCATGGGCACCGTCATCCTCGTTGCCGTGTTCGTGATCCTCTTCAACCTGCTCGTCGATATCGCCTATGGCCTGCTCGATCCGAGGGTTCGCAATGACTGATATCACCACCGTTCAGACCGGCGAGGTTGCCGGACGCAGCCTGACGCAGCTGGCGCTGATGCGTTTCAAGCGCAACAAGGCGGCCATGGCCGGCTGCGTCATGCTGGCGTTCATCGCGCTGTTTTCCTATGTCGGCCCATTCTTCGTGCCGCACACCTATGACCAGGTCTTCTCGTCCTACGTCACCGTGCCGCCGAGCCTCACGCCGCGGCCCGATCCGCAGTCGCTGCAGGACGTCGCTGAGGGGATCGCCAAGCGGGCGCGCGTCAATCTCGACAGTTTCGAAGTCGAGAGCGGCACCTTCACGGCCGTCATCAGCTCGGAGAGGGCCATCGACCCCAGAGCGATCCGCTATTTCGACCGCAACAATGAGTTCCGGAATACCGAGGTGGTGGAAACGTCGGAAGATGGGCGGTCGATGACCGTCAGCGGCCAGGTTGACCAGGTCACCTTCCCCTTCGGCACCGACACCAACGGCCGTGACCTTCTCGTCCGTGTCATGCTCGGCGGCCAGATCTCGATTGCTGTCGGGCTTGCGGCCAGCCTCGTCTCGCTCGGCATCGGCGTCATCTACGGGGCAACCTCCGGCTATCTCGGTGGTCGTATCGACAACGTCATGATGCGTTTTGTCGAAATCCTCTATTCGCTGCCCTTCGTTTTCCTCGTCGTCGTGCTCGTGGTCTTTTTTGGGCGATCGGTGGTGCTGATCTTCGTTGTGATCGGGGCGGTGCAATGGCTGGAAATGGCCCGCATCGTGCGCGGCCAGACGCTGTCGCTGAAACGCCGGGAATTCGTCGGCGCGGCAGAGGCACTCGGCCTCACCGACTGGCAGATCATCCGCCGGCACATCATTCCGAACACGATCGGCCCGGTCATCGTCTTCGTCACGGTCGTCGTGCCGCAGGTGATCCTCACGGAAAGCTTCCTGTCCTTCCTCGGCCTCGGCGTCCAGGCGCCGCTCGCCAGCTGGGGTACGCTGATCTCGGAAGGGGCTGCCAACATGCAGAGCGCACCCTGGCTCTTGATCTTCCCGTCGATCTTCTTCGTCGCCACGCTGTTTTCGCTGAATTTCGTCGGCGACGGGCTTCGCGATGCACTCGACCCGAAGGATCGCTGAGATGGAGACGAACCAGATGACACCGGTCCTCACCGTCAACGACCTCAAGGTCACATTCCAGACGCCCGACGGAACCGTCGACGCGGTCAAGGGCATCAGCTTCGACGTCAAGAAGGGCGAGACGCTCGCGATCGTGGGCGAGTCGGGTTCCGGCAAGAGCCAGACCATGATGGGCATCATGGGTCTGCTCGCCAAGAATGGCAGCGTCTCCGGCGAAGCCGTCTATGGCGGTACCAACCTCGTCGGCCAGCCGCTTTCGACGCTCAACAAGGTGCGTGGCTCCAAGATCACCATGATCTTCCAGGAGCCGATGACCTCGCTCGATCCGCTCTACCGGATCGGCAAGCAGATATCAGAGCCGCTGATCCATCATCGCGGCATGAGCAAATCTCAGGCCCGCGCCCGCGTACTGGAACTGTTGAAGCTCGTCGGCATTCCGGACCCCGAGCGGCGGATCGACAGCTATCCGCATGAAATGTCCGGCGGCCAGCGTCAGCGCGTGATGATCGCAATGGCTTTGGCCAACGAGCCCGACGTGCTGATCGCGGACGAACCGACGACCGCGCTTGATGTCACCATCCAGGCGCAGATCCTGACCCTGCTCGCCGATCTGCAGAAGCGGTTCGGCATGGCGATCGTGCTGATCACCCACGATCTCGGCGTGGTCAAACACGTGGCCGACCGCGTTGCCGTCATGCGCAAGGGCGAGATTGTTGAGACGGGCAGCCGCGACGCGATCTTCGGCAATGCCCAGCACGACTACACCAAGATGCTGCTCGCCGCCGAACCGACGGGCACCAAGCCGCCGCCGGCCGATGATGCCCCGGTCGTTCTGGAAGGTCGCAATGTCACCGTCGATTTCGACATCGGCAGCGAAGGCCTGTTTGGCAAGAGCCGCACCTTCCGGGCGGTGGATCAGGTCAGCGTCCGGCTCCGCCAGGGCCAGACGATCGGCATCGTCGGCGAATCGGGGTCGGGCAAGTCGACGCTGGGCCGGGCACTGCTCAGGCTGTTGAAAGCCGAAGGCGCCTATCGCTTCGGCACAACTGACATCTCGACCCTCGACCGAGCCGGCATGCGGCCATTCCGCCGCCAGCTTCAACTGGTGTTCCAGGACCCCTATGGTTCGCTCTCGCCGCGCCAGACGGTTGGCGAGATCATCACCGAAGGTCTCTACGTGCACGAACCGCAGCTCAGCCGGGCCGAGCGTGATGCCCGGGCGATTGCTGCGCTCAAGGAGGTTGGCCTCGATCCGGCGGCGCGCAATCGCTATCCGCACGAATTCTCGGGCGGCCAGCGTCAGCGTATCGCCATTGCCCGCTCGATGATCCTGAAGCCCAAGGTGGTTATCCTGGACGAGCCGACGTCTGCACTCGACCGTTCGGTCCAGCGGCAGGTAATCGAACTCTTGCGCGACCTGCAGGACAAACACGGCTTGTCCTACGTCTTCATCAGCCACGACCTCTCGGTCATCAAGGCGATGTCGGACCATGTGATTGTCATGAAGAATGGCAAGATCGTCGAACAGGGCGCGACCGAAGAGATCTTCGAACGCCCGGCGGAAGGCTATACCCGCGACCTGATCGCGGCGGCCTTCAGCCATTGAGACGACGGCGCCCGGGCTATTCCGGGCGCCCTTCCCTCACGCTACCGGCTGCGGTTGGGGGACAAGAACCTTGAGTTCTCCCGCATGGATCTTGATTTCGACGTCGGCCGGCATGCGCAGAAGTTCACCGTCCAGCACGCAGGCCGCACCCTTGCGATGCCTCGGGAAATGCAGCCGCACCATATCGGCAGTCGACGCGGTCACCGCTTCGTTGTCCTTGAACTTGCCCCTGATGATGTCGAAGGCGAGAAGCCCGACGCCGGTCGGCTCGAGCGGTGCTGCGAGATAGACACCCAGCTTGCCGGTGTCGACGCGATCGGCGAAGAACAGCGAGTTGTTGCCGAGCGGATTGTTGGAGACCGAGATCGCCGAAACGGGGCGCTCGTCGCTCTTGCCATCACCGTTCATGTCGAAGACGACATCGAAACGCGGCGGGTCGAGCATGACGCCAAAGGCCGCACTGGTGCTTGCCCGCATCTTGCCGAGGCGTGAGGCGAAGTTCATCTGATTGCGCATGCGCACCATGCGGGCGTGAAGGCCGGCGGAAAACTGGTGGACGAAGGGGCGGCCATTGGCGGTTGCGATGTCGACATCGGCAATTTCGCCGTTCGCGAGCACGTCCAGGACCTTCCAGATGTCGAGCGGCAGCTTCAGCGACCGGGCAAAGAGGTTCATCGTGCCGGCCGGGATGACACCAAGCGGCAGCTTTGCCTTCCAGGCGACAGCGGCCGCGGTCGAGATGGTTCCATCACCGCCACCTGCGAGCAGGGCCTCGACCCCAGGCGTCGCGGCAGCCTTCTCCAGCGCCTCGACGATCTCGTCCCCACCGACCACCGTGCAGTCAAGCTCATGGCCTCTTGCAGCAAAGGCGCGGTTTGCGTTTTCGCAATAGGTCTGCATGTCGGTGGTCTTGAACGTACCACCGTCACGATTGAGTACTGCCTTGATCTTCATCTCGCCCTTTCGCGGCCCAAAGCGGGCCGAAGCTCAGAACGCCTCGGCCTGTGAAAAGTTTCCTTGTGGCAGAGATCGATAGCATTTGAGCAATTTTCAAGGCCAGGAGCAAAAGCCTTTGCCGCAGTGCACACCGATATGATAAATAACAATTCTCATTTCAGCTGGCTTCCGGGCCTTTCTTCCATCGCCGCTTCCTGAAGAAGCTTTTTGCGCCACGTGTCCCGCGCCGGCGCGCAAGGTGTTTGCATGACCGATTGTTCGTCCCTGGCCCAGCCCCTCGATTCACGAGGGAGCGAAGCCCAAACGCTGACCGCAACCACCATCCTCCTGATCGAACTGGCGCTTGCCGCCGGCGGCTTCGGGATCGGCACCGGCGAATTCGTCATCATGGGCCTGCTGCCCGAGGTCGCCCACACCTATGGCGTGACGGTCCCCCAGGCCGGCCATGTGATCAGCGCCTATGCACTGGGCGTCGTCATCGGCGCACCGATCATTGCGGCACTGGCCGCGAAACTCCCGCGCAAGACGCTGCTTCTCATGCTGATGGGCCTTTTTGCCGTCGGCAACTTCGCCAGCGCTCTCGCCACCGAATTCTCGACTTTCACGCTGCTGCGCTTCATCACCGGCCTACCGCATGGCGCCTATTTCGGTGTGGCGGCGCTGGTGGCTGCCTCCATGGCGCCGCCCAACCGTCGCGTGCGCGCCGTGGGCCGTGTCATGCTGGGCCTCACCATCGCCACCCTGATCGGCACACCGATCGCGACCTTCCTCGGCCAGCTGATGAGCTGGCGCGCCGCCTTCTTCCTGGTGGCGGCAATCGGCGCGATCACCGTGGCCCTGATCGCGCTTTATCTGCCGAAGGACGAAGTGGCCGAGGGCGCCAGCATCCGCCGCGAACTCTCCGCCTTCGGGCGCCTGCAGGTCTGGTTGTCCTTCGGTGTCGCGGCCGTCGGCTTCGGCGGGATGTTTGCGATCTTCAGCTATATCGCCAAGACCGTGACGGATACCGCAGGCCTTCCGGCCAGCATGATCGCCGTCGTGCTTGCCCTTTTCGGCATCGGCATGAATGTCGGCAATATCGTCGGCAGCCGGATGGCGGACTACTCGCTGAAAGGCACGATCGGCGGCATGCTCGCCTTCAACATCGCGCTGATGGCCGTCTTCTCGCTGACCGCCCACAATCCGGTCATGCTCTGCATCTGCGTGTTTCTCACCGGCTGCGGCTTTGCCGCCTGCCCGGCCGTGCAGACCCGGCTGATGGATGTCGCAGCGGATGCCCAGACGCTGGCCGCCGCCACCAATCATTCCGCCTTCAACATCGCAAACGCGCTGGGCGCCTGGCTCGGCGGTCTGGTGATCGCGGCCGGCTATGGCTACGGCGCCACCGGTTACGTCGGCGCGGTGCTCTCGGCCTTCGGCCTGATCATCTTCCTCATTTCCGTGGCGCTCGAAAACAAGCCGTCACGCGGCTGAGGCCGCCTCCACCATTATATCGGGCTCGATCATGTGGCGCTCGCCATCCCGGCATTCGACATGGCGCGTGCCCCACTGTTCGAGCACCATGATAACAGGACGCAGGCTCTGTCCGAGTGGTGTCAGCGCATAGTCAACGCGCGGCGGCACCACCGGATGGACGGTGCGCGTCACGAGCCCCTGCTCTTCCAGCTCGCGCAACTGCTTGGTCAGCATGCGCTGGGTCACGGCCTGCAGCCTGCGGCGCAACTCGCTGAAGCGCAGCGTGCCGTCGGCCAGCAGATGATAGAGGATCACGCCCTTCCATTTGCCGTCGAGAAAGCTGAGCGTCGTCTCGACCGGGCAGCCTGGAAACGCGTTGGTCATCTTGGCGCGTGGTCGCGACATGGGCAGTATCCTCTCTGATACCGAGGTTCATTTCTGTGCCTACGAACACAAAATGTGCATTCTTGCGCAGCTCCCATCTATGTCCTTAATGGGCAGCGTGCAAATGCAAGACAGGAGTTGCCCCATGCGAGCCATCGGTTTCCACATGCCCCAGCCCATCACCTCGAACGAGTCCCTGGTCGATCTTGACCTGCCGATGCCTGAGGCTTCCGGCCATGACCTCCTGGTCGAAATCAAGGCTGTCTCGGTCAATCCCGTCGACACCAAGGTTCGCCGCAACCATACGCCGGCAGCCGGCGAGGCCCGCATTCTCGGCTACGACGCGGCCGGCGTGGTCAAGGCGGTTGGGTCGGATGTGACGCTCTTCAAAGCCGGTGACGAGGTCTACTACGCCGGCGCAATCGGCAGGCCCGGCACCAATGCGGAATATCATCTCGTCGACGAACGGATCGTCGGCATGAAGCCGAAGTCGCTGTCCTTTGCCGAGGCTGCCGCCCTGCCGCTGACCGCCATCACCGCCTATGAGGCGCTGTTCGACCGGCTCAAGGTCGCCGACCCCGTGCTCGGCGCCGAACGGGCGATCCTGATCACCGGCGGTGCGGGCGGCGTGGGCTCGATTGCCATCCAGCTCGCCAAGACGCTAACCGACCTCAAGGTGATCGCGACCGCCTCCCGGCCCGAGACGGCCAACTGGGCAAAGTCACTCGGTGCCGATCACGTGATCGACCACAGCAAGCCGCTCGCTGAGGAATATGCAAAGCTCGGCATCGGCGCACCCGCCTTCATCTTCTCGGTCACGCATTCGAGCCAGCATCGCCTGGCCATGGCCGAGATCATCGCGCCGATGGGCCGCATCTGCCTGATCGACGACTTTCCGGAAGGTTTCGACATTCTCGCCTTCAAGATGAAGGTCGTGTCGCTGCATTGGGAGTTCATGTTCTCGCGCCCGATGTTCCAGACGCCTGACATGATCGAGCAGCACAAGCTGCTGACGCATGTCGCTGAGCTGATCGACAGCGGCAAGATCCGCACGACACTTGATACGGTGATGGGGCCGATCACGGCGGAAAACCTGCGCAAGGCGCATGCCATCATCGAAAGCAACCGGGCGCGCGGCAAGATCGTGTTAGAAGGCCTTCCGGCCTGAGCCTCGGCGCGTTGCGGGGCCGCCCTTTTCGGGCGGCCATCGTTGCCGGCGTCAGGCCGCCGAGCGCATGATGGCTTCACTGCCAACAGGCATCTGGCAAGGCTTCAGTGCGGCGTCTTCCACGGCAACGAGGTTTTCCTGGCCCCAGCGGCCGAGGGCCTGGATGACCGGCTCGAGACTGCGGCCGAGCGGGGTCAGCGAATAGTCGACGCGGGGCGGCACGACCGGATAGACGGTGCGGGCGACGAGGCCCGCGACCTCCATCTCGCGCAGCTGCTTGGACAGCGTGCGGTGGGTGATCGTGGACAGGAGCTTGACCAGTTCGTTGAAGCGAAGGACCTCGTCACGCAGAAGATGATGAAGGATGACACCCTTCCATTTGCCGTCGAGGAGCTGGAGGGTCGCCTCGATCTGGCATCCACCAAGGTCGGATAAGCCGGATTTTGTCTCGCGAGCCATTCAAATTTCCTTCTCAAATCTCGACACGTCGACCGAGACGCGTCTGTTCCCACTTAGTCCTGACCGGCGAAAGCGGAAACCCTCGAACCGGTCGGATTTGGTCGACACAGCGTCAACACCTGATTCGACGCGCGACGGCACCGAAAAGTTTCACTGCGGGGAGATTGGGGCGAAGTCGCGAGGCGGAAAGGCCGATTTCGCACTCGTGAGTTTGCGTGACAGGAGACTGTCACGGACCGATCAAGAAAGCGTGGCGCCGGTCGCGAGACCAGCGCCACTCAAAATCATAGGGGTTTATGCGGCGATCAGGCCTGCATGACGACGACCTTGGAGCCGACGTCGACGCGGGCGTAGAGGTCGATCACATCGTGGTTCATCATGCGGACGCAACCGGACGACATGGCCTGGCCGATCGACCAGGGCTGGTTGGTGCCGTGAATGCGGAACATGGTGTCGTTACCGCCGCGGTAGAGATACATGGCGCGGGCGCCGAGCGGGTTGTTCGGGCCGCCGGGCAGACCGCCTGCATATTTCAGGTTCTTTTCCGGATCGCGGCGGATCATGTTCGGCGTCGGCGTCCAGGTCGGCCATTCGGCCTTGCGACCGACATAGGCGTTTCCGGCAAGCGCCAGACCTGCACGGCCAACGCCGATGCCGTAACGCATGGCGCGGCCACCGCCCAGCACGTAGTAGAGCCGGCGCTCGGGCGTATTGACCACGATCGTGCCTGCCGGATGCGATGTCTCATAGGCCACTTCCTGGCGGCGCAGCTCCGGCTTGATCTTCTCGAGCGGTACCTTTTTCAGCGGATGCGGCTCATCCGGGATATCACCATACATGGCCTGCTGGTTGGGAACGGACTGGCAGCCGGCCAGGAAAAGCGGCAGACCAAACAGGAGACCGCGGCGGGAAATGGTCATGGTTCGGAGGTCCTCGGGATACGATTCGTTGCCGAGGAGCCTAGAAATTTATGGTTAATGCCGGGTTAAATCTGAGGGTGGCCGTTAAGGGAGATGGCGAAGATGGGGCGGCCGGGGAGCCGTGTTCGCCCCAGCCGTCAGATGCAAAAAGGGCGACCTCTCGGCCGCCCCTTACGAGTATCACATATTCGGGTAGACCGGCCCTTCGCCGCCAAGTTCCCGGCGGCGGTCCGTGCCGGCCTGCCTCCCGAACATTTACATGTTCGGATAGACCGGCCCTTCTCCGCCCTGCGGCGGCACCCAGGTGATGTTCTGGTTCGGGTCCTTGATGTCGCAGGTCTTGCAGTGGACACAGTTCTGGGCGTTGATGACGAAGGTCTCTTCGCCATCCTTCTCCACCCATTCATAGACACCTGCCGGACAGTAGCGCGTCGAAGGGCCGGCATAGATGCCGAGCTCGGAACGCTTCTGAAGGTCCATATCCTTGACCTTCAGATGGACCGGCTGATCCTCTTCGTGGTTTGTGTTGGACAGGAAGACCGAAGAGAGACGGTCGAAGGTCAGAACTCCATCCGGCTTCGGATAGGCGATCGGCTTGTGCTGCGCTGCCGGCTCGAGGGACTGCGCATCGGTCTTGCCATGCTTCAGCGTGCCGAAGAAGGAGAAGCCGAGGAGCTGGTTCATCCACATGTCGATGCCGCCGAGGCCAACGCCAAGCGCCGTGCCGAGCTTGGACCAGAGCGGCTTGACGTTGCGCACGCGCTTCAAGTCCGTGCCGATATCGGTGGAGCGCCATTCGTTCTCGATCTCGATCGGCTCGTCATTGGCGCGGCCGGCAGCGATGGCCGCAGCGATCTTGTCGGCCGCCAACATGCCGGAGAGCACAGCGTTATGAGAGCCCTTGATGCGGGGCACGTTGACGAGGCCGGCGGAACAGCCGATCAGCGCGCCACCTGGGAAGGAGAGCTTCGGCACAGACTGGTATCCGCCTTCGGTAATCGCGCGCGCGCCGTAGGACAGGCGCTTGCCCCCCTCGAAGGTCTTGGCAATCGCCGGATGCGTCTTGAAGCGCTGGAATTCCTCGAAGGGGTAGAGATAGGGGTTCTTGTAGTTCAGGTGCACGACGAAGCCGACGGCGACCATGTTGTCTTCGAGGTGATAAAGGAAGGAACCGCCACCGGTCTTCATGCCGAGCGGCCAGCCGAAGGAGTGCTGCACGAGGCCCGGCTTGTGGTGCTCAGGCTTGACCTGCCAGAGTTCCTTCAGGCCGATGCCATACTTCTGCACATCGCTTTCACGGGAGAGATCGAACTTGGCGATCAGCTGCTTGGCGAGCGAGCCGCGCACACCTTCGCCGATCAACACATATTTGCCGAGCAGTTCCATGCCGCGGGTATAGGCCGGACCCGGCTCGCCGTTCTTCTCGATGCCCATGTCGCCGGTCGCGACGCCGATGACAGCACCTTCTTCGTTGTAGAGCACTTCGGAGGCGGCAAAGCCCGGATAGATTTCGACGCCAAGCGCTTCTGCATGGGCGCCCAGCCAACGACAGACATTGCCGAGCGAGACGATGTAGTTGCCGTGATTGTTCATCAGCGGTGGCATCAGGAAGTTCGGCAGGCGCACCGAGCCGGCTGGTCCGAGAAAGAGGAACTGGTCGTCGGTGACTGCGGTCTTGAACGGGTGATCGGCCTCTTCGCGCCAGCCGGGGATCAGCTTGTCGACGCCGATGGGATCAACCACGGCACCGGACAGGATATGCGCACCGACTTCGGCGCCCTTTTCGAGCACCACGACGGTCAGGTCCGGATTGACCTGCTTCAGCCGGATCGCAGCCGACAGACCGGCCGGGCCTGCGCCCACGATCACGACGTCGAATTCCATGCTTTCGCGTTCAGGCAGTTCCATCTCGGTGCTCATTCGTCATTCCTCGCCAGGCGGTGCTTTCCGCCTTCCTCCTTGACAAAACCCAGCCGGATTGTCGAGCCGAAGCGCGACGCGCCAAGGCGCAAATTCCGGCAGGGCGGTGTGAAGTCGCAGAATATCTTACGTGCACGTAAGGGTCAATGCGCTGATTGATCCTCGGTCGCTGCGATCAAGGCGGAAAAGCCGTGGATCATATGTGCGTCGCTGCGCTCGATCAGGGCGGGCGGCAGATCGAGGGTATGGAGGACCGACGAACTCTTTACCGAAGCGAGACCATGCAGCGAAGACCAGATGACAAGAGCATCGAGCAGAATAGCGTCGTCGCTGCGCTTCGTGCCCGTCAGATGCGCCCTGCGCTGCAGGCCAGAGACGAGAAGCGAAAAGGCATGCTTGGCCTTGGCCATCATTTCGGGAAAGGCCTCGCCATCCGGCAGCGATGTTCCAAACATCAGGCGGTATTCGAGCGGGCGCTCTTGGGCATATCGCAGATAGTCCACGCCCATGTTCGCCATGTCCTGATCCGGATTGTCGGATTTCGGATGGGCATCCAGGAACGTTGCGAAGGCGTCGAAGGCCCGCGAGACCATCTCCGCCAGAATGTGGTCGCGACTGGCAAAGTGCTTGTAGGGCGCCTGATGCGACACGCCGAGCCTTCGCGCCACCTCGCGCAGGCTCAGCTTCTCCAGACCGTCGCTAGCGATAATCGCCATACCCTCGGCGAGACATGCTTCGCGCAGATCGCGTCGAGTTCTCGGCATATTGGCTCCTGCGTCGTGTTGATCGGCGCCCGCTGCGACACCGCTCTGTCGTCCCCAAACTGTCTCCCTCGCCGCGCAAGCGCAAGGTCACACAGGAGAGCAACCGCGATCTTGTAGATCACCAATGTTGACAGCGTCAACTTTCATCGCTAACGATAAAGTAGACAGTGTCAACAATGCCTGTGAGGATCGTGGAATGACCGCCGCAGCGAGAGCCCTCAGCCACATCAATCGCCGGGGCAGCCTGAAATATGGACCACTGGCGCTGGTGACCGGCGCCTCGGATGGCATTGGACGGGAATTTGCCCGTGAACTGGCACGGCGCGGTTATGGCCTCGTGATCGTTGCCCGCAGGCTCGACCGGCTGGAGGCGCTGGCCGATGAACTGGCCAAGGCCCATGGCGTCGCGGTCGACGTGCTGCCGGTCGATCTGTCGCAACCGGACCAGGTGGAGGATTTGATCCGCAGCACCGCGCATTACGACATCGGCCTTCTGGTGGCCGCCGCAGGCTTCGGCACCTCAGGCCCCTTCACCCGCATTCCCGTCGCCACCGAGCTCGACATGATCGACGTCAACTGCCGCGCCGTCGTGCAGCTCAGCCATGCCATGGCCCAACGCTTCGTGCGACGCGGCTCGGGCGGCATGGTGCTGATGAGTTCGCTGCTCGCATTCCAGGGCGTGGCGCAATCCGCCAACTATGCCGCCACCAAGGCCTTTATCCAGACCTTCGCCGAGGGGCTGCGCGCCGAGCTTCGCCCGCAAGGGGTCGAGGTCATCGCCTGCGCGCCCGGCCCGATCGCCAGCGGCTTTGCAGCCCGGGCCGATATGGTCATGGGCATGAGCCAGCCGGCCTCGGTGGTCGCCGCTGCCACCCTCGATGCGCTCGGGCGTCGTGGCACGATCCGGCCAGGGCTGCTCGCAAAGGCGCTGGAGGCCTCGTTCACCGGCATGCCGCGCTGGGGCAGAACGCTGATCCTGTCGAAGATCATGGCCGGCATGGCGCGGCCGGATAGGCGGACCGCCGCCGGGTCTGCCCAACAAACAAACACAGTCGAGCGCAGCGACCTCACCTGAGGACGAACCGGCTTTGGGCTCTGGTGGCTGGAGGACGGCCTCACCGCCAGGCGAAGTCCCTCGCATGGGCCGCCCTGCCCGGCCCAGAAAAAAGCACCGTAGACCTGTTCTCTCCGCGTCATCTCGCGTCGCTCGCCAAAATCTGCCTTTGAACCCTTCCCCGCTTTGTCGCAATCTCTGCCAAAACGCCAGCAGGGGAACATGACATGGCACTCACATATGGTTTCATCGGGCTCGGCCATCTTGGCCGCCATCTTGCCGGCAGTCTGGTCAGGGCGGGTTTCACCGTCGTGGTCAATGATCTCGATCCCGACAATGCCAAGGAGTTGGTGGCCGCCGGTGCCCGGTTTGCCGCCGATCCGCAAGCCGTGGCCGAAGCGGTCGACGCCGTCATCACCTGCCTGCCCTCTCCGAAAGTCAGCGAACGGGTGCTGACCGGCGAGCGCGGCATCCTGAAAGGTCTGAAGCCCGGCGCCACCTGGATCGAGATGAGCACGCTCGACGAGCAGGAAGTCCTGCGTCTCGGCAAGGTCGCCGCAGAGGCCGGCGTGCGCATGCTGGAATCGCCCGTCACCGGCGGCGTGCATCTCGCCGCCTCCGGCGAGATTACCGTGATCATCGGCGGCGACAGCGACCTCTACGATCTGCATCTCCCGGCCTTCCAGGCCATGGGCAAGCAGATTTTTCGCGCCGGTCCTCTCGGCAAGGCGGCCGTGATCAAGGTGATCACCAACATGCTTGCCTTCATCCACCTGATCGCCACCGGCGAAGCGCTGATGCTGGCAAAGAAGGGCGGCATCGACCTCACCGATGCCTTCAACATCATCAAGGCCTCCTCCGGCAACAGTTTCGTGCACGAGACCGAGGGCCAGGTGATCCTGAACGGCAGCTACAACATCAACTTCACCATGGATCTCGCCGTGAAGGACCTCGGCTTCGCACTCGGCTTCGGCCGCGAATTTGGCGTGCCGCTCGACCTCGCCTCCCATGCGCTGCAGACCTTTATTCGCGCCCGGTCAGCCTATGGCGGTGACGCTTGGTCGTCGCAGGTCGTGAAGCTTCTGGAAGACGCAACCGGTACGGACCTGCGGGCACCCGGCTTTCCGGCAGAGCTCTGAGAGGGGCAGACAGGTCGGGAAAGGCCGCGGGGTGCCTTGCGGCGACAAAGCTTTACGGCGAAGAAGGCGCAAACAGATCAGGCTTGCCCATGTCTTCGCACCCGAACTTCTCGCCCCATGACCTTGCCCGCGCGCTTGACGGCCTGCATCCGGACCTCCGGATTCTCGGCCCCGATTCCCTTGCCGGCCGGCATCCCGGTGAAGACCCGGCGAACCTGACCGCCGGCGTGATGGCCCAACCTGCTTCAACGGAAGCAGCCTCGGCGCTGATTTCCTGGTGCCGGGCGAACCATGTCGCCATCGTCCCGCAGGGAGGCTTGAGCGGCCTCGTCGGCGGTGGCACGAGCCAGGCCGGAGACGTTCTGCTGTCCAGCACCCGGCTCAATCGCATACTTGCCATCCACACCGACGAAGAGACCGTCGAGGTGGAAACTGGCGTCACGCTCGAGGCCCTGCAGGCAGCGCTCGCCCCTCATGGCCTCACCACCGGCATCGATCTCGGTTCGCGTGGGTCGGCGACCATCGGCGGCATAGTCTCCACCAATGCCGGCGGCATTCTCGCCTTCCGCAATGGAGTGATGCGCCACCAGATCCTCGGGCTGGAAGCCGTGCTGCCTTCAGGCGAGGTGTTTTCGGACATGACCCGGGTGGTGAAGGTCTCCGCCGGCCCTGACATCAAGCAGCTTTTCATCGGCGGAGAAGGCGCCTTCGGCTTCGTCACCCGGGTCGTCATGAAGGTCGAGCCGATCCGACCGCATCGCGCCGTCGCACTTCTCGGTGTCGAGAATGCTGCCCGTGCGCTGCAGGTCGCCGCACGGCTGCGCCGGCATCCGGCACTTCTGCTCGAAGCCGCCGAGATGATGTGGCCGCGCTACGTGCGCGATCATGCGGCCCTCAAGGGTTTCGACCTCTCCTGGCTCGAAGGTGATGCTGCCGTGCTTCTGATCGAAGTCTCCGGCGAGACCATCGAAGCGGCCACGACATTGCTGGAAGACGAGCTAGCTGCGCTGTGGGAAGAGGCGGACCTCAAGGGCGGGATCGTTGCCCAGTCCTCTGACCAAGCCCGCCGCTTCTGGGACCTGCGCGAGGATTCGGGCTTCTATTTCGCGGAATTCCCGAATGCGCCGTCCTTCGACGTCTCGATGCCGCCGTCGGCGCTCGACGCCTACGTGGCGGACCTCACCGCAGGCCTTGCAGCCATCGGCAACGGCCTTGATGCCTATGTCTACGGCCATATCGCCGATGGCAATCTGCATATCGCCATCGCAGCCCCGGGTCCCCTGCCCCCGGACATGAAGGCGCTTGCGGAAGACGCCGTCTATGCCGGCATTCAAGCCTCCGGCGGCAGCTTCTCCGCCGAACACGGTGTCGGCCTCGACAAGCGCTCCGCCTATCTCACCCATGTCGATCCGGTCAAACAGTCGCTTTCCCGGCAGTTCAAGGCGATGCTTGATCCGGACATGCTGTTCAACCCGGGCAAAGTCCCATTTTGATGACGGTTCATCCACAGATGGTCGGGCTTCCGATCCAATCCCGCGCCCGATAGACTGCGCGCAAAGACATTACATCAAGGAAGGATACTCCCATGGATCTCGGCATTTCCGGCAAACGCGCCCTCGTGCTCGCCGCCTCGCGCGGCCTCGGCCTCGGCATTGCTAACGCGCTCGCGGCCGAAGGGGTGCATGTGCTGATCTGCGGGCGCACGGAAGACAAGCTGAAGGCCAATGTCGAGGCGATCAAGGCTGCCGGCGGCAAGGCGGACTATGTCGTGGCTGACATCGCCGATGCCCATTTCGTCGACCAGATGCTGCACGCGGTTCATCATACGCTTGGCGGTATCGACATTCTCGTCAACAATACCGGTGGCCCGACGCCTGGCACCGTCGAGGACATGGATGCCGAAAAGCTCTATAATTTCTTCCAGTCGATGGTCGTCAGGGTCATCACGCTCACCAATGCGCTAGTGCCGTTGATGAAGACGCAAGGCTTTGGCCGCATCCTCACCGTCGCCTCCTCCGGCGTCTTCGAGCCGATCCCCAATCTTGCGCTGTCCAACACGCTGCGCGGCGCGCTGGTTGGCTGGAACAAGACGCTCTCCTCCGAGCTCGCCTCCTATGGCGTGACGGCCAACATGCTCCTGCCGGGCCGCATCCATACCGACCGGATCGACGAGCTCGATGGCGCCAATGCCAAGCGCACCGGCCGCAGCCTCGACGAAGTGCGGGCCGCCTCGGTCAAGTCTATCCCCGCTCAGCGGCTCGGCCGTGTCGAAGAATTCGCCGCCGCCGGTGCCTTCCTCTGCTCGGTTCCGGCGAGCTATATCACCGGCACGATGCTGCGCGTCGATGGCGGTGCGGCCCATTCGATCTGACAATCGGGACTTGCTCTTCAGGTCGCCAAATTCGCATTGCCTAAAATGCGAATAGTCGACTGAACGGGTTGGAAATCTCTTGCGTTTACTCCAAAGCGAGAAACCTGGGAGATGAGAGTTCCCGTGATGACAAATGCCGGACATGAAGACCGGATGCTGCTGGCGCTCGAGCCTGCCGCTTTCGTAACCGATCTCGAGCCAGTCGTTGAAGAGCGCGCGCGCGTCCCGCGCTCTCGAAATGCCAGCTATGGCCGGATCATCGACCACTTCCTCGCCAAGCTCGAAACCTTCGATGATGAGTTAGACGGGCTGGAGACCGCGCCGATGGCCGCGCGCCTTTATCAGGACGTCTGACGCGCCCCCCCTTTAAGAAACCCAGGCTGCAGAAGAGGCGGCGGCTCCTTAGAACCTGCCGCGGAACCGCCAATCCGGAAGCGCCGGTCGGCCCTTCGCATTTCTGCCAGCCTCAGCGCCGACGCAGCCTCACCAGACCGGCGACGCCCGCAACAGCAAGGATCGCCCCGTACATGATCCACGGGCTCTGATCGATCATGAAGCTCGACGCCGGATAGGGAAAATGACCGGATCCCTGCCCGATCCATACGACGCCCATCAGGATGGCGAGAGCGGCGAGGCAATGCAGGGCGATGCGCATGGGTGACATCTGTCGATCTCCAGGGTGAAGCCGACCATAGACCCTGTCGCCAACAACAGCCAGAGCGGCCGCTTCGCGGGAGCCTTCGATGCGACAGATCGCGTCTGCGCCCTCCGCGCGCTGCGATAGCAGACGTCACAAAAAGGTCGCTTGCCCTCGCCGCCCCCCTGTGGCATCAGGCGCCCTCTTTCATGTCTCGGCATCGCCGAGCACGACCGGCTCGCCGGTTCTCACAGACAATCAGGCATAGACAAAAGGAGCGATGGCCATGGCTGAAGCGCTTGGGCTCGATTTCGGCACGACCAATACCGTGATCGCCGTCGCGGAAAACGGAGACGACACGCGTTCGGTCTCCTTCACCTCTCCGGCCGGCACCACCGACAGCATGCGTACCGCGCTCTCCTTCCTCAAGGATCCGCAGCTCGGCGCAGGCGCCCTGAAGGTCGAGGCCGGCCAGGCCGCCATACGCACCTTCATCGACAATCCGGGCGACTGTCGCTTTCTGCAGTCGATCAAGACCTTCGCGGCCTCCGCTCTTTTCCAGGGCACGCTTGTGCATGCCCGCCGCTTCCAGTTCGAAGACCTGATGGAGGTCTTCCTGAAGCGCCTGCAGGCCTATGGTGGCGATGGATGGCCGGAAGGTGCGAAGCGCCTCGTCGCCGGCCGCCCCGTGCATTTCGCTGGCGCCAGCCCCGATCCCGCCCTTGCCGTGACCCGCTACAACGAAGCGCTCACCCGGCTTGGTTTCCCCGAGATCCACTATGTCTACGAGCCGGTGGCGGCCGCCTTCTACTTTGCCCGCACGCTCAAGCGCGATGCGACCGTCCTGGTCGCCGACTTCGGCGGCGGCACGACCGACTTCTCGCTGATCCGGTTCTCGACGGAAGCCGGCAAGCTGAAGGCAACCCCGATCGGCCAGTCCGGCGTCGGCATCGCCGGCGACCAGTTCGATGCCCGCATCATCGACCAGCTGGTTGCCCCGGAAATCGGCAAGGGCAGCCAGTTCAAGAGCTTCGGCAAGCTGCTCGATGTTCCCAGCAACTACTATCTCGCCTTCTCCCGCTGGAACCAGCTCTCGGTGTTCAAGACGCTGAAGGAGTTCGCGGATCTGAAATCACTGGTGCGCCAGGCCGAAGAGCCGGAGAAGCTTGAGCTCTTCATCGACCTCATTGACCATGACGAAGGCTATCCGCTCTACCAGGCGGTTTCGGCCACCAAGATGGCGCTCTCATCCGCCGAAGAGGCCGATTTCCGCTTCGCGCCGCTCGGCAAGGCCGGCGAAAAGCGCGTGACGCGCCGCGATTTCGAAAGCTGGATCGCCGACGATCTCGCCCGCATGGAAGAGGCGCTCGACGATGTCCTGACCAGAACCAATACGGAGGCCGGCAGCATCGACAAGATCTTCCTCACCGGTGGCACATCCTTCGTGCCCGCCGTGCGCGACATCTTCCACCGCCGCTTCGACGCATCCCGCATCGAGACCGGCGGCGAACTCGTCTCGATCGCCCACGGGCTTTCGCTGATCGGCGAACGCGACGACATCGAGCAGTGGGTGGCGTGAGGCTTGCGCCCTCCCCTTGCGGGAGGGTCGGAACCAATTTCCGATGTTCAAACGTCGACCAGCGTAACCAGCAGCTTCTTTCCGAGCGATCTGGCAGCCCGTTCAAGCGTATCCAAAGACACCGCGACGTTCTGCGGGTCGAGTACGCGCTCGACCTGGGTCCGGCTGGTGCCCATCCTGGACGCCATCTCTGACTTGCTGATCGACTGCATCTTGCGCGCCTCTTCAATTTCCCAGGCCAGGACACGCTTGATCGCTTCGCCGTAAACTTCGTCTCGCTCCCCGAGCTCTTCGAGGAAATCTTCGAGGCTGCCACCGACAGATGGGTTTGGGTCACTCATTTCTGCTTCCTAGTTTCCGTCTTCTTGAGGCGCTTCGACCGCTCCTGGTGTTCTTTCCAGCGTTGAACGGCAAGCAGGATCGCAGCCTTCTGTCCATCCTTGCCCTCTTCCCCGTGCAACAAGAGCATGGTGGCGCCATCGATACCGAAATAGGTTCTAGCCTCGACTCTGCCGTTCCTCACGGTGGAGCGGACTTCCCGAATCCCGTCCCGCACGGGCCTGCAGGTTGGCATTCCAATCGGCCAGCCAAACTCGACCATACCGATATCAGCACCAATGATGCGACGATCTTGCTTGTCGAGCGCCGACAGCCAGTCCTTCACGGGTTCGGCACCATCCTCAGTCATGAAGAACTTCGCTACGATGCGCTTCATTCAAAGACCTTGTACCTTATAAGGTTCATTTGAGCAAATGTGGAAAAGGGATTTAGTCGGGCTTTCGCCAATGCTTTCTATTTATGCGTGCAAACGCACATGTTGACCAGCCCTTCCTGATCGCCACACCCCGCGCTTTCCATTTGCCTTCCGCCTGCCGAAGGCACTAGAACGGGGCCATGATCCAAGCCCACGACATGACGCCCGCAGAGCTTGCAGCGCTTCTCGCATTCCATGCGGAAGCGGGCGTCGAATGGCTCGTGGAAGACGATCCCGTCGACCGGATTGCAGCCTTTGCGGCAGAGAAGGCGGCGCGTCAGGTGGCCCGCCCCGCAGCCGAGACATCGTCGGCGCAGGTGCCGGCGCGCGTCGCACCTGCGCGCAGTGCCGCCCCGTCCGAGCGTCAGCCGGCGCGGGCGCAGCCGTCCCAGGGTTCTGCCCTGCCGGCGATCCCCGACGAGAATGCAGTCGCCGAAGCGCGTTTTGCGGCCGAAAGCGCCCGATCGCTTGCCGAACTTCAAACGGCCATCGAAGGCTTTACCAGCTGCAATCTCAAGACGTCGGCGCGGTCGACGATCACGGCACAGGGCGACGGCTCTTCCGGCATCATGGTGATCGGCCCGATGCCGAATGCCGATGACGACCGCGAAGGACTGGCATTTTCCGGCCGCGCAGGCCTGCTGCTCGACCGGATGCTTTCGGCAATCGGCCAGACACGCGAAAATGTCGTCATCTCGACCGTCATCCCCTGGCGTCCGCCGGGCGACCGCATGCCGTCGACCCCAGAGACCGCCATCTGCCGGCCGTTCATCGAGCGGCAGATCGCGCTCGTCGAACCGCGCCTCGTTCTTGTGCTCGGCAATTTTGCTGCCCGCTTCTTCTTCGGCGAGACGGGCACGATCCATGCGCTGCGCGGCAAATGGCGTGAACTAGGCGCCGGCGGTCATGCGGTTCAGGCCATGGCAACGCTGCATCCGCAGGAGCTTCTTGCCGCTCCCGCCAGCAAGGCGCTCGCCTGGATGGACCTGCTCGCCTTCTCCGAACGCCTGCAGACCCCGCCAAACGGCTAAATTTCGGGCAATGTAAACAAATTATGAAATCTGCCATGCGCATAATGCATGGCAGGCACGCTATCACGTCGGTTGCCGAATCTATGCTGCACTGCGATATTGAAGATGCAAAGTGGGAGGGACACTTTACAAGGAAGACCGCCGTGAGCCTTCGGACCCGCCCCATCCACTGCAAGTTCGAGACCCTGCGTCTGGCCGGCGAACATGGCCGCAGCAGCAGCCCGTATAACCGCGCGAGCCCTTCCGTTGCCACCGAGCAGTTGAGCGCACGTTTCGCAGGCCATGCCGGTCGCATTGCCCGCCCCGCCAACAGCTTTGCCGAAAGCCGCTTCTAAGCGCTTTCTCTCGGGTGCCCACGCAGGCCCTCACTGATCGTCGTGCTCCCCTCGCATAGCAGCCCTTCCGCATTGTGCATTGCAATAACGGTTCATGACTGAACTAATAAGGGCAGCAAATTTGCCATGCGTCAAAAGCACAGGACACGATCATGAACATTCCATTTCATCCCGTCCGCAGCCTGCGTCAGGCCATGCACCAGATCGGCCATGCGGTGAATGCCTCGGCTGAGCTGTCCCAGGCCGCCCGCAAGCGTCAGCAGGCGCAGGATCGCAGCGAACAGCGGGCGCTTCAGCCGCTCGGCTTCTGATAGACTAGGGATTACCTGGACGATCTGCCAAAGCCCGCACCTGTGCGGGCTTTTGTCGTTATGCGTGTCAGAAGAGTGCGTCCTACCTCGCCCCCCAAGGGCTCAGGCTTCGCGCGCCACGCCGAGGCGCGGATCATGCTTTCCCAGGCGGACAGGCCCGCAGATCTTTTCGTGGGCGAAATCGACGATCGAGAACTTGATCGCCTGCCAGCCGCAATATTCTTCGAGAAAGTCGCGACGCAAGATGCAGTGATTGCGGTCGCCGTCGGGCCAATGGAGACAACCGGTCTCCACCGCGCGGCGGAAGAGGCGTTGCAAGTGCGTGCGCGAAATCATGAAATGCTCGGCCATGACGCGCGCATCGATCCGGCCGATATTGTAGCCCTCACCATCGGGAGCGAGCTCCATCGCGCGGCGCACCAGTTCGTCCATCACGAGGCCGCCGGCCTCGGTCCAGAGGAAAAGCGCCACCCGCGGCGGCGGCTCCAGCCAACTCTGGTTCAGACAGGCTCGTCGGGCGATCTGCGGCTGGATCAAACGGAACAGATCCGGCTGGGCGAGAAGCGTGGCGGCGCGGTCGCCGCCATCGAGATGGTCAAGAAGCTCGAAATTGGTCACCAGCCACTGAAACATGGCCTGTGTGGGAATTTCTGTCGCCTCATAGCGCTTCGGCCGGCGGTTGGGATCGCCGACGATGCGCACGAATTTATAGCTCAGCAACTGATCGAGAAAATTCAGGACCGTGTTGCGGCTCGCGGCATTGTTGGAGGTGATGATCTCGCGCAGATTGGTGGTGGTCAGGCCACTCCCCGGCTGGGACGGATCATATTCGAGCTGCAGGGCAAAGGCCGCCTGGCTGAGCAGCCAGCGCTGATGCGAGGCAAGCATGCGCGACAGGCGCGGACTCTGGTCGAACTGACTGCGCAGCTGGCCTGCATAGGCGCGGAGCGCCGGAATGAATTGCGGATGACCGGCGATATCTGCGGACGAAAGCGTCATGACACGCCCCCGCATCCAGTCGAAGGCTGAGCCAAGGCGACGAGCGACGAGACAAGCGGGCGCCTCGGCCCCCGTTCTGTCATGTCTCGCTTAGCCCTTGTCAGCGCCATCAGATCCCTTTGACCGGCACCTACTCGTTGGCCGGTGCCTCTCTTTTCATGATTGTTGTCAAGGTAAACGAATTCCTTATGACGTTTCAATCCTTTATTACCGATCGGCGCGGGAAGATGCGTGTTGCACCCGCAATGCGCCGCGTCGCGTCGTATTCAACATTTCACACATCCGGCGATGCTGGCACTATTCTGGTCCAGAATGCGCCCCGGGGAGGCCCCATGCTGTCCAGTCTCGCATCGATCGCCACCCTGATGCTGTCGACCCTGTTGATGATGGCCGGCTTCGGGTTGATGGGCTACATGCTGCCGATCCGGTCGCTGAACGAGGGCTGGTCGACCTTCATCATCTCGGTCATCGCCACCGGCTATACCTTTGGTTTCACAGTCTCCTGCATCGTCACCCCGATCTTCGTGCGGCGTGTCGGACATGTGCGCGTCTTCGGCGCGCTGATCACGTTGCTGACGGTCTCCATCCTGCTTTGCGCGCTGGTTGTCGAATGGTGGGCCTGGATGATCTTCCGCGGCCTGTCGGGCTTTGCCATTGCCGGCGCTTATCTCCTGATCGAAAGCTGGCTCAACGAGCGGGTGACGAACGACAATCGCGGCGCCCTCTTCTCGGTCTACATGGTGACCTGCCTCGTCGGCTCGATCGGCGGCCAGTATATCGTGCCGCTTGGCGACGTGAACGGGCCGGACCTGTTCATGATCTGCGCGCTGATCTTCTCGCTCGCGCTCTTCCCGGTCGCGCTCTCGACTGCCCAGTCTCCGACACCGATTGCGGAAGCCCGCTTCGACTTGAAGCGGCTCTATCGCCGCTCGCCGATCGCCTTCTTCGGGTCGCTGCTGTCAGGCGCCCTGTCAGGCACCTGGGGCAGCCTTGGCGGCGTCTATTCGCAAACCATCGGCATGAGCACGGCGCAAGGCGCCACGCTGCTTGCCGCCTTCCTTGCTGGTGGCGCGCTCTCCCAGGTGCCGATCGGCCGTATTTCGGACCGCATGGACCGTCGTCTGGTGATGATCGCGTCCGGTCTCTTCGGTGTCGGCGCCTGCGGGCTGATGATCAGTTTCGGCGCGGAGGATCCAACCGCGCTCTACGTGGCCGGCTTCTTCGTCGGCACTGTGCTCTACCCCGTCTATTCACTCAACGTGGCGCATGCGAACGACCTCGCCGAGCCGGACGAATATGTCACCCTCTCCAGCGCCATCATGATCCTCTATGGCATGGGCACGGTCACCGGACCGATCATGGCTGGCACGCTGATGCAGTGGCTCGGGCCAAATGCGCTGATCGGGTTCCTCGGCATGGCCTTTGCGCTCTATGCCGGCTATGCCGCCTGGCGCATCACGCGACGCCCGGACAATGTCACGCCGGCCGATAAGTCAGATTTCCAGGCGACCATCCTGCCGATGCAGGGTGCCGACAATGCCTCGCCGATGGCCGACACGGACCGCTGAACCTCAGCCCTGGGGTGTCGACGCCTTGCGCGCGGCGCGGCGTTCGAGGCCGAGTTGGTGTTCGCGGTAGATGATGAAGATGCCCGCGGCAACGACAATGGCCGCCCCGATCAACGTGGTGGCCGTCGGCACCTCGGAGAACAGGATGTAAGCCGCGATCGAGCCCAGGATGATCGAAATGTATTCGAACGGGGCGATCGTCGAGACATCGGCGAAGCGATAGCTTTCGGTGAGCAGGATCTGACCTAGGCCGCCGAGGAAGCCGGCCATGGCGAGCAGCCCGAGCGCCCGCCAAGACAGTTCTGCCCAGCCGAAGAACCAGGTGAGCGCCGAAAGCAGTGCGGCCGTCAGGGAGAAGAAGAGCACAATCGTTGCGGTCTTTTCCTCGCGAACGAGTTGGCGGACCTGCAGCATCGCGCCGGCCCCAAGCATTGCCGAGATCAATACGGCCACCGCGCCGACGGCGGCCTCCGAGCCCATGCCCTCGTCGCCGAACAGGGTCAGCTTCGGCAGCGAGATGATCAGCACGCCGACAAGGCCGATGAAAACCGCGGTCCAGCGATAGAGGCGCACCGTCTCTTTCAGAAAGATCGCGGCAAACACAACGGCGATCAGCGGCATGGCATAGCCGATGGCAATCGCGTCCGGCAGTGGCAGGTGGACGAGCCCGTAGAAGCCTGCCCCCATCGCGCAGACGCCGAGCAGGCCGCGCTTCACATGCCCGACCGGATTGTCGGTCTGCATGGCGACCCGCAATTCGCCACGCCAGGCGAGATAAACGACGATCGGAACGATCGCGAAGGCGGAGCGATGAAAGCTGATCTGGCCGGGCGGGATTCCGCTGCCGGCAAGCTTGATGCAGGTCTGCATGGCGACGAAGACCGAGACCGAGCACACTTTCAGCACGATACCGCGCAGGGGATTGGGGTCGGCAAAGGCCATGGTCACTGCTGTCTTGGATGCGGCAGGCGCCGGACGCGCCGTGAATGGGGGGCGGCAAAGGCGATCGCCTCTGAATCATCTGGGAATAGCTTGCATGCCCACCAGCAGGGCGCAAGTCCGCAATTGCGGGCATTGTACCCAGAAATGGCTTCAAAAACTCAGGATTCCCGCCATTTTCCATTAACCAAGCATTTAATCGCGGAAAATATATTTCCTGCCAATAAGTCATATTTATTCGCGATCGACTGCAATTTTCGAGGTTCTGTTTTCAACCGGGGTTTGGCGCCATGCCGCAGGCCGTTTCTCAGACCAATCCGATTTCAGAGATCCGCGCCACGCCCCGGTCCATGCGCCTGATCACCGAGAGCATCGGTTCGGATCTCGAGCATTTCAGCACCGACAACGCCCTCATTGTGCGCCAGATCAGGCTGCTGGCGATCAACGCCCTGATCGAAGCCGCCCGTGCCGGCGAGGCCGGCAAGGGCTTTGCCGTGGTCGCCAACGAGGTTCAGCGTCTGGCGCAGGGTGCCGGCGAAACCGCTGAACGCTTTCAGCAGAACGTGCTCGGGCGTATCCGGCAGAGCCGCAGCATGGCAGACGATCTCGTCGAGCAGATGGAAGGTGTGAGACTGATCGATCTTGCCCAGACGCTCGTCCAGTTCATCGTCCGCAACCTCTTCGAGCGCACCGCCGATGTGCGCTGGTGGGCGACCGACAGCGCACTCTGGGAAGCGCTGGAACAGCCCTCGCCCGACCGCGCCCAGCATGCGGCGGCCCGCCTCGGCGTGATCAACCGCTTCTACACCGTCTATCTCGATCTCGTCATGACCGACGCGCGGGGCGTGGTCATCGCCTCTGCCAATCCGCGCTATCATCGCAACCTGAAGGACAAGGACCTCTCGTCCGAAGCCTGGTTCCAGACGGCGCGCCATTGCCGGAGCGGCGACGACTATATCGTCGACACCGTCAAGCGCAGCGGCTGCCACGACAACCGCGACGTCCTTGTCTATGCCACCGGCATCCGCGCTGGCGGTCGCACGGATGGCGCGCTTGTCGGCACGCTCGGCGTCTATTTCGACTGGCAGGCCCAGGGCCAAGCGATCGTCGAGAAGGAGGCGAACCTTCCGCCGCAGGTGGCAGACAAGACCGAAGTGCTGCTGCTCGACGGCGCCAATATGGTGATTGCCTCCTCGCGCCCGGAACGGATCTACACCCATTTCGCGCTCAACAATCCGCAGCAGCTCGCCAAGGGCAGCTACTATGATCAGAGCGGCGCCATCATCGCCTTCGCCAAGACGCTGGGCTATGAGGACTATGACGGGCTCGGCTGGTCCGGCGTGATCATTCAGAGCATGGACAGCGATGAAGAGCTGAGGCAGCAGCTCAGGCTCAAGTGACGAAACCCGGCCCCGCGACCTCTGTCTAACTCAAGATCAGTTTTGACTATTCTTGGATTTCGCCTCGCATCAGCCTGATTTTGGCGAAGAAAATTGCAAGCCTTGCCAAGAGCATCGCCAAAACTAGCTCGCGTTTTAACAATCGTTCAGAAATTGCTGCAATCATCCCCGGCAACTTGACCCCATTCGGCTCCGAGCATTGCAGCTCGTGCCGGGGTGGCCAACCCCGCAGCGACCAGGACACACAATGCGCACAGACACGGGCCGGATCGTTCATCTGGCAGACTATCGCCCCACCGACTTCGTTCTGGAACGGGTTGATCTGACATTCGAACTGGACCCGACGGAAACCAAGGTGGAAGCCCGGCTGATCTTCCACCGGCGCGAAGGCGTCGATGTGAACGCGCCGCTGGTGCTTGATGGTGACGACCTCACCATGACAAGCCTGCTCTTCGACCAGATCGAACTGGATCCGGCGCGCTACACCGCGACGCCCGAGAGCCTTGTCATCCGCGACCTGCCGGAATCCACCCCCTTCGAGATCACCGTGGTCACGATGATCAATCCGGAGGCCAATACGCAGCTGATGGGTCTCTATCGCACCAACGGCATCTATGCGACGCAGTGCGAGGCCGAAGGCTTCCGCCGCATCACCTATTTCCCCGACCGTCCGGATGTGCTCGCCGTCTACACGATCAACATCATTGCCGATAAAGCCGCCAATCCACTGTTGCTGTCGAACGGCAACTTCCTCGGTGGCGCCGGCTTTGGCCCGGACAAGCATTTCGCCGCCTGGTTCGATCCGCATCCGAAGCCGTCCTATCTCTTTGCGCTGGTCGCCGGCGACCTCGGCATCGTTGAAGACACCTTCACCACCATGTCGGGCCGCGAAGTCGCGCTGAAGATCTATGTCGAACACGGCAAGGAGCCGCGTGCGGCCTACGCCATGGATGCGCTGAAGCGTTCGATGAAATGGGACGAAGAGGTCTTCGGCCGCGAATACGATCTCGACATCTTCATGATCGTCGCCGTCTCCGACTTCAACATGGGCGCCATGGAGAACAAGGGGCTCAACGTCTTCAACGACAAGTTCGTGCTGGCCGACCCCGAAACCGCGACCGACCAGGATTACGCGAATATCGAGGCGATCATCGCGCATGAATACTTCCACAACTGGACCGGCAACCGCATCACCTGCCGCGACTGGTTCCAGCTCTGCCTGAAGGAAGGCCTGACCGTCTATCGCGACCACGAATTCTCGGCCGACATGCGCTCGCGCTCGGTCAAGCGCATCGCCGAAGTCCGCCATCTGCGCTCTGAACAGTTCCCGGAGGATGCAGGCCCGCTCGCCCATCCGGTGCGTCCGACCAAGTATCGCGAGATCAACAACTTCTACACGACGACGGTCTACGAGAAGGGCTCGGAAGTCACCCGTATGATCGCGACCATTCTCGGCCGCGACGGCTTCAAGAAGGGCATGGACCTCTATTTCGAACGTCATGACGGCGATGCCGCAACGGTCGAGGATTTCGTCAAGTGCTTCGAGGATGCAAGCGGCCGCGACCTCACGCAGTTCTCGCTCTGGTATCACCAGGCCGGCACACCGCAGATCACCGTCTCCTCGTCTTATGACGCGGGCGCGAAGACGCTGACGCTGTCGCTCGAGCAGATGATCCCGGCCACCCCTGGCCAGAGCGCCAAGGAGCCAATGCACATTCCGCTGCGCTTCTCGCTGCTGTCGGAAGCAGGGGCAGAAGCCACCGCGTCTTCGATCTCCGGCGGCGAAGTCTCTGGCGACGTTCTGCATCTGACGCAGCGCGCCCAGACCTTCACCTTCTCCGGCATCACCAGCCGTCCGGTCATCTCGCTCAACCGCGGCTTCTCCGCCCCGGTCACGCTGCATTTCGCCCAGAGCACTGAGGACCTCGGCCATATCGCCCGCCATGACAGCGACCTCTTCGCCCGCTGGCAGGCAATCACCGACCTCGCACTGCCGGTGCTGACGGATGCGGCCAAGACGGCCCGCGACGGTGGCTCTGTCACAGCCAGCGCCGCCTTCGTCGATGTGCTGCTCGCGGTCGCCGCAGACGAGGCGCTCGAGCCCGCCTTCCGCGCCCAGGCACTCACGCTGCCGAGCGAAGCTGATATCGCGCGCGAACTCGGCGGCAATAACGATCCGGATGCCATCCATGCCGGCCGCCAGGCCGTGCTCACGGCCATCGCGACATCTGGCGCGGACATGTTTGCCAAGCTGCACGCCACCCATTCGGCAAGCGGCTCCTTCTCGCCGGATGCCGCCGGTGCCGGCAAGCGTTCGCTGAAGAACATCGCCCTGTCCTTCCTGACGCTTGCGCAGAACACGCCTTCCCTGGCCGCTGATGCCTTTGCCAAGTCCGACAACATGACGGACCTGTCCCAGGCGCTCACCATCCTTGCCCACCGCTTCCCCGATGCGACCGAAACGAAGGAGGCGCTTGCCGCCTTCGAGACACGTTTCGCCTCGAATGCTCTGGTTCTGGACAAGTGGTTCTCGATCCAGGCGACGATCCCGGGTTCGGCCGGCCTCGACCGGGTCAAGGCCCTGATGCAGAGCCCGCATTTCGCCCCGACCAACCCGAACCGCGTCCGCTCGCTGGTCGGCACCTTTGCCTTCGGCAATGCGACCGGCTTCAACCGCGCAGACGGCGCTGCCTACGCGTTCTTCGCCGAGCAGATCCTGACGATCGACCCGCGCAATCCGCAGCTTGCCGCCCGCCTTTTGACCGCCATGCGCTCCTGGCGCCTGCTCGAACCCGGTCGCGCCGACAAGGCACAGGCCGCACTTGCGACGATCGAAGCCTCGCCTTCGCTCTCGACGGATGTCCGCGACATCGTTGACCGCATTCTGAAGGGCTGAGACGCCCGTCTGTCCCGATGGAAAAGGCGCCGGCAAAACCGGCGCCTTTTTCGTCCACAGAGCTTTTTCCGCGGCCTAATCGCTGCCCATTTTTCCATGAGATTCAGCCTCTTGCCGCAGCGCCAATAAAAAAGCGGAGTCGGAGCAAGGGGTTAATATTTTCTTTACCCACCGGCTCTGGACAAGGCGAATCGGCCATGATTCCTTGGCGTCAGATTCGAGCGAGCGGCGCTGCGAATCACACGAGGGATAGAGGCAGGGACGATGTTGGACGCGCGGCGGGTCACCGCAGCCGATGAGCGGCTGCGCATCAAATTTTCGGACATGGGGACATTTTTTCAAAATCTTGGCGGGGCGCTCTTCGGCGGCACGTCAGCGCTATCCGGCCAGGCTTCCGTGCGGTCAAGGCGCATCGAGACGATCCTGCGCCGGGCCATTCCCGTCCTGATCCTCGCCTTCCTCGCTGTCGTGGCGCTTGCCCGGACGATCGGTATCGTCAACGAGCACCAGCGCATGGAGACCGCCGTCCGCCAGTCGACGGCGCTCATCGCGGCCACGGTCAATGCTGCCCTCGACGAGCGTCCGGAGCTGTTTGAAACGCGCGACCGCACTGAGGCCGAAAAGCGCCTCTCGCTCTTCCTTGATCGCGAGCATTTCTCGAACGGCGCCTTTGTCCTGCTCGTCGATCCCACAGGCCGGGTCTTCGGCTCCTCGCCAGAGGCCGCAGCCCAGGTTGGCCTGATGCTGTCGAGCCTCCTGCCCGAGGTCATGACCATCCGCCAGTCTGGCAGCCGCACCGGCGCGATCGAGACCGATCTCAACGGCGTCCTGCATCACGCGATCTTCACGCCTGTTGGCACCGATGGTGCGATGATCGTCACCGCCCATTCGCTTCAGGCGGTCGAAGACTTCTGGCGCCGCGAGCTCTCGCTCAACGTCACGCTCTTCACCTGCATCTCGGTGATCCTTTTCGTCATCCTCTACGCCTACTTCTACCAGGTGAAGCGGGCGCGCGATGCGGACGACACCTTCCTTGAATCTAATCTGCGCGTCGAAACGGCGCTGGCCCGCGGTCGTTGCGGTCTCTGGGACTTCGATCTCGAAAGCCGCAAGCTCGTCTGGTCGCGCTCTATGTATGAGATGCTCGGCCTTGCTCCCTCCTCGCAGCCGCTGGCCTTCGCCGATGCCGCCCGCCTCATGCATCCCGATGACGGCAACCTCTATGCGCTGGCCCGCTCCGTTGGTCGTGGTAGCTCCCGCCACATCGACCAGATCTTCCGCATGCGCCATGCCCAGGGTCACTATGTCTGGATGCGTGCCCGTGCCCAGATCATCTCGTCCAGCACCGGCGACCTGCATGTCATTGGCATTGCCATGGACGTGACCGAGCAGCACCGCCTTGCCCAGCGCTATGCCGAGGCCGACCAGCGGCTCGCTGACGCGATCGAATGCACGTCGGAAGCCTTCGTGCTCTGGGACAAGAATGACAAGCTGGTGGCCTGGAACGGCCATTTCCAGAAGGTCTACGGCCTGCCAGACGACGTCCTCGTGCCCGGCAAGGAGCGCTCTCTGGTGCTCGCTTCCGCCCGCAAGCCGATCATCCAGCGCCGCATCGCAGATGCCGACGACGGCACGAATTCGCGCACCTCTGAAGTGCAGCTCGCCGATGAGCACTGGCTGCAGATCAATGAACGCCGGACCCGCGACGGCGGCCTCGTCTCCGTCGGCACCGACATCACGCTACTGAAGCGCCATCAGGAGCGCCTGCGTGACCAGGAACGCCGCCTGATGAACACGATCAGCGATCTCTCCGCATCGCAGCGTATCCTCGAGCGCCAGAAGACCGAGCTGTCCGACGCCAATGAGAAGTATCTCGCCGAAAAGCAGCGCGCCGAAGCCGCCAACAAGGCGAAGTCGGAATTCCTTGCCAATATGAGCCACGAGCTGCGCACGCCGCTCAACGCCATCCTCGGCTTCTCCGAGATCCTGCTGGCCGGCATGTTCGGCCCGGTCGGTTCGCCGAAATACGAGGAATACGCAAAAGACATCCACGAGAGCGGCAAGCACCTCCTCAACGTCATCAACGACATCCTCGACATGTCGAAGATCGAGGCAGGGCAGATGAAGATCCGCTGCGAGACGATCGATCTCTGCCCGCTGATCGAAGAGAGCATGCGCCTCACCGCAATCCCCGCCGAAGAGAAGAACATCACCGTCGAACAGCGCGTCGAGCCCGGTCTTTCCGTTGTCGCCGATCGCCGCGCCATCAAGCAGATCCTGCTCAACATCCTCTCCAATGCGGTGAAGTTCACCGATGACGGCGGCCGGATTGCGCTCCGCGCCCGCCAGGTGGAAGGCGCCGTGATCGTCTCCATCGTCGATACCGGCATCGGCATCCCGAAGAGCGCGCTTGGCAAGATTGGCAATCCCTTCGAACAGGTGCAGAGCCAGTATGCCAAGTCGAAGGGCGGCTCGGGTCTCGGCCTTGCCATTTCCCGCTCGCTGGTGGCGCTCCATGGCGGCTCGCTCAAGATCCGCTCCCGCGAAGGTCAGGGCACCGTCGTGTCGTTGCGCATCCCCGACGTCGTGGCAGCCCAGAGCGTCAAACGGCGGGCGTGACGCCCGCCTGCCCGTTCACCCGCCCTTAACCCTGCCCGCCGAATAGAAGCCCGGGCTTACCCATCCGTAAGGGTCGCCGGGCCATGACAGGCTCGGGACAGTCCGGTGACAAACCGGAGGGACAAACAGGGACCGCAATGGCCAGTGAAGGCAAGCCGCGCAATCGGCTCTATGTCAATTTCATCATCAACCTGATCGGCGCCCTGTTGCCGATCCCGGTGATGATCCTGACGGTCCCCGTCTATATCGATTATGTCGGCGACGCCCGCTACGGCGTTGTATCCCTGATCTGGGTGATGATCGGCTATCTCGGCTTTCTCGAGCTTGGCCTTGCCCCCGCCACCATCAATGCACTGGCCCGCCTCGACCATTCCGCCCAGCGCGAACGCGCCCGCGTCATCGTCACGTCCTTCACCATCAATGCGTCGATGACCTTCTTCGGCGCCTTCCTGCTCTATCTGCTTGGCTCTTATATCGTCGGCGGCGTGGTGCAGGTTCCGGTCGAAATCGAGGATGAAGTGAAGGCGGCCATGCCCTGGATTGCGCTTCTCCTGCCACTCGTCATCCTCAACGGTGCCGGCATCGATGCGATCGAGGCGCGCGAGAATTTCGCGCTCGCCAATGTGCTGCAGGTCTCGGGTGCGATCTTCGCGCAGATCCTGCCGCTCGCCTTCGCCGTCTTCGTGTCGCCGGATCTCGGCACCGTAATCCCCGGCGCCGTGCTGGCACGCGTGCTCCTGATGCTCGCCATCTTCGTCGCCATCAACCGGATCGAGGGTCCGATCCGGATCACCGACTTCGACATGGACCGGGCGCGCAAGCTCCTCTCCTACGGCGGCTGGGTGACGATCTCCTCGGTGCTCACTCCCATCCTCGGCTCGCTCGACCAGCTGATGGTCGGCCGCTTCTTCGGCGTCGCCGCGGTCACCTACTATGCCGTGCCGCTCAACCTGATCTCCCGCAGCCAGATCATCCCTGGCGCGATCTCGCGCGCGATCTTCCCAAGGCTAGCAAGCTCCGAGGCCGAAGAGGCAAAGGCTCTCAGCGCCCGCGTCCTTGTCGTGACCGCCCTTCTCTATGGCGGCATCTGCGCGTCAACGATCCTCTTGATGGATCCGCTCCTCACCCTCTGGCTGGGCGAGGCCTTCGCCGATCGTGCAGGCGTGCCGGCGACGATCCTCGTGACTTCGATCTGGCTGAATTCGATGATCTTCGCGCCCTACTGGCTGATCCACAGCCAGCACCGCCCGGATCTGATCGCCAAGCTGCATCTCGGCCTTCTCCTGCCCTTTGCCGGCGTCCTCGTCCTGCTCACCACGGAATTCGGCATCGTGGGTGCCGCGATAGCCGCAGCCCTGCGCTCGCTGTTCGACTTCGGCGGCCACCTGACCCTGAGCGGCATCCTGCGCCGCGTCGCCTTCCCGCTTGCCCTGCCGTTCGCGCTTCTCGCCGCCGCAACACTCGCCCATCTGACGATCGACGACTGGCTCACCGCCTTCATCCTCGCCTGCGCCGTCTGGCCCGTGGTGGCACTGCTCGTCTTCCTGCTCGACCGCCCCACCTTCGATCTGCTTGTCGGCTTTGCGCTGAAGCCGCTCAGGCTGATCGGCAATCGACCAGCCGAGTAGGTAGATTGATCACGCCGAGACGACCACCACCCGCGAAAACACCTTGCGCACAGCCTTGGACAGCCGTCTGATCTCAGCCTCGGCCGTCTTCATGTCAGGACTGTCGGCTGCTCGTGCCACGCGATCGGTGAGGCCCGCAGGCACCGTCGAGGGATCGAAGGGGCCGTCGATGCAGAGGCGAATGACCTGCGAGAGATCGGTGTAGAGCTTCAAGGCGGTCAGGCAGGTGCCCAGATCATTCGGGTCAATGAGATCCCCCAAGGCCTTCAGCGCATCTGCGGTCGAGAGTTCGTTGGTCCGCACGCGAGGCCCCTTTGCCGGGGCCACCAGCGCCAGATATTGGGCGATGAACTCGATATCAACAAGGCCACCGGGAATGAGCTTCAGGTCCCAGATATCCTTCGCTGGCTTCTCCTGCTCGATCAGCGCCCGCATTTCCAGAACGTCCTTGACGGTCTTCGCCTGGTCGCTCGGGGCCGCCAGCACCTCCTCGATGATCGTCTCCGCCTCCGCGATCAGGCTCTGATCGCCGGAGAGCATGCGTGCCCGTGAGAGCGCCATGTGTTCCCAGGTCCAGGCCTCCTCGCGCTGATAGCGGGCAAAGGACCTCAGCCTTGTCGCGACCGGCCCCTTGTTGCCGGAGGGGCGAAGCCGCATGTCGACTTCGTAGAGCACGCCTTCCGCCGTCGGCGCCGAAAGCGCCGCGATCAGCCGCTGGGTCAGCCTCGTGAAATAGCGCACCGGATCGAGGGGCTTGGCGCCATCCGATTCCGCTGCGTCGTCGTCATGCTCGTAGAGCAGGATCAGGTCGACATCGGATCCTGCCGTCAGTTCGTAGGAGCCGAGCTTGCCCATGCCGGCCAGCGCCACCCGGCCACCGGGGATCTTGCCATGAGCGGCTTCCATTTCGGCCACGACGGCCTTCAGCGCTTCATCGATGACAAGGTCGGCGAGGTCGGTGAAGGCGTGGCCGGCTTGCGCTCCGCCGATGGAGCCAGTCAGCAGGCGTATACCGATGAGGAAGCGCTGCTCGGCGGCAAAGATGCGCAGCCGGTCGAGGATTTCCTCGTAATGCCTGGCGCTCGAAAGGAAACTCTTTAGCCGCTTGCCGAGATAGTCACGGGTGGGAAGTTCGACCAGGAGGCCCGGGTCCAGCATGCCATCAAAGACATGCGGGCGCGCGGCGATGATCTCGGCAAGCCTTGGGGCGGCCGCCATGATATTGACCATCAGGTCGAGAAGGGCGGGATTGTTGCCGAGCAGCGAGAAGAGCTGGATGCCGGCGGGGAGCCCTGAGAGGAAATTGTCAAAGCGCAGCAGCGCCTCGTCGGCCCGCCGGCTTTCGCCGAAGGCTTTCAACAGATCCGGCGTCATCTCCGTCAGCCGCTCGCGTGCTTCCACCGATTGCGTCGCGCGGTAGCGGCCGTAATGCCAGGTGCGGATGACGCGCGAGATATCCTCCGGTCGCTCGAAGCCGAGCCCTTTGAGGGTCTTCAGCGTATCCGGATCGTCCTTCTGCCCGGTGAAGACGAGGTTTCCCGTCGCGCTCGACAGGCCCTCTTCCTTCTCGAACAGGCGGGCGTAGCGCTTCTCCACCGTCTTCAGCGCCGTTTCCAGCGCGCGGGAAAAGGCCGTCGTATCAATGAAACCCAGCATGAAGGCGATGCGCTTCAGCTCGGCTTCGGTCTCGGGCAGCACGTGGGTCTGCTCGTCATGCACCATCTGGATGCGGTGCTCGACATCGCGCAGGAACCAGTAGCAGTCGGTGAGTTCGTCCGCCGTCTGCTCGTCGATCCAGCGGGCGGAGGCGAGCGCCTTCAGCGCCTCCTCGGTCGGACGGCAGCGGAGGTCAGGCATGCGGCCGCCAGCGATCAACTGCTGGGTCTGGGCGAAGAATTCGATCTCGCGGATCCCGCCGCGCCCGAGCTTGACGTTGTGACCCTTCACCGCAATCGCGCCATGGCCCTTATGCACATGGATCTGCCGCTTGATCGAGTGGATGTCGGCGATCGCCGCATAGTCGAGATATTTGCGGAATACGAAGGGCACGAGCTCGCGCAGGAAGCCCTCGCCGGCTTTCAGGTCGCCGGCCACCGGCCGCGCCTTGATGAAGGCGGCCCGCTCCCAGTTCTGCCCCCTGCCCTCGTAATAGATGAGCGCCGCCTCGACCGGTACGGCAAGCGGTGTCGAGCCCGGATCGGGCCTCAGCCTCAAGTCGGTCCGGAAGACATAACCATCCGCGGTGCGCTCCTGCAGGATGCGCACCAGTCGGCGCATCATCCGGCCATAGGTCTCCATGGCGTCGTCAGGATCCTTGAGGATCCCGGCTTCCGGATCGTAGAAGATCACGAGGTCTATGTCGGAGGAGTAGTTCAGCTCGCGGGCACCGTGCTTGCCCATGCCGAGCACGATCAACCCGCTGCCTTCGGCCGGATTGTCCCGATCCTTCAGCGTCAGCTTGCCGCCGTCATGGCCCGCCAGGAGCAGATGATCAATCGCGGCCGCCACGGCCGCATCGGCCACGGCGCTCAGCCAGGCGGTCGTGTCGCGGGCGGTGAAGACACGGGCGAGATCGGCGAGTGCGGTGAGGAAGGCGACCTTGCGCTTGGCACGCCTGAGCCGCGCCATCACTTCGGCCTCGGCAGGGACGGCACCGGATGCGTCAGGCCGCCAGGCATGGCGCGCCTCGTCGATCGCATCCAGGATCTGCGGCTCCAGCGGAGAGGCGACAGCCTCAAGCAGCAAAGACGGCTTGAGGTTTGCCACATCGCGCAGATAGGGCGAAAGCGTGAAGGCCGAGAGCACGAAGCTCCGGAGCGGACCGTCCGTCGACAGATGCTCGGCCAGTGCCGGCTCCTGCTTGGTGAGGTCCTTGAGCAGCGCTACCGCCGCCTTCAGCTCCGTCTGGTTCAGCGGACGGATCACTCCATCGGCCACCTCGGACAATCTGCTCGTCCTGCCGTTCCCCATCAGCGTCTCCTCTCCCGGCCGAGATTTCTTGCGAATCTCAAACCGGAACAGGTTACGGCTTCATCCCGGGAAAAACCATGGTGGCCGTCAGACCCGGGTAATCGGGGTGATTGCGGGTGTCCGACAAAACCAGACGCCCGCCATGCAGGGCCATGATCGCCTCGACGAGTGACAGGCCGAGACCGGTGCCAGGTTTCGAGCGGCTCTTGTCCAGCCGCACGAAGCGTTTGACGACCTCGGCACGCTTGTCTTCGGAAATGCCTGGGCCCTGATCTGAGACCGCGATCTCAAGGCCGTCGGTCCCACGCGACACGCGCACCCGGATTTCGGATCCCGCATCGCCCTGGCTGCCATACTTGATCGCATTGTCGATCAGATTGGCGATCGCCTGGCCGACGAGTTCGCGATTGCCCCGCGCCGAAAGTCCCGGTGCGATCTCGCACACCATCGCCTGCCCCGCCTCTTCCGCCACCGGCTCGTAGAGCTCGGCGCTGTCAGCCGCGATCGCGGAGATGTCGATATCGGTGAGTTCGGCGGCGATCGAGCCTGCCTCGACGCGGGAGATCATCAGCAGCGCGTTGAAGGTCCGGATCAGCTGGTCGGATTCGGAAATGATCGTCTCGAGGGCCGCCTTCTTGGCCTGCGCATCGTCCTCATTCAGCGCATCGGCCGCCTTGTTGCGCAGCCGCGTCAGCGGCGTCTTCAGGTCGTGGGCGATGTTGTCGGAGACCTGTTTCAGGCCCTCGTTCAACTGCTCGATGCGCCCCAGCATGCCGTTCAGCGATGACGACAGCCGGTCGAATTCGTCGCCGGAGCCTGATACCGGCAGGCGCTGGGAGAGGTCACCGGAGATGATCTTCTCGCTTGCCGCCGAGACCCTGTCGATGCGCTTCAAGGCATTCCGGCCAATTGCAAACCAGATGACCACCGCGCCGATCCCCATGATCAGCAGCGCCACCATCAATGCCTGACGCACGAGAAGCCGCAGCTTGCCCGGCTCGCCGAGATCGCGTCCGACAAGCACTCGAATGCCATTGTCCAGCATGAAGACATGACCGGTTGCGAGATGGCGCTTCACGGCTCCACTGTCGGTGTATCGCTGGTAGCGGAAGGGGAAATTGGTCCAGCCTTCCTCGTCGAAGACGCCGGGCTGCAGGGAGGCGACATTGCCAGCCAGGATCTCGCCATTGGGGCTTGCGATCACATAGAGGTTCGCCCCCGGCTGGCGGGCACGGCGCTCCATGGTCCGCAAAAGCTGGTTGATGCCGCCGCGTTCGAAGGCGCCCTGGATCTCCGTCACTTCCTGGCGCAGCGCCTCGCGCGTCTGGTTGTTCAGGATACGCTCGGCGAGCCCCGTGACGTAGAAGACGAGGAAGGCGGCGCAGAGCGCGAAGAGAATGATGTAGAGGGCCGAAAGCCGGACAGCCGTCGACTTGGCCAGCACGCCCAGGCGGGACTTCAGCCGCATGTCAGCCTTCGTCCTTGATCATGTAGCCCGCACCACGCACGGTCTTCAGAAGCGGCCGGTCGAAATCCTTCTCGATCTTCGAGCGCAGACGCGAAACATGCACGTCGATGACATTGGTCTGCGGGTCGAAATGATAATCCCAGACGTTTTCGAGGAGCATGGTGCGGGTGACCACTTGGCCGGCATTCTTCATCAAATATTCCAGCAGGCGGAATTCGCGAGGCTGGAGCAGGATCTCCTTGCCCGCGCGCTTGACCTCGTGGGAAAGCCGGTCGAGTTCGAGATCACCGACCCGGTAGACCATGTCCTGCTCCGGCTTGCCCTTGCGGCGGCCAAGAACCTCGACACGCGCCAAGAGTTCGGAGAAGGCGTAAGGCTTCGGCAGATAGTCGTCGCCCCCGGCGCGCAGGCCCGTCACCCGGTCATCGACCTGACCAAGTGCGGAGAGGATGAGAACCGGCGTGTCGATGCCACGCTTGCGCAGCTCACTGATGACGGAGAGGCCATCGCGGCGCGGCAGCATGCGGTCAACGACCATCACGTCATAGGTGTTCTCAGTGCCCATGAAGAGCCCGCTTTCGCCGTCGCTCGCATGATCGGCGACGATGCCCGCCTCGCGAAAGGCCTTGGTCATGTAGGCTGCGGCTTCCAGGTCGTCTTCAATAACGAGTATCTTCATGTGCGCGACATTAGCCTCGGCGCCTGCCACCGTATAGCCGGTTTCGCCGGACTTCGGCTGTCCTTGTTCCGCGATCCCCATGCTTCGTCCTTTCCTGAGACGTGGCGGCCGACAACCG
Organism: Allorhizobium sp.; assembly: GCA_051861045.1. Lineage (GTDB taxonomy): Bacteria > Pseudomonadota > Alphaproteobacteria > Rhizobiales > Rhizobiaceae > Allorhizobium. The sequence goes on from JBHYDI010000004.1 coordinate 398,076, forward strand.
CCAGATACGACAAAGGGCGCCGCCGGTCCTCGACCGCCGGCGCCCTCCGTCAGATCACAATCAGCCCTGGGCGATCGGCAGTGCCACGAAGCGGCTGCCGCTCTCCGATTCGACCTGGAAGAGCGCCCGGGTGCGGCCGTCCTTCTTGGCCTGGTCGAGGACCTTCTGGACATCGGCGGTCGAGGAGACTTCCTGGTTGTTCACCGAGGTGATCGTCTCGCCGGCCTTCAGGCCCTTGTCTGCGGCATCGCTGTCGGGATCGACATCGACGATTGCGAGGCCCTTGCCGCCGTCAGCGGGGCGAACCGAGAGGCCGAGGCCCGACAGTTCCTGCTCGGCTTCCGGAGCCGGGGCCGCGTTGTTCTCGGTCTCGGCGCTTGCTGCCTGATCCGCCGGCAGTTCGCCGAGCTTGACCTTGAGTTCGGTCGCCTTGCCATCGCGCCAGACGGACACGTCGACCGTGGTGTCAGGGGCAAAGGCTGCAATGCGGCGGGCGAGATCGCGGGGATCCTTGACCGGATCGCCATTGACGGCGGTCACGACGTCACCCTGGCGGATGCCGGCCGCTTCACCGGGCGAACCGGCCTGCGGAGCGACAACGAGGGCGCCTGAGTCTTCGGAGAGACCGAGGCTGTCGGCGATATCCTGGGTCACCGGCTGGATCTGCACGCCGAGCCAGCCGCGCGACACGGTCCCGGTTTCCTTGAGCTTGGCGATAACGTCGGTTGCGACCGAAGCCGGGATCGCAAAGGCGATGCCGACATTGCCACCCGAGGGCGAGAAGATCGCGGTGTTGATGCCGACCACTTCGCCGTTCAGGTTGAAGCCGGGACCGCCCGAGTTGCCACGGTTCACGGCTGCGTCGATCTGCAGGTAGTCGTCATAGGGGCCGGAGCCGATGTTACGGCCGCGGGCCGAGATGATACCGGCAGTCACCGTGCCGCCGAGGCCGAAGGGGTTGCCGACGGCGACAACCCAGTCACCGACGCGGACCTTCTCGTCATCTGCGAACTTCACATAGGTGAACTTGGTATCCTTGGCATCGACCTTCAGCAGGGCCAGATCGGTGCGGCTATCCTTGCCGACGAGCTTGGCATCATATTCCTTGCCGTCGTTCATCACGATGGTGAAGGCGGCACCATCATCGATGACGTGGTTGTTGGTGACGATATAGCCGTCTTCGGAGATGAAGAAGCCGGAGCCCTGCGAGGTCGGGCGCAGACGGCCCTCACCACGCTCGGCACGCGGGCCACGCTCACGCGGACCACCTTCCATGCCGGGGCCGCCGAATTCACGGAAGAAGCGCTTCAGCGGGTGATCATCCGGCAGATCCTCGAAGCTGCGACCACCAAAGTTGAACGAGTAGCCGCTTTCGTCATTCGAGGCCGGCTGCACATTCGACTGGACGCGGACCGATACGACAGCAGGCAGAACCGCCTGTACAACATCGCCGAAGCTCGGGACCTGCGGAGCGTTCACTTCAACCGGGGCAGCAAGCGCCGGAACTGCGGCGAAGGGAGCAGCGGTCACCAGCATCATGGCGGCGAGGCCTGCTGTGGTGGAGGTCTTGAGGATCGACTTCATCGAACGACCTTTGTTCTCGGACATTTGATCTACCTTCATCTGTTCTTCTGACTGGAGCCGCCGGACAACCCGGCGGTGGGAAGCGGTGGATGACGAGAGATATAGGAGCTGTCAGGTTACGGCGAACTGTACGGCAGATGAATTCTTCGTAATCTTTGGCCCTGTACAGGCCGGGCGCATCAAGAAGGCGAAGAACTGGTCGCCCTACGCTTCAAGGACGTTGGAAAAGCCTCATTATTTGAATGCCTTACGAACGAATGTGGAAAAACGCCCTGATCAAGGTTATGTTACTGAGGAGGTGAACTGATGGACAAGACCAGCGTCGACAAAAAGCCTGCCGAACCTGTCATGCCCGCGCCGACAAAACGTCAGGCGCGCCAGCCTTCGCATGGGCAGAATGTGAGGCCAGATGCCGAGGAAGTCGCTCGGCTCGAGCACGAGCGGCACAAGCATCTCATGGATCTACTCGCCAAGTGAGCGCTCAACCCGGATGGATCGAACTGTCCGAGGTCATTGCTCTCAATCGAGCTGCAGTCGCCATAACTGGCGAGAAGCATCTTCTGACCAATCCAGTCACGCTCGAAAGCGCGGTCATGAGTCCGCGAAACCTCTTCCACTACGAGAACGAGGACGACATCGGGGTACTCGGCTGCCGGCTCATTGTGGCCCTCAGCCGTGCCCATGCGTTCATCCAGGGCAACAAGCGAACCGCCTGGTTATCCGGCATCATGTTTCTGAACATCAATGGATATGACGTCATCCTGCCGTCGGCGGAGGCGAACACGTTTATCGCGGAGCAGATCACAAAAGTCATTCAGCGAGATGTGAGTGAATCCGATTTCTTCAGGAACCTGGATACCTTCATCGTGCCTCTTTAGTTTAGAAGCCGTTGCGCTCCGCACCAATCAGACTGTGCGATCACTCCCGATCCAGCAACTTCCCCAGTCGCGCTTCTTCTTCCGGCGAAAGCTTCGCCACCGGCTGCACGGAGCGCCTCCGCGTGTAGACCACAGCCACAATCAGACCAATGATCGCGAGCGCCGCCGGCGCGCCCCAGAGCGCGATCGTGCGCATGCTGAGCCGCGGCTTCAACAGCACGAACTCACCGTAGCGCGACACGACATAATCGAGCACCTGCTCATCGCTATCGCCCCCCACCAGCCGCTCACGCACCACCACCCGCAGATCGCGGGCGAGTTCGGCATTGGAATCGTCGATCGACTGGTTCTGGCAGACCATGCAGCGCAGCTCGGCCGACAGTGCCCGGGCCCGCTGTTCGAGGGCGGGATCGGCGAGCACCTCGTCGGGGTTGACGGCAAAGGCGTGGATGGGGGTGAACAGCAGTGTGAGGACCAGCAAGAGGCGCCGCAGCGTCAGACGTGCCCGCCCCTCATCCGGCTGCCGCCACCTTCTCCCCGCAAGCGGGGAGAAGGCCGAAGCCACAAGCGCCTGCCGTCCCCTCTCCCCGCTTGCGGGGAGAGGGTCAGGGTGAGGGGCAATCTTCTGAAACCACGCCATCACTCCGCAGCCTCCAGTGCCGGCTTCGCTGCAACCTTCGCCCGCTTCGGCGCGCCAACACGCAATCTGCGGTCCGACAGCGAGACGATACCGCCGGCCATCATGACAATCGTGCCGTACCAGATGCAGAGGATCCACGGCTTCCACCAGATGCGCACCACGATGCCGCCATCCGCCATTGGATCGCCTAACGACACATAGAGCTGGCTGAAGCCGAAGGTGACGATGCCGGCCTCTGTCGTCGGCATCTGGCGGGCCGTGTAGAGCCGCTTCGACGACCAGACATCGGCCACTTCGACACCGCCCTGGCGGATGGTGAAATGCCCCTGGTCCTCGGTGTAGTTCGGTCCGGTCGCGGCGCGAATGCCGTCGAAGGTCACGACATAACCGCCGGCCTCCGCCGTCATGCCCGGCTTCATCTCGACCACGGTTTCCGTCTCGAAGGTGGTGACGGCGACGACGCCGAGCACTGTGACGCCCATGCCGAAATGCGCGAGTGCCGTGCCGAAGGCCGAGCGCGGCAGGCCCTTGAGGCGGCTCCAGGCGGTCGACATCGGATGTTTGCCGAAACCGGCGCGGTACCAGAGATCGGCAATTGCCCCGCCCATGACGAAGAAGGCGAGCGCAAGGCCGGCCACCGCCATGACAGGGCCGCCGTTCTGGGCGTACCAGAGGCCAAGTCCAAGAACGAGCGAGAGCGCCGCCGCCACATAGAGCCGCTGCAGGGCCCCGAGCAGATCGCCGCGCTTCCAGGCGAGGAAGGGCCCGAAGGGCACCGCCAGCAGGAGCGGGATCATCAGAAGCCCGAAGGTGATGTTGAAGAAGGGCGGACCGACCGAGATCTTCTCGCCCGTCAGCGTTTCCAGGAGCAGCGGATAGAGCGTGCCGATCAGCACCGAAGCCGTGGAAACGGTGAGGATCAGGTTGTTGAGGACAAGCGCGCCCTCACGCGAGATCGGCTGGAACAGGCCGCCGGCTTTCAGCATCGGCGCGCGCAGCGCAAAGAGCGTGAAGGCCCCGCCGATGAAGATGACGAGAATGCCGAGAATGAAGACACCGCGCGTCGGGTCGGTGGCAAAGGCATGCACCGAGGTCAGCACGCCCGAGCGCACCAGGAAGGTGCCGAGCAGCGACAGCGAGAAGGCGATGATGGCAAGCAGCACCGTCCAGATCTTCAGCGCGTCGCGCTTCTCCATCACCAGTGCTGAATGCAGAAGGGCGGTACCCGCCAGCCACGGCATGAAGGAGGCGTTTTCGACCGGATCCCAGAACCACCAGCCGCCCCAGCCGAGCTCGTAATAGGCCCAGTAGGACCCCATTGAGATCCCGGCCGTCAGGAAGACCCAGGCCGCCAGCGTCCAGGGCCGCACCCAGCGTGCCCAGGCGGCATCAATGCGGCCGTCCATCAGAGCGGCAATCGCAAACGAGAAACAGACGGAGAAGCCGACATAGCCGAGATAGAGCAGCGGCGGATGGATCGCGAGACCGATGTCCTGCAGGACCGGGTTGAGGTCCTGGCCCTCCGCCGGGATCGGCGAGAGACGGATGAAAGGGTTCGAGGTCAACAGGATGAAGAGCGTGAAGGCCGTCGTGATCCAGGCCTGCACGGCCAGAACATTGGCCTTCAGCCGATCCGGAAGGTTGGTGCCGAAGAAAGCGACCATGGCGCTAAAGAAGGCGAGGATCAGCACCCAGAGCAGCATCGAGCCTTCATGGTTCCCCCAGACGCCGGAGATCTTGTAGATCATCGGTTTGAGCGAATGGGAGTTCTGATAGACGTTCTGCACCGAGAAATCGGAAACCACGTAGCCGTAGGTGAGAACCGCGAAGGAAAAGCCGACGAGCAGGAAGAGCGCATAGGTGCCCGTTGTCGCGACCGCCATCATCGCCGCGTCTCCGCGCCGGGCGCCGATCACGGGCAGAATGGAGACGACAAGACAGGTGGCGAGTGCCAGCACCAGGGCATAATGGCCAAGCTCGATGATCATTGGATCTCTTCCTTGCCGCTGAGTTCCACCCCTTGCGCCTTCAGACGGTCGGCCACATCCTTCGGCATATAGGTCTCATCATGCTTGGCGAGCACGGTATCGGCAACAAAGACCTTGTCGATGCCTTCGAAGCGCCCTTCCGCCACCACCCCCTGCCCCTCACGGAACAGGTCGGGGAGAATGCCGGTATAGGTGACCGGCAGCTCGCTCAGCGTATCCGTCACGGTGAAGGTAATCGTCGAGCCTTCGCCCCGCACCACCGAGCCCGTTTCCACCAGTCCGCCCAAACGGATGCGGGTGCCCGGCTGCAGGTCTGCCTTGGCGAGATCGCCCGGAACGTAGAAATAGGCGATAGACTGGCCGAAGGCGAACATCACCAAAAGCACCGCCGTCAGAATGAAACCCATGCCACCGGCAATCACCGCGAGGCGTTTCTGTTTGCGGGTCATTGGCTCACCTCCTCGACATCAAGGCCGAGCTCTTTTGCCATCGCAAGCAATTGCTGGCCCTCGGCGCCATCTGCCGGGAAGGCTTTAAGGCCATCCTGCAGCGCGGCTTCCGCCTTCTGCTTATCCTTGAGCATGGTATAGGAGCGGACAAGCCGCATCCAGCCTTCGAAATTGTTGGGGTCTTCCTTCAGGCGCGCATCGAGGCTCGCCACCATGCCGCGGATCATCTCGCCGCGATCGGCCTCTGACATCTGTTGCGCATTGGCAATGTCGTCTGCGGAAGGGTTGCCCGGTGCTGCCGGATTGGCGGCGGCTGGTGCCTGTGGCGGTGCCGCAGCAATCGCCGGCGCATTGGCGAGCGGCACGCCGGTGCTGTTGGCCGCAATGTGCTGGTTGACCAGCGCCATCCAGGGCGCGGTCGGCGGCGAGGCGGCGGCAATTGCCTGGAAGGCGGCCAGCGCCTCGGTGCGGCGGCCAGACTGCTCGAGCGCCAGCGCCAGATAGAAGTCGGCGCGCGGATTGTTCGGCTCGAGCTTCAGCGCTGCCTGAAAGGCCATCTGGGCATCATCGGTGACGATCCCGTCATTGCGCACGACAATCGTTTCGCCGAGGCCATTCATGCGCTCGGCATCGGGGCCGAGAATACGGATGGCATTGCGGTAGGCAAGCTCGGCATCATCAAGTCGGCCGATGCGGAAATAGACGGGCGCCAGCACGTTCCAGCCATTGCCGTCGCCGGGATTGCCCGCCAGATGCTGCTCGACCTTGGCGACCAGCAGATCGACATCATCACCCGGATTTTCGATGCGCGCGGCCAGCGGCGCGTCCGGCGTTCCGGGGCTACCGATTTCGAGATAGCCGGCAAGCCCTATGACGGGAAGACAGAGGAGAATGAAGGCCTGGGAGAAGGTATAACGCCGGCGCTTGGAGCGCCCGCCAACTGCCGCTTCCGACGCCAGTTCATCGCCCTCGCCGCCTGATTTTTCGCGACCGGCAATCGCCAGCAGCCGGCGTCCGATCTCGGCGCGGGCATAGTCGGCATCTTCGGCTGAGATCAGGCCTCCCGCCTTGTCCCGTTCCAGCTCCCGCAGCTGGTCGCGATAGACCGCCGCCTCGCCTTCATCATAGCGTGTCGCCCGGGCCGAAGCCCGCAGCAGGGGGGAGAGCAGGACGACGGCAACAATGACCGTCAGCAGGGCGGAGATGATCCAGAACAACATGAAACTCAATTACGTCAAGGACGGGTGCATTCCAACAGTCAAACACCCCCTGACGGAAAGTTGAGGCGTTTGGCCGCAAGAATTCTCTAGGCCGCCATAACCTGCCCAGCCTTGACCCAAGTCAAGTGGGGAAACCGTTCACGACTGTTGGTGCGCCGGCGTGATGGTAAACTGCAGTCCCATAGCAGCCAGAATCTTGGCGAGCGTCTCAAACTGAGGCTTGCCGTCCTTCGACAGCGATTTGTAGAGACTGCCCCGGTTTAGGTCCGCTTGTTCGGCGACCCCGGCCAGTCCGCCGGCCTGTGCCTTGGCAACGTGACGGAGGGCTTCCTGAAACAGCTCCATGTCACCGCTTTCAAGAAACTCCGCCAGATAGATGGCCGCGTTCTCCGGGTCCCGCAACAGTTCTTCATAGCGGTCGAAATCGAACGGTCTGCTCGGCTTGTTCACGGTTTCATCCTCTTGCGATAGTCATCCAGATAGACCTTGGCTTTTTCGAGCGTCCGCCTCTGATCCTTCTTCGTCGCGCCCGCCAACAACAACACCACCGTATTGCCGAAGACCGTGTAAAATACGCGGTAACCGGATCCGGCATGGATACGCATCTCGAAAATCCCAGGCGCACCCGCCAATGGTTTCCAATCGCCAAAATTGCCCAAGGATGCGCGGCGGATGCGGGCGAAGATTTGGGTTCTGATTTCAGAACTGGCGATTGCATCGAGCCATGCCTGAAAAGGCGCCTCGCCATCTTCCGTCAGATACACCTCGATCTCAAAGCGCGTCATGCCTGAAGTGTACGCCAGAGCAGACACTTTGGAAAGATCCATCAGATGACTGGGCTACAAGGCAACTCGCAAAGATGCGGCTCCACCGAAGCCTCAGCTGAGCGGCGTCCAGGTGCCGTTCGGATTGCGGCAGGCCGCACCGCGGGCCTGCAATTCGCGACCACCGCTCACCACCTTGTGGGTGAACTGGCGACAATTCTGCTGGCCAACCTGATAGGGTGCTGCTGCGACGACCTCGCCGCGCACCTCGCCGCCGGCCCAGGTCACGGGCTGGCCGCCAGGGGCTGCTTCCAGTGCCCGGTATTCGGCCTCGAGCGCCCGCTGGGTTTCGCTGCGCGACAGTTTCACGCCCGTGCGTGCGACGATACCGCCCTGCAGGGCTGCGATATAGACGGCGGAATTGGCCTTGGCGGTCGCGGTGCGTCCGCCGCCCGAGGTGGTACAGCCCGCAAGCGCGAGCGACACCAGAGCGGTGGCTGCCAGTATTCCGAAGCGCTTCACACCCATAAGACCGTTCCAAGTGCCGTCAATTGTTGCCGCCGTCAGGCGCCTGTCCCGCTTTCGGAAGCGCGCATCGCCGGCGCGCCGAAATCAGTCCTATACACCTATGTAATTTCACAGGAAAATCAATCACGCAGTGTCCTTCGTCACAGCCGGTAGGATCAACTGTGCGCGAAGTCCGCCGATCCCTGCCCGCGACAGGCCGAATGCGCCCTGATATTCCCCGGAAATCTCCTTGACGATGGAGAGACCAAGGCCCGTTCCCGGCTTGCTCTCGTCGAGCCGGCGGCCGCGCTTCAGCGCCTCGCCGATCTGCTCGGGTGCCAGCCCCGGTCCATCGTCTTCCACCACGACCTCGATCCAGCCGCGCCGTCCATCCGTGGCGTCGTCCTCGCGTGTCGTCATCGTCACCTTGGTCACGACCTTGGTGCGGGCAAAGCGGGACGCGTTTTCCAGGAGATTGCCGACGACTTCCTCGACGTCCTGCTGCTCCATGGCAAAGGTCAGATCCGGCGCGACCTCGAGTTCGAAGGCCACCTCGCCGTTCAGCTTGCGCATCACGCGCACCAGACGTTCCAGCACCGGCTGGGCTTCTGTGCGGGCGAGCACGCTGTCGCGCTGGGCGGCAATGCGGGCTCGGTTCAGATAGGAGGTCACCTGCGCCTGCATGGCCTCGGCCTGGGCTGCGATCACCTCGGCATGGGTCTTGTCGAGCGTGCGCGCCTCGTTGAGCAGCACCGCAATCGGCGTCTTCAGCGAATGGGCGAGATTGCCGACCTGCATGCGGGCGCGCTCGACGATGCGGCGATTGCTGTCGATCAGCGCGTTGATCTCGCTGGCGAGCGGCATGATCTCGCGCGGGAAATCGCCCTCGATCCGCTCTGCCTCGCCGCGCCGGATGCGCTCCAGCCCGCGGCGCGCGCGGTCGACCGGCTTCAGACCGTAGAGAATGGCCAGACCGTTGACGATCAAGCCGCCGATGCCGACCACGGCAAGTGCACTATAGAGCCGGCTGGTGAAGAAGGTGATCTCGTCCTCGATGACCTGCAGATTTCCGGAGACCCGGAAGCGCGCCGCCCGTCCCTGGTCGTCGAGCACCACTTCCGTCTCCGCAATGCGGATCCGGTTGCCGACATCGTCGGTCATCTCGTAATAGCGCTCGTAATTCTGGTCGAAGGGCGTTTCCTCGACATCGGGCACGGCGAGATTGGCCACGCCCAGCGAAGCAGACGCAAGCGGTGCCGTCGCATAATTGCCGAGCGGCTCGACCAGCCAGTACCAGCCGGTCTCTGGCTGCGAGAACCGGAGGTCGCCAAGGGCCGGCGAGCCGGTCAGGCTGTCGCCATCGCCGATCGAGACGGAGTTGACGACGTTATAAAGCTGGGCGCGCAAGAGGTTGTTGAAGCCGCGCTCAACGCCCTGGCGATACAGGGCGGAAATCGCCACCGCGATCGTGACCAGACCGAGTGCAGACCAGAGGGTCGCAAGCAGCAGGACGCGCGCAGTGAGCGAGCGGATCTTCATTTCGCGGGGGCTTGAATGCGGTAGCCGAGGCCGCGGACCGTTTCAATCATGTCAACGCCGAGCTTCTTGCGCAGGCGCCCGACAAAGACCTCGATCGTGTTGGAATCGCGGTCGAAATCCTGGTCGTAGAGATGCTCGACCAGTTCGGTGCGCGAGACCACCTCGCCCATGTGATGCATCAGATAGGAGAGCAGTCGATATTCGTGCGAGGTGAGCTTCAGCGTCACGCCCTCGACGGTCGCCTTCGAACTCTTGGTATCGAGGCGCACGGGTCCGCAGACGATCTCGGAGGACGCATGGCCTGCCGCACGACGGATCAGCGCGCGGATGCGGGCAAGCACTTCCTCGACATGGAACGGCTTGGTCACATAGTCGTCGGCCCCGGCATCAATGCCGGCCACCTTGTCCGACCACCGATCGCGGGCCGTCAGGATCAGCACCGGCATCACCCGGCTTGCGGCGCGCCATTTTTCGAGAACGGTAATGCCGTCCATTTCCGGCAGACCGATATCGAGGATCACGGCGTCATAGGGTTCAGTGTCGCCAAGGAAGTGGCCTTCCTCGCCATCAAAGGCCTTGTCGACGACATAACCCGCTTCCTGCAGGGCCTCGACGAGCTGGCGGTTCAGATTGACATCGTCTTCGACGACGAGAATGCGCATATGGTTCACCCCTCGGTGCGGAGAGCTCTTCAGTCCCTGCGGCCGCTCACTCGGCGACCCGCATCGTGACCTTGCGCGGACGCTCGCTGCCATTGCCGGGAACGAGCACGACGATCACGCATTCACCGCCCGATTCGTGTACGGAAAGCAACTGCCCGCCGACCTCTGCCACGACGCGCGCCGCCGCCGCCCGGCAATCCGCCGCCACGGCATCGCTCCCGCCCACCGGCAAAGCCGCCACGGTCAAGGCCAGCGCCAGGCCCGTGTATTTCATGAAAGATGCCATTGCTGCTTCTTCTTGGATGACGTCCACTCTAGGCAAATTATGTACCGCAAGGCGTCTGAATGGCAAATGAATGCTCGGTCATCGGCTGGGGAAAGGCGCATAAACCCAGCTGCGGTCAATCGCCACGCGCCAGCTTCGACGAGCGATCGTCCATAGCTTCCAGACGCCGGATTGCCGCATCGCTGCTCGCAGCGTTGAGCAGTTCTGTCCAGCTGTCCGGCGGATTTCCATCCTCCAGCATCGCCCGGAACACGGCATAGGCATCGCTGCGCGACCCATAGGTCCGAAGCGAATCCGCATCGTTTACCCACGCAAATACAAGGACTTTCGCCGATGAATTATAGCGGAAGAACAGACGAAACCGTCCATTGCCGAACTTGGCCCGAAACCAATGCTTGCGCTCCGGACCCAATGTCCCGCCCTGGCGAAACGCGGGCGACGTTGGATCGGCCGGTATCACTTCCGACATCAGCTTTTGCAGCGCGACCAGCAGCTTGAAATTCGCGCTGCTGCGAAACGAGTCGGGCTTCCTACTTGCGTCCCGTTCGACGGTCGAAGTCAGGCGCTCAAGCTGATCGAGAAACAGCGGGTGTGCACGGATAATCCAGCCATGGACAGTTTCCATCTCAAAGCTCGACCTCGCCTTCGATCGGGGCGTCGAGGTCAATATCCGCACCGTCCGTCAGCGCTGCGATCCGGTCGCGCAGGCCGGTCGGTATTTCGACGAACGCATTTTCCGGCCGCGCCGCCATATCCCGGGCGAGGAGGTCAAGAAACCCGTCCAGCGCCGGATCTCCGTCTTCTCGGTCGTCGCGCTCGACAAAGACGCGATTCTTCTCGTCCAAGCTGAAGGCTATCCGGCCGCCATATCCAACGCCAAGGGCATCGCGAATGGGTTTCGGAATGGTGGTCTGCCCCTTTTCGGTGATCGTGCTCACCTTGCGCAAGATCTTGTTCATGCCACCTGCCTCTTAGATTTGCGAGGAAGGTAATGGAAATTCCTTACTTCGTAAAGAGCTAGGCCCTCACCTCACCCACCGACCCCCTTCGTCGCGGTCAGCCGCCCATAGAGCGCCAGCAATCCGCCGACAGTGCCGGCGAGTGTCGTCAATGCGTCCGCGATTTCCGCCTGCTCGGCACCGCCCACCTCCAGCCCGGCTCGACCGAGCAGCGGGGACGCAATCGCAATCAACGCGCCCCAGACGGTCTTCGACTGGTACCAGGGTTTCATATCCAGCATGTCTTACTCCTCTTCGTTGTTCATCCGTTGATGGCAATGACTGCTTCCAGCGGCAGGCCTGCCGCCAAGCGCCCGAGCTGGCGCAAGCGAATGCCAAGCACCGTCTGCGCCCCGCCGAAATCGGCCAGTTCGTCGGCCACCGGATAGGTAAAGCTCGCCACGCCAACCTCGACCAGACGCAGCACGGCACTCCCGTTCAGGATCTCCAGCCGGTAGCGCTCCTCCGCCTCGTCAAGCGGCACCTCTCCTTCCGCCCAGGCATCGGCCTCGATCCGACTGCGCCTGATCCAGGAGATCCGCATATCTCCCGAGGCCTGCCGCACCACGCGCGCATGCACCGGCGCAAGCGGCGTCTCCGCCCGCAACCCGCCATCGAAGACAAACGGCCCGGACAGTTCGGTCACCAGCCCCATGGGTTCGAGAATCCAGTTCTGCGCCGCCCCGCGCTCGGCGTTCACAAGCCCAAGCGACCGCACCGCCCCGTCGAGCAGCACGACTTCCGCGCCGCCAGCCGCCCCTGCCGCCGTCGCATCCTCGGTCCCGCCCAACCCGCGCAACAACCCGGTCAGGCGGAAGCGCCCTGCCGCCACTTCCGCAGCCTCGGCAAAACCCAGCACTTCCCAGCCACCATTCTGCGCCCGCACCGCCAGCCGGTTCGCGCCTGACAGCACCGAGGTCCGGCTCGCGGATGAAAAGGCTCCACCCAACAGGTCAACTTCCAGGACATTCGCAGGATCGAACCGCCCGATCGGACCCGGTGCCAGCGGCTCCACCAGCCGTCCGATCGTCGCTGGCCGGTCCAGCGTCAGCCTGAGACGGTAGCCCTCTGTCTCCGGCGAACTAGACACCGCAAGCCTGCGCCACGGTCGGCCAAAAGCCGCCACGCTGGCATCGCCCAGATGGCTCGTCCCCTCCAGCCTCGGCAGATCGAGGAAGCTGACCACAGGCGCAAAACCCTGGGCACCGCCGCCATCCGGCAACCGCTCCGGCTCCACCGCTTTAACAGGCGCCGACACATTCCCGGCAAAGGCCCGCAGCGTCAGCCGCCGCTCGAAGCCGTCCTCGATCGCCTGCACGAGAAAACGCCCCTCCGGCCCTTCGGGGAAGCGCAACACATCTCCCGGCTCCACCGCGATCTCGTCCGGCCCCAGCGCCAGCTGCAGGGTCCGCCGCGCCAGCCGGTTGTCGCGCAGCCAGCTCTCGGCAGCGGCCAGCGCCGTCTCTTCCGGCATCGCCGCCGGCAGGTCGCGGGCAAGCTGCCGCTCGGTCGCCGCCTCCACCTTGCGCGAGCGCACGCTCGCCTCAACGTAATCGGCTGCCGGATCGTAGAAGGTCACCAAGGCTTCCGAAGCAAAGTCGCTGTCATGGCCGCGTGTCTCGCTCCAAAGCGGCTGGTCGGCGAGGTCGACCAGCACCCCAATCTCGCGTGCCGGCAGGCTCGCCGTCGGACGCGTGCGAAACTTCAGCCGCCCGCCATCCTCGATGACATCGATCTGAAACAACTCGATCAGCGGCTCGATCAGGTCGCGCGCCGAGGTCAGATCGCCCTTCACATAGCCGCCGAGATCCCCCGCCACCTCCGATACATCGAAGTCGTCGAAGCCGTGATCCCGCAGGATCGCCGCGATGGTGTCGGCCAGCGTCGCAGTCCCCAGCCGTCCATTCAGCCAATGCCCCGTCCGCCAGTTCAGCCCGTCGGCCCAGAGCCCCGCATTCTGCGGAAAGGCCGGATAAGGCCGCGCATCCCAGGTCCAGACATGGATGCCTGCGGGATCAACCATGCCATCAGGTGCGTCACCGCCCTGCCAATGCTCCAGATGCGCCTCCAGAAACCGCCGCTGCTGGCTGTCGCTGCGCGCACCCACCGAGAAATACGGCCTGCCGCTCTCCGCCGATTTGGCGTCGACAAAGACATTCGGCTGGTTCGCCCCCTTATCGACCGCCCCACAGCCGAGTTCGGTAAACCAGAAGGGCTTCATCTGAGGCACCCATGCCGTCGGGCTCACCTGCTCCACACCGCCGATTCGGTTGTAGTGACGGTTGCCCCACCAGCTTTCGTGATCCTTGAACCTGAAAACCCAGGGTTTGCCATAGGCGCCATCGGTGATCGGCGTCCTAACCCGCGCCTGCCGGTCCGCGTCGCTGGCATAGAACCAGTCAAAGCCCTCGCCGGCCGTCAGCATGCGGGCAAAGCTCCCGGCATCGTCAGCACCCGAAAACCCGTCGGGACTTACCTCCTCCAGATCCGCATCCCGCCAGTCCGCGAGCGGCATGTAGTTGTCGATGCCGACGGCCGAGACATCCGGGCTCGCCCAGAGCGGGTCGAGATGGAAGAAGACGTCGCCTGACCCGTCCGCGGGCTGATGGCCGAAATATTCGCTCCAGTCCGCCCCATAGGAAATCGCTGTCACGCCACCCAGAATGCCGCGCACCTCGCCGGCCAGTGCCACCAGAGCCTCGACAAAGGGAAAGGCATTCGCCTCATCCCGCAGCGTCGTCAGCCCCTTCAGCTCCGAGCCCAGCAGAAACCCGTCCACCCCGCCGGCCGAGGCCGCAAGCGACGCATAATGCAGCACGAACCGCCGATAGCCTTCGCTGCGTGTGACGAATGTCGAAGCTTGAGCCCGCGCCGCCGCCGTCTTGTCGGTACTCACGGGATAGGCGGTAATCCGCCCCCGCCAGGGATAGGCTGCCTGCTCGGTCCCGCCATAGGGATCGGCCAGTCCATTGCCTGCAGGAATATCCATGAGAACAAAGGGATAGAGCGTCACCTTCAAGCCGCGTGCCCTCAAGTCCCGGATGGCCTCGGTCACGCTTTGATCATCAGGCGATCCGCCATAGGCGGGACCACCGGAATGGCTCGACACCACATAGGCGCTATCACGCGAAATCCCCGCCACACTCCACGCTCGGCTCTCCTCACGACGATAGCCCACCTCGACGCCGGGCAGCACCCGGCAGTCGCCGGCCCTCAGATCAGTGCCGAACCAGGCGACAACCAGCGCCACGCTCTCCAGATTGGGGCAAAGCGCCTGCAGTTCGTCCAGCGAGGCCTGCCAGTCGGTCGCGGTGACAAGCGTATTGCGGTTCAGCCAGCGTTTCTCCCCCTCGCGCGGCGCGTCAGACACGCGCGTCGTCGCATAACCGTGCTCGGTCGCGCCCGGAATGATCGTCACCGCCCGGATCTTCTCCTCCAGCGCCCCTACTGGCCGGATCACCTCGAACTGAATAAGCGGAATACGATTGCCGAAATCGTCGAGCGGTAGCCGCTCGAATACCACGTACGCCAGCCCGCGATAAGCCGGCGCCCGGTCCCCGCCCTGCTTCGCCGCAATCAACGGATCAACCGGCTGGCTCTCCGTCCCGCTGTATACCCGCATCTCGATCTCGGTCGTATCGAGTTCCCGCCCGTCGACCCAGACCCGGCGCACGCCGGCGATCGGCCCTTCGCAAAGCCCAAGTGCCAGATTGGCATAATAGCGATAGGTCGTCGTGCGCGTGCCGCCGGAGGACTTTCCGCCCATCCGCTCGGTCACCGTCTCCTCCTCGAAACGCGTCGCCCAGATCAGCGTGCCGCCGAGCCTCGCCGTCCCGTAGAGCCTCGGGATAACAGTGCCCTCGCTTGCACCCGCAAGCCTTGCCGAAGAGAGCCGCGCCCCGTTCACCTCCCGCGTGCCTCCGAGGAGGCTACGGTCGATCATGCTGCCGGCAAGTGCCCCCGCAGCCCGCCCGAGGATCGCACCAACCGGCCCGAAGACCGACCCAAGGGCTGCCCCCGCCGCCTGCAGAACAATGGTCGCCATGGTCAGACCCTTTCCGGAAATCGATAGATGCCCGCAATCCTGCGCCGCCATCCGGGCACGAGGGCCGACAGCGTCACGGCGGATTGTTCATAGGCATGGATGAAGGCATCGGGCGGCGGCCCGCGCCGGTGATCGTCACTCCCGTCACCACCGTAAGCGCTACCCCTGCCACAACCGCCACCGCGGCGTTCGAGGTCGCCATTCTCCACCGGCAGCCGCGCCAAAATCCCCGCATGTTTCGCCGCCAGATGCGGCCGAAAGCGAAACAGCACCAGATCGCCCGGCAGGCTCTCTCCGAACGACGGCACATCCACGAAATGTCGCCCCGCCGCCGCCATCAACCGCTCTTCGCCCGCCCGCTCCGCCCAATCAGCCGCATAAGCCGGCACCACCTCCGGTTCCGTCCCATAAAGCTCCCGCCAGATCCCACGCACGAGCCCCAGACAATCGCACCCCACCCCCTTCACCGCCCCCTGATGCCGATAGGGCGTACCGATCCAGGTCCCGGCAATCGCCAGGACCTCTGCGTTGACGGACATGGGAGGCTCCGGGTTGGGAGGTGAGGATTGGTAATCTGAGATGCATGCGCCGAGCCGGGGGCCGGGGCTCAGTGGCAAAGAATGCCACCACCCGCCCCTAGCGGCCTTTGCCACTCACCCTCCCTCTCCCCGCAGGCGGGGAGAGGGAGGCGCGAGCTTGGCCGTCTCGGCCTTCTCCCCGCCAGCGGGGAGAAGGTGCCGGCAGGCGGATGAGGGGCAAGACCTCCGATCAAGAGGATCCTTCGAGGCCCCTGCTCGCGCAGGGGCACCTCAGAATGAAGGTGACCTCGCCTCGCGGGTCTCCCCTTCACCCTGCGGCCGATTCGTATTACGCTGTATTACCGACCGTCCGGAGGCTCACGATGACCAAGCCTACTCTGTCTGATCCGATTACGCTTCGCATACCCGAGGATGTCCTCGCTGATATCGAAACGATCGCGCAGGCCACCGAGCGCTCACGCAGCTGGGTGATCGTGCGCGCGCTCAGGACCTATCTCCAGCAGGAAGGCGCGGAGATCCTCGCTTACAAGCAGGGCCTTGCCGAGGTCGCCGCCGGCGAAACCGAAGATCTGGATGAGGTCCTCGAAGACCTGAAACGCATTGCTTCCAACAAGGTGGCCTGATGCGCGTCATCCTTTCGAAATCGGCAGCGCGCTGGCTTCGAACGGAGATGCAATACCTGCAACAGCGTAGCCCTTCGGCGGCCAGAAACTTCGCCGCACGCATCGCTGATGCAAGGCTTCTGCTCGGTGCCCATCCTGAGGCGGGCCCCGTGGCTCGCAGCCTGCCCATTCCTGGCAGCCGAACTTTTGTCACCGGCGATTATCTGCTCGACTACACGATCGAACCGGACCGCATTGTCCTTGTCACGATCCGTCACGGACGCATGCGCCCGCCGGATCTTCCGATCGAGGCAGACCCGGGAGATTGAGGCGAAGCGCGGCGTTGCGCCGACACTCGCCAACATTTCCCCCCACCCTGAGGTGCCCTCGCTTTGCGAGGGCCTCGAAGGGTCGAGGCCAGGAACAGGATCCTTCGAGGCCCCTGCTCGCGCAGGGGCACCTCCGGATGAGGGCGGATTGCCTGCAGCCACCACCTCCCCCTTGAGGGGGAGGTCGCGCGGAACGCGCGGGTGGGGGTGATCCCTTAAAGCGCAAGCTCACCCACCCCGGACCTCCGGTCCGACCCTCCCCATCAAGGGAGGGTGTTCGCAAGTCCCCGGCCCTCACCCCGTAGCCCGGCTCACCCGTCGATAGCTCACCTGCTGGTCCGGCCCTACCAGACCCGCCTGCATGTTGCGATAAATGCCATACTTGAAATAGACCGAACTCGTCGCCGCCGGCAGAAGCGCGAAGCCACTGCGTCTCAGCACCGTCCGCCCGTTGACGGAAGCGGTTACCGCGCCCGCCGTCGCATGCCAGGTGAAGCTATAGCTGAAGGTATTCCACACGCCCTTGGTCACGGTCACAGGCGTCTCGTCGAATACGCCGGTCTCCTTGTTGTTCAGGCAGATGGTGAAAACGCCCTCCTCGTAACGGTTGAAGACGCTGTCATAGGACCCGTTATGCCATTGCCCGAGCGTCTGTTTCGGGCTGAATTCCGGATAGTCCTCGGGGATCTTCAGGTGAAAGGCGTAGCGCCAGGTGGAACCGACAGCATCCTCCGTCGTCGCCCGCGCCTCGCAGCGCTCCCGATAATTCAGCGCATCGCTGCCATCGGGCCCGTTCCAGTAGTCGCCGGCCTTGACCAGGAATGTCTCGACACCGTTCGCCCTTGCGTATCGGCTCTCGTCGACCGCCTGGACATAGTAGGAATAACCGTCTCCGTCGGGGCAGATGATCTTCATGGGGCAGTCCTTTCATGCTTGGGGGAAGAGGGCATTTCGTAGTCTGATCACCCTGAGTCACCCTCGCCGCGCGAGAGCCTCGAAGGTGCGAAATCTTCGTCGATGGAATTTCTCAGAGCGCCGCCTCTTGGATATCTGAGGCTCTGGCCCCTCACCCTACCCTCTCCCCGCAAGCGGGGAGAGGGAGGTACGAGCATCGGCCGTCTTGGCCTTCTCCCCGCCTGCGGGGAGAAGGTGCCCCGAAGGGGCGGATGAGGGGCTGTTCTGTTCACCGCCCCTCAACCTGCGGTCCGACCCTCCCCCTCAAGGGGAGGGTATGGCAAGCCTCACCCAAACAGCACCCCGCCATCATGGGTGCTGTCGCCGCTCACATAGGAATAGGCAAAGTCGCTGCCCGGCATGTGCGGAAAACCGCGGAAATTCAGCTGATTGCCGAACTTCTCTCGACAGGTGGCAAAACTCTTGTCGCAACCGACCGTCAGCGTCACGGCATCGCCCTCTGCCGGCCGCGCCTCCAGCGGCAGCCAGAGCCGGAGCGTCACGAGGCCACCGGTCACCGCCCCGCTCTCCTCGATCGCCAGCCGCCGGCCCGAAAGCACGCCCTGATCAAAGCGAAGATGCCCCAATCGAAAATGCCCCTCCGGCGAATCCGGCAGCCCCGACACCGTCAGCCGGTCGGCCGAAAGCACCTCGGCAACAAGACCTGTCACCCTCCGGTTCGCCACGCTCATATCCACCCGGCACTTGCTGTCCCCGAGATCGGCGTCGCAGCGCCTGTTGTAGACCCGCCCCTCCGGCTGCTGCAGGCGATGGGCAAAACTCCTGAGCTCCGCCGAAAACCCCGGCCCTGCCCGGCTCACTTCGCCGATCTCCTGCACCGACATCAGCGCGTGCTGCTCGTCCGCTGCCTGCCAGTTGACGAGAAAGAGCTCGACCCGCGCGCCGTCATAACGCCCGGCCGCCAGATCCGCCTCCGTGATCGCGTCACTCGAAAAGCCGCCGCGCACTTCCGTGCCCGGCGCCGAAAGCCCGCTCGCCACACTCGCCTCGGTCGCCGCAAATCCGGTGCCAGGCTCAAACACCGTGCCGTCGAATGTCAGCTTCTGGTCATGCTCGGTGAATCCCAGCCTGAAGCCATCGCGGCAGGTCACCCGCCAGGCACGACACAGCGTCGTTTCGCCCGTCGCCAGATGGTCGGCCAGCGCTTGCGGAAGCCGTTTCATGGGATCACCTCGATCAGCGGAATGGAAGGAATGCGCCCGGCCCTGAAGGCTTCGAGATCGATCTCGATCCGGTCGGTGTCGAACCGCACCGGCACCTCATAATCAAAACCCGCGCGGATCTCCGCGCCCTCTTCCGGCACATGCCCGACGGCGAAAGTGACGATCCCGGTCGTCACATCGACCGAGAAACCCTCCGTTACCTCCACGCCATCGATCGCAATCCGCACCGACCCCGCCACAGGCTTCACCACCGGCCGCCGCTCCACGGCCGCGCCGTCGCCATAGCCCTTCACCAGCTGAAAGACCGCCGTCTCGCCGTCACCGGTCCCGAGAAACTGGTCGAGCGGCGTCACCGCCTCGCCCGGACGCGCCGAGGAAAAATCCACCGGATCGCGGAAGCGAAAGCCATGCAGCTGCCCGCCGCGCGCCTCGAAAAACTCCAGCACCGCATAGAGATCCGCCACCGAGCGCACCGCAGTCCCGACATCATACTTGCGCCTCGAAAACCGCCAACGCCGATTGCGCGCCTCGCGCCCATTGGAGAGCGACACAATATCCGTCTGCCGCCCCGGCCCACCGCTCGTTGTCAGCGACAGCCGCAGCGGAAAACGCTGTTCATGAAAGGCCATACCCGCCTCCGTTCGATGGAATTGTGAAGATGCGTTTCGTCGAGGTAAGGTCACGCGGGCTCTCTGCAGGAGCGCGTCGCCATTTGTCTCGCGGGTCGCTCGCGCCGACCGGTTGCCCGAAGGGCTCAGGTGCAACGTGTTGCACCGGGGATGTGGGGCTTCTACCACCTCACAGCCCCCGCCGCCCGCGCCCGACTGAGCGTGCCAGCATCGCCGTGATCTGCCCTTCGCTTCTCGCAAAACTCGCCGCATCACTCGCCGTCACCTGGAAATGGATGACGGTCGCAGCACCGCCCCCTTCGGCCGCCACGCCGAGCGCTCCGTCGGCGCCGCGCTTCAAGGGCAGGATCGCCTCCGCCCCCGCCTCGCCCATCAGACCTGTCCCGCCAGACATCGGAAAGTAGGTCGGCGCCGCCACCACCCCGCCATCGGCAAAGGGCACGACCCGGCCCGGCACACCGCCCTTCGCATAGGCGGTCACGCCGGCACCGGACACCTTGTCGAAGCCGGCGCTCAGGCTGCCGATCAGGCTCTCCGCCGCATCCCCGAGCAGCCCTTCGAGCGGCTTCAGCCCCGCCGACAAGGCAATGTCGGTCAGCCGCGAGCCGACGCTGCGCAGCACCTCCTCCAGCCCCTTGCCGCCGGTCGTGGCGCCGCGCAAGGCCGAGGTCAGCGCCCGGCCAAAACTCGCCGAGCGGCTTTCGAGATCGTCCAGCACCGCGAGTGCCTGCGCACCATCGAGATCGACTGATAGCGCCAGCGTATCGTCGTCGTTCATGGGATATTCCTTTCATGGAAGGCACGAGGGCAATGATCCGCCCCTTAGGTTTCGCCTCACCCTGAGGTGCCCTCGCTCCGCGAGGGCCTCGAAGGGCCGAGGCCACCAGTGCAGGCACAAACGGCTCCTTCGAGGCCCCTGCTGCCGCAGGGGCACCTCAGGATGAGGGTAAAGTGAAGCCGCGGCGAGCAGCCACCCACCTCCCCCTTGAGGGGGGGGGAGGTCGACGCGAAGCGGCGGGAGGGGGTGACCAAGGTCATAGATCGCTCGGCAGCCAGACGCGCTCACCCCACCCCGGACCTGCGGTCCGACCCTCCCCCTCAAGGGGAGGGTGGTTTCATCGCCAGCGGAACCTTCCCTTTCCCCGTTCACGGCAGGGCGATTGCATATGGAACACCCCCCTCTGGCCTGCCGGCCATCTCCCCCACGAAGAGGAGAGGACGTGGCGCAAACCGCGCATTTCCAACACGCGACGACGCGGCCGGGTTAAGCCTCCCCCTTGTGGGGAGGGGTGGGAGGGGTCTTTTTCTTCCATGTGCGGTTCCCCCACCATTCATGGGTAGAAGGTGCCAGCAGGTTAGGCGTAACGTGTTGCACCGGGGATGAGGGGCAGCCCTCGCACTCAATCCGGAAACCTTCGCATCAACGCCTCCACGTCCCGCCGCGACAAGCCCACCGGCTGTCCGAACGCCCCCGCCATGGCCGAAAACTCCGGCAGGCTCAGTTGCCAGAACACCTCAGGTAAAAGCCGCAGACGGGAAAGCCCCAGCGACATCGTCGTTTCCCAAGGAAACGGCCTTGCCCTCGCCCCGCCTGCGGCCCTCAAGGGGATATGCCGCCCTCAACAACTCTCTGAGTATCCGCCCCCACATCACCCGGCCCCGCCCCAAACGTCACGGCCAGCAGCTCGCCGACCACCTTGGCCGCGCCCGCAACCCCACCGTCTACCGCCATCTCCGCCACATCGGCATCCGACAGCCGGTTGCCCCCGCCGCGAAGCCCGCAGGCGAGGATGCGGGTGAGATCGGCGCTTTTCAGCCGGCCGCTCGAAAACCGTGTCGCGAGATCTGCCAGGCTCTCTGCCCCAAACGCCGTCTCCAGTTCGGCGAGCGCCCCCAGCGTCAGACACAGAATGCGCCGCTCGCCATCGATCACCGCCTCCACCTCGCCGCGATGGCGGTTGGCGCGGTTCACGGTCACCGGCTCGTGCATATCCCGCTCATAGCCCCGCATGGCCGCCTCACAGCGCCGCGAAGGAAACGGCACCGGCCGATTCCAGCGCGATCTCGAAGGTCACCTCGCCATCGTGATTGCCGGCATAATCGAGCGCCGTCACCTGAAACGGCGCCGTCACCGTGCCGAAATCCGGGATCACCACCTGGTAATTCAGGATCGACCCGGCAAAAAAGGCAGCCCTGACAAGCGCATCCGAAGCCGCATCCTTGAACAGCCCGGAGCCGGTCAACCCCGCACGGCGCACGCCTGCCCCTTCCAGCAGCTCCTGCCAGCGACCGGCGCTCTCGCTATCGGTGACATCGACCGACTGCGCATTGAATGCCAGCCGCCTGGCCCTCAAACCCGCCACCGTCACAAACCCCGCCCCATCCTCAACCTTCAGCAACAGATCCTTGCCCTTCTGCGCACCCATGGCGTCTCTCCTTGTTGATGTGTGTGATGTTGCGGAAGCCGGCGGCGCTGCTCTCCACCTCCCCCTTGAGGGGGGAGGTCGCCGCAAAGCGGCGGG